>NZ_JBNAFT010000002.1:0-348678 GCF_049800815.1 Microbacterium sp. S308A+ | reverse complement strand
CCCCGGGCCCCCCCCCCCCCCCCGGGGGGCCCCCCCCCCCCCCCCGCGCCCCCCCCCCCCCCCCCCCCCCCCCGACTCTCCGCCCAGGTCTCCAGCCTGCTCGTCCGGGGGGCGCTCGATGGGAAGGAGCTCGCGAACGCCTTGACCGGAGCGGACGCCGGCGTGCCGCACGCTCCCCTCCCGGTCCCCCTCTCGACAGCGGCGCGATCGCCGTATTCCTCGATCGCCGCGCAGGTGGTGGCAGCGGGCGCCGCGTCCTCGGAGCGGGGTCTCGAACGCCTTGTGGAGCCGGGGCTCAGCGCTCGACAGCAGGAGATCCTGGACCTCCTGCTCATGGGCAAGAAGAACCAGGAGGTCGGCGACATCCTCGGCATCTCGCCTCGGACCGTCGAGGTCCACGTCACCAGCCTGCTGCGCAAGACCGGCGCTCGTTCCCGCGTGGAGCTCGTCGCGCACGTCCTCCGTCGCGCAGGCGAGTCGCGGACGCGCTGAGGGCGCTTCACCTGCCTCGCTCTGGCTCCTCGTCGTCGTATCCCCAGGTCAGACCGAAGTAGCCGGGGCCGAAGCGTCGCCGGATGACATGAACGCCGGGGCCGTCCGGCCTCCGCCGGGCGAGTTCGCGCTCGCCGTTCTCGTCCTCATCGAACTCGGCCACCCAGTCCGGCACCCTCTCCGGCGCGAACTGCACCCAGACGACCATCTCCGACGCCCTCCGCCGCGCGCCGTGCCCGACCGCGAACTGGGGCGGATACCCCTCCGGGAGGACGACCCCGAACTCGAACACCGTCGTCGCAGGAGCGTCGACCGGTGCGTCCAGCTCGAGGCGCGCGCCGATCATGGTCCGGCTGGGATGCACGATCTGGGCCGCGACACGGACACCTCCGATCGCGACGATCCGAGGAACGTCCTTCGCGCTTTCCTCGACGGGAACCGCGACCGCGACCGACCGGACGCTCCTCGTCGTGGCCTGCACCAGGCAGCGCGTCCTGAACTCTCTCAACGCGCCATCCTCGCCGACGAACGCCACCGTGCTCGACGAGAGCTCGCGCAGATGCTCGGCAGGATCCGCGGCGAGCGCGGCGAGCACCTCCGCCATGGTCGTCTCGTACTCGTCGCTGAAGGCGGAGCCGAGGCCGGGCGCCTGTCCCGGTCGACGCGTCGCCCCCGTCAACGACGTGAGCGCCCCCGGTTCGAGAGAGAGGATCCGCTCGAGCTCGGCGAGCGCGACGGAGGACTGCGCGCCCTCGGGTCGGCGTGCCCCGGAGCGCCAATAGCTCAGCGTCGACACCGACACCGGGCTGCCGACATCCCGGAGGCGCCGGTGCAAGGCGGCGAGCGAATAGCCGCTTGCGGCGATCGCGTCGCCGAGCGCGATCGCGAACGGTGCGGTGTCGATGCCGCTCGTCACATCGCTCTCCCTGCGCAACTCTTCGGTGGCCCCCGCGCGCCTCAGTCTAGGGAAGACACTCTGCCCTGGTGTGGCCGGCGTCGACCGCGCCGTCCGTACACGCCGGGGTGCGGCTCAATCGCCGAAGAGTCGGTACCCGGTGGGGTTGTCCGGGAGGTAGAGGTTCCAGCCGGCCTCGGCGAAGACGACGACGGCGTTGATCCCGATCGTCGCGACGAACAGCCAGATCACCGCCCAGGCGACGAACCGCAGCGTGCGGCTGCGGGGGGCGACCGGCACCAGCCAGCGACTGCCGGCGAGCACCACACCACAGAACACGAGCACCACCAGGAACGACACCAGCGCCCAGGTGTAGAGGTGCATGCCGAGCACCGCCGTGCCGTAGCCCTCGTCGCCGGGAGCGATGTGCAGAAGCACCTGCCGGCCGGACATGGTCAGACCGAGCACGGCACCGAGGATCGAGATCCCCGTACCGGTCGCGAGGATGCCCAGGTTCCCCCGTCCGCGCAGCGTCTGCGACACGACGAGGATCGGCCCGATGACGACGAGCATCATCGCCATGCGTTGCAGGATGCACAGCGGGCACGGATACTCCGCCAACGCGAACTGGAACCAGAACATCGCCGTGGAGAGGATCCCGAGATACGCGGCGATGAATCCGACGTGGGCCCAGAACGACAGGATCTGTATGAGGCGCGGAGCCGTCGTCTCGCTCGCCTCTTGCATCTCATCGACGACAGGAACGGTGCTCACAGACTCACCCCCAGAGCGTCGGTCGCGTGATGCAGGAACAATGCCGTCGCCGCCGCAAAGGCCACACCCGTGCTGGCGAGCACGAGCCATGTGCGCCGTGCGCGGATCGCGATGACCGCCGCCGCGAGGATCAGCAGAAAGATGATGGCGTCCATGCGCCCCCTCTCGATACCCGACCATGCCGGTCCCGGCCGCGGAGCTTCCAGTGTGTCCGTCCCGCCCATGCCGCGCAACCCGCGTACAGCCGGACGGGGACAGAAGACTGAGAGGCCCTGACAGGTGATCGGTCGGGGCCCCTCAGATATCTGCGGAATCCCGCGGTGGTGGCAAGTGAGGGATTCGAACCCCCGAAGCATAACGCGGCTGATTTACAGTCAGCTCCCTTTGGCCGCTCGGGCAACTTGCCAGTGCACACCCGTCCCACTTTCTCAGCCGACCGGGGGCGCGATTATTCATCATACTCGCCGGGACCGGCCACCGGAAATCGACGGATCCGTCTCCCCGTCGGCCTCCGGGCGGCTGATGACGCGCTCGGGTTGCGGGGCGCATCTTCCCGTTCGCTCCGGCAGATGCGGAAGCCGTACCCACGGCAACGGCCTAGGTCTCGATCCGCCGGAGACTCCGCGCGAGCCGCCCTGCGGCGTCGGTCGGTGCCTCTCCGACCGCGCTCAGGACTGCGTCGGCGAGCATGCGATCCTCGGGAGCCATCGCCGTGCCGCGGATCCGAGGCTCGGCACCCCCGAGATCGATCGTCACGTGCACCCCGTCCGGGACACGCGCCCTCCAGGCCTCCGGCTCGGCACGGACCACGACACGCACGCCCTCCAGCGCGGCGGCGATCGCAGCCGCGCTGCGTTCCTCTCCCGCCGCGTCCGTCCAGGGCATCGGTGTTCCTTCCCAACGGATGGCCGGCTCCGCTCCTCCGACGATGACCCGACGGCGGAGCGTGCCCTCCGGCGCGTCGAGTGTCAGGAGACGGACTCGCAGATCGGCGAGCATCGCGCGAATCCGACGACCGTCGGCGTCATCGGCCACCGCGGCGAGGAGCGCCGAATGTATGCCACGACGCGCAAGAAGCGCGGCGGCATCGATCCCGGCCCCCGCCGGCGTTTCGAGAAGGCCGCGGCGGTCCCGGATCTCGTCCATGCGGGCCGCGCCGAGCACCACGACCTGAGGCTTCATCGCGCTCCCTTCGGAGGACGCGATCAGGCTACACCGCGCGGAGTTCCCTCGGGTGGAGCGAAGGGCCCCGGAGGATCCCGAGGCCCTTCGCTCCGGCCGACGTGTGCGCATCGCCTGCCGTCACGGTGTCCCCACACCGTGACGGCGCCCCCGATCCGCGACGGTCGAGGTCAGCAGGCGGTGTCGCGCTCGACCGGCAGCAGGAAGCCGCTTCCGTTGTCGTAGGGCTGGCCGATCTCCTTGATCTCACTGCCGATGACGGTTCCTGTCGTGGCGTCGTAGAGGGTCCGGTCGGGCTGAAGGAACCAGGCGCCGTACTCCGGGGTCGATCCGGCGGCCACGTTCGCCTCGGCGTACGCGACGCCGTTGGCGGACCCGCCGATCCATCCGTAGGTGCCGTCCATGTTCTTCACCGGCAGAGCCCACCCGTTGCCCGTCTGGAAGGCGTAGCCTGCCGTGTCGACCGGCTTCGCGTCGGTGATCGTCGGCGCCGGGTTGAAGACCCTCACGATCTGACCGGTCGTGCCGTCGTAGAGCCTCCCGTCAGCGCCGCGGAACCAGGCGCCGAAGAACGGTTCGGCGCTGGCAGGGACGTTCGCGTGCGCCGTCAGGTAGACCGCGCCCGGGCCCGGGCTGTTCGTCCACCAGCCGAGCTCGCCGTCGGTCTTCCTGACCGGAAGGATGAAGTTCGGGCCGGTGGCGAGCGGCTGGCCGCTCTCGGCGATGTCGGTCGCGACCGTCTGCCCGCCGATCCCCTCGATGATGGTGGTGCCCTGCAGGAACCACCCACCGTAGAGCGGCACGGCATCGACAGGCTGCGGAATGATCCCGCCCGCTCCCAGAGTGCCGATCGTTCCGTCGCTGAAACGGAGGGGCAGCAGCCAGCTGCCGTTGAGACTGAGGATCCGGCCCGCGTTCTCGTCCGGGTTCTGGATCGGAGTGGTCTGCGCGGGGAGACGGTTCCCGTTGGCGTCGATGATCCACCCGTCGCCGGTGAGGAAGAAGCCGCCGACCAGCGGCCTGGATCCCGGGGGCACGGCCCCGGCGGCGACCGGTCCCGGATACAGCCAGTAGGAGCTCGCCGTGGCGGGGGCGGTGAGGGGCACGGCGGTGCTGGTGGCACCCCGCGCCGAGGCAGCGATGGTTCCCGGGCCCCTGCCGGCCGGGACCTGGATGAGCGGCAGGCCGACGACGTTCCCGTCCGCGTCCGTCGTCCCCGTGAAGGAGGCCGCGCCTCCGGCGAACGTATACCCGCCCGAGAGGGTGACCGTCACCGGCTCGTTCGCCAGCGGCGCGCCCCCGAACGACGCCCGCGCGTTCGCGGCGATCGCGGTGCAGGTGCTGTCGGGATCGAGCGTCAGCGTCAGCTCCTGAACCGATGCCGCGGCTGACGGCAGCGCGGCCGCGACGGCGATGACCGGAACGCTCCAAGCTGCTCCCTTGACGATCGTGCGACGACGGATGTCCCTCGTTTCGATGACGCTTTCCTCAGACAAGTTTCTCTCCCCTTGAGTCGTGTGGGCGATCAGCGGCCACGTATCGGGCCGACCGCCATGCTCCCCCGCTTCGTGAGCGCGGACGGCTCGACGAAAAGAAACGGCACGAAGGCGCAAGGAAAGGGTTCGAAGCGTACGGCGAGGATCCCGCCGGACGACGTTTCAGGACGCCGCGGACGACGACGCGTCGGGGAGCGTGTGTGCGAGGGTCCCCGCGGTACGCGTCAGCGCACGGGAGAGACGCTTCGTCGACGAGAACCCGGCGCGCTCGGCGAGCTCAGAGCCTCGAAGCCCGAGGTCCTCGGCCAGTCGTCTCGCCTCCTCGACACGCCGCCGTTCCACCTCCCGTCGCGGTGTGGTCCCCAGCCGGCTGAACGTGCTGTGTAGCGTACGCATGCTGACAGAGAGCTCCTTCGCAAGCCGGGTGAGGTCGAAGGAAGGGTCGCGGAAGCTCTCCTCGATCGTGAGCTGCGCTGCCGAGAAGAGCCCGTCGCGGTGGCGGGAATCGCCGTGGCGATCCACGGGCGGGGCGTCGTCCAGCGCGGCCGCCACCAGGTGCTCAACGGCCATCCCCAGATGTCGTCGAGCCGCCCCGGCCGGGGGCGGCGCCGTGTTCAGAATCGAGTTGGTGGTCGCCAACAGCGCCCGGAGCGGAGCGTTCTCCAGACGGACCGGCTCGCCGTAGCGGAACCGGGATCGCCCCGCGCGGAGGATGGTCGGCGTGAGATACCAGACGAAGCGCGCCGTCTCCGCGACCGTCCTCGTCGTGACGGGCACCGCACCATCGAGCAGGAGGAGCGTGCCGGGGTCCGTCACCACGGTCTCGCCTCCGACCGCGAACTCGAACCCTCCTTCCACGGTGTACACGAGGTAGGCGAGCGCCGGGGACGAGGCCAGCTCGTAGCCGGCGAACCGAGACCAGGCCCTTCCGATTCCGAACCGAGGATGCTGCACCGTGTCGGCGACCAGAGCCTGATCGATCGGACCACGCGGCATCCACCCGAAGTCGTCGCACCGTTCGGCCGCCTGCTCGCCCGTCGCCGTCCTCGGGTTCGCCCTGTCGCGCGTCATCTGCTCGCCTCGCTGCTCCTCTCTTGCAGGGAGGCAAACTTACCGATCGTGCGACGACGCCCGGAGGAGTGATGTCGTTTTCTGATCTGTTTACGTCGCTCCAGGTCACTGCGCCCAAATTCGGCAGCGGCGAGGACATTCTCTGCACGTTCTCGCGGCCCACGGCGGCCAGGGACGCCGCTCCTGGGACAGTGTCCGTGTCCACACCGACGAGAGGAGAATCAGGATGAAGGAACGCTCGGGCCCGCCGGACCGGAAGGGATTCCTTACCCGCCGGACCGTTGTGAGAGGAGCGGCCTGGACCATCCCGGTCATCGCCACCGCGACCGCCACGCCGAGGGCCGCCGCTTCCGTGCCATGCGCGGGGTCGACGCTCACTCTGGACAGCGTGCAGTTCCGCCGCGATTCGGCGCAAGGCTGGAACGGCCGACTCACGACCGACGGGGCGCAGACCTCCACGCCGGTGATCATGACGGGCACGGACGACGGCGCCGTCATGTTCGCCCACTATCGGTTCAGCAATCCGACCGACTGCCACTTCAGCGGTCCTGTGCGCGTCCAGTTCGACCTTCCTTCCCACCTCGTCCGCGCGGTGCCGCGCGCCTCCGGGTGGACGAGCTCCACGGGCGAGCAGTACACGCAGAACGGGCGCTCCTACCGGCGGTACTACGCGGACGGCACCGTCAGCCTCGCCCCTGGCGCGACCGGAGTGGTTCGGCTCGACTGGTCCATCCAGACGTCGACCTATCTGCGTCGTGCGGACGTGTGGGGGGAGAGCTGGACGGAGAGCACCTGGACGGGCGCCCTCGGGTACGTCCAGGGATGGACCATCGAGTACACCGGGGCGCGTGCCTATCTCCAGAACGACGGCACGACGCTCAACGCCGCCCCGGACAATGGTCTCGGCACCCGCCGATTCTTCGTCGGCATCGGTACCCGGCGACCCTGACGCCCCGACGATGAGGCACTCCTGGACCGCTGTCCGGGAGTGCCTCATCGCGCATCGCCCGCACACCGATCGTCCAGAAGACGTCTTCGGTCGCCCCGTCCGTCGCTCCCGTGAAACGGCGTCCTGCGCCTCGCGGAATCTCCTCAGCGCCCGCTGCAGCTGCCTGGTCGAACGGAATCCGCTGGACTCGGCGGTCTGCGCCAAGACCGACGTACTGATGTCCGATCGGTCGGGGAGATGCTTGAGGACCTCTCTGACCCGACGGCGCTCGAGCTCCGTCCTCGGCGTCGTGCCAAGCCTCTGGTAAGGGCGGTGCAGCGTCGGCCCCGAGATATGCAAAAGGCCCGAGAGCGCCTCCACATTGAAGGACGGATCGCGGAAGTTCTCCTCGATCGCCGCCTGCGCCCTGATGAGGAGACCGTCCTGGTTGACCGTCTCGAAACCGTCGAAGGCGGGGCGGTCGAGCAACGCCGCCGCGATGAGCTCCTCGACGCCGAACCCGAACCGCTGCAGAGCGGCGGAGGCGCCGGCGGGCCGGTGGTTCAGCAGCGAGTTCGTCACCGAGACCAGCGCGTCGCGCGCGCGACCGCTGACCGCGACCGGCCGTTCGCCCAGCTGGGCGAAGGCCGGGCTCGACAGGGTCGTCGACGTCAAGCGCCACCGGAACTCCACGATCGGCTCCGTGAACGAGGCCACGGCTCGCGTCCCTCCTCGGAGGACCACGAGATCGTTGGCCCCGACCGTCCATTCCTCGGCACCGAGCCGATAGCGCAACGACCCCTCTACGGTCAGTGCGACGTAGAGAGAACCGCCGTCGAGCACGAAATCGTACTCCCCGTTCGATATCCATACCCTGGCCATCCCGAATCCGGGAGCCTCCTCCGCCTCCACGACGGACCGCTCCGGAGCCAGGAGGGACCGCCACCCGAACGAGGCCGCGACGCTCACCGAGCCGCTCTCCGCGGCGACAGCGCGTCACCTTCTCCGCGCACCTTCTGGTCCCCCGCCAAATCGCCTCCCCAGGCAGCGATGCTCCGTCGGAAGAGCTCATCTCCCCCATAAAACGCGAAAGCGCTCTCAGGGCGGACGATGGAAAGGGGAATCGACCAGAAGCTGAAAGACTCGGTATGTTTCCTTTCACAAGCGCGGAGAGTAGGCGGGAAAAGACCGGGGGCGAGGGCTGCCCGCGGAGTGCGGGACCAGCACGGGAAGGCTCATCGAGCGTGCATCTTCGGGTTCATCTCGTCAGTCTGTCCGGTGATCTGTCATCCTCGTCCATGCCGACAGGAATGCTGCGCAAAGCGTCTGCCCGTTCGCAGAAAACGGACGCCCGCCCAGACCGCCCGGACACGGCGAAGGGCCCCGGGGGATATTCCCCGGGGCCCTTCGCCGTTCTTCCGATCGAGGGGGCCGAACGTGACCGCTCAGCCCCTCTCGATCAGTTGTAGGTGCCTGGTGTGATGTCGTCTGTCGAGAACGCGTCGAAGTCGACGTAGCCGAAGTCGCCGTCCGCGTACGCCCCGTCGGATGCGAAGATCCGGTTCGGGTAGCGCTCGCTCTTGGCCTCCTCCGTCGCCTCGACCGTGATGTCGCGGTAGCGACGCAGCCCCGTCCCGGCCGGGATGAGCTTTCCGATGATGACGTTCTCCTTGAGACCGACCAGCGGGTCGCTCTTGCCTTCCATGGCGGCCTGCGTGAGGACGCGGGTCGTCTCCTGGAAGGAGGCGGCCGACAGCCAGGACTCCGTCGCCAGCGACGCCTTGGTGATGCCCATCAGCTCGGGACGACCGGATGCCGGACGCTTGCCCGACGACACCGCCTCGCGGTTGATGTCCTGGTAGCGACGGAAGTCCACCATCTCGCCGGGGAGCAGGGTCGTGTCGCCGTGGTCGACGACGGTGACCTTGCGCAGCATCTGGCGCACGATGACCTCGATGTGCTTGTCGTGGATCGGCACGCCCTGCGAGCGGTACACGCCCTGCACGCCGCCGACGAGGTACTTCTGCACCTCGCGGGCGCCCATGACGCGCATGACCTCCTTGGGGTCGAGCGTGCCGACCTGCAGGGGCTGGCCCACCGTGACATGCTGCCCGTCCTCGACGAGGAGGGTCGCACGCTTCAGCACCGGGTAGACGACGGGCTCGTCACCGTTGTCGGGCGTGAGGATGACCTTCTTCTGCTTGTCGGTCTCCTCGATCGTGATGCGGCCGTCGGCCTCGGCGATCGGGGAGGCACCCTTCGGGGTCCGCGCCTCGAAGAGCTCCTGCACACGGGGCAGACCCTGGGTGATGTCGTCCGCCGAGGCCGACCCACCGGTGTGGAAGGTGCGCATCGTCAGCTGGGTGCCGGGCTCGCCGATCGACTGGGCCGCGATGATGCCGACGGCCTCGCCGATGTCCACGGTCTTTCCGGTCGCGAGCGAACGGCCGTAGCACTGCGCGCAGACGCCGACGGCCGAGTCGCAAGTGAGCACAGAGCGGACCTTGATGGTCTCCACGCCCGCACCGACCAGCTTGTCGATGAGCACGTCGCCGACGTCCTCGCCCGCGGTCGCGAGCACATCGCCCGCCTCGTTCACCACGTCGGAGGCAAGCGTCCGCGCGAACACGGAGTTCTCCACGTTCGCATCGCGCACGAGCTCGCCGGCCGAGTTGGGCGCCGCGATCGGCAGCTCCAGGCCCTTCGACGTGCCGCAGTCCTCCTCGCGGATGATGACGTCCTGCGAGACGTCCACCAGACGACGGGTCAGGTACCCCGAGTCCGCCGTGCGGAGCGCGGTGTCGGCGAGACCCTTACGGGTACCGTGCGTGGCGATGAAGTACTCCGCCACCGACAGCCCCTCGCGGTACGAGGAGATGATCGGACGGGGGATGATCTCGCCCTTCGGGTTGTTCACCAGACCGCGCATGCCCGCGATGTTGCGGATCTGCAGCCAGTTGCCACGGGCTCCCGAGGAGACCATGCGGTTGATGGTGTTGTCCTCCGGGAAGTGCGCACGCATCGCAGCCTGCACCTCGTCGGTCGCCTCGGTCCAGATCTTGATGAGCTCCTGACGACGCTCGGCGTCGGTCGTGAGGCCCTTCTCGTACTGCGCCTGGACCTTCGCCGCCTGCTTCTCGTAGCCCGCGACGATCTCGGCCTTGTTCGGCGGGGTGAGGATGTCGCTCAGCGCGACCGTCACGCCCGAACGCGTGGCCCAGTAGAAGCCGGCGTCCTTGATGCGGTCCAGCGTCGCCGCCGTCTCGACCTTGGGGTACTCCTCAGCCAGCTTGTTGACGATCTGAGACAGCTTGCCCTTGTCGGCGACCTCGCGCACGAACGGGTAGCCCTTCGGCAGCGCGTCGTTGAAGATCGCCTGGCCGAGCGAGGCGTCGACGAGACCGTGACGCTCGTATCCCTCCGGGGCCTCCCCCTCGAGGAAGGCCAGGCCCGGGATGCGGATCCGGACCTTCGCCTGCAGGTCGAGCGTGCCCTCGTCCTTCGCGAGGATCGCCTCAGAGACCGAGCCGAACGCGCGTCCCTCGCCCGTGGCGCCCTCCCTGACCGTGGTCAGGTGGTGCAGGCCGATGATCATGTCCTGCGAGGGCAGAGTCACCGGACGGCCGTCCGACGGCTTGAGGATGTTGTTCGACGCGAGCATCAGCACGCGAGCCTCGGCCTGGGCCTCGACCGACAGCGGCAGGTGCACGGCCATCTGGTCACCGTCGAAGTCCGCGTTGAACGCGGCGCAGACGAGCGGGTGCAGCTGGATGGCCTTGCCCTCGACCAGCTGCGGCTCGAAGGCCTGGATGCCGAGACGGTGCAGCGTGGGAGCACGGTTGAGCAGCACGGGGCGCTCGCGGATGATCTCCTCGAGCACGTCCCACACCTCGGCGCGGGTACGCTCGACGGCACGCTTGGCGGCCTTGATGTTCTGCGAGTGACCGAGGTCGATCAGGCGCTTGATCACGAAAGGCTTGAACAGCTCCAGGGCCATCTGCTTGGGCAGGCCGCACTGGTGCAGCTTGAGCTGCGGGCCCACGACGATCACCGAACGTCCCGAGTAGTCCACGCGCTTGCCGAGCAGGTTCTGACGGAAACGACCCTGCTTGCCCTTGAGCATGTCGCTCAGGGACTTCAGGGCGCGGTTTCCGGTGCCCGTGACGGGGCGACCGCGACGGCCGTTGTCGAACAGCGCGTCGACGGCCTCCTGCAGCATCCGCTTCTCGTTGTTCACGATGATCTCGGGGGCACCGAGATCGATCAGGCGACGCAGACGGTTGTTGCGGTTGATCACGCGACGGTACAGGTCGTTCAGATCGGAGGTCGCGAAGCGGCCACCGTCCAGCTGCACCATCGGACGCAGCTCCGGCGGGATCACCGGGACGACGTCGAGGACCATCGAGGCCGGGCTCATCCCCGTCTCCAGGAACGAGTTGACGACCTTCAGGCGCTTGATCGCACGGATCTTGCGCTGGCCCTTGCCCTCCGAGATCTGGAGGTGCAGCTTGTCGGCCTCCGCCGCCAGGTCGAAGGCGGCCAGGCGCTTCTGGATCGCCTCGGCACCCATGTGCGCCTCGAAGTACTGGCCGAAACGGTCCTGCAGCTCGTGGAAGACGTCGTCCTCCGGACGGAGCGCGCCCACCTCGAGCGTGCGGAAGTCCTCCCACACACGCTCGAGCTTGAGGATCGCCTCGTCGGCGCCCTTGCGCAGCTGCGCCATCTCCTTCTCGGCGGCGTCCTTGACCTTCTTCTTGGCGTCGGCCTTGGCGCCCTCCGCCTCGAGAGCGGCGAGCTCCTCCTCCAGCTTGGCCAGACGCTCCGCGATCTTGGCGTCGCGGCGGTCGCCGAGCGTCTTCAGCTCGAGACGGATGTTGTTCTCCTGCGTGGCGAGGTCGCGATGACGAGCGTCCTCGTCGACCGAGATCACCATGTAGGCGGCGAAGTAGATGACCTTCTCCAGGTCCTTCGGCGCCATGTCGAGCAGGTATCCGAGGCGAGAGGGCACACCCTTGAAGTACCAGATGTGCGTCACGGGCGCGGCGAGCTCGATGTGGCCCATGCGCTCACGACGAACGGAGCTCTTGGTGACCTCCACGCCGCATCGCTCGCACACGATGCCCTTGAAGCGGACGCGCTTGTACTTGCCACAGGCGCACTCCCAGTCGCGGCTGGGGCCGAAGATCTGCTCGCCGAAGAGGCCGTCCTTCTCCGGCTTCAGCGTGCGGTAGTTGATGGTCTCGGGCTTCTTGACCTCGCCGTAAGACCACCGGCGGATGTCGTCTGCGGTGGCCAGACCGATGCGAAGCTCATCGAAAGTCGTTGCGTCGAGCACTGATTCTCCTGTGTAAAAGATCCGATATCGGTTCTGGCTTAGATCTCGTCGATCGAGGCGGACTCGAAGCGGCTGGAGATGTTGATCCCCAGCTCCTCCGCAGCCCGGAACGCCTCGTCGTCGGTGTCGCGGAGGTTGACCGCCGTGCCGTCGGCCGAGAGCACCTCGACGTTCAGGCAGAGCGACTGCATCTCCTTCATGAGCACCTTGAACGACTCGGGGATGCCCGGCTCCTGGATGTTCTCGCCCTTGACGATCGCCTCGTAGACCTTGACGCGGCCGAGGATGTCGTCGGACTTGATCGTCAGGAGCTCCTGCAGCGCGTACGCGGCACCGTAGGCCTCGAGCGCCCACACCTCCATCTCACCGAAGCGCTGGCCACCGAACTGAGCCTTACCGCCGAGCGGCTGCTGGGTGATCATCGAGTAGGGGCCCGTCGAGCGTGCGTGGATCTTGTCGTCCACGAGGTGGTGGAGCTTCAGGATGTACATGTAGCCCACCGAGATCTGACCAGGGAACGGCTCGCCGGAGCGACCGTCGAACAGCGTGGTCTTGCCACTCGAGTCGATCAGGCGCTCGCCGTCGCGGGTCGGGAGCGTGACGTCGAGGAGCCCTGAGATCTCCTCCTCGCTCGCACCGTCGAACACCGGGGTGGCGACCTTGGTGCCGGGTGCGACATCGTAGGCTTCCTCGGGCAGGCGCACGGCCCACTCGGGGTTGCCCTCGATCTTCCAGCCCTGCTTGGCGATCCAGCCGAGGTGCGTCTCGAGCACCTGGCCGAAGTTCATCCGGCCCGGGATGCCGAGCGGGTTGAGGATGACGTCCACCGGCGTTCCGTCGGCGAGGAACGGCATGTCCTCGACCGGCAGGATCTTGGCGATGACGCCCTTGTTGCCGTGACGGCCGGCAAGCTTGTCACCCTCGGTGATCTTGCGCTTCTGAGCGATGAAGACCACGACGCGGCGGTTGACGCCGGAGCCGAGCTCGTCGTCACCGTCCTCGGCGTTGAACTCCTTGACCGCGATGACGGTCCCCTGCTCGCCGTGCGGCACCTTGAGGGAGGTGTCGCGCACCTCGCGGCTCTTCTCGTTGAAGATCGCACGGAGCAGGCGCTCCTCGGCGCTGAGCTCGGTCTCGCCCTTCGGCGTGACCTTGCCCACGAGGATGTCGCCGGGACGGACCTCGGCGCCGATGCGGATGATGCCGCGCTCGTCGAGGTCCTTCAGCAGCTCGGGGCTGACGTTGGGGAGATCGCGGGTGATCTCCTCCTTGCCGAGCTTCGTGTCGCGCGCGTCGACCTCGTACTCCTCGATGTGGATCGAGGAGAGGGTGTCGTCCTTCACCAGGTCCTGACTGAGGATGATCGCGTCCTCGAAGTTGTGGCCTTCCCACGTCATGAACGCGACGAGGAGGTTCTTGCCGAGCGCGAGCTCGCCGTTCTCGGTCGCGGGACCGTCGGCGATGACCTCGCCGACCTCCACGCGGTCCCCGGCGTTGACGACGACCTTCTGGTTGTAGCTGGTGCCGTGGTTCGAGCGGTCGAACTTGCGCAGGTAGTACTCCTGCGTGCCGCCCTCGTCGAGCATGACCACGACGCGGTCGGCCGAGACCTCGCTGACGACACCGGCCTTGGCGGCGGTGATCACGTCACCGGCGTCGACCGCGGCGTAGCCCTCCATGCCCGTGCCGACGAACGGCGACTCGCTGCGGAGCAGCGGCACGGCCTGACGCTGCATGTTCGCGCCCATGAGCGCACGCTGGGCGTCGTCGTGCTCGAGGAACGGCACGAGAGAGGTCGCCACCGAAACCATCTGGCGCGGCGAGACGTCGATGTAGCCGATCTCCTCGGGCAGGAACAGGTCGACCTCGCCGCTGCCGCCCTTGGGACGAGCGAGCACGTGCTCCTCGGTGAAGCGGCCCTTCGCATCCAGCGGCGCGTTGGCCTGCGCGATGTTGAAGTCGGTCTCCTCCGCGGCGGTGAGGTAGTCGATCTGGTCGGTGACCGCACCGTCGATGACGCGGCGGTACGGGGTCTCGATGAACCCGAAGGAGTTGATCCGCGCGAAGGTCGCGAGCGACCCGATCAGACCGATGTTCGGGCCTTCCGGCGTCTCGATCGGGCACATGCGGCCGTAGTGCGAGGGGTGGACGTCGCGCACCTCGACGCCGGCGCGGTCGCGGGACAGGCCGCCGGGGCCGAGAGCCGAGAGGCGGCGCTTGTGGGTCAGACCCGCGAGCGGGTTGTTCTGGTCCATGAACTGCGACAGCTGCGAGGTTCCGAAGAACTCCTTGATCGCGGCGACGACGGGGCGGACGTTGATCAGCGTCTGCGGCGTGATCGCTTCGATGTCCTGCGTGGTCATGCGCTCGCGGACCACACGCTCCATGCGCGAGAGACCGGTGCGGACCTGGTTCTGGATGAGCTCGCCGACCGCGCGGATGCGACGGTTGCCGAAGTTGTCGATGTCGTCGACGGCAAGTCGGATCTCCGTCGTCTTGCCGCCGCGGACGCCCTCGAAGGTCTCCACGCCCGCGTGGACGCGGACGAGGTACTTGATGGTCTCGACGATGTCCTTGACCGTCAGCACCGAGTCGGTGAGCGGCTGGTCGAGGCCCAGCTTCTGGTTGATCTTGTAACGACCCACCTTGGCGAGGTCGTAGCGCTTCGGGTTGAAGTAGAAGTTGTCCAGCAGCGCGCGGGCGGCCTCCGCGGCGACCTGCTCGCCCGGACGGAGCTTGCGGTAGATGTCGCGGAGCGCGTCCTCCTTGGTGAGGATCGTGTCCTTCGCCAGCGTCTCCTCGATCGAGGGGAATCCGGCGAACTCTGCCAGGATCTCCTCGCTGGTCATGCCCAGCGCCTTGAGGAAGACGGTGACCGACTGCTTGCGCTTGCGGTCGATGCGCACGCCCACCTGGTCGCGCTTGTCGATCTCGAACTCGAGCCAGGCGCCACGGCTGGGGATCACACGGGCCGAGACGATGTCCTTGTCGCTGGTCTTGTCCGGCGTCTTGTCGAAGTAGACGCCCGGCGAACGGACCAGCTGCGAGACGACGACGCGCTCGGTGCCGTTGATGATGAAGGTGCCCTTGCCGGTCTGCAGGGGGAAGTCGCCCATGAAGACCGTCTGCGTCTTGATCTCGCCGGTCTGGTGGTTCATGAACTCGGCCTCGACGTACAGCGGCGCGGCGTAGGTCTTGCCACGCTCCTTGCACTCCTCGATCGAGTACTTCTCGGGCTCGAGGTACGGGTTCGTGAACGAGAGCTGCATCGTCTCGCTGAGGTCCTCGATCGGAGAGATCTCCTCGAAGATCTCCTCGAGACCGCTCACGTCGGAGACGTCCTTGCGGCCGACCTTCTTGGCCTCGGCGACGCGCGCCTTCCACGCCTCGTTGCCCACGAGCCAGTCGAAGGACTCGGTCTGCAGCGCGAGCAGGTCGGGGACCGTCAGCGTGTCGGAGATCTTGGCGAACGAGAGACGGGATGCGCCGCGTCCGTTCTTGGTGGTGGTGGAAGTGGATGCGTTGCGAGCAGCAGCCAAGGGAATAACCTCCGTGAGCCCCGAAGGGCGTCTCGATTCCTCAGTCGTCAGGTGGAGTGCACCCCTTCCCACGGACCGCACGGAAGGCCACCGCGGCGAAAGCGGGACGTGCGGCGACTGCCGACCACCATATGAGGGCAGGGAGGAGCGAGGCGCAACGATCAACTATACGTCCGATTTCAGGACATGTCCAGCACGATCCTTGACCTTCCCTCTTCGGTGGGGTATATCCGTGCCCCAGGCAGACCACGGCCACGATCCGATAGGGTCGCCACGTGCCCGACACTCCTCTGGTCGCCTGCTTCGGGGAGGGCCTGATCGCGCTCGTCCCGACGACGGCCGGCCCCCTCGAGAACTGCCGCGCCTTCCACCGCTCGCTCGCCGGAGCCGAGTGGAACGTCGCGATCGCCCTGGCCACGGCGGGCACCCGCGCGGCCGTCGTGTCGCGGGTCGGCGACGACGGCTTCGGCCGCTTCCTCCTCGCTGAGCTCGAGACCCACGGGGTCGACGCCACCGCCGTGGAGAGGGACGCCACGGCGCCGACCGGCCTCTACGTCAAGGAGCTCACGGCGCGCAAGGACGGCTCCGTCGACGGCCTGATGCACTACTACCGGGCGGGCTCGGCGGCCACGGCCCTCTCGCCCGAGTCGCTCCGCGCGCCAGCGGCGGCACGCGTGCTCTCCGAGGCGGCGCTCGTCCACACGACGGGGATCACTCCCGCGCTCTCCCCCGGTGCGCGCGCGGCGCAGGACGTCCTCTTCGCCGCCGACCGCGCCTGGCGCCTGAGCTTCGACCTGAACTGGCGTCCTGCTCTCTGGCACGGGCGACGAGACGAGGCTCGCGCCGTGCTCGGCCGGTACATGGCCACAGCGGACATCGTCCAGTGCAGCGCCGCCGACGCGGAACAGCTCCTGGGGACCGGCGACCCGGATCGTCTCAGGGAGATGTTCTCCGCGCCCCGCCATCTCGTCGTCACGCGTGACGACGGCGCGGTGGCCTTCGACGGACAGGAACGGACAGAGGCGGCGGCCGTCGAGACGCCCGTCGTCGAGACGATCGGCGGGGGCGACGCCTTCGCCGCGGGATTCCTCGCCGGCGTGCTGGCCGAGCTCTCCCTCGCGGGATGCCTCGCCCGCGCCCATCGCCTCGCGGCCCGTGCCCTGGCGACCACCCGCGACCACGTCGACTGAGAACGGCCGGCGCCCGGAGGCGTCAGCGACCGATGACGGCGCGTCTGGTCGCCCGGAGCGGCTCGTTCACGGACTCGCCACGATGCTGGACGACGCGCACGAAGAGGACGTCGAGCAAAGCCAGCTGGGCGATGCGGCTCGACATCGCCGCCATGCGCAGCGGCGCCTCCTTGGCCTTGGTGTGCAGGGCGACCTCGCAGACCCGGTCAAGCGGAGAGTTCGGGGCGTTCGTGAGCGCGACGGTCAGCGCGCCCGCGGCACGGGCGACCTCGGCCGACCGCCGAGTCTCCGCGGTCTCCCCGCTGTGCGAGATCGCGATCGCCACGTCGCCCTCTACCAGCAGCGCCGCGCCGGCGACGGCCACATGCGGGTCACCGGAGTGGGTGGCCGCATAGCCGATGCGGGCGAGCTTGAACTGCATGTCCTGGGCGGTGAGCGACGAAGCGCCGTGCCCGAACAGCTGTATCCGCGGGGCGCGCGCGATCGCGGCAGCGACGTGTTCGACCATCGCGAAGTCGACCGCGAGCACGGTCTGCTCGATCGCACCGATCTCGTGCGCGCCGATCTTCGCGGCGACCGTCTCGATGTCGTCGCGGAGGTCGATCAGCGTGTCGTCCAGCCCGAACCTCTCGTGCTCCGCCTGGGCCACCGCGACGGCACGCGCGAACTCCACCCGCAGCTCGCGGTAGCCCGAGAAGCCGAGCGTCTGCGCGAAGCGGGCGACCGTGGAGAGGGAGGTCCCGCACAGTCGTGCGAGATCGGTGATCGCGAGATCGACCACGAGCGTCGGATCCGCGAGGATGCGCTCGGCCACCTTCGTCTCGGCCGCGCTCAGGCCGGGCAGCGCGCCGCGGAGGGCGGCGATCACATCCACGTCCACGCTCCGTTCCCGTTCCGCGCGCGACACGTCCGTCACCGGGGCGCGCCGACCAGCCTCTCGCGTGCCGCGGCGGCGCCGATGCGGCTCGCCGCTCCCACCTCGACGACGGCGAGCGCCATGGGGACGCTCGCCGCGGGAAGCCCCACGTTCACCACGGCGGCGGTCGGGACGGCCTCGGCCACCTCGGCGAGCAGCACACGCTGGCCCTCGTCGGTGTCGATCCGGTCCACGAGCACAGTCACCCGGGCCCCGTCCGCCTCGGCGGCGGCGACGACGTCACGAAGCATCTGGGCGCGCTCCGGCGCGGTCGCCCGCGCCGGGTCGAGGCGGTGTATCGGCCCGCCCTCGGCCAGGGTCGCCGAGACGTACGACGCCGCGCTGTCGACGGCCAGAGACGAACGCCGACGAGCGTCGATCACGGCGAGCGCGGGGGCGGGGGCACCGAGATCACCGCGGACCGTGACCGCACGACGCACGATGGCGACCGCGTCATAGTCGTCACCGCCGCCCCCTCCGCCGGCTTCGGCACGGAGCTTCGCGGCGAGGCGCGAGACCCGCGCACCCGCCTCCGCCACCCGTTCGCGAGAGAGCGACCCGTCGCGCAGAGCGTCGACGATCGCGTCGCGCGCCGCGTGGAAGTCGTGCTCGTCCTGGTCGGGGAGCGCCGCGTCGCCCGGGTTCGTCGGGTTTCCGATACAGAGCAGGTCTGCGCCGGCGGCGAGGGCGCGCACGGCCCCACCGCCGATGCCGACCGACTCACGGACAGCGGCCATGTCGAGGGCGTCCGTGATGATCACGCCGTCGAAGCCCTCGGTGCGGAGCATGCCCAGAACGCGGGGGTTGAGCGTGGCGGGCTCCTCGCCCCAGGCGGGGACGACGATGTGCGCCGTCATCACGGAGTCCGCGCCGGCGGCGATCGCCGCGCGGAAGGGAGCAAGGTGCACACGCGCGAACTCCTCGGGATCGAGGTCCACCGTCGGGAGGTCGTGATGGGAGTCCAGATGAGTGTCGCCGTGCCCGGGGAAATGCTTGACGCAGGCGGCGACGCCTCCGCCCTGGATGCCCTCGACCTCCGCGGCGACATGCCGAGAGACGAGATCGGCGTCGGCGCCGAACGCACGAACCCCGATCACGGGGTTGCGTGGATCGGTGTTGACGTCGGCGACGGGGCCGATGACGACGTCGGCGCCGATCTGCCGGACACGGCGCGCGAGCTCCGCACCGGTCGCACGGGTCGCGTCGACGTCGTCGAGCGCGCCGAGCTGCGCCGCCCCGGGGATGGTGGAACCGGTCGCGGCCTCGATCCGAGTGACGCTGCCGCCCTCCTCGTCGATGCCGATGAGGACGGCAGGGTTGGCCGCGCGGAGCTCAGCGCTCAGCGCAGGGACCCCTGGGCCCATGTTCTGCCCGAAGTACACGACGCCGGCGAGACCGCGCTCCAGCTCGTCGCGAAGCCAGTCGGGTGCAGTGGTCCCGAAGAAGCCGGGCCAGAGCACGCCGTTCGCGAGGCGTTCGAGGTCGTCGCTCATCCCTTCACCGCCCCCGCGACCAGGCCGCTGGACAGGCGACGCTGCACGATCACGAAGAAGATCATGACGGGAACCGTGATGATCGTCGAGGCGGCCATGATGCTGCCCCAGTCGTTGGCGTGCTCGCCGAAGAACGACTTCAGGCCGATCGCGACCGTGTACTGGTCCTTCGCCCCGCCGAGCATCGTCATCGCGAAGATGAACTCGTTCCAGGCGGTGATGAAGCTGAACACGCTCGTCGCGACGAGCCCTGGCATGACGAGGGGAAGCAGCACGGAGCGGAACATCCGCCACCAGCTCGCGCCGTCGATGTAGGCCGCCTCCTCGAGCTCCACCGGGACGGCCTGGACGAAGCCTCGCAGCATCCAGATCCCGAAGGCGAGCGAGAGCGCGACGTACACGACCATGAGTCCGAGGATGCTGTTGAGCAGGCCCAGGCTCTTGACCTGCAGGAACAGCGGGATCACGAGCGCCTCGAGCGGCACCATCTGGACGACGAGGATCATCAGCAGGATCGAGGTGCGGAACTTGAAACGGAAGCGCGCCACGGCGACGGCGGCGAGGAGGCACACCAGCGCGCTCACCAGCACGGTCACGAGCGCGACGACGAGGGAGTTGCGCAGGAAGGTGCCGAAGCCGCCCTCCGTGAGCACGAAGGCGAAGTTGTCGAGCGACGGCTCCTGGGGAAGCAGCGACTGGCCGCCGCTGGACGCCTTCTTGTCGAAGGCGCTGGAGAGCATCCAGTACACCGGGAAGAGGGTGAAGAGCAGGACGGCGGCGACGCCGACGCCGAGTCCGATGCGGGACAGGACGCGATTGCGGGGTTTCACAGCTCGTCCTCCTTCATGAGGGCGCGGACATACACGACCGTGATCGCCAGCAGCACGAGCGTGAGGAGCACGGCGAGAGCGGAGCCGAACCCGTAGCGGTTCTGTCCGAACGACTCGACGTAGGACCACACGCCGAGGTTGAGCACGGAGCGGTTGCCGCCGTTGCCCCCCGGCATCAGATACACCTGCGCGAAGACCTTGAAGTCCCAGATCGTCGACAGGATGATCACGACCGAGAACACGGGCTTCAGAGTGGGGAAGATGATCTTCCAGAAGCGACGCCACGCCCCTGCGCCGTCGAGCTCGGCGGCCTCCAGCATCTCCTTCGAGACTCCGAGGAGGCCCGCGAGCACGGTGACCGCGACGAACGGGAAGCCGTGGTGCACGATGTTCAGGAGCACGATGGCGTAGAACGCCCACTGGTTGGTGAACCAGTTGACCGGGCCGTCGATGAGCCCCCACTGCTGGAGCAGGGCGTTGAAGACGCCGCGATCGGCGTCGAAGATCCAGGTCCACACATAGGTGCCGGTCACGGCGGGCATCGCCCAGGCGACCATGATGCAGCTGGAGACGATGGTGCGCCACACCGTGCCCAGACGAGCCAGCAGCAGGGCGACGAGGGTGCCGACGGTGACCGTGGCGACGACGGCGACGGCCGCGAAGCCGACGGTGTTCGGGAGCACGACGGTCCACAGGGTCGGATTGGTCAGTGCTTCGACGTAGTTGTCGAACCCGATGAAGTTCGTCTTGCCGGTGTTGATCTCACGCAGGCCGTAGTCCTGCAGGGAGAAGACGAACACCTGCACGAGCGGCCAGAGCATGAGCACGGCCAGGATGATCAGCGCCGGTGCCAGCAGGAGCCAGGGGCGGGCGGTCACCCAGCTCGGCTTCTTCCTGCCGCGGCCGGACGGGCCGCCGGCCACGGGGGCGGAGCGGCGCTCCGCCCCCGTGGCCGGCAGTGGTGCTTGCACCATCGACATGGAGGTGTCCTACTTCTTGTTGAGCAGGTCGGTCATCTCCTTGGCAGCGTCCTTCGTCGCGGCCGCGACGTCCTTCTGCCCGCTGAGGATGGCCTGCATCATGGAGTTGGTCGTCTTCTTCGCCTGGACGGCGCCGAAGTTCGGGGTGACCGGGACGGACGCGCCGCCCTCGACCATCTGCTGCGCGAAGGGCGCCACGAGCGGGTCGGTCGAGGCCAGCGCCTCCTTCATCGCGGACTGCACGCCCGGGAAGTAGCCGGTCTGGCTCGCCCACTTCTCCGCGAAGGCCCCGGTGGTCATCATCTTCACGAACGCCCAGGACAGCTCGGGGTTCTTCGTGTTGTTGAAGACGGAGAGGTGCGATCCGCCGAGGACGGACGGTGCGATGTCGCCCTTCTCGCCAGGGATGACGGCGGCACCGATCTTGCCCTGCAGGTCGGGGTTGGACTCGATCAGGCTCTTCGGGGTCCACGAGCCGGAGAGCATCATGGCGACGTTGCCCTTGCTGAACGCGTCACGCAGATCGGTCTCCTTCCACGTGGTCGCTCCCGCCGAGGAGAAGCCGTGCTTGGTGGCCAGGTCGGTGTAGAACTGGATGCCCGCCTGCGACTTCTCGCTGTCGAGCTCGCTCGTCCAGGTGCCGTCCTTCTCGGTGGCGACCTCGCCGCCGGCGCCCCAGACCCAGGGGTAGACCTGGAACTCGGCGTCACCGGGGACCGGGAACGGCATCATGTCGGGCTTGGCCGCCTTGATGGCCTCGCCGGCCTTGACGATGTCGTCCCAGCTCTGCGGTGCCTTCAGGCCCAGCTCCTGGAAGACGTCGGTGCGGTACACGATCGAGCGGACGCCCGCGTACCACGGCATGCCGTAGAGCTCCTTGTCGTAGGTGCCCGCGACCTTCAGCCCCTCGACGAGATCGTCCTTCAGGCCCTTCTCCGCGTCCACGTAGGTGTCCAGCGGCAGCAGCGCGCCCGCGTCGGCGAACTCGGCGGTCCAGGTGGTGCCCGTCTCGGCGACGTCGGGAGTGGTGCCACCGGCGATCGAGGTCACGAAGCGGTCGTGGGCGTCGGCCCACTGCACCTCCTCGACCTTGACCTTGGCACCGGTCTCCTTCTCGAACTCGGCCGAGACCTCGTCGTAGAAGGCGGAAGCGTCGGGGTTGGTGCCCTTCATGATCCAGACGGTGAGGGTCTTGCCCTTACCGTCGACCGGGCCGCTGCTCGCCGCCGGGGTGCTGCCGCCGGAGCAGGCTGCGAGGCCCAGCGTTGCCGCGGCGCCGAGCGCCACGAGCGGGAGGATGCGCTTCTTCATCGGGGAATCTCCTCTTTGAAAGTTCCTGGGCGACGTCGGATTCACTCGCCTGTGTGAAAAAGTATCTACGATGAACAAATTGCGTGCAAGTTACTTCCAGGGTCGTGATCGACCCGTGACCTAGGGCCCCGCCTGCCGCCGGCCGTAGGCTCGTAGGCATGGGAAGGACACGTGCGCAGGCAGCCGAGCACCCGTCTGCGCGACTCTCGTCCGGCTCGATCGCCCGGGTGCTCCCCGCCGAGTTCGGCGGCGGCTACGAGCTGCTCATAGACGAGACCCCGCAGTCCCACGTCGACCAGGAGGACCCGACCCACCTGCACTTCGAGTACGTCGCGCGGATGGGCGCCCTGATCGACCAGCTGGGAGAGCCTGGCGCCGCGCTCACCGCGGTGCATCTCGGCGCCGGAGGGATGACGCTCCCCCGGTATGTCGCCGCGACCCGCCCCGGCTCGCGGCAGCAGGTGATCGAGCTGGAGGCGCCCCTCGTGGAGCTCGTCCGCACCCAGCTCCCGCTTCCCCGCGGCGCATCGATACGGATCCGGGTCGGGGACGCCAGGGAAGGCATCGGACGACTGCCCGCGGCGATGACCGGACGGGTCGACCTCGTGATCGCCGACGTCTACTCCGGCGCGCAGACGCCGGCGCACCTGACCAGCGTGGAGTTCTACCGGGAGATCGCCGCTCTCCTCGCCCCGCATGGCGTGCTGCTCGTGAACGTCGCCGACGGACCAGGTCTCGCCTTCGCCCGACGCCAGGTCGCGACCATCCGCGCCGTGCTCTCCGAGGTCGCCATCCTCGCCGACGCACAGATCCTGAAGGGGCGCCGCTTCGGCAACCTGGTCCTGGCTGCCGCCGCGACGCCGCTCCGCGCCGACGCACTCCCCCGGGTCCTCGCGGCCGGCCCCCATCCGGCCAAGGTCGCACAGGGGGCCGAGGTCGCCGCCTTCGCCCGCGACGCCGCGATCGTCACGGACGCGACCGCGGTCGACTCCCCTCGTCCCGACGCCGGGATCTTCCTGCGCTGATCACCGCTCACCGAGCTCGGCGACGAGTTCGTCACCCCTGGCGCGCCGGTTCGCAAAGCCCCGGACAGGGAGGCAGACTGGAGGATGAGATCGCCGAGCGGGGAGGACGGACACGTGGGATTCATCAAGGGATACGACCCCGAGAACCTCCGCGAAGTCGTCGATCCGGTCGAATGCGAGGCACGGCTGGACGAGATCGAGCAGCAGCGCAGCCTCCCGGCCCTCCTCGAGCGGGTCTGGCTCCTGAAGGTGCTCGGACGCCTGGACGAAGCCCTCGCTCTCGCCGACGAGACCGTGCGCCAGGTCCGCATGGCCGGGACCCGGAAGGACCTCCTGCGGGCGCGGATCCTCAGGGCGACGGTGTTGCAGTTCCAGGGCGCCTACGCGGCCGCCGACCAGGAGCTGGCGACCTGCGTCGACGAGGCCGAGGGGCAGGGGTGGGTGGCGATCGCCGCCTTCGCGCATCAGCACCACGGAAAGACCGCGCTCGAGTCCGGCGACTTCGACCAGGCCAGAGAGAGCTTCAAGCGCACGCTGTTTCTCCGCCGCGAGGCCGGTGCCGACGATGCGGCGCTCGAGTCCGCTCTCCTCGCGATCGAGGCGGTCGAACGCCTCCGCGGCCTCGCGCTCGTCGCGGGCTGACCACCGGAGCGATCGCCTTCTCTTCCTTTGCCGGTCGCGCGTCACCGATGTCCCCGGGATGACCTACTCTTTCCCCATGGCTGATCTGGCCCGTGTGCGCCTCTGGGGCGAGGCTCTGCTGCGAGCGCATCTCGACGGCACCTGGTCCTTCGGGTTCGACAACGCCAAGCGCCGCGCGGGGCAGTGCGATTTCCGCGACCGCCGGATCACCGTCTCTCGGTATCTGGCCGCGCGCTTCGACGACGATGAGATCCATCAGGTGCTTCTGCACGAGGTGGCGCACGCGCTCGCCGGACACGAGGCGGCCCACGGCCCGTCCTGGAAGCAGATCGCCCGTGACCTCGGCTACGTGGGCGGGACGACCCACACAGGCGAGACCGCGACCGAGCTCGCGCCCTGGGTGGGCCGTTGTCCGGCCGGGCACACGGCGTACCGCCATCGCCGCCCGTCACGGCCCACGTCATGCGCGCGCTGCTCCCGCCGCTTCGACGAGCGCTTCGCCTTCGTCTGGACCCGCCGGGAGATCACCCCGGCCGACCGGCTGGCGGCGAGCGCCCCCCGCTGAGCGAGACGGCACGGAACCGATCTCCTTGCCTCACACGACGACGCCGGCATCCGGACGACGGTGCTTGGATGGGGAGATGAGGATCCTGCTGAAGCTCACGCTCGACACGGATGCCGACGCGGCATGGCGGGCGCTGCACTCCCCGACGGTCCTGGCCGAGATGTACGGCCCGTTCGTGACCGTCGATCCGCTCGACCCGGCCGAGGCCGAGGCGGTTGCCGGATCGCTCGACCCTCGTGCCTCGACCGGGGTGCGGCTGCGTCTGCTGGGCGTCATCCCGCTGGGTCGGCAGCTGATCGCGGTCTCGGACCGCCGCCTCAGCCACGGCGGCGCCATGGTGCGGATCCTCCGAGACAGCGGCATTCCCCTCACCGGGCCGCTCGCCGCGCTGGACGTCTGGGATCATCAGCTGGCCGTCGCTCCGGTCTCCGGGGACCCCACACGGACCCTCTGGCGTGAGCGGCTGGTGATCGGCGGGCCGACGGCTGCGCTGTTCTGGCCCTCGCTGTGGCTCACGTGGCAGTGGCGGGCGCGGCGGATCCGCCGACTCGCCCGCCACTGGGCCCACGATCCGGGACCCGTCGCGACGCGGAACCCGCTCCCCGCCTCCTGACCCGCGCTCCTTGACGCCGCAGGGGCACGTCAGTCGGCCGCGAGGGCCTCGACGGGGGCCACCCGCGTGGCCAGTCGCGTCGGGGTGACCGAGGCGATGAGGGTGAGCGCCGCGGTCGCGACCACGATCGCCACGACCGGCGCCCACGGCACGGCGGGGGCGACGAGGCCAGCGGGCTCGAAGTCCGGCATCACCGGCAGAGACCCGAGGAGCGACTGCGCGGCGATCCATCCGTAGGCGATGCCGAGCACGAGCCCCGTGATCGTCGCCGCGACCGTGATGTGCACGGCCTCGAGCAGCACCATCAGCCGGATCTGGCGGCCGGTGAGTCCGATCGCCCGGAGAAGGCCCAGCTCGCGGCGGCGCTGGACGACGCCGATCGTGAGGAGGTTCACGAGGCCGACGGAGGCGATCACGGCCGAGATCGCGACGAGGATCATCATGACCGAGGCGAAGGCGTCCATCGGCGCGAGGTAGATGTCGGGATCTCCCTCGCCGGTCTGGCGAAGCAGGAGCGCCTTGGCCGACTCCATCGCCACCGCGAACATCGTCACAAGCGTCACGCCCATGACCACCCCGATCGCCGTACGGCTGGAGCGCTCCGGATAGCGCAGAGCGTTCTCCGCCGCGAGACGAGCGGTGGGGCCGGCTCCGAACAGGCGTCCTACCAGGCGGAGGACCGGCGGCATCACAAGGGTCGCGCCGATGGAGAGTCCCGTGAACGAGAGCACACCGCCGAAGAACGCGATCACCACGCCGAGGGGGCTGGTGAGACCCGCCACGACCCCGGCCGCGAGCAGCAGCGCGCCGCCGATGAGGAGGATCAGCGCCCCGACATGACGCCCGGGGCGGCTGGCGACCTCCTCGTGTGTGCGATCGGCGGATCCGCCCAGCGCCTGCAGCGGCGTCACGACGAGCACTCGGCGGGAGCCGGCCCACGCCGCGACCCAGGTCGTCAGCACCACGCCTATCACCGGCAGCAGGACACCCGGTTGCAAGAGCGAGAACGACGCCGGAGGATGCGGCAGCATCGCTCCGCCGATCACAGCACCCGCCGCCGAGATGCCGATGCCGACCGCGAGCCCGACGAGGGCGCCGATCATCCCCACCACGAAGCCCTGTCTGGCGACCTCGGTGCGCTGCGCGCGGGCCGACGCCCCGATCAGGCGCATGAGGGCGATCCGGCGCGTGCGTCCGGCGACGATCGTGGCGAAGGTGTTGGCCGTGACGATCGCGGCGACGTACATCGCCACACCGGCGAGCAGGACGGAGAGGATGGCGACGACGACCGCGAGCGTCCCGCTCTCGCCGATCTCCGGATCCGCTTTCAGCATGGCGCCGATGTAGACCGTCACCTCGACGAGGAAGACGCCGAAGGCTGCCGCCAGGGTCGCGACGAGGATGCTCGCCCCCATGCCGCGATCACGCAGCCAGCCGAGCCGGGACGGGCTCAGGGGCGTCTCCAGCAACGTGCCGGATGCCGTCGCCGCGGTCATGCCGACACCTCCGCTGCGAGCATGTAGGCGGCGATCTCCTCGGCGCTCTGACGCGGATGGTCCGCCTGGATCCGCCCGTCGCCGAGGAACAGCACCCGGTCCGCGTGGCTCGCGGCGATCGCGTCGTGGGTCACCATGGCGATGGACTGTCCATGGTCTCGGCTCGCGGCGGCAAGGAGCTGGAGGACCTCGCGCCCCGTCGCCGAGTCGAGGTTGCCCGTCGGCTCATCGGCGAAGACGAGGTCGGGAGCCGTGGCGAGCGCGCGAGCGATCGCCACGCGCTGCTGCTGGCCGCCGGAGAGCTGGTGCGGGCGATGACGCAGCCGCTTGCCGAGCCCGAGGGTCTCGATCAGCCCGTCGATCCGGGCCCGCTCGACCGCGGAGGGACGCCGCCCGTCGAGCTCGAACGGCAGCAGGATGTTGCCGAGCGCGTCGAGGGTCGGGATGAGGTTGAACGCCTGGAAGATGAAGCCGACCCTGCGGCGACGCAGCACCGTCAGGTCGAGGTCCCCGAGGCCGGTGATCTCGGTGTCGCCGATCCATGCGCGCCCCTCAGTGGGGGCGTCGAGGCCCGCCATGATGTGCATGAGCGTCGACTTGCCGGACCCGGACGGCCCCATGATCGCGGTGAACTGCCCCCGGCGGATGCCGACGCTGACGTCGTCGAGGGCACGAACCGCACCCTCGCCTGCGCCGTAGGTCTTGGTCAGGTGCTGGACGCGGGCGGCGAGGCCCAGGTCGCTGGTCGTGATCTCCATACCGACGACGCTACGGATCGGTGGCCTCGCGCCACGTCGGTCACAGGATGCATCCGCATACATCCGGAGGATGATCCGCCGCCCGACGTCCCGGATATCGGGTCGGGACGGGCGCGCGGGCTCAGTTCAGGCCGTGCTCGAAGGCGAACACGACGAGCTGGACCCGGTCGCGGAGGCCGAGCTTGGTGAGGATGCGGCTGATGTGCGTCTTCACCGTGGCCTCGGACAGGAACTCGCGGGACGCGATCTCGGCGTTCGAGAGCCCGCGTGCAGCGAGCGCGAAGATCTCCCGCTCGCGCTCGGTGAGGTCCTCATAGCTCGACGGGATCGGGGCGGGCTGGGGGGCCGCGAAATGCGCGAACAGGTCGCGCGTCGCGGAGGCGGCGATCACGCTCGATCCCGAATGGACGGTGCGGATCGCGGCGAGCAGGAACTCCGGGTCCGCGTCCTTGAGCAGGAAGCCGCTCGCACCCTGCCGGATGGCCCGCGCCGCGGCCTCGTCCAGATCGAACGTGGTGAGCATCACCACACGGGGCGGGTCCGGCTCGCCGAGGATGTGCGAGGTCGCGGTGAGGCCGTCCATCACGGGCATCCGGATGTCCATCATCACCACGTCCGGACGCGTCCGTCGCACCACGTCGATCGCCTCGACGCCGTCGCTCGCCTCGCCCACGACCTCCAGGTCGGCCTGCGACGCGACGAGCATCCGCACACCCGCGCGGAAGAGCGCCTGATCGTCCACGAGCACGACCCGGATCATCCGACACCTCCGATCGGGAGCGTCGCGTCCACGACGAACCACTCGCCCGCACGCTCGGCCGCCAGCGTACCGCCCACGAGCTGTGCGCGCTCGCGCATCCCCACGATCCCGTGGCCGCCCGAGCCGTGTGCGGGGGCGGCGCCGGCCTCGTTCGCAACCCGCAGGACGACCCGGTCCGGCCACCACGACAGGCGGACGTCGACCTCGCCGCGACCGTGCCGCAGGGCGTTGGTCAGCGCTTCCTGGAGGATCCGGTAGACGGCGAGCTGGATCGCCCCGGGCGGCTCACCTGGCGGCATCGGATCCACGGTCACGCGCGGCTCGACGCCCGCCGCGCGCACCTGCGCGTAGAGCGTCTCCAGATCGGCGAGCGTGGGCTGCGGACCCTCGCCCTGACGGTGCCGGAGCTGCGTCAGCAGCAGCCGCACGTCGGAGAGGGCGGCGCGCGCGGTCTGCCCGATCGTCGTCAGGGCGGCCGTCGCGGCCGCGGGATCGGCGGCGGCCGCATACCGGGCGCCGTCGGACTGCGCGATCACCACGGCGAGGGAGTGCGCGACGACGTCGTGCATGTCCCGCGCGATCCGCACCCGTTCCTGCTCCGACGCGGCCATCGCCTCGGCGCGCACCTGAGCGTCGCGGGTGCGCCGACCGTTCAGGACCTGACGCCAGAGGGCGCCGGCTCCCCAGCCGATCACGAGGGCGAAGATGACGAGCGCGCTCACGAAGACGAAGAGGGTCGAGACCTTCACACCGAAATCCGGTTGGTCGACGTAACCGGGGGCGATGGCCAGCGCAGTGTAACCGCCCGCCACCGTCCCGCCCACGAGCGCCGAGCCCGCGCCCCACCAGAGCACCGCTCTACTGCCCCAGGCGGCCGTCGCGAAGAGCACGATCGGGATCGCCAGGTTGTACCCGGTGGGCCAGAACCCGGCCGCCATCTGCATGATCGCCGCGACCCAGGCGACGATCAGGCCGAGCTGCGGCGAGAGACGGCTGATCGCCGCCGCTCCCCACATCAGGACACCGACGAGGGCGTAGAGCGTGGTGGTCATCGACGAGGAGGGCAGCCATTGGCTGAGGCTCCCCGAGCTGACGACGAGCGAGATCGGCAGCGTGACCATGAGGCCCAGCACGGAACCGACGATGTCGAGCACGAGCCAGGGACGCGGAACGGAACGGAACACCCCTCTCACGCTACGCGAGCGTGCACGGCAGATCGTCCCTCCGGAGATGTATAGGAGCGCCGGAGGTCAGCCGTCACGCCCGATGTCGAGGACCCGCCGCCCAGGTTCAGGCCGAAGGGCGGCTCAGATCCCGGAACGTGGACCCGAGCCGTGTGCCGCCTCATGGAGGATCCGCCGGATCGCCGTCCGGTCGGGTTTTCCCGAGGCGAGCAGCGGCACCTCCTCGACCGGCAGCACGATCGAGGGGCGGGCGGCGACGCCCAGCACCGTGCCGACCGCCTCCCGAAGCGCGCCCAGATGCTCCCCGCCGGCAGGCGCCTCTGCAGGCAGGTCGGCGCCGGGAAGCTCTCCCCGCGGCACGACCACCCCCGGGCTCTCGCCCCAGCGGTCGTCGTCGACCCCGACGACGACCGCGCCGCCGAACCCCGCGAGACCGCGGACGACCGCCTCCACACGGTCGAGCGAGACGTTGACGCCGCCCGAGACGATCACGTTGTCGACGCGGCCGACCACCCGGACGATCCCGTCCCGGACCTCGCCGAGATCTCCCGTCCGATACCACCGGACGCCCGCGTCCCAGATGAAGCGATCGGCGGTCTGCACCTCGTCGCCGAGATAGCCGGCGGCGAGCGTCGGCCCGGCGATCTGCAGCTCACCGTCGACGGCCCGCACCCTCACGACGTCCAGGGGGGTCCGTTCGTAGACGCAGCCGCCGCTCGTCTCGCTGGATCCGTATGTCCGGACGAGACGCACGCCGAGATCCGCCGCACGATCACGCAGAGACGGCGGGAGCGCCTGCCCCCCGACGAGGATGGCATCGAACCGTCCCAGCGCGTCACGGACCCTGGCATCGTCCGCCGCCTCGACGAGCGTGGCCAGCTGGGCGGGGACGAGCGAGGTCAACGCCGGCTCCCGGTCCAGCTCCGCCGCCGCGTCGAGGAAGGAGCCGACAGCGAAGCGCCCGCGGAGCGCGACGGGTCGGGTGCCCGCGAGCAAGGAGCGCACGAGCACCTGCAGGCCGGCGACGTAGCCCGCGGGGAGGGCGAGCAGCCACTGTCCCGCTCCGATCCGCGCCGCCGTCGCCTCGGCGCTCGCGCGCAACGCCGCCGCGCTCAGCACCACACGCTTGGGCACGCCCGACGAGCCGGACGTCGCGATCACGACCGCGGTCCCCTCCGGCACGCGATCGGCGGCACCCGGGTCGAATCCCAGGGCGAGCGGGGCGCTCCCGTCGAGGGCCGCCTCGACCGCCCGGGGCAACCCGCGATGGTCGGTGACGTCGGTCGTGCGCAGCGGGATCATGGGCTCAGAAGTGCCAGGGGTAGGGAGACCAATCGGGCTCGCGCTTCTCCAGGAAGGAGTCGCGTCCCTCCACCGCCTCGTCCGACCCATAGGCGAGACGGGTGGCCTCCCCCGCGAAGACCTGCTGGCCGACGAGCCCGTCGTCCACCGCGTTGAACGCGAACTTCAGCATCCTGATCGCGGTCGGCGACTTCGTGAGGATCGTCCGTGCCATCGCGATCGCCTCCCGCTCCAGCTCAGCGTGCGGCACCACGCGGTTCACGGCCCCGGCCTCGTAGGCACGCTGGGCCGAGTACTCCTCGGCGAGGAAGAACACCTCGCGCGCGAACTTCTGCCCCGTCTGACGTGCCATATAGGCCGAGCCGTAGCCGGCGTCGAAGGATCCCACGTCCGCGTCGGTCTGCTTGAACCGCCCGTGCTCAGCGGACACGATCGTGAGGTCGCACACCACATGCAGCGAATGCCCTCCGCCGGCGGCCCAGCCGGGGACGACCGCGATCACGACCTTCGGCATGAACCGGATGAGCCGCTGCACCTCGAGGATATGCAGCCGACCGGCGCGGGCAGGGTCCTGCACCTCCCCCTCCGCGTCCGAGTACTTGTATCCGTCACGTCCGCGAATCCGCTGGTCGCCGCCGGAGCAGAACGCCCAGCCGCCGTCTCTGGGACTCGGGCCGTTGCCGGTGAGCAGGACCACGCCGATCCTCGGGTCCTGCCGAGCGACATCGAGCGCGCGGAACAGCTCGTCCACGGTATGGGGGCGGAAGGCGTTGCGCACCTCCGGACGGTCGAACGCGATCCGCGCGATCCTGCCGTCCTGCGAGACATGGGCGGTGATGTCCGTGTACGCGTCCGCCCCCGGGGCGAGACGCCACTCGGCGGGGTCGAACAGGGCGGAGACGGCTGCTTCGGTCACGCCGTCCAGCCTATTCCCGCCCACCCTGTCGCCCGTCCCGTGCCTCCCCGCGGGGGACGGGACGGGACGCGTCGCGGACGTCAGACGACCGGCGCGCGGCGGAGCTTGCGGAAGCCGTCGACGGCCGATCCGACGAGCACGCCGAGGAACACCGCGGTGAGGACGACGTCGAGGATCGTGCCGACCGTCGTCCCGGCGCCGCCGAAGAGCGCGCCGAGGTCGGGGTGGAGCAGGCGGTGCTGCCAGACGAGCGCCACCGCGACGACGGCAGTCACGGCCCCGAGCAGGAGATTGGCGATGGCCAGCGGGAGGGACCATCCGCCCCTGACCAGCACGAGCCCCGCCACGACGACCGTCAGCGCCAGGATCACGAGGAAGCCGATGCCGAAGACCGGCCAGAGATCGGGCGAGAGCACCTGGACGGCACGGGGCCCCCAGCCGACGAACCGGTCCCAGACCACTGCCCCGCCGAGCATGACGCTCATCACGGCCGTCGCGACGAAATCCGAGAGGGCGATGCCGCGCGTCTCATACGCCGGCAGCTGATCCGGGCTCCATTCGGTGATCGTCTCTCCTGTGGAGCCCGTGCGCTCGAGGATGAAGAAGACGAGCGTGGTCCAGAAGGCGATCTGCACGATGCTCTGCAGGAGCGCGGGGACGATCGCGCCGATGACCTCGCCGATGCCGCCGCCCTGGAGAAGGGTCGCGATCGCGACCCCGACCATCACGCAGGGCGTGACGATGAGCAGCAGGATGCGGAGAAGCCGCACCCAGGAGGCGTAGTACCGCGGGCCGATCAGCCACATCGGCCGGTCGACGAGCGAGGCCGCGTACGCCATCGGATCGCCGAGACCGGCGACGACCGTGCGTTCGGCGTCGTCCGGGGTCTCCCCCGCGGCCAGTCGCGGCTCCACCTCGTCGGCGATGGTCGCGGCGACCTCGGCGCGCACCTCCTCCCTGGCGGAGGCGGGGACCGCACGGGCGACGGCGGCGGCGTAGCGCTCGGCATAGCGGGCGCCGGTGGTGGGACGAGACATGTCAGTGCTCCGATTCACTGAGGGCGGAGGTCGCCGCCGCGATCGCGGCGACCTCGCGGATGAGGGTGTCGGCCAGGCGAAGGCCCGCGGCCGAGGTGCGGTAGAACTTGCGCGGGCGCGCCTCCTCGGTGTTCCACTCGCTGTCGAGGAAGCCCTGCTTCTCCAGACGGCGGAGCAGGGGATAGAGCGTGTTGGCATCGGTGGGGAACCCGGCCGACGCCAGCTGTTCGAGCAGGCCGTACCCGTAGCCCGGCTCGCGGAGGAGCTGCAGGCTCGCGAGCACGATCGTGCCGCGCCGCAGTTCCTGGAGGTGGCCGTCGAACTCGTCCTGACTCATGCGTTCGACTATATAGTGCGACACACACTATTGTCAACAACACCTTAGAGTGCGGGGTCCGCTTTCCGTCCGAGCAGGTGCCCGCGGGTCGCGAGGACGCCGCTGAAGGCATCGGGGCATGATGGACGCATGATCCCGCCGCTGGCAGAGGTGCTCGAGACCGCCCGCGTGGTCGCTCTCCCCATGACCACGCGATTCCGCGGCGTCGACGTGCGCGAGGCCCTGCTGTTCGAAGGGCCTGAGGGCTGGGCGGAGTTCTCGCCGTTCGCGGAGTACGACGATGCCGAGGCGTCGACGTGGCTGGCCGCCGCCCTCGCCGACGCCTGGGAGCGACGCCCTCCCTTCCTGCGCGATCGCATCCGCGTGAACGCCACCGTCCCCGCCGTGCCCGCCGAGGCGGTGCCCGTCGTGCTCGCCCGTTTCGACGGATGCCGCACCGCGAAGGTCAAGGTCGCCGAGCCCGGTCAGACGCTCGCCGACGACGTCGCCCGCGTGCGCGCCGTCCGGGAGGCGATGGGCCCGGAAGGACGCATCCGTGTCGACGCGAACGGCGGGTGGAGCCTCGACGAGGCCGAGCGCGCGATCCACGCGCTCGGCCCGTTCGACCTCGAGTACGTGGAACAGCCCTGCGCGACCATCCCGGAGCTCGCCGACCTCCGCGCACGCATCCGCTACCTGGACATCCCCCTCGCTGCCGACGAGAGCGTACGCAAGGCCACCGACCCGCTGGCGGTCGCCCGGGCCGGCGCCGCGGATCTCCTCGTCGTCAAGGCCCAGCCCCTCGGCGGCGTCCGCCGCGCGATCGCGATCGTCGCCGATGCGGGGCTCCCCGCCGTCGTCTCGAGCGCCCTGGACACGGCGGTCGGCCTCTCCCAGGGAGCCGCCCTCGCCGCCGCTCTGCCGACACTGGACTACGACTGCGGCCTCGGCACGGCCTCGCTCTTCACCGACGACGTCGCCGAGGCACGCCCCTCCGACGGGACGGTCGCCGTGGGAAGGGTGACGCCCGATCGGCAGGCGTTGGACCGTCTCGCCGCATCAGCGGAGCGAAGGGACTGGTGGCTGGACCGCCTCGGACGCTGCCACGCCCTCCTCGCGGCAGGCTGACGCCGACAGGCGCCGGCCTCAGCCCAGCAGCAGCTCCACCATCTGGGCGAGCGCGGCGCTTCCCGTCTGCCGCAGCTTCGAAGCGTCCTCCCCCGCCATGGCGCCCCGCACGGTCATGCCCTCCCACATCACCAGCAGCGAGCGGGCGGCGAAGTCCGGCGAGACGCGCAAGGCCATCTTCCCCGTGTCGACCACGTCGGTGATGATCCGCGCGATCCCGGCGACCATCTCCTCCTCTTGGAGGAGGTGGGCCTTCCCGAACGCTTCGTCACGGAGCGCGCGGATGCGGATCTCGCTGAGCAGCATCACTCCGAGACGGTCGTCGCTGCCGGCGTCCATGACCTGCTGGACGAGGGCACTCGCGTCGCACTCCGCGTCGAGGCCTCCCCCGGCGGTGAGCTCGTCGACCCGCTCCCGCACCGCCTGCAGGCGCTCGGCGGAGACCGAGGCCGCGAGCATGAGGAACAGCTCGTCCTTCGACGCGAAGTTCGAGTAGAAGGCGCCGCGGGTGAACCCCGCCCGCTCGCACACGGCCTCGACGGTCGCGCCTTCCAGACCGACCTCGGCGAACACCTGGGTCGCGGCCTCCAGGAGGCGCGCACGAGTGTTCTCCCTGCTGCGCGTCGCAGTCGTCGACATCTTCCACCTCCGGCCCCGCGGCGTCCTCGCCGTCCGGGCGTCGTCTCCTCGCGAGCGTCCGGATTCACACCCGGCGCACAGACTCGCACGATCTCTTCGTCCTACGATACATTCACGTATCGGATACATCATTGTATCGAGTTCGCCTGCGAGAATCCTCCGGAGGATCCGTGTCCACACTCCTTTCGTCGCTCGGACGCTGGTCGTTCCGCCACCCCTGGCGGGTGCTCGTGGCCTGGCTGCTCGTCCTCGGCATCGCCGGGGGCGGCGCGCTCGTGCTCGGGAAGGGCACCGACAACACCTTCTCCATCCCCGGCACCGAGTCGCAGGCGGGGCTCGAACAGCTCGAACGCACCTTCCCCCAGGTCAGCGGCACGAGCGCGCAGTTCATCGTCGTCGCCGCCCCCGATGACGAGGTCACCGCCTCCGGCTACAAGCCGAGGATCGAAGAGGCGGTAAAGGACATCGGCGACCTCGACGGCGTCCTCGCCGCGACCTCGCCGTTCGACGCCACCATCACCGGCATGGTGAGCGAGGACCGCTCGGCGGCGATCGTTCGCATGCAGTTCGACGGCCAGGCCTCGGACGTCTCGGCCGCGACGAAGACCGCCCTCGAGAAGATCGTGACCGACCTCGGCGACGCCCTGCCCGACGGCGCCGAGACGAAGCTCGGCGGCGACCTGTTCGCGATGTCGATCCCCGGCGTCACCCTCACCGAGGCCGTCGGACTGCTGATCGCGCTGCTCGTGCTGATCGTCACCTTCCGCTCGTTCGTCGTCGCCGGGCTCCCGCTGCTGACAGCGATCCTGGGCGTGGGGATCTCGATGGCCGCGATCTTCGCCGCCACCGCGTTCGCCACGGTCTCCTCGACCACGCCCCTGCTGGCCCTCATGCTGGGGCTCGCGGTCGGGATCGACTACGCGCTGTTCATCGTCGCGCGACATCAGGACCAGGTGCGCGCGGGCGTCGATCCGGAGGAGTCCGCCTCCCGCGCCACCGGCACAGCCGGGTCCGCGGTCGTCTTCGCGGGCGTCACCGTGCTGATCGCGCTGATCGGCCTCGGCTTCGCCGGGATCCCCTTCCTCACCACGATGGGCATCGCGGCGTCGGTCGCGGTCGCGATCGCGGTGCTCATCGCGGTCACGCTCACCCCGGCGATGCTCGGCTTCGCCAAGGGGCGCGTCGCCGGACGGCCCCGACGCGAACGCGCGCGCCGCAAGGGCGGGGCCGAGCGGAAGCCCCACGCCGGGTTCGCCGCGCGCTGGGTCGGCGGGGTCACCAAACGTCCCGTCCTCGTCGCGATCGCGGTCGTGCTCGGCTTGGGCGTGGTCGCCGTCCCCGCCGGGAGCCTCGCCCTCGCCCTCCCCAACGCCGGTGTGTTGCCGAAGGGCTCCGAGGCGCGGGAGAGCTACGACCTCACGGCCGAGCACTTCGGCCCCGGCTTCAACGGCCCGCTGATCCTCACCGGCACGATCGTGACGTCCACGGATCCCCTGAACCTCATGAAGGACCTCGGCGACGCGGTCGAGAAGCTCCCCGGCGTGGCCGAGGTTGCCCTCGCCACGCCCAACCAGACCGCCGACACCGGGATCGTGCAGGTGATCCCGGAGACCGCCCCGGATGCGCCCGCCACGGCCGACCTCGTTCGTGAGCTGCGTTCACACCACGACGAGTGGCTGGAGGAGTTCGGCATCGACCTCAAGGTCACCGGCTTCACCGCGGTCGCGATCGACATCTCCGACCAGCTCGGCGCCGCCCTCCTCCCCTTCGGCGTCTTCGTGATCGGCCTGTCCCTCGTGCTGCTGACGATCGTCTTCCGCTCGATCTGGGTTCCGGTGACCGCGGCCCTCGGCTACCTGCTGTCCATCGTGGCCGCCTTCGGCGTGGTGTCCGCGGTCTTCGAGTGGGGCTGGTTCGCCGATGCGCTGCACGTCGCCCGGGTCGGTCCGATCATCAGCTTCATGCCGATCGTCCTCATGGGCGTGCTGTTCGGGCTCGCCATGGACTATCAGGTGTTCCTCGTCTCGCGCATGCGCGAGGACTACGTGCACGATCCGGAGTCCAAGGACCCGGCCACGCGCCGCGCCGCGGCCGTCCGGGCCGTGCGCACAGGCTTTGTCGGGTCCGCACGTGTGGTCACCGCCGCGGCCCTCATCATGTTCGCGGTGTTCGTCGCGTTCGTCCCGGAAGGAGACTCCTCGCTCAAGCCGATCGCGCTGGGCCTGGCCGCCGGCATCGCCATCGACGCCTTCCTCGTCCGGATGACCCTGATCCCGGCGCTCATGGCGATCCTCGGCGACCACGCCTGGAGGATCCCGGGCTGGCTGGCACGGATCCTGCCCCACGTCGACATCGAAGGCGAGGCGGTGGAACGCGAGCGCACGCTCGAGAGCTGGCCGGGTGATGAGTCGGTGCTGGCCGCCGACGACCTCGTCGTGGCCGCGGACGCCCCGATCCTGGAAGATCTCACGGTGCGCCTCGCGCCCGGCGACGCGCTGGTGCTGACGGGGCGGGACCAGGCGGTCCGACGCGCCCTCGCACTCACGCTCGCGGGTCGGCTCCCCGCGGCCGGCGGACGTCTCCGCGTGGCCGGTCACCTTCTGCCGGGGAGAGCAGCCTGGGTGCGCGCTCATGTCGGCCTCGTCGACGCGACGGTCTCGGCCGACCCGCTCGGCGACCTGCGTGACGCGGTGCGCGGGCGGACCACGCTCGTGGTGATCGACGGGCTCGACGCGCTGACACCGGCCGCCCGCGACCAGGCGGCGGCGATCCTCCGCGACGCGTCCGCGCGTCTGGCCAGGGCGCGGTCGGGTGGCGAGCTCGCGGTGCTCGCCACCGCGGCCTCGGCCGACATCGCCCGCCGGGCTCTCGTCGACGCCGGATGGCCTGAGCCGCACAGCGCCGACCTCGGCGAGGCGGGGAGCCGTAGGCGACGTTCCTCACCCCCCGAGCCGGAGACCGGCGACGAGGGGCGCTCGGGCTTCGCCGCGCTCGGCCTCCCCGACCCTCAGGCCGATGGCGGATCTGCCTCCACATCCGACGACAACGACCCCTCCGACCGCAACGAGGTGACCGCATGACCACGCGCTTCTCCACCCTCATCGAGCGTGCCCGCTCCACGAGGCCCGTGACGGTCCTCACCGTCGTCGGGGTGCTGCTGCTCCCCGCCGCCCTCGGCGGCGTGCTCGTGACGGCGCTGCAGAACCCGACCGAGCGCCTCGACCAGATGAGGGCGGCGATCGTGAACCTGGACGAGCCGGTGACGCTCGACGGGCAGCTCGCCCCGCTCGGGCGCCAGCTCGCCGCCGGTCTCGTGGACGGGTCGGACGAGCAGGACTCCAACCTCGACTGGGTGATCTCGAACGAGAAGGACGCCGCGGCGGGTCTCGCCGACGGCACCTACCAGGCCGTCGTGACCATCCCCGAGGACTTCTCCTCCGCCGCGACCTCCGCCGGCCGAGGGCTCCAGGACAAGGAGGTCACCGCCGAGAAAGCGAGGATCTCGGTCGAGACGGCGCCCGAGGCCCGGGTGGCGGACGCGCTCATCGCCGACCAGATCGCGACCACGGCGGCCTCGACCATGGGCGCGACGCTGTCCGAGAAGACCCTGGAGAACGTCCTCGTCGGCTTCACGACCATCGGAGACCGGATCGGAGAGGCGGCCACGGGCGCGGGCACGCTTGCCGCCGGGACGAGGGACGCCGCCGCCGGCGCCGCGAAGCTCCCCGACGGAGCGGCGCAGCTGGCCTCGGGCACCGGCCAGCTCGCGTCCGGTGCAGGTCAGCTCTCCGCCGGGGCCGGCCAGCTCGCCGACGGGCTCGGCGCGCTCGGCGAGGGCGCGCGCAGCGCCCAGTCCGGCGCGGACCAGCTCGCCGCCCAGCTGAACGGCGGAGCGGACGCGCTGGTCGCGAACGGGATCGTGCCCGCAGAGCTCTCCGGTGCCGCCGGCGCCACCGCGAGCTACGCGGGAACCGCGGCCTCGACGTCGAAGGATCTCGCCGTCACCCTCGGCGGTCTCGCCGCCGACTGCATGACGAAGGGGATCGACGCCGCGTTCTGCGACCAGCTCGCCGCCGCGGCCGCGACCGGCGGCCAGGCGGCCGAGGCCGCGGGATACGCCTCGGGGTACGCCTCTGGCACGAGGGACGGCATCGCCACGCTGAACGCCCAGGCCCCGGCCGCCATCGCGGACGGCATGCGCAAGGCCGCGGCCGGCGCCGGTCAGCTCTCCGGCGGCATCAGCCAGCTCGCGGGCGGCATCGACCAGAGCGCGGACGGGGCCCGCGGTCTTCAGACCGGCGCCTCCGGCCTCCAGGACGGCGCGGCGCAGCTCGCCAGCGGCGCGACCCAGCTCGCGGACGGTGCGACCGCGCTCTCCGGCGGCATGAACGCCCTGTCCTCCGGCACCGCGAACCTCGCCTCGGGCCTCAGCCAGGCCGCCGAGTCGATCCCGTCGTATTCCGACAGTCGCGCCGCCTCGCTCGCGTCCGTCGTGGCCTCGCCGGTCACGGCGAGCGCCGGCGGCGGGATGTTCGGCCCCACGGCGATCCCGCTGCTCGCCGCGGTCGTCCTGTGGTTCGGCGGTCTGGCGTCGTTCATCGCGATGCGCGCGGTCACCGCGCGCACGCTGACCTCGCGTCGCTCCTCGGCCACGCTCACACTGCGTGCGTTCCTCCCCGCCGCCGCGATCGGCGCCGGTCAGGGGCTGCTCGTCGCGCTGATCGTGCAGAGCGTCGCGAACTATGACGCCGCGCGCTGGTGGGGCTTCGCCGGTGTCGCCGTCCTCGCCGGAGTCGTCTTCGCCGCGGTGAACCAGGCCCTCGTCGCCGTCCTCGGCGGCGCCGGACGCTGGATCGCCGCCCTCGCGGGCGTCACCGCGGTCGCCGCAGGGATCATCTCCACCCTGCCGGGATGGCTCGCGACGGTCGCCGCCTTCCTCCCCACCTCACCCGCCGCGACGGCGCTCCTCGGCGAGAACGGCGCAGGCGCCGCGGTCGCCGGCCTGATCACCTGGGGTGTGCTCGCCGTGCTGGCCACGACGCTCGCCGTCGCCCGGCGTCGCACGACGAGTGCAAGGGCGGTGCTCGCCACAGCCTGACCGCCGAGCCACCGACCTCGGGCCGCGCGTGCGGCGCGAGGTCGGCCTTCGGGCGCCATCGACCGGGAAACCCGTCCTCGGGCCGTGCAGGCTCGCGTGGCCCGAGGCGCGGGCACGGCCTGGCCCCCGCCCCTACCGGGTCGGTCGACTCGGGCTTTGCCTGCCACGGCCCGCAGGGACCGGGTTGACGGGTCCTGACCTCAGCGCCGCAGGGCGAGGTCCGCTCAGTTCAGGCCGGAGTAGACGTGCAGTCCCTTGAAGAACATGTTCACGATCGTGAAGTTGAACAGCACGGCCGTGAAGCCCACGATCGAGAGCCACGCCGACCGCGCCCCCCGCCAGCCGCGGGTCGCGCGCGCGTGAATGTAGCCGGCGTAGAGCACCCAGATGATGAAGGTCCAGGTCTCCTTGGTGTCAAAGCCCCAGTAGCGTCCCCATGCATCCTGCGCCCAGATCGCTCCGGCGATGAGCGTGAACGTCCAGAAGATGAAGCCCACCGTCGCGAACCGGTAGGCGAGGCCCTCCATGCGCTCGGCTGTCGGGAGAGTCGCGAGGAACCGCGGGCCCGTCTTCTCCGCTCCCGCGAGAAGCCGGCTCTCCCGCCGCATCTGGACGAGCTGCAGCACCGAGAGCGCGAAGGCGAGGGCGAAGAACGCCGTCCCGAGAGACGCCACGAACACGTGGATCACGAGCCAGACGCTCTTGAGCGGGTCCGACAGCGGGACCACCTGCACGTAGAACCCGAGAGCGGCGCCGCCGAGAAGAACCACGATGAGGCCGAGGATGAACGTGCCGAGGTATTTCAGATCGGCCCAGAGGTTGACCGCGAGGTACACCGCGATGATCAGCAGCGTCCCCGTCATGGCGAATTCGTACATGTTCGACCACGGCACCCGCTCGGCCGCGATCCCCCGCAGCACCGTCCCGCCGAGGTGGAAGAGGAAGCCGAGGACCGCGAGCGCGGTGCCGATGCGGGCCATCACGAAACGCCTCGGCGCCTCGTCCCCCGTCCCCGCCTTCGCGGCTCCCTCCGGACCCGAGGCGCCCGCCCTCGTACCGGACGAGCCGGCGACCGCGGCGCCGACGAGCTCGCGCTCGACGAGCTGCGAGGCGGCGAGCCTGCGGTCAGAGGAGAGCTGCGAGCGGCGGGCGAGGTCGAAGGCGTACGCCACGAAAGCCGCCGCGTAGATCGCGACCGCGGTCCAGATCAGCAGCACCGACAGGGAGTCGAGTTCCATGGCTCCAGCCTACTTTCGCGGGTTCGAGGTGTCATCGGGGGGTGCGGGGACGCTGGTGCCCCCGTCCGCGTCGAGCAGACGGGCGTGCGAGGCGGCGAGGTCGTCGACCGCGGCCGCCAGCGTCGGGTCCTCGCCACGGGCGAGGCCGGCGTACTCCAGACGAACGGTTCCGCCGTCCGCCACCGCCTTGACCCACATACGGCGCCGTGGGACGAAGAGCGCCAGCAGCAGGCCGCCCAGGGCGAGCAGCGCGAAGACGAGCACCCACACGGCGGCGCCGTCGTGGTGCACCTGGAGCGAGACGTAGCGCTTGACCGACTCCGAGTAGTCCCCGGCCCCGGCCGGCGCCTCGTTCTCGAAGGTGACCGAACCCATGCCGTTCGGCAGCTGCGCGGTCTGGCCAGGGGTCAGCTCGATCGAGTCGACGCCTGTGTCGCCACCGGTCAGCTGCGTCATGTCGGACGGATCGAGGACGTACACCGACCGTGGCGTGCCGTCGTCGATGCCGAGGTCGCCGGCGTAGACGTTGAGCGTGACGGTGGGGTTGATGAGCGCCGGATAGACCGAGGTGAGCGCACCGGTCTCCAGCGTCGCGGCGGTCGGGTAGAAGAAGCCGACCATGCCGAGCTGCTGCGGCAGCCCGTCGGGGACCTTCACCACGCCGAGCGAAGTCATGGTGTTGTTGTTCTGCGGCAGGAAGGGCACGGGGTCGGTGTAGACGACCGTGCCCTGCGCGTCGCGCACGGTGATCGTCGGCGCATAGCCGTTGCCGAGCAGGTAGATCTTGTCGCCCGCGACGTCGAGCGGGTGGTTCACACGGACGGACTCCGGACGCGGCTCGGCGTCCGGGGTCGCGACCGTGACGTTCGCGGAGAAATCGCCGGCCTGGCCCGAGGCCGCGGACCCGAACGGCTGGTACGTGACGTCGAACGAGTCGAGGGTCATCCGGTACGGCGTCAGGTCCCCGTCGGTCACGAACCGGCCGCGGTTCATCGAGGAGTAGTCCAGGAGCGTGTTGACGAAGCTCGTCCCCTCGACCATCACGCGCTGGCCGGTGTGCGCGAAACCGCCGCCGAAGCCCACGGTCACGAGCACGCCGAGGATCGCGAGGTGAAACACGAGGTTCCCCGTTTCCCGCGCGTACCCGCGCTCGGCCGAGACCGAGAACCCGCGCTCATCGTCGTACCGCTCGACGCGATAGCGCAGCGCGCGCAGCTGCTTCTCGGCGATGTCGATCGCGCTCTCCGCCGCGCCCCGGGCGTCTCCGTGGGACGCCTGTCTGATCGCCTCACGGTGGTCGTCGAGCCGCTGCAGCCGGATCGGCGTGCGGGGCGGGCGCGTGCGCAGCGCCTTGACGTGGTGTTTGATCCGCGGGATCACGCACCCGATCAGCGACAGGAACAGCAGCAGATAGATCGCCGAGAACCAGGCCGACAGGTAGACGTCGAACAGCTGCAGCGCGTCCAGGATCGGGAACAGGTCAGGGTTGTCCGTCTTCCACTGGGTGACGCCGTTGGGGTCGGCCATCCGCTGCGGGAAGATCGAGCCGGGGATCGCGGCGATCGCGAGGATCAGCAGGAGGACGAGCGCCGTGCGCATCGAGGTGAGCTGCCGCCAGCCCCAGCGCAGCCAGCCGGCGACGCCCAGCGCGGGGGACGCGACGCTCTCTTGGCCGTCCACATGGTCGGACGGGCGCAGCGGGTCCGCGGCGCTGTCCGCGCCGGCCCGCTTCGCGCCCTTGCGGGCCTCGGCCTTCATGTCAGAGGGGGAGCTGGACACTGTTCATCACCGCCCCGATCCGAGACATGACATCCGTCCATACTCCGGTGACCATAAGCAGGCCGAGCACGATCAGCAGCACACCCCCGACGATGTTGACCGCGCGCACATGGCGGCGGAGGAAGCCGATGGAACGCGTCGCCCAGCCGAAGCCGAGAGCGGCGAGGACGAACGGGATGCCGAGGCCGAGCGAGTAGGCGAGGCCGAGGAGGCCGGCGCGCCACGGATCGCCGAGGTTCCAGGAGACGGCGAGGATCGCGGTGAGGGTGGGCCCCATGCACGGGGTCCACCCCAGGCCGAGGGCGACGCCGAGAAGAGGAGCGCCGATGAGGCCCGCCCGCCCCGACAGGTTGACGCGGACGGTGCGCTGGGCGAACCCGAAGAGGCCGACGAAGACCAGGCCCATGCCGATGATGAGCACCCCGAGGACGCGCGTGACCAGATCTCCCCAGCGGGCGAAGAAGGCCCCCGCCGCCCCGCCGATCACCGTCAGCACGATGAAGACCGCGGTGAACCCGGCGATGAAGAGCAGAACGCCGAGGAGGAGTCGGCGCCGAGGAGGCGCCGGCTCCTCGGCTCCGACAGAGCCGGCCGACCCGCCAGACACGGCGCCGCCGAGGAACCCCAGGTAGCCGGGGACGAGGGGGAGCACGCACGGCGAGAGGAAGGAGATCAGCCCCGCCAGCACGGCGACGGGGAGGGCCAGCCAAAGGGCGCCGAAACCGACGAGCGCGTCGACGTTCACGCCTTCTCCGCGAGGGCGTCCTTGATGAGGGTCGACAGGATCGACGGCTCCTCGAGCTGACCGATGATCCGTGCGGCCACACGGCCCTTCTTGTCGAGCACGAGGGTGGTCGGCGTCGCCTGGATGGTCGTCGCCTGCGCGAAGGCGAGCTTGGCCTCACCGGTGCCCACGTCGATGATGCTCGGGTAGGTCACGCCGTACTTCTCCGCAAAGGAGCGGGCGGTGTCGGACTGATCGTAGGTGTTGACGCCGACGAAGGACACGCCCTTGCCCTGGTACTCCTGCCACACCTGCTCGAGATCCTTCGCCTCGACACGGCAGGGCCCGCAGGCGGCGTACCAGAAGTTCACCACCACGACATCGCCAGCGACCTCGCTGCTGCGGAACTCCTTGCCGTTCTCGAGCGTGCCGCCGAAGGCGACGGGATCGGTGCGGTCCGCCGGCGTGATCTCCTCCACCCGAAGACCCGCGGAGCCGATGTATCCCTTGTTGTCTCCGGAGAGGTACTGCTCGGCGACCGGGTCCTGCGCACAGGCGGACAGGCCGACGACGAGCGCGACGCCGAGGGCCGCCGCAGCGACACGGATCATCCGGGGTCGGCCGACGCTGCGATTCGGGCGCAGAGAGGGTGACACGCTGGGAATCCTACGACTGATCCCTATGCATCCGATGAGCGGGCATCGCCCCCTCCCCCGGGAAAACGGGCGAGGACGTCGTCGATGCCGGCCCGGAACCGGGGACAGGTGGCGATGTCGTGGGCGCGGCATCGGAAGGAGTGCTCGACCATCGCGCGCGAGCGCTGCATCTCCGCCATGCGCCGGTCGAGCTCGTCGAGATGCGCTTGAAGCACCGCGTGCCGTGCGACGTTGCCGCCGTCGAGCAGGACGCCGATCTGCTCCAGGCTCATCCCCGCCGCCTTGCTCCGCAGGATGACCGCGACCCGGACGACCTCGTCCTCGCCATACCTCCGCCGTCCCGCCGCGTCCCGCTCCGGGGCGAGCAGCCCCACCGACTCCCAATGCCGCAGGACGTTGGTGGGCAGCTCGAACCGCGCGGCGACGTCGCCGACCGACCAGGGGCGAGGAGGACTTGACTTCATGTTGACATGAAGTCACAGACTGGCGTCGAGCGCAAGAGCGCCACCCCGAGAGCACGAGAGGAAGCACCCTCATGTACGACGCGATCATCATCGGCGGCGGCCCCGCCGGCCTGCAGGCCGCCCTCACCCTGGGACGCATGCACCGCACCGCCCTGCTCCTCGACAGCGGCGAGTACCGGAACGGCCCGGTGGCGCACATGCACCACGTGATCGCGAACGACGGCACGCCCCCGGCCCGGTTCCGGGAGACCGCACGCGAGCAGCTCGCCGCCTACACGACGATCGAGCTGCGCGGTGCGACCGTCGAGGAGGTCTCCGCCACCGGCGCCGGGTTCCGCGTGGCCCTCGCCGGTGGTGGCGATGCCGAAGGCCGGCACGTCGTCCTCGCCACCGGCCTGATCGACGACCTCCCCGACGTCCCCGGTCTGGACGCGCTCTGGGGGATCCGCGCCTTCTCCTGCCCGTTCTGCGACGGCCACGAGTACGCAGGCCGGACGGTCGGCATCATCGGCGCCGGCCCACGAGCCGCACACCTGGCCTCGCTCCTCGGACGGATCGGCATCGATCTGGTGGTCTTCCCCCTCGACGGCGAGATCGTGGACGAAGAGTCCGGGGCCGCGCTCGCGCACGGCGCCCGTCTGCGCCCCTCGCAGGTGCGCGCGGTCGCCGCGGCGGGCGACGGGGTAGCGGTGACGACGGACGCCGGGACCGAGACCGTGGACGGACTCTTCGTCGCCGCGGGGGCGACGAGGCAGCGAGCGCCGTTCGCCGAAAGGCTGGGTCTGCGGATGCTCCCCTCCGGCGCGATCGAGATCGACGAGTTCGGCCGCACCTCGCTCCCCGGGATCTCGGCCGCCGGGGACATCGCCCATCGGGCATCGCTCCCCGGCGTCGTCGCCTCGGTCGTGATGGCCTCCGCCGCCGGCCAGATCGCCGCCGCCGGGATCGTGCAGGAGCTCTCCGCCCGCCCCGCGTCCTGACCCGGCAGCCAGCGGGCCCGCCACCCCTCCCTCCCTCCCTCGCGGGTGCAGTGGAAGGTCAGCGGAGGAACTCGCGGGCCGCTGCGACAAGCGCCGTCACGCCCACCTCGATCGTGGGATGGATCACGGGGGCAAAGGACGAGGAATGGTTCACGGCGATGTCACGATCGATCGCTCCCGCGGCCTCTGCCTCCGCCCATTTCACCGGATCGGAGCCGCCCCAGAACCAGAACACCAGTGACGTCCCGGCATCGCGGGCGAACCACGACACGTCCTCACTGCCCGCCGACATGCCGGGATCGATCACGCGATCCTCGCCGAGCGCTCGCCGCAGGGCTGCGGCGACACGAGCGGCCGAGGCCTCGTCGTTGATCGTGGCCGGCAAGGTGTGATCGATGCGGATGTCCGGCTCGATGTCGGCAGCCGAGGCCATGGCCTCGGCCCGCACGATCCGCTCGACGCCGCTGAGCACCTTCGCGCGCAGGGCGTCGTCCGAATAGCGCAAGCTCAGTTCGAGCGTCGCCTCGCCAGGGATGACGTTGTTCGTGCGTCCCGCGTGCATCGAACCGACCGTGACCACCGCGACCTCCCTCGGATCGATCTCGCGCGACACGACCGTCTGCAGTCTCATCACCGTCGACGCCGCCATCACGACAGGGTCCACGGTGGAGTGCGGTCGGGAGCCGTGACCGCCCCGCCCCCGCAGCGTGACCGTCAACGCATCCGAGGCGGACATCTGAACGCCGGGACGCAGCCCCACCACGCCCGCCGGCAAAGGAGTGACGTGTTGGCCGAGCACGACCGCCGGTGCCGGGTAGCGCTCCAGCACTCCGTCGTCGAGCATCGCCCGCGCGCCCGCCCCGATCTCCTCGGCGGGCTGGAAGAGCACGACGACGGTGCCCCTCCACGTCGCACGCCCTACGACGAGCCCCTCGACGGCGCCGATCATCGCTGTGACGTGCATGTCATGTCCGCACGCATGCATGACCGGGACCTCGATCCCGGACGCGCCCGTTCCGGTCGCGGTGCTCGCGTACGACAGCCCCGTCTGCTCCTCGACGGGCAGCGCGTCCATGTCGGCACGCATCCAGACGACGGGGCCGTCGCCGTTCCGCAGCATCCCGACGACGCCCGTGCCTCCGACGCCCTCCTCGACGTCGAGGCCCAGCTCTCGCAGATGTGCAGCGACGACACTCGCCGTCCTGGTCTCTTGGAAGGACAGCTCAGGGTGCCGGTGCAGGTCGACGTACAAGGCTTCGAGATCGATCGTCATCGTTCTTCCTTTCGGTGGCGGTGCGGACGTCGTCGTCCGGCACGTGCGGCGTCGGCGGCCAATGACCGGGCACACACGGTTGGACAGCGCGGAGCGGCGCGCCCGCCGTCCTGGGACCGCTCGGGACGACGTTCCGAGGCTGGCGCGAACCGCCGGTCAGCTCAGAGGCGCGTATTCCACGACGGCGAGGGCGATCCGCCGGTAGCGCTGCGCGAGCTGCTCCGGCGAGACAGGGCCGCCGATCCGATACCAGCCGGCGATTCCCTGGCACATCGTCAGAATGGCACGACCGCACTCCTCGGGATCCGGGGTCGCGAACGCCTTGTCCGCGGTCCCCGCGGCGATGACCTCGCGCACCGCCTGCTCCACCGAGTCTCGGCGACGGGCGTAATGTGCCAGGTTCTCGTCGGTGAGCGCACGACGCTCAGAGTCCAGGAAGGCGAGGTCGGGGTGGTTCGCCATGTAGAGGACGATGGCTTCGACGACGAGGCCGAGCCGCTCGGCAGGATCGTTTCCTGCCTCGGCGAGCGCAGCGGCCACATGAGCGGTGACGATGTCCATCGCGTGATCGAGGAGGGCGACGAGCATCGCCTGCTTGTTCTCGAAGTGGTAATAGAGCGCGGGCACGGTGACGCCGACGTCGCGCGCGATGGTACGGACCGTCGTCGCGTGGAAACCGCTGTCGACGATCTGACGCAGGGCGACGGCCAGCACGGGATGGAGAGCCGAGGGCGGATAGTCGCGCCAGTCGGTGGCGTCCTGAGGGAGACCGACGGCCGGAACGCCGTCATCGAGCGTGTGAGTTGACATGCGTGTGGAGCTGTGTCCCTTCTCTTCCGGGAGCATAAACCGCGATCGCGCCAGGCGCGACGACTTGCGAGGCGGATCGTTTCGGATTAGTTTAGCGACCGCTAGCTCAATTAGGGAGAATCGATGAAGATTCACGGCAAATCTGCCCTCGTCACCGGCGGCGCGTCCGGCCTCGGCCTCGCCACCGTCGTCCGCCTCGTCGAGGAAGGGGCGCGCGTCACCGTGGTCGACCTCGCTTCTGCAGACCGATCCGCGCTGGAGGGCGTCGCTCCCGCGGACTTCATCGCCGCGGACGTCACGGACGAGGTCGCGATCCAGGAGGCGGTCGACCACGCGAACCGCGACGGCAACCTCGCGATCGTGGTGAACTGCGCGGGAGTCGGCAGCGCCACCAAGACGGCGGGCTCGCGGGGCGCGCACCCTCTCGACGTCTTCGAGCGGATCCTCCGGGTCAACCTCGTCGGCACCTTCAACGTGATCCGTCTGGCCGCGCAGAGCATGATCGGCAACGCCCGCGACGACGAGGAGCACGGCGTCATCGTGAACACCGCGTCCGTCGCCGCGTTCGACGGCCAGGTGGGCCAGGCCGCCTACTCGGCGTCGAAGGCAGGCGTCGCGGGGATGACGCTCCCCATCGCCCGTGACCTGGCCGCGGCGGGCATACGTGTCGTCACCATCGCCCCCGGCCTCTTCGAGACACCGCTGCTGGGATCGCTCCCCCACGAGGTGCGGAGCTCTCTCGGAGCGCAAGTGCCTCACCCGAGCCGCCTCGGGCTGCCGTCCGAGTACGCCGACCTCGTCGCCGCGATCGTCGGCAACCCCATGCTCAACGGAGAGACCATCCGCCTGGACGGCGCGATCCGTATGGCGCCTCGATGAGGACCTCCGATCATGATGCGCCTGCCCAGAGACCCCGACCCGCACAGGAAGCGAGCACGACATGACCGACATCGTCAGGACGACGAGAGACGGCGGTGTCGTCACCATCACCATCGACGATCCCGCACACCGCAACGCCATCAGCCAGACGGAGATCGTGCGGCTCGCCGACGTCTTCGAGACGTTGTCAGCGGACCCCACCGTCCGAGCGGTCGTGCTGACAGGAGCGGGGGAGGCGTTCTGCGCGGGCGCCAACATCGACAGCGACCCCACGAGGATCGGCGATGAGGCGCACGCGACCGCCACCCTGGACGCCCTCGGCCGACTGACCCGCGGCATCGTCGGCGCCCCGTTCCCGGTGATCGCAGCCGTGTGCGGCGTGGCTGCGGGAGGCGGGGCGTCGATCGCCCTCGCCGCCGATCTCGTCGTCGCGGGCGAGAGCGCGTTCTTCCTCCTCCCCTTCCTCCGGGTCGGGCTCGTTCCCGACGGCGGCGCGACTCTCGTGATCGCAGCCTCGATCGGTCGCGCACGCGCCCTGAGGCTCGCCCTGCGCGGCGAGAGGCTTCCTGCCTCCGAGGCGTACCGTGCCGGGCTGATCGCAGCGGTGTGCGCCGACGACGCCGTGACCTCCGTCGCACGGGAATGGGCACAGGAGCTCGCTGGCGGCCCCCGGCTGGCGATCGCGGCGACGAAGGAGGCCATCAACTCCGCATCGCTGCGAGGGCTCTCGGAGGCCCTCGCCCTCGAGGGGGCCGCGCAGGTCCGTCTCTCCGGAGGACCGGACTTCCGCGAGGGCGTCGCCGCCTTCAAGGAACGCCGAGCCCCCCGTTTCGCGGATTAGCACTCAGAGAGCGGCCATACCGCCGTCGACGAGGAGACTCGTGCCTGTCACGTAGGACGAGGCGTCCGAGGCAAGGAAGAGCAACGCGCCATCGAGCTCATGAGTATGCCCCATGCGACCGAGGATGCTCTGTTCCCGCACCATCGCCGCGGTCTGCGGCGATGCCGCATCGGTCATCTCGCTCGCGAAATATCCGGGGCACAGCGCATTGACCCTGATCCCCTTCCGTCCGCTCCATTCCTGCGCGAGGTTCCGCGTCAGGCCCACGACGCCGGCTTTGCTCGCCGCGTACGCGGCCTGCGGAAAACGGGGGGCGATGTGCCCGAGCACACTGGCCACGTTCACGATCGAGGATCCCCGCCCCATCTGCGCGGCGCAGGCCTGCGCCATCCAGAAGGTGCCGTTGAGATTGATGTCGATGACGGCCCGGAAGGCCTCCGGCGTCTCTCTCGACGACGGAGACGCCGTCCCGACGCCAGCGTTGTTCACCAGGACATCGACACGGCCGAACTCCTCCATCGCGTGCTGCGCGGTCGCACGGGCGTCTTCGACCCGCGCGACATCGCCGGGATGGACCAGTACCCTCGCCCCGGCGCGACGCAGCTCGTCCGCCAGACGCTCGAGCCGGTCCACGCGACGAGCGACGAGGACCAGATCGGCGCCGGCCGCGGCAAGGACCCGCGCGAAGCGCGCTCCCAGACCGGAGCTCGAGCCCGTGACGACCGCGCATCTGCCGTCGAGGCGGAACGAGTGCAAAGGATCCATCAGATACTCCTCCGAACGGGTTGACGATTCTGTGCTTGTCCAGCAGAATGCAATTTAGCGAGCGCTAAGTCAAGTCGTCGAAGGAGACCCCATGACCCACACAGCGACCCGACCGCTGGACGGCTACCGGATCGTGGACCTGACCGCCAACGTCGCCGGCCCCCTGGCCACCCAGGTGCTTCGGGACCTCGGCGCGGACGTCATCAAGGTCGAGCCGCCCACGGGCGATCCGTCCCGCCGGATCACGGCCACGGCCGAGGGGATCGAACACACGACTCCATACTTCAGCCCCTTCAACCGCGGCAAGAGGTCCCTCCGGCTGTCGCCGAGGGACCCCGCAGACGCCCGGGTCCTGCAGGGCCTCCTGAAGGAGGCCGACGTGCTCGTCCAGGGGATGCGGCCCGGCGCGCTCGCGCGACACGGCCTCGGCCCAGATGAGGTCGCCGTCGTCAACCCCGACCTCATCTACGCGTCCGTCTCGGCATACGGCAGCGGGAGCCCTCTGCAGGACCGGCCGGGGATCGACATGCTGGTACAGGCCGAGGCGGGGTGTCTGAGCAGCCAGAGCGCGACAGAGGTCCCTCGGCTGATCCCGTTCCAGCTCATCGACGGCGCCACCGGACACGTCCTGGCTCAGGCGGTGCTGGCCGCGCTGCTCCACCGCGAGCGCTTCGGCGTGGTCAACCGTGTCGAGGTCGCTATGTATGACGTCGCGTGCAGCCTCCAGGCGAACTACCTCACGCTCGCCATGGCCATGCCCCCCGAGCTCGGTGCGCTCTCCACCGCTCCCGATGCCAACGGAGGCCGGCGCGCCGTTGCCGTCGAGCCCTCCGGAGTCTTCCGCACCGGAGACGGCGACATCGTCCTCGCCGCCTACGTGCCCGCGCACTGGGAGCGCTTCATCGCGGTCCTGGGAGCCGGGGAGCTCGCCGACGACCCGCGCTACGCCGACCAGGCGTCGCGGTCGATCCACTCCGTCGAACTGCGCGCGCGGATCACCGAGCTCCTCCGCGCTCACGGCGCCGATGAATGGGTGCGACGCCTCGATGCCGCAGGCCTCATGGCCGCGAAGGTGTCGACATGGTCCGAGGTGGTGCGCTCAGAGATCTTCGCGGAACGCGAGCTGCGAGTGACTGCTTCGCAAGACGGCCGCCCGGTGGACGTCCCGCGGACCCCGGCACGGTACTCGGCTTTCGACGATGTCGCCGCGGTCGCGCTTCCCCGCCTCGGTGAACACGATACGCTCGCCACCACGGAAGGAGCGCTCGCATGAGGAGCGCCGTCATCGTCGACATCGTTCGCACCGCCTCCGGCCGGGGCAAGCCCGGAGGCGCGCTGTCGGGCCATCACCCCGTGGACCTCCTCGGGACGATCCTCGCCGCGCTCGTCGAACGGAACGGGCTGGACCCCGCCCAGGTCGAAGACGTGATCACCGGTTGCGTCAGCCAGATCGGCGAGCAGTCCCTCAACATCGGCAGGCAGGCCGTCCTGGCAGCGGGGTGGCCCGAGTCGGTGCCCGCCACCACCGTCGATCGACAGTGCGGTTCCAGCCAGCAGGCCGCGCACTTCGCGGCGCAGGGAGTGCTCGCCGGGGCCTACGACATCGTCGTGGCGGCGGGTGTGGAGTCGATGAGCCGTGTTCCGATGGGCTCATCCGCCGACGGACAGGACCCGCTCGGAGCGGCGGTACGCGACAGGTACGCGGATGGCCTCGTCAATCAGGGCGTCTCCGCCGAGCTCATCGCCCGACGCTGGGACCTCGATCGCGAAGAGTTGGATCGATTCGCCGCACGCTCGCACCAGCGTGCAGCCGAAGCCACCGCAGCCGGAGCCTTCTCCTCCCAGATCGTCCCCGTCGCCATCATCGGGGCCGACGGCTCGGCTGCCGTGCACGAGGTGGACGAGACCATCCGCGCGTCGACCACGACCGAGGCTCTGGCAGCTCTCCCGACGTCGTTTGACACCGACACGATGCGAGAACGATTCCCCGAGCTCGACTGGCGGATCACTCCCGGCAACTCATCGCCGCTCACCGACGGAGCCTCCGCAGCGGTCATCATGGAGGAGCGGACCGCGCAACGCCTGGGGCTGCGGCCCCGTGCCCGTTTCCATTCCTTCGCGGTGGTCGGCGACGATCCCCTCCTCATGCTCACCGCGCCGATCCCGGCCAGCCGCCGCGTGCTCGAGCGGGCCGGGCTCGGGATCGACGACATCGACGTCTACGAGGTCAACGAAGCCTTCGCGCCCGTCCCCCTCGCATGGGCCGCGGAGCTCCACGCAGACCCGGACAGGCTCAATCCGCTCGGCGGCGCGATCGCCCTCGGCCATCCGCTCGGTGCGTCCGGGCTCCGACTGATGTCGACATTGCTGCATCAGCTCGAGGCGACCGGCGGACGCTACGGTCTGCAGACCATGTGCGAAGGCGGCGGCATGGCCAACGCCACGATCATCGAGAGGCTGTGAGCCATGCCCTACGACCTGTACGCGCGACGGGCCTTCTTCGACGACGACCACGAGGCGTTCCGGACGATCGTTCGCGGTTTCCTCGCCCGACACGTCGAAGGCCGCGTGGACGCATGGGAGGAGCAGGGAAACATCCCCCGTGAACTTTGGGACGCCGCCGGCGAGCTCGGGCTTTTCGGCCTGGCCGCCCCGGAGGAGTATGGCGGCGGCGGCGAGTCCGACTACCGCTTCCGTATGGTCGCCATCGAGGAGTTCGCTCGGATCGGGGCGGCTTCGCCCGCGGCGACCATCGCGACGCACGCGGACATCGTCCTCCACTACATCTCGGACCTCGCCACCCCGGAGCAGGCACGGCGCTGGATACCGCCACTGGCCAGCGGGCGGTGGATCGGGGCGATCGCGATGACCGAGCCGGGAACGGGGTCTGACCTGCGCGGCATCCAGGCCGTCGCCGAGCGTGAAGACGACGGATGGGTGCTGAACGGGGCCAAGACCTTCATCAGCAACGGCGTCCATGCCCGGCTGGTGGTCGTCGCGGCCAGGACCGGGCGTGGGCCCGGCGCACCGCTGAGCCTCTTCGTCGTGGAAGACGACACCGCAGGCTTCCGGCGCGGGCCAGCGCTGCGGAAACTGGGCCTGCGGGCGCAGGACACAGCCGAGCTCGGCTTCGACGACGTGCGCCTTCCCGACCACGCGCTCCTGGGCGATGCGGGGGGAGGCCTCCGAGCAATCATCGGCCACCTCCCGCTCGAGCGCCTCAGCATCGCCGCCAACGCCGTCGCCTCGGCCCGTGCCGCTCTGTCCTGGACCATCGAGCACGTCCTGGAGCGGCGAGCCTTCGGCAAGACGCTGGCGGAGTTCCAGAACACCCAGTTCACGATCGCGGAGCTCGTGACCGAGCTGGAGGTCGCCCAGTCCTTCGTGGACGACATGGTGCTGCGGCACAACCGCGGCGAGCTCACCGCCGTCGACGCGGCGAAGGCTAAGTGGTGGGCGACCGAGTCGCACAAGCGGACGGTCGACCGCTGCCTGCAGCTGTTCGGGGGGTACGGGTTCATGCGGGACTACCCGATCGCTCGCGCGTATGCCGACGCCCGCGTCACGACGATCTACGGCGGAACCACCGAGATCATGAAGATCATCATCGCCCGTGACGTACTGGGAGTGCGCTCATGACCGTCGAGGAGAGCACTCCGGCCCGGACCTCCGGCTCTGCCGCCCTGTACGACGTGCGAGGACGCGTCGCACTGATCACCTTCAACAGGCCCTCCGCGCTCAACGCCGTGAACGCACCCCTCTCGACGGCCGTCGGCGCAGGCCTGGAGCGTGCGGCAGCGGACCCCGGGATCCACGCCGTCGTGGTCACGGGCGCGGGCCGCGCGTTCTGCGCCGGAGCCGACCTCAAGGCGCTCGCCCGAGGAGAGTCGCTGACGGCGCAAGACCATCCGGAATGGGGCTTCGCCGGCCTGACCCGGCATTGGATCGACAAGCCGGTCATCGCCGCGGTGAACGGCTACGCGATGGGCGGAGGCACGGAGATCGTGCTCGCGAGCGATCTCGCCGTCGCCGCCGACGACGCCGTGCTCGGGCTCCCCGAGGTCACCCGGGGGCTCATCGCCGCGGCGGGCGGGCTCATCCGGGCACAGCATCAGATCCCCCTCAAACGCGCTCTCGAGATGGCGTTGACCGGGGATCCGATCACCGCGACCACCGCCCAGGAATGGGGCCTGGTCAACAGACTGGTCCCCTCGGGCGAGGTCGTAGGCGCCGCACTCGCGCTCGCGGCGCGCATCGCCGAGAACGCCCCGCTGGCGGTACGCCGCAGCAAGGCGCTCATCCACGCCACGGCGAGCGCGGCCGCCGGATGGGACCCCACCTGGACCGCGACGGAGCCGTGGGCGGCGAATCAGGCGGCCATGGCAGAGGTGTTCGCGTCCTCCGACGCGGTCGAGGGTGCCCGTGCCTTCGCCGAGAGGCGACGCCCGGATTGGACCGGACGATGACCGGGGCCGCCATCGTCGGGCTCGGGACCACGGCGTTCGGCAAGATCTTCGATCGCAGCGCCCAGGAGCTGGCCGCCGAGGCCGTGCGCGCGGCGGTGGCCGATGCAGGCCTGGGGATGGACGCGATCGACGGGCTGCTGGTGACCTCGGGGCTCGGCGGCGAGCTCACGCCGCAGCTCGCCGGAAGGCTCGGCCTTTCCGAGCTTGCCCTCCTGGCGTCCGTGGGGGCGTACGGAGCGAGTGCCGGTGTGATGGTCGGCATGTGTGCGCAGGCGATCGCGGCACGCACCGCAACGACGATCGTGTGCATCTTCGCTGACACCCCGCTCCGTGAGAACACGAGAAGCGGACGGGCCTGGGAGTCTGCCGCCACAGATCTGGAAGGCCCCGCCGGATGGCGGGTCGCCTCCGGCGGAGCAGCGCCCAACGTGCAGTACGCCCTCGCAGCACGACGCCACATGGAGGCCTACGGAACGACGACCGCGCAGCTCGGCGAGATCGCCGTGGCACAACGTCTCTGGGCGGCCGGCAACCCACTGGCTCGGTTCCGGGACCCGATCACCATCGAGGACCATCAGTCCTCACCGTGGATCGCGACTCCACTGCGACGCCTGGACTGCTGCGTGGTCAGCAACGGCGCGGTCGCCGTGGTCGTCACCTCGAGTGAACGGGCGAACGATCTCGCCCGCCCTCCGATCCAGGTGCGCGGCCACGGACAGGCCCACCGCCCGAGACAACTGAGGAACGACTCCTCCTGGGGCCTTGTCACCGCTGCTCCTGATTCGTGGGCGCGTGCCTCGGCGATGGCCGGGGTCACGCTCGACGACCTGGACGTGGTCGAGCTGTACGACTGCTATACCTACACGGTCCTCGTGACCTTGGAGGACTACGGGTTCTGCGCGAAAGGCGAAGGCGGGTCCTTCGTCGAGGAACGACGTCTCCGTCCTGGGGGCGGTCTCGCGTGCAACACGGGCGGAGGACAGCTCTCCTCGTTCTACATGTGGGGCTTCACGCCTCTGAGCGAAGCCGTGCTGCAGCTGCGAGGCGACGGCGGCGAGCGCCAGGTCCCTGGTGCAGAGACCGCCCTGGTCAGCGGGAACGGCGGCATCCTGGAGTACCACTCGACCTTGGTGCTCGGAAGGGACGCATGATGGCGATCCGCGTGATGCGCACCCGTGCCAGCGCTGCCTTCTTCGACGCCGCAGCGGAAGGGGCGCTCCTGCTGTCGGTCTGCGAAGGATGCGGCACCGCGCGAATCCCGACAGAAGACGCCTGCTTCTCCTGCCAGGGAACACGCACGCAGTCCGTCCGTGCCAGGGGCACCGCGACCCTGGTGTCATGGAGCGTCGTGCATCGAAGCATGCTGCCTGGGCTGGACGCCCCCTACGTCGTCGCGCTTGCCGAGCTGGCCGAGGGGCCATGGGCTCTGGTCCGGCTCGTCGCACCGCCCGACATGGGCTTCGCGATCGGAGACCCGCTGACCCTCACGGCGCTGCCCGCCTCTGGCGGGGGCGAGGCGCTGATCGTCGCCGTCCCGGCGGAGGACGACCGATGAGAGGCGGACCCCTCGCCGGAATCTCGATCGTCGAGCTCGGAGGCATCGGGCCTGCACCCTTCGCGGGGATGGTACTCAGCGATCTGGGCGCCGACGTGATCCGCATCGATCGCGTGGCCGGACTGCCGGAGGAGGAGGCCGCGACCCACACGGTGCTGCTGCGCGGACGACGTTCCGTGGGCATCGACCTCAAACAGCCGCAGGGTCGCGACCTCGCTCTGGCGCTCATCTCCCGCGCCGACGGCGTGATCGAGGGCTTTCGGCCGGGGGTCGCCGAACGTCTGGGCCTGGGGCCCGACACGGCCCTGGAACACAACCCGTCACTGGTGTACGGGCGGATGACCGGATGGGGCCAGGACGGACCGCTCGCGCCCACCGCTGGACACGACATCAACTACATCGCCGTGTCCGGGGCGTTGGAGCCCATCAGCGCGGGGGGCGGCTCCCCCACGCCCCCGTTGAACATGCTCGGCGACTTCGGAGGAGGTGCGATGTTCATGGTCGCGGGGATGCTCGCCGCCCTGCTCTCCGTACGCGCCGGCGGCCAGGGCCAGGTCGTGGACGCGGCGATCGTGGACGGCACGGCCCTCATGACGGCCATGCATCGCTCGATGATGGAGGCCGGGCTGTGGAGCGCGCCCCGCGGCGGGAACCTGTTCGACGGGGGCGCCCCCTACTACGGCGTGTACCCGACCGCCGACCGCAAATGGATGGCGGTCGGCGCGATCGAGCCGAAGTTCTACGCCGAGCTGCTGATCGGCCTGGGACTCGACGGCGACATCGACGCGGCGGAGCAGACCGATCCTCGAGTCTGGCCGGCGGTCAGGGCCCGCTTCGCCGCGCGGTTCGCCGAGCGCACGCGGGCGGAATGGGAGCAGGTCTTCGCCGGGCTGGATGCGTGCGTCTCACCGGTGATCGCTCCGCACGAGGTCACCGAGAACGAGCATCTCCGCGCCCGCGGCACCTACACGGTCCGTGATGGAACGGTACAGCCCTCCCCCGCGCCACGGTTCTCGGTGACCCGCGTGGACGGGGTCCGGGAGCAGAGCGCTCCGGGAGCCCACACAGGAGAGGTGCTCGCCGAGCTCGGACTCGACGCCGACACCCTCTGGGCGCTGGTCGCCTCCGAGACCGTCCACTCCTCCGCCGCACCACAGCGCGCACCCCGTCGATAGGAGACCGAGGATGTCCCTTCCCGAACAGTTCACCGAGCTCGAGGCGTCGCGCAGAAGCCACTGGATGGCGCAACTCCGTCGTCATGCCTCCGCCCGACCGGATCAGCCGGCATTGCGGTTCGCCGGCCGGACGACGACCTGGGCGCGCCTGCACGAACGCGTCGCGCTGCTCGCCGGAGCCCTCGCGCGAAGAGGCATCGCGCGGGGAGACCGGGTCGCGATCGCGACGGGCAACCGACCGGAGTTCCTCGAGGCGATGCTCGCTGCCGGATGGCTGGGCGCGGTGGCCGTACCGATCAACTTCCGCTTCGCGGCGCCGGAGATCACCTACACGTTGGACGACTGCGGCGCTCGGATCCTGGTCGTCGACGAGCTCACCGCCGAGGCGGCCCGCGCCGCGGCGTCCGCCGCGCTCACGCCGCCCGTGATCATCGACCTCTCCCACACCCACGACCTCGCCTTCGAGGCGCTCCTGTCCGAGGGCGGCCCCGCGCCGTTCATCGACGTCCGTGAAGACGAGCCCGCACTGATCATGTACACATCGGGGACCACCGGCCGCCCGAAGGGCGCCGTGCTGACCCACAGGAACCTCGTCGCCCAGGCGGTGACGATCATCCGCGCCTTCCAGATGAGCGGAGACGGCGAGTCGAGCCTCATCGCCTCCCCGCTGTTCCACATCGGAGCGCTCGGCTCGGTCGCGCCGTGCCTGCACATCGGTGCGACCATCGTTATCGCCCCGACCGGGGCGTTCGACGCCGAGGTGATCCTCGATCTGATGGAGGTCGAAGGCGTCTCCACGTGCTTCTTGGTGCCCACTCAGTGGCAGGCGCTCTGCGATAGCCCGACGGTCGCGGGGCGGGACCTCTCGACGTTGCGGATCCTCGGCTGGGGCGCCGCGCCCGCCAGCGAGTCGCTTCTGCGACGCATGGCCGAGACCTTTCCCCAGAGCAGTGCCGTCGCCCTCTTCGGACAGACAGAGATGTCCCCGGTCACCTGCGTGCTGGAGGCGAAGGACGCCATCCGCCGGCTGGGATCCGTGGGCCGTCCGATCCCCACCGTCGATGTCCGGGTGATCGGCAGCGACGGCGAGGACGTGCCCATCGGCGAGGTCGGCGAGATCGTCTACCGTGGCGTCGGCCTCATGCAGGGCTACTGGGGCCGGCCGGAGGCGACCGCCGAGGCGTTCGAGGGCGGCTGGTTCCACTCCGGCGACCTCGTACGCCGCGACGAAGAGGGATTCGTCTACGTCGTGGACCGCGCGAAGGACATGATCATCTCCGGAGGAGAGAACATCTACTCCACCGAGGTCGAGAACGCGCTCGCAGAGCACCCTCTTGTCGCCGACGTCGCTGTCGTCGCGATGCCTCATCCCGTGTGGGGCGAAACGCCTGTCGCCTTCGTCGTGCCCGTTCGCCCCGACGCCCCGCTCAGCATCGAGGACCTGCGCGCGCACGGAGCCAGCCTCCTGGCCCGATACAAGCTGCCCACCGCGTTGCGTCTCGTCCAGACTCTGCCGCGCAACCCCGCCGGCAAGGTGCTCAAGCCGGTTCTCAGAGAGATGATCTCCCATGACTGAGCACATCGAACGAGCGCTTCGCCCTGCCCGCCTGGGACCTGAACTGGCCGAGGCCCTCGGGGAGGCTGCCTGGAGAGAGTTCGACGCTGAGCTGATCGCCGGCGGGAAGTCGAACCTCACCTACCGCATCACGGCGGGCGGCCACTCGGTGATCCTGCGCAGACCGCCACTAGGAGACCTCCTCCCCCGTGCGCACGACATGTCCCGGGAACGCCGTGTGCTGGAGGCGCTGGCGCACACGGACGTCCCGGTTCCCCGTGTCCTCGCGGCAGGAGGACCCGAGGGGGCGCTCGGCGTCGACTACTACGTCATGGAGGTCGTCCCCGGCGTCGTCGTGCGAGAGGCGCTGCCTGCGGGTTTCACCGACAGCGCCGCACAACGCGCAGCGATCGCGGGCGCCCTCGTCGACACGCTGGCGGCCGTGCACGACGTCGATCCGGATGCCGTGGGACTCACCGGCTACGGCCGGCCCGACGGATACTTCGCCCGGCAGCTGATCCGTTGGTCCGGGCAGTCGGCACGCAGCGGAGACCCCTCTCCCGCGGTGGACGCGCTTCGTCGAGAGCTCGCCGAACGACTCCCCGACGATCAGGCCCGCCCCCGTGTGGTGCACGGCGACTATCGCATCGACAACTGCGTGCTCGACGCCCGCGACCCCGGTCGTGTGAACGGAGTCCTGGACTGGGAGCTCTCCACGCTGGGCGATCCCCTCGCCGACCTCGGACTGCTTCTGTTCTCCTGGCGCGAGCCGGGAGAGGAGGCGTGGGCCCTGGCACCGGCGCCGACGCGGGTATCCGGCTTCCCCGACCGTTCCTGGCTGATCGACCGATATGCCCAGCGCACGGGCGCCGACCTGTCAGCGCTGGGCTTCGCCTGGGCCTTCGCTCACTTCAAGTTCGCGGTCATCACTCAGGGCGTCGCGACCCGGGTCCGCTCAGGGGCGATGGCGGGGCAGGACTTCGGAGATCTCGCCGGGGAGGCGACACGTGTCGCCGAGGCGGGACTGACCGCGCTCCGCGGACTCTGACAGACGCTCGGAAGGGCTGAGAAAGGGAGGACGGCATGGACTTCGCGCCGACCGCGCTCGCCGTCGACATGCAGGAGCGCATGTGGGCTTTCATGCACGAACGGATCTTTCCCGCCGAGCCCATCTGGGCGGAGCAGCTCATCGAGCTCGGTGAGCACGCCTATCCGCCGATCATGGACGAGCTCAAGCACGAGGCCCGCCGACGCGGGCTCTGGAACCTCTTCCTCCCCGCGCTCTCCGGGATGTCCAATCTGGAGTACAGCGCGATCGCGGAGATCACCGGCTGGTCTCCGGTCATCGCCCCGGAGGCGATCAACTGCCAGGCGCCCGACACGGGGAACATGGAGCTGCTCCACCTCTTCGCCACGCCCGAACAGCGAGCACGCTGGCTCGATCCCCTCCTCGCCGGCGAGATCCGCTCCGCCTACGCCATGACGGAGCCGGCGGTGGCGTCCTCGGACGCCACGAACATCGCCACCTCGATCGTGCGCGACGGCGATGAGTACGTCATCGATGGCCGCAAGTGGTGGATCACCGGGGCGGCCGACGAACGCTGCACGCTGTTCATCGTCATGGGAAAGACCGATCCGTCCGCCGACAGGCATCGACAGCAGTCGCTGGTGCTGGTCCCGAGAGAGACGCCAGGACTGACCGTCGTCCGGCATCTCCCGCTTTTCGGCTATCAGGACCAGCACGGACACTCCGAGCTGGTCTTCGACGGGGTCCGGGTGCCGCGGTCCCATCTGCTCGGTGAGGAGGGATCGGGGTTCGCGCTTGCCCAGGCCCGTCTCGGCCCCGGACGAATCCACCACGCGATGCGCGCGATCGGGATGGCCGAACGTGCCCTCGACCTCCTGGTCCGCCGCGCGCAGGAGCGGACCGCGTTCGGACGCACTCTGGCGTCACAGGGCGCGGTGCAGGACATGATCGCCATGTCGCGGATCGAGATCGAGCAGGTGCGGCTGCTCGTCCAGAAGACCGCATGGCTCATCGACGTCCACGGCGCACGGGGCGCAGCCACCGAGATCGCAGCCATCAAGGTGGCTGCGCCCCGGGTGGCCGTCGACGTGATCGACCGGGCCATCGAGGTGCACGGCGCGGCCGGGGTAAGCGACGACACACCGCTGGCCTACTTCTCCGCATGGGCACGAGCACTGCGGATCGTCGACGGCCCGGACGCCGTGCACCGTCGGACCATCGCCGCCCGGGAGCTGAAGAGCCGCCCCCTCCCGCCGAGGAGGTGATCCGACAGGACTCAGCGTGTCGCCGGTCCGTCGTCCTGCTCTGGCGGCGAGAGCAGGATCACAGCCCTATAGGCGTCCGCCCCGCCGAGTGACGACATCTCGTCCAGGGCAGAGGGGGTCAGCGGCAGCTGCGTCCCATCGACCCAGCTCTCGCCCCGATCGGCCGCGACCCACGGGTCCTGCGCCATGAGGAGCCCGTCCCGCACCCCGTGCACGACGATCCAATGGCCGCCGAGGTCTCCCGGATGCATAGTCGACTGAGAGATCATCACCATCGCGACGGCACCGTCTGCCACCTCCCGGACGATGTCCGCGGCGACGAGGCGTGTCGCATGGACGGGGATGCCCAACTCGCGGGCGCGACGACGCAGATCGTTCTGCAAAGCCACGGTGCGCTCGCGGAACTCGGCGTATTGCGCGTCATACCATTCGAGAGCCGCGCCGGCCAGGGCCGCGCGCACGTCGGCACGAAAACCGGATGCGACCGGCACGACGAACGGTGCCTCCCGGTCCATGTACAGGCGCACCTGTGCCTCCTCCGGGCGCAGCAGCATCTCTCGGAGAGCGACCACGAGCCCATAGGGCTCGCAGGGAAACGACATCGTCGCCCTGCGCCACACCGACATCTCCCGGTCGTGGTTGCGGTTCCAGCTCTGCTCTCCGGAGACCTGTGGGGCGGCGAAGAGGGAGGCCCCCAGCAGGGCCGAGACCGGGCCGCATGTGTAGGCCACCGTCTGCCGGTAGTACGGAACCCGGCGGGCGAGCTCGCCTGTCCCCAGCCACAGCATGTATCCGTCCTGGGGCTGCTCCGAGCCAGGCCCCGAGCGGATCGGCGCGTCGAGCCGGGAGAATCCCCGCTTCTCCGCCCACTCTGCGTCAGCCCGGCGGCGCGCCTCCCACTTCACGCACATCTGCCCTCGCCGGCGGGCGTCCTCGATGACCGTGTCCAGAAGGCCAGGGACGAGCTCGGGATCGTCGGCGACGACGTCGACGATCTTCAGGGCCGCGGACCCGGCCCTAGACGTCGTCAGTGCGGCCGCCGTATGCCGCCCGTCGCGGTGGAAGTAGACGACGGGGCCATAGCCCGTGCGATCGAGCGTCCATCTCGCCCTTTCGTCGTCGGAAGGGAGAAGAGCCGCCAGTCGGGGATCGAGCTCTTCTCCGGGCGCGACGTCACGTCGCAGGACCGTCCTCCCCCCGCTCATCGCACACCCCCGCCGGCGTCGGCACTTGGCAGGGATCGCGGCGCGGCGGCGATGAGCTCGCGGGTGTATGCCTCTTCTGGCCTGGTGAAGACCCGCTCCACCCCGCCGGTCTCGACCACGACGCCGTGACGCAGGACCATGACGTCGTGAGCGATGTCCTTGACCACCGCGAGATCGTGCGAGATGAAGAGGATCCCCAGCCCCAGGTCCGCCTGGAGCTCGTCGAGCAGCTCCAGGATCTGCGCCTGCACGGACACGTCGAGCGCGCTGGTCGGCTCATCGCACACGAGCAGATCGGGTTCGAGCACGAGAGAGCGAGCGATGGCCACACGCTGTCGCTGGCCGCCGGACAGCTCTCGCGGGCGCTGCGAGAGAACTCGGGAGGGAAGCGCGACGCGATCGAGCATCGCCTCCGCCCGTGAACGTCGTTCGACGGCGTTTCCGACGCCGAACGCCCGCAAGGGCTCCTCGACGATCGTCCGGACCGACTGTCGCGGAGAGAGGGACGTGAAGGGGTTCTGATACACCACCTGCATGCGCCGGCGGACCTGACGCAGCCGTTCGCCCCTCTGGAGCGAGATGTCGGCGCCGTCGAAGATGATCTGTCCCCGGTCCTGGTCCTCCAGCCGCAAGGCGATCCGCGCAAGGGTCGACTTCCCGGAGCCGGATTCGCCGACCACACCGAGGGTCCGTCCCCGGTCGATGGTGAACGACACGTCCTCCAGCGCCAGCAGACTGCCGCCCCCGGGCAGGTCGAACTCCTTGCGGATCGCCCGCGCCTCCAGCAGCGGAGAGGTCGGGGCCTTCGGCGACGACGTCATGCGGAAGGGCCTCGCGCCGGGGAGGGCGCCGAGCAGACGACGAGTGTACGAGTCCTGCGGGCTCTCGAGGACCGACTCCACGGTCCCCTGCTCCACGATCCGTCCTCGGTTCATGACCAACAGCCTGTCAGCCCGCTCGGCGGCGACGCCGAGGTCATGGGTGACCAGCAGCATCGCCATCCCCTGCTCTCCCACCAGTTCCGAAAGCTGATCGAGGATGTGCCGCTGCACGGTCACGTCGAGCGCCGATGTGGGCTCGTCCGCGATGAGAAGTCGCGGAGCGCACGCTGTCGCCATCGCGATGAGCACGCGCTGCCGCATTCCCCCCGAGAGGTGGTGCTGGTACTGGCGGGCACGGGCAGCCGGTTCGCTCAGTCCCGCCTTACCGAGCAACCCGACCGCTGTCTCGAGCGCCTGCGCTCGCGAGACACCTCGATGGATCGTCAACGGCTCCGCCACCTGGGTGCCGATTCTGAGGACGGGATTCAGAGAGCTCATCGGATCCTGCGGGACCCATCCGATCCGGTCGCCGCGCACCGCCCGCCATTCCTTCTCCGACTTCTCCAGGAGATCGTCGCCGTCGAAGCGGAGCACGTCGGCCCCGGCCGTCCCGTTGCCCGGGAGCATGCCGACGAGGGTCTGAGCGATGGTGCTCTTCCCCGACCCCGACTCACCGACGAGAGCGACCACCTCGCCGGGCGCGATGTCGAAGGACACCCCCTGCACGATCGCTCTCGCACTCCCGCGCGTGCGATAGGCCACCTCCAGCCCTCTGACCGTCAGCAGCGGACCGGCCTCGGGCGAAGAGAGTCGCGGGGACGCTGCGGGGATCATCGGGACGCCTCCGTCATGGACTTCGAGATGCGGTTGGTGGAGAGGACGAGGAGGGTGATCGCCAACCCCGGCAACGTCGCGATCCACCAGGACGTCGCGATGAAGTCGCGCCCGTCGGCCACCAGCCTGCCCCATTCGGGGGTCGGCGGCGCGGCACCGTATCCGAGGAAGCTCAGGGCCGACACGGCGAGGATCGCGATGCCGAACTCCAGCGCGACCAGTGCGAGCACCGGACCGGCCGCGTTGGGAAGCACGTGACGCAGCAGCACCGCGTGCCAGCGCACCCCCGCTGCTCGTGCGGCCTCGACGTACAGCTCGCTGCGCACGCGGACGACGTCGGACCGCATGAGGCGCGCGAAGCTCGCGATGCTCGCGACCCCCACGGCCACGGCCACGTTCACGAGCCCGTAGCCGAGCACGGTGATGATCGTCATCGACAGGAGAAGGGCGGGGATCGCCAGCAGGGTGTCGATCAGACGCATCAGGACTCCTTCCACCCGTCCTCCGGCGAATCCTGCGAGCAGTCCGATCGCCGAGCCGACGACCGCCGCGATGGCGACGGCGATCAGAACGGCCATCACCGAGTTCGCAGCGCCATGCACCACCCGCGCGAAGAGGTCGCGTCCGAGACCATCGGTTCCGAAGGGATGTTCCGGCGACGGCGGGCGCAAGCGGTCGCCGACGACGCCTTCGACGGGGCTGTACGGAGTGAAGGCGCTCGGAAGGAGCACCCAGGCGATCACGAGGATCACGTAGAGGACAGCGAGGACGAGACCGATGTTCCGCCCGGCGACGCCGAGGGCCCGGTGCAGCCACGGACGATCACGGCGGAGGAGATCTTCGCGTCTCGTCGCTATGCTCTTCGTCTCGGTGACGGTCATGATGCTCCTCCGGTCGGGACGAGTGATCGCCGAGGGGACCGCGACGCCCGCCCACGCAGTCGCGGGTCCACCACGGTGTAGAGGATGTCGACGACGAGGGTGACGACGACGAAGACGACCGCGGAGAAGACGACCAGCCCCAGCACGAGCGGTATGTCCTGAGAACCGACGGCCTCGTTGATGAGGCGCCCGAAGCCCTGACGGGCGAAGACCGTCTCCACCACCACGGCTCCCGCCAGCAGCTGGCCGATCAGGACGCCCAGGATCGTCAACGCGGGGAGTGCGGAGGCACGCATGACGTGGACGAACAGAAGTCGCAGCCGACCGACGCCCTTGGCAACGGCGACGCCGACATAAGGCTCCGCCATCGTCGCAAGCAGGCCCTGAGTGAGCACCTGTCCTACTGCGGCGGTCACGGGGACGGCGAGAGCGAGGGTGGGAAGCACCATCGTCGCCGGTCCCTCCGATCCGAGCGGAGGCACCAGGCGGAGCCGGAAGGCCAGCAGGTCCATGAGGATCAGCGCCACCCAGAAGGTGGGAAGCGAGGCACCGACGGACGGAAGCGTCTCCAGCAGCGAGCGCAGACGAGCCGATCGGGTGTAGGCAGCCGCGACAGCGAGAGCGAGACCCGCCAGGCCGCCGAGGAGGAGGGCGAGCGCGGCGATGGCCGCTGTGCCAGGAAAGGCACCGGCGATCAGATCGAAGACCCCGTGCCCGGTGTGGAAAGAGCGTCCCCAGCCCCCAGTCAGAAAGCCACCGAGCATGCTCAGGTACTGCAGGATCAGGGGGCGGTCGAGGCCAAGCTCCGCCCGGAGCAGGGCGACCTGCTCCGGGTCGGGCTGGCCGCCCTGCTCCGTGCCGCGATTGGCGATGATCTCGGCCGGGTCCGAGGGAAGGAGGTAGAGGATCACGAAGCAGACTGTGAAGGCCGCCCATACGACGAAGATCCCTTGCAACAGTCGGAGCACGACATACCTGGTCATCTACCGGTCCTTCCTCTCACTGCTGGTCCTCTGCCGCCATGCCGGGTCCGCCCCCGGTGCCGACCGAGCGCCGGGGGCGGACGGCGTCATTGCTGGAGCCAGGCGTCGCCCAGCACGAGACGGGTCGATCCGTCCAGCTCGACACCGTGCAACGACGGAGAGACGCCGAACACCGTGTTGACGTAGAACATCGGCACGGCATAGGCGTGCTTCTGGATGTGGCGCTGAGTGTCCTCCGTGATGGTCGCGCGGGCCGCCGGGTCGCTCTCGCGGTTCTGCGCGGCGATCAGCTCGAGGAACCCCTGGTCCTTCTGGCCGTATCGCGGGCTGGCCAGCGAGGCGAGCGCCGATGCGTCCGCGGTGCCCCAGTTGGTGGTCGTGAGGTCGAACGCCCCCTCCGAGAGCACGGACATGTAGTCGGCCACGGGGAGCTGCTGCAGCTGGGCCTCGATGCCGACCTTCGCCAGCTGCTGCTGAAGCAGTTCGACCGGTGCGGGCATGAAGAAGAACGGCAGGCGAAGGGCCAGCCGAGCACCGTTCTTCTCCCGTACCCCGTCCGCTCCGGCCTTCCATCCGGCGGCGTCCAAGACCTGCTTCGCCCTCGCCACGTCCGTCCTCAACTCGTCCGAGAGGTCGAGCGCGCCGGGTGTGGATGCGGAGAGATAGGCGTAAGCGGGAGCCCCGCCCGTGCCCACGACCGCTCCGATGTCGTCGCGGTTCACCGCCAGCATGACGGCTTCCCGCACTGCAGGATCGGAGGCGATGGGGCTCGCCATGTTGAACACGGCGCTCACCGGCATCCCCGGATAGGGCTTGACGAGAAGCTGCTGCCCGGCGGCCTCGAGCGTCGGCACGCTCTGGTCCGGGATCGCGTAAGCCAGCTGGATCGTGCCTGAGGTCAACGACCCCGCCCGCACGCCCGGTTCCGGGATGACCTGGAAGACCACCTCATCGAGGTAGGCCTCACCCTTGTTCGATCGGGCGGACGATCCCCAGGAGTAACCGGCGCGCTGCTTCAGCCGGAGCTGGTCGTTCTTGGAGTAGCCGTCCAGCACGAACGGTCCCGAGCCCACCACCCCGTTCGCGCATCGCGCCTCCGCTGTCTCGGCCGCGGTCGCGGGCGAGACGATCCCGAAAGCGGCCGTCGAGGTGGCTTGGAGGAACTGCGCGTTGGGCTGCGCGAAGGAGATCCTCACCGTGCGGCCGTCGATCGCCTGCGCCTCGGAGAAGCCGACCAGCACCTGAGCGGCGTTCGACGCCTTGGCGCCCATAGCGACGAGAGCGTCGAACGATCCCTTGACCGCTGCCGCGTCCACCGGCGCACCGTCGCTGAAGGTCGCCCCCTCCCGAAGATGGAAGGTGTAGCTCCTCCCGTCCTGCGCGACGTCCCATCTCTCAGCGAGATAGGGGACGATCTCGCCCGTCTCCGGGTCTTGGTCGGTGAGACGGTCCACCGTCTGCCCCAGCATCTCCTGCGCGGCGATGGCGGTGTTCTGATGCGGATCGATGCACCCGGCGTCGATGCTGACCCCAACCGTGATGCGACCGCCCTTCACGGGATCCCCGGTGGCCGACGCCTGCGGGGCGTGGGAGCCGCAGGCCGCCATGGCGAGGAGTCCGGGAACGGTCAAGAACACCCCGAGGGTGCGAGACAAGGATCGGCGGGTGCCGCGTCGCGCCCCGCCCATCCGACTGCGTGTTGTCGTGTGAATGATCTTCTCCCTGCGTTCGGGGGCTGGTCGGGTACCGGCCTCGGGACAGATGTGCGACCGACGCGGGTCTCCCTTGACTCCGCGCTCTTGACTTAGCGCTCGCTAATCAGTCATTATGCTTCACACCCCCTGGCTCGTCAAGCCACCGGCGATCGCCGGGCCGGATCAGGCCAGGACCGCTACGGAGGGGGCTCCGGAACGTGTCCGACGCCCCCTTCCGGTCGGGCGAACAGCGAGGAGACAGGGGCGCTTCGAGCGGAGAGGAAGAGCAAGGATGACATCAGAAGAACAGGGCGAGGAGCTGCCGCACGGTCGCCCCGTCATCGGCCTCACGACCTACCTCGATCGCATCCAGCAAGGAGTGTGGGACACGCCCGCGGCTTTTCTGCACAGCTCGTACATCGATCCGGTCGCAGAGGCGGGCGGCGTGGCCGTGCTCCTGCCGCCGCGCGCTGACGCCAGGGCGGCGGAGACGGTCCTGGAACGAGTGGACGGGCTGATCCTCACCGGAGGCTACGACATCGACCCGACGCTTTACGGACAGCCTCGACACCCCGCGTCCGATCACGCGGATCAGGACCGCGACTCCTGGGAGTCCGCGCTCCTTCGGGAAGCAGAGCGCCGCCGACTGCCCCTTCTCGCGATCTGCCGGGGGTTTCAGCTGCTCAACGTGACCCGCGGCGGAACCTTGCACCAGCACCTCCCCGAGGCCCTCGGCACCGACCGGTATCGCCGTGGAGGCGGAAGATTCGCTGAGAACCCCGTCGAGGTGTCCGAGGGCACCCGACTCTCTCGCGTGCTCGGGGCAGGGCGTCGCATCGTCCTCAGCTACCACCATCAAGGCGTGGACCGGCTCGGCGACCGCCTGGTGGTGACGGCCCGGAGCGAGGAGGGCCTGGTCCAGGCCGTCGAGGACACCCAGGATCAGTGGTACGCGATCGGCGTCCAATGGCACCCGGAGCAGGGCACCGCCGATCGGGGTCTCTTCGAAGACCTCGTCCGACACGCCGCGCGGCGGCGGACGCAGGAAGAGGGGGGCCGCCCGGGCTACACCGCTCCCAGATCGATGCCGGCAGCGGCGGGCTCCGCGTAGGCGACCTCGCGCCAGCGGCCCTCGTGCCGCTCGAACGAGGTCACGCTCGACAGCGCGCACCGACGGGTGCGCGGGTCGTGCCGGAGCGGCAGCCCGGCGATCGCGAGGTGGGCGATCCAGATCGGCGCCTGGTGCGAGACGAGCACGACGTCGCCGCCGTCCCCCGCCGCCCAGGCCGCGTCCATCGCTGCGCGCATCCGCGCCGCGATGGACGCGTAGGGCTCGCCCCAGCTGGGCTCGGACGGCCTGCGGAGATGCCACCAGTTCACCGGGTTCGCCAGCGCGCGCCGCATCCGTCGTCCTTCGAAGACGTTCGCCGGCTCGATGATGCGCGGCTCGACCACCGCGGGCAGCCCGAAGACGGCCGTGAAGGGCTCCGCCGACTCGCGCGTCCGTTCGAGCGGCGAGCAGCGGAGGGCCGCGACCGAGCGCTCCGACGCACGGACGTGATCGGCGGCGGCCTGGGCCATCTGCCGACCCGCCGCGCTCAGGTGATAGTCCGGAAGACGGCCGTAGAGCACGCCTTCCGGGTTATGGACCTCGCCGTGCCGGACGAGGTGGAGGCGATCTGCGGGCATGCCGCCAGACTATCTGCGGCAGGACGTCCTGCCCGGCGGCACAGGATCAGACCCGGCGGTACTGGGCCTGACCGTAGCCGATGATGAAGTAGCCGATCACCGGCAGGAACCAGAGCAGGAAGAACGAGAAGGCCCCGCCCTTGCCGAACCGGGCACCGAGCTTCACGGCCACGATGATCGCGAAGACGATGTTCACGATCGGGATGAGGTAGAGCAGCACGAGCCATCCCGACATGCCGGCGATCTTGATGAGGAAGATGAGGTTCACGATCGGGATGAGAGCCAGGATCCCCGGGTATCCCGCCTTCGTGAAGACCCGCCACATGGCGATGACCACCAGGACGTAGTAGACCAGCGCGATGAGGGAGGTGGTCCCAGAGAAGAGCCCCGCGTAGACGTCGGCGATCAGGCCGTCGCCGCCGTCGGCGAGGGGCACGATGGTGGAAAGCATTGGTCGACCTCTCTGCGCCGCGCGGCGACGCGCGGGCGCTCCGATCATAGCGATCGGGGCCCAGCGCGGCGAGATGCCGCCAGTAGACTGTCGGAAACCCGCTCTCTCTCCGATCAGAAGGAATCCTCCGTGCTTCGCACCCACTCGGCAGGCTCGCTGCGAGCCGAGCACATCGGTCAGACCGTCACCCTCACGGGCTGGGTCGATCGTCGTCGGGATCACGGAGGCGTCGCCTTCATCGATCTGCGGGACGCCTCCGGCATCACCCAGGTCGTGATCCGGGACGAGGAGGTCGCCCATCCGTTGCGCAGCGAGTTCGTGCTGAAGGTGGTCGGCGAGGTGTCCCGCCGCCCCGCGGGCAACGAGAACACGAGCCTGCCCACCGGCGACATCGAGGTCATCGCCGCCGAGGTCGAGGTGCTGAACGAGTCCGCTCCGCTGCCCTTCCCGGTCTCCTCGGGAGCCGCGGACGCCGACCCGGTCGGCGAGGACGTGCGGTTCAAGCACCGCTACCTCGACCTCCGTCGCCCGAACGCTGCGGCCGCCCTGCGGCTCCGCTCTCAGGTCTACAAGGCGATCCGCGACGAGCTGCACGCCCGTGAGTTCGTGGAGATCGAGACGCCGACCCTCACCCGTTCGACCCCGGAGGGCGCGCGGGACTTCGTGGTGCCCGCACGCCTGCATCCGGGGAAGTGGTACGCGCTGCCGCAAAGCCCGCAGCTGTTCAAGCAGCTGCTGATGGTCGGCGGGGTGGAGAAGTATTTCCAGATCGCACGTTGCTACCGCGACGAGGACTTCCGCGCCGACCGTCAGCCCGAGTTCACCCAGCTCGACATCGAGATGAGCTTCGTGGACCAGGAGGACGTGATCGAGATGATGGAGGCCCTCGTCCGTGCGATGTGGGCCACGATCGGCGTCGAGGTGCAGACCCCGCTTCCGCGGATGACGTACGCCGAGGCGATGGCGAGGTACGGATCGGACAAGCCCGACCTGCGCTTCGGCCAGGAGCTCGTCGAGGTCACCTCCGCCTTCGCCGAGACGCCCTTCCGCGTCTTCCAGGCGGAGTACGTGGGCGCGGTGGTCATGCCCGGAGGGGCGAGCCAGCCGCGCAAGGTGCTCGACGCCTGGCAGGACTGGGCCAAGCAGCGCGGCGCCCGTGGCCTCGCCTACGTCCTCTTCAACGAGGACGGCACTCTCGGCGGCCCCGTCGCCAAGAACCTGTCCGCCACGGAGCAGGCCGGCCTCAGGGAGCTCGTGGGCGCGGCGCCCGGGGACTGCGCGTTCTTCGCTGCCGGCTCGGCCAAGGACAGCCGCGCCCTCCTCGGCGCCGCGCGCGTCGAGATCGGCCGTCGCCTCGGCCTCCTGGATCCCGACGTCTTCGCCTTCACCTGGGTCGTCGACGCCCCCATGTTCGAGCCGGCCGCCGACGCCGTGGCCTCGGGCGACGTGGCCCTCGGCGGGGGGTCCTGGACCGCGGTGCACCACGCGTTCACGGGCCCGAAGCCGGAATATGAGGACACCTTCGACACCGACCCCGGATCGGCGCTCGCCTACGCGTACGACATCGTCTGCAACGGCTCGGAGCTCGGCGGAGGCTCGATCCGCATCCACCGGGAGGACGTGCAGAAGCGTGTCTTCAACGTCATGGGCATCACCGACGAGCAGGCCGACGCCCAGTTCGGGTTCCTGCTCGAGGCCTTCGCCTTCGGAGCCCCGCCGCACGGCGGCATCGCCCTCGGCATGGACCGGGTGCTGCAGCACCTCACCAAGACCGAGTCGATCCGTGAGGTGATCGCGTTCCCGAAGACCGGCAACGGCTTCGACCCGCTCACCGCGGCCCCCGCCCCGATCACCGCGGAACAGCGTGCTGAGGCCGGCGTCGACGCGGCATCGGAGGACGAGGGGACCACCGCCTGAGGCAGCAGACAGCCCGGCCGCGTCCGTCGTCGGTCCGCGTGCCGTAGACCGCCGGCAGCCGCGACGCCTCCCTCGTCCGTCCGTTCGAACGTGGGAACCCCGAAAGACCGGACGTCGACGCCGGCCCCCACGGGCCGGACAGGCGAGTGCCTCGGATCCTTGTGCGCGCAGCACATGGGAGCGTCCACGCGAGCCCGGGTAGCTTCGGATCACCGAGGCGCCCCGGCGCTCGCTCTCCGACACCCGATCCGAGGAGCAACGATGCTCGAGAACACCCCCGTCGCCGCACCCCCCAGCGGCGTTCCCGCCTCCCCGGGACCGACATCGGTCTCGCCCGCCCTCCTGATCGGCGTTGTCCTGGCGCAGTTCGGCGCCTTCATCGCCGTCTTCGCGCCGTCCTTCATCGCCCTCTCGATCAGCGTCGGCACGCTGACGCCCGAGGACCGGGTCGTCAACCTCGGCATCGTCCTCGCTCCTGGCGCGTTCATCGCCCTGGTCGCCCAGCCGCTGTTCGGGCGGCTCTCCGACCGCACGACCTGGTCCTTCGGCAAGCGTCGCAGCTGGATCCTCATCGGCACGATCGGCGGGCTCGTCGGCCTGACGATCCTCGCGTTCGCGAACTCGATCCCGCTCCTGACGATCGGCTGGGCCGTGGCCCAGTTCTTCATCAACGCCGTCTCCTGCGCATGCCATGCGGTGATCCCGGACCAGATCCCGACCCGCCTGCGCGGTCGAGTCTCGGCGTGGTTCGGGATCGTCCTGACCGGCGCCCAGGTCGTCGCCGTCTACACCGTCATCTGGGTGGCCGCGATCCCGCCGCTCATGTACCTCGTGCCGGCCGCGTTCCTCGTGCTCACCTCGGGCTGGCTGCTCGTGGCGCTCCGCGGCGTCGACGCCCCCGCCGACCGGAGCACCCTGACGCCCTTCACGCTCGGCAGCTTCCTCGGGTCCTTCTACGTCAACCCCGTCAAGAACCGCGACTACGCGATCTTCTGGTTCGGACGCCTCTTCGTCTATCTCGGCTATTTCAGCCTCATCACCTACCAGCTCTACTACGTGATGACGCAGCTGAGCCTGGACCAGGACGCCGCGAGCGCCGTCGTCGGCAACGCGACCTTCCTCACCTCGGCCGCCGCCGTGGTCGCGTCGCTGATCGCGGGCTGGATCTCAGACCGCACGGGCAAGCGCAAGATCGTCGCCGTCGTCGCCGGCGTGATCATGGCGGCAGGCCTCGTCATGCTCGCCTCCGGGAACACCGAGGGCTGGTTCCTCCTCGCGGTCGGCGTGATCGGCTTCGGCCAGGGCGTGTACCTCGCGATCGACGTCGCCATCGTCTCGGAGCTCATCTCCAGCGACAACGACCGCGGCAAGGACATGGGCGTGCTGAACATCGCCAACACGCTCCCCCAGTCGATCGTCCCGATCGTCGCCCCGTTCCTCCTGGCGATCGGATCGGCAGGAGGTGAGAACTACCCGCTGCTGTTCATCGTCGGCGGTGTGGTCGCCCTCCTCGGGGGCGTCATGGTGCAAGGCCTCAGGAAGGTATCCTGAGCGCGATTCGCGCGGATGCGGAGCGGCCGATCGGTCGCTCCGCATCCGCATGAGGAGAGGGTGGTGCAGATGCTGCGTTGGATCACGTCGGGCGAGTCGCACGGCAAGGCGCTCGTGGGGACGATCGACGGGCTGCCGGCAGGGATCGAGATCGAGCCCGCCGACATCGCCAAGGCCCTGGAGCGACGGCGATGGGGGTACGGACGCGGTGCGAGGATGACCTTCGAGCAGGACGAGCTCGACGTCCTCGGGGGCATCCGGCACGGACGCACGCTGGGCTCCCCGATCTCCCTCGTCATCGGCAACAGCGAGTGGCCGAAGTGGACCGAGGTGATGGCCGTCTCGGCGACGGACGAGGAGGGCCGCCGCTATGACGAGCCCGGCCGTCTCGCGGGCTCCGGTCGCGCGGCCGCGCTCACCCGGCCCCGCCCCGGCCACGCCGACCTCGCCGGGATGCTGAAGTACGGTTTCGACGACATCCGTCCGGTCCTGGAGCGCGCGAGCGCACGCGAGACGGCGACGCGGGTGGCTCTCGGCGAGATCGCCGTCCGGTTCCTCGCGCAGGCGCTGGACGTGCAGATCGTCAGCCATGTCGTCGGCTGCGGCCCGGTCGCGACGCCGGACGGCCTCTGGCCCCTCCCCGAGGACGCCGCGGCCCTCGACGCCGAGCCGATGCGCTGCGTCGACCCCGAGACGTCCCGGCGGATGCAGGAGGAGATCGACCGCCACCGCGCGGCCGGCGACACCCTCGGCGGCGTCGTCGAGGTGCTCGTCTACGGCCTCCCGCCCGGGATCGGCAGCTACGTGCACGGCGACCGACGCCTCGACGCCGCGCTCGGCGAGGCCATGATGGGCATCCAGGCGATCAAGGGGATGGAGTTCGGCGACGGCTTCACCACCGCCACCCGACCCGGCTCACGCGCGCACGATGAGATCGAGAAGGTCGGCGAACGTGACGGCAAGCTCGTGATCCGCCGGCGCTCTGCCCGCGCAGGCGGCATCGAGGGCGGGATGACCACCGGCGAGGCCCTGCGCTTCCGCGCGGCCCTCAAGCCGATCTCCTCCGTCCCGCGGGCGCTGTCGACCGTCGACGTGGCCTCGCACGAGCCGGCGACCGCGATCAACCAGCGCAGCGACGTCTGTGCGATCGTTCCGACCGCCGTCGTCGCGGAGTATGTCGCCGCCCTCACGATCGCCCGCGCGGTGCTGGAGAAGTTCGGCGGCGACTCGGTGACCGAGGTGCGCCGCAACGTGCAGGGATACCTCGACGGCCTCGGCGTCGTGCTCGACTAGCCTCGCGGAGAGACGCCGGCCGCGCCGTCGACGCCTTCCTCGGCCGCGACCCCGCGCTCGACGGCCGCGAACGTCTCCATCGCGAGCGCGGTCTCGTGCGCCTGCAGCCCGGCGAGCAGTCGCGGGGCGGAGCCGGGCTCGAGGCACCCGTCGCCGAGCAGGCTCTTGATCAGGCTCAGCCGATAGCCGACAGAGTTGCGGTGGATGAAAAGCCGCTCCGCGATGGCGCTGCGGCTGCCGTCGAGCTCGAACCAGGCCGCGAGCGTCGTCATGAGATCGTCACGATGCAGGATGGGGCCGATCTGACGCGCCACGAAGGCGTGGAGCTGTGCGGCGCCGAGCTCCATGAGCAGCTGCTCGACGCCGAGGTCGTCGAAGGACAGCACGTCGCCGCCACGGGAGAGGAGCAGCCCGAGCCCGGTCTCGGCGGAGCGGAAGGACGAGGCAGTGCTCTCGCTGCCCCGGACGGAAGGACCGATGCTCATCAGGAGGGGCGTCTCACCCACGATCCCCTGCATGCGCAGCCGGATCCGTCCCAGTTCCGCGGACGGGGTACGCCCGTCGACGATCGTCCAGGCCAGATCGCCGCTGAGACGCGTCGGCGTGGGCAGCCAGGCCACCGCCGTCGCCCAGGACTGCCGCTGCGAACCTGTGTAGTGGAAGACGACGCCGCGATGCTCTTCGTCGAGCGCGAGACCGAACTTCGCGGCGGCGCGCGCGACACGGCCGGGGTTGCGCAGGGATCCGTAGCGCAGCTCGTCGACGATCTGGCTCGCGTTCTCACCCCGCGCCTGCTGGAGGGTGTCCCGGCGCACGCCCTCGACCGCGACGGCGGTCTTCGCCGCCTCCAGCAGCGCCGACCGCCGCTCCCGGACGTCCTCTCCGTCGAGGCCGCGGCCGACGGCGAGGAGGCCGATGCGCCGGGCGCCTGCCAGCACGGGAAGTCCGATCGCCATGCCGCCGTCGACCGTCGCGACGTCCGCGGCCAGATGACCCTGTGCGAACGCCACGGCGATGTCTCCCGCGGAGATCGCGGTCGGCGCGCCGGGCATCGCGGGGACGAGCGGCTCCCCGTGCACGCCGATGAGAGAGGCCGGGACGCCGGTGCGCTGCGCGAGGCGGTCGAGCAGGGTCGTCCACCCCGCGCCCTCGAGGGCGAGGGAGGTGAGCTCGCGCTCGAGGGCGAGCAGGTCGGCGTCGGTCATAGTGGCATTGTCCCCTACCCCTGCGTCCCCTGCCGCTGCGCTCTCCGCCCCTGCCCCCGCGAGCCCGACGCCGACACCGGACCGCCGGGATCCGGCTGCTCCACGGGCGGCTCCTCCCGCAGCGGACGATGCAGCAGGGGCGCCACGAGGAGGACGAGCACACCGGAGGCGGCGAGGACCGCGAACCCCAGGGCCACCCCTCCCGTGTTGGCGAACGCGATCGTCGCGAGGGCGAGGCCGGTCGCGCCGCCCACCTGCCGGGACGCGTTCACCGCTCCGGCCGCCGCTCCTCGGTACGCGACGGGCAGATCCCGTGTCCCCGTCGCCGTGAGCGTCGTGAACATCAGGCCCATGCCGAGCGCGACGGCCGAGGCGGGGAGGATCGCCGTCGCCATCTCGCGACCGCCGGAGAAGGCGAGGGCGAGGGCACCGGCGGAGGTGAGCGCTCCCGCCAGGAGCACCACGGTCAGCGTCGCGATCCGACGGCGCAGGGCCGGGACTGCGAGGGAGCCGAGGACGACCGCCGCCGACGGGATCAGGAACCACAGCCCCGTCTCGAAGGCGCCGCGGCCCTGCACGCGCTGCAGCGTGAGGCTGAGCAGGAACCAGAGTGGGAAGCAGGAGGCGGCGGCGAGGAGCATCACGACATTCGCCGCGGCGACCCGCGGCGTGCCCAGGACCGCCGGTGCGAGCACGCTGCTCGCCGGCGCCGCCCGATGCCGGAGGGCGAAGGCGACGGCGCCGACGAGCGCGACCGTCACCGCGATCCAGAACGCCGGCCCGGAGAAGCCGACGGTCCCCGCGTCCACGAGGGCGACCATGGCCGCGGCGAGGGCGAGGGACAGCGACAGCGCGCCGACGACGTCCACTCGCGCAGGAGCCGACGGGCGTCGAGGGGGGATCACCGCGAGGGCGACGAGCAGGCCGACGAGCGCGAGACCGCCCTCGAAGAGGAGGATCGCCGGCCACGGCCACACCAGCAGGAGCACGCCGCCGAGGAGCGCGCCCAAGGCCCCGCCCACGCTGGAGGTCGCGCTCCACGCGGCGACCGCCCGCAGCCGCGCCCTGGGCTCGTCGACGTCCTGCAGCAGCGCCAGGGAGGTCGGCGCGAGCAGCGCGGCCGCCGCTCCCTGGACCGCCCGCGCGGCGATGAGCATCTCCCCGTCCGTGCTGAGCGCGCCCCCTGCCGTCGCCACGACGAACAGGCCGGAGGCGATGAGGAACGCCCGTCGCGGCCCGAGGAGGTCGCAGATCCGGCCGCCGAGCAGCAGCAGGGCGGCGAAGGCAACCGTGTAGCCGCTCACCACCCAGGAGGACTGCAGGTCCGGAAGCCGCAGTTCCGCGGCGATGGTCGGGATGGCGACGGTCACCAGCGACACGTCGAGGACGACGAGGAACTGAGCGGCGCAGGCCAGCACGGCGACGGCCGCGCGCCGCACCGCGGCGGACGGGGCCACGGTCAGCCGACGTTGAAGGTGACGGACTTCTTGCGGGTGTATGCCTCGAGACCCGTGCGTGAGAAGCCGCTGTTGCGACGGGGCTCGCCACGGCCGCCGTTGATCGCGCCGACGTAGTAGGTGTTCACGTACACCTCGCCGCAGTCCAACGCGCGGGACACTCGGAAGGCGCGGGCGTTGTCGGAGGTGAAGACCGCTCCGGCGAGACCGAAGCTCGTCCCGTTGGCGCGGGCGATCGCCTCCGCCTCGTCCGTGAAGCTCATCGCTCCCAGCACGGGACCGAAGATCTCCTGCTGCTCCACCTCGCTCCCCGGCCGCACGTCGCGCAGCAGCGTCGGCGGGACGAACGTCGCCGGCGCCCCTTCAGGGAGGACGCCCTGGGCGGCGATCCCCGCGTCGGCCCCGGCGACGGCACGGTCGATGAAGCCGCGCACGTTCTCGGCGTGAGCGGCGTGGATGAGCGGGCCGATGAAGACGCCGGAGTCGAACGGATCCCCGACGGGGAGCGCCGCGGTGGCCTGAGCGATCTTCTCGACGAGGGCGTCGTACACGCTCTCGTGCACGAGCACACGCGTGCCCGCGACGCAGACCTCACCCTGGTTCGCGAAGGCGCCGATCGTGATCCACTGCGCGGCGGCGTCGAGGTCGGCGTCCTCGAACACGATCGCCGGCGACTTGCCGCCCAGCTCCAGATGCACCGGGGTGAGGTTCTGCGCGGCGGCCGCCATCACACGCTTCCCGGTCTCCACTCCGCCGGTGAGGCTGACCAGGTCGATCCGCGGATCGGTGACGAGCGCGTTCCCGCTCGTCGACCCGCCGCCGATGACGACGTTGAGCACCCCGGCGGGCACGCCGGCGCGGAGGGCGATCCGCCCGATCTCGACAGCCGAGACGACGGCGTCCACCGGGGGCTTCACGACGATCGAGCAGCCCGCGGCGAGCGCCATCGCGATGCGCTGGCTGCCCGTCATCAGCGGGCCGTTCCAGGGCAGCAGCTCGGCGACGACGCCGGCCGGGTCGTCGAAGCGCAGCACGACGAGCTCGGGGCCGTCCGGCACGATCGCCGGCGGGTAGCTGCCGTGGCGGACGTCGCTCGCGTGCGTGCGGAGCGCCGAGGCCGCGTAGCGGAACGCCTGTGCCGCCTCGTAGGCGTCGTTGTGCAGGGCGGAGTAATAGCCCTTCCCGGTGTCGATCGTCTCGAGCGCCGCCAGCCGCGGCGCCTCGGCGCCGACGATGTCGGCGACCCGGTCCAGGACGTCGGCCCGCGCCGTCGCGTGCATCCCTCGCCACGTGCGCTCGTCGAACGTGCGGCGGGCCGCGGCGATCGCACGCTCGACCTGCGAGGGGTCCGCGTCGACGGCCTGCGCGAAGACCGCTCCGGTGTAAGGGTCGCGGCACTCGCGCCGCGGGCCGTCGACGATCTCGGCGCCGTCGACGATGCTGGGAACGAGCCCGCCTGCCGGCAGCCAGCGCGGATCGAGCTCGGCACGCGATCCCGGAGGGACGAGGGGGGCGGTGTCGGAGGCGGGGATGGTCGTCGTGGCGTCCACGGGAGCTCTTTCTGTCGGTGTGCATCCGGCCCGGCTCGGCGACCGGCTCGGCGGATGTCGTCCATCCTTTCCTCGGGGCCTCGTGGGGTCACTGTGCTAGGGGCACAGGGACCGGCGACCGAGGTTCATGCCCCCGGCCTCGGGATCGACGCGACCGGCGTCAATAGCGTCGACTGCATGACTCCGACCGCTTCCCCGTCCCCGGCGCCGGCCTTGCCGACGCACCTCACCGCCGCCGTCATGACGGCCCCCGCCACCGTGGAGATGCGCGATGTCGCGCTGCCCGAGATCGGCCCCCAGCAGGTCCTCGTCGCTCTGGAGAAGTGCGGCCTGTGCACGATGGAGCGTCGACTGTTCCGCGGTGAACGTCAGATCTATCCTGTCGCGGCGGGGCACGAGGCCGCGGGCACGATCGTCGCGCACGGCGACAAGGTCGCGAGCCTGCAGGGCGTCCCCGCGATCGGCCAGCGCGTCGCCATCGACATGCTCTCCCGCAACCGGGCGTCGCGCACCTCGCGCCGGGCACGCACGGCCCTCGACCTCGCCCCGCAGGAAGCTACCCTCACCGACGGCACCATCGCGATGGGCGGCGGTCTAGCGACGTACATGGTCGCCGACGCCGCGAGCGTGTGGTCCACCGGAGACGCCCCGGCGCAGATCGCCGCGATGACAGAGCCGCTCGCGTGCGTGTCCAACTCGGTCCGCCTCTCCGGGATCCGCCCCGGCGACCGCGTCGCCATCACCGGCGCAGGCTTCATGGGGCGCCTGCACCTGATCCTGGCCCGCCTCGCCGGGGCGTCCAGCATCGGCGTGATCGACGTCGACCGCGAACGCCTGCAAGAGGCGCGGGACGCCGGCGCGAGCTGGGTCGCGACGCCGGACGAGCTCGCCGCCTACGCGCACGACCAGGACGTCGTCTTCGTCACCGCCGGCGTCCCCGGCGCCCTCGAACAGGCTCTCGGTCTCGTCGCGATCGCGGGCTCGGTCGTGCTCTTCGGCGCCTTCCCGAAGGACCTCTCGGCCGGCGTCTCGCCGGACGAGATCCACCACCACGGCCTCTCGATCATCGGCGTCTACAGTCAGGAGCCGGAGGACTGGCAGCGCGCCAGCGCGCTCATCGGCGCCGGCGTCGTCACCGCCGAGCTGCAGGCCCTCGTGACCGCCGACTACCCGCTCGCCGAGGCCTACGAGGCCCTCGACTTCGCCGCGCACAACCCGGTCATGCGCGTGCTCGTGGGGGGATGACCGATGTCGTCGGTCATCGGTGTCGACCTCGGCTCAAGCTCGACACGTGCGATCGCGATCGGGCCGGACGGCGAGGTGCTCGCCTCGGCGACGGCCGGGTACCCGCATGCGGACCGATGGCCGGCCGGGCGGGCCGACCCCGCCGCGTGGCTCCACGCCGTCACGCGGGTCCTGCACGATGTCCGCGAGGCACATCCCGAGGCGAGGACGCCCGAGGCGATCAGCATCGGCGGGCAGAGCCCGGCCGTGGTCTCCGACGGCGCACACCTCGCGATCACCGTCCGGCACCCGGCGGGCGCCACCCTGCCCCCGCGCGGCCAGCACGTCGCCCAGGCCGAGGTGCTGGCCGCTGAGGGGGGCCTGGTCCCCTCCCAGGGCTACGACTGGATCGCCCGCCAGCTCGGCGCCGCCGACGTGCAGTCGCGCTGGACCGACGACGACCCCATCCCCCACTTCGGCGACGTCCGCCGGACGGGAACGTTCATCGGGTCCACCTCCGGCACCCACGGCCTCCCCTCGGGCGTGCCGATCGCGGCCGGCGGCCAGGACGCCTTCCTCGCGTTCTGGGCCGGCGGGCTGACCCGCGATGGCATCGCCATGGACCCCGGCGGCCGCACCGGCGGACTCGTCGCGACCGTCCGCGAGGACGCCCTCCCCGCCGACGCGTTCCGTATCGCCTCGGCGAGCCGCGCCACCGCGATCGTCGGCGGTCCGGTCAACGGCCACGGCCTCGCGATCGAATGGCTGCGAGACCTCACCGGGCGCAGCGTCGACTGGCTCCTCGCCGCTGCGGAAGGGGTCCCCGCCGGAGCCGAGGGCGCGGTGTTCGTGCCGTACCTGGAGGGCGAGCGGGCGCCACGCTGGAACCGCGGGCTCCGCGCCGGCCTCAGCGGAGTGCAGAGCGCCACCGGCCCTGCCCAGCTCACCCGGGCGGTGCTGGAGGGGACCGCCTTCGGGCTGCGTCACATCCTCGACGGCATCCGCGCCGACGGGATCGAGCCGGCCTACGTCCTGTGCACCGGATCCCCCTCGCGCAGCAGGTTGTGGTGTTCGATCAAGGCGTCCATCCTCGGGCTCCCGGTCCGAGTGCCGGCGGAGTCGAACCTCGCCGCGCTCGGCAGCGCCTACGCAGCGGGTGCCGTCGCCGGCTGGTGGCCGGCGCCCGGCACGTCCGACGACCCGGCGGCGTGGCCGGTGCCCGACATGACGGTCATCGATCCGGTCCCCACCCCCGTGTACGACGACGCGTACCGCCGGTTCCTCGAGCTGGGCGACTTCGCCGAGCACGAGGCGCGTCCGCGCGCCGCCTCCTGACCCCCTCCCATCCGCCGGCCGCCGGCCGGCATGAAAGGAAGTCCAATGTCCTCGTTCTCCTCCGTCGGAGCGGCCAAGACCCGCCGCATGGGACGCATCTTCGCACCCGACGGCCGCAGCGTCTTCGCCGCCGTCGACCACGCCGCCTACATCGCCCCCAGCCCGCCGCTGGGGCGCACGATGACCGATATCGCCGAGGGCGGTCCGGACGGGGTGCTGGCCACCTGGCACATCGCCCGTGAGTACGCGGAGGCCTTCGCCCGGACCGGGCTGGTCCTCCGTGTCGACGGCGGCACCACCGAGCTCGGCGGCTATCCGGACGGCGACGTGTCCTCGCTGCTCTACCGCGTCGAGGACGCCGTGAGCATCGGCGCCGACGCCATCGTCCTGCTCGTCTTCATCGGCCAGGCCGATGAAGACCGCTCCCTCGCCCGCCTCGCCCAGGTGGTACGGGAGGCCGAACGGTACGGCCTCCCGGTGATGGCCGAGGTCATCCCCGGCGGATGGGGCAGAGCGGTCGAGTGGAACATCGAGAACGTCGCCCTCGGCGCTCGCATCGCCGCGGAGTTCGGCGCAGACATCGTCAAAACCGTCTCGCCGGCCACGCCGGAGGAGTTCCGTGCCGTCGTCGACGCCTGCCCTGTCCCGGTCGTCGCCCTCGGCGGCCCGAAGACGGACTCCGAGGACGATGTCGTCGCCCTCGCCTCCGGCGTCGTCGCCGCGGGAGCGGCGGGCGTCGCCTTCGGACGGAACGTGTGGGGCTCCCCCGACCCGCGCGCTCTCGTCCGCCGGCTCACCCAGGCGGTCCACGCCTGACCCGACAGGTGAGCCGCCGACGCGGCCTGCGGGCGTTCTCTCCTCCTCCGGAGACGGTGCGCCCGCAGGCCGCGTTCGCCTGTCCCGTCGGCGCGGAGAAAGCGCCGGCGACGGTCCGGGGTTCCGTTGCACCCGGACCCGTCGTCGGCGGGCCCGTGGAGCACTGGACGACCCGACTCCGGACGGCGTGTGCGGCTGCTCCTGTCCGTCGTCGGGGATAGCCTCGAAGGGTGACACCGGAACTCGAAGCGCGCATCGTGGCGGACTCCCGCGATCGCGTCGCCTGGCTCCGGGCGCGGGCACGCGGGATCACCGCCACCGACGTCGCCGGTCTCACGAGCACGGCGTCCATCGCGCGCGCCGCTGACGCCAAGCTCGGCGCCGGCCCCCGCTTCGGCGGCAACGCCTACACCGACCACGGGCGCCGTCGCGAGCCCGAGATCGCGGCCTGGGTCGCGGCGACGCACGGGATCCTCCCCTCCTCCGCCCTCTTCCGAGCCGTCGTCGAGCCGCGGCATCTTGCGACGCCGGACGGCATCTCGCAGGATGCCGAGGGACGAGTGACGTTGGCCGAGATCAAGACCACCAACAAGTCCTGGCGCGCGATCCCCCGCACCTATCTGCGGCAGGTCTGGTGGCAGCAGCACGTCCTCGGAGCGGAGCGGACGCTCTTCGTCTGGGAGGAGCACGAGGACTTCTCGCCCGTTCACGACGAGCCGCACTGCGTGTGGATCGACCGCGACGAGCGTGAGATCTCCCGGCTGGTCGGGCTCGCCACGAGCCTCATCGACGAGCTCTACCGGCGCACGACCGGTCGCCCGCTGCCCGAGCGCGCCGAGCCGGCCGCCGAGAGCCGTCGCGACGCGCTGCGCGAGCGCGACATGTTCCGCGCCCTCGCCCTGGCCGACTAGCCCTCGCCCCTGGCGGACGAGGAGCCCGACCGCAGGCACGGTCGGACGACCGGACCGGGCTCAGCCGGCCGTGTCGTTCACGATCGTGCAGGTGGGCGAGCCCGCCAGGAGCGGGGCGTAGTAGGTCATCGTCGACTCCGTCGGCGATATCCAGGTGCCCGATGTCGCCCACATCTCGACCTTGACGTTCGCGCCGAGCAGCGATCCCAGAAGCCCCGAGAGCAGCGCGGTGCCGAAGGTCGACACGGAGTATCCCTGCGGGTCCGTGGCGGTGGCGGGAGAGGTGGTGAGGACCTGACCGTCGATCGCCCAGCGGACGACGCTGTCGGCCGGCACGCCGGCCGGCATCCTCCAGCGGATCGAGAACACGTCGCCCCCGAGCAACGGCGGCCGCTGGCACAGCGGAGTGCTCGCGATCTGGGGCGGATGAATCGTGAGCGCCGTCACGCTCGCCCCGGCGTACTCGCCGTCGGTGAACGACGCATCGGTCGTCGACGGCGCCGCGATCCAGGACAGGGTCGCGAGCAGCCCGATGCCGAGGAGCGCCACGGCTCTGCGCTCCCGACGGCGACGGGGGACGGCGTCGCTCATGCCCGCTCCCCCGGGCCTTCGGGATCGTCGCCCGAAGGGCCTTCCGTTCCGGCCGCTCCGGCCGCGCTGGTCCCGTCGGTTGCGCCGTCCGTCACGGTCACAGCGCTGTCGGCCGCGGCACCGTCGGCCGGCGCGACGTCCTTCTCCCGCCGCCTCCGTCGCGCCCCCGTCACGAGGAGCGCGCCCACGCCGAGGACGAGGAGCACGGCGCCCCCGACGATCCCGAACACCGGCACGGTCGCTCCGGTCTGCGGCAGTCCCGGCCCGACCTGGACGGAGTCGCCGATCCCGTCGGCGTGCACCCTGACCTCGGTGGACCTCCCGCCGGCCCCCTGTCCCGGCGCCCGGTCGTCCCGTCCCGGGGGCCGCTCCCCCGGCGCCTGCTGATCCAGGGCCACGTCCAGCCGGAGCCGCGAGACGGCCGTCACATCGGTGCGGGCGAGGACCACCGTGCCCCCGTCGCGAGGCACCTCCCACCCGTGGCGCAGGGTCACGGCACCCCCGGGACATTCCTCGCCCCGCCAGGGCAGCGCGCACAGCCGGACGTCGATCCGCAGGGCCGCGTCCCCGGTCGCGCTCACGCCGATCGAGACCCGGCCGGGCTCCGGCGCGTTCGCGCTGACCTCCACGTCCCAGCGCACGGACTCGCCCGACCGCATCCGGCTGGCGGCCTCCCAGTCGGCGACGGACTCGAGACGGAGGTGGCGCCCTTGCACCACGTCCGTCCGCACGGCGGCGGTGGCCGGAGGCGCGGCCGCCGTGACGACGCCTCCGAGGCAGAGGACGAGCACGGCGGCGAAGACGCGTTCCCCGACCCTCCTCATACCGGATCGCCGCCCTCGTCCGGGTCTCCCGCACTCCCCTCTCGGCGCGGGCCAGAGACCGATGCCGCCGCCTCGCGCCTCTCCCTCCGGGGCCAGAACGCCCAGCCCACGAGCACGGATGCCGCGACCGTGATGCCGCCGAGCACGACCGGATTCCCCAACGACGCGATGACCGGCGCCGCTCCCGGGATCGCGAACCGCACGATCCGCACGGACGAGACGGTGTAGGGGAAGGGATCGTCCTGGTCGTTCGCGTCGCCGCGGAGCACGAGCACGCGCTCGCCCGGCTGAGGGCCCGGCTCGGTGGACCGCACGCGATGGGTGACCGGGAGCTCCCCCGCCCGGTCCACGGTCACCACGTCGCCGACGGCGACCTCCTCCGCGGGGATCCGCTGCACGATCGCGACCGAGCCCGCAGGGATGCCCGGCGACATCGATCCGGTGCGAAACATCATGAGCGTGATGTCCGCCGTGAAGGCCAGCACCACGAGCACGATGCAGACGAGCCCGGCGAGCGCCGCCGCCCAGAGCAGCCCCTCGCCCAGCGCAGGTCCGGCGGACCGACGCGGACGGGACGATCCGCCCTCACCCCGGCCGTCCACGTCGATCGAGGAGGCACGGGCGCCCCGCGCCCATGCCTCCTCCTCCCCTCCGCCCCCCAAGGGCACCGGCGAGGACAGGCGAGCGCGCAGCTCACGTCTGGTCGTCGGCGTGCTCATCGCTCTCCTTCCCCGCGCTGTTCTGGTCGTGCGTGCCCTGGTTCCCCGTCTCGTGCGCTGTGCGCTGTGCGTCCTCCTAGCTCGACACCGCCGAGAACTGCCAGGTCTGGGACATCGTCTGTCCCTGAGCCGAGTTGTCCGCGCCGCTGGGCAGGGTGATGGCGAAGCAGTAGCTCACCGCGCTCGCCCCGTCGGCGGGCAACGGCAGCGAACCGCTCCCGTTCGTGGCCAGGGCGGATCCGTCCGGGACCACGGCCGTGCCCGCGGCGTAGCTCGTCGCGTTGCACGTGGTGCCGCCGATCGCACGCACCCCGTATCTGAGCATCCCGGCCAGCCCGCCGGTGGGCGTGCCCGCGAGCAGCTGCACAGTGCCCGCGACGGACGGGTTCAGCGTCTTGACGCTGAAGAGCGTGTACACGGTCTGACCAGGTGCCATCGCCGTGGGCGGCGCCTGGAAGCTCAGCGTCGCCGCGGCGCCGACGCTGCTGTGCTCGGTGAAGGTGCTCCCGTCCGTCGCCCCGACGATCCCGAACCGGCCGGCCGTGAAGGTCGCCGCCCCGTACTCGGCGTCATTCCACGCGGCCAGGGTGACCGCCGTGCCGACGCCCAGCACCAGTCCGCTCGCGAGGATCGCACGAGCACGACGCCATCGGATCCGGCGGACCTCTTCTCGCCGCTGCCTGCGAGACATGGAGGCTCAACTCGACGTGGCGGTGAACGACCAGGTCCCCGTGGCGGTCTGGCCCTGGGCGAGGGATGGCTTCGCGGTGGCCTGGAAGCAGAGCTGGGTCGGGACGCCCGCGGTGCCTGCGGTCGCTCCCTTGGCGAGCGCGACCGTCGCGCCTGCCGTGAAGTCGGTGAGCGAGGTACCGGAGGCGACGAGCGTTCCGGAGGCCGCGCTCGGATCGCAGGTGGCCGCAGGGGCGATCGCGTAGACGTTGTAGGAGATGTTCGCCGCGTTCGCTCCGACGGCCGTCGGCGTCGCCGCGGCGAGAGTGGCGTCGGTCGTGGTCGTGTCGTCCAGCCGCACCCAGAACGGCGCGTATACGACATCGCCCGGAGCCATGTTGCCGAAGGGCGCGGTGAACGTGAGCGCTCCGGCGGCCCCCGCGGTGGCGTGGTCGTCGTACCCGCCGTCCGCTGCCGTCGTCGAGCCCTCCAGGTTGAAGTTGCCGGCGGTGAACGTGCCGGTCGCGAACTCGGAGTCGTTCCATGCCGCCAGCGTGATCGCGGCCCCGACGCCGAGCACGAGCCCGCCCGCCAGAACCGCGAGGATCTTGCGGCGATTCGTCGTCTTTGACATTTGCGTCCCCTTCGTGGATTCCCCCCACGTGCCCTACACGCTCATCCTGGCCATTCGCATCGTCGCCGCGCAATGCCAAGAGGTCACGATTCCGACATCAGTTTCGCTGGAACCGTCAGGAGAGCCGGCGAGTAGTTGACGGCTATCAACTATCAGCATATAGTTGACTTTACTCAACTACTTCTTGGAGCTCGATGACCTCGTCCGCCCTCGCCCCTATGTCGCATCGTCACGTGCTCGAAGCCCTCTCCGGCCTGCTGCTGGGGATGTTCGTGTCGATGATCGCCGGAACCGTCGTCTCGACCTCGCTGCCGGTGATCGTGCACGATCTCGGCGGCGATCAGACCGCCTTCACCTGGGTCGTCACCTCGACGCTCCTCACCACCGCGATCTCGACCCCCGTCTGGGGAAAGCTGGCCGACCTCTTCAACCGCAAGCTCCTGATCCAGCTCGCGCTGACCATCTTCGTCCTCGCCACCGCAGCGGCCGGCTTCTCCCAGGACGCGGGCATGCTCATCGCCTTCCGCGCCGTGCAGGGCCTGGGCGCGGGAGGGCTCGCGGCGCTGAGCCAGATCATCATGGCCGACATCATCAGCCCCCGCGAACGCGGCCGGTACATGGGGCTGTTCGGAGCGGTGATGGCCGTGGCCACGGTGGGAGGGCCGCTGCTCGGCGGCTTCCTGACCGATGCCGCGGGCTGGCGGTGGAACTTCTACGTGTCGATCCCGTTCGCGATCGCCGCGCTCGTGATCCTCCAGGCCACGCTCAAGGCCTCGCCGACGCGACGGAAGGCCCGGATCGACTACCTCGGGATCGTCCTGCTCTCCACCGCCGTCTCGCTGCTCCTCATCTGGGTCACCAGCGCGGGCAAGGACTACGACTGGTGGAGCCTCCCCACCGTGCTGATGGTCGGCGGATCACTGCTCGCGGCGATCCTCTTCGTCGTGGTCGAGCTGAAGGTCGCGGAGCCGCTCGTCCCCCTGCGGATGTTCCGCGATCGCACCTTCACCCTCTCCGTCGTGGCGTCGATCTCGATCGGCATCGCGATGTTCGGCACCTCGGTCTTCCTGAGCCAGTACATGCAGATGGCCCGCGGCGCGACACCCACGCAGGCGGGCCTCATGACCCTGCCGATGATCGCAGGGCTCCTCGGCTCCTCGATCGTCGTCGGCCAGCTCATCACCCGGTTCGGCCGCTGGAAGCCCTATGTGATCGTCGGCGCCGCGCTGATGATCGCGGGGTCCGCGCTGCTGTCGACACTGCACTACGACACGAACTTCGCGCTCGTCTCGGTCTACATGTTCCTGCTCGGCGCCGGGGTGGGGATGTCGATGCAGAACCTCGTGCTGATCGTCCAGAACACCGCACGGCCGGAGGACCTCGGCGCCGCGAGCTCCGGCGTCACCTTCTTCCGAAGCCTGGGCGGCACGGTGGGCGTCTCCGTCATGGGCTCGGCGCTCGCGGCCACGGTCGCCGGCCTGTTCGGCGACCGCAGGACCGACATCACGACCGCGATCGCAGGCCTGGGAGAGAAGGGCGCTGCGGTGGCGGCACAGCTCACCTCCGGCACGCTCCCCGAGGTGCACACGCTTCCGAACGCCGTGCGTGTGATCGTCGAGGACATCTACGCGCAGGGGATCGCGTCGTCCTTCCTCATCGCGGTTCCCCTCGCGGTGATCAGCCTGATCGCCGTGGCCTTCCTGCCGAACACGCCGCTGACCCGGATGACGACGAAGGAACGCCTGCAGGCGGCAGAGGCCGACCTCGCCACGGTGAGCACGCCTCAGGGCATGGAGGCGATCCCGGCGACCGGCCCGATCCCCACGGCCACGAAAGGACGCTCCATGCGCGAGAATCGTGAGGATGGCTGAGATCTCGCCCGAACGGGCCGTGGCGCTGCACGCGTTGGAGACCGAGTTCGGCGAGCTCTTCTCGCGGGTCCGTCGGCTCTATGTCGCCAACGCCGAGCGGGTGGCGCCGGGCCTCTCGCCCGGGGCCTACCGCCTGCTCGCGCTCATCGTGCGCTGCGAGCAGGCGACCGCCTCCGCCCTCGCCGAGCGCACGCTCTCGGACAAGTCCCTCGTCAGCCGCCTGCTGCGCGAGCTCGAGCAGCACGGGCTGATCCACCGGACGCCCGATCCGCGCGACGGCCGGTCGAGCCTCGTCTCCGCGACGGCGCGGGGCGCCGAGCGCCTCACCGAAGCGCGCCGGCACGACGACGAGCGCCTGATCCGATCCCTCGACGCCTGGGAGCTCGGCGAGATCCATGAGCTCACCCGGCTGCTGCACGCGCTGTCCGAGGGCACCGCGCCCGAGCGCTGACCGCCGCCTGCCCCGAGCAGCGACCGTTCCCGTCTCGATACCTGTCGCCATCAGCGTCGCAGAGCGACAGATATCGAGACGGGAACGTGAGCGAGACGGGTCAGTCGACGTCGGCGAGCGCGAGGACGGGGGCCAGGGCCTCGCGCCGGACCGCGATCGTCGGACCGGCCGGGTCCACGAGCACGCCGGCGAGCTCCGGGTGTCCGGCGAGGACCTTGCCGAGCTGCTCGCCGCTGAACGGCATGGGCTGCTCACCACGACCGAGCGCGATGACCTCCAGCGGATGGGAGAAGACCTGGAGGAAGCGCGTGCCGTCGGCCATGTGCGCCTCGGCGACGCCCATCTGCCCGTCCTCGCCCTCGGGAGCGTTGACCGCGACCCAGAGACGTGCCGACGTGAGCGCCTCCCCCATCCGCGCCTCGGAGTCCGCCTGTCGCTCGGCGGCGAGGATGGTCTTCAACGCGAAGGACGGATCGGCCTGTTCGATCGCCTGTCTCAGCACGGCGGAGGGGAGGACGACGCGGTGCGGGGCCGAGGCGTTGTCGATGATGAGGCCGGCGAAAGGTCCTTCCACAACCTGCCGGAAGACGGCCTGCACGGGTTGGACCACGGCAGAGGTCGCCGCCGGATCGGACTCGAGCTGCACCGAGTCGCGCACGGCGGCGGCCGCGCTGAACGCGAGCATGTACGAGTCATCGCCGTCGTTCACGATCCCGACCGCGAGCGGCTTGCCCTCCTTCAGCTGCTCACCGGCGTCGCCCTGCACGCGCAGGAAGAGGTGGCCCTGCAGCGCCTGTCGGAGCACACCCAGCAGCTGCGCGTGCGTCGCCCCCTCCGCGATCTGCGCGAGGGCGTCACGAAGCAGGACGTTGTCCTTCATCCCGGGGATCGTCTCGGTCTGCGCGGGCGGGTCGAGCGGGGCGAGCGGCAGGACCCGTTCGGCCACGGCTGCTCCCTCCTGCGTGACGGACGGCGCCTTCTCCGCACTCCCGTGGATTCCTTCCGGCTCCTCCGCACCGGGTGCAGCGACCTCGGGGCCGGCCGGAGCGCCGAGACCGCGGAAGGCCTGGACCGAGATGTCGATATTCACCGCCGGAGCCTCGGGCGGGGTCTCACCCCGCGCGAGGCCCACGCCCGATCCAGGGACAGACGCGTCCGGCGCGTCACCCGCAGCCTGCGCGGCGTTCGAAGCGCCGTGAACGGATGACGTCCCGGAAGCGACGGAAGAGTCCCGTCCGGCGGCCGCGCCGTCCTGCTCCTGCGATGCGCTGACGGTGTCGTCCTGCTTCTTGCGGCGCGAGAAAAGACCCATCGTGCCAGCCTAGCCTCCACCTCCATCCGCTCCGATGAACGATCCGAGGTCGCCACCGTCGACCTCCCTGCGCACCCCTGCTCCTCCCGTCTCGACGTCTGTCGCCGGACCGACAGTATGGCGACAGATATCGAGACGGGAACGAGAAGGCGGCGGAGTTACAGCTTCTGGATCGGGGCGATCTTGATGAGCAGCTTCTTCGCGCCGGCGCCGTCGAAACGCACATGCGCGACGCGCTTTGCGCCCTCGCCCGTGACCTGGTCCACACGCCCCTCGCCGAAGTCGTCATGGCGGATGCGGTCGCCGGGCGCGAGCTCCAGGTCGCCGTTGTCGCGTACCTTGCCGGTGACGCGATTGGCGAACTTGTCCATGGCCGTCGAGAGCGGCTTCAGCCCTTCGCGGCGGGGGAGCTCCCGCGGGGCGAACCGATCGGCGCCGCCTGGCCGGCGGGCGTTCAGCGCCCTGGACTGCGTGCCGCCGCGGGAGTTGACGTCACCGGGGGACTGCTTCCAGTCGATGAGGTCCGCCGGGATCTCCTGCAGGAACCGGCTGGGCATCGCGACGGAGACCTCCCCGAACTGTGCGCGTGTCATCGCGAGCGAGAGGTACAGGCGCTTGCGGGCACGGGTGATGCCGACATAGAACAGGCGGCGCTCCTCCTGCGGCCCTCCGGGCTCACCCGCCGAGATGCGATGCGGGATGAGGTCCTCCTCGACGCCCGTGACGAACACCGCGTCGAACTCCAGGCCCTTGGCGGTGTGCATGGTCATGAGCGAGACCACGCCGGAGGCGTCGTCGAGGTCGTCGGCGTCGGAGACGAGCGCGACCTCGGTGAGGAAGTCCGAGATCGTGCCCTCGGGGTTATTGCGGGCGAACTCCCTGGTCACCGCGATGAGCTCGTCGAGGTTCTCCAGCCGGGCCTCGTCCTGCGGGTCGCGGCTCGCACGGAGGGCGTCCATGTACCCGCTCTTGGAGAGCAGCAGAGTGAGCCCCTCGGTGACAGCGGTGGGCGGCGGCACCTCGCCCGAGGGCGGGAGCATGATCGCCGTCGCCTCGGCGAGCACTGCGTCGAGATGGCCGATCGCGGCCTGGAGCTTGGGGCCGAGCCCGAGGTCGGCGGCGTGGGCAAGAGCATCGCGGAAGCTGATCCCCCGATCCTCGGCGAAGCGGGCGATGCTCGTCTCTGTGACATCTCCGATGCCCCGGCGCGGCTTGTTCAGGATCCGACGCAGGGCCATCTCGTCCGAGGGATTGGCGACGGCCACGAGATAGGCCAGCGCGTCCTTGATCTCAGCCCGCTCGTAGAACTTCGTGCCGCCCATGATCTTGTACGGCAGCGCCGAGCGGATGAAGATCTCCTCCAGCGCACGGGACTGCGAGTTGGTGCGATAGAACACCGCCATCTCGGAGTACGGCATGCCGGCGCGGTGGAGCGCCTCGATCTCGTCGGCCACGAACTGCGCCTCGTCGTGCTGCGAGTACCCGGTGAAGCCGACGATCCGCTCCCCCGCGCCGCGATCGCTCCACAGCTTCTTGTCCTTGCGGTCGAAGTTGTTGCTGATCACGGCGTTCGCGGCGGAGAGGATGTTCTGCGTCGAACGGTAGTTCTGCTCCAGGAGCACCACCTTGGCGCCGGGGAAGTCCCGCTCGAACTCGCTGATGTTGCGGATGTCGGCGCCGCGGAAGGCATAGATCGACTGGTCTGAGTCGCCGACGACGGTGAGCGAGGCGCCGGGCTCCGCCGGGGCCTCCTCCGCCTCGAAGATCATCATGCCGTTCGCGGCATACGGTTCGGGCGCCTCGCCCTGCACCGGGCGGGTCAGCTCGTGGATGAGCGCGTACTGCGCGTGGTTGGTGTCCTGGTACTCGTCTACGAGGATGTGGCGGAAGCGGCGACGATACGTGTCGGCGACATGGGGGAAGGCGCGGAAGAGAAAGACCGTCTGACCGATGAGGTCGTCGAAGTCGAAGGCGTTGGCCTTCTGCAGCGCGCGCTGGTAGTCGGCGAACACCTCGACGAAGACCCGCTCGGCGGGGTCGGACATGTTGGCCTGGCGCGTGTAGGACTCCGCGTCCTGCAGCTCGTTCTTGAGCCTGGAGATGCGTGACTGCACGGCCGCGGGGGTGTAGCCGAACGCATCAGCCTCGTGCTCCTTGACCAGGCGCTTGACGAGCGCCCTCGAATCGCCGGAGTCGTAGATCGTGAAGTTCTTGGTGAACCCGAACTGCTCGGCCTCGCGCCGCAGGATCCGCACGCACGCGGAGTGGAAGGTGGAGATCCACATGCCCCGCGAGGCGTCGCCCACGAGCTGGCCGACGCGCTCGCGCATCTCGCCGGCTGCCTTGTTGGTGAACGTAATCGCGAGGATCTGACTCGGCCACGCCTCACGCTGACGGAGCAGGAGCGCGATCCGGCGGGTGAGCACGCTCGTCTTGCCGGAGCCCGCACCGGCGACGATGAGCAGCGCGTTGCCACGGTAGGTGACCGCGTCGAGCTGCTGCGGATTCAGTCCGGCGAGCAGGTCGTCGGCGGGCGCGGCGGAGCCGGGGGGGACGATGAGAGGCGCTTCGGTCATTGCCCTTCGAGTCTAGGTCGCACAGCGGACATAGAAGGCGGCACCACCGGGCGCTCCGGTCTCAGGGAACACTCATCCCCTTTGTGGGCATACTAGTTATATGAGAACAGATGACGCCCCTGCATCGGCCCGGCGGCGGCTTCCCGCCGGGCGGCGCGCGACCGTGGTCGTGAGCGCCGCGCTCGTCGCGGCCACAGCGCTCGGAGCCCTGTCCCCTGCCGCGCAGGCCGCGGAGCCCGCCGATCCGCCCGCGCTGTCCATCCCGCAGCACGACGCCTCGATCCTCCCCTACCGGAAGACCGTCTCCATGGTGTCCGAGGACGGATGGCAGCGCGGGAAGCTGGAGATCCGCGCCGGTCGCGAGGTCGCCTGGGACCAGACCACCGGGATCACCGTGAGCGTGAAGGTCTCGGACCTCGAGCACTACCGCGGCTTCGGCTGGTTCGGGACGTGGTGGGGCGGCTCGGGTCATGTGTTCGGCTCCACCTACAACGTGACCCTCGCCGGCAGCCTGATCCTTCTCCGCGACGGGCAGCGTGTGGGCGCGGTGCCCCTGGACACCTTCGGATACGGGGTGGAGGAGCTCTCCGCCACCCACACGTTCGACACCGGAGGGGTCCCGGGCGACTTCATGGTCGTCGTCCATCCGGTGGTCAAGGGCATCTACTGGGGCGGAACCGACGAGACCTACAAGTCCGACCTCTACCCCGAGGCGCAGCGGATCGAGCTGGGGATCGCGAAATGAGGACATGCGCACCGCCTCGCCCCCACTCGCAGAGCCCCCTCGCGCGGAGAAGCCGCGCGCGGACCCTCATCGCCGTCTCGACGCTCGTCGTCGGCGGCGCGGTGCTGCCGCTGGCCGGAGCGGTGCTCGCCGCTCCCGCGCCGGCCCACGCCGGGAACACCTGCTCCGGCGCCTGCTACGAAGGACAGCCGCCCGCCGTGGTGTATCGCGTGTCGGAGCGACCGCCCCAGGAGGTCTTCACGCGCGGGTTCGCCCCGCAGGGCACGGACATGAGCCTCGTCCGCCATGTGACCGGCGGTCCCTACCGCGCCACGTCGGGCTACATCGCGACGACCTCCAGCATCGAGTCCGCCGCGAGGATCGCGAACGAGATCCGCCGGGACCGGGTGGACGGGGCGACCGTGTGGATCTACGAGATCCGCGCCGAGGACTTCGTACACAACGCGGAGCAGAGCCTCGACCGCATCGCGAACCTCGCCCGCAATCGGGCCGGTGGCTCGGGCGAATGCGAGCAGACGCGCCAGTGGGAGGACTATGCCGCCCGGGTCGAGGCGCTCGCCCTCACGCACACCCTCCAGAACGAATGGGTCGCGGTCTCCCCCATCCGCCCGGCGAACGTCCGCGCCGCCTGGGAGGTCGCGCGCATCCTCCCCGTCTCGCCGGACATCCTCTCGCCGGATGCCGCCGAGCCGCTCCCCGTCACACACCAAGACGCGTCGGTCTATCGCGCCGGATCCACCAGGGCCAGCTCCCGCCTGGTGGGCACGTTGCCGAGGACGCCGAACGTGCAGGATTTCGCCGGCCCGTCGAGCCCTCGACGCCCGATGTGACCCCAGACCCCTCGGCAGGGGCAGGGAGATCCCCTCGGCCGAGGCAGGGAAAGGGGGTGGCGGCGCCGGCTCAGCGCCGGAACGCCGCCACTCCCCGATCCGCGTGGTCTACGAAGACACCGTGCACCCCGGCCCCGGCGAGGAGCGCCCATTCGGTCTCGTAGTCGCCGAAGGCCCCCTCTCCGCCCGGTCGCCGATGCGCGGGGTCGAGAAAGGCGTTCTCCGGGCGGCATGTCCAGGCGAAGGTCAAGAGCCCGCGCGCCACCGCCTCCGTGACCAGACCGGGGCGGCGCAGCAGGATCCGCTTGTCCACGCTGATGCCGTCCACACGCCCGCGAAGGGAGTCCAGGCCGGCCGGCGAGATCTCCTGCGCGTACGTCGGCGCATCGTCCCCCATCCGCGCGACGAGGTCATAGGGCGCCCCCTCCGCCTCGATGAGATACACCAGGCTGGCAGCGATCCCGGCTTCGCCGAGCGGCGCGCGGAGGCGGTGGAGGACCCCTGCCTCGAAGGACTCGATCCACAGCGGGAGCGCGCCGTCAGCCCATCCCGCGTCGCGGAGCTCGCCGACGACGAGGTCCGCGAGATCGAAGCCGGCGGCGGCAAACGTCGTCGCGTGCTTGATCTCCAGCACGACGCCGACCTCGCGTTCCCGCTCCGCTGCGGAGGCCGCGCGCACGATCGCGAGCAGATCGGAGAGGCGGAGGATCGGCTCGATGCCGTCGAAGGCCGCGCTGCCGGGACGCAGGGCGGGAAGGCGCTCACGGCAGCGGAGCGTCGCGAGCTCCGCCCAGGTGAAGTCCTCGGCAAACCATCCTGTCTGCTCCTCGCCGTCGACGACGGCCCTGCGACGCCGGTCCGCGAACTCCGCCCGGTCCGCCACATCGGTCGTCCCCGAGATCTCGTTCTCGTGCCGGACGACGAGGATCCCGTCCTTCGTCGGCACGACATCGGGCTCCACCGCGTCGACGCCCATGGCGATCGCCAGCTCATAGGAGGAACGCGTGTGCTCCGGTCGGTAGCCAGGAGCGCCCCGATGGCCGATGACGAGCGGGAACGGGCGAGTCACGCTTTCAGCGTAGAACAGGCCGCTCATAGCCCTCTGCCGCTACTCTAGGAGCAAGCGCTGACCAAACCCCCGGGAGTGAGGCCACTTACATGAGCAACTTCGCCTTCAACAATCCTGTCTTCAAGGAGCAGGACCCGCGCAACGTCGCGACCTATCCGGGCGGCCCGCAGGCGGGCGCCCAGGCCGCGTCGGCGACGCACGCCGGCATGGACGCCGCCGTCAACGCGCAGCTCGAGGGCATGTACGCCGCACCCTCGGCCGGTGCGCTCGAGACCGACCGGATGACGGTCGAGGACACGGTCTGGAAGACCGCAGGCCTCTTCGGCATCCTTCTCGTGACAGCCGCGATCGGCTGGGTGTGGACCCTCGGCGGCCTGAACGCGCCCCGTTTCGACCCGTACAACGCAGCGGCGATCAACATCCTCCCGTGGGTCATCGGCGCCCTCGGCGGCTTCGTCCTCGCACTGGTGGTCACCTTCACCTCGCGCAAGAAGGTGCGGCCGGCGCTCATCTGGGCGTACGCCGCGTTCGAGGGCCTCTTCATCGGTGGGATCTCGGCCTTCTTCGAGGTCCGCTGGCCCGGCATCGTCATGCAGGCGACGCTGGCCACCCTCGCCGTCGTCGGCGTGACCCTCGCGCTCTTCGCGAGCGGCAAGATCCGCGCCTCGAAGAGGGCCACCAAGATCTTCCTGATCGCGATGGTCGGCTATCTCGTCTTCTCGCTGCTGAACGTGGTCCTCATGCTCACCGGCGTGGTGCAGGACGGCTTCGGGCTGCACAGCATGAAGATCGCCGGCATCCCGCTGGGGCTCATCATCGGCGTCCTCGTCGTGCTGATGGCGGCGTACTCTCTCGTGCTCGACTTCGACCAGGTGCAGCAGGGTGTGCGCAACGGCGCCCCGCGCGTCTACGGATGGATGGGCGCGTTCGGCATCATGGTCACCGTCGTCTGGCTGTACGTGGAGATCCTCCGGATCATCGCGATCGCCCGCGGCAACAACTGACGCAGACACGAAAGAAGGCCGTCTCCTCGGAGGCGGCCTTCTTCGTTGCGCCGAACCTTCTCATGCCGCGGGCGCGCTGCGCAACCCCTTGTCGCCCGGACGCGGGTCGGCGCAGAGTGGAAGGAACAGAGCGTCACCCCCAGGCGCTCGGACAGGAACGGAGACACCCATGGGATTTCTCGCATTCCTCGTGCTCGGCCTCATCGCCGGCGCGATCGCCAAGCTCATCCTTCCCGGCAAGCAGGGCGGAGGGTGGCTGGTCACCCTCCTCCTCGGCGTCGTCGGAGCCATGCTCGGCGGCTGGCTGGGCGGGCTCATCTTCAACGTCGGCATCAACGAGTTCTGGAGCCTGTCCACCTGGCTGCTCGCGATCGGCGGCTCCGTCGTCGTCCTGCTGATCTACGGTCTCATCGTGGGTCGTTCGAGGACCCCCGCCGAATGAGAACCGCCGGGTGAGACGGGGTCAGCCCCACGCCTTGACCTCCAGCGCCGCCCGCTCCCGCTCGTTGCCGGCGAGCGCGGCGGCGCTGGCGAACTCGGAGCGCGCCTCGTCGGCGCGACCGAGGCGCAGCAGCAGCTCGCCGCGAGTGGCAGGGAGAAGATGGTAGCCGCGCAACGCACCGGACTCGACGAGGGCGTCCACGATCCGGAGCGCGGAAGCGGGGCCTGTCGCCATCGCGACGGCGGCGGCCCGGTTGAGCTCGACGACCGGTGACGGGGAGATCCGCCCGAGCGCCTCGTAGAGCAGCACGATACGTTCCCAGTCGGTGTCTTCGATCGACGGAGCGGTGGCATGACACTCCGCGATCGCCGCCTGGAGCGCATAGGAGCCACGCCCTCGCCCCTGTGCGTCGGCGCGGGCCAGGGACGCCCTCCCCCGGCGGATACGGTCGCGATCCCAGCGACGACGGTCCTGGTCGGCCAGCAGCACCGGTGCTCCGTCTGCGTCCACACGCGCCGGGAACCGGGCCGCCGTGAGCTCCATGAGGGCGAGGACCGCATGGGCGTCCGGTTCACGAGGCACGAGCTCCGTCAGCACACGCGCGAGCCTGATCGCCTCGCGACCGAGGTCAGGACGCAGCAGATCCTCGCCCCCGCTCGCGGTGTGCGCCTCGTTGAAGATCAGATAGAGGACGCCGAGCACCGCGCCGAGGCGGTCGGGGAACTCGTCGCGCGTCGGCACCTCGAAGGGCACCTTGGCAGCGGCCAGAGTCTTCTTCGCCCGCACGATCCGCTGCTGCACGGTCGCGACCGGCACCAGGAACGCCCTGGCCACCTCCTCGCTCGACAGGCCGCCGACCACCCGCAGCGTGAGAGCGACTCTCGCCTCCCGGGAGAGCACAGGATGGCAGGCGATGAAGACGAGCCGCAGCACGTCGTCATCGATCGCATCCGGGTCCCACGGCAGCGCCCCTGCGCTCTCGTCCTGCTCACGTTCGAGGTCATGCCCGAGAGAGGCGATCCGTTCGTCGTAGCGCTCACGACGCCGCCACTCGTCCACCGCCCGTCGCCTCGCGACCGTCGTGAGCCACGCGGCGGGGTTGCGCGGCACACCGTCCTGCGGCCATCGCTCCAATGCCTCGGCCAGGGCCTCCTGAGCGAGATCCTCGGCCTGACCGAAATCCCCGGTGTATCGGGTGAGCGTGGCGACGATCCGGGCGGACTCGATGCGCCAGACGGCGGCGACGGTGCGCTCCGCGGAGCCGTGCTCCCCGGGACGCGCCATCGCCTCGTCCGGACGGTTCATCGTCACTCGCCGGCGCGCGCGGCCTGCTCCTCGCGCCAGCCGGCCTCCTTCTGGATCCACTCGTTGTCAGCAGGGAAATCGTCGAACTCGGTGACCCGGCGCACCTCCAGGAACGAGCCGGGGCCGAGCGGAGCGCGGGAGGCCCATTCGACGGCCTCCTCGCGCGAGGACACCTCGATGATCCAGAAGCCGTTGAACAGCTCCTTCGTCTCGCCGTAGGGGCCGTCGGTGACCAGAGGCTTCTCGGCAGAGAAGTCCACGACGAAGCCCTCGGCCGCGTCGGTGAGCCCCTCGCCCGCGAGCAGCACGCCGGCCTTCATCATCGACTCGTTGTACTTCCCCATCGCCTCGATGACCTGTTCGAACGGAATCTCCTCGAAGGCCTTCACCGCTTCGTCGGTCGCGCGCATGATGAGCATGAACTTCATGGTGATCGTCTCCTTGATCGTGGGTCGTCTCTCGACCCTCTCATTGAAGACGTCGAACGAGAAGCGTCCGGATCGACACAACTCCGGAACTTTTTTCTCGGCCTTTCTCGTCCGTCTGTCTTCCGGCCCGAGCACCGTTCCCCACCCGCGGGAACCGCGGCGCGAATCGGGCCGCCGTCCCCCTATACTCGCGCTGTGCGTCCCGCCCACGATCTCGTGCTCTCCATCCGTTCCGCCCTCCGGGAGGCGGCCGACCCCTCCCGGGCGCCCGCACAGCAGGCGTATATGAAGTCGGAGATCCCGTTCCTGGGGGTCCGGGTCCCCGAGGTGCGTTCCCTCACCCGCCGCCTCGCCCGGGGTGAGAAGGACGCAGAGATCCTGTGCGCGGCGGCGCTCCTGCTGTGGCGGGAGGCGGCCTGCCGTGAGGAGCAGTACGCCGCCACCGAGCTGATGTCCCTACGCCCTCTGCGCGGGCGGCTCGAGATGGTTCCGGTGCACGAGGAGATGATCCGCACGGGCGCCTGGTGGGACCATTCCGACGAGGTGGCCCACCGGCTCGCGGAGCTCCTCGACGCGCACCCGGCCGAGACCGCGACGCTGCTCCGATGCTGGATGACCGACGAAGACCACTGGATCCGCCGCGTCGCGATCATCGCCCAGCTCGGCCGCAGGGACGCGACCGACCGCATGCTGCTGGCAGAGGCGATCGAGGCGAACCTCGACGACCGCGAGTTCTTCATCCGCAAGGCGATCGGCTGGGCGCTGCGCGAGCTCGGCAAGACCGATCCGGACTGGGTTCGCGCCTTCGTCGACACGCATCCCTCCCTCTCCCCGCTCTCCCGCAGGGAGGCGCTGAAGAACCTCGGCTGACCCGGAGCAGGCGGACGCCGACGCTCAGCGAGGCGGCAGACCCCCGAGACGGCGAAGGGCGCGAGCCGAGGCCCGCGCCCTTCCGCGCTCCCCGTACGGGGTCACTCCCATTCGATGGTCCCCGGGGGTTTGGAGGTCACGTCGAGCACCACGCGGTTGACCTCACGAACCTCGTTGGTGATGCGGTTGGAGATCTTCGACAGCACGTCGTAGGGCAGACGCGTCCAGTCCGCGGTCATCGCGTCCTCGCTGGACACCGGACGCAGCACGATCGGGTGCCCGTAGGTGCGCCCGTCGCCCTGCACCCCGACCGAACGGACATCCGCGAGCAGGACGACCGGGCACTGCCAGATCTCCTGGTCCAGGCCTGCCCTGGTGAGCTCTTCGCGCGCGATCGCGTCGGCGTCGCGGAGGATCTCCAGGCGGTCCCTGGTCACCTCGCCGATGATACGGATGCCGAGCCCTGGTCCGGGGAACGGCTGCCGTCCTACGATCGCCCCGGGAATCCCGAGCTCGCGACCGATCGCGCGGACCTCGTCCTTGAACAGGGTGCGCAGCGGCTCGATGAGGTCGAAGTCGAGGTCGTCGGGGAGCCCGCCGACGTTGTGGTGCGACTTGATGTTGGCCGTGCCCGCGCCGCCGCCCGATTCGACGACGTCAGGGTAGAGCGTGCCCTGTACGAGGAACCGGATCGGCGCGCCGCCCTCGGCCTTGGCCTCCTCGACGAGCTCGCGCTGCACCTTCTCGAAGGCGCGGATGAACTCGCGACCGATGATCTTGCGCTTCTCCTCGGGATCGGTGACGCCCTTGAGGTGGCCGAGGAACGTGTCCGCCGCGTCGACGGTGATCAGGCGCACGCCGGTCGAGGCGACGTAGTCCTGCTCGACCTGTTCGCGCTCCCCCTTGCGAAGGAGCCCGTGGTCCACGAACACGGCCGTCAGCTGGTCGCCGATCGCCCTGTGCACGAGAGCGGTGGAGACCGCCGAGTCAACGCCGCCCGAGAGCGCGGAGATGACCCGCGCGTCGCCCACCTGCTCCCGGATCCGCTCGACCTGCTCGGCGATGACGTTGTCGCTGTTCCACTCGGCGGGAAGGCCTGCCCCCTTGTGCAGGAAGTTCTCGATCACCTGCTGCCCGTGGTCGGTGTGCTTGACCTCGGGATGCCATTGCACGCCGTAGAACCGCCGCGCCTCGTCCGCGAAGGCCGCGACCGGCGTGGCCTTCGTCGAGGCCAGCACCGCGAAGCCATCGGGCGCGCGCGAGACCTGGTCGCCGTGGCTCATCCACACGTTCTGCTCTGTGGGCTGACCGCTCAGCAGCACACCGTCCTCGCCCGAGAGCACGGCGTCGGTGGCCCCGTACTCGCGCAGCCCCGTGTTGGCCACCTCGCCCCCGAGTGCCTGAGCCATCACCTGGAAGCCGTAGCAGATGCCGAGTGTCGGGACCCCGAGATCGAACACGCCGGGGTCGAGCTGCGGCGCGCCGTCCTCATACACCGACGAGGGCCCGCCGGAGAGGATGAGGGCCACCGGGTTGCGGGCCGCGATCTCCGCGGCCGTCGCCGTGTGCGGCACGATCTCGCTGTAGACGCCGGCCTCACGCACACGGCGGGCGATCAGCTGCGCGTACTGCGCGCCGAAGTCCACGACGAGAGCAGGGCGCTGAACAGTCGCGTTCGCGTCGGCGGGGGTGTTGTCGGTCACCGGGGTCCTTCCGTGGCGGGAGCGGGGTCGGAATCCGAGTCCGACGAGGCGGGGGTCTGGAGAGCGGCACGATCGTCGTCGGACCCGCCGGCCTCGCGCTCTTCACGCCGGGCGAGGTAGGCCTTGACGTCGCGGGCGACGATCGCCTCCATGAAGAATGATAGGAGCGGCACGACACCGCCCAACGCGAGCAGGATGAACCGCAGGAACGGCCAGCGCATCAGGCTCCACATGCGGAAGCAGGCGAAGAGATAGACGACGTAGAACCAGCCGTGCGCGATGAGGATGAGGAGGGAGAGGTTCGCGCCGTCCCCGGTGGACTCCAGTCCCGTCGGCCCCTCCACGACGGGCGCGAACCACAGCGGCCCCCCTGATCCGCCCGCGTAGAGCTCGAGATGGATCGGCGTGTACTTGAGCACCATCTCGGCCACCAGCAGGAGCAGCATGACGCCGGTGATGATCGACGCGATCTGGTAGAACCTCAGCGCACCGCGGATCGCCGGGAAGCTGGCGACTTTCGGTTCGGGCATGTCGTCCAGTCTAGCCGCGGCGACGAGGACGCCCAGGCGGAGACGGGCGGGGACGCAGACGCCCGCCGCTGCCTCGAAGGGCGGCGACGGGCGTCTGCGTGGCGAACGGCGTGCGCGCTATTCGATCCGCGCGCGACGGCGGGCCGCGACGAGGCCGAGGCCGACGAACAGAAGGAGAGCGGCGAGGAGAGCGTATGGCCCGGCCTCGGCACCGGTGACGGCGAGAGCGCCGTTCCCGCCCCCTCCGCCGGTGCTTCCGCCCGCGCCGCTGCTCGCGGCGGTGACGGTGAGCTCGATCGTCGCCGCCGAGCCGTCCGGGCGGACCACCGCGACGGTGTGCGTCCCCGCCGGGGTGTCCTTCGGGATCGAGACGGCCATGGAGAACGAACCGTCGGCGCCGGTCGTGACCGTGCCGAGCAGGACGGACGACGGCCGCAGCTCGAGTGCGAGCTCGACGCCGGGCGCGAAGCCCGTGCCCGAGACAACGACCGCGTTGCCTGCGGCGACCGTCGCGGAATCCACGGAGACGATGCCGCTCGGTGCCGGAGCGTCCGCGAGCGGCAGCGGGATCCGCACCTCCGTCCCTGTGCCTGCGACCGAGGCGGTCAGCGTCTGCGCGCCCGACAGCCCCGCCGGGACGGTAAAGGTCAGAGTCGCTCGTCCGGCCTCGTCGAAGGCGTCGATCACGGTCGGGTCGACCGCGGACGTGGCCAGCTGCCTGCCGTCCAGGGCGAGAGTGACCTCACCCGGAGCCTGCTCGCCCGCGCTGAAGGCGAGCGATGAGAGCGACACGGTCACCGTGTCGCCGGGTTTGTGCCCCTCTGCCCCGGCGGCCGGGCTGACCGTCACGCCGACCGCACGCTGCACGAGATCGGGGGTCGCGGTCCTGTGCGCCGCGAACCAGTCCACCGTCGACTGCAGGTCGGACTTGCCGGTGTCCTTCTTGTCGACCCCCTGCGCGAAGGTGTAGAAGGCGTCGCCGCCCGCGGCGAGGAACGAGTTCGCCGCCACCGTGTACGTCGCGGCGGGGTCGATGGGCGCGCCGTCGAGCGTGACGCTCGTGATGCGCGCCCCTCGCTCCGCCGTCGGGTCGTAGGTGTAGGACAGCCCCTTCGAGACGCCCAGCTTCAGGAACGGCCGCGCGGCGCCGTCGGGCTGCCACTGCTCCTCGAGCACGCTCTTGACCTGGGCGCCCGTGAGCGTCAGCGTGACCAGCGTGTTGGCGAACGGCTGCACCGTCGCCGCCTCGCGGTAGGTGACGGTCCCGTCCGGATCGTCGGCGCCGCTGGACGCGTAGACGAGATTCGCGCGGATCCCGCCGGGGTTCATCAGCGCGAGGTCGGCGCCCGTCGCCCACTGGTGGACGTCGGCCACGAAGTTGCCGATCGTGGACTCGCCCCCGCGGTTCTCCGTCTTCCCGTCGCTCTGCCGCGCACGGTTGAAGTCGGCCGTGATCGTCCCGACCTGCTTGCCGCCGAGCTCGTCGGCCTTGCTCTTCGCGTCGTCGACGATCGTCTGTACCGCGGGGACCGCCGGATACAGCGGATTCTTGTCCTTGTCGGTGAGCGGCTTGACTTCGTTCGTGATCGAGAGGAGCTTCTTCGTCACAGGGTCGACCTGGAGGTTCATCAGCCCGAAGTTCTCGCCATACTGGCCGGCGGAGACCACGGGGCGTCCGTCGATCACGTGATTGTAGGCGAGGTGGGTGTGCGCCGAGACGATCGCGTTCACCTCCGGCGTCACGTTGTAGACGATCCGGCCGAGCGCCGAATCGGGAGTGATGCTGGACACATCGGTCGTGACCGCCCCCTCATGCACGAGCAAGAGGATCACGTCGGCCTCGCCGTTGGACGGATCGCCGTCCTTGAGGTCGGCGGCGACGCGGTTGACGGAGTCGGCGATGCTGCGCACCTCGAGCCCCTTCATCCCGTCCGGCGACACCAGGGTGTCGAGGTCCTCGGTCACGGCGCCGATGAAGCCGACCTTGACGCCCTGCACGTCCTTGACCCAGGACGGCGCCATCGCCGGCTGGCCGGTCTCGGTGAGGAAGACGTTGGCGCTGAGGTACTCCCAGTCGGCACGCGGCTGCACACGGTCGCGCAGATCCGCCCAGCCCTGGTCGAACTCGTGGTTCCCCGCCGCGCTCACCTCGAGGCCGGCGGCGTTGAGGGCGTCGATCGTCGGGTTGTCGTCCTGGATGAACGAGGTGAACGTGGAGGCGCCGATGAGGTCGCCCGCGGCGGCGAAGATCGTGTTCGGGTTCGCGGCGCGCACCTGCTGCACCGCCCCCGCCAGCACCGCCGCGCCGGCGGCGACGCCGTCGGTCACGATGCGGCCGTGGAAGTCGTTGATCGTCACGATGTCGATGTCGATCGGCGCTGCCGCGGCCGTCAGGCCGGCGGATTCGTCATCGACGGCAGGGGTGCCCTCCGGTGCGGGAGCGGAGGTCTCTGCCGCGGACGGCACCGGAGTCTCCTCTGCGACGGCCGGGACGGCCGCGAGGGAGCTGGCGGCGAGGGCGACCGAGGTGGCCAGAGCGAGAACGCCGACGCTTCCCCTCCCTCGGGTACGGGACGACGGCTCCATACGCGCGTCGTCGGGGACGGACTTCATCGGGCTCTCTCCTCCGGTGCAGATCGACGGCGTTCTCATGAACGACCCGTGCACGCCCCGCGCGAGGGCGGGACGTGTGCGCCCCGAGAGACGCACGCCTGCGACCTTAGAAGAGGCCGAGGACATTCCTCAAGCGCGTTCCCCGGTTCGTCATCTGTTCGTCACCGGACGCCTCGGCTCACTCCGCGCCGCGCTCCTCGATCTCCTCCACCTCGCGCTCCCAGGCGTCGCGGGCGAGGCGGTACCAGAGGTAGAACGCGAACCCCGCGAAGACGGCCCACTCGACGGCGTAGAAGACGTTCAGCCAGTTCACCGGCGACTGCTCGATCGGGGCGGGCGAGTCAATGCGCACCAGACCGCCGAGCGGCTCCGCCGCGGTGAGGAACGGACGATAGACGAAGAGCCCGTCCGCATCGTGCCATCGCCCGAGCAGCATCGCCGGCGACATCCGGTCCATCCGCTGCGGATCGGTGCGCGGCGGCGGCTTCGCCCCCTCGTCCGGGATCAGCCTTCCCGACACCTCGACGACGGCGCCCGCCTCGCGGGACAGCCGGTCGACCGCGGCCTCGGCCGTCCGCTCGTCCGGCGCCCATCCGATCGCGACAGCGATCGACGTGGGCGTCCGCGCATCGGCGATCCGCAGCTGCCCGGTCACCCAGTAGCCCTCGTCCGCGCCGTTGAACCGGGATCCCACGACGAGGAAGTCGTCCGGGACCCAGGTTCCTCTCGTCGTCGCCTTCTGCCCGATCGACGGGGCGGGGAGATACGCCCCCGGCTCCACGACCGAGGTCAGCGGGACGACCTCCTCGGTCGCCCCCGGCGGCGCGGGATCGCTCTCGACCGCGCGCCCCAGCTGCCACTGCCCGAGCCAGGCGAAGACGCCGGCGACCACGAGGCAGAGCAGCAGCATCGCGATCCACCGCCCACGGAGCATGACCTCGCGCAGAGTCGGCGGGAACTCCTGCAGGGCCGGGGGGACAGGGGCGGTCACGGCGTGGATCAGATCCGCTCGTACGGAGCGAGCACGACCTCGACGCGCTGGAACTCCTTGAGGTCGGAGTAGCCCGTGGTGGCCATGGACTTGCGCAGCGCCCCGATGAGGTTGGCGGTGCCGTCGGCGACCGGCGCCGGGCCGTACAGGATCTCCTCGAGCGTCGCCACGCCCTCGACCGCGACGCGGTGGCCGCGCGGAAGCCGCGGGTGATGCGCCTCGGTGCCCCAGTGGAACCCCTTGCCCGGCGCGTCGGTCGCGCGGGCGAGGGCGACGCCGAGCATCACCGCGTCCGCGCCCATCGCGAGCGCCTTGACGATGTCGCCCGACGTTCCCACGCCGCCGTCGGCGATCACATGCACATAGCGCCCGCCCGACTCGTCCAGGTAGTCCCTGCGGGCCGCGGCGACATCGGAGACGGCGGTAGCCATGGGAGCGTGGATGCCGAGGGTCGCCCTCGTCGTGGAGGCCGCTCCCCCGCCGAAGCCCACGAGCACGCCGGCGGCCCCGGTGCGCATGAGGTGCAGCGCGGCGGTGTAGGTGGCCGCACCACCGACGATGACAGGGACGTCGAGGTCGTAGATGAACTTCTTGAGGTTCAGCGGCTCGGCCACGCTCGACACGTGCTCGGCCGAGACGGTGGTGCCCCGGATGACGAACAGGTCCACGCCCGCGTCGACCACGGTGCCGTACAGCTCCTGTGTGCGCTGCGGTGTGAGGGACCCCGCAACCGTGACCCCCGCCTCGCGGATCTCGGCGAGGCGCTGGGTGATCAGCTCCGGCTTGATCGGCTCGGCGTACAGCTGCTGCATCCGCCGCGTCGCCTGGCTCTCGTCGAGTCCGGCGATCTCGTCGAGGAGCGGCTGCGGGGCGTCGTAGCGGGTCCACAGGCCCTCGAGATCGAGCACCCCCAGCCCGCCGAGGCGTCCGAGCGCGATCGCCGTGCTCGGGCTGATGACCGAGTCCATCGGCGCGCCGAGGACCGGGATCTCGAACGAGAACGCGTCGATCGTCCAGGCGGTGGAGACGTCCTCCGGGTTGCGGGTTCGCCGCGAAGGCACCACCGCGATGTCGTCGAACGTGTATGCGCGACGGGCGCGCTTGCCTCGGCCGAGATCGATCTCCATGGTCACGCGTCCACCCTACCCGGGATGCCCTTCTGCCCTGTCTCCTCCTCGGCCTCGCGGCTCAGCGGGCCCTGACGACCCTCCGCTCGTCCCACACCGGCTCCGCCGCCTCGTACACCTGCCCGCCCTCGCCGAAGACGAGGAACCGGTCGAACGACCGCGCGAACCACCGGTCGTGGGTGACGGCGACGACGGTCCCCTCGAACCGCGCGATCGCCTCCTCCAGCGCCTCGGCGGACTCCAGGTCGAGGTTGTCGGTCGGCTCGTCGAGCAGCAGCAGGGTCGCACCGGACAGCTCCAGCAGGAGCACCTGGAACCGCGCCTGCTGGCCGCCCGAGAGCTGGCCGAACTCCTGCTGCGCCTGACGCACGAGCCCGTACCGGTCCAGGGCGGAGCTCGCCGCGTCCCTCGGCATGCCCGCGCGACGCTCGTCGCCGCGATGGAGGATCTCCAGCAGGGTGCGACCGAGGAACTCCGGATGCGCGTGGGTCTGCGCGAAGAGACCGGGCACCACCCGCGCCCCGAGGACGGCCGACCCCGTGTGCGCGACCGTGTCGAGGCGCTCCCCGGCGGAGGTGAGGTGCCCGAGCGTCGGGTCCGGGTCGCTGCCGCCCCGGGCCAGGAGTCGCAGGAAGTGCGACTTGCCCGAGCCGTTGGAGCCGAGGACCGCGACCCGGTCGCCGAACCAGATCTCCGCGTCGAAGGGGCGCATGAGACCGGTGAGCTCGAGCTCTGTGCACACCACCGCACGCTTGCCGGTGCGTGCGCCGCGCAGCCGCATGTCGAAGTCCTGCGCCGGCGGGCGCTCCTCGGGCGGCCCCGCCTCCTCGAACTTGCGGAGGCGGGTCTGCGCGGCCTGATAGCGAGAGGCCATGCCGTCGTTCGCCGCGGCCTTGACCTTCAACGTCGCGACCAGCGTGAGCAGCTTCTCATGCTGCTCGTCCCACCGGCGCCGGAGCTCATCGAGACGGTCCATCCGATCCGCCCGCGCCTGATGGTAGGTGCCGAAGCCGCCGCCATGCACCCAGGCCGACGCGCCCGCCCCTCCGGGCTCGAGGGTGACGATCCGGTCGGCTGCACGCGCCAGTAGCTCCCGGTCGTGCGAGACGAGCAGGACGGTCTTGGGCGTCTCGCGCAGCCGCTCCTCCAGCCAGCGCTTGCCCGGCACGTCGAGATAGTTGTCCGGCTCGTCCAGCAGCAGCACGTCGTCGGGTCCCCGCAGGAGCGCCTCGAGCGCGAGCCGTTTCTGCTCGCCGCCGGAGAGCGTGCCGAGGTCGCGGAACCGGGCGCGGTCGTAGGGGACGCCGAGCGCCGCGACCGTGCACTGGTCCCAGACCGTCTCGTGCTCGTAGCCGCCGGCGTCGGCGTACTCGGCGATCGCCGTCGCATACGCCATCTGCGTGTCGTGCGCGTCGTGCTCGATGAGGGCGTTCTCCGCGGCCTCGAGGGCCTCGGCCGCACGCCGGATGCGGTCGGGGGCGACACGGACCAGGAGGTCGTGCGCGGTCGTCCCCGCCTCGCCGTGGCCGATGAACTGGTCCATCACGCCGAGGGAGCCGTCGATCGTCACCACGCCCGCGTCGGGGACCGCGTCGCCGCGGATGATCCGCAGCAGCGTCGACTTGCCCGCGCCGTTCGGGCCGATCAGGGCGCTCGTCGATCCGGCGCCCACGCGGAACGTCGCCTCGTCGAGCAGGGGCCGTCCGTCCGGCAGCGTGTACGAGACGCCCGCCACGTCGATGTGTGCCACGGCGAAAGCCGTCCTTCCGCCCGTCGACAGGGGAATGACGAGCCGACCAGACTATCAGGACGGCGACCACGTCGCCGCACCGGGGACCCGGCCTCAGCGCGGCGCGGAGGTCCGGGCCAGGAGCTCGGCCAGCAGCGTCTCGGCGAGGGGAGCGGGAAGCTCCTCGATCAGGGCCATCAACCCGGACATGGGCTGCGTCGGACGGACCTTCCCCGCCCCCGCGATCCGCAGCAGGGCCCAGGCCGCCGACGGACCGGGGACCCGATCTGGGCCATACCCCAGCGCCCGGACGGCGCGGGCGAGCGCCCTGCCGTCCGCCGGCGGGCGGCCGCGCACGGCGTCGGCCGCGGTCACGAGCGCCCGTCGGAACGCCGGGAGCTCGCGTTCGAGGACCGGCGTGAGGGTGAGGTGCGCGCTGCGTGGCAGCCGGGAGCCGTCGGCCTGCACGAAGCCGGGCTGGTGCTGGATCCGCCATCCGTGCCGGAGCAGCTCGTCGGCGAGGCGATGCGGATCGACGCGATCCGCGACGGGCACGTCCGGGTCGGCGACGAGCGCGATGGCGGGCCCCACCGGATCGCCCATGACCGTCAGTCCGCGGATCGTGCCCACCTCGGTGCGGACCGCCGCCGCGACCCGCACGATCGACGCCGTGAGCTCGGCGTACCCCGTCCGCCCCAGACGCTGCACGATCGCCCACGCCGCGGCCAGGGGCGAGGCCGACCTCGACCCGAGCAGCGTCGGGTTCACCACCGGGTATCCGGGCCACCGCGTCGTCGCGAAGAACTGCGCGCGGTGCGCACGCCGGCCCCGGTGCAGCAGCACCGAGACGCCCTTGGGGGCGTAGCCGAACTTGTGCAGGTCCGCCGAGATGCTCGTCACTCCCGGCACCCGGAAGTCCCAGGTCCGCACCCCCGGCCACCAGGGCAGCACCAGTCCGCCGAAGCAGGCGTCGACGTGGCAGCGGATGCCTCGCGCGCTCGCGGCCGCCGCGACCGCGCGGATGGGGTCGAGGGCTCCGCTGGGATAGGCGGGTGCCGACACGACCACCAGCGCGACGTCGTCGTCCATCCGCGCGATGACGTCGGCGGCCGCGACCGTGCCGTCGGGCGTGCAGGGCACGGGGTCGAAGTCCAGGTCGAACATCCGCGCCGCCTTCTGGAAGGCGGCGTGCGCGGTGACCGGCGCCAGCAGCCGCGGCCTGCGGACCGCCCGCGCCTCGGCGGAGAGGTCCTCCCGCCGGGTCTGCTCCGCGCGCCACAGGTCGCGGGCGGTCTTCACCGCGAGCAGGCAGCTCTCGGTCCCGCCGCTCGTCACCGACCCGACGACGTTCCCTCCGCCGTGCACGGCGCGGCGCACGAAGCCCAGCAGGTCCCGCTCCATCGCCGCGACGGAGGGGAAGACGGTCGGGTCGAGGCCGTTGACGGGCCGGGCGAGGGCGGCCGCGGCGTCGGCCAGCTCGTCGAGCTCAGGCATCCCGGAGTCGTAGACGTAGGCGAGCACGTGACCGCCGTGGGTCGGCGCGTCGTCGGCGCGGAGCCGTCGCAGTCGCGCCAGGACGCCGTCTCCGTCGTTCACGCCGACGTCCCCTCGATGTCGCGCTCGCGCAGCCGGTACCGCGACAGAGCGACCAGGCTCACCGTCATGAGCACCGCCGGGATCGCGCTGAACGAGACCGCGATGCCTGCCACCGCCGCCGCCGGCTGCGCGACGGCCACGCCGGCGGTCGACTCGATGTAGCCCGTGAGCGCGAGGACGAGCGAGAGCACGGCGGCCCCCAGGGCCATCCCGATCGTCTCCCCCGCCGTCCACACCCCGCTGAACACACCGGAGCGACCGGCGCCGCCGGTACGAGACCGGTCATGGGCGATGACGTCAGGCAGCATCGCCATCGGGAGCGTCTGCATGCCCGCGTAGGTGGCGCCGGCGAGCGCGACCGGGGCGAGGACCCACCATCCCGGCGCCCAGACCATGACCAGCAGCACGAGGGTCGCGAGGAGGAACAGCAGGCTCGCGAGGCGGAACGAGCGCTCCTTGCCCAGGCGGTCCGCGACCGCCTTCCACACCGGCGCCATGAGCAGCGCGGGCGCGATCAGCGCGGCGAAGAGCGGGGTGACCGCTCCCTCGTCGTGCAGGACCCACCGGGCGACGAACTGGGCGGCGGCGAGCATGAGACCCGTCGCGAGCCCCTGGAGCAGGAAGGCGAGCAGCAGCGCCCGGAACGGCTGGCTCTCCCGGAGGACGCGGATGCCGTCCCGATAGTGCACCCCCACCGACGCTCGGGACACGTCCGGTCGCGCGTCGACCGGCTGCAGGGCGCGACGAGGGGCGACGGTGGCGGACACCAGCATCCCGGTCCCGAGCACGACCCCGGCGACCACGGCCATGACCAGATAGCCCCGCAACGGATCGTCCGGGAACAGCCCGCGCAGCTCCGGCCCGCCCGCGCCGAACAGCAGGATCGCGACCGTGAGGACGACCACGCGCCAGCTCAGCAGCCGCGTGCGCTCCCGGTAGCCGTCGGTGAGCTCGGCGGGAAGGGCGATGTAGGGCACCTGGAACAGGCTGAAGCAGGTGGCGGCGAGGACGAAGGCGACCAGCACCCAGAGCGCGGAGGGCAGCGGACCGAGGCCGCCCGGAACCGCGAAGGTCAGCACGAACGCGAGGGGAAGCCCGACGCCGCCCAGCACCATGAACCGCCGCCGGGTGCCGGTGCGCGCCGCGGAGCGATCGCTGAGCCCGCCGATCACCGGATCGATCAGCACGTCCCAGACCTTCGCCGCGGTGACGATCGCGCCCGCGGCGAGCGCGGTCACCCCGAGGGAGTCGGTCAGGTAGTACACCAGCACCAGCCCGGGCAGGGTGGCGAAGCCGCCCGTGCCCAGCGATCCGATCGCATAGCGGGCGACCTGGCCGCGCGTGAGCGCCCGCTCCCCGGCCGGCGCAGAACTCGTCGGTGAATCCATGCGCTCACTCTAGGGCGTCGTGGCGCAGGGAGCCGGCGCCCGCGACGGAGATCAGGCGAGCGTGCCCGCCACCGGGACGGTGTTCGCGAACAGGTCGAGGACGGGACAGTGCTCCTCGACGACGGCGCGCAGCCGGTCGTAGTCCTCCTCGGAGTCGGGGCCGGTGATCTCCGTGCGTACCCGCACGTCGTGGAACCCCGCCCGGCCCGACTCGTCGATGCCGAACAGCTTGCGCACGTCGAGATCGCCCTCGGCGGTGATGCGGATGTCGTCGATCGTCAGCCCGAGCGCCTGGGCGTAGAGGCGGAAGACCACGACCTGACAGGAGACGAGGGCACCCAGCGCGTACTCGACCGGGCTGGGGGCGGCGTCGTCACCGGCGAGCGCGGCGGGCTCGTCGACGAGGAAGCGGTGCCTCCCTGCGCGGATCTCGGTGGCCACCGCGCCGATGCCGCGGCCGGTGACGCGATAGGTGAGCGCGGCCGACGAGGCGTCGGCGGCGATGCGCTCGTTCCAGGCGGCGCCGGCCTCGGTGAGGCGGCGGGCGCGCTCGTCGGCGGAGACGTCGGTGTGGGTTTCGGTGTCGGGGAGGAGAGTCATGCGGCGAGGCTAACGGCCCTCAGCCGCCCCCGCCACGATCGTCGTCATCTGACGCAACGCCCGGTCGGAGGACCGCCGACACCACGGTGGCGCTGTGGCTACTTCTTGTAGTTCGGAGCCTCGACGACGATCTGCACGTCGTGCGGGTGGGACTCCTTCAGGCCGGCGGCGGTGATACGCACGAACCGCCCCCTCTGCTTGAGCTCCTCGATCGTGCGCGCGCCGACGTAGAACATCGACTGACGCAGTCCGCCGACGAGCTGGTACGCGACGGCCGCGAGCGGCCCCCGGTAGGGCACCTGTCCCTCGATTCCCTCGGGGATGAGCTTGTCGTCGCTGGGGACGTCGGCCTGGAAGTAGCGATCCTTGGAGTAGGACGTCTGCTTGCCGCGGGTCTGCATCGCGCCGAGCGACCCCATTCCGCGGTACTGCTTGAACTGCTTGCCACCCTGGAAGACGATCTCGCCCGGCGACTCGTCGGTCCCGGCCAGGAGCGAGCCCAGCATCACCGCGTCGGCGCCGGCGACGAGCGCCTTGGCGATGTCGCCGGAGTACTGCAGGCCGCCGTCGGCGATGACCGGGATCCCGGCGGGCATTGCGGCGAGCGACGCCTCATAGACCGCGGTGACCTGCGGCACGCCGACGCCTGCCACCACTCGGGTGGTGCAGATCGACCCAGGGCCCACGCCCACTTTCACCGCGTCCACGCCCGCGTCCACGAGCGCCTGCGCGCCCTCCCTGGTCGCGACGTTGCCGCCGATGACGTCGATGTGAGCGAAGGACGGGTCGGCCTTGAGCCGCCGCACGAGGTCGATCACGCCCTGGGACTGCCCGTTGGCCGTGTCGACCACGAGCACGTCCACGCCGGCGTCGCGCAACGCCTCGGCACGCTCCCACGCGTCGCCGAAGAAGCCGATCGCGGCGCCCACGCGCAGCCGTCCCTGATCGTCCTTGGTCGCGAGCGGGTACTTCTCGCTCTTGTCGAAGTCCTTGATGGTGATGAGCCCGGCGAGCTTGCCCTCGGCGTCGATGAGGGGCAGCTTCTCCACACGGTGCTGCGCGAACAGCGCGATGACCTCCCCCGCGGCCACGCCGACGGGCGCGGTGACCAGGCCCTCGGAGGTCATGACGTCGCGGACGAGGGTCGTCTGCCGTTCGAACCCGGAGACGAAGCGCATGTCGCGATTGGTGACGATGCCCACGAGCCGTCCGTCCGGATCGACGACGGGGAGCCCGGAGATGCGATAGGTCGCGCAGAGCGTGTCGACCTCCTCGATCGTCGCCTCGGGCGTCGTGGTGATGGGGTCGGTGATCATCCCGGACTCGCTGCGCTTGACGCGATCGACCTGGGCCGCCTGGTCCGCGATCGACAGGTTGCGGTGCAGGATCCCCAGACCGCCCTCGCGAGCCATCGCAATCGCCATCCGCGCCTCGGTAACAGTGTCCATGGCGCTGGAGAGCAACGGCGTCGCCACCGAAATCCGTCGGGTCACACGCGAAGATGTGTCGGCTTCGCTGGGAATCACATCAGTGTGCCCCGGCAGCAGCAGCACGTCGTCGTAGGTGAGTCCGACGAATCCGAACGGGTCGTGCTGCTCCATGAGGGCTCCTCTCGCGTCTGTCAATTGTAAGGCGGAACCGGTCGCCTTCATTCCCTGGACGGACCGCGTCTCGCCCCGGTGCGGGCGACCCGGTAGGCGTACGGAACATCTCAGGCTACGCTCGGAGACCTGCGACGCGATGGGGTGCCGCAGACGACGCACTCACCGTGGAGGATGCGTGGAACAGAGGACGACCGTCGCACCGACCCGACGATGGCTGGTGACGCTGGTGTGCGCGCTGCTCGCCGCCGCGTTCATGGTGCTCCAGGGGCCCCACAGCGCCCTGGCCGACGACGGCCAGGAGAAGACGGACTTCTACTTCGCCGGGGTGATCTCCTACGACGACAAGCCGATCGAGGGCGTGGTGGTGAAGGTCGAGGGCAACGGCTTCTCCGCCGACACCGAGACCGACGCGGAGGGCAAGTGGCGCCTCTACGTCCCGGAGAAGGCGACCTACACCCTGACCGTCGACGAGTCGACCCTACCGAAAGGCGTGATCGTCGAGGGCGACTCGGCGTCGCAGGAGGTGGAGTTCGGGCTGACGGGGACGAAGATCATCAACCTCTTCCTCGGCGAGGGCGAACGCCAGACCACCTCGTTCGTCGATCAGCTGCTGTCGAGGCTGGTGGGCGGGATCAACTTCGGTCTCCTGCTCGGACTCGCATCGATGGGAGCCGCTCTCATCTACGGCACCACCCGGCTCTCGAACTTCGCGCACGGCGAGATGGTGACCTGGGGAGGTGTGGTCGCCCTCATCGTCAGCTCGCTGTGGAGCCTCCCCCTCTGGCTCGGCATCGCCGCCGCGGTGATCGCCGGAGCCGTCCTCGGCTGGGCGATGGACGCCGGGCTCTGGCGGCCGCTGCGACGACGAGGGCTCGGCGTGGTCCAGCTCATGATCGTCAGCATCGGCCTCTCGCTGGCCCTCCGCTACGCGCTGCAGTACATCATCGGCGGCGGGACGTACCAGCTTCCCGGCGCGAGTCCCACGCCGATCCAGCTCGGCCCGATCTCGCTCTCCTACATCGACATGATCGCCATGGGGACGAGCCTCGCGGTGATCATCGCGATGGCCCTCTTCCTCACCAGGACCCGGATCGGCAAGGCCACCAGGGCCATCTCCGACAACCCGCAGCTGGCGGCCGCCTCCGGCATCGACGTCGATCGGGTGATCCGGATCGTCTGGATCATCGCCGGCGTGCTGGCCGCCCTCTCCGGCATCCTCTGGGCCTACTTCCGCCCCGGGGTGAAGTGGGACATGGGCATGCAGATGCTGCTCCTGATGTTCTGCGCGATCACGCTCGGCGGTCTCGGCTCCGCGATCGGCGCGCTCATCGGCTCCCTCATCGTGGGGATCGCCGTCGAGGTGTCGACCCTGTGGATCCCCTCCGACCTCAAGTACGCGAGCGCCCTGGTCGCGCTGATCGTGATCCTCCTGGTGCGACCGCAAGGACTCCTCGGACGCAAGGAAAGGCTGGGCTGACGCATGGACTTCGGAACCATCTTCGGCAACACCGCCGCCTACCTGTTCAGCCCGGTCACGATCGCCTATGCGCTGGCCGCGACAGGTCTCGCGGTGCACTTCGGCTACGCGGGCCTGCTGAACTTCGGCATGGCGGCGTTCATGGCCGTCGGCGGCTACGGCTATGCGATCTCGGTGCTGAGCTTCGGCCTCCCCTGGTGGCTGGGCATGCTCATCGGCCTTCTCGCCGGCGCCGCGTTCGCGCTCGTCCTCGGCATCCCGACGCTGCGTCTGAGGGCCGACTACCTCGCGATCGCGACGATCGCGGCCGCCGAGATCGTCCGGCTCCTCTTCCTCACCGAGCTGTTCAAGAAGTGGACGAACTCGGCCGGAGGCCTCTCCGGCTACAGCGCCGGATTCCGGGAGATCAACCCGTTCCCTCCCGGCACCTACGGCTTCGGCCCGTGGACGTACAACGAGACGGACCTGTGGAACCGCGTGTTCGGCCTGGTCATGCTGGCGATCGTCGTCGTCCTCGTCTGGGCGCTCATGCGCAGCCCCTGGGGCCGGGTGCTCAAGGGCATCCGAGAGGACGAGGACGCGGTGCGCTCGCTCGGCAAGAACGTCTTCGCCTTCAAGATGCAGGCACTGGTGCTGGGCGGGATCATCGGCGCCCTCGGCGGCATCGTCTTCGTCCTCCCCTCGGCGGTCGTCCCGGGGAGTTACTCGACGTCGCTGACCTTCTTCCTCTGGACGATCCTGCTGCTCGGCGGCGCGGCGACGGTGTTCGGCCCCACACTCGGCGCGGTGGTCTTCTGGGTGGTGTTCGCCTTCCTCGGCAACCTCATCCCGCAGCTCGCCGCCGCCGGGTACCTCCCCATGACGAGCGTGCAGGCCGAGACGGTGCGCTTCGTGCTCGTGGGCGTGGTGCTCATGCTCATCGTGATCTTCCGCCCACAGGGGATCCTCGGCGACAAGAGGGAGATGACCTTTGTCAAATGAGAACAGCGCCCCCGGGGCGCAGGCGGCTCCTCCGGAGGCGAGCAGCGTCCGCCGTCCCAAGACCACAGGGCTCGCGAAGGGTCCCGCGGCTCCAGGCGTCGCGAAGGCGGACCCGATCCTCGTCGCCGACGGCGTCACCCGACGCTTCGGGGGTCTCGCCGCGGTCGACGTCGAGCACCTCGAGATCCCGCGTGGCGCGATCACCGCACTCATCGGCCCGAACGGGGCGGGCAAGACCACCCTGTTCAATCTGCTCTGCGGCTTCGACAAGCCCAACGCCGGGTCCTGGAGGTACGACGGCAAGAACCTCGCCGGCATCCCCTCGTTCAAGGTGGCGCGGATGGGACAGGTGCGCACCTTCCAGCTCACGAAGTCGCTGTCGCTCCTCACCGTGCTGGAGAACATGAAGCTCGGGGCTCCCGGCCAGCGCGGGGAGCGGTTCTGGACGAGCCTGCTCCCCTTCCTCTGGCGCGGACAGGATCGTGAGATCGAGCAGAGGGCGCGCGAGCTGCTCGTGCGCTTCAAGCTCGACGCGAAGGAGAAGGACTTCGCCGCCTCGCTCTCCGGAGGGCAGCGGAAGCTCCTCGAGATGGCACGGGCGCTGATGAGCGACCCCAGTCTGGTGATGCTGGACGAGCCGATGGCGGGCGTGAACCCCGCGCTGACGCAGTCGCTGCTCGACCACATCCTCGACCTCAAGGATCGCGGGATGACCGTGCTCTTCGTCGAGCACGACATGCACATGGTCCGGCACATCGCGGACTGGGTGGTCGTGATGGCCGAAGGTCGTGTGGTGGCCGAGGGCCCGCCGGAGACCGTGATGGACGACCCCGCGGTGGTCGACGCCTACCTCGGCGCGCATCAGGACGTGGACCTCGGTGCCGTCACCGGCCGGATCACCGTGCTCGACCCGGCCGAGGCGACGGCGACCCGCACCGTGATCGAGGCCGAGGTCGCGCAGGAGATCGCCGCGGAGGACGCCGGAGACGACATCGAGGAGGACCGCACATGACCGACGCGCCGCAGGCCGGTACCGCGCACGACCGCGCGGACGACGTGGTGGTGGAGCTGAAGGACGTCCACGCCGGCTACCTCCCTGGGGTCAACATCCTGAACGGGGCGAGCCTCATCGCCCGGCAGGGCGAGCTGATCGGCATCATCGGGCCCAATGGTGCGGGGAAGTCGACGCTTCTGAAGTCGATCTTCGGGATGGTCAACGTTCGCGAGGGAGAGATCACCGTGAAGGGCGAGAGCATCGTCGGGCTCAAGGCGGACAAGCTCGTCGCCCGTGGTGTGGCCTTCGTCCCTCAGACCAACAACGTGTTCCCCTCGCTGACGATCGCCGAGAACCTCCAGATGGGGCTCTACCAGCGGCCGAAGGCGTACGCCGAGCGGCTGGAGTTCGTCACCGGCATCTTCGCGGAGCTCGGCAAGCGCCTGAACCAGCGCGCGGGCTCGCTCTCCGGCGGCGAACGGCAGATGGTCGCCATGTCGCGAGCGCTGATGATGGATCCTTCGGTGCTCCTGCTCGACGAGCCGTCCGCGGGCCTCTCGCCCGTTCGCCAGGACGACGCCTTCATCCGGGTGTCCGACATCAACAAGGCCGGCGTGACGACGATCATGGTCGAGCAGAACGCCCGCCGCTGCCTGCAGATCTGCGACCGCGGCTACGTCCTCGACCAGGGCCGCGACGCCTATGAGGGGACGGGCCGCGACCTGCTGAACGACCCCAAGGTCATCGGCCTCTACCTCGGCACGCTCGGCCAGGACGCCGCCTAGCCGCGCCCTGCGGAGGGCGACGCGGCTAGGCGAAGCGGATGGCCTGCTGCAGGCGGGTCCTCATGTCGAACAGCTCGTTGCCTCCGACGGGTCGTCCTCCTGGCACACCGCCGCGGAGCATGGTCGCGAGAGCGCTGCGGCGGGTCACGACGATGGGCACTCCGCGGACCGTGCCGAGCGACACGGCCGCCTGGGCGAGCGCGTCGTCCGGGACCGCCACGACACCGCCGCCGAAGCGCACCCGCGTCGTCCGTGCCACAGCCCGCAGGCCGGTCAGAAGCACGGTCACGGGCGCTCGTGGCCCGACGTCCGGTCCGATGATCTCCCCGCCGCGGAAGCGGGCGATCCCGCCGAGGTCGAGCGAGCTCACCCCGTAGGCGCCGGTGGGGCCGAGCACGATGTGATCGAGCTTGTGTCCCTCCTCGCCGGCGTCGGACGGGCCCGTGGCGACGTCGTGCCATATCGTGAAGCCCATCCCGAGATCCGACACCGTGCGCGCCGTCTCCTCCTCGGCAAGGGCGTCGGCGAGCAGCCGGCGAAGCTCCTTGGGGACCTGTCGCACGAACGCGGGATCATACGGATCAGAGACCTCCGCGCCCGCCCACTCACGCGCCAGCGCGAGATACCTCCGCCGATGCCATCCGCCGGCGCGGCCGTACGAGGTCGCCCTGAGCCGTGACCCGGTGCGGGTCTCCGGCTCGTCCCACCCGCGCCACCGCTCCCCCGCGGCGAACCCGTGCCCGCTGTCGTAGGCGGCCCGCGCCTCGGGCGTGCCGATGAGCTCCCACGCCCGCTGCACCGCGACGAAGGAGAGGGCATCACCGCCGGTGTCGGGATGGGCGAGGCGAAGACGCAGGCGGTACGCCCGCCTGAGCTCCTCCTCCTCGGCGCCCGGGACGACACCGAGGACCTCATACGCAGACGCCGAGAGCGGGCTGTCGAACATCGGGCGCTCCTTTCGACGGCGCCTCCAGGCTAGCCGCTCGATCTTGCACCTGACACGGGCACTGCGGCAGAGACCGGGCATCCGCCCCGCGAACACAGCGGGAGGCGGCCCGGGCCTGCCCGGACCGCCTCCCGTCTCGCAGAGACCTACTTGATCCGCGTGTTGTTGTTGTCGGCGCCGTACTCGTAGACGCCGATCGCCGCACCCTTCGGGTCGTTCTTGTCGTCGAAAGTGATCTCGCCGGAGAGGCCGTCGTAGTCCGCAGTCCCGCCGTCGCCGATGATCTTCGCGCACTCGGCGAACGTGGTGCACTTCTCCCCGTCGCCGGTCCCGCCGGAGACCTCGCGCATCGTGGCCGCGATGTCCTTGCCCGTCGTCGATCCCGCCTTCAGGGCGGCGAGCGCGACGAGGATCACCGCGTCATAGGCCTCGGACGAATAGGTCACGTCGTTGATGGGCGGGTTGCCCTTCGCCGTCCAGACCTTGTTGAGCTGGTCCAGGAAGTCGTCCGGGAGCTTGGCTCCCGCGCGCGTCCCCTTCGAGCCCTCCAGCTTGACCGGCAGGCTGTCCTTGGCGTAGTTGGACAGGTTCCCGTCGACCATGTAGAGCTTGCCGGTGTTGATGCCCGCGTTGCCCAGGAGCGGCGCGATCGTCTTGAACTGCTCGTAGGAGACCACGGCGACGGCATCGGGCTTGGCCGCGGCGATGGTCTGGACCTGGGCGTCGAACTGCCCGTCGCCCTGGTTGTACGAGGCCTCCGCGACGACCGTGCCGCCGGTGCTCGTGAACGTGTCCTTGATCGCCTGGTACAGCCCGGTCCCATACGGGTCGTTCTGATAGATGATGCCGAGGGTCTTGTTGCCGTCCTCCGCGATCTGGTTGCCCAGGACCTCGCCCTGGAGCAGGTCGCTCGGCGCGGTGCGGAAGTACATCGGGTTGATCCCGGTGAAGTCCGGCGAGGTGTTGGAGGGCGAGATCGTGAGGATGCCGCTGCCGACGTTGCCGTCGAGGATGAGCTTGCTCACGCTCGACGAGGCGGCGCCCACGACGGCCGAGACACCCTCGCTCTGCAGCTTGGTGATCGAGGTCTCGTACGCCTTGTTGTCGAGATCGCCCTCGTCGGCGCTGCTGAGACCGATCGTGATCCCGGCCTTCGCGTCATTCACCTGGGAGACGGCCAGCTGCACGCCGGCCTCCATCGGCGCGCCCAGGAACGCGAGCGTTCCGGTGGACGGGAGAAGAGAGCCCAGTTTCAGGGTCAGGTCGGCCGCGGGCTTGCCTCCTCCCGACGTCTCGGACGGCGTCGTCCCGGGGTTTCCGCTGCAGCCGGCGATCACCAGTGCGGATGCGCTGACGAGCGCGATCCCGGTGAGCGCCTTGGCCACTCGCGAAGCCTTGAGTGCGTTCATGATGCTCCTTTGCGTGGCTGAACGTGGCCGTGCTTCTTCGGACGGCCACACTCGGTGCATCAACAGTAGTTCGCGGCGACAGAGGTTCCGGGTTTCGTTTGTCTCGGTGCGCTAACGATCCCTCACACGGGTTCGATGATCTCTTCCGCACGTCCCCGGCGCGTGGCGATCCCGAGGTCCAGGAGGAAGACCGCGATCGCGACCCACACGATCGCGAACCCGACCCAGCGTTCGAACGGCATGTCCTCACCGCGGAGCACCACCCCGACGACGAACTGCATGACAGGGGTGATGAACTGGATCATCCCGACGAGGGCGAGGGCGATGCGACGGGTTCCCGCGGCGAAGAGCAGCAGCGGCACCGCGGTCGCCACCCCCGCGAAGGCGAGGAGCACGGTGTGCAAAGGCCCGGAGGAGCCGAACGTGATCCCCCCGTCCGCGGCGACGAGAACCAGCTGCAGAACGGCGATCGGGACGAGCCAGAGAGACTCCAGCGTCAGCCCGCTCACGGCGTCGACAGCGGGGCCGATCTGCTTCTTGACCAGCCCGTAGACGCCGAAGGAGGCGGTGAGCGAGAGGGCGATCCACGGGAAGGACCCGTGCGCGAAGATGATCACCAGCACGGCCACCGCGGCGATCCCGATCGCTGCCCACTGCAGCGGCCGGAGCCGCTCGTGCAGCACGAAGACGCCGAGGAGCACCATCGCGATCGGGTTGATGAAATATCCGAGGCTCGTCTCGACGATGTTGCCCGAGAGGGTGGCCAGGATGAACACCTGCCAGTTGACGTAGATCAGCAGACCCGCGAGGGCCGTGAGGGCGAGCAGCCGCGGTTGACGGACGACGGCGCGCAATGCCGCCCATCCGCGCGTGACCGTGAGCAGGATCGCGCAGAAGACGAGCGACAGCAGGACCCGCCAGGCGACGAGCTCCCACGGTCCTGTCGGGGCGAGGAGGAGGAAGTAGAGCGGCAGGATCCCCCAGATCACGTAGGCCCCGACGGTGTAGGCGATGCCGGTGGTCTGGGTGCTGCGCGAGGGGGATGTCACCGCACAACCCTATTCCCGGGTGCGGACGCGGCGGGCAGGGCCAGACCCTGTTGGCAGGATCGCTCGCCTCTGTGGCCGGATCGCGATCGGCGGGACGCCGCGGGAGCGCGACGGAGACGACGGAAGGCCCGGTGCAGAAGCACCGGGCCTTCCGAGCGAGAGTGGGTGTCGTTCAGCGGACGACGACCGCGAGGACGTCACGGGCCGAGAGCACAAGGTACTCGTCGGCGCCGAACTTCACCTCGGTCCCGCCGTACTTGCTGTAGAGAACGCGGTCGCCGACGGCGACATCGAGCGGAACGCGGTTGCCGTTGTCGTCGATGCGGCCGGGGCCCACCGCCACGACCTCGCCCTCCTGGGGCTTCTCCTTGGCGGTGTCGGGGATGACCAGGCCACTCGCGGTGGTCTGCTCGGCCTCGACCTGCTTGATGACGATGCGGTCCTCGAGCGGCTTGATGGAAACCGACACGGTCTACCTCTTTCTTGACGGTTCAAAGACTCGTTAGCACCCTCAGCCTGAGAGTGCTAACCACAGTCTAGGCGCATGGCTGGCACTCCCGCAATGCGAGTGCCAATTCACGGCCTCGCCGCGTGCCTCCTAGGCTGGGTCCCGTGGAGATGGCCGAACTGACCGCGCTGCTCACGTCCGAGGGCCTGCGCCTGCTGGACTCCCTGGGCCCGGTCGAGACGACAGGTGCGGCCGCTGCCGCCGTCTCACGCCTCCGCGCCGCCGGGCACGGGCCCGACCTCGTCGCCGCGGTGGTCGGCCAGGCCCACCTGCGAGCCAAGGCCCGCGCCAAGTTCGGCGATTTCGCCGACCGGATGCTTTTCACCCGGGCGGGGCTCGAGCAGGCGACCCGTCTCGGCGTGGCCGCCCGGCACGCCGGCCGGATGCGGGCCGCCGGGATCGCACGTGTCGCCGACCTCGGCTGCGGGATCGGCGGAGACGCGCTCGCCTTCGCCGGCGCCGGGCTGGGCGTGACCGCGGTGGACGCCGACGAGGTCACCGCCGCGCTCGCCGCCTACAACCTCGCGCCCTTCGGGGACGACGTCGTCGTGCGCCACGGGATCGCGCAGGAGACGGACCTCTCCGCCGCCGACGCGGTGTGGCTGGACCCCGCCCGGCGCACGGCCGGGCACCGGGAGACCCGCCGTGTCTCCGCCGCCGACTACTCGCCCCCGCTGGACTGGGCCTTCGCTCTCGCAGCGAGCATGTCCGCCGGGATCAAGCTCGGCCCGGGGCACGACCGGGCCGCTCTGCCCGCCGACGCCGAGGCCCAGTGGGTGAGCGCGGACGGCAGCGTGGTCGAGCTCGTCCTGTGGTCGGGTGCGCTCGCCCGCCCCGGCGTGCGGCGCGCGGCCATGGTCGTGCGCGGCGAGGAGACTCACGAGCTCGTCGCGGCGTCGGACAGTCCCGACGCCGAGGTCCGCCCTCTTGCCGCCTACCTCCACGAGCCCGACGGCGCCGTGATCCGCGCCCGCCTCATCGGCGATCTCGCGCGGGGCATGGACGCCGGGATGCTCGACGAGAAGATCGCCTATCTCACCTCGGATGCGCCGTCGGAGAGCCCGCTCGCCGTCTCGTTCCGTGTGCGCGAGGTGCTTCCCCTGCATCCGAAGGCCATCAACGCCGTCCTCCGCGCCGCAGACGTCGGCACGGTGGAGATCAAGAAGCGGGGCGTCGACATCGACCCCTCCGCCTTCCGACGGAGGCTGACGCTGAAGGGAGCGACGGCCGCGACGCTCCTCCTCGTGCGAGCCGGCGAGAGGCGGCAGGCGATCCTCGCCGACCGCGTCTGATCCGGCCGGGCCTCAGAGCCGTCGGTTCTCGCCCTGGAGGTCCTGCAGGAGACCGCGCGGCGATCGCGGTGCCGTAGGCCGGTCCCCGAGTCCTCTCCGTCAGGGAGCGTCCGCGGAGGAGGGAGGACCTCAGGAGCCGAACAGGCCCGAACCGTATGCGGCCCACGCCAGCCAGCCCAGACTGTAGAGGCAGGAGACGAGGGCGAGCACGAGCGCCCAGAGCGACATGCCCCGGCTCTCGGCCGGGCGGCGGATCGAGAGGATCGCAGCGATCACGGCGAGGATCCCGAGCGGGATCCCCCAGCCGACGAAGAACGAGGCGACAAGAGCGACGACCGCGGCCAGGAGCGCCCATGGCGCCAGCCGCGCCTCCGGACGGGGTCGGAGCTCGCTGCCGTCGGACGGCGTCCAGGCGGCGTCCCGGACGAATGCCCCCTCGGCGACGTCAGAGCCGCTCTCGGGGCTCAGCGGCGTCGGCACGGTGGGCAGCCGGGCGAAACGCTCCGGCTGCGGGCCCTCCCCGCTCATCGTCCTGCTCCGGCCTGCACAGGCGCCGGCCCCTCATCCACCTGGATCTCCGTGACGGGGAGGGTCGAGTCCGCCCCGAAGGCGAGAGTCGAGGGCCGGCGTCCGGAGGAGATGAGCTCCGCTGCGAGGGCGGCGATCATCGCGCCGTTGTCGGTGCAGAGGCTCAGCGGAGGGATGCGCACGGTGATGCCCGCCGCCTCCGCTCTGGCGAGCGCCTGCTCCCGCAGACGCCGGTTGGCGATCACCCCTCCGCCCAGGAGCAGCCGCGGTACGCCCCGATCGGCGCAGGCGGCGATCGCCTTGGTCACCAGCACGTCCACGACGGCCTCGCGGAAGCTGGCCGCGACATCGGCGACGGGCACGGGATCGCCCGCCGCCTCGGCACGCTCGATCCACCGGGCCACCGCGGTCTTGAGGCCGGAGAAGGAGAAGTCATAACGATGGGCGGCAAGGTCGGAGGCGCGGGACAGCCCCCTCGGGAACGCGATCGCACGGGGGTCGCCGTCAGCGGCCACCCGGTCGATCTGCGGGCCGCCGGGATAGGGCAGCCCGAGGATCCGCGCGACCTTGTCGAACGCCTCGCCTGCTGCGTCGTCCACGGTCTCGCCGAGGAGCTCGACGTCGGTCGTGAGGTCGCGCACATGCAGCAGCGAGGTGTGGCCACCGCTCACGAGGAGGGCGATCGTGGGATACTCCAGCGGCGGGGCGTCGGGGTCGAGGATGTCTGCGGCGATGTGACCGACGAGGTGGTTGACCGCGTAGAGCGGCTTGTCGAGCGCGACCGCGAGGCCTTTGGCCGCTCCGATCCCGACCATGAGGGCTCCGGCGAGCCCCGGGCCGCTCGTGACCGCGATCGCATCGATGTCCGACATCTGCACCCGCGCCTCGGCGAGCGCCGCACGGATGGAGGGCTCCAGCGCCTCGAGGTGGGCGCGAGCGGCGACCTCGGGCACGACACCGCCGTACCGGGCGTGCTCGTCCATGCTGGAGGCGATCGTGTTGGACAGGAGCGTGCGCCCGCGGACGACCCCGATCCCGGTCTCGTCGCAGCTCGTCTCGATGCCGAGCACCAGCGGTCCCGTCACGCGGAGACCCCCTCCGTCTGGCGCGCGGGATCCAGCGCCACCTTCATCACGATCGCGTCCATGCCGTCGGGACGGTAGTACCGGGGCCGACGGCCGATCTCCTCGAAGCCCTCGGACGCATAGAGCGCGATCGCGGGCGCGTTGTCGGCACGGACGTCGAGGAAGACCTCCCGCGCGCCACGCTCCACGGCCACGGCGAGCAGGGCGCGCAGCATGCGCCGCCCGCGCCCCTCCCCCCGATGCGCCTCTTCGATGGCGATGGTCTGGATATCGGCGTCACGCGATCCGCGGACGGCGCGGAGGCCCGCATAGCCGACCAGCACGCCGTCCTCGTCGTCGACGACGTAGTGCCCGTGCGTGCCGGCGAGCTCAGCCGCCATCGACTGCGGACTCCATGCGTCGCCCGGGAAGGCCGCGTGCTCGAGAGCCATGATCCCCTCCAGGTCGGCGACGGTGGCTCTGCGGATCATACGCCGACCCGCTTCGGCGAGACGGGCGGACGTGCGTCCGGCGCCCGGAGGTACAAGGGCTCGGGCCCGGCGAGCTCCCGGCCGGCGGCGATCGCCCTGCGCCCCACGCGTGCGAGGGCGGCCGCGGAGAGGATCTCGGGCTCATGGCGGGGGATGCCGCTGAGTCGCGACTCGACCTCGCTGCGGGGGACGAGCACGGTCTCGACCACGGCGTGCGGGATGCCGTCGAGGTCCACGCCCTCGTACACGGTGACCGCCGCCTCTCGGCGCCGCGCGTCGGTGACGATCGCGAACGCTCCCGCCGGTCTCTCGCCCTCGATCACCGCGAGCGCCGCTCCGGCATGGCTGGGCACCCCGATCACCGGGATGCCGCGGCCCAGGGCGAACGCCCGCGCCGCGGCGATCCCGATCCGAAGACCGGTGAAGGGACCGGGCCCCATGCCGGCGACGACGTGGGTGACGGGAGGGTCCTCCGCGCCGAGCACCTCGCGAAGGAGGTCGCCGATCGCCTCGGCATGACCGAGCGTCCCCGGCCGGGCGACGTCAGCGAGTGCGTCGCCGTCCGTTCCGAGGACGGCGACGGCCGAGCCCAGGGACGTGTCGACGGCGAGAATCACCTCTCCAGGGTAGCCGCCGGGCGGCTGGACAGGCGCCCAGGGGTGCGGCGGCGCAGGGGCGCAGGCCAAACGCCCGCTCACAGGAGGGCGGGCACCACCGCGGCTAACCGGAGGCCGAGGAGAGGCGGCGGATCGTCACGATCCGCGGCGCGTCCGCGTCCAGCTCGTCGTCGGGGAGGCCGGCCTCGTCCTCTTCCGCGCCGACGGGCCGTTCGACCTCGACATCCCACCAGACCTCGGCGAGGCCCTCGGCGAGCCCCCGCCCCCACTCGACGACCACGACCGAGCGCTCGACGTCCACGTCGAGGTCATCGAGCTCCGCCGACGACCCCAGCCGGTACGCGTCCATGTGGACGAGCGGAGGGCCGTCCCCGAGCGAGGGATGGGTACGGGCGAGCACGAAGGTCGGGCTCTGCACCGGCCCGCGCACGCCGAGCCCCTCCGCGAGGCCACGGGTGAAGGTGGTCTTCCCCGCCCCGAGCGGTCCGGTGAGCACCAGGACGTCGCCCGCGACGAGGCTGCCGCCGATCGCACGGCCGAAGTCCGCCATGGCCTCGGCGGTCGGGATCTCGCGTGCGCCGAGGAGCGCCTCCGGCACGCTCACGAGACGGTCCGTCGCGGGACTCGCGGCCCGATCCGGGTCACGATCTCGTAGTTGATCGTGCCCGCGGCGTCCGCCCACTCCGTCGCCGACGGGTGCCCGAGCGTCGGATCTCCGAACAGCACCGCCTCATCGCCGACCGAGACGGCGTGATCGCCCACGTCCACGACGAACTGGTCCATGGCGATCCGGCCGGCCACGGCGAACCGCCTGCCGCCGATCATGACCGGCCCCCGCCCCGACGCCTGCCGCGGAATGCCATCGGCGTAGCCGAGCGGCACGAGCGCGAGGGTCGTCTCACGCTCGGCACGGTACGCGTAGTCGTAGGACACCCCGGTCCCGCCGGGGACGCGCCGGACGGCGGCGACCGCGGCGCGCAGGGTCATCGCGGGCCGCAGCCCGAGATCGGCCGAGCTGCGGTCCGCGAACGGCGACAGGCCGTAGAGGCCGATCCCTATCCGCACCGCGTCGAGTCGTGTCTCCGGCCGGTCGATCGCCGCCGCGGTCGCGGCGAGGTGCCGGATCTCCGGCCGCACCCCGGCCGCATCGGCCTCGGCGCACGCATGCTCGAACACGGCGAGCGCCGCGTGGTCGTCTTCCGGCGAGGCGTTGGAGAGGTGGCTGAACAGGCCGATGACCCGGATACGGCCGATCCGCTCCAGGCGTGCCGCCTCGGCGAAGACGCGTCCCCGATCCGCCGGGGTCACCCCGTTGCGGGACAGGCCCGTGTCGATCTTGAGGTGCACGCCGAGCGGGCTGTCCACCCCCGCGGCCGCTGCGGCGGCCTCCAGCTGGTCGAAGGACGAGACGGCGACCTCGATCCCCGCCTCGGCCGCGTCGTCGAAGCGGCGGTGCGGAGCGTGGAGCCACGCCATCAGCGGCCCGTTCACCCCGGCTCGTCGCAGCTCCAGCCCCTCCTCGATCGTCGCGACGCCAACACGCGCCGCGCCCCCGGCTCGGGCGGCGACGGCCACCGCCGCGGCGCCGTGTCCGTATCCGCCGGCCTTGACCACCGCGATGACCTCGGTGCCGGTCAGGCGGCGGAGGTGACGGATGTTGTCGCTGACGGCGTCGAGGTCGATCGTCGCCTCGCGGAAGGGGACGCTCATGGGGACTCCTCGGAGAGGGGGACGTCGATGGAGGGAACGGGGGCGGACGTCGCCGGGGAGACGGGAAGGCCCTCTGCCACGACGAAGGCGGTGGCGAGCCCCGCGTCGTGGCTCATCGTGAGGTGCACCTTGTCGATGCCTCGTCCGCGCACGACAGCGGCGGTCGACCCGGACAGGACGAAATGCGGACGCCCCGAGGGCTCCGAGGCGATCTCGATCTCGGTCCAGTGCACGCCGTCGGAACCGCCGAGCGCCTTGATCAACGCCTCCTTGGCCGCGTATCGGGCGGCCAGCGAAGGCATCCGCATCCCCCGCTCCGAGGGAGCGAACAAGCGCTCCATGAGCCTGGGCGTGCGCGTGATCGTGCGCTCGAACCGCGGGACGTCCACGATGTCGATACCGGTGCCGATGATCACCGTCTCAGCCTACCGGCGCCTCACCCCGTGCTCCCGGGGCCCGCCCGCCCCGCTCGCGCTGGCACGCGCCCGAGGCCCCCGGCGTGCCAACCAGCTGCATGACTGTTCGCCACATGGCGGAAGATCCCGAAAGCACCCCTCCGCCATGCGGGCAGCCCTCAGCCATCTGCGCCTCCTCCACGGAAGGACGCGAAGGCGCTCTTCTCCACCGATCCTGGGACCGGCTCAGAGGGCGATCGTCTCCCGGGACAGGATGTCGCATGCTGACCTTGCACTCGATCCTCCGATCCCGCGGAGGCGTCACCCGCGGGACCGACCTGTCTCGTATCGGATGGACGCGTGACGCCCTTTCCGCTGCCGTGCGCCGTGGAGAGGTCCACCGCGTCCGCCCCGGCGTCTTCTCCCTGCCCGACGCCGATCGCGACGTCATCGCCGCTGCTGCCCACGGCGGCGCGTTGACGTGCGCGCGGGCGCTGCGGTTCCACGAGGTGTGGACGCTCGGCACCGAACCGGAGATCCACGTCTGGATGGGGGTCGGCGGACGGGTTCACTCGCATCCCGGCTGCCGCTGCCGACCACACTTCCGACACGGCCGGATGGCATTGGGGATCGCACCGATCGAGCACGCTCTCGTGCACGCCTATTCCTGCCACGGCGACGAGTTCTTCTTCGCCGCCTTCGAGTCGGCGTGGAATCGACGGCAGCTCGGATCAGCGGCGCGTGCCCGGATCCGCGACGCCCTTCCGGTGACCGCCCGATGGCTCGTCGACCTCGCCCGCGGAGACGCGCAGAGTGGGCTCGAGTCGCTCGTGCGCCTACGGCTGCACCTGCTCGGCATCTCCGCCCGAAGCCAGGTCTGGATCGACCACGTCGGGCGGGTGGACTTCGTGATCGAGGACCGGATCGTCCTTGAGGCCGATGGACGTGAGAACCACGAACCGGCGGATCGGCGTCGTCATGATCTCCGACGAGACGCCGCGGCCTCGATGCAGGGATTCGAGACGCTCCGCTTCGACTACGCGTTGATCATCCACGATTGGCCGACCGTCGTCGCCGCGATCCTCGCCGCGCTGGCCCGCGCGAGGATGTGAGCCACGTGCATGGCCCTCGCTCATCTGGCTGAGGGTTTCCCGGCGGAGGTCTCCGCCGATCGGAGAATCCTCAGCCAGCTGTATGCCCTCCGCCACAGCTCAGGCCAAGCCTGCCCAGAACAGGCGCGCGCCGGCTACTCCACGGTGACGGACTTGGCGAGGTTCCGGGGCTGGTCGACGTCGAGGCCCTTCGCGGTCGCGAGCGCCATGGCGAAGATCTGCAACGGGACGACGGCGAGGATCGGCTCGAACAGGGCGGCGGCGAGCGGGATCCGGATCACCTCGTCGGCGAACGGCAGCACCGCCGCATCCCCTTCCTCCGCGATCACGATGACCCTGGCGCCCCGCGCTCGGATCTCCTGGATGTTGGACACCACCTTGGCGTGCAGCAGCGCGGAGTGCCGTGGGGAGGGGACGATCACGAACACCGGCTGACCGGGCTCGATGAGCGCGATCGGACCGTGCTTGAGCTCACCCGCAGCGAAGCCCTCGGCATGGATGTAGGAGATCTCCTTGAGCTTGAGCGCGCCCTCGAGCGCGATGGGGAAGCCGACGTGGCGGCCGAGGAAGAGCACAGAGCGGGAGTCCGCCATCCACGTGCCCAACTGCGACACGTGGGCGTCCTCACGCTCCAGCACCGCGGCGATCTTCTCCGGCAGCGCCTCGAGCTCGGCGATCTCCGCAGCGGCGTCCTGGAGCGTCCCGCGCACACGGCCCATGTGCAAGCCGAGCAGAAGGAGCGCCGTGATCTGCGCGACGAAGGCCTTGGTGGACGCGACCGCGACCTCGGGACCCGCGTGGGTGTAGACGACCGCGTCCGACTCGCGCGGGATCGTGGCGCCCTGGGTGTTGCAGACGGACAGGGTCCTCGCGCCGCGCTCCTGCGCGTACTTGACCGCCATGAGGGTGTCCATGGTCTCGCCGGACTGGCTGATGGAGACCACCAGCGTGCGCTCCCCGATCACGGGGTCGCGATAGCGGAACTCGTGCGCGAGCTCCACATCGGCGGGGACCCTGGTCCACTGCTCCAGGGCGTACTTGCCCACCATCCCCGCATAGGACGCCGTGCCGCAGGCCACGACGATGATGCGGTCGATGCCGCGGAAGAGGTCGTCCATGCCCTCCAGCTCCGGGATCGCGACGGCGCCGTCCCGCACGCGGCCGCGGATGGTGTTCGCGACGGCCTCCGGCTCCTCGGCGACCTCCTTCGCCATGAAGCTCGGCCAGCCGCCCTTCTCCGCGGCGGCGGCGTCCCAGGACACCTCGAACGGCTCGGGCACGGCCGGCGAGCCGGTGAAGTCGGTCACCGTGACGGACGTGGGCGTGATCGCCACGATCTGGTCCTGGCCGATCGCGAGCGCGCGGCGGGTGTGCCCCACGAAGGCCGCCACGTCGGAGCCGAGGAAGTTCTCCCCCTCCCCGAGACCGATCACCAGCGGAGAGTTGCGGCGAGCCCCGACGACGAGACCCGGCTGATCACGGTGCATGGCCAGGAGCGTGAACGCCCCGTCGAGCCGGTTCACCACATCGCGGAAGGCCTCCTGCAGATCCCCGGTGCGGCGGTACTCGCGTCCCAGGAGAGCGGCGGCGACCTCGGTGTCGGTCTCGCTGCGGAAGGCGACGCCCTCTGCCTCGAGCTCCGCGCGCAGCGCGGCGAAGTTCTCGATGATGCCGTTGTGGATCACGGCGAGCCGGTCCTCGTCGGCGAGATGGGGGTGTGCGTTGGCATCGGTCGGGCCGCCGTGCGTCGCCCACCGGGTGTGCCCGATACCGGTCGTCCCCGCGGCGAGCGGACGGGCTGCCAGCTCCTCACGGAGCACGCTGAGCTTGCCGGCCTTCTTGCGCATCCCCAGGGAGCCGTCGCGGTCGATCACGGCGATGCCCGCGGAGTCGTAGCCGCGGTACTCCAGTCGAGCGAGCCCGGCGATCAGGACGTCCTCGCTCGAACGAGGACCGACGTATCCGACGATTCCACACATGCCGCAAGGCTACGGCCGTCGTTTTGCGAAGGCTCCGAACGAACCGAGTCCGGTGCTCGAACGCCCGGCAAGGGACCGAGAAACGCTCAGAGCTTGCGCAACAGGACGCTCTCGACGGAGTGATCGTCCCCCTTGTTGAGCACCAGCGTCGCGCGGTGCCGGGTGGGCATCACGTTCTCCACGAGGTTGGGCATGTTGATCTCGTTCCAGTAGCCCAGCGCCGTCGAGACCGCCTCCTCGTCGGTGAGGTGGGCGAACACGTTGAAGTACGAGTTCGGGTTCGTGAACGCGCCCTGGCGCAGCGCGAGGAATCGGTCCACGTACCACTGCGCGATGTGCTCGGGGGCGGCATCGACATAGACGGAGAAGTCGAAGAGGTCGCTCACGGCGACGTCGTTCGGCGCCGGCGGCGGCTGCAGCACGTTCAATCCCTCGACGATCACGACGTCGGGACGGCGGACCACGACATGCGCGTCCGGGACGATGTCGTAGCGCATGTGCGAATAGAAGGGGGCGCGCACCTCCTCGGCGCCGCTCTTGACCCGGGTGAGGAACTCCAGGAGGGCCCGCCTGTCGTAGGACTCGGGGAACCCCTTGCGTTCCATGAGCCCTCGGCGCTCGAGCTCGGCGTTCGGATACAGGAAGCCGTCCGTCGTCACCAGCTCCACCCGCGGCGTTCCAGGCCAGCGGCTCATCAGCTCCCGCAGGAGACGGGCGATGGTCGACTTGCCGACTGCGACCGAGCCGGCGACGCCCACCACGAACGGGGTCGTGTCGTCCTCCTCCTGGAGGAAGTCGCTCGTCGCGGCTCCCAGGCGCTTGGTCGAGTTCGCGTAGAGGCTGAGCAGGCGGCTGAGCGGCAGATAGACCTCCCGCACCTCGGTGAGGTCGAGCCGGTCGCCGATGCCCCGGATCTCGACGACCTCGGTCTCGGAGAGCGGCTGATCGAGGTCGGCGGCCAGACGCGCCCAGTCCGCGCGATCGATGCGACGGTACGGCGACAGCGGCGCGGTCGGGTCGGAGCTCACGCCGTCCATCGTATCCACGGGCCGGGGAGCCGGCACGGCGCGAGTATCCTCATGACGTGCGCCTCGGAGTTCTCGACATCGGTTCCAACACCGTGCATCTGCTCGCGGCCGACGTCCACGCAGGAGGCAGGCCCCTCGCCACCACGAGCGACCGCACGATCGTGCGCCTGATGCGCTACCTCACCCCGTCGGGTGCGATCACCGAAGAAGGTGTGGTCGCGCTGGAGAACGCCGTCGCCCAGGCCAGGCGCGTCGCGGAGGCCGAGCGCGTGGACGCTCTGCTCGCGACGGCGACCAGCGCCGTGCGTGAGGCGACGAACGGCGCCGAGGTCATCGCGCGGATCGAAACCGTGCTGGGCCAGGGGCTCCAGGTGCTCGACGGCGAGACCGAGGCGGAGCTGACCTTCCTCGCGGTCCGTCGCTGGTTCGGGTGGTCGGCGGGGCGGATCGTGCTCTTCGACATCGGCGGCGGCTCGCTCGAGCTCGCGACCGGCGCCGAGGAACTGCCGGACCTGGCCGCATCGGTCCCGCTCGGAGCCGGGAGGATGACGGTGCAGTTCCTCCCCGAGGATCCGCCGGGCGAGGAGGCGGTCGAGCGGCTGCGCCTCCATGCCGCGGCCGCCATCGCGCCGGTCGCCGCGGCCTTCACCGCCCAGCCGACGCCCGACCACGCCGTCGGATCGTCGAAGGCGATCCGCTCGCTCGCCCGGCTCGTGGGGTATCCCGCACGGGGATGGGCCGGGACCGAACGCATGCTGCTGCCCCGCGCGGCGCTCGGTTCATGGATCCCCCGTCTCTCCCGCCTTCCCGCCGCCGCACGCCAGGAGCTGCCTGGCATCACCCCGGATCGGACATTCCAGATCGTCGCCGCCGCGGTCTCGCTGCACACGGCGATGACCGCGCTGGGCGTGGAAGAGCTCGAGGTGTCGCCCTGGGCGTTGCGCGAGGGCGTCCTCCTCCGCTACATCGAGCAGGTGCACGGGGCGGTCCCCCGCGCTGAGGCCGGACACAGCGGAGACGCCCTAGGGTGATGGCATGAGCGACAGCAGCAGACGTCCGCTGACGCGCCGCGAGTGGCGCCATGTGCACGGAGCGACAGCCGAGACGCCGGTCGAGGGTGCCGCGGAGGAGGCGACTTCGACCGTCCTCCCCATCGCCTCGACAGGCGAGGCGACAGGGCAGGGTCAGGCGGCGGCCTCCCGGCCGTCGCCGTCCCGCGACACCGGCGGGGACTTCTCCCTGGCGACCATGTTCGCGTCCGCCGACGCCGAGCAGCCCGCCACGCTCCCGACCATCCTCACCGTCTGCACGGGCAATATCTGCCGCTCCCCTCTCGCCGCCACCCTGCTCGCCACGCGGCTGAGCGATCTGGCCGTCCAGGTGGGGAGCGCGGGCACACAGGCGCTCGTCGGCCACGGCATGCCGGAGCCAGCCCGACGGATCGCGCTCCTCCACGGCGCCGACCCCGACCTCGTCACCGATCACGAGGCGCGCCTGCTCACCGAGCCTCGCCTGCACGAGGCCGACCTCGTGCTTGCGATGACCGGCGAGCACCGCACCTTCGCCCTGCACCTCGCGCCCAGCGGCCTGCGGCGCACCTTCGCCGTCCGTGAGTTCGCCAGGCTCGCCGCGACGCTCGAGGACAAGACCCTGCACGAGATCGTCGAGGGGGCGGGCTCCGCCCCTCGCGCTCGTCTCGAGGCCGTCGTGACCGCCGTCGCCGACCAGCGCGGGACCTCGCCCGCGGCGGAGGGCGACGAGGACGTGGTCGACCCGTACCGTCGATCCTTCTCCGTCTACGAGGAGTCCGCGGCTCAGCTCGTCCCCGCACTCGACGAGGTGGAGCGCGTCATCCGGGCCGCTCTGGGCTGAGCGCGCGGTCGAATCCGACGGTCGGGCCCCGACCCGGCCGGGCATCGACCGGAAGCCCTCACGGTCAGCGGCCCGCGAGACCTCTGAGATAGTGCCACAGGGCGATGGCCCCTCGATGCCAGCGCAGCCGGCGATGCGCCCACGCCTCGCTTCGCGACGGCAACACGTCCGGATCGTTCCGCGGGATGTCCTTCCGGGAGATCCAGAGCGCACGCAACAGGATCGCCGGCTTCCGGAACCACGGGGCCTCCCGCAACGCGACGAGCCAGGACACGGCCGAGCCGTCTTCGACCGTCGTGCGATTGATCTGCCAGAGCCGCTGCTGGGCCGGGGTCACGTCGACCACCGGCCTCACCCCGATGCGCTCGAGGACCTCCCCCAGCACCCACTGCGCGCCCCCGGCACGGGCGATGTCCACGAAATCGGCACGGTCCTCGTCGGAGAACTCCTCCTCGACGATGCGTGCGATCCGCTCGAGCTCCACCGAGTGCCGGATGGAACGGGTGTACCGCAGCGAATGCAGGGCACCGATCACCGCCGCCCCCGCGCGCGAGGGCACCAGCACCGGGGCGTGCGCCACCTCGATCGAGGTGTGGCTCTCCCACAGCCGGTCGAAGGTCACGGCCTTGTCGGCGAAGAAGCCGGGGAAGTACACGTGGACGTCGATGTCGTTCGGCCATCCGTCATGGATCAGCGTCACCGAGTGCTGCTCCATGAGCGAGGGGACATCGCGCTCGACACGCGGATGCCAGCCGCCCTCCTGCAGCAGGGCGCAGAACTCCTCGAAACGATCCGGGTCGACCAGGACGTCCGCGTCCGCCGCGACCCGCGGCTCACGCAGCCTGTAGTGGTCGGAGACCAGACCCTTGATCGACAGTGCACGGATTCCGCTGCGCCGCGACGTCGCAGCGACATAGGCGTGCGTCAGCTCGTTCGCCTCGTTCAGCGAGAAGTTCGATGCGATCTGCTCCACCGATCCCTCCCCTCCCACGGCACCATGACCCGACCCTACACGTCCGCGCACGGCAGAATGAGCCGTTCCGCTCCGCCGCATCGGTTCCGCTATTCCTCGATGAGCGCCCGCGTGCGCAGAACGGCGACGAGCTGCTCGACGTCGCCGCGGATCAGGTCGGCCGACACCTCGAAGACCTGGGCGACACCGGTCACGAGCGCGTCCAGATCGGAGGGCGCCTCGACCGCGATCTCCTCCCAGACGAAAGCGGCGGTCCCTTCCAGCACGACAGGCTGGGCGTCCGGGCGGACGAGATTGAGCGCGACGACACGCTGCGCTCCCTGCGTCCATGCCACGTCGTCGCCGATCCGCACCTGTTCCCCTCTCGGCCTACTCCATTGGTAGCCTAGCGAGTGTCCGGGTACCCCCGCCCCGGATCGGCCGACGCCCTGGCGCCGCGCCGTGGTCCCCCACCCTCCCACGATGCCATGTCCGCCTCAGCGATCACGCGGTTGCTCGCCCGCCACCTGGGCTCCGACGCCCACGGATCCGGCCTGCTCGCCGCCCGTTCCTTCCGCTCGATCGACGTCACGCTGCACCGCACCCGCGCCTCTGCAGCGTGGGACTGGGGCGGACGGAGCGAACAGCCCACGCACTCCGCCGTGCTCCTCACCGGTGACGGCAACAGCGTTCCGCACGATGGCGGAGACGACCCCGAACGCCTCGGCCTCTTCCTCCCCCCTGGCGACATGACCACGATCCCCTGGACACGCTCCGTCGAGGTGCTCGCCATCTGGACGCCGATCGAGTCCATCGCGGAGTTCACCGAGGGCGTCATCCCCGAGCGCACCGACCTTGTCTCGTCTCCGCTGACCACCGGGCTTCGCGCCTTCGCGTACACCCTCGTCCGCCAGCCGGACGAAGGCTCATCCGTGGGGCGGTACGCCGTCGAGCGCCTCCTCGCCGAGATGATCTTCGGGGCGCTCCTGGAGCAGGACTCCGTCGAGTCCACCCGGACGAGCGCCTCCTCGCTCCTGGAGCGCGCCCGTTCCGCGATGCTCATCCGGCGGGAGGACCCGGCCTTCGGCCCCGCCCAGCTTGCCGCCGAGCTGCACATCTCGGCCCGGCAGCTGCAACGGGCCTTCGCCCGCATCGACACGACTCCGGGCGACGCCCTGCGCCGGATGCGGGTCGAGCTGGCCGAGTCCCTCCTCCGCAACCCGGTCTACGCGCGGCTGAGCATCGAGGACATCGCCCGATATTCCGGCTTCTCCTCCGGGCTTCAGCTTCGTCGGGCGCTCCGTGCCGAGGGGCTTCCCGGCCCGTCCGCGCATCGCCGGTCGACCGCCGCCGGCGACTGAGGGACTCAACGGCGCGCGAGGATCCCCGCCGTGACGAGCTCGTCGGTCGCCGCCGTCACCAAGGCCCGGGGATCTGCGCCCTCGGGCTCGCCGAACACCGAGACCACGTCGGCGACGATCCCGTCGAGGTCACGGCCTGCATGGGCGGAGAGCCAGATCTCCGGCGCGATGCCGTCGAGCACCTGGACCTGCCCTCCGGCGAGCAGCACGAGCTTGTCCTCGATCGCGATCGCGTCGCGAGACGGGCTCGTGTCGAACACCCCGGTCGTGACCGCCTCCGGCACGGCCTCCCATTCCCGCTCCTGCGGCGTGGTCGCCAGCAGCTCGGGGACGAGGGTCGCGACCTCTTCCGCGTCCGGGTAGCGCAGCCGCCGGATCCCCCCGACCGCGTCGCACAGGCCGGCAAGGGTCTGCAGCGGCGCGTCGAGGTCGGACAGGTAGCTCAGCTGGGGCACGAGGTCCGAGACGGCGTCGAGGAACGGCACCGGCTCGACGAGGCTGCGCTCGTGATCCGCGTCCCGCTCCAGGAGCACGAGCGCGCTCAGCCGCAACGGCGCCGCAGGCAGGTCGCGCATTCCCGCCTCCTGCGGCGACACCTGCTTCTTCGGCAGGTCGGGACGGACCACCGAGAGCGGTTTGCGGTACGGGAGGACCGTGAGGTCGCGGTCGACGCCGATCGTCTCGTCGGAGATGTAGCCGTAGGTCCGGCTGAGCGTGCGGCTCAGGGTGGTCTTCCCCCGCCCGGACGGCCCTACGAAGGCGACGACCCTTCCCTCCTCGTCGGCCACGCCCGCGGCGTGGAACATCACGAGCTCGCCGCGGCGCTGCCCGAGGGCCTCGAGGGTGACGCGCATCGAGAGGTCCTCGAGCACGTGCTCCTCGTCCCCGGGGAACAGCTCGACCGTGCCGTCCGGCTCCCGCTCGTCCCCCAGCGCGCCGGACCAGGCGGTGCGGACATTCTCGACGAACGCCGGCTCGGCGTCCTCGGGGAAGGAGATGCGGATGAGCGCGCCCAGCGCGCTGACGTCGACGGGTTCGACCACGGGATCAGGCCTCGGACGAGGTCACCGAACGCGTGGGGCCCGAGGGCTCGACCTCCGCGTCGCGTCGGTAGTACTCACCGTGGTACTGGTATCCGTAGTACGCCGCGCCGGAGCCGCGTCGCGGCACGCGGTTGAGGACGATGCCGAGCGGGCGGGCGTCCGCTCGCTCCAGGTTCCCGAGCGCCTTGCCCAGAACCTCGTACGTGGTCCTGCCGACGGTCGCGACGACCACCGCGCCGTCCGCGCTGTGCGCGAGCACGGCCGCGTCGGTCACGGGGATCAGCGGCGGCGCGTCGACGATCACGATCGCCTCACGGGCGATCGTGGCGAGCAGATCGCGCATGCGAGACGAGCCGAGGACCTCGCTGGGGTTCGGCGGCACCTTGCCCGCGCCGACCACGAGGAGGTTGCCGTCGCCGATGCGCTGCGCGACATCGGAGATCTTGGCCCGCCCTGCGAGCACGTCCGAGACGCCTGCGCCCTTGGCGAGGCCGAAGATGGTGCTGATCATCGGGCGACGCAGGTCACCGTCGATGAGGACCACGCGCTGCCCGCTCGAGGCGAGGGTGATCGCGAGGTTCGAGGCCGTCGTCGACTTCCCGTCGCCGGGGAGGGGGCTGGTCACGACCATGACCCGCGGCGGGTTGTCCACGTCCATGAACTGGATGTTCGTGCGCAGCTCCCGCATGGCCTCGGCGATCGGGAACAGGTGCGCGTTCGCGCTGCCGAGGGTGTTGCCGCCGTCGAACGGGATGAGCCGGTCATCCGAGGTGAAGGACTTCTCCTCGGGGATCGTGCCCACCACCGCGACGCCGGTCTCCCTCTCCACGGACTCGACAGAGCGGATCCGCCGATCCAAGGTGTACCGCAGCAGCCCGTAGGCGATCGCCAGCGCGAGGCCGGCGAGCCCACCGATCAGAAGCGCGAGACGCACGTTCGGCGAGGAGGGACTCGACGGCAGACGAGCGGAGTCGATCGGCTGCAGGTACATCGACCCCTGCCTCGCCGCGTCGCCGGATTCAAGCTTGTTCACCTCGGAGACCATCGCCCGCGCCCACGACTCGGCGAGGTCCTTGGCGCCCTGAGGGTCACCCGCCGATGCCGAGATCTTCAGCGAGGGGGTGTCCTGAGCGTTGGAGACGCTGATCCGTGAGGAGATGGCGTCCGGGCTCGTCTTGAGCCCCAGGTCCTTGATCACCCGCTCCGCCACCGCGCGGGACGTGCCCAGCTCGACGTACGTCTTCACGCGCGAGATCGCGAGCGTGTTCCCCAGCGTCGCCTCGCCGACGTTGCTGTCCGAGCCGTTCGCACTACGCGTCTGCACGATCGCGCTGGTGTCAGCCGTGTACACCTTCGGCTGCAGCAACGTCCAGCCGAAAGCCGCGGCCACGCCCGCAACGATGATGAGCAGCATCCCGAGCCAATGGGCTCGGAATACTCTCAAGTAGTCGCGCAGATCCATGGACGATCCCCCTTGCTTCGCCCGAGGAGTGGGCGCTATCCACAATTCTTCGACATTACTACAGGGTGGGGCTTACCCGAAGCTGAGGACCGAGGGCATGCTCGCTGTCGCGAGATCCGTCATCGCCGTCACCCTACCCCGTCACGTCGCGCCTTCCCGGGCGTCGGGAGTCCGAACGCGGAGAAGGCACGCCGAAGACCCGCCGCCGTTCCGAACCCCGAGTGCACGGCGATCTCCTCGACGGACAGCGGCGAATAGGTCGGATCGTTCAGCAGCTCCTTGGCGAGCTCGACCCTGCTCCGGCGGAGCTCGTCGGCCGGAGAGCTGCCGTCCTCGGCGAAGAGACGCTGGAGGTGGCGGGTGGACATGTGCATCTCGGCCGCGAGCTCGGCGACGTTGAAGCCCGGGTCCTCGCGGCGGACCAGCATGAGCGAACGCGCACGATCGATCGGGCGCGGCGCGCGGTGACCGTCCGCGCCCTTCGCCGCCGCCTCGACGAGCGTGCCGAACGCCATCTCCGCGAGCGTCCGCTCGACGAGGTAGTCCGTATACCGGGTCGGTGCCACCGGATGCACGAGGAGCGTGGCGAGGAAGGAGCGCAGCCCCGCCGAGAGCGGCGTCGAGGGCACGATGCACGCCGGGGCGCGCATGCCCTCCTCGATCTCGACGAGGGCGCTCCACGGCACCCACACGCAGACCACAGCGACCGGCGCCTCGGCGGCGGCCAGGAGGTGAGTGCGCGCCGGATGCAGGAACACCGCGCAGTCGGCGGGCACACGATCCTGCTCTCCTCGGCCGGTGCTGAGCCTCATCGTCCCCTGCGGGAACACGATGCCGGCGTAGGCGTCGTCGGCGCCCTCGACGGCCCCCCACGTCCACTCCATGCCGCTCTCGATGACGTGGCTCGTCACGAGCACCCTCCGGAACCTCCGGGTACGGAGCGGGACCTCGCCGCCCTGCTTGAGCGCGCGCACGACAGCGAGCATCTCATTGACGTTCCCCAACGCCGGACCTCCCAGACGAGTCTGCGGCACCGACATCACGGACGATCGACCGCCCGCGTGCTCTTCAGTCGGGTCGTCTGTCGCTGTCGTGGTCCGGCACCCACGATTGTTCAGTCTGGCACAAATTCAGACACGACCCAATCATTTTGCGACACCCGTCGCCGCGTGCGCATTTCTCCGCCGTGTGCGATGAAGAAAAGGCTTGGGACGCGCGCTGACAATCCCCATCGCCCACTCCACGGGGCCTGTTCCGACCCAGCGCCCCCATATCCAGGCCACGCCGAGCGGAAGGATCACCGTCATCGCCCATCCGATCGGCTCGTTCGCCATCGGCCACCCCGCGAGCCGCGCCCAGATCGCGATGATGCCCACGTGGAGAAGGTAGAGGCTCAACGCCTGCTGCCCCCAGGCACGGAGCGGCGCGAAGACCGCCGCGATCATCCTCGCCGCACCGGGACGGACGACGCCCGAGAGAAGGACGACCACGACGTAGACCGTGAAGACGAGCCCGATGTCGTGCAGCGTGTCGGTGTAGGCGCCGGACGGGGTCGTCTCCTGCCCTGCGAGCCGCTCCGCGACAGGGCGCACGAGGTAAGCGATCGGCGCGATCGCCGCCATCGTCCACAGCACACGGTCCCTGGCGAGCCCGTGGCGGAGGAGCAGGGCCCCGAGGAGGAAGAAGGGCAGCAGGTTCGTCAACCGGTACGAGGTGCCGAGAACCGTGAGGTCCGCGAGGAGCCGGACCAGGGGATCCGCGGTGGCGATCCAGTTCTGCGTGCGGGCGAAGGCGTTGAGCGGATCGCTCATCAGGACGACGAGGAGGGCGACGAGGGCAACCCATCGTGTACGGAGCAGGAGCAGAGGGACGCCCACCAGCAGGAGCAGACCGAGGTGGGCCAGCACGATGACCACCCAGGCACCCCACGTCGTCATCCAGATGCCCAGGGCGATGAGGACGAGACCACGGATCGCCTGCTGCAGGAAGGTTCTGCCCACGCGGCTCACGGCGTTCCACGTCAGCTGGGCGGACATCCCCATCACGAGGGCGAACAGCGGCGAGGCCACGTCGTTGATGTTGGCCATCGCGAACTGGACGGGCCGCGGCACGAAGGGAAGGAAGGGAGCCGCGTGCGCGATGAGCATGGCGACGATCGCGAGACCGCGGAGGACATCCGGGACCACCAGCCGTGTCTTGGACATTCGCATCCGTTCCGTGTTCATGCGCCAGGAGTCCCCCCATGGTGCCACGCCCGCGCCTCGCTGACCCCTTCTCGGCTGATTCCGAGAAGGGGTCAGCACCGGCAGGGCAGGATGGGACGGTGAGCACATCCGAGACCGCGGCGCGACGCCCCCTCTGGCGACGCCCCCTCTGGCGACGCGTCGTCGGAAGCACCTGGTTCCATCTCGTCGTGGCCTTCGTCGTCGTCGGAGCAGTGCTCTCCTTCGTCGCCAAGCCCTACTCGGTGCCCTCCGGATCGATGGAGCAGACGCTGATGGTCGGCGACCGGGTCCTCGTCAACCGGCTGGCCTACGTCGGGGCGCAGCCCGCGACGGGCGACGTCATCGTGTTCGACGCCGACGAGACCTGGGGCGCCCACCCCACCGACGACGGCAACCCGCTGAAGGCGGCGCTGCGCTGGCTCGGCGAGGTGAGCGGGTTCGGCCCCTCGGGCCCGCACACGCTCGTCAAGCGCGTGATCGCCGGCCCCGGGCAGACCGTCAGCTGCTGCACCGCCGACGGCAGGCTCCTCGTCGACGGGAAGCCGTTGGACGAGCCCTATGTCTATCAGGACTTCCCGTTCACTCCCGGCGTCCTCGACTGCACGACGACCCCCGCCTCGCAGCGCTGTCTCCCCGAGGTCACCGTCCCCGAGGGCTCCTATCTCGTGCTCGGCGACCATCGGTCCAACTCCTCGGACTCGGCCGCCGCCTGCCGATCGGCTGACGTCTCCGGTACCCCGCCGGACGACTCTTGCTATCGCTGGGCGACCCGCCCCGGCGTCGTGGGCAAGGCGGTCGCCATCCTCTGGCCGATCACGCGCTGGTCGGGCCTCTGACCGGGAGCCGATCGACGATCGGGCCTGCTCCGCCACGGAGCGAGCCCGGGTACGGACGCTCCGCACACGCGTCCGTCCGGCGAGCGACAGCCCACCAGGCCGTTCGCGACGGTCAGGCGCTCGTCGCGGGCGTGGACGGACGGACGCCGTGCAGGCTCTCGTAGACGTCGTCGACGAACGCCGAGATCGCGGGGTCGCCGGTGACCGGTCCGCCCGCGAGCATCCCGTCGGCGCCAAGAAGGACCGCGGTGGGCGTCGCCCACTCGGCGATCGAGGCACGGACGTACTGGTCTGGATCGTGCAGCGACATCGGCTCGTCCCGCTCCGCGAACTCACCCTCATCCGGGCGGTTCGTCAACAGCAGCCGGATCGAGACCTCGGGGAGCAGCTCGCGCCAGGCATCGACCTTCGCCATCACCGGCACGCATGCGCCGCATCCCGGCCGGACCGCGAGCAGCAGCAGCGGCCTCTCCTGGCTCAGCTGACGGAGGTTGACGGTCACCCCGTCGGCGCGCGTCACCGGCACCGCGGGAGTCCTCGTGCGGACGTAGTCGAGCATCTCCTCGTCGCGCGGGGCGTCGACGGTCGCCGGCTGCACGCCCGCCGACGCCGAGTCGCCGACGACCTCCGGCTCAGGCCAGAGGGTGACCGCGACCGTGATCGCCGCGGCGGCGAGGCCCACGACCCAGAGCCATCCGTCCGCGCGGAGGGTCGAGAGCGGCCCGCCCCAGAGGGGCGTTGCCCACGTGGTCGCGAGGGCCGCCGCCGCCACCGCGACATACCAGGAGTTGCGGACCACGGTCACGCGGGTGACCGCCTTCTTGGCGCCGAAGCATGCGCAGGAGGCGTCCTCCTTCGTCCGCACCACGCGGACCACCAGCATGAGGTAGGCGAGCATCAGCACGGTCGCGACGAGAGCCGCCGCCGCGCCGAGGACGCCCCCGAGGAGGAGCATCGCGACCCCCAGGGCGATCTCTCCCCAGGGATGCAGCCGGACGAGGAACGGCAGCCGCAGCGCTGCGGGGACTCCCATGTCTGCCCATCCGGAGACGTCATCGGGGCGGCGGAGCTTTGCGATGCCGCTCGCGATGAGGACGACGGCGATGATCAGCGCGGACGCCACGCTCACAGGTCCTGACACACCGCAATGCTAACCGCGACAGCGGAGACCAGGGCGAGACACGAGAGACCGCATCGCGCGAACGGCGCGATGCGGTCTCTTCCGCCTGGTTCCCGACCCGGTCTCCGGATCAGGCCGATCAGGACGGGGTGCAGAGCACGAGCGTCTGCGACAGGCCGCCCTGGGACTTGGTGCCCTGACCGGCGGTGTAGCCGGTCGGCAGGGTCAGGGTCGCCGTCGTCGTGGTGAGCACGGTGACGCTGAGCAGCCACGCGATGTTCATCTGCTGCTGCGCGGGGATCTCGCCGGTCAGCGTGACGCCGAGGTCGTTGCTGCCGATCAGGGTGACGTCGGCGAGCCCCTGACCCGAGAGCGAGACCAGGTCGACTTTGGCCAGGCCGGTGGTGTGGATCCGGATCGTCGTGCCGACCGGAATCGGCGTCGTGCCCGCCTTGACGGTGAAGCCGGGGCCGAGAGCCCCGAGCAGACCGCAGGAGCCGTCGACCGAGAAGCCCTCGACGACGCCGCCTCCGGGGGTCGACGCGGCGGCCATCGGGGCCGCGGAGGCGACCGCGATCACGGGCAGCGACCATGCCGCGCCCTTCACGAGCGTGCGGCGAGAAACGCCGTCGGGGATGCGAGCGTCTTCCATGGGATACCTCCGGATGTCCTGACTGGGGGCGGCGATGGGGGTTCGCCGCGACGAGCCTTGCGCGGACGTTTCCGGTCGGCGCGACGAACGACGCGATCTGATCTATTCGTGTCGCCGGATGATCGCTCAGGCGACGCAGGGCTCCGCGGACGGCCGCCCCAGTACCCTGGAGACGTGCGCATCCGGCTCGACATCGCCTACGACGGGACCCAGTTCCGCGGCTGGGCCCGCCAGCCCGGCCTGCGCACCGTCCAGGGGACGCTCGAGGACGCTCTTGCCCGGATCGTGGGGTCCGACGTGCGCCTCGTCGTGGCAGGACGCACCGATGCCGGCGTGCACGCCACGGGGCAGGTCGCTCACGTCGACCTCGACGAGGGGCAGTGGGCGCGTGTCGAGGCGAGACACGGACGCGCGGCGCACGACCCCGCCGGCTCGCTCGCCGGACGGCTGCGCGGCGTGCTCGGCGCCTATCCCGATGTGTCCGTGACGCGGACGCGCCTGGCTCCCGAGGGCTTCGACGCCCGGTTCTCCGCGGTCTGGCGGCGCTACCGCTATCGTCTCGCCGATGCCGTCGCCGGGTACGACCCCCTCTTCCGCCACCAGACGACGACCGTGCGTGCGACGCTCGACGTCGAGGCGATGGACGCGGCGGCGCAGACGCTCATCGGCCTCCACGACTTCGCCGCCTACTGCAAGCCCCGCGAGGAGGCGACCACCATCCGCACGCTCCTCGGGTACCGCTGGCACCGCGACGACGAGGACGTGCTCGTCGCCGAGGTGAAGGCGGACGCCTTCTGCCACAGCATGGTGCGCGCGCTCGTCGGCGCCTGCGCCGCGGTCGGCGAGGGGAGGCTCGACGTCGACGACCTCGTCAGGCTCAGGGACGCGCTCGCCCGCACGAGCGAGTTCAAGGTCCTCCCCGCCCGCGGGCTCGCCCTCACGGAGGTCGGCTACCCCGCCGACGACCTCCTTGCCGCCCGCGCCGCGCAGACCCGCAACCGACGGGGGCTGGACGACGCGTGAGGGTCATCTCGTACAACCTGCGCAAGCATCGGGCCGCCACAGAGCTGGAAGAGCTCGTCGACGCCCACGGCGCCGACATCCTCTGCCTCCAGGAGGCCGACACCCAGGCCCTTCCCGAGCGGATGGGCGGCCTCGCCCTCGCCGAGGCCACTCAGGGCAATCGGCTGGGACTGGCCGTCTACCACCGGGAGAGCCTTTTCCGCGTGTCCGAGATCCGTGCGTTCGAGCTGAAGAAGTCGCTCCACGATCGGGTGCTCCGTCCCGCACACGAACGGGTGCTCGGGGTGCGCCTGCGCGACATCGACGCCGGCGGCGAGCTCGTGATCGCCTCGTTCCACGCCGCGCCGCTCACCGCGCTCAACTCCCTCCGGCGCCATCAGATCCGTGCCGCGCTCGACGCGCTCGCCGCCCTGGGCGCGGGGCTCCCCGTCCTCATGGTCGGCGACTACAACTACCCCGTGTTCAAGGAGAACCTCGGTCAGGCCGTTCGCGCGCACGGCTACACGCTGACTCTCAGCGACGATCGCACCTACACCAGATACCGGGTGTTCCGCGGCCACTACGACTTCGCGACCTCGGTCGGGTTCGACATCTCGAGTATCCAGACCCTTCCGCAGGGGACGAGCGACCACCGCCCGATCCTCGTCATCGCCGAGCCTTCCTGAACCCGGATTTCGGGGAACGTCGAGCGATGCCGTAAGCTATTGCTTTGGTATTCGTCCTTCGACACGCGCGGGCGGCGGATCCACACGAACGTGAGCCCTCCACTGGCGTCTTCGGCGGACCAGGACGGATCCTCGGATCCTCGGATCCTCCCCGGCGAAGCACCCCGGAGCGGGATTCACGAACCTCTCCGTTCGACAAGAAAGCAGCACTATCGTGACGCGCACTTACACCCCGAAGGCCGGGCAGGTCCAGCGTGACTGGGTCGTCATCGACGCCACCGACGTCGTCCTCGGCCGGCTGGCCTCGCACGCCGCAGCGATCCTGCGCGGCAAGCACAAGCCGACCTTCGCCAACCACATCGACACCGGCGACTTCGTCATCATCGTGAACGCGGAGAAGGTCGCGCTCACGGGACAGAAGCTCCAGAAGAAGATGGCCTACCGCCACTCGGGCTACCCGGGCGGCCTGAAGGCGGTCAGCTACGCCGAGCTCCTCGAGAAGAACCCGGTCCGCGCGGTGGAGAAGGCCATCCGCGGCATGCTCCCGAAGAACAGCCTGGGACGCCAGCAGCTGGGCAAGCTCAAGGTGTACGTCGGTGCCGAGCACCCGCACGCCGCACAGCAGCCCACGCCGTACACCCTCGACCAGGTCGCCCAGTAAGCGCCGCTCAGAAAAGGACATACTCGTGGCCGACATCCAGGACACCACCGAATTCCCGCAGAACTTCTCCACCTCGACTCCGGACGTCGAGGTCGTCGAGAGCGCTCCGCGTCCCGTGCTCAGCGTCCCCGGCGCCGCCGTGGGCCGTCGCAAGCAGGCCATCGCCCGCGTGCGCCTCGTCCCCGGCTCCGGCACCATCACGGTCAACGGACGAGCCCTCGAGGACTACTTCCCGAACAAGCTGCACCAGCAGCTGATCAACGACCCCTTCACGGTCCTGAACCTCGCCGGCGCGTACGACGTGATCGCCCGCATCTCCGGCGGCGGCCCCTCGGGCCAGGCCGGCGCCCTGCGCCTGGGCATCGCCCGCGCGCTGAACGGCATCGACGTCGAGAACAACCGCCCGACCCTGAAGAAGGCCGGCTTCCTCTCGCGTGACGCCCGGGTGAAGGAGCGGAAGAAGGCCGGTCTCAAGAAGGCCCGTAAGGCCCCGCAGTACTCGAAGCGCTGAGCCGTACCGTTCCTTTCATGGCACTGTTCGGCACCGACGGTGTGCGAGGACTCGCCAATGGCGTCCTCACCGCCGACCTTGCGCTCTCCCTGGCCCAGGCGACTGCCGTCGTCCTGGGCCAGGGCCGTATCGCGGAGGCCCGCAAGGCCGCAGGAAAGCGGCTCACGGCGGTCGTCGCGCGTGACCCCCGGCTCTCGGGGCACTTCCTCAGTGCCGCCGTCGAGGCGGGACTCGCCTCCTCCGGCGTCGACGTCCTCGACGCCGGCACTCTGCCGACCCCGGCGGCGGCGTTCCTGATCGCCGACGTCGACGCCGATTTCGGCGTCATGATCTCGGCCTCGCACAATCCGGCGCCCGACAACGGCATCAAGATCTTCGCCCGCGGCGGCAGGAAGCTGCCCGACGAGGTGGAGCAGCGGATCGAGGCCGCGATGGCGGGTCCGAAGCTCACGCCCACTGGGGCGGACGTCGGCCGTGTTCGCCGATTCTCCGACGCCGAGGACCGCTACGTCCTGCATCTGCTCGCATCGCTCCCGCACCGTCTGGACGGGATCCACGTCGTGCTGGACTGCGCGAACGGCGCGGCCTCCGGCGCCTCGCCCGAGGCGTTCCGCAACGCGGGCGCGAGAGTCACCGTCATCGGGGCCGATCCCGACGGGATGAACATCAACGAAGGCGTCGGGTCCACGCATCTCGACAAGCTGGCGGCAGAGGTGGTCCGCGTCGGCGCCGACATCGGCATCGCCCACGACGGCGACGCCGACCGCTGCCTCGCCGTCGACGCCGAGGGCAACCCGGTCGACGGCGATCAGATCATGGCGATCCTCGCCGTGGCCATGAAGCAGCGAGGACGTCTCGCCGCCGACACCCTCGTCGCGACCGTCATGAGCAATCTGGGCCTGCACATCGCCATGCGTGAGCAGGGGATCACCGTCCGGCAGACGGCGGTCGGAGACCGCTATGTGCTCGAGGACATGAACGCGGGACGCTATTCTCTCGGCGGCGAGCAGTCGGGCCACGTCATCATGAGCGAGTTCGCGACGACCGGCGACGGCCTCCTCACCGGCCTCCACCTCGTGGCCGAGATGGCACGCCAGGGCAAGACCCTCGCCGAGCTCGCCGCAGTCATGACGATCTATCCGCAGGTCCTCGTCAACGTGAAGGACGTCGACAAGGACGGCGTGCGCGACGACCCCGCGGTGAAGGCCGCGGTCGAGGAGTGCACGGCCGAGCTGGGCGAGAGCGGCAGGGTCCTCCTGCGCGCCTCCGGCACCGAGCCGCTCGTGCGGGTCATGGTCGAGGCCGCAGACGCCGAGACCGCGCAGCGCCACGCCGCACACCTCGCCGCCGTGGTCAAGGACCGCCTGGCGCTCTGAGCGCCCCTGTCAGCACGGGCGCAGGCCCATGCTGACAGAATGGACGCTCATCCACCCGATCGCCGAGGAAGAAGAGGAGGGCCGGTGGAACACGATCGCAACGCCGTCCCCCGGCGATTCGACGCTCCCCCTCCGCCGCGCCTGGTCCCGGTGGATCCCACGGCGCGACGGGCCGAGAAGCGGCGCCCTCTCCTCCTTCGTCCCGGTGCCTGGCTCACGGTCTATCTCATCGGGCTCGGCCTGATCGCCTTCTGGCCGCAGCACGTCGACAGCAACATCTCTCCGTCGTTCCTCGGGAGGGTCATCAAGCTCATCCCGCTGATGACCTATGAACGACTCGAGTTCGGCGCCAACATCGTGCTTTTCATTCCTCTGGGCGTGCTGCTCGCGCTCCTGCTCGTCCGTCAGCGCTCCCTCGTGCTGCCGATCGCGTTCCTCGCCTCGTTCACGATCGAATGCGTCCAGGGACTGCTCCTCCCCGGGCGGACCCCGAGTGTGAACGACATCCTCGCCAACACGGCCGGAGCGTGCATCGGGCTCGTGCTCATCGCCCTGGTCGAGCGCCGTCGATCGCGACATGACAGCGGTCCCGGGGCGGACTGACGCCCGTCCGCAATGGCTCCCGTCCGCCTATTCCGTTCGGGGGTGGGCAAGCGACTCCGGGAGCGGGATACTTGAGGGATCCCGCGGTCGGACCCGACAGGAAGACGACCGGTATGAAAGACGACAGCCGTCGGCGGTCGCCCGTGTCAGAGAGGAGACCGGCAATGGGGATGATCCCGACATCCCGTCCGCATCCTCGCGCAGCGACCACGGCACAGCGGAGGGCCACGGCTGATATCCTGTTCCTCGGTGAGCCCTGCCCGGTCGACGTTTCGATGAGCGCTGCGGTCTCGCAATCGTCATCGTCGAGCCGCAGGGGAGGATTTCGATGGCGCCGGAACGAGGGGCGCGTGTACGACGAGAAGTCACCGGGATGAGGACCGACTGGCAGGTCCAATATGCCCGCCGGCTCTGGGTCAGCGACCTCCTGGTCGTCCTGCTGGTCGTCTTCGGCACGCAGTTCTTCTGGCTCGGCGGCCTTCAGCCGCCGAGCGTCTCCGGCTTCGACACGCTCGACTACACGGTGGTGTCGGTGTTCCTCGTCCTGGCCTGGATCGCGACCTTGGCGATGTACGACACCCGCAGCCCTCGTGTGGTCGGCTACGGGAGCGGCGAGTACCGCGCGATCGTCAACGGCGCGCTCCGTCTCTTCGGTCTCGTCGCGATCGTCTCCTATGTCCTGGCGGCGGACATCTCGCGCGGGTACGTCCTCATCAGCTTCCCGCTCGGCGTCGTCCTCCTGATCATCAGCCGCTGGCTGTGGCGCCGCTGGCTGATCCGGCAGCGGCGATCGGGACGGATGGTCTCTCGTGTGCTGCTGGTCGGCGACACGGCGGCCAACGTCCGCATCCTCGCCGAGCTCGCGCGACAGCCCGAAGCCGGCTACACCGTGGTGGGAGTCTGCTCCTCGTCCGAGATCGAGGCCGAGACCCTCGGCCCCGCCGAGGTCCCCGTCCTCGGCGGACTTGACGACCTCGCCCACCTCCTGGAACGGACCAACGCCGACACCGTCCTCGTCTCCAGCGAGAGCGGCCTCCCGGCGGATCGTGTGCGCGAGCTCAGCTGGCAGCTCGAGGCCGGGCAGCAGCATCTCATCATGGCGCCGAACCTCACCGACATCGGCGGCCCGCGCATCCATATGCGTCCCGTCGCCGGCCTCCCCCTGATGCACGTGGAGACACCGAAGTACACCGGTCCCCAGGTCGTCGCCAAGCGCGCGTTCGACATGATCGGGTCCGGGACCCTGATCCTTCTCCTCTCCCCCGTCCTCATCACGATCGCGATCCTCGTGAAGGCCACCAGCCGCGGCCCGATCCTCTACGGTCAGGAGCGCATCGGGATGAACGGCGTCCCCTTCAAGATGATGAAGTTCCGCTCCATGGTCGTCGGCGCCGACGCACAGCTCGCATCGCTCCTCGCCGAGCAGGGGCGCTCGGACTCGCCGTTGTTCAAGGTGGAGAACGATCCGCGCATCACCACGGTGGGGCGCGTCCTGCGCAAGTTCTCTCTCGATGAGCTTCCGCAGCTGTTCAACGTCTTCCTCGGCTCCATGAGCCTGGTCGGACCGCGCCCGCAGCGCGAGGGCGAGGTGGCGCTCTACGACGACGCCGCGCAACGTCGTCTGATCGTGAAGCCGGGGATGAGCGGACTGTGGCAGGTCAGCGGGCGTTCCTCCCTGTCCTGGGAGGACGCCATCCGCCTGGACCTGTACTACGTGGAGAACTGGTCGCTCACGGGCGACCTGAACATCCTCTTCCGCACGTTCAAGGCGGTCTTCGCACCAGGCGAGACCGCGCACTGACTTCGGCGACAGCCACCGCTCATCACACGGTTCACACGGGTGAGCATGACCTTGGGAGGAACGACATGCGTCTGTCCGTGATCGGCTGCGGCTACCTCGGTGCGGTGCACGCCGCGGCAATGGCCTCCATCGGCCACGAGGTGGTGGGGATCGACGTCGATGCCGGCAAGATCGACACGCTGTCTCGCGGGGTGGCGCCCTTCTTCGAGCCGGGGCTTCAGGACATCCTGACCGACGGCATCTCCTCCGGACGCCTCCGTTTCACCCAGGACACGGCCGCGGCCGCCGGCTCCGCCGTGCACTTCATCGGAGTGGGGACCCCCCAGCAGGCAGGGGGATACGCGGCAGACCTCACTTTCGTCGATGCCGCCGTCGACGCCCTCCTCCCCCATCTCCGTCCCGGGGACGTGGTGGCAGGGAAGTCCACCGTCCCCGTCGGCACGGCTGCCCGCCTCGCCGAACGCGTCACCGCCACCGGTGCGACGCTCGTCTGGAACCCGGAATTCCTTCGGGAAGGATGGGCGGTGCAGGACACGATCGATCCCGATCGTCTGGTCGCCGGGGTCCCCGAGGGCCCGGAAGGGCAGCGTGCCGCAGAGATCCTCCGTGAGGTGTACCACCCCTCGGTGGCCAAGGGCACGCCGTTCATCGTGACCGACTACGCCACCTCGGAGCTGGTCAAGGTCGCCGCGAACGCGTTCCTGGCCACCAAGATCTCCTTCATCAACGCGATGGCCGAGATCGCGGAGGTGACCGGCGCCGATGTCACTCAGCTCGCCGACGCGATCGGTCACGACGTCCGGATCGGACGTCGTTTCCTGGGCGCAGGGATCGGGTTCGGCGGCGGATGCCTCCCCAAGGACATCCGCGCGTTCGCGGCACGCGCCGAGGAGCTCGGCCGAGGCGAGTCGGTGAACTTCCTCAGAGAGGTCGACGCGATCAACCTCCGTCGACGGGATCGCGCCGTGCAGCTCGTGATCGATGGCCTGGGCGGCTCCGTCTTCGGCAAGAGGGTCGCGGTCCTCGGTGCCGCGTTCAAGCCGCACAGCGACGACGTCCGCGACTCGCCGGCGCTCGACGCCGCCACACGTCTCCACGGTCTCGGCGCAGACGTGGTCGTCACCGACCCCGAGGCGATCGAGAACGCCCGACGAGTCCACCCGCAGCTCGCCTATGCAACGGACCGCGACGAGGCGCTCCGCGGCGCCGACGCCGTGCTGGTCGTCACCGAGTGGGACGAGTACCGTCGCGAGCTCAGCCCGGTCCACGCATCGTCGCTCACGGCAGGGCAGGTCGTCGTGGACGGCCGCAACTGCCTCGACAGCAAGGCCTGGCGCGACGCCGGTTGGTCCTACTTCGGGATGGGCCGCCCGTGAGCGACGCCCCTCTCCGCGTGATGCAGATCATGGGGCACATGGGCGCGGGCGGGGTGGAGTCGACCGTTCTGAACCACTATCGGGCGCTCGACCGCACGAGGGTGCAGTTCGACTTCGTGGTCAACGCCGGCTCGACGCACGTCCCTCGTGACGAGATCGAGGCCGCGGGAGGACGCGTATGGGAGGTGCCGGGCTACAAGCGGCTTCCGGCATACCTGAACGCCGTCGCCGATCTCTGCCGGCAGCACCGTCCGATGATCGTGCATTCCCACGTGAACGCGCTCAGCGTCTTCCCGCTCGCCGCGGGGCGCCGTGCGGGCGTCCCCGTTCGCATCGCCCACAGCCACAGCACGTCCGCGCCGGCGGAACCGGTTCGCGAGGCGGCGAAGCTGCTCCTCCGTTCGGTCTCCCGGACGATGCCGACGGATCTGGCCGCCTGTTCCGATCATGCCGCCGCCTGGCTCTTCGGCAAGAGGGCCACGAGCGGCGGACGTGTCCACCTCGTCAAGAACGCCCTCGACATCGAGAGGTTCGCCTTCCGTGTCACCGATCGCGTCGAGACGCGGCGTGCATTGGGGCTCTCCGACGAGGACCTCGTGGTCGGGTGCGTCGGCCGGCTGAGCGCGCAGAAGAACCAGGTGTTCCTCCTCAAGGCGTTCGCACGGCTCCTCCAGCTCCACGGACCGGCCGTCCTCCTCCTCCTCGGTGAAGGCCCGCTCCGCGAGCAGCTCGCGCAGCAGGCTCATCGACTCGGCGTCTCCGACCACGTGCGATTCCTCGGCGCGCGATCGGACACGGCTTCCCTCTATGCGGCGATGGACGTGCTCGCGTTCCCGTCCCTGTACGAAGGCCTGGGCATGGTCGCCGTCGAGGCACAGGCCTCGTCGCTGCCCACGGTGATCTCCGACCGTGTGCCGGATGAGGCCGTCATCGTCGACGAGCTCATCACGCAGGTTCCGCTCTCCGCAGGAGCCGAGGAATGGGCGCAGGCACTCCGCCGGGCGGGCGGCGCCCCTCGGGAGTCTCACGAGGTGGCCTCTCGCCTCGCCTCGGCCGGGTACTCGATCCCGCAGAGCGCCGCCGACCTCACGGGCTGGTACGAGGACCTCGCCTCACGGGCGACGCGCGGTGCATAGCCGCTCCGAGAGGGTCTGGTAGCTTCTCAGCGTGCGTATTCTGGTCGTTACCCGGGCTACCCCTTTCCACCGCGGCGCGGGAGGGATGGAGAGAGCCTCCTGGGACCTCACGGTCGCACTGGGCCACAGCGAGGACGTGTCCGTCCTGACCACGCCTGTCCCCGGCCACGGCGAGAGCTTCGTCGCAGACGGGATTCCCGTCCGCACCATCCGGGGAGCGAAGAGCGGCAAGTACTCGCCACGCTGGTGGCTGGCGACGGCGCGGACGCGGACGGACGGCTATGACGCCGTCCTCTCCGTGAGCGCGGGCGCGACGGCGATGATCCTGCTCGGCAGGAAAGGCCCGCGTTACGTCTTCCAGGCGCACGGCACGGCCAAGCGTGAGCTCCAGGCGACCCTTCGCGGAAAGCCGTCGCTCTGGCCGCTTCGAGCCCTGCGGTACGCCTGGTGGATGATGATCGACCGCTTCTCCTACCGCCGCTCGACCGTGGTGGGAATCGGGCCCGCAGTGATCGACGCGTTGAAGGATCCGGCCTACGCCGGCGCCTTCCGGGAGAACGGCCCGACAGAGATCCCCAACGGTGTCGGCGCCCCTCCGCCCCGTCTCGATCCCCCGAGCGACCGCGATCGACCCGTTCTCCTCGCGGCCGCTCGCCTGACCGCGCAGAAAGGCGTCGATCGGGTCATCGCCGCGCTGCCCGCCGGCCGTGGCTCGCTGACCGTGCTCGGGGACGGTCCGGAGCTCGCCGCCCTCGCACGCCTGGCAGCGGACAGCGGGGTCGAGTCACGGGTGACCTTCTCCGGTCATGTGGACGCCGAGGCGGTGCGGAAGGCGATGGCCTGCGCCGACGCCTTCGTCTTCCTTCCCCGCAACATCGAGCGGGAAGGTCTGCCCATGGTCGTGCTCGAGGCGCTTGCCGCGGGACTTCCGATCGTCACCCTCGACGGCGGACTCTGGCCGGCAGACATCCGCGATCAGCTGACCATCGTTCGTGATGCGACGCCCGCAGCGGTCGCTGAGGCGATCGCCGCCGTGGACGACCTCCCTCGCACGGCCCTCCCGGAGCGATACCGCATGGAGAACGTCGTCGCACGCTATCGGGAGCTGTTCGGCGAGCTCGACGCGCGTCCTGCCGAGGGGACGCGCGCCTAGATCTCCGCGCCGAACATCCAGTCGGATGCGATCAGGCGGGTGTCCTTCTCCGGCAGGGAGGCAAGGACCTCCGCAACGGACTGGGGAGCGTCGAGCGTCCGCCCGATCGCGGACGCGAGCGTCTGCGTCGAGGCACCAGCGTCGAGGACGACATGCCCATGCTCCGTGAGCCAGTCCGCGACTCCCGTCTCGGTCGAGGCGATGACGGTGCATCCGTGCGAGAGGCCCTCCAGGATGGGCAGGCCGATCTGCTCCCGCCAACGCGGTGTGCGCTGGGAGAAGAGGATCAGAACCGACGAGGCGAGCAGGGTGGCGGAGATCTTCTCTCGCGACGGGTCGAGGACGAACTCGACGTCGTCGCGGGCCTCGGCCCAGCGAGCGACCTCGTCTGCCATGGGCCCCTTGCCGAGGATGACGAGGCGAGCGTCCGGGCGCCCCACGGCGGGCCACGCCTCCATGAGCTTGGCGATGCCCTTGCGCTCTTCGAGGGAGCCGAGGAAGACCAGTCGCTGTGGACGCTCCTCCGGGATCTCTCCCGGGATGCGGGGGGCCAAGGCGCCGAACAGCCTGGTCTCCGGGCGGTCGAAGGCCCTTCCGCAGAGCTCGCGATAGATCTCGCGCGCGACGGGGATGCCGAAGGCGGCGCGATCGTACCGGCCGAACAGATAGCGCATCGCCCCCTTGGCGAGCATCGCGGCCAACGGTCGCGGCAGTCGGGTGTACGCCATCACGTTCGCGACCAGGTCGTCATTGCCGATCGCATACGTGACGATCTCGGTACGCCTGCGGGTGAAGAAGTCCTTGACCCGGATGGCCGTCACGGAGAGGAACAGGCTGGGCCACGCGTTGAGCTGGAACGGCTCGTTGAGCTCGACCGTCGTGGGCGCGTTCTTCAGCAGGTACCGCACGGTCCCGAGGTATCCCAGCTGCCTGGCGGAGAGCCTCTCCGCCAGTTCCGGGTCGAAGTCGTAGTTCCGCGTCCGATAGATGAGCCGCACCCCGATGTCCGCGAAGCGCTCGAGATGCACGGTCCGCGCCCTCACATAGATGGCGATGGGCGTCGTGTCGGTCATCGTCTCTTCCTCACGTTCTCTCCCGTCGCCTCGATCGCCTCGATCATCTCACCGGCGATCCTTCCCCAGGAGAAGCGGTCGCGGACGGTGTCCCCCGCCGACTCGCGCATCGCCCCGTAGTCCGAAGTCTCGGAGAGCTCGACGACGACCGCCGCGATCTCGGCGGCCGAGGCTCCCGGGTCGAGGAGCCTGCCGTCCTTGCCGTCCGTGACGATCTCAGTGATCCCGCCCCGGCGGACCGTGACCGCGGGAGTGCCCACGGCCATCGCGTCGACGATGACCATCCCGAAAGGCTCATCCCAGCGACAGGGGTAGAGAAAGAGGTCTGCCTCGGCCAGCCGCGTGGAGAGCTCCCCGGCAGGGACGAAGCCGTGCATACGAATCGTCGCCCCCGCGTCTTCGGCGGAGATCTGTTCGGCGAGCTCACGCACCTGTCTCATATACGGAGAGTCGCCTGCTCCCGCGCCGATCGCACGCCCCCCATAGATGTCGAGCACGACCGGATGGGTCCGCCCGACCTCTTCCGCGACGCGGACGGCCTCGAGCACCCCCTTGTCGGGGATGATCCTTCCCGCGAAGGCGAGTCGCAACGGAGAGTGCACGCCGTGCTGGCCCGGGACGGCGTCCGTCACGGTCGGCCCGTTGTGCAGGACCCCGCTCCTGTCGGCGATGGAGAACTCGGCCGCGGCCCTCGTCGAGAGGAACTCGCTGCAGAAGAACCAGAGGTCGACGGCCTCGGTGATCTCCTCGGCGCTCATGGAGCGGTCTCGCGAGAGCGCCGCCCCGATACTGTCCACGGCGTCGTTGTGCATGTGCACGACGATCCGGCCGGAGTATCCGAGACGACGGAGATAGGCCGCGTACGAAGGACGGTTGTGGATGTGGACGACTCGGGAGCCGGCCAGCCGGGGATAGAGGAACCACACCCAGTGCTTGCCTTTGCCGGTGAGGATGCGCCGTATGCTGTTCGCATTGCGACCGGTCACAGACGCCGCGGCACGTGCACACGCACGCAGCACCCGGTCCAACGGCTCGTAGAGGCCGATCGGTCCCCGCCTGATGCCGGATGAGAAGCTTCCCCGGTTGAGCGGGCAGTAGATGGCGTAGTCCACGTCTGCCATCGCCCCCTGGGAGTAGGCGTTGCGCGCCCAGCTCGCCGCCGCGCCGCCTGTCCCGTCGAAGCGCTCGTCCACGGGCATCATCACGGCGAGCGCCGGAGAGCCGGCGCGGGTCAGACGCCGACGGATCTCCGTGACGAAGAGCTGGACGGCCGGGTCGCGCGAGAGGAGGAGCGTGCCGGCGAGGACCAGCAGAGCGACAGGGATCAGGACGAGAAGCCTGATCAACGACGGCTGCCCCGCCATCAGCAGGCTCAGCCCCGCCACGACGACGGCCATGGGGATCGAGAGGAGGAACGGAGGAAGAGTCGCCGCCAGATACGAGCGCATGTCGACGCCGGTGACGACACGGAGGCAGCCGAACCCGATGAAGTAGCTCATCACGCCCATGACGACCATCGCCCAGGCCGCGCCCGTCACGCCCCAGGCCATGGTCATCAGGATGACGAGCGGGATGTTGAACGCTGTGCGCACCATGTTGATGTAGACGCCGAGACGCATCCGGTTCGTCGCCATCAGCAGCGATCCCAGCGGGTTGCCCAGTGCACGGAACATCCCCGCGATGGCGAGGATCGCGAGGATCGTCCCGAACTCGCTCCATTCGGCGCCGAACACGACCGCCATCACGTCCGCAGGGACGATCGCGACGCCGACGAGGAGGGGGATGCTCACCAGTCCGAGGAGGGTCACCATCTGCAGGTAGTTGCGGCGAATCCGCGAGAGGTCGTCCTGGATGATGGAGAAGTACGGGAAGAGGATGCGGGTGACGATCGGGTTCACACGTCCGGGGATGCTCACCCCCACGTTGAAGGCGAGATTGTATCCGCCGAGCGCAGCGGTGCTCACAAGGCGTCCCGTCGCCAGGGCGCTGAGGGTGTTGCCGGTGTAGTTGAGGATCCCGTCGATGGACTGCCACACCCCGAAGGAGAAGAAACGTCGCGTGTCCCGGAGGCGGAACCGAAGTCGGATCGGAGTGACGCGCCGGCCTGCGACGACGAACGTGATCGTCCGCCCCAGCGCCGCGACCACGAGACCGATCGCCGCGCTGTAGGCCCCTGCCCCCAGAAGAGCGAGGACGATGGCCACGACGAAGGACGTGATGCCGAAGATCGCGTCGGCGATGCCCAGGGGGCGGAAGATGAGCCGCTTCTCCAGCATGGCCCGGCTCGCCTGCCCCAGTGCGGTGACGAGGAAGGCCACCGCGCAGATGATGATGAGGTTCTGCGAGTCGGGCGCTCCGAGCCAACCGGCGAAGACGGGGCTCAGCACGATGGTGAGGGCCAGAAAGAGGACGCCGATGGTCACGTTGGCCCAGTGCACCGACGAGAGCTCGTAGGAGGTCACCCTCCGCCGCTGGATCAGAGCGCTCGTCAGCCCCATGCCCACGAAGACGTCCATCAGGGAGTAGATCATCGTCACGATGGCGACGAGGCCCATGTCATGCTTGTCGAGGATGCGGGCGAGCACCAGGACGATGAGGAGCTGGGAGAGAGCCAGGATGACGACCGAGAGAGTCGTCCACTTCGTCGCCGACGTGGCTCGTTGAAGATGGTTGATGGTCGGTTCCCCTGCTTCGCTCCCGCGGCGGTTTCCAGATCCCCACACCGCGCTCCCAGTGCCAGCGCTGATACTATCAACAGATTCAGATGATCCTCTCCGCGCCCGGCGGACGACAGAAGGCAGTTCATGACGAGCACCATCGCCCGTCGGACGGCGCACACCGCGGAGGCCGCGGAGAGCGGGTCCGTCCCCGCGACGGGCGCTCTCAGCGTCGACCCCGAAGAGAAACGACGGGTTCTGCAGCTCTGGATCGTCATCATCCTGGCCTTCGTCTTCGCCACCGGAGAGCCTGTGGTGAACCTGATCGTCGGAGGACGCCTTCCCGCCGGATACGGGTCGACCGGACGAGTCGCCGTGACCTCGCTGGGCACGGCGACAGGGATCCTCGGCGAGATCGCCTTCTATCTGGGCAGCGCGGTCATCGTCTTCGGCAGCCTTCTCCGGCGCGACCGCAAGCCGGCCCCCGGGGCGCCGGCGCTTCTTCTCCTGGGCTTCTTCCTGCTGATCGTCTTCATGAGCTTCTTCAGCTCGGACGCCACGAACGTGCGCATCGGCTCGCGCATCGCGATCGTCCTGGTCCTCGTCATCTGGTGCATCCAGCCGCGAATCCGTGACCTGCGGGTCATCGGCGCCGTCGGAACGCTCGTCGCCCTCGGCTCTTTCGCGCTGATCCCGTCGGGCAAGGCATGGATGCTTCAAGCCGACTTCGCGCTCATCGAGAAGTCGCTCATCGGCGACCAGCTCCTCGGGGGCCTCTTCCCCCAGAGCAACATCCTGGGCATCGTCATGGCGACGTGCGCGCCGTTCGCCTTCCTCATGAAGCGGAAGAGCATCGGCGCGATCGCGTTCCTCCTGATGTCTCTCGCTCTCGTGCTCACATCGAGTCGGACGGCTCTGATCAGCTACGCGATCGCACTACCGGTCGCGCTCATCGCCTTGATCTGGCGCAATCGCACGTTCAAGAACGTCCTCCATGCCTCCGCCGCCATCGCCATCGTCGTGGTCGTGGTCGCCCTCCCCCTCGTCATCCAGGACTGGCATGCGTTCTCGAACCGCGGCGCCATCTGGATGCTCTCTCGCCATGAATGGAGCTCGCTCGGCAACTTCCTCCTGGGCAGCAGCCTGGAGTTCTACGGCCTGGACTCGAACTTCGCCCGGCAGAACGGCTCGCCCACCTATCACGGGCACAATCAGTTCGTCACCCTGCTCACCATGAGCGGGGCGCTGGTCGTGTGCTACTTCGTCGTCGTGATGATCGTGGCCTTCCGCGGGGCGATGTCCGCGACCGTCGGATCTCGTCCCGCCCTGATGGCGTTGCTCGCGTTGATGGGAATGTACATCGCCGAGACGCCGCTGCGTATCGACACCGTCGACACGCTCGCGTGGGCGACGTGGTTCTCCCTGATCTGCATCGTGATCGCCGGCGCCAACGACCGCGCGGATGCGACGGCGCTACAGAAGGCCGCGCCTATCGAGACGTCGTCGACGCCCGATAGGCGCGAATCCCTGCCCACAGGCCGCGGAAGCTGGCGAACGTCTTCTTCCACCGCCCGTCGCGCTCCTTGATCAAAGGCTTGGCCAGCGCGCGCACCGTCTCGATGATGCCTCTTCCGACGATCAGCTGCAGCAGACCTGCTGTCGGCGCGCAGACGATGATGCGGTTGCGCGAGAAGTAGTAGTAGTACACCGCGCTGCGGCCCTTGCCGCCCGAGCTGGACCCGCCTTCGAGATGCTCGACCACCGCTCCGGGGACGACGAGAAGCGGCGTGCCCCTCGTCGCCGCGCGCAACGACAGGTCGGTGTCCTCCCAGTACAGGAAGAGGTCTTCGCGTAGCGGCCCGACCTCCGACCACGTCCTCTTGGTGAGGGTGAGCGCCGCGCCCGTGACGAACTGTGTGGGGAAGACCGCCGTGCCCAGCACTTCGGGCGACTCCCCGTAATGGTCGTGCGCCGAGTACCCTCGCTTCGGCTCGAATGCCCCACCGGCATACCAGATGGTTCCATCCGGGCGCAGGAGCACCGGGCTGATGATGGCATCGGGATGCCGGGACAGGCAGTCCGTCAACGCCTGCACGCAGCCTGGCACCACGCGGGTGTCGGGATTCAGCACCCAGAGGATGTCGTCATCTGCGCCGTCGAGGGCGGCGGCCAGCCGGTTGACGCCTCCTGCGAACCCGCGGTTCGCTTCGCTCCGGTGCAGTGTGACCCGGGAGTCCAGCGCTGCGAGAGCCTCGAACCCGGGATCCTGCGGCTCCGTCGATCCGTTGTCGAGAACGTGGATCCCCGTGACGGGCTCGTCCCGGAGCGAGCGGATGGAGTCGGCGACGAACTGCACGGAGTTGAAGTTCACGATCAACACGTGGAATCGCATGGGCACCCGCTGTCTTTCACATCACCACCGGGATGGCTCGAAGTGTTCTTGGTCGCTTCCGTAAGCATAGCGGGCGCGCCGGCGGCCGGCGCGGACGCTCACAGGCTCTCGAAGGCCTCACGGTACTGACGCGCGACGGCATCCCTGCTGTACGACGCCGACGCGGCGACCAGCTTTCGCGAGCGCTCCTGCCAGAGCTGACCGCCCGCGAGATGCCGAAGACAGCCCTCCGCGAACCCGGCGTCGTCGTCGGCGACGTCGAAGAGGGCGGCGAGATCGCCCAGCCCCCTGGCTCCGACGGTCGTCGTCACGATCGGGATGCCCAGCGCCGAAGGCGGTCCCATCTTCATGTTCAGACCGCTTCCCTCGAAGACCGGATTCACGAAGACCCTGGCCTGTCGCAGATGAGGAACGGTGTCGTCCACCTCGCCGAGGAACGTGACGTTGCCGTTTCCTCCGAGCTCGTCGGCGAGCGCCTGTGGCGCCCGTCTGCCCATCACGTGGAACCGCACGTCCGGGTCTTTCTCGACGATCCGCGGAAGGACCTCGGCGACGAACCAGCGAAGCCCCGCCACCACATACGGCATGTCCATCGAGCCCGCGAACACGATGCCCTTCCCCTCAGGGATCTCCTCCACGGGCTTCGCGCTGGCCAGTCCGAGAGAGGGCGGCATGGTCGCCACCGCGACACCGCGGTCGCGATAGAACCGCTGGTCAGCTTCCGAGATCGTCAGCGCCAGCGCCACGTCCTCGTAGAAGCCCGCCCGAAAGGCTCGTCTCGCCCGAGCGAGCTCGGCCGAGTAGTACGCCCGACGAACGCCCCACGGTGCGGGGTTCCGCAACGAGCGCAGGTACTCGAGCTCGTCGTTGTGACTGCGCAGGACAAGACGCGCCCCGTGCTCGCGGGCGATCCGACGCGCATAGGGGAGCGCCCACTCGTGATGAGCGACGACGATGTCGGGCGGTGTGTCCAGCGTCCGCGGGACATCGGCGAAGAGCCGGCTCGCCAGCTGGTAGGGGAGGAAAGGGTGCCGCATCGTCGTGGCGAGGAACCCAGGACGGTGGAGGGTCAGCGTGCCGGGGAACTCCGCCGTGTTCCTGCGCACGTCGCCCTCTGAGATCTGCTCCCGCTGCATGATCGTGCAGGAGACGGCGAAACCCGCGTGGTGCAGCGCGCGCGTGCTCTCGAGGACCTCGACCCTGCCGCCGCTGTTCGAGGGGAAGAAGACGTCGTCGGCGACCACGTGCACATGTGGTCGCTGACCGTTCGCATCCGGCGCGCTCATCGTTCGGCTCCCCTTCTGTCGCTGCCGGCTCGGGCAGACCGCCGACGCCTGCCCAGCGTAGCCGAGCGCGCTCGGCTGCCGAGGACGCCATGAGAGGATGTCGGCATGGTATCGATCGGAGGCCTGCTCCCCCGTCTCCTTTCGACGGACAAGGGGCTTGCAGCGCTCACCCGCCTCTCCGAGATCGGCGCCGCGCCCCGTCCCGCTCGGCGTCTCGGAGAGCCCAGATCGTCCCTCGAGGTCGCCCCTGGCTTCCGCAGCGACCCTGCTGCCCCCGTGCATGCGCTCGCCGCACGGCCGGCGACGTCGAGGCTGCACGGCCGTGTCCTGCGCGGCCAGGCGGCTTTCGCCCCGGGAGCGGTGATCCTGACCGGCCCGTGGCCGGCGCAGGACGGCACGGTGACCGCGTCCGCGGGCGAAGGGCACGTCACGCTGCGGATCGCGGCGGGGGTCGTGCAGATCGTCACGGCCCCGACACACCCCACGGAATGGATCCAGCTGGACGGAGTGAGCGTCGATGAGGATCACTGACCTTTTCCTCCCCGGTTGGGGCGTGCGCGACGGGGTCGATGACCCCTCCCCCGTGCTGGCATGGAAGCTTGCCGCTGCCGAGACCGGCCAGCGGCAAGCCGCGTACCGGATGCGGCTGGATCCGGGCGGCATCGACTCCGGATGGGTCCAGGGCGGCGCCCAGCGCTGGCGTGCCCCGCTGCTCGCGCCGTTCACGGACTACCGGGCCGTGCTCGCCGTCCGCGATGAGCACGGCGCGGAGGCGGAGGAGAATCTCCGCTTCAGCACAGGACCCTTCTCCGCCGAGGACTGGGCGGACGCGCAGTGGATCACGCATGCCGCCGAGGCCGCTCCGCAGCTCCGCCGTGTGTTCGACGCTCCCGGTGGGGGGCGCGCCGTGGTGCACGTGGCATGCGCAGGCTTCGCCGTGGTGTCGGTCAACGGCGAGCGGGTCTCCGGCGCGAACGATCCCGGCTTCCCGTACTATCCTCGGGGCTTCCTCTCGCGCAGCTATGCCGTCGACCTCCGGCCCGGCCGGAACGTGGTGACGGTCACCCTGGGTCGCGGATGGTGGGGCGTCCGCTCCGAGTCGGACTGGGACTGGAGGAACGCCGCCTGGACGGATCGTCCGCGCGTCAGGATACGGGTCACGGGGGCGGCGACGCTCGTCAGCGACGCCAGCTGGAAGGCCGCCCCGGGCAGGGTCCGCTACGACGACGTCCTCTACGGCGAGCTCCTCGATGCGCGCGAGGAGACGACCGGGTGGCAGGAGGCGGAGTATGACGACCACGCCTGGGCGGAGGCGGAGGAGGTCCCCGCACCCGAGCTCCCGATCCGCGCGGCACGCGCCTATCCGGAGAGGCCGGGGCGCCTCCTCGACCCCCTCTCGGAGGCGCCGTCCCCGACCGGCGACGGGACGGTCTACGACTTCGGCCTCGTCACCACGGGAACGGCGCGCATCGTCGTGACCGGACCGGCCGGCACCAGGGTCGAGGTCGTCCACGGCGAGAAGGTCGACGCCTCCGGCATGGTCTTCACCGCCAACGAGGCCCTGCACGGCAGCGGACACGATCTGATGCAGACGATGCAGACAGACGTGCTCCTGCTCTCGGGCGAGGAGGACACGTTCGAGGCCCAGCTGACCTTCAAGGGATGCCGCTACGTGGCCGTCCTCCTTCCGGAGAACGCCGCCGAGGTCGACGTGCGATCTGTGCGTCTGCGCGAGATCCTCTCCGAGACGCCACAGCGGGCGCGTTTCACCTGCTCCGACCCTCTCCTCGTGCAGCTCTTCGAGATGTCGGTCCGCTCGATGCTCATCAACCAGCACGCCGGGGTCGTCTCCGACACCCCGACCTACGAGAAGAACGGCTGGCTGGGCGATGCCGTCGCCATGCTCGAGAGCTCGACGCTCGCCTTCGACATGGCACCGCTCCTCCGGCAATGGCACGACCAGGCCCTCGACTCGTTCGAGGATCTGGGCTTCCTCCCGGTGATCGTGCCGCCTCCGCCGCGCACGCCGGAGCCGATCGGCGAGTACTTCGCGCCGGAGTGGGCATCGGCCGCCGCCCTCTTCGTCGAGCGCGTCGACGCGCTTCACGACGATCCCGGCTGGGTCGCCCAGAGCTATGAACGTGTCCGGAACGTGGTGGAGTGGCTGCTGGCGAACCAGCGTCGAGGCCGCTGGTCGTCCTGCTACGGGGACTGGGGATCGCCCGCCGGCAACAAACGCGACGGCGGTCGGGACAGCACGGCGACAGCGCATGTCGTCCTGGCGCTGAAAGCCTTGGCGCGAATGGCCGATCGCGTCGACCGAGCCGAGGACGCCGCACGTTACGGCGAGCGCGCGGCGGAAGAGGCAGAGGCGTGGCGACGGCGGCTGTGGGATCGGAGGACCTCGACCTACCGTCCCTCGCGCATCTATCCGCGTATGGCGCCGTTCAAGAGCACCCCGACGCTGCTCGCCTACGCGATCGGCATCGAGCCCGCCGCCCACGGGACAGCGCCGATCGATGCCGTGGCGCGGGAGACCGAACGGCTGGGACATCTGAACGTCGGCATCGTCGGCGAGCCGCTCCTCCTCCCCCTCCTCCACGACCACGGGCGGGCGGATCTCTGCCTTGCGCTGCTCCGCTCCACCGACCGCCCCTCGTGGGGACAATGGGCCGAGCTGGGCGCGACGACCACCTGGAACGGGTGGGGCGAGCCCGCGCAGGTGCGAAGCCTCTCCCACCATATGCACGGCAGCTATCTGGCCTATCTCCTCACGCGTCTGGCGGGGATCCGCCCGGTGTCCCCTGGCGCCGTCGACCTTGATCCTTCTTTCCTCGTGGACGAGCTGGACGCCAGCGTCGACACCGGGCGAGGCGACGTCCGGGTCGCCTGGGACGCGGACACCGTCCGGTTCGAGGTGCCGGTCGGTGTCGAGGCCCGCTACGCGGGGAGGACCCTTCCCGCGGGGACGACGACCTTCCCGCGGGAACGCTGAGCTACGGCCTGTCCCTCAGGAGCGCAGCGCGGCCCAGGTGCGCGCGATGCCTTCGTCCAGGGACAACGGCTCCAGGGCGCCGAACTCGCCGGCGAACCGGGACGTGTCCAAGACGACGTGCTCGACGAAGGAGGCGGGCTTCGGGACGTCCTGGACGTCGAGGGTCCGTCCCGTGACCCGCTGGATCGCCTCGAAGACCTGATTGACCGAATGGCCGACGCCGCTGCCGATGTTGTAGACGCGATGCCGGGGCTCACCTCCCACCAGGGCGAGGATCATGGCGATCGCATCGTCGACGTAGAGATAGTCCCGCACCATCGTCCCGGCCCCGGATCGGACGACCGGGAGCCCTTCGGCGACTCTCCCCAGCACGATCGGGATGAGCCCCTGGCGCCGGGTCGGCGGCTGCCCCGGTCCATACGGGTTCGAGATCCGCAGGATCACGGACTCCAGCCCGTACTTGGCATGGAAGTAGGAGAGGTAGTTCTCGATCGCGAGCTTTCCGATGCCATAGGGGGAGATCGGCTCCGCAAGATCGTTCTCGGAGAGAGCGGCCTTGCCCCGGTCCCCGTACACGGTCCCGCCGCTGGAGGCGAAGTAGAGACGTTCGACGCCCGCGTCGACGCAGAGCTTGAGCAGCTCCACCGTGTGGAACACGTTGGTCCGCAGGTCGAGGAACGGGTCGTCGTCAGAGGCGACCGGCGTCGTCATCGACAGGAAGTGGAAGACCTCCTTCTTTCCCGCGAGAGCCCTGGCGAGATCGCCTTTGTCGAGGAAGTCTCCGGCGAACCTGGTCGCTCCGTCAGGCAGCTCACGCACCGGCTCCCGACTGAACCTGTCGAACGACGTGACCTGCTGTCCCGCCGCGACGAGCGCCGAGACGAGAGGGACACCGAGGAAACCGTTGCCTCCCAGGACGAGACTGGCGGTCACCGGCGCTCCCCGACCGCCCGGGCATAGATCGTCTCCAGCCGCCGGGCGCAGAGCCCGATGTCGAACTCCTCGCGGATGAGGGCACGCCCCTGCTGCCCCATCGACCACGCACGCGCGGGATCCGAGAGCAGCTGCGCCAGCGCCGCCGCGAACGCCTTCGGATCCTTCTCCTGGACGAGCATCCCGGTCCGCCCGTCGGCGACGGCCTCCGGGATCCCCGAGTGGTAGGTGGAGACGACCGGCACGCCCATCTGGGCGGCCTCGAGGATGATCGTCGGCAGCCCCTCGGAGTCGCCGTCACTCGCCGTCTTCGACGGGGCGGCCAGGATCATCGTCCTCGCGACCTCTTCCTGCACCACCGAGTGCGGCTGGCTCCCGAGGAAACGGGCGTTCAGCCCGTGCTCCCTCGCGCGTCGCTCCAGCGACTCCCTGGTCTCACCGTCGCCGATGACCGTCAGCTCCGTGTCCCTCAGCTCCGCCGGGAGGAGGCTCATCGCCTCGATGAGGTCGTCCACGCCCTTCTTCTCGGTGAAGCGTCCGACGAAGAGGACGCCACGGCGCTCCTCCTGCGGAGAGGGCACCGCGTCCTCCCGCATCTCGACGCCAAGGTGCACGACCTCGACCTTGTCGGGGTCGGCACCGCGGGCGATCGCGCTCTCTCGCATGAACGCGGAGTTGGCCGTGATCGTCGTCGCGTAGTCGAACGCCTCGCGGAGGCGGGCCGCCTCTTTCTCCGCCTGTCGTGGGTCCGAGGCCGTCCTGGTCACGTCGTAGCCGTAGACGCTGACGACCAAGGGGATGCCCAACCGCCGCAGCGTCGGCGTGATCAGCCCCGCGTCGAGAGCGAAATGCGCATGCATCACATCCGGGCGCCGCTTCCGAAGGAGCCTCTCCAGGCGACGAGATCTCCTCGTGATCTGGAAAGCCCTCAGCATCGCTCGCGAGAAGTTGTAGCCGCGGAAGGGGAAGAGGTCGCGATCGCTGGCGAGGGAGGAGCGCAACGGCGCGAATCCGAAGGTGTCGACATCCGTCGTCCCCTGCTGCAGCGTCTTCGCCTGCAGGCGGATGAATGTCTCGCTCCCCGCGAGAAGCCGGGTGCGCCAGAACCCCACTCTCAGACGATCGGTCACTGCTCATCCCTTCCCCGGGCTCGCTGGCGGAGTTCTCCTCCTGCTGCCAGGGCGTGAGGCCGCATGCCGTCCCGATGTGGCGACGGCCACGCCGACGCCCCCCACGCGCGCAGAACCACAATAACCGATGGGATCGGCCTCGACCGGTCTGCCGGCGTGACGCCTTGCTCCGATCGGACCCGAGAAACGCCGGCGAGACGGCTGCGGCGACCGGAACGGAGACGCGGGGTCCTCTCAGTTATGGCCGATATGATCCCCGGGTGAGCACCAGCACTTCTTCCCACCGGCGCCGGAAGCGGCGCCGGCCGCTCCTCAAACGCGCGGCTTTCTGGGTGCCCGTCTCGATCGGCGTCGTCCTCATCGGCTTGATCGTCGGAGGGGGCCTGGCGGCGAAGAGCCTCTACGAGCAGGCCATCTCCGCCAAGGGCGATCTCGAGAAGGCCGTCCCGCTCGTGGGCGAGGTGGAGAAGAGCATGCTCGCCGGCGACGCCGCCGGCGCCCAGGTCACGGCGACGAAGATCGCCGAGTACACCGCCGCGGCGAAGGCGAAGACCGATGGTCCCCTCTGGCGCGTCGCCGAGGTGGTGCCCGTGGCGGGGGCAAACCTCGCCGCGGCGCGCATCGCCGCGTCCTCGGCCGATGCGCTCGTCCGTGACGCCGTCGTGCCGCTCACGGCCTTGAGCCTCGACGCCCTGGTGCCCAGGGACGGCGCGATCGACCTCGCCCGCCTCACCGAGCTCGCCGGGGTCGTGAAGAAGGCCTCGACGAGCGTCGAACAGGTGAAGAAGGAGGTCGCCGGGATCGACCGTGGCGCGCTCGTCGACCAGGTCGCCGGCGGTCTCGGCATGCTGGACGACGCCCTGGCGAAGGTCGAGCCGGTGCTCGAGCCCACCCACAACGCCTTGACCCTGATGCCCAAGGCCCTCGGCTCCGAGGGGCCGCGCAACTACCTGGTCCTGTTCCAGAACAACGCGGAGTCCCGCGGAACCGGCGGCAACCCCGCCGCCATCGCGATCGTCACCGCAGACCAGGGCAGGATCTCGATCACGCAGCAGGCCTCGTCGAGCGACTTCAAGAACGGTCGCGCCGAGCCCGTCACGACGATCGACTCCCAGACCCTCGCCCTCTACACCGACAAGATCGGCCGGTTCATCCAGGACACCACGCTCACGCCGAACTTCCCGACGACGGCGGAGATCGCCCGTGCCTTCTGGGCGGAGTCCTTCGGCACCCCCATCGACGGAGTCGCCTCCTTCGATCCGGTGGCCCTCAGCTATCTCCTCTCCGCGACGGGGCCGGTGACGCTGACCACGGGAGAGGAGCTGACGGCCGAGAACGCCGTGCCGCTTCTCCTGAACGAGGTGTACGCGAAATACCCGTCCACCAAGGACCAGGACGCATTCTTCGCGGCGACCGCGGAGGCCGTCTTCCGCGGCCTGCTCTCCCAGCCCTCCGACCCGAAGACCCTCGTCGACATGCTGGCGAAGGCGGCCGGGGAGGGACGTCTCCTCTACGCCCCGAACGACAGGGACGAGTCGGCTGTCATCGCCGGCACGCTCGTCAACGGCACCCTGCCCGAGATGAACGCCGAGGCGACCACCGTTGGCGTCTACGTCAACGACATCACCGCGGGCAAGCTCGACTACTACATGCAGCTCGACATCACCGCGGACAGCAACCAGTGCGAGGCGAAGGACGGGAGCCCCACCTTCGGGATCACCGCGACCCTGGCCAACACCCTCACCGCCGCCCAAGTTCCAGGGCTCGCGGAGTACATCTCGCCGGGAACGTATTTCCCCAAGGGCATCGTGTCGACCGACCTTGTCATCTACGGACCGGTAGGAGCGACGCCCACCACGGTCACCGTGGACGGCAAGGAGGTGTCGTTCACTCCGATGCCGCACCTGGGGCGCAACGCGGTGAAGGTCAATGTGGAGACGGGGCCTGGGCAGACGGCCCAGGTGTCGGCCACCTACTCGGGAGCCGCCGGCGCCTACGGACCCCTCGAGGTACGTCATACCCCGATGGTGCGCCCGACCGGGGTCACGGTGAACGCACCGGGCTGCACCGCCACGGGCTGACCCGCGACCCGCGGAACGCAGGCGATGGTCATGGCGCCCGTCGGCGCGCTTCGACGCAGGGGACGGCGCGGTCAGCGCTGGACGGCGCGAGCAGGACGGAAGACGATCCCGTGGTAGAGGATGAAGCGGACGACGACGATGATCGCGATGCTCGCGAGATTCACCACGTTGACGATCGCAGCCCCCGGCGCATGCCCGAGAAGCGCGCCGGCGGCCTCGGTCCCCGCCCAGACGAGGAGCGCACCGAGCGCGGTGCAGACGAGGTTCGTGGCCAGGAAGAGCACGATCTCTGCCGCGCGTCCACGGCGGTCGCGATGGCGGAACGCCCACTCCCGGTTGCCGAAGTAGGCGTTGACCAGGGCGACGAGAGAGGCGACGACCTTGGCGGTCACGACGTCCCACCCCAGCACGTAGACGAACAGGTTGAAGGCGCCGACCTCGATGAGGGTGCTGATGCCGCCGATGACGAGGAAGCGACCGCCGACCCCCGCGATCCGGCGCAAGCGAGAGCGACGATCCATGACTCGACTAGACTACCGGGGCGGTGCGTTGTGCGCCGTCTTCGCCGCCCGCTGACCGAGGAACCCGTGCGCTTTACCCACCTCGTGGTCGTGATGCCGGCCTACAACGAAGCAGAGGGCATCGTCGGCTTCGTCGACGAGCTTCGCGAGACCCTCCTTCCGTTGACCAAGGATCTGACGGTCGTCGTCGCGGATGACCGCTCGACGGATGACACGGCGCAGATCCTCTCGTCCTTCGACGGCGTACGGGTGGAGACCCAGCCCGCAAACCGCGGCCATGGCCCGACCGCTCTCGCCGCTTACCGGGCCGGGCTCGCTCTCGCCCCCGACGCGATCGTCCACGTGGACGGCGACGGGCAGTTCCTCGGCGAGGAGATCGCGGCCGTCGCCCTGGCCCTCGCCGACACCGGCGCGGACGTCGTGCACGGCGTCCGCGGGGGACGCACCGACCCGTGGTTCCGGCGCGCGCTCACCGCCGCGGTGCGGGTGCTCGTCGCCGCTGCCGCCGGCCGAGGGGTCCCGGATGTGAACACGCCCTTGCGCGCCTATCGTCCCGCGGTCGCCCGCGCGCTGGTGGACGCGGTGCCCCGGGACGCCCTCGTGCCCCACGTGCACTTCTCTCTCGCGGAGGTCCGCGCCGGCTACCGCGTCCGCTACGTCCGGGTCCGCAGCATCCCGCGCCGCGGCGCCTCCGCCACCGGCACGATGTGGGGTCGCGCGTCGCGGATCGCCCTCCCTCCTCGGCGACTGCGCGCGTTCGCACGGGACGCCCTCCGCGAGGCCTGGACCTGGTCGCTCCGTCCCGGGGCTCCGCTCCGGTCCATCGCCACGGCGGCCCGGCCCTCCGGGACGAGCACGTCATGAGCCGTCGTCTCGCCACGATCGCCTTCTGGGCGCTGGCCGCGATGCTTCTCGTCGCCAACGTCCTGGTCTGCTGGCACAGCCTCACCGTACTGCGGCTCTGGGAGGACGAGGCCTTCAACCTCACCGTGCCCCGAAACCTCCTCGCCGGGCTCGGGTACACGAGCGACGGCACCCTGTCCGGATCGCTCCTCACCCCCTTCGACGCCCGCATCTCCACCGGACCGGCCGTGCTGCTGCCCGTGGCAGGCGTGCTGGCCACCGGAATCGATCCGGTGATCGGCGCGCGCCTGGTCCCGCTCGCGTACTGGGCGCTGCTCGTCGGCGGGCTGTGGATGCTCGGCCGGCACCTGGCCGGACGGTGGGGCGGTCTCGCCGCCGCCGCCCTGCCGCTCGCCTTCAACGGCGCCCTCTCGGTGTCGCCGCTGCAGGGGCCGGCCGACCTCCTCGGGGAGGTCCCCGCCGCGGCACTGCTCGTGTGGGCATTCGTCGCCCTTTCCCGCCGACCCTGGCTCGCCGGGCTCCTGTTCGGTCTCGCCCTCCAGGCGAAGTACATCTCGTTCCTGGCCCTGCCGGCGTTCGCCGTGGCGCTGTTCGTCCTCACCCGCCACGCGCCCCTCGGAGCACGACTGCTGCGGACGCTGCGGCGCGCGATCCTGCCCCTCGCCGCGGCCGCGGTGCCGACAGTCCTGGTCGAACTGGTCACCTTCGTCTCCCTCGGCCCTCGAGGTTTCGTCGACCACCTGCGCAGTGTGCGGGACTTCCTCCTCGACGGGGGGCAGCGACACCTCACCCCCCCGACCATCCCGCAGAAGTTGGAGACCTTCGCCGGTTCCTGGTTCGTGCCGACGTGGACCGCGGTCTCGGCCGGTCTCATCGTGGCCGCGATCCTCCTCATCGCCCTCGTGCTCTCCCCCGCGCTGCGCGGCGACCACGAGGCGATCGCGCTGATCGCCTCCGGAGCGGTCGGCTTCCTGGTCTTCCTCGGCTGGTGGGCGCAGGCCGCGAGCTCACCGCTGTGGATCCGCCACCCCGCGGTCGGCCTTCTCGCCTTCAGCCCCCTCCTGGCCGCCGCGGGAGTGCGCGCAGCCCAAGAGCTCTGGCGAGGCGAGGGCGTGAAGGCTCAGGCGGTCCGTCGCACGTCCGCGGCGCTCGCCGGCGCGGCGCTCCTGCTCCCGATCGGCGTCGCGGGAGGAATGCACGCGGCGCAGGCCGTGACCCCGCCGACGGCCGAGACCTTGGCCGCGCAGCGTGCCGCGGCCGCCCCGTTGGCGTCCTGGGTCCAGGAGAACGACGCGCACTGGCTCGCCGCGGCCCCGTGGGGCCCGGCGGTCTCGGCGGTCGTCCTCACGGGTGCGCACGTCGGCCTCTCCGACGCCCCGGCGATGCAGCATGTCACACGCCTGAGCCTGGACCCCTGTCCCGGGCCGACGCTCCGCGAGTCGGGTCCCTACCGTCTCTGCGCGGCTCCGTAGGCCACACGAGAAGGCGCCATAGTGGCGGCGGCTTCCGGGAGGTCGCCGCCACCGTGGCGATGTCACCCGTCAGCGGGCGGGACTGAGGGTCTTCGCGATGTGAGTGTGGAACGCCCTGAGCCAGGACAGGAGGAACTCGGCGGTCGAGGAGTCTGTCACCTCGCCGTCGTCGGTGATGAGGCCCTCGGTGGAGTGCAGATATGCCTCCGGCTGCGCGAGCTCCGGTGAGGCGAGGAACGACAGGACCGAACGCAGGTGTTGCTGGGCGACGGCCGTGCCGATCGCGCCGATCGAGGTGCCGATGACCGCGGAGGGCTTGCCGGCGAAGCTGTTCTGCCCCCACGGCCGGCTCGCGGTGTCGATCGCGTTCTTCAGCACCCCCGGCACGGAACGGTTGTACTCGGGGGTGACGAGGAGGATGCCGTCGGCGGCCTCGATCTGCTTCTTGAGCTCCGCAGCCTCGGCGGGGATCGCCGTGTCGTGGTCGGCCGAGTAGAACGGCAGACCCTTGATCGGGATCTCGGTCAGGCGCAGCTCCGCCTGCGGAGCGAGCTTCACGAGCGCCTTCGCGAGGCGCCGGTTGATCGAGGTCGAGGAGATGCTGCCGATGAGAACGCCGACGTCATAGGTGGTCATGCGGGCTGTTTCCTTCCGTATTTTCCATGCAGGTGCATATACCTGCCCTGCAGGAAAACCCTCGCCAGCCCGCGATCATTCCCGCCGCGGCCGACTTCTCGCGGAGACTTCTCGGACGCGCGATCCTATTGGTTCAAGGTCTTCGCGAGGGCGAGGTACTCCTTGGGCGACACCTCGGGAAGGTAGGCGTTGCCGATCGCGAGACCGATCGTGGGCAGCTGCGCAGGATCGGGATAGGCCATGAGGATCGTGCGGTACTCGGGGTTGAACTTGCTCTTGAACCGGAACAACGACGTGAACCCGTAGGCCGGCTCCAGAACCGTCGCCAGCCAGCCGAGCAGCCGCGTCATCACCGTCGGATCCGGAGCCTGCTCGCCTGGCGCGAGGGGCTTCTGGGCCAGCGGCGCACCGGACAGGCTCATCACCTCCACACCCTCCTCCTTCATCCGGAAGGCAGCGGAGGCGATGACGAACTCCATGATCCCGGAGGTCGACTCGTCTCCGCGGCGCATGAAGTCGATGGTCCAGCCCGTGATCCGCCCGTCGGTCCAGCTGGGCAGCCAGCTCGTGATCGCCTGGAGCCCGCCGTCCGGCCCGAGAGCCAGGAACAGGGCGACGTCGGGGTCTTTCAGCTCCTCCATGCCGCCGAGCGTGAAGCCCATCTCCGGCAGTTCCTTCTCCGAGACCCACTGCTCACTGATCGCGTTGATCTGGGCGAGGACGGACGCGGGCAGGTCGGCCCACGACGACCACAGCGTCGTGATGCCCTCGCGCACGCCCTTGTTGTATGCCTGCCTGACCTTCGCCCACGGCTTGCCGGTGAGTTCGAAGCCGGCGAGCGGGACGACCGTCTCCTCCCCGACCGACATGGTCTGCCAGCCGAGGCCCTCGAAGACGGGACGATAACGGTCGTGGACGCTGTAGAACACCGGCGTCCACCCCTGGCTGTCACAGTGGTCCGCAAAGCCGCGGACCGTCGCCGCCTCGTCCTCCTTCGCGCAGACCGGATCGGACATCGTCAGCGCGATCCCGTTGATCACCCGGTAGGCGACCGCACCGGTGCCCTCGGGGGCGAACCAGTAGTCGTTGCCACGCCAGGTGCCCATGAAGCCGAGCGTCCCGCCGCCGCCCGCGCGAAGGAGCGCCCGGAAGCGCGCCTCCCCTTCGGCGTCGCGGTGGACGATCGTCGCTCGATACAGCACGAGGATCGCGACAGCGAAGACGATCCAGAACACCACGCCGACCCACTGGTACGCGAACAGGACGAGGCCCTCCGTCGGGACCACCGGCACCGGGACCGGCTGCAGGAGTCCCGCGGGGAGGAACCGGCGGACCACGTCGAGGAGCACGTCGCCCGCCGCCACGGGAAGCAGGAAGGCACCGGCGGGCGAGAGCAGCACCAGCGCGACATAGCCTCCGGCCAGGACGACGAACGCCCCGGTCACGGTCAGCGTGAACCGCAGAGCGGCACGGCGCGGCGCCCGCACCCGATAACGTCGCCAGGTGACGAGCAGGAGCACGATCACGGCGACCGGCAGGAGGACCGCCAGCAGCGCCCAGATCACGTACTCCAGACCGACGTCCGTCCGCGTCGCGGCGTCGAACAGCTCGCCTGCGCCCAGCCCGACAGCGGTGACGATCGCGACGACGGCATTGACCGCGAGGGCGAGGAACCACGCCGCACGGCGGCCGAGGCGCAGCCCCCAGGCGGCGATCAGGCTCAGCAGGAGCGGCATGAGGCTGAGCAGGAACGGTCCTGGTCCGTCGGTGAGCACGCGACCGATGTCGGTGAGACAGGCGTCGCTGAGCGTCTCGGAGGTGTCGCAGCGCTCGAAGACCTCCTCGGCGTCCACACCGGAGAACCCGGCGACGACGAGGGCGAGGGGCCCGTTGGCCATCCCGGAGACCAAGGCGATGAGCGGGCCCAGGCCGGTCACGGCGACCATGGCCGCGACGATGGTCCGCGTCTCCGCGTAGGAGCTGCGGTGCCAGGCCCCTGCCGCCGCCCCGCGGGCGAGGACGAGGCCGACCACGACGCCGAGGATCGCCGACACGAGCCGGAAGAGGCTGTCGGCGTCTCCCGCATACAGGACGAACATCAGGATCACCGCGAAGCCGATGATCCTGATCCGGCGGCGGAAGAGCACGGGAGCGAACGCGCTTCCGGCCATGACGACGCCGAGGACGCCGATCGCCGGGTCCAGGACGAAGCCGGCCTCGAGCGACAGGCCCCAGAGCAGATCGCCGTTCGTGAGCAGGGACTCGAGGCCGAACCCGAGCAGGATCCCGAGGACCCCCGTGCCCAGGAAGACGAGCACGCTGTGGAGCGTCCCCAGCTTGCGCTCGGCGTACGCCATGACGGTGAGGACCAGGGCGATCGTCAGCAGAGCCTCGACGGCCGAGTCCGGCACGAGGAGCGCGGTCACCGGCGACCACCATGTCCCTTGGGCGAACGTCGTCAGCGGGCTCGCGGCGAGCTCCGCCGGGGCGTTCCCCCACAGCGTCCCGAATCCGATTCCCGTGCCCAGGAGCGTCAGGGACAACAGGATCGCGAACGGGTGCCGTCGCGCATAGCGGAGGATCGGCGAGCGGCGCGGTGTGGGCGAGGCGACGTCGGGCGTCGTTGTCGTCGACATGGAGGGCCTTTCAGGACGGATGGTGAGAGTCAGGCGGCTAGGAGGCCGGCGGCGCGAGCCCCAGATGCGGGAACAGCGCACGGTAGGCCTCGGGGATCCCCTTCTGCAGCGCGGTGACCACGTGGTCGGCGTCGGGGATGACGAACGTCCTCGTCTCGAACCCCGCCTCCCGTGCGACAGCGGCGGACCTCTCGGCGCGGGGGATGTACAGCGGGTCGTTGGCTCCGACCGTGAAGATCGCGACATGACCCGCGAAGCTCCCCTTGTTCCGCGCGGCCACGGCTGCGGGCTTGGCGGCGTCGTACGCGGCCTGGTCGCCGCCGAAGATCTGGGCGAGGACCTGATCCGGCTCCTCCGAGCCTTGATAGTCCTCGCCCGAGATGCTCACGACGTTGCCCCAGACGTCCGGATGCTCGGCACCCCAGGCGAACGCACAGGCGCCGCCGTTGGAATAGCCGCTGATCGTCCAATCCCGGTGATCGGCGGTGACCGGGAGCTTGCCCAGCGCGTACGCCGGGATGTCCTTGTTGAAGTAGGTGGAGACCCCGCCGAAGGCCGCGGAGTCGGCGCATGCGGGGTTGTTCTCATCGCCGCCGAGCTGGTCGGCGACGATGACGATCGGCGCGAGCCCCTTGTTCTCGGCCGCAAGCTTGTCCATCGCCTCCTGCATGAACTGAGGCGTGGGCGCCCCGGGCTTCCCCATCATGTGCACGACCAGAGGCAGGGGCGGAGGGGCGGCGACGAGCGCGGCGGGCGGAAGGTAGACCGAGGCGTTGCGGGGCACGAACCCCGCCGACGAGGGGATGGCCTCCGCGTTGCCCAGCTCCAGGACCTTGCCCTTGGCCGGCATCCCGGCCGGTGGCTCCCAGCTCTTGTAGAGGGGCCCCGAGGCGGCAGGGGGCGTCGCCGGCCCGGGAAGCGACTCGGCCTTGTCGAGGGTGGACTCTCCGATCAGATCGCCGATCGTCCTGTCGATGCCGAACTGGGCGTTGACGCCGAGCGTGACCGAGAGCAGCACCATCACGATGGTGAGCGCGGCCACGACCTTGCGCCAGACCTTCGTGTCCCACAGGCTCACGATCGCGAGCCCGAGGAATCCCAGTCCGGCGCCCGCCCAGAACGCGAGCAACGGGGGCAGCGTGATCAGGACACCCGAGATCCGCAGGACGAGCACCGTCCCCACCCCCACCACCGCCCCGCCGAGGACGGCGACCAGGGCTGTCAGCGCCCCGCGGAGCGTCGGGCGGCGCACCAGCAGCACGACGATCAGGATCGCGGTCGCGCCCCAGACCGTCAGGGGGAACGGACCGTCGACGATGTTGGTCTTCAGAAGCCAGGACGGCATGCCTACTCGATTCGACGTCGTAAGGGGCCCGAGAGTCATGATAGCCGGGGTCTCCGCCACCACTGCGGACGTGGCGGCGGAGCGTCACCGCCGTGCGTCGCGGCAGGAGCGGCCGCTTACGTGTTTCCCCCTAGCCGTCGTGTCGTCCTGCCCTTTCCCACGCCGGCGTCGCTAACGTGTGCTCAGGGGCGCCGTCGCGCCCGATCCGGATCGAAAGGACGCACAATGGCGGGGAAGTTCGAGCTATACCAGGACAAGGGTGGCGACTACCGCTTCCGACTCAAGGCGGGCAATGGCGAGATCATCGCCACGAGCCAGGGATACGCCTCGAAGTCGAGCGCGCTCAACGGCATCGATTCGGTTCGGCGCAACGCCTCCGATGCCGAGGTCGTCGAGACCGAGGCCTGAGCTCTCCAGCTGACGCCCCGTCCGGATCCGTCCGGGCGGGGCGTCATCGTGTCCGGGCAGGGCGTCGGCCGCGGCCGCATGACACGTCGCGAGTCAGCCCGAGAGCGTGCGCATGAGAGCCAGATATTCCCGGGGAGACACCTCGGGCAGGTAGGCCCTGGCGAGCGCGACACCGATCGTCGGAAGCTGAGCGGGATCGGCGTAGGCGAGGTACAGCGCCCGGTAGTCGGGGTTGAACTTCCCCTTGAACCGGAACAGCGACGCGAAGCCGTAGGCCGGCTCCAGCACGCGGCTCAGCCAGGCCAGCAGCTCGGTGAGCGCGTCCGGATCGGCGGTCTCGTCCGGAGCCTGGGCGAGCGGCGCACCCGAGAGGCTCATGGTCTCCAGCCCCTCCTCCTTCATCCGGAGGGCCGCCGAGGCCAGCAGATACTCCATGACGCCGGACATCGCCTCGTCGGCTCGCCGCATGAAGTCGAGCGTCCAGCCCACCAGCTCGCCGTCCTTCCAACAGGGCAGCCAGCTCGTCACCGCCTGGAGCGCGCCGTCTGGACCGATCGCGAGCATGAGCGCGACGTCCGGATCCTTCAGCTCCTCGACACCGCCGAGGGTGAAGCGCATCTCGGGGAGCGCCTTCTCAGACACCCACTGCTCGCTGAGCGCGTCCAGTTTGGCCGTCAGCGCCGGGCCCAGATCCGCCCACCTCGTCCACAGCGCGGTCAGGCCGTCCCGCGTGCCCCGGTTGTACGGCTGGCGGACCTTCGTCCACACCTTCCCCGTGAGCGCGAACCGCTCGAGGGGCACGACCGTCTCCTCGGCCACGGAGAGGTGCTTCCAGCCGAGATCCCGGAAGACCGGCAACGACTCCTCGTGCGTGCTGTAGAAGACCGCGGTCCAGGCGTTGCTGTCGCAGAAGTCGATGAAGCCCCGGATCGTGCTCTCCCTGTCCTCCGGGGCGCACACCGGATCGCCCACCGCGATCGCGATGTCGCCTACCACCCGGTAGGCGATCGCGCCGGCACCGTCCGGGGAGAACCAGTGGCTGTTCCCCGCCCAGGTCCCCATGAAGCCGAGCGTGCCGCTGCCGTACCGGCGGAGGCGGTCGCGGAAGCGCTGCGCATCATCGGTGGCCGTGTTGGTCCGCGCGCGCAGGAGGCCGAGCATCGCGACCGCGAAGACGCCCCAGAACATCGCCCCGACGCCGCGATGGATCCCCCGGGGAAGGCCGACGAGAGGCGTCGAGGTGCCAGGGCGCCCGATGCCGGTGGGAAGGAACCGCCGGACCGCGTCCCCCAGCACCGTCCAGAAGCCGCCGGATCTCGTGAGCGTGAGCACGAGCAGCGTGTCCGCGACGAGGAGGAGGACGAAGGCGAGGACGACGATCAGCGCGAACCGGCGTACGGCCGCCCTCTCCGCACGCACGGCGAACCGGCGCCGCGTGAGGACGAGAAGGAGGCAGACCGCGAGCGGGACGGCGATCGCGAACACCGGGAATCCGGGGAACTGCTGGTTGAAGGCGGCGAGGGATTGAGGGTGCTTCGCCGTGCGGACCACCAGGCTGATCGCCGTGAGCGTCGCCATCGTGACGTTGACGCCGAGCGCGAGGAACCATGCCGCACGACGCCCGGACCGCAGGCCCCATGCGGCGACCAGGCAGAGCACGAGGGGCACGATGCTCATCAAGAAGGCCCCGGTGCCCGCGGCGACGATCGCGGGGACGTCGACGACGCACCGTTCGGTCGCCGCACGCGCACAGCGCGACATCACCGAGCTGATGTCGGCACCGCGCAGCCCGGCGATCACCGGGGAGAGCGGGCCTGCGCCCACACCGGTGAGGATCACGATGAGCGGGCCGAGTCCGGTCACGGCGACGATCGCGGCGACCAGCGTGCGCGTCTCACGGTAGGAGCTGCGGTGCCAGGCCGGATGCGAGACGCCTCGGGCCAGGACGAGCCCGAGGAACAGGCCAAGGAGCGCGGCGACGAGGCGATAGAGGCTCTCGGCGTCGCCGGCGTAGAGGATGAACATCACGAGCCACGAGAAGCCGATGAGGCGGATGCGGCGCCGATAGAGCGCGGGGGCGAAGGCGCTGGCCGCCATCACAGCGCCGCAGATGCCGATCACCGGGTCGGCGACGAGGCTCGACGTCCCCGCACGTGCCCAGACCTCGCCCCAGGCCGCAGCCAGCTCCTGCACCCCCACGCCGAGGATGATCCCGACGATGCCCGTCGCGAAGAAGAGCGCGGCGGTGCGCCTCGTTCCCAGGAGCCGTTCTGCGTACGCCAGGACGGCCACCGCCAGGAGCAGCGTGAACAGCAGCTGTAGCACGGAATCCGGGACCAGGAGGGCGGTGATCGGCGTCCACCAGCGGCCGCGCTCGACGATGGCGACCGGGCTCGCCCCGATCATCTCGGGCTCCGCGGTCCACAGCGACCCCGTCGCCAGGCCGGTCACGACGACGAGCACGCCGAGCGCGGCGGAGAACGGGTGCCGGCGGACGAAGGCGGCCGTCCGGGAACCGAACGTCCGCACCGCGACGGTGATCTTCGCGGTCATCTCCCCGCCAGCCCCCATCGCTCCGCGAGCAGCTCGAACGACTCCTTCAGGCCTTCGCTGAACGCGGTGTTGGTGTGCGACGCCCCCTGCACGATGAAGAAGCTGACGTCCCAGCCTGCCGCCTGTGCGGCATCGGCCGCGATCTTCGCGCCGGGCCCGTATTTCGTGTCCTCCGACCCGGCGGTGAAGACGGCCCGGCGGTCGACGTACGCGCCGGGGTGGTGGAGGAGGACCGACTCGGGCTTGTTCGCGTCGAAGGCGGCCTCGTCACCACCGAACGCGCCGTCCAGCACCGAGGCCTTGTCACCGAAGCCGGGCCACCTCTCGCCCGAGACGTCGATCAGGTTGCCCCAGATCTCCGGGTGCTCCGCGCCGTAGAGGAAGGAGCAGGCCCCGCCGTTGGAGTATCCGCTGATCGTCCAGAACCGCGGATCCTGGAGCACACGGATCTTGTCCTTGATGTACGTCGGGATGTCGACGTTGAAGTACGTGGAAACCCCACCGTAGGCCTTCGTGTCGGCGCAGCCGGGGTTCTGCGAGGTCTCCCCCAGCTGGTCCGCGATGATGACGATCGGCGCGAGCCCCTGGTGCTTCGCGGCGAACTCGTCGACGATGTCGCGCACGATCGAGGAGTCCGGGGATCCAGGGAGCCCCATCATCTGGACGAGGACGGGGAGCGGCGGCGGGTCGACCACCCGCGCGGCCGGAGGGAGGATGATCGTCGCATCCCTCGGAGCGAACCCCGCCGTGGACGGGATCGCCTTGTCGCCGCTCAGGGTGAAAACGGCGCTGCGCCCCGGCATGTCGCTCGGCGGATGCCAGCTTTCCATGAGGGGAGCGGTCGAGGTGGCCCCGGGGTCTGGCGCGGGCAGGGCACCCAGCTGGGCATGCGTGGAGATCCCCAGCAGCTCACCGGGCGTGCGCTGCAGGCCGAAGGCGGCGTTGACGCCGATCGCGCCGGCGAGGACGCCCGCGACCACGAGCACGATCGCAGTGACCTTGTGCCACCAGCGGGAGTCCCACAGGCTCACGACAGCCAGACCCATGGCCGCGAAGGTCGCAGCGGCCCACCAGCGCACGCTCTCCGGGATCGGCCCGCCGTAGAGGTTCGCCCCCTCGGTGAGCACGGCCGTGAGGAACCCGATCACCCCTCCCGCGACGACGGCGACGGCCACCCGGCGCACCCAGCGACGCCTCGGCCGGCGGACGAGCAGAACCAGCGCCGCGGCGATCGCGACGCCCCACACCGTCCACGGGACGACGCCTTCAGCGATGTCCAGCGTGAGCAGCCACTGCGGCATGAGCCCCTCTTCCCGCACCGCTCCGGTCCCTCCGGGGGTGACGGCCCATCCTAGAACGGCCGTCTTCGCGCGTGCCCGGGGAAACGCTGGGGGCGCCCCGGGATCATCCGGAAGGACTACAGCACCTTGGAGAGGAAGTCCCTCGTACGCTGATGCTGCGGGTTCGCCAGCACGTGACGGGGATCGCCCTCCTCGACGATGTTCCCCCCGTCCATGAAGATCAGCCGAGACCCGACCTCGCGAGCGAAGCCCATCTCATGCGTCACGACGAGCATCGTCATGCCCTCGTCCGCGAGAGCGCGCATCACCTGCAGCACCTCGTCCACCAGTTCGGGGTCGAGTGCCGAGGTCGGCTCGTCGAACAGCATCATGTCCGGGTTCATGCACAGCGCCCGCGCTATCGCGACCCGCTGCTGCTGCCCGCCGGAGAGATGACCGGGGTAGGCGCCGGCCTTCTGGGCGAGGCCGACCCGGGACAGCATCTCGTGGGCGACCTTCTCCGCCTCGGCCTTCGACCGCCTCTTCACTCGTCTCTGGGCGATCGTGAGATTGCCCAGCACCGTCATGTGCGGAAAGAGGTTGAAGCTCTGGAACACCATGCCGATGCGGGTCCGGACACGGTCGATGTCCGTGTCCGGGTCCGTGATGTCGATCCCCTCGATGCGGATCGTGCCGGCCGTCGGCTCCTCGAGCAGATTCACCGATCGCAGCAGCGTCGACTTGCCCGAGCCCGAGGGCCCGATCACGCACACGACCTCTCCGGCGGTGACGGTGAGGTCGATGCCCTTGAGCACCTCGTTCTCGCCGAAAGTCTTGACGAGCCCTTGCACGTCGATCGCCGGGGCGTGGACGTCGATCAGATCGGTGCTCATCGTGCCCTCGCCATCCGACGCTCCAGCCACGCCGTGAACCGCGTGAGCGGGATCGTCACGATCAGGTACAGGATCGCCGCCATGATCAGCGGCGTCGCGTTGGTGTTCTGGGTCGTCGCGTCGCGGGCGAACGTGGTGAGCTCCTTCGACCAGATGAAGGTCCCGGCGACGAACAGGAGCGAGGTGTCCTTCAGAAGCAGGACGAACTCGTTCGTCAGCGGCGGGATGATGATCCGGAACCCCTGCGGGACGATGATCCAGAACGTGGTCTTCAACGGAGACATGCCCAGCGATCGCGACGCCTCGGTCTGCCCCTTCGGGACCGCCTGGATCCCCGCCCGGATGGTCTCCGCCATGTATGCCGAGGCGACGAGCACGAGACCGATCAGCCCGAGCACGACCGGCCCGCCGAGGTCCTTGCCAGGGACCCCGACCGCGATCGGCACGATGAAGGCCACGCCGAAGATCGTGAGGAGCGCGGGAAGCCCGCGGAACAGCTCGATCCACACCGTCGCGATCCAGCGGAACGGGCCGATGCTGGACAGCTTCATCAGCGCGAGCAGGACTCCCAGCAGCAGACCGCCGGCGAAGGCGACGACGGTGAACCACAGCGTGTTCACCAGCGCGGTCGTGACGATGGCCGGGAACATCTTGATCGCGACCTGCGGGTTGAAGAACAGGGTGCCGAGCCGCGCCCAGTCCGCGCTGAGGGCCGCCCAGACGACGAGCGCGAGCAGCACGGCGTAGACCGTGTACCGGTAGATCCTGTTCTTCGTCGTGCGCCTCAACGCCATCGTCGGGCTCCTCCCCTCACGTCGCGACGCCTACTTCTTCTCGGTGAGGTACTGGTCGTAGATCTTCTGGTACTCGCCGCTGTCGCGCAGCTCCTTCAGAGCGCCGTTGACGGCCTCGCGCAGCGCATCCTTGTTGCCCTTCTCGAAGGCGAAGCCGTACTGCTCGTCGGTCTCGTAGGTCTCGACGATCTTGTAGGCCGGGTCCGACTGCTGGTGCACGAAGTTCACCGGCTGATCTTGGAGGATCGCGTCGATCTGCCCTGCCTGCATGGCCGGCCACAGCTCTCCGTCCGACGGGTACTGCACGATGCTCGCGCCCTTGGCGTTCTCGTTGGCATAGGCCTCGCCCGTGGTGCCCTGCTGGACGCCGACGTTCTTGCCGGACAGGCCGGCGACGCCCTTGATGCCGGAGTCGGCCCGGACCAGCAGCGACTGCACGGAGTCGTAGTACGGGTCGGAGAAGTCGATGTTCGCCTTGCGGGCGTCCGTGATGGTCATCGCCGAGGCGCCGAGATCGCAGGTGCCGGCGGCGAGGGTCGTTCCCGACTGCAGCGCGTCGAAGCCCACGTCCTGCACGGAGATCTTGAGATCGAGCTTCTTGGCGATCGCCGTGAGCAGGTCGATGTCGAAGCCGGAGAAGCCCGACTCGCTCGACGTGTCCTCGACCTCGAACGGCGGGTAGGGCACGTCCGAGCAGACCGTGAGCGTCCCTGCGGAGACCAGGCTGTACTCGCCGCCACCGGAGGGCGCGGCGGAACCGGAACCTCCTGTTCCGCCGCCCGCGCAGCCGGCGAGGGCGAGAGTGGCCGCGGCGGCGAGGACGAGTCCGGCGGCGAGTGGGGTGCGACGGTGCATTGGCTAGCTCCCTTTGTCAATGGGCACGAGGCCCGGGACGATCTCGGGTGGAGCCCATCTTGACACGACACACGACGTTCGCCGCACCTCCGGCCCGCCGGGACGCATCACGATCCGGTTGCGGATCAGAGCTCGATGTCCACCGCCGCACGAGATGCGACGACCGACCTCACATACGCGACCACTTCCTGATGGGCCGGATGCCCCTGGTAGGCGTCGAGACCGGCGACGTCGTCGAAGTCCGCCACCAGCACGAGGTCCCAGTTCGCGTCGGGGTACAGGGTGTTCGGTCCGGCCGAGATCGCACGGATCGAGGGCACGACGCCCTCGAGGGCGCGCAGCCGATCGGCCGCCTCAGCCGCATGCCTGGCGCGCTCTCCCGCGTCCTCCGCCGCCATCTTCCACATCACGACGTGTCGCAGGGTCATCGCGCCTCCTCGCGAGCCCGAAGGGTCAGGGCGTCTCGCAGGCGATCCGGCGACACCCGCCAGTACGCGTGGAGCTCCCCGTCGATGAGCACGACCGGGATCTTCTCCCACCAGCTCTCGGAGAGCGCCGCGTCGTCGAGGATCGACGTCTCGGTGATCTGGATGTCCTCGGCGAGCGCATCTGGCAGATCGGCGATGACCGCGTCGACGACGTCCGAGGCGACGTCGCAGAGATGGCAGTCGGGCTTGCCGATGAGCGTGATGCTGATCACGACGCGGGCGTCTCGACGGCGCGCCCCTGCGCGATCCATTCGCCCGTGCCGCCCTCGACGTTGGTTGCGTCGTACCCCCGCGACTCGAGCGCCTGGACCACGCGCGCGGAGCGCCCGCCCGCCTGGCAGATCACGTCGAAGGCCTCGCCGGGGAGCTCGGAGAGGCGCTCGCCGATCTCTGACATGGGGATGTTCACAGCGCCGGGAACGTGGCCGGCGGCGAACTCGTCGCGTTCGCGCACGTCGATGAGAGGGATGCCCGAGCGTTCGGCGAGCTGGACGACGGTGATCGACTTCATGGCTGCTCCCGGTGCCGTCCCGGGGGCGGGCCGGCGATCGAAGGAAGGACGGGTATGGAAAGAGCGTACAGACACGAAGCGCCCCTGTTGACTCTCGTCAGGGGCGCTCGGTGCCTGGGCCGCTTACTTCTTGTTGCGGCGCTGGTGGCGAGTCTTGCGAAGCAGCTTGCGGTGCTTCTTCTTCGCCATGCGCTTGCGGCGCTTCTTGATGACAGAACCCACGGAAACCTCACTACGTCAGGGGCTGGGCGCCGCTCGTTCGCAGCGCCCGGGATCGGGCACGGAAAATGCCTCGGGACAGTTTAGCGTACGCGCAGCGCGAGCCTGTCGCCGCCGGTCGAGCGCCGCCTTCGGTCAGCCGACGTCGGCGACGGGGCGACGCAGCGCGTCGGTGACGGCGGACTCCGGCACGCGATAGCTTCGGCCGAATCGGATCGCCGGCAGCTCTCCGGCATGGACCAGCCGGTAGACGGTCATCTTCGACACGCGCATGATCTCGGCCACCTCGGCCACCGTCAGGAAGCGCACGTCCGGAATCTCGGGCATCCCCCGTACCCCTTTCTCGTTGTCCACACTTTAGGGGCTCGTGACGACGGGTGTAAACCCGAGTGGCTCCTGTGACCGCGGAGGGGCCATGTGCCCCGCCGTCTCCTGACCGACCGCCTCAGGAGGCGGCGCGCGCCTTCGCCAGCCTCTCCTGGGCGTCCCGATGCACCTGCCGCTCGACCTTGCGCGCGTTCCGCAAGGCCTTCTCCGCCTCGCGGACGGCCTTCTGCGCCTCACGGTACTTCTTGTCCCCCGCGACCTCTGCGGGGTCCAGCTCGACCCAGGCGCCCGCCGGAGGGTGCTCGCCCCCGGCGGTGAGCGTGTCGATCAGGCGCTCCACGCCGTCGAAGTAGCGGTCGAGGCCGAACCGGAACGGGTCGTCCTCGGCGGCGAAGGCACCGTCGTCAACGATCCGACGGAGCACCGGATACTCCTCGGCGGTCACCAGAAGGTCGAACAGCGCGCTCTCCTCCGCCGTCACCTCTGCCGGGGAGAGCCCGCTCACACGGGAGCGCTCGGCATAGCCGGCCTGGACGGTGCCGCACCAACGCGCCTGGCCGAGGACACCGAGCGCGACGGCCAGTCGCTCGCCGCTGCGCAAGGGCGTCTCCGCCAGCGCCGAGAGGGCCGCGTCCAACCAGGCTGAGCTGTTCGGTGTGATCGGCGCCCCGGAGATCGGGAGACCCAGCAGCCAGGGATGGCGCAGGTAGATCCGCACCTGCTCGGCGTAGAAGAGCTCCATCCGCGCCCGCCATCCCTCGGCCTCGAGGATCCCTTCCGGAGGAAGTCCGGTCGCCTCCTCCTGCATGAGAAGAAGCAGGTCGTCCTTGGCGCTGACGTAACGGTAGAGGGACATCGGCGTGAAGCCGAGCTTGGCGGCGACCGCCGCCATCGACACCGCGGCGATCCCCTCGGCGTCGGCGAGCTCGACCGCGGCGTCCACGATCCGCTCCACGCTCATCTCGCGCTTCGGCCCTCGCTGCGGGGCGGCTGCCACTCCCCAGGCGAGCGCGATACCGCGCGGGAGCTCCGGAGCGCCTTCGTCGTTCATATGAACATCCTACGTTGTGTATGCCCTAAACAGTGTGTTAGCGTCATAAACAGTTTCAGCCATACGCAGAAAGGAACGACGATGACCACCGCCATCGAAGTCAGAGGGCTGACCAAGCAGTACCGCGGCACTCCCGTGCTGCGCGGCGTCGACCTCGTCGCCGCGCAGGGCGAGATCGTCGCGCTGCTCGGCTCCAACGGCGCAGGCAAGACCACGACGATCTCGATCCTCACGACCCTTGCCCAGGCCGACGCGGGCGAGGCCATCGTGGCCGGTCACGACGTCCGCCGCGAGCCGGACCGGGTGCGACAGCGGATCGCCCTGACGGGACAGTCCGCCGCGGTCGACGACGCGCTCACCGGGACCGAGAACCTCGTCATGCTGGGGCGCCTGTCCGGCCTCTCCCCCCGCGGCTCGCGTCGGAGAGCGGAGGAGCTGCTCGGACGGTTCGCCCTCGAGGACGCCGCGTCGCGCCGTGTCAAGACCTATTCCGGCGGCATGCGCCGTCGGCTCGACCTCGCCCTGAGCTTCGTCGTCACTCCGCAGGTGCTCTTCCTCGACGAGCCCACCACGGGCGTCGACCCGCGAAGCCGGATGGACCTGTGGGACGTCATCCGCGGTCTCGCCGATGCCGGTACCACCGTCTTCCTCACCACGCAGTACCTGGAAGAGGCGGACCAGCTGGCCGACCGCATCTCGGTGCTCCACGAAGGCCGGATCGCGCGGACCGGGACGGCTGCGGAGCTCAAGGCGCAGTTCGGCACCGACACGCTCGTGGCCGAGGCACCAGACGGCACGGCGCTCGCCGAGGTCGCCACCGACGGGTCCATCGCCGGCGTCCGCCGCGCCCTCGCCGACCTCGAGGTCCTCCACCCCGGCGCGCGCGTGCAGCTGCGCCGTCCCACGCTCGACGACGTCTTCCTCGCCCTCACCTCGCCCGGCACCGCCGAGCCCGTCACCCTCCGGGAGCACGCATGACCGCCCTCACCCCTCCGACGCGGGCCGCCTCCCCCGCCCCCGCCGTCCGTCCGCGGCTGCGAGGCCTGGCCGCCGAGCGCGTCTTCGTCCGCCGCAGCCTCATCCTGTCGCTGCGAGACGGCGAGACGCTCTCGATGTCGATCATGCTGCCGGTGGCCCTCATGCTGCTGTTCACGTTCGTCTTCGGCGGTGCGATCGCGGGCGAGGGCAGCTACGTCGACTATGTCGTGCCGGGCATCATCCTCCTGTGCGCCGGCTTCGGCGCTGCGTCCACCGCCACCTACGTGTCGCGGGACATGTCCACCGGGATCATCGACCGGATCCGCACCATGCCGCTGCGCCCGGGCGCGGTCCTCACCGGGCACGTGATCGCGAGCCTGATCCGCAACCTCCTGTCCACCGCCGTGGTGTTCGGGGTCGCTCTCCTGCTCGGGTTCCGTCCCACCGCCGGCCCCGCCCAATGGCTGGGAGCCGCGATCGTGATCAGCGCGTACATCCTGGTGATCACCTACCTGTACGCCGCGATCGGCCTGGCGGCGGGAAGCCCGGAGGCTGCGGCGGGCTATGGGTTCATCCTCATGTTCGTCCCGTATCTGTCCAGCGCCTTCGTGCCGGTGGACACCATGCCGTCGTGGCTCCAGTGGTTCGCCGAGAACCAGCCCGTGACGCCGGTCATCGAGACGATCCGCGGGCTGCTCATGGGCACGCCGCTGGGCACGCAGCCGGCCTGGGCGCTGGGATGGTGCGCGGCGATCCTCGTCGTCTCCGTGCTCTGGGGGGCCTGGCTCTTCCGGCGCACCCGGCGCTGACGCGCCGCCGAGCGGATGGCTCTCTCGCGGACGGCTCTCAGGCGCCCAGGCGCTTGAGAGCCGTCTGCACGACGTGCTTGGCCGACGCGGCCGCGCGGCCGACGACCTCGGCCGCATGAGCGGCGCCCTCCGGCAGCGGCGGCACTGCCCCCGAGAGGTCGGGAGCGGAGTCGCCGTAGGCATCGACGAGGAACGGGACGAGCCAGTCGTCCACCTCCTCCAGCGGGGCGACGGCGATGCTGTAGAAACGACGCTGGCCGTCTTCGCGGACGGTCACGAGCTCCGCGTCACGCAGCACCTTCAGGTGCTTCGACACCGTCGGCTGGCTGATCCCCAGCTCGCTCACGATCTGCGTCACGCTGGTGCCGGCGTCCCCGTCCGCCGCGCGCCCGCGCAGGAGCTGGAGGATCTCCCGCCGCGTGCCGTCCGCGATCACGTCGAAGATGTCGGTCATGACTTCACGATAGTCGCGGGAGGGGCGGAGTACCATGACGAGGGCTCCGGAGTGGAGCATCGGAAGGGCGGAGGACATGGCACGCACCCTGGGGGCGACCGTGCGTTCCGCCGTGCATCTGGGCAAGGAGTTCACGACCTCCTCGCCGTCACGGTTCGCCATCGTCATCTTCTCGGCGCTGATCCTGCTCTTCACCGCTCTCCTGTCGCTGCCGGCCGCGAGCGCCGACGGCGTGGTGACCCCCCTCGCCGACGCGCTCTTCACGGCCGTCTCGACCATCTGCGTGACGGGTCTGGCGACCGTCGACATGGCCACGCACTGGTCTTTCCTCGGGCACGCCCTGATCTTCGTCGGGGTGAACATCGGCGGGCTCGGCGTGCTGACCCTGGCCTCGGTCATGGGTCTGGTGATCTCCAAGCGCCTGGGCCTTCGCGCCAAGCTCATCGCCGCGGGCGACACCAACCCGATGCGAGCCCACGGCGGACCCGTGAACGAGAGCCAGACCGTGCGTCTGGGCGAGGTCGGCCAGCTGCTGCGCACGGTCGCGATCTCAGCCCTCGTGATCGAAGCCGCCCTCGCCCTGCTCCTCTATCCCGCGCTCGTGATGGCCGGAACCGATCCGATCGCGGCTCTGTGGGAGGCTCCCTTCTACGCGGCGATGGCCTTCACCAACACCGGCTTCTCCCCCAATCCCGGCGGGCTCGCCCCCTTCGCTGACGACTACCTGGTCCTCACCCTCCTCATGGCCGGCGTTTTCCTCGGGAGCATCGGCTTCCCGGTGATCTACACCCTCACCAGGCACCTCTGGCACGTGAAGAAATGGTCGCTGCACACGAAGCTGACCCTCATCACGACGGTCCTGCTCTTCGTCATCGGCGCGGGGGTCTTCCTGCTGCTGGAGTACGACAACCCGCGCACGTTCGGATCGATGGACGCGGGCGAGACCACCTTCCAGGCGTTCTTCCTCTCCGCGATGACCCGCTCGGGAGGCTTCTCCGTGATCGAGCAGAGCGACCTCAACGGCTCCTCGCTGCTCGCGGCCTCGATGCTCATGTTCGTGGGCGGCGGGTCCGCCTCGACCGCCGGCGGCATCAAGGTCACGACCCTCGCGGTGCTGGCCCTGGCGGTGTGGTCGGAGGCGAAGGGCCGGCCCTCGGTCGAGGCGTTCGGCCGCCGGATCCCCAGCGACGTGCAGCGCGTCGCGCTCAGCGTCGTGGCGTGGGGAGCGACGATCGTCGCCGTCTCGACGATCACGATCACCCAGATCACCAAGGAGCCGGTCGTCGACGTTCTCTTCGACGTCATCTCCGCCTTCGGCACCGTCGGCCTCTCCACCGGTGTGACCGCGAGCCTCCCGGATCCCGCGGTCTACGTCATGGCGGCCACGGTCTTCATGGGCCGCGTTGGTACAGTGACTCTCGCCGCGGCGGTGGCCGCGACGTCCCGAACGCAGCTGTACTCGCTGCCCGTGGAAAGGCCGATCGTTGGTTGAAGTGCTGCGCAGCGACGCGCCCGTCCTCGTGATCGGACTCGGCCGGTTCGGCGCCGCCTGCGCCGGCGAGCTCGACCGCCTCGACCGCGAGGTGCTCGCGATCGACGACAGCCTGGAGCTGGTGCAGAAGTGGTCCGAGCGGGTGACGCACACGGTCCAGGCCGATGCCCGCAACATCGACGCCCTGCGCCAGATCGGCGCCCAGGACTTCCAGGTCGCGGTGGTGGCCGTGGGCTCCCTCATCGAGGCGTCGGTCCTCATCACGGCCAACCTCGTCGACCTCAAGGTGCCGCAGATCTGGGCGAAGGCGGTGTCGCAGTCGCACGGGAAGATCCTCGCCCGTGTCGGTGCCAACCACGTCATCTACCCGGAGCGTGAGGCCGGTGAGCGCGTGGCGCACCTCGTGAGCGGCCGCATGCTGGACTTCATCCGCTTCGACGACGACTTCGTGCTCGCCAAGATGTACCCCCCGAAGTTCATCCGCGGCGTGGGCCTGAACCAGTCCGGCGTGCGGACGAAGTACAACGTCACCGTCGTCGGGGTGAAGAGCCCCGGCAAGCCGTTCCGCTACGCCGAGGCCGACACCGTGGTGACCAACCACGACCTCATCATCGTCTCCGGCACGAACAGCGACATCGAGCGCTTCGCCGCCCTCGACCGCTGAACCCGGGACCGCGCGCCGGCGCCCTCGCACCGTCTCACCCGGTTCCGCGACGAGGTTCGAAGACCGTTCGGAGGCGGGAAGCGTAGAGTCGAGGTGTCGGGGCGACGATGCTCCCGCGCAGGGAAAGGAGACCCGGATGCCCGATTCCGAAGCCCTCGCCGAAGGCCTCTCCGCGCGCGTGATCACGACGACGCGACGACGCATCCGTGTGCTCGAGCGCGAGCGTGACGACCGCGCGACACCGCCGGAAGGGACCATCGTGCTCCTGCACGGCGCGGTCACCCCTGTGCCGTTCTGGCAGGAGCTGATGCGCGGCCTGCCCTCGGACCTGCGGGTGATCGCGATCGACCTCCGCGGCGCCGATCCGGTGGGCCGGGATCATCTTCCCGCCCTGACCGAGGAGGTCCGCACGGTTCTCGACGCGCTCGACGTGGACACCGCCCATCTCGTCGGCTGGTCGGTGGGCGGGGCGGTCGCCGTCCAGTACGCGCTCGATCATCCCGTGCTCAGTCTCACGTTGCAGACCGCCGACGACGGGGTCGATGCGACGGGCCTCCCCGAGGCGGCCGGCACCCCTCCCGTGCTGTGGATCCGTGGTCCCGGTGAACCCGCCGAGGCGATTCGCGAAGCCGCCGCCGCGTATGCGCGGACGGGCGGCGACGTCACCGAGGTGAGCCTGGACGGCGTCGGGGACGCGCCACATCGCGACCGGCCCTCGGTGTTCCGGCAGGCGCTGCTCGAGCGGATCGGCTACCTCGGCCACCCGCAGGACCCCGCGCCACCGACCGAGGCGATCATCCTCCGCTCGGCCGACTGACCGGCGCTTCGAAGGCCTCCTCCGGCCGGCAGACGCGGCAGGCCGGAGAAGCGGTCAGCCGCCGGCCGCGATCTCGCGTGCCCGTGCGAGCGCCGCGTCGGTCGCACGGGCGAAGACCTCGTCGAGACGCGCCTCGTGCAGCACCGCGACCGCGCGTTCGGTGGTTCCCTTCGGGCTGGTGACCTTCCGGCGGAGCTCGGCCGGATCCTCCCCCGTCGCCTCCAGCAGCGCAGTCGCCCCGACGAAGGTCTGCTCTGCCAACAGGCGCGCGTCGGCCTCGGCGAACCCCTTGCCCATCGCGGCCTTGGTGAACTCCTCGATGAGGAGGAAAACATAGGCCGGGCCCGAGCCGGAGATCGTGGACAGCGCGTCGATCTGGTCCTCCGGGACCTCCACCACCGAGCCGACGGTCTCGAACAGACGGCGGACCAGCGCGCGCTCGTCCGCATTCACGGACGCCGACGCGGCGAGGCCGGTCACGGCACGGCCCACCGTCGCCGGAGTGTTCGGCATCGTCCGCAGCGCACTCACCTCGGGGCCGAGGACGTCGGCGAAGGTCGCCAGCGTGATCCCTGCGGCGATGCTCACGACGATCGCGTCCTGGCGGAGGTGCGGACGGATCTCGGCGAGGAGGTCGGCGACCATCGCGGGCTTGACGCCCACGATGACGATCCGCGCCGACGCCGCCGCGCGGACGTTGCCCTCGGGATCCTCCGAGAGCGCGAGGCTGCGGACGCCTGCCAGAGAGTCGAGCGAGCGGGCGCGGTCGACGCTCCGGTTGGTGACGAGGACGTCCCCGTCGATCGGGATCCCTGAGGCGACGACGCCGCGGAGGATCGCACCGCCCATCGATCCGGCGCCGAGGAAGGCGAGAGACGGAAGCGCATCGGCCATGTCTCCATCCTACGAACGATCGGTCCCGCCACGCTGACCTAGACTCTTCGGCATGAGTGCATCCGGCGGCGGGAAGGCGATCCTCGCGGCGTTCCTGGCGAACATGGGAATCGCCCTGGCGAAGTTCGTGGCCTGGCTCCTCTCGGGGTCTGCGTCGATGCTCGCCGAGGCCATCCACTCGGTCGCCGACTCGGGCAACCAGCTGCTGCTGATGCTCGGCGGGCGCAAGGCCCGCCGCAACGCCGATCGCGAGCACCCTTTCGGGTACGGACGCGAGCGGTACGTCTACGCCTTCGTCGTCTCGATCATCCTCTTCTCCGTCGGCGGTCTCTTCGCGATCTACGAAGGCGTCGAGAAGCTGACCCACCCGCACGAGCTCGACAAGGCCTGGTGGTGGCTCCCGCTCGTCGTGCTGGTGGTCGCGATCGGCCTGGAGTCCTTCTCCCTGCGCACGGCCGTCAGGGAGAGCAACCAGGTGCGGGAGAAGGGACAGTCCTGGATCGCCTTCATCCGCCGTGCGAAGGCCCCCGAGCTCCCGGTCGTGCTGCTGGAGGACATCGGCGCGCTCGTCGGCCTCGTCTTCGCCCTGTTCGGGGTGGGCCTGACGATCCTCACCGGCAATCCGGTGTTCGACGCACTGGGCACGCTCATGATCGGCGCGCTGCTCGTCCTCATCGCCATCGTGCTCGGGATCGAGACCAAGAGCCTGCTGGTCGGCGAGGGTGCGAACGACGCGGACCACGACCGGCTCGTCGCCGCGATCGAGAACGGCGACGAGGTCGAGAGGCTCATCCACATCAAGACCCTCTACCTCGGCCCTGACGAGCTCCTCGTCGCGGCCAAGGTCGCCCTCACCTCCGACAAGCCGATCCGCGAGGCCGCCGGCGACATCGATGCGATCGAGGCGCGGATCCGCGCCGCGGTCCCGATCGCGCGGGTCATCTACCTCGAGCCGGACGTCTACCGCCCGTCGAAGGACCCGGCGCCGCCCACCGACGCCTTCGTGCTCCGATCCGAGGACTGAGCCGGCCCGTGGACCCGCTCGCCGAGGCGCTCGCCCGCGAGGAGCTCACCGACGAGGCCAGGGAGAAGCTGCGCGGACTCGAGCGCACCCTCGCGGACGACCCGCAGGCACGGCTGCTCTCGCTGTTCTTCCACGGCGCCGGGCCCCGTGCGGTCGTCTCCTTCGGCGACGTGGACCACGCCGACCTCGTCGCGGTGGTGATGCACGGGATCAACACCGACCTCTCCCTGTTCCCGAGGTGGGCGGGCATCGCCCGGCGCCTGTGCGCCGACGTGATCAGGGCCGTCGCGGGACGGGGCGGACGGGCGACGATCGCGACCGTCGCCTGGTTCGGATACGACTCCGGGGGCGACCAGTCGGCCCGCGCGACCGTGCACGCGACGATCGGCGCCGCGCGACTCTCGCTCGACCTCGACGCGATCGCGCGGCGCGCCCCGTCCGCCCGGATCGCCGTGCTCGCCTACTCTTACTCCTCGACCCTGTTCGGCGAGCTCGTGGCCCTCGGCGGCGCGGGCTCCGTGTCGGCCGCCTTCTCGATCGGCGCCGCCGGGATGACCCGTATCGCGGCCGGCGCGGTGGAAGATCTCATCGCGCAGGGACGGCTGAGCTTCGCCGCGACCGAGAGCGCCGCCGACGGCATCGCGCCGCTCGGGCGACTGGGGCAGCACCCGGTCGATCCGCGCGACATCGACGGCGCGATCGTCTACGGCTCCGACGGTGGGCCCGTCGACGGTCTGGACGGAGTTCGGGGCCTGGCGACGGACGGACACACCTCGCAGACATACGTGGACGAGCACGGCGTCACACGCCGCGGGTACTTCGATCCGGAGGCGCAGGCCTACCTCTTCGTCGTAGCCCGCCTCGCCGACCTCGCCACGGGATCAGGGCGCTAGCCACGTCGCGGACTCCACGAGCCAGCCGAACACCGGATCGCGGTCGAAGACCTCCGGATGCCATTGCACGCCCAGGACCGGCATCCCCTCCAGCTCGATCGCCTCGACGACGCCGTCCGGCGCTCGTCCGGTGACCGACAGCCCGGCGCCCGGACGGTCCACCGCCTGGTGGTGGAAGGAGTTGACTCGAGGCGCCTCGCCGTACAGAGCCGCCATCGTGCTGCCGGGCACCGTGCGCACCTCGTGCACCCGGTGGGCGCGGGGATAGGCATAGGAGCCGTGGGACTCCCCCTCGCCGAGGGGGAGGTGCTGGCGGAGCGTCCCGCCGCGCACGACGTTGAGGAGCTGGGCGCCGCGGCAGATGCCCAGCAGCGGTCGTTCCCGGGCGATCGCTGCGGCGATGAGCCCCGACTCGAACTCGTCGCGCTCCGGATCCACGGTGAGGGTGTGCGGACCGGGGGCCTCGCCGTAGCGCCGGGGGTCGACATCGTCACCGCCCGAGACGACGACCCCGTCCAGCCGTTCGACGAGGAGCGCGGGCGGGGCATCCAGCGGGAGGTGCACGGGCAGGCCTCCCGCGTCGAGCACGGCACGGGCGTACTCGCCGAAGTAGGTCTCGAGCGGCGCGTCGGAGAAGCCCGGAGGCGCATCGATCAGCGCTGCGGTCTTCCGCCGACCCGTGATCCCGATCAGCGGCCTGGCCGCATCCGTCCCTCCCATCAGCGCAGCAGGCCGAGGTGGGCGAGCGCCTGCCGGACGAGGGTGGCGCGACCGCCCTCCATCTCCGCGGCGAGCGCGTCGGAGACCGCCTCCTCCGGCGAGAACCAGGTGACCTCGAGGGCGTCCTGACGGGGCTCGCAGGTGCCGGTGACCGGCACGACGTACGCGAGGGAGACCGCGTGCTGCCGGTCGTCGTGGAAGGCGCTGACCCCAGGGATCGGGAAGTACTCGGCCACCGCGAACGGCACAGGGGACGCGGGGAGGAGCGGGAACGCCATCGGGCCGAGGTCGTTCTCGAGATGGCGGAAGAGCGCATCGCGCACGGTCTCGCCGAAGCGGACGCGGCCGGAGACGATCGTGCGCGTGATCTCGCCGAGAGGCGTCGCACGCAGCAGGATGCCGACGTCGGTGACCTGTCCCGCGCCGTCGGTGCGCACAGGGACGGCCTCGACGTAGAGCATGGGCAGCCGCCGCCGAGCCTGGGCGAGCTCGAACTCGCTGAGCCAGGCCGGGTTCGTCGCGCTCTCGCTCTCGAGGCCGTTCAGCCCCTCGGGCAGGCCGTCGTCGCCGGACGGATCAGGATCAGGGGTTCGCACCGACATGCTCCCTTTCTACCAGCGGCTCCTGTGGCGCCCCTCCCCGGCGCGACCTCGCGCACCCCGCGAGCGAGCCGGCCGGGAGACCGCGGCCGGCGGACGGGCCATCGCGGCGCGGAGCCATCGTGCACGGACGGCTGGCAGGATGGTCGGGTGAGCGCACGACCCGACATCGACCGCGATGCGGTCCGCCGCCGCGCCGTCGACGGCGCACCGCTGCTCGTCCTCCTGCATGGATACGGCTCGGACGAGAACGACCTCTTCGCCCTCGTCCCCTATCTTCCCGAGGACATCGGGATCGTCTCGCTCCCTGCCCCCCTCGACGCGCCGTGGCCGTCGCCCGGCCGTTCCTGGTATCCGCTCGACGAGCTGGAGCGGGGTGACGCCTCTGCGGCGACCGCGGCCGCCGAGGCCGTTCTCCGCTGGCTCGAGGAGAACGCGGCGGACGCGCCCGCGATCGCCCTCCTGGGTTTCTCCCAGGGTGCCTCGATCGCGCTGCAGACCCTGCGCCTGGCACCGACGCGGATCGACGCGGTCGTGAATCTCAGCGGCTTCGTCGTGCCGGGAGACCTGCCGCACGACGCGGAGCTGCGCGCCCGCCCTGCTCCCGCCTTCTGGGGCAGGGGCACTCGGGACGATGTGATCCGCGAGGAGCTGATCGCCCTCACCGCGCAGTGGATGCCAGACCACACGGAGCTGTCGGGACGGGTCTACCCCGGGCTCACGCACAGCGTCTCGGAGGAGGAGCTGGCCGACGTGCGCACCTTCCTCGACCGGTGGCGGGAGCGGAGCGAGGTCGGCGCCGCCGTCCGCGACAGTCAGGCCCGGGGGTCCGACGGCGGCTGAGCCCCGCCGTCGTGCGCTGCTCCGCCGTCGCGTGCTTCTTTGTCCCGTGCGCCCTCGCCCTGAAGGCGCCCGGGCTCGCCGGTACTCCCCTGGTCCCCGGGAGGCTCCTCCGCCGGGGACTCTCCCGACGCCGCCTGGCGCCGCATCCGAGCGCCGGTCACGGAGAACGCGGCCATGACCGCGACTCCCAGCCCCAGGCCGATCGCGATGCCCACGCCCATGTCCCGCAGCGCGCTGCCCAGAGCCACGCCGGTCCCCACCCCCACCGCCAGCCCGACGGCCCAGCTCATCCGCATCATCGTCTCACCGGGGCTCGTCCGCTCATCAGCCATGTCCCCACGATAGGCAGCGTCCGCCCGCGCGGCGACGGAGGCGCACGCCGCGACACGCCCGGGTTGCACGGACCTCCGACCGCGGAGTAACATTGAGCGTCCTGTCCGCCGTGTCTGGAAGTCCTTTGATCTGAATCGTCGCCTCCGCGTCCTTGACCACGCGCTGACCGACGATCCTTCCGCCACCGGCACCGGCCTCTCCCCGTCTTCTCCATAGACGTGACGCCGATCGCAGGCTCAGCGCACCCGCACCCGGGAGCCGCTCATGTCTACACCCACACCGTCCAACGCGGTCGTCCTCGATCGCCTCTCCTATGCCTGGCCCGACGGGAGCCCCGCGCTCGACGCGGTCTCGGGCTCCTTCGGCGCCGGCCGCACCGGCCTCGTCGGTCGCAACGGCTCAGGCAAGTCCACTCTGCTCCGCCTCATCGCCGGAGAGATCGCCCCGACGTCCGGCCATCTGATCGCGCACGGCGAGGTGGCCTACCTCCCACAGCGTCTCACCCTGGACACCAACGCCAGGGTGGCCGAGCTGCTCGGCGTCGCCGGCCCGCTCGACGCGGTCCGTGCCATCGCCGCCGGCGACGTCGACCCGGCACGTTTCGACGCGGTCGGCGACGACTGGGACATCGAGGCACGATCCGAGGCGTCCCTCGCCGAGGCAGGCCTTGACCCGTCGTTCCTCGACCGCACCGTCGGCGAGCTGTCCGGCGGTGAGGCGGTGCTGGTGGCGATCGCCGGGATCCGCGCCCGCCGCGCGCCGATCACGCTGCTCGACGAGCCGACGAACAACCTCGATCGGGAGGCACGGAAGCTGCTCTCTGCGATGGTGCGCTCCTGGCAGGGGACCCTCGTGGTCGTCAGCCACGACGTCGCTCTCCTGGACCTCATGGACGACACGGCCGAGCTCTACGGGCACGAGCTGAGCGTCTTCGGCGGACCGTACTCGGAATGGCGAGCATGGCTCGACGCCGAGCAGGAGGCCGCTCGCCAGGCCGAACGAGAGGCGGCGCAGACCCTCAAGAAGGAGAAACAGCAGCGGATCGACGCCGAGGTGAAGCTCGCCCGCCGCGCCAGGACGGCGCGGAAGGCCGAGATCGAGAAGCGTGTGCCGAAGATCGTCGCCCGCGGGCGACGGATGGCGGCCCAGGTCTCCGCCGGCAAGCTCCGCACCGAGGTCGGCGAGAAGGAGGCCACCGCACGGAGCGCCTGGGACGAGGCGGGGCGACGGGTGCGCGAGGACGACAGCATGTCGATCGAGCTCCCCGATCCAGGGGTCGCCCGGAGCCGCCGCATCCTCACGCTCGCCGACACCGGCGAGAGCGCGCGGTCCTGGATCGTCCAGGGCCCCGAGCGCGTCGCGCTCATCGGCCGCAACGGCGTCGGCAAGACCACGTTGCTGCGACGGATCGTGGCCGAGGAGCAGGCCGGCGCCGAAGGGGGCCCTGACGATCGTGGCCCTCGCGACGAGACGCCCGCGGCACGCGTCGCCTGGGAGCGGCACACCGATCGCGTCGGCTACCTGCCGCAGCGGATGGACGGGCTGGACGATGCGGCGAGCGCGATGTCCACCGTCGCCGCCCGTGCGCCGGGTGTTCCGGAGAAGGAGCTGCGCAACCGACTCGCGCGGCTCCTGATCCGTGGCGGCACTGCGGACCGCGCGATCGGCTCGCTCTCCGGCGGCGAGCGCTTCCGCGTGGCCCTCGCCGCGCTCCTGCTCGCCGATCCGGCACCGCACCTGGTCGTGCTCGACGAGCCGACGAACAACCTGGACCTCGACACGGTCGACCAGGTCGTCGAGGCGCTGCGGGCCTACCGTGGCGCCGTGCTCGTCGTGAGCCACGACGATGCGTTCCTGGACCGCCTCGATCTCGACCTCACGCTCGAGCTCGATCCGGTCGAAGGTCTGCGTCAGGTCGGCTGAGCTCCCGCGCACGACGGGCCCTGCAGAGGCCGGGACCGTCGTGCGGCGGCCAGGCCGCGGCCCGCGTCGCGGGTTCTGGTACTGGTTCTGGTTCTGGTTCTGGGCTCACTCGGCCCAGGCCCAGGACAAAAGCCGTCGTGCCGTGCCGCGGGTCACGCCCGGCGCGAGCGCATCGCGCGGGTGTGCCCCAGCGCGGGCTCGGCCGCGAGAAGGTCATACTGCTCCGACTCGCGCGGCACCAGGGCGACCCTGCCCTCCGCGTCGTGGTGAAAGCCCCATCCGTAGCGCTTCCCGAGCGGCGAGGCGCGCAGGCACGCCTGCCCCCGTGCGAAGAACGCCTCCCGGGCCGCGGGCCGCTCCTCGTCGGAGAGCCCCTGACGGAGCGCCCAGGTCTCGAAGATCACGTCGTCCGACGTGCGCGCGTACGGCGCCTCCGCGAGCAGGCGGTAATGCAGTGCGGCGATCGTCGGATTCTCCCCCGTCGGCGGCTCGACGGCGTGATCGACGGGGCAGTCCTCCGCGACCTCGATGAACGTGTCGGTGTAGTTCGTCGTGTGCGCCATGCCTCCAGCATCCGACGTCGAGGGCGCCAGGGCAACACGACCCGCCCTCCCGCCGCTCTCGGCGAACGCGAGGCCGATGTCCTCGGCACCGGCCAAGATGGGGGGATGGGCGACGTGCTCGACCGCTTCACCCCGGCCACGCAGGACTGGTTCCGGGGTGCGTTCACCGCGCCCACCGCGGCCCAGGCCGGGGCCTGGGACGCCATCTCCGGCGGTCGGCACGCCCTCGTCGTCGCGCCGACCGGATCGGGCAAGACCCTCTCCGCCTTCCTCTGGGCCATCGACAGCGTCTTCCGCGAGCGCGTCGCCGAGGCCGCGGACGACACCGTGCAGAGGGAGAGCCGGTCCCGGACGCGGATCCTCTACATCTCGCCGCTGAAGGCCCTGGGAGTCGACGTCGAGCGCAACCTGCGCTCGACGCTCATCGGCATCGGACAAGCCGCGCGGCGCCGAGGGGAGCCCGCCCCCGCCGTCACGGTAGGCGTGCGCTCGGGCGACACGACCTCGGCCGACCGGCGCCGGCTCGTCGCCGAGCCGCCTGACATCCTCATCACCACGCCCGAGTCCCTCTACCTCATGCTCACCAGCCGCGCCGGCGAGACCCTGCGCAGCGTGCACACGGTGATCGTGGACGAGGTGCACGCGGTCGCGGCGACCAAGCGCGGCGCGCACCTCGCGCTCAGCCTGGAGCGCCTTGACGCCCTGCGCGCGGCGGCGGGCATCGCATCGCCGGACGGAGCCGAGCCCGCGCGCCCCGTGCAGCGCATCGGCCTGTCGGCGACCGTGCGCCCGATCGACGAGGTGGCCCGGTTCCTCGGCGGCGCGCAGCCGGTCGAGATCGTGGCCCCTCCGGCCTCGAAGACCTTCGCCCTCGACGTCGTCGTCCCCATCGACGACATGCTCAACCCGCCGCCCCCGCCCGGTGTCCCCGCGCCGTCCGCGGGCCAGGGCGGCGACGCGCTCGGCGAGAACACCGAGATCACCGGCTCGGTGTGGCCGCATGTCGAGGAGGCGATCGTCGACCGGATCCTCGCGAACCGCTCGACCATCGTGTTCGCCAACTCCCGCCGGCTCGCCGAGCGGCTGACCGGGCGGCTGAACGAGATCTACAGCGAGCGCATCGGGATCCCGCTTCCCGAACCGGTCGTCCCCGCCGCGACCATGGCGCAGGCGGGGTCCACCGCCGGCGCCGAGGCCGTGCTCGCGAAGGCCCACCATGGCTCGGTCTCCAAGGAGCAGCGGGCTCTCGTGGAGGAGGAGCTGAAATCGGGCGCACTGCGCTGCGTCGTGGCCACGAGCAGTCTCGAGCTGGGCATCGACATGGGCGCGGTCGACCTGGTGATCCAGGTGGAGTCCCCGCCGTCGGCAGCCTCCGGGCTGCAACGCGTGGGGCGGGCAGGACACCAGGTCGGCGAGATCAGCCGCGCCTCGCTGTTCCCCAAGCATCGCGGCGACGTGCTGCACACCGCCGTCGTGACCGAGCGCATGCTGTCGGGGCAGATCGAGGCGATCTCGGTCCCCCGCAACCCGCTCGACATCCTCGCCCAGCAGACCGTCGCGGCCTGTGCGCTCGACCCCCTGGACGTGGAGCGCTGGTTCGAGACCGTGCGCCGCAGCGCGCCCTTCGCCTCGCTCCCCCGCTCCGCCTACGAGGCGACGCTCGATCTCCTCGCCGGCCGTTACCCCTCCGACGAGTTCGCCGAGCTCCGCCCGCGTCTGGTCTGGGATCGCGACGCGGGCACCCTCACCGGCCGTCCCGGTGCCCAGCGGATCGCGGTGACGAGCGGCGGGACCATCCCCGACCGGGGGCTGTTCGGCGTGTTCGTCGCCGGAGAGACGACCGGCGCCAGGGTGGGTGAGCTCGACGAGGAGATGGTCTACGAGTCGCGGGTCGGCGACGTCTTCACCCTCGGCACCACCAGCTGGCGGATCGCGGAGATCACGCACGACAGGGTCAACGTCGTCCCCGCCTTCGGCCAGCCGGGCCGGGTGCCGTTCTGGCACGGCGACGGCCTCGGCCGCCCGTACGAGCTGGGCGAGGCGCTGGGTCGCTTCACCCGCGAGGTGCACGCCGCGACGCCGGAGAAGGCGCGGGAGCGGCTGGGCGCGGCCGGACTCGACGAACGGGCGCAGGCGAACCTCCTCGCCCACCTCTCCGAGCAACGGGAGGCGACCGGGACGCTCCCGACCGATCGGTCGCTCACGGTGGAGCGGGGGCGTGACGAGATCGGCGACTGGCGCGTGATCCTGCACTCGCCGTTCGGAATGACCGTGCACGCCCCCTGGGCCCTCGCCGTGAACGCCCGGGTGCGCGAGCGGCTCGGAGTCGAGGGCTCGGCGGTGGCGAGCGACGACGGCATCATCGTGCGGGTCCCGGATGCGGATGCCGAGCCGCCAGGCGCGGAGCTGTTCGTCTTCGAGCCGGACGAGCTGGAGCGGATCGTGACCGACGAGGTCGGCGGCTCGGCCCTGTTCGCGTCGCGGTTCCGGGAGTGCGCCGCCCGGGCGCTGCTCATGCCGCGCACCAACCCCCAGCGCCGGACGCCGCTCTGGCAGCAGCGGCAGCGCTCGGCCCAGCTCCTGGAGGTCGCGCGTCGTCACCCCACCTTCCCCGTCATCCTGGAGACCCTGCGCGAGGTGCTGCAGGACGTCTACGACCTCCCCTCCCTCCGCCGACTCGCGACGGCGATCTCCGAGCGCCGGATCCGGCTCGTCGAGACGCAGACCTCACAGCCGTCGCCGTTCGCGCGCGACCTGCTGTTCGGCTACGTGGGCGCGTTCATGTACGAGGGCGACTCGCCATTGGCCGAGCGACGAGCAGCGGCCCTCTCGGTCGATCCCGCCCTGCTCGGCGAGCTGCTCGGCACGGTCGAGATGCGCGAACTGCTCGATCCCGGAGTCATCGCGCAGTTCGAACGAGAGGCGCAACGGCGGGAGCCGACCCGACGTGCCAGGGGCATAGAGGGCGTCGCCGACCTCCTGCGCCTGCTCGGCCCTCTCGACGCCGCCGAGGTGGCCGACCGGCTGGAGCCCGCCGACGGCTCCGCCGAGCCTCCCCTCGCCGAGGCCGCTGCGCACCTGACGGCCTTGGCAGAGGCGCGACGCGCGATCGACGTGACGATCGCCGGCGTCCCGCGCATCGCCGCGATCGAGGACGCCGGGCGCCTGCGCGATGCGCTCGGAGTCCCGCTCCCTGTCGGCATCCCGGTCGCGTTCCTGGAGCCAGTCGCCGACCCTCTGGGCGATCTCGTCGCACGGCATGCGCGCACCCACGGCCCGTTCCCCGCCGGCGACGTCGCCGCCCGCCTCGGACTGGGCACGGCGATCGTGCGTCAGTCCCTGCAGCGGCTGGAGGCCGACGGGCGGGTGGTCGGCGGCTTCTTCCTGCCGGAGGGTTCCACCGGAGCAGGAACGGACGGGGAATGGTGCGACACGGAGGTGCTGCGGCGGCTGCGGATGCGCTCGCTCGCGGCGATCCGCGGGAGCGTGGAGCCGGTGTCGCCCGAGACCTTCGCCCGGTTCCTGCCGGAATGGCAGCACCTCGGACGCCCGCTGGAGGGCATCGACGGCGTCGCGACCGTGATCGAGCAGCTCGCGGGCGTCCCGATCCCGGCGAGCGCCTGGGAGTCCCTGATCCTCCCCCACCGGGTCCGCGACTATGCTCCGGCGATGCTCGACGAGCTCACCGCGACGGGCGAGATCGTCTGGGCGGGACACGGGACGCTGCCCGGTCGCGACGGCTGGGTGTCGCTGCATCCGACCGACCTCGCGCCCTTCACCCTGCCCGACCCGCCCGAGCAGCCCGATCCCGGATCGCTGGAGGAGCGGCTGCTCTCCGCCCTCGCCGGCGGCGGCGCGTTCTTCGCCGCCCAGCTGCGGGAGGCGACCGGCGCCGAGAACGAGCAGTCCGTGACCGAGGCGCTGTGGAACCTCGCCTGGACGGGGCACGTGACCAACGACACGTTCGCCCCGATCCGCACGCTGCTCTCCGGCGGCTCCCAGGCTCATCGGGTCACCCGACGGACGCCGCGCACGCGCACCTTCCGAGGGATCTCCCTGGCCCGCCCCTCCGCGGCTCCCCGCCCCGCGGCGGTCGGGGGGCGCTGGTCGCTCATGCCGGCCCGCGAGACCGACCCCGCACGACGCGCGACGGTGACGGCGGGCCTCCTCCTCGACCGCTACGGCGTGGTGACCAGGGGCTCAGTGCAGTCCGAGGGTGTGCCCGGCGGGTTCGCCCAGGCGTACCGGGTGCTCGCCGGCTTCGAGGAGGCGGGGCACTGCCGCCGTGGCTATGTGATCGAACGTCTCGGCGCGGCGCAGTTCGCCGCCTCGGCGACGGTCGACCGCCTTCGCGGGTTCTCCGGCCTGGCCGATCCGCCTCCGCGGACCGCGATCGTGCTCGCCGCCACCGACCCGGCCAATCCCTATGGCGCCGCACTGCCGTGGCCCCGCCGGGACGACATCTCGCACCGGCCGGGGCGCAAGGCCGGCGCCCTGGTCGTCCTGGTGGATGGCGCGCTCGCGCTCTATCTCGAACGCGGCGGGCGCACGGTGCTCTCCTTCGTCGACGACGCCGACGCTCTGCGTGCGGCCGCGACGGAACTCGCCGCCACCGCACGGTCACGACGCCTCGACACGCTGACCGTCGAGAAAGTGAACGGTCAGGGCATGTACGGGACCGAGAACGGCGCCGCGCTGGGCACGTTCCTCCAGGAGGCCGGCTTCGTCGCCACGCCCCGTGGCTTCACGCTCCGGAAGGTCGTCTGAGCTTGGGGATGGGCATGGACCAGAGCGCACGTCGTGCCAGTCCGGCCGCCGTGGCGGGAGAGCTCGCCGGCGGTGTGGCGACGCTGGGGCGCGGGTTCGGGTTCTGGCGCGTGCGACCCGGGCTGATGACGCTGGGGCTCCTCCCCGCTCTGCTCGCGTTCCTGCTCCTGGCCGCCGCGCTCGTGCCGCTCCTGCTCTCGCTGGGCTCGATCGCCGAGGCGATCACGCCGTTCGCCGACGGGTGGATCGAAGGGTGGCGGATCGCGGTGCGGATCGCCGTCGGATCGGTCGTGCTCCTCGCAGGGGTGCTGCTCGCCGCCGCCGTCTTCACCGCCCTCGCGCTGACGATCGGCGATCCCTTCTATCAGCGCATCTGGCGCGCCGTCGAGCAGGAGCTGGGCGCTCCGCCCGCCGACGAGGGCTCCTTCTGGGCGAGCGTGGGCGAAGGCCTCCGAATGGTCGGCCTTGCGACCGTGACCGGGGCGATCGTCCTGCTCACCGGTTTCCTCCCCCTCGTCGGCGGTCCGCTCGCCTTCGTCCTGGGCGTCGTCCTGAACGGGCGGATGCTCGCCCGTGAGCTCACCGGACGAGCATTCGACGCCCGACGCCTGAGCCGGCCGGAGAGGACGGCCCTGTTCCGCCGCCGGCGTGCACGGGCTCTCGCCTTCGGCGTCGCCGCCCAGCTCTGCATGCTCGTGCCGCTCGGCGCGGTCCTCGTCATGCCGGCCGCGGTCGCCGGCGGAACGATGCTCGCCCGCGACCTGCTCGGAGCACTGGACGAGGCACGAACGGATCAGGCACGGGCGGAGGAGACGGATCGTGCCTGAGGGCGACACCGTCTTCCGCGCCGCCCGGCGGCTCGACCGGGTGCTCCGCGGCGCCGAGGTCACCCGCTTCGATCTCCGGGTGCCCGAGCTGGCCACGGCCGACCTGCGCGGAGAGAGCGTGCACGCGGTGGTCGCGCGGGGCAAGCACCTCCTCCATCGCATCGGCACGATGACCCTCCGTTCCCACCTGCGGATGGACGGCTCCTGGCACGTGTACCGTCCCGGCGAGCCCTGGCGCGCGCCGGCCTTCCGCGCGCGGGCGGTCATCGAGACGGCGGACGCGGTGACGGTCGGCTTCGACGTGTCGATGCTCGCCCTCGTCCCGACGCGGGAGGAGCAGAGCCTCGTCGGCCATCTCGGGCCCGATCCGCTCGGCGCGGACTGGGACGCCGACGAGGCCGCACGACGGGTGGGCGCCGACCCGCGCCCGATCCACGTGGCCCTGCTCGATCAGCGCAATGTCGCCGGCTTCGGCAACGAGTACGCCGCCGAGCTTCTCTTCCTCCGCGGCGTCCTGCCGGCCAGGCCCGCACGGGAGGTCGACGCGAAGGCCCTGCTCGACCTGGGCGCACGGACCGTCCGCGCCAACGTCGACCGTGTCGATCGCACGTTCACCGGCATGGCCAGGCGAGGACAGACGACCTGGGTGTACGGCCGGGACCGTCGTCCCTGCCGGCGCTGCGGCACGCTCATCCGGAGCGGCGAGCTCGGCTCCGTGCCCACGGAGGAACGCATCACGTTCTGGTGTCCCCGCTGCCAGCGCTGACGGTCGGGGTCGCGCTTTCGCGTCCTCCCGAGTCGGGAATGAATCCGCAGGCGTCGTGGTTGTCCATATATCCGGGAGGAAGAACCCGGACACGGGAGGTTTTCGTGGGTAAGAACTACGTCGACATCGAGGACAACCAGGGCAGCACGCTGCGGTATCGAAAGCATGCCAACGGTCGTGGCCTCGTCGCGCATGGCGCCAAGGTCCACCCGCAGGCGCTCGTCGAGGCCGGGGCCTATGTGGAGCCCGGTGCGAAGGTCGGCGCCGGCGCACGCGTGGCCCGCGGCGCATGGATCGAGCCCGACGCCGTGATCGGCGTCAATGCACGAATCGACGCCCATGCTCACATCGGCATGGGAGCGACGGTCGGCGACGGCGCCACGATCGGCGTCCGCACCGACATCGGTGCCGGGGCGCGCATCGCGCGCGGAGCCAAGATCGGTGACGACGAGACGGTGGCCGCCGGCATGCATCTCGCGACCGATCAGAAAGGTCTCTGGCTCGCCGCCTGAGCACCCCGGGCGTACCAGGCGCCTCGACCCCGAACGGTCAGCGCACGGTCTTGTCCCACCCGGTTTGAAGGCCCCGGATGGCTGACGTTCCTCCGGATGGCGGCGGACACGCCCCGCGACCGTCGGCCAACCGTGCGGCAGGCAGCCATCCGGATCAGGACCTGCCGCGGCGGATCGAACGCGAACCGCCCACGGCAAGGTCACGAGCTCAGTCGCGATCCGCGCCGACCAGCCGCGCGAAGGCGCTGAGGCGTGCGACCCCCTCCGGTGTCCACGGCAGGTCATCCAGAAGAGCCGGCGAATGGACGAGGTAGGCCACGGCCTTCGCCCGTGAGAGCGCCACGTTCAACCGGTTCTGCAACAGCAGGAACTCGGGCCCGCGCGGAGCGTCCCGCCCGCTCGACGCGGCGAGGGACGTGATCGAGACCACTGCCTCCTTGCCCTGGAAGTTGTCGACCGTGCCCACGGCGACGCGATCGAACCCCGCCGCCGCCAGCTCATCGTGGAGGAGTTGACGCTGCGCGTTGTACGGTGCGACGACGATGACGTCCTCGGCGGCGAGAGGGCGGGCGGGCGCATCCGCCGCCGCCATGGCGTCGCGGTAGGGCCGTCCGACCAGATCTCGGACGATCCGCACGACCTCGGCCGCTTCCTCGGAAGACTGCGTGGCGTTGCCCCGATGCCGCACCGGCACGACGTGAAGGCCCGGGGTGATGCCCTCGATGATGCGCCGTTCGGTGCCGGGCGCCGAGGCCAGGCGCCCGGCGTACGCGAGCCGGGAGACGGGGGCGGCGACATCCGGGTGCATCCGCCACGAGCGGGCGAGGAAGGCCCCGTGAGCCGGGTCGATGACCGCCTGCCCCGCCATGACCCAGCCCAGCGCGGAGGTGTCGACGGGCTCCGGATGCGCACCCTGGCTCACCTGCGGAAGCTGCTGCGGGTCTCCGAGCAGGAGCAGGTTGCGAGCCGCGGCGGCGACCGCGATGGTCGACGCGAGCGAGAACTGACCTGCCTCGTCGATGACGAGCAGGTCGAGGCCGTCGCGCTCCACCCGCCTCGTGTTGCTGAAGTCCCAGGCCGTGCCGCCGACGACGAACCCTTCACCGCTGCGCTCGGCGATGAACGCGGCCATCCCGTCCTTGCGGATCGGGGTGTAGGCGGGCTCCGCCCCCTCCGGGTCCTTCGGCGCCTTGGCCACCTGCGCCGCGGGGACGCCGTCGGCCACGACCCGTTCCAGCAGGTTCTCGACGATCGCATGGGACTGGGCGACGACGCCGATCCGGTAGCCGTGCTCGCGCACGAGCCGGGAGATCACCTGCGACCCGGTGTATGTCTTGCCGGTTCCCGGAGGACCCTGCACCGCGAGGTAGCTGCGGTCGAGGTCCAGGACGCCACGGACGATCGCGTCGACCACGTCGTCCTCCGCGACGGGCAGAGGCTCGCCGGAGAGCGTGCGCGGAGCGATCCGCCGCAGGACGTCGGTGGCGGCGTCCTGCGGGAAGCCCGGCGCGGCCCGCAGCACCTCGCCCGCCCATTCCTCGATCGCGCCCTGCAGCGAGACGACCCGGGGAGGCGCGGCGGGTGCGAGCGCGAGCGGCACCTCGGACCAGGTCTGCCCCTGCACCGCCTTCTCGCGCACGATGAAGCCGTCCTCGGTGACCTCGACGATCTCGACCTCGTGCGGGACGTGGATCACGCGCGAGGGGAACTCCCCGTCGAACGGCGCGGGCACCGCGTAGAGCGCGAAGGGCCGCGCTCCGGCTCCGATCGTGCTGCCCGGGGCGAGCTCGCCGCGCAGCTCGACGAGACGGCTCTGAGCCCGCGCGCCCTCTTCCATCCCCCAGTCCTCCACCACCTGGGAGAGCTGCGGATCGACCCGCAGCACGTCGCGCGTGGACTCCCACAACGACACCGGCTCCCGCAGCCGCTGGAAGTGCCCGAGCCAGAAGCTCTTCGCCTCGCGCGGGTAGTAGTCGATCGCGGCCGCGGCCACCCGGTGGACCTCGCCGTCACCGCCCTCGGCGTCCGCGCGCTGGGCCTCGGCCTGCAGCGCGAGCGACAGGGGCGACGGCTCGTAGGCGCGCGTCTCCGGGTCGTCCGGCGGCGCAGGGAGGACGTTCTCGCGCCGGGCGATGCCGATGAGCCAGTCGCGCAGCCGGCGCGTGGACACGCAGTCGTAGCGGTTGTAGTCGGCGAGGTCGGCGAGGATCGCGTCGGCCTGCGCCTTCTGGCCCTCGGCGGCGAGGGCACGCGCCTGCACGTACTGGACGATGGACTCGTCGCCCTTCTGCACGTCGCTCGTGCGTACCTCGTCTCCCATGTACAGCGGCTCGAGCTTCTTGATCGAGTATGACCGGGACCCGATACGAATCGTGCGCAGGACGATCGGATAGAGGTCGACGAACACGCCCTCGCGCAGCAGCCGGTCGACCTCGGCCTCCCCCTCGCCGTAGCGGGCAGCCATGGCGGCCAGATGAACGGGCTCGTACGGGGCGTAGTGGTAGATGTGCAGATCGGGATGGGCCTGCCGACGGAGCGCGACGACGTCGAGGAAGCTCCGCAGCGCGGCGCGCTCCTCAGCGAACGTGTGCGCCCAGAGCGCCGAGTACTGCTCCGCGTCGTCGACCCATCCGAAGAGGTAATCGATCCCCCATGGTGCGCCGTCGGCAGGCTCGGTGTAGAGCGGATCTCCCTCGAAGTCGAAGAACAGATCGCCCCGGCTCGGTCGGGGCATCATCCCGATCGCCGCGGCCGAGACCACCTCGTACGGTGGCGGGGAGCCGGCGTCGGCGGGGGCGCCGACCTGCAGCCGCGCCTGCGCCCGCAGCGACGCGAAGGTGTCGGCGCTCATGCCCTCTGGCGCGTCCGCCGCGGCGGCGAGCTCGTCGATCGTCGTGACGCCGGCGGCGCGGAGGCGCTTGCGCTGCACCGGACGCATACGCGCGACCAGCAGGAGATCACGATGGGCCTCGACCTGTTCCTCGCAGGTCGCGCACCTTCCGCAGGCGACGATCTGGAGATCTCCGCGATCGTCGCCCCAGGCGAGCGGCTCGCCCCCCGCGCCGTCACCGACCCGGCGGTCGGCGATGAGCGCTCGCAGACGCGCCCGGCGCACCCGGAACAGCGGGAGGAGGTCGTCCACCGCGTGCGTGCTGATCGACCGGTCGCCGAGGATCAGGTCCACCTCGTCCGCACGGGGGATGCCGAGAAGGTCGAGCTGATCCACATATGCCGCCAACTGCATGAGTGCGGTGACGCGCGCTGTCCGTGCGAGCTTGGTGTCCTGCACCCGCCAGCGCCCGTCGTCGTCTCGCAGCAGGAAGTCGGCGAAGCCGACGAACTCCGGAGTCGAGAACGCCGCCTGGAACACGACCTGCGCGGGAGAGCGCAGCGCCCGCCCGGTGTCGGCCACGACCTCGTCGAGCGCCTCCGGATCCGCGGACGACACCTTGGGAAGCTCGACGACGCCCACCGAGCCGTCGACCGCGCGGCCGAAACGCGCGAGATAGTCGTCGAGGACCGCTCTCTCGTGCACGTCTCCGAGCGCCGCGGCGCGCAGGAGCGTCGCATCCTCCGGGTCTTCGACCGCGGGGATGCGCCCGAGCTTGGCATCGAGCGCGCGAGCCCAGGCGAACTCGCACTCCGCGGCGAGCTTCAGATCGGTGGCGCTCCAGACGACGCGAGCCTCAGCGGAGTCCGTCGGTGAAGGGATGACGCGCACGGGAACTCCTTGTCCGCGGTGGGGCTGCCGCTCCTTCGACCCTAGACGCCGCCGCAGACATGGCCCGGACGCCGGACGCCGCTCACCCGTTCTCGGAAGACCGGACCGTCAGCGCCACCAGTCGTCGTCGGGGACGACCGGCAGATGCCGCTTGTGCGCGGTCGCGCGGTACCTCGCCTCGATCCGCGCGGCCACCTCAGCGTCCACCACGCGCCCCTCCAGATAGTCGTCGATCTGGAGGTAGGTGAGGCCCAGCTCGTCCTCGTCGGCGCGACCCGGCGTGCCGTCGAGGAGGTCGGCGGTGGGGATCTTGAGCCAGAGACGGTCGGGCGCGCCGAGCTCCTGCAGCAGCGTGCGTCCCTGGCGCTTGGTGAGCCCCGCGAGCGGCGTGAGGTCGGCCGCACCGTCGCCGAACTTGGTGAAGAACCCGGTCACGGCCTCCGCCGCGTGGTCGGTGCCGATGACGAGCATGCCCCGCTGACCGGCGATCGCGTACTGCGTCACCATCCGCAGCCGGGCCTTGATGTTCCCACGGGTGAAGTCGCTGATCTCCCCGACGCCGGCGCCCTCGAGATCGCGCTCGAGCCCGTCCACGCCGTGCTCGATGTTCACATCGACCCGCTCGTCTGGCTCGATGAAGTCGAGCGCGGCCTCGGCGTCGTCGGCATCGTGCTGGACGCGGTAGGGAAGCCGCACGGCGATGAAGGCGGCGTTCCCGCCCTCCCCGCGGATCCGCTCGACGGCGAGCTGCGCCAGGCGCCCGGCGAGCGTCGAGTCCTGGCCGCCCGAGATCCCCAGGACGTAGCCGTGCGCGCCGGTGCGCCGCAGATAGTCGGCAAGGAAGCCCACGCGCCGCTCGATCTCGGCGCGGGGGTCGATGTCCGCACGCACGCCCAGGGCGGCGGCGATCTCCTGCTGCAGGGTCACGGGTCCTCCGATCGTGGTCTGCCGGACGCGCGGCTCCGACCGGTCGGGCACGCGCTGTCTCGGGTCTCCAGTATCCGCCCCCCGCGTTACGGCCGTGTGAAGCGGCGCGGCCGCGCCTTCCGGTGCCCTGACGTCGAGGGGCGGCCGGCGGGGCGGATGCGAGGATGAGAGGGTGAAACTCCTCGTCGCCGCGCTCGACTCCGAGCTGTCCGCCTTCCCCGCCGCGCTCCCCGGCTTCGACCGCCTGGTGACGGGCCCGGGCAAGCTCAAGGCCGCGTTCGGGCTGACGCGCGCGCTCGACGCCGCACGGTACGACGAGCTCCTCGTCGTCGGCACCGCGGGAGCCGTGGACGACGCCCTGGACACCGACGTGTACGAGGTCGGAGCGGCGATCCAGCACGACGTGCAGGACCTCGACGGCGTCGTGGGGCGGCACGTGTCGCTCCCCCCGAGGGTCGAGACCGGCCGCGAAGGGCTCACGATCGCGACCGGCGACAGCTTCGTCGACGATCCCGTCGTCGTCGCGCGCATCCGCGCCCTCGGCGGCGTGCTGGTCGACATGGAGACCTTCGCCTACGTGTGGGTCGCCCAGCGGTTCGGGGTGCCGATCCGTGTTCTTCGCGCGGTGTCGGACCGGGCGCAGGACGGCGCGACCCAGATCTGGGACGAGGTCGTCGCCGACTGCAGCGCCCGGCTCCGCACCAGGGTGCAGGCCGAGTACGGCGTCTGACGCGATCGCCGCCGGGCTCAGGCGGACAGTGCGGCGTCGATCACGCTCGGCCCCTGCGGGGTCGCGCGGACGGTGAGCTGCGCCGGGATCTGCTCCTGCATGGCCTCGACGTGGCTGATCACGCCGACCGTTCGCCCGCCCTGGCGCAGCTCGTCGAGAGTGCGCATGGCCACCTCGAGCGTGTCGCCGTCCAGTGATCCGAAGCCCTCGTCGATGAAGAGCGTGTCGAGGCGCACGCCGCCTGCTCGCGCGGTGACCACCTCGGCGAGGCCGAGCGCGAGGGCGAGAGAGCCGAGGAAGGTCTCGCCGCCGGACAGGGACTGGGCGGGCCTGGTCTGGCCGGTGAACGCGTCGAACACGACGATGCCGAGCCCCGACGCCGCACCCCTGGCCGCGAGCGCGTCGCTGTGCACGAGGCGATAGCGTCCCGAGGACATGTCGCCGAGCCGCACGTTCGCGGCCTCCACGATGTCCTCCAGCTCGGCGGCGAGCACGAAGGTCTCGAGGTTCATCTTGTAGCTGTTCGCGCCACGTCCGGCGAGGGCGTCCGCGAGGGCGCGCAGCGTCTCGTGCTCCTCGGCCTGCGCCGCGCTGCGCTCGTGCTCCGACGCCGCCGCCTCGATCAGCTCCCGCAGCTGCGAGGTGACCGCCTGCGCCCTGCTCGCCTCGTCCACCGCGCGGACCCAGTCCGCTCGCGCCGACTCCGCGGCCGCGTCGAACGGCTCCACGGCGATGGGCTCCTCGGGGAGCATCCGCAGCTCCAGATCGAGCAGCACGGCGCGCTCTTTGTCGCGGGCCGCGGCGTGCTGCCTGATCCGTTCCTCGAGCCGGCGCTGTCCGGCCTCGTCGAGCATCGCCGACTCGGCCTCGGACGGGTCGTCGAACGGGGATCCCGCGAGGGCGTTCTCGGCGTCGTCCACCGCCCGCGCCACCGCTTCCCTCCGGTGACCGCGCTCGTCGAGGGCGGCGGCGAGGGTCTCGGCGGCGGCGGCGAGCGCGGTCGAGACCGCGATCCGCTCCGCCACCGACTCATGCTCTCCTCGGGCGGCGGCGACCAGTTCGTCGGCCTCCCGCGCCGCCTGCTCCTGCAGCAGCAGGGCCTCCCGCGCCGCCGCGCTCCGGTCGGCGGCGGCGGACTGCTCGCGGTCGAGGCGTTCCTCGACCGCGAGCAGCTCCGCGAGCGACACGTCCAGACGCTCCGCCTCTTCTGCGGCCGCCGTCGCGGCGGCGTGCGCGGCCGTCGCCTCTTCCCACGCGGCGCGCGCCGCGGCGACCGTGAGGCCTCCGGCGCGGACGCGGGCGGCGGCGAGCCCGGCGCCGACCTCCGACGCACGCGCCGACGCGACGCGCTGCTCCTCCGCGGTCCGCTCCTGCTCGGCCTCTGCGGCGGCCACGTCGTCCGCCAACACCGGGTCGGCGTGGACGGCCGGACGCGGATGCGCGGTCGCGCCGCACACGGCGCACGGCTCGCCGGGGACGAGCGCGGCGGCCAGCTCGCCCGCGATGCCGGCGAGGCGTCGCCGGCGCAGCTCGGTGACCCGTGTCTGCGCCGCCGTCGCCTTCTCTGAGCGCTCGAGAAGCTCCCGCTCGGCGGCCAGCTGCTCGGCCTCGGCGCGCTCGACCTCCTGCGTGCCGGCGAGGCGGGCCTCGGCCTCGTCGCGCGCCCGGGCGAGATCCGCCCGGCGATCCGCGATCCGACGAGCCTCCTCACGCGCGGCGACGAGCGCCTCGCGCCGCTCGGGGATGCCGCTGCGCTCCTGATCCACGGCGACGACGGCCTCCTCGGCCGCCTCCGCCTCGGCCCGGGCGGCGCCCAGAGCGGCCCGGCGGGACGCGGCGTCGCTCTCGAGCGCCGCCGCCCGCTCCCACGCGCCCGTCTCCCGCACGCGCGCGGACGTCCACGTCCGCAGCACCGCGGCCGAGCCCGCATCGACGTCCTGCACCCCGTGCGCAGAGGCGAGGGCGCTCCACGCCGCCTCGGCTTCCTCCGCCGCCGCCTCGGCGCGGGAGAGGTCGTCGACGGCCCGCCGCTCGGCGGACAGCACGGGGCGGAGGACCTCGGCCGCACGGGCCCGGTCGAGCGCGCGTGCGTCGTCGGCCACGGCCGGTGCGGCGTCGTCGAGCTCGGCGAGGGCCGCCCTGGCCCGATCCCGCTCGGCCTGCGCCTGACGCTGCTCACGCGCCTCGTCGCGGCGTCGCTCCGCCTCGCGGAGCACGGCGTCGGCGGCGTCCCGGTCGGCCGCACGCCGCTCGCTCCGGTATGCGGCCCGGTCGAGCGCACGCCGCAGCTCGTCGATCCGCGCGCCGACGCTCTCGTCCGCGGCTCGCCCGGCGTCGCGGTCCCGTGTCGTGCCGGTGCTCTCGCCTGTGTCCTCCGGCCCGCCTGGGCTCCCCGGTCCTCCTAGGCTCCCCGGCTCGGCCCCGTTCGCACCGTCTCCGCCCCCGGCGTCGCCGGCCGACGCGGGGCCCAGATCGTGGGCGAGGACGAGGCGCTCGCCCTCTTCGACCCGCGCCGTCACGGCCGCGAGCGCGCCGCCGAGCGCGAGCTCCGATGCTCTCCGGCGCTCTTCGAACCGGGCCTGGTACTGGCCGAAGCGCTCGGTGCCGAACAGCCTGCGCAGCAGCGCCTGCCGGTCCTTGCTGCTGGCGTGCAGGAACTCGGCGAACCGGTTCTGCGCCAGGAGGATCACCTGCAGGAACTGCGCCTGGTTGAGCTGCAGGATCTCGTCCAGGTCATGCGCGACATCGACCGCACGCGCCGAGCGCCCCACCCACCGGCCGTCGACGAGCTCCTCGAGAGACGCGGCGGCGGCCTGCTTCGTCGTGCCGCCGCCCCGTTTCGCGGGTCGTTCGTACTCGGGCGACCTCGTCACGCGGAAGCGCCCCGCCGCCGTGCTGAACTCGACCACGACCTCGGACGGGTCGCCCGGCTCGCAGTGGTCGCTGCGCAGCCGGCGCTCCCCTCCGTCGTAGCGGGGCACGCCGCCGTACAGCCCGAAGCAGACGGCGTCGAGGATGCTGGACTTCCCGGCGCCCGTGCGTCCGGCGATGAGGAAGATCCCCTCGTCGGCGAACGCGTCGAAGTCGACCGTCTGCCGTTCGCGGAAGGGACCGAACCCCTCGACCTCCAGGCGATGAAGACGCACTAGACGAGAGCCTCCGCGCGCACCCGGTCGTCGATGACCTCGCGGATGAGCGCGCGCTCCCGCTCGTCCGCGCCTCGGCCGTCGCGCACGTGGGCGAGGAAGGCGTCGATCCGGTCGGCGTCGGTGACCGCGGCGCGGAGACGCTGCCCGTAGGAGCGCCGGTCGCGTGCGGCCTCGCCCGCCGGCTCGTGCTGCACCACCGCGCAGAACGGGTAGCGCTCGCGAAGGCGCCGCATCGGATCGGCCTGCGGCAGCGCGTCGGTGTACACCGCGCACACCCAGTCGTCCGCGTGCGCCGCGACGAGGTCCGGCGCGAGCAGTTCCTCGAAGGAACCGGTGAGGGTGACGAGCCGCCGCGGCACCGGCAGCGCCAGCCACTGCGCCGAGACCGCGCCCTCGGCGTCGAGGTCGACCAGCCAGGACCCCCGCTCCTTGTGCTGCTCTCCGAAGCTGTAGTGCAACGGCGCGCCGGCGTAGCGCACGCGCTCGGACAGCGTCTGGCGTCCGTGGATGTGGCCGAGCGCGACGTAGTCGGGACCGTCGAACGCGGCGAGGGGGACCATGTCGATCCCGCCCTGACGGATCTCGCGCTCGAGGCCGGCCGTCACGTCGACCCCGGCCGCGAAGCAGTGCGCCACGACGACCGACCGCCCTGGGTTCTCCGCCATGCCCGCGCGCACGAGAGACATCGCGTGCGCGACCGTCTGCGCCTGGGTGCGCAGCGCCCCTTCGGCAGTGCGCTGCGTCCCCTCGGCACGCGTCCCGCCCTGGCCGCCGTCCGCGGCCTCGCCGTGCCCGTCCTTCTCCCAGTGCCGCCGGACGATCGCGGGCTCGAGATACGGGATGCCGTAGAAGTGCACGGGACCGTCGGCGTCGTCGATCGTGATCGGCGTCCCGACCGTGCGCGGATCGGTCACGACGTGGATGCCGTCGCGCAGAAGACGGGAGTGGAAGCCGAGCCGCGCGGCGGAGTCGTGATTGCCGCTGGTCACGATCACCTGCGCACCCGCCTCGTGCAGAGCCAGCAGCGCATCGTCGAGCACCCCGAACGCGGCGGCCGCCGGCGTGGCCGAGTCGAACACGTCCCCGGCGATCACGACCACGTCAACCGCATGCGCTCGCACCTGCTCCGTCATGGCCGCCAGCACGCCGGCAAGCGCATCGAGCGTCGGGTGCCCGTGGAAGGTGCGCCCGATGTGCCAGTCGGAGGTGTGCAGGATCCGCATGCCCTCACGCTACGGACGAGCACCGACATCGCCGCCCAGGCGTGCCAGAGAAGGCGAGATCCCGGCGTCGTGCCGGCCCGCGGGCCCGACTCCGGCTCATCGCCGACGCAGCAGCCCCTCGTGCTCGGGGTGAGCGGCGAACCAGTCCGCGACGTACCAGCACACAGCGTCCACCTGCCGGTCGCCACGCGTCTCGATGTCCGCCACCGCGGCCGCGACGACACGCGCCGCCTGTCCCGTCCCGCGGAAAGTCGGGACGGTGAAGGCCCTGGTGAGGGCGATCGTGCGGCCGTCGTCGCGGTAGTCGAGCACGCTCACCAGGACGCCGTCCCGCGTGAGGGTGTACCGGGAGGCGCCCTCCTCACGGGTGAGGACGTATCCGTCGTCGAGAGTGATCACCGTCATCCCCGCCACGTTACGCGCACGGCGACGTCACGGACTCGTTTTGACAAGCGGCGACATCGTCCGACATAATCACCCCCATGACCACCAACGCACGTCTCATGTCCGCCCAGGAGGCGAACGGGACTGCCGGCATGATGATGGCCGGCCGCGTTGGCATGTGTTGCCGAATGTGTCGCTGATCGATCAGCCACCCGCCTGACTCCCGCGTTCTCCGCGAACCGAGTCACCGAGCACCCGCCTCGTGCTCGCACCCGGCCTCCCCGGCCTGTCGCAACACACCCGATCCGTCGGCCCTCCGTTCGTGGCGATCCCGGATCCCCCTCCGTCAAGGACCATCATCATGTCGAACCCCGCCCTTCTCGAGCGTCCCGCCCTCTCCGCCCCGGCCCGCCTCCACGCGGTGCCCCGCACGCAGATCGATGCGGCCCAGCCGGCCGTCGACCAGCCGGCCGATCAGCCCGCGGCCCGATCGCCGCGCGGCTTCGCCCTCTACGTCGGGCTCGATGAGCTCAAGGCCGCGAGCGCGGGCGTGAGCCTTCCCCTCCTCGTCGACGCGCTTCGCCGCACGCTCGCCGAGCTCGCTCCCGAGGCCGAGACCCACGCGACCGTCGCCCTCGCGCCGCAGGGCGCCGGCGGCCGCGACCTCGACGTCGTGCGCCTCGCGCTGCACGAGCCCGGCGCGATCGCCCGTGCCAAGGTCGGGACCGAGGAGGGCGCCGAGGATCGTGGCGGCGTCGTCGTGGACATCTCACGCAAGCGTGTGCTGCTGGACGGCGATTCCGCCTCCTTCACCTACAAGGAGTTCGAGTTGCTGCAGTACCTGGTGCTGCGCGAGGGCCGCACCATAGAGCGCACTGAGCTCGTGTCCGCCCTGTGGCAGGCTCCCGGCGACGAGACCCCGGGAGAGCGGACGATCGACGTGCACGTCCGACGGCTCCGTGCCAAGCTCGGCCGGTACGAGGACATCGTGCGGACCGTGCGCGGCGTCGGATACCGGTTCGACCGCCACGCCGATGTGACCATCCGCTATGGCCACGGCACTCCCTCGCCCGACCGCTTCTGATCCGCCCCGTCGGCACGGATGTCGGGGAGCCGGCATAGGGTGAGCGCATGGTCATGACCGCCGACGCGCTCGCCCCCGACGAGTCGGCGCGTGCCTCCTCCTCGACAGAGGCCCCTGACCGCGAGACCGTCTATCGTCCCCGCGGTCCGCTCGATCTGCCGTCCACCCTCGCGGTGCTCCGCCGCGGTCCTCGCGATCCCTCGATGCTCGTCGACGGCCCCGTCATCTGGCGTGCGCAGCTCACCCGCTCCGGTGTCGCGACCCTGGCGCTGCGCACGGTGGCCGGCGAGGTCAGGGCCAGCGCCTGGGGCCCCGGCGCCGACGAAGCGATCTCTCTCGTCCCGCGCCTGTGCGGCGCCGACGACGACCCCTCGTCCTTCGACCCTTCGCCTCACCCGCTCATCGCCGAGACCGCCCGGCGCAATCCCGGCCTCCGCCTCACGCGCACGGACGACGTCTTCGAGTCTCTCGCCGGCTGCGTGATCGAGCAGAAGGTCACCGGCCTGCAGGCGTTCGGCGCCTGGCGTTGGCTCGTCACGAGGTTCGGTGAGCCCGCCCCCGGGCCGGCCCCCCGCCCCATGCATGCGCCGCCCTCGGCCGCCGGCTGGCGGCGCATCCCGTCCTGGGCCTGGCATCGCGCCGCCGTACAGCCGCCACAGTCGCGCACGATCGTCCGTGCGGCAGAGCGCGGCGACCGGATCGCGCGGGCCGTCCTTGCCGCCCCCGACGGACCGGCGCGCGACGCTGCGCTCACCAGCCTGCCCGGTGTGGGCATCTGGACGGCAGCAGAGGTCCGGGTCCGCGCGCTCGGCGACCCGGACGCGGTGAGCGTGGGCGACTACCATCTGTGCCACCACGTCGGCTTCGCCCTCACCGGAAGACGCACGGACGACGCGGGCATGCTCGAGCTCCTGGCGCCGTGGGCAGGGCACCGCCAGCGGGTGATCCGACTCATCGGCCGTAGCGGAGCGGTCGAGTCGCGGCGCGGGCCGCGGCTCGACCCGGAGGATCACCGGGGTCGTTGATCCCGTGGGAGCGGACTCAGTAATAGACCGCGAGCGGCCCCGCAGGGCCTTCGATCACCCGCACCGGGGTGTCGAACACCCGGGTGAGCACCTCGTCCGTCATGATCTCCTCCGGCGTCCCGAACTCGACCACGCAGCCGTCCTTCATCGCGCAGATCCGATCGGCGTAGTGCCCGGCGAAGTTGATGTCGTGGAGCACGACGACGATGGTCCGCCCCAGCTCCTCGGCCGCGCGGCGGAGATGTCTCATCATCTGCACCGCGTGACGCATGTCGAGGTTGTTCAGCGGCTCGTCGAGCAGGATCACCTCGGTGTCCTGGGCGAGGACCAGCGCCACATAGGCCCGCTGCCGCTGACCGCCGGAGAGCTCGTCGAGATAGCGGGACTCGAGGTCCCGCAGATCGAGGAAGTCGATCGCGCGGCTCACGATCTCCTCGTCGGCACGGGTGAGCCGCCCCTTCGAGTACGGGAACCGGCCGAATCCCACGAGCTGACGCACCGTGAGCCGGGTGACGAAGTGGTTCTCCTGACGCAGGATGGAGACGATCCGCGCGAGCGTCTTCGACGGCGTCGTAGCGACGTCGTGGCCGGCGATGGCGATCGTGCCGGCGTCCATCCCCATGAGCCTGCCGACCATCGTGAGGAGCGTGGACTTGCCCGCGCCGTTGGGCCCGATGAGTGCGGTGACGCCCCCTTCGGGCACGACGAGGTCGACGGGGCCGATGGCGACCTCGCTGCTGTAGTTCCTGGCGACGCCGTCGAGGGTGATCACAGGCGGCCCTTTCTGAGGATGACAAGGAGGAACACGGAGCCGCCGACGAGCTCGATGATGATCGAGACGACTCCCTGGGCATAGAAGAGGTTCTTCATGACGAAGTACGCCCCGCCCAGCACCGTGAACGCGGTCAGGACCGCGACGGGGAAGACGAGGCGATGGTCGAACGAGTCGGCGAGCTGATACGCGAGCGTCGCGACGAGGAAGCCGAGGAAGGTCATCGGCCCGACCAGCGCGGTCGAGCACGCCATGAGGACCGCGACGAGGAACAGCACCCGCATGAGCTCGCGCCGGTGGTTGAGGCCGAGGGCCCCCGCGGTGTCCGCGCCGAGGGCCATGACGTTCAGCCGTCGCGCGCGAACCCACAGCAGGAGCCCCGCGGCCAGGCACAGCGGGACCGCGATCGGCAGATAGGAGGCGTCGGCCTTCGCGACGCTGCCGAAGAGACGGGCGGCCAGCACGTCGAACTCGCTCGGAGAGAGCAGCCGCTGCATGAAGGTGGACACCGCGCCGAGCCCGCCACCGAGGATGATGCCGATGAGCAGCATGATCTGGAGGTTCCCGTAACGCCCGGAGAGCAGCCAGCCATACAGCAGCATGGCGAAGCCGACCATCAGCGCCACCTGGAGCGCGAACTGCGGGACGCCCTGGAGGGCGGTGATCCCGGCCGCGCCGAGGAGGTAGACCGAGGTCGTCTGGACGGCGACATAGAGGGACTCGAAGCCCATGATCGACGGCGTGATGATCCGGTTGTTCGTCACGGTCTGGAAGCTCACGGTGGCGATCGCCTGGCAGAAGGCCACGATCCCGATCACGACCAGGTTCTCGACCCTGAGCTGCGCGATCCGCCAGAACCCCTCGGTTCCGAACGGCATCGGGTTGCCGTGCACGAGAAGCCCGACCGCGGATCCGGCGGCGAGGATCGTGAGGACCACGGTGACGACGAGGTAGCGGGTTCGCGCGCGCGACGTCGGCAGCGCCCCGGAGCGGCGGGCGCCCCCGAGGCCGGCGGAGACGACGGCGGCCCCCCTAGCCACGGCGACGCTGCCTCAGCACGAGGAGGATGAAGACCACGGCGCCGACGATCCCCAGCACCAACGACACGGGAACCTCGAAGGGCATGATGACCGTCCGCCCGATGAGGTCGCACGCGGTCACGATGGCCACGCCGAGCAGGCACACCCACGGCAGGTTGCTGCGCAGGTCGTCGCCGCGGATCATCGAGACGATGTTCGGCACGATGAGCCCGAGGAAAGGCAGATTGCCCACCACGACCGTGACCACTCCGGTCGCGACCGCGATGAGCACCGTGCCGAGCAGGACGATCCGGTCGTAGTTCAGACCCACGTTCGTCGCGACCTCCTGACCGAGCCCGGCGACCGTGAAGCGATCGGCGACGAGGAAGACGATCACCACGACGACCGCGACGACCCAGAGCATCTCGTACTGCCCTCGGAGGACCGCGGTGAAGCTCCCGGCGAACCAGACGCCGAGGTTCTGCAGACTGTTGGTCTGCATCGCGACGAACGTCGACACCGAGCCGACGACGGCTCCGAGCATGATGCCCACGATCGGGACGATGAGGGAGGAGCGCAGCGACACCCGACGGAGGAAGAGGAAGAAGACCATCGTCCCGACGAAGGCCGCGACCACGGCGCCCGCCATCCGCAAGGGGATGCTCGCCTGCGGCACGAGGATCATGACGGCGAGGAGACCGAGCCCCGCCCATTCCGTGGTCCCTGTCGTGGTGGGCTCGACGAACCGGTTCTGGGTGAGCATCTGCATCACGAGACCGCACATCGCCATCGCCGCCCCGGCGAGGACGAGCGCCACCGTGCGCGGGACACGGGTGATCGCGAAGATCTCGCCCCCGCCGACGCCGCCGACGACGTCGTAGACGCCGGTGAAGAGGGAGAGGGCGAGGAGTCCTGTCACCCCGAGGGCGCCGGCGAGGAGCCAGGGGTCGAAGAGGCGTCCCCGCGGGCGAGCGGGGAGGGAGGAGGTGGTCGTCATGGTGCGCGGTGGTCGTCGAGGTCGGCAGAGGCACGAGGCCGGGACGGGTGTCGAGAGCGCCCGCCCCGGCGCCGCCCTCAGCTCTTCGCGCTCTTCTCGAGCGCGTCGGCGAGGTCGTTGAGGAACGTGGTGTAGGTCTGGATGCCCTCGTTGAGATACGTGTCGGCGGGCATGTACACGACCTGCTTCTTCTGGATGGCGGTGACACCGGCGAGCGCCTCCGAGCTCTCCAGGACCTCGGCGGCGGGCTTGAAGGAGGCCTCCCGGTCCTGGGCGCTGAAGGACGCGTCGCGGTCCATGACGAGGATCCAGTCCGGGTTGGAGGTGGCGATCGCCTCGACCGAGACGTCGTCTCCCTTGTGGTTCGAGCTCCCCTCCGGCATCTGGAGCGCCGGGGTCATGCCCAGCAGGTCGAAGACGGGGCCGAGGGTCCGGCCGACGGTCGGAGCGATGTAGCCGATCTTCCCCCCGGAGGTGGTGACCGCCATCACCTTGTCCGACTTCTGATAGGCGGACTTGGCGCGATCGATCGCCTTGTCGAAGTCGGCGACGAGCTTGTCGGCCTCCTTCTGCTTTCCGAAGATCTCGCCGAGCACGGTGATCTGTCGACGCAGCTCCTCGTCGAGCGGCTGGCCGTCGCGCGGGTCGAGCTCGAGGACGGTCGCGTTCGGCACGAGCTTGACGAAGTCGTCGTGATACTGGGTGAAGCGCTGTCCGTTGATGATGAGGTCGGGCTCGGCGGCCACGACCGTCTCGAGCTTCGGCTCGATGTGGTTCCCCAGGTCGAGGATCTTCTCGTCCTTCTTGTAGGAGACCGTCTCCGGCATGAGTGCGACAGCGGCTGCCGTGAGCTCGATCCCCCATTCCGAGAGAGTCTGGAACGTCCGATTGTCGGTGGCGACCACCGACGTCGGCGGGGTCGGGATCTTCTGCGTGCCGTTGTTGTCCTCGACGGAGACGACCGACGCCGCGGGGGACTGGGTCGGCGCGGCGGGGGCCGCGGTGCACCCGGCGATCGCGAGCACGGTGGCGGCGCCGAGGGCGGTCGCCGCGAGGATTCTGGGCACGGACATGGAGGGACTCCTGTTCTGCGGATGGGGACGGGTCGTCATGGGAAGGTAAGCCAAACCTAACCGGACGACTTCAGGCTAGCCTAGGCTCATGACCACGTCGAATCACTCCCGCGCTTCGGCCTTCACGATCGAGCGCCAGGGTCTGGATCTGCGCTTCCGCACGGTGACCCTCTCGGCCCGCGAATGGCTCGCACCGAACTACGTGCGCCTCCGCCTGCACGGGGAGGAGCTCGCCGGTTTCTCCTCCCCCGGCGCCGATGATCACATGCGCCTGTTCTTTCCGGCCGAGATGCCGGAGACGGTCGAGGAACTGCGCCAGGCACCGAGCCGGGAGTACACCCCGCTCGCCTGGGGCGAGGACTGGCTCGACGTCGAGTTCGCCGTGCACGGCCGCGAAGGGGTGGCGGCACCGTGGGCCGCCACCGCGCCGCTCGGCTCCCGGATCGGCGTGGGCGGACCCCGGGGGTCGGCCGTCGTGACCGGTGCGCCGGGGAGCTGGTTCCTCGCCGGCGATGAGACCGCGGTGCCGGCGATCCGGCGCTTCGCCGCGTCGATCGGCGACGCCCCCGCCCGGATCGTCGTGGAGACGGGGTCGGCCGCAGACGAGGTGGAGATCGCCGCGCCGGTCGCGGTGGAATGGCTGCACCGGGCCGAGGCGCCCGCCGGGTCCGCCCTCATCGCGTTCGTCGAAGAGCTCGGTGAAGAGGACGTTCCCGGCGACGACCCGTTCTGCTTCCTCGCCGCCGAGCAGTCGATCGTCAAGCCAGGCCGCGCGCTGCTGGGTCGCTGGGGCGTCGAGCCCGGACTCGCGATCGTGAAGGGGTACTGGAAGCGGGGCGAGGCCGAGTATCACGCACCGCACTGACCGTCGCCTCGTCCGCAGGCCGACCGTCGGTCGCTGCGGCGATCGGCCATGAGGGCGAGGAGACTGGGTGTCATGCTCATCTTCGATCATCTCGGGATCACCGTCGACGACCTCGCCCGATCGACGGCGCAGTTCGACGCGGTCCTCCAGTCCCTCGGCTTCACACGGCACGACGCCGAAGGCTCCGTCTCCTGGCAGCGCGACGGAGAGCCCGAGCTGATCCTCTTCCCGGCACGGGAGGCCGGGAAGGGGCCGCACCGGCACGGCGAGACCGGCTGGCAGCACCTCGCGTTCGCGGTCGCCTCCCGCGAGGAGGTGGACCGGCTGCACGAGGTGGCCGTCACCGCCGGCTGGTCGGTCGTGCGAGAGCCGAAGGACTACCCGCGGTTCTCCGCCCGCTACTACGCTTCGTTCGTCGAGGACGACAGCGGCATCCGGATCGAGTTCATGCACAACCCGCCGAGGGAGCACGTCCCGGACTGATCGACGCCCCTCCACCCCTCTGACGAAGGTCACCTTCTCCACTGATCATGCGTCTGAGGCCTCATCGACCTTCGGCCCTAGGCAGGATCGTCGAGCAGGACGACGATGAGGGGATGGTTCCATTGAACGATGCACAGATCTGGACGATGATCGGAGCGTTCACCGCACTGATGCTCGGCATGCTCACGGCCGTCTCCACGCTTTTCGTCCGCGTGCTACGCGCGGAGATCGGGAGCGTGCGGACCGAACTCGGCAGCGTGAGAGAAACCCTCCGGATGGAGATCGGAACGGTGAGAGACACCCTCGGGACGGAGATCGGAACGGTGAGAGACACCCTCCGGATGGAGATCGGGAGCGTCCGGACCGAGCTCGGCAGCGTGAGAGAAACCCTCGGGGCGGAGATCGGAACGGTGAGAGACACCCTCGGGACGGAGATCGGAACGGTGAGAGACACCCTCCGGATGGAGATCGGGAGCGTCCGGACCGAGCTCGGCAGCGTGAGAGACACCCTCGGGGCGGAGATCGGAACGGTGAGAGACACCCTCGGGGCGGAGATCGGGAGCCTGCGGACCGAGCTCGGCAGCCTGCGCGCCGAGATGAACACCCGCTTCGAGGCGACCGATCGACGCGTCGAAGGCCTCGACCGCGATGTGCGGGCCCTCATGAAGCGCGCCTTCGACCTGGGCTAGGCGACACGGCATCTGCATCGCCTACACTGGTCCGCATGGGAACGTTGAACAGCGCGGCCGCCGGCGCGCGCATCTCCGGCCGACGCGACCGCCGCGCCTGACGGCGCGATGACGTTCGCCTAGCCGCCGCTCGCGCCGCACCCCCGGTCCCCGCACCGGGAGCGGCCTTCATCGTCGACCCTGCGATCCCGACGTCCCGTGGAGGGACATCCGGACGCCGTCGCCCCGGCCGCTCGCCGTGTGCTCCGCCCTCTTCCCGGGAGCATCATGCGTCGCCCCTCCCCTCGTCCCTCCTCCACCTCCCGCCCCTCCGTCCCGCCACGCTCGATCCACGGCGGACGCCATGAGCTGGGCCAGAACTTCCTCGTCCATCCCCCGACCGCACGGACGATGGCCTCGCTCGTCGCCGCCTCCTCCGGCACGATGCTGGAGATCGGCCCCGGCGACGGCGCGCTGACCGCCGAGCTCCTCCGCCTGAATCGTCCGCTCCTCGCCGTCGAGCTCGACGAGCATCGCGCCCGACGGCTCAGGGAGCGGTTCGCGCGGGCGCCCCATCTCGAAGTCCGCTGCGCCAATGCGCTGCGGACGCCCCTCGACGCGGCGGTGCTCGTCGGCAACATCCCCTTCCATCTGACCACACCGCTGCTGCGACGCCTCCTCTCCACCGGCTCCTGGCAGCAGGCGGTGCTGCTCACCCAGTGGGAGGTCGCGCGCAAGCGGGCGGGCGTCGGCGGGGCCACGCTCATGACGGCACAGGCGGCCCCGTGGTTCACGTTCTCGCTGCACGGGAGAGTGCCCCGCGAACGGTTTCGCCCCGTTCCCTCCGTCGACGGCGGGATCCTCGGGGTTCGTCGTCGCCCCTCTCCCCTCCTCCCGGCCCGCGAGCGGGGCCGCTACGAGCGCTTCGTCCACGAGGCCTTCCGCGGCGGCGGCAGGGGGATCCGACGCATCCTCGAACACGCGGGGCATCGGACCTCGCGCGACGTGCGGACCGCGCTCGCCCGCGCCGGCGTCCCGGCGGACGCGCTGCCACGGGATCTCGCCCCGGAGCAGTGGGGTCAGCTGTGGCGCCTGCTCGGAGAGCGGCGGTGAGGGTGCGTCAGGCGTCCAGGACGGCCGCGACCGCCTCGATCTCGACGAGCTGATCGTCGTAGCCGAGCACCGTGACCCCCATCAGGGTGCTCGGCACGTCGTGCGCACCGAACGCATCGCGCACGACCTCCCAAGCCGCGACGAGATCGGCCTGGGCGCTCGACGCGACGAGCACACGCGTGGAGATGACGTCCGTGAGGGTGGCGCCTGCGGCGGCGAGCGCCACCCGGAGGGTCTCGACGCACCGCGCCGCCTGTCCGGCATAGTCGCCGACGGCCACCGTGCGCCCATCGTCCCCGAGCGGGCACGCGCCCGCGAGGAAGATGAGCCGCGCGTCCTTCGGCGCGGTGGCGGCGTACGCGTACTCGGCGATATCGGAGAGCGAGGAGGAACGGATGAGGGAGACGACGGTCATCCCTCCATTCTCGCGGGACGACCACGAGGATCCGATGGCGCATTGCGGATGTCGGCGGGGGCGCGGAGACTGTCTCTGCGCGGCAGGGGGCCGTGCATCCCTACGAAGGAGCACCATGACGTCCTTGAACCCGTATCTCTCTTTCCGCGACAACGCTCGTGCGGCGATGGAGTTCTACCAGCAGGCCCTCGGCGGAGAGCTCGAGGTCATGACCTTCGAGGCCTTCCCCGAGATGGTCCCGGACCCGAGCGAGGCCACCCTCGTCATGCACGCCCAGCTCACGACCCCCGAGGGGCTCGTGCTCATGGCGTCAGACACCCCGAGCGTCATGCCCTACGCGGCGCCGCAGGGCATCTCGGTCTCGCTCAGCGGAACCGATGCCGACGCGCTGCGCGCCGCATGGGACAAGCTCTCCGATGGCGGGACGGTCGCCATGCCGTTCGAGCGGGCGCCTTGGGGCGCCCTGTTCGGCATGTTCACCGACCGCTTCGGCATCCAGTGGATGGTCAACGCCGGCCAGGAACAGGGCTGAGACCGACGCTCCCGGTCGCGCCGCCGCGGTGCGACCGGGAGCGTGAGGCACGCCGCGCCCGTCGGATGTCACACTTCTCCCGCGAGATCCGACACCTCCTGTGAGAACGGCGTCCGCGAGATCCGCGGACGATCCGGCGTCGGAAGGACAGTCAGATGACGAGAATCGACATCTCCCGCACGAACAAGCCCGGCTACGCGGCCGTGCTCGGCATGGAGTCGTACGTCCATCAGGCCGTGGAGCCGCGGCTCTACGAGCTGATCAAGCTTCGCGCATCGATCCTGAACGGCTGCGGCTTCTGCGTGGACATGCACGCGACCGAGGGCGCGCGGCTGGGGATCCCCCAGCGCGTGCTGCACGCGGTCGGGGCCTGGCAGCACGCCCGCAACCTTTTCGAGGAGCGCGAGGTCGCCGTCCTCGCCCTCACCGACGCGGTCACCCGGCTGGGACCGGACACCGTGACGGACGAGATCTGGAGCGCCGCGGCGGAACATTTCGACGAGAGCGAGCTCGGAGCGATCGTGCTCGCCATCTCGGTCATCAACGTGTGGAACCGGATCGCGATCTCGACCGAGATGCGTCCCCCGCTCGACGACAGGCACCCGCTCGCGTGACCGCGGCGAGGGTGGCGGCACGCTAGCGTGGAGCGCATGAGCGCCGCCACCCCCGCCGCACAGGCGTGGGGCGCCGAGCGGGACCGGCTGATCGGCATCGCCTACCGGATGCTCGGCGACTTCGGCCTCGCCGAGGACGTCGTCTCCGAGGTCGCGATCGACGCGCTCCAGCGTGAGCGTGAGCATGCAGACCCCGTGCGCTCGTGGCCTGCGCTGCTCACCACCATCTGCGTCCGACGGTCGGTCGATCGGGTCCGCGCGCTCGTCGCGACCCGCGAGGACTATCCGGGCCCCTGGCTCCCCGAGCCGGTCGCGACCTCCCGCCTCCCCGAGGACGTCGTCGCGTCGCGTGAGCTGCTTTCGGTCGCACTGCTCCACCTCGCCGAGCAGCTGACGCCGGAGGCACGTGCGGCGGTCGTCCTGCATCGGGCGTTCGGGATGCCAGCGGTCGAGATCGGCCGGATCCTGGGCCGGACGTCCGCGGCGGTGCGCCAGCTCATCTCGCGCGCCGAACGACGCCTTCGCATCGACCCCGACGCCGCACCGCCTCCTTCGCTCGACCGCACGCTGCTGCTCCGGCTGATGACGGCCATCGAAGAGGGCGACGTCTCCGATGTGGTGCGCTTGTTCGCGCCGGACGCCGTCCTCTGGGCGGACGGCGGCGGGCGCGTGCGCAGCGCGCTGAACCCCGTGTTCAGCGCCGATCGCATCGCCCGTTTCTTCGTCCGCGTCCTGCAGAAGGCCGCGGCCTCCAAACCCCGCCAGCCCGTCGGCGCCACGCTGATCGACGTCAACGGCGAGCCGGCGATCGCCCTCCGGCACAACGGGCGTCGCGACGTCCTCACGATCGAGTCCGGCGTGGACGGACTCATCCGCGGAGTGCGCCAGATCGCGAACCCGGACAAGCTCGGCCGCGCCTTCGCCCTGTGACGCGAGGCGACGACGCGGTCAGTCAGGGAGCGAGGGATGCCGCTCGGTCGTAGGGCCGACGGGGATGAGGAGCGCGAGCACGAAGGCGACGGCCGCGGCGGCGATCCCCAGGAGGAACGCGAGCTGGAAACCGCCGGCGTCGGGCATCCCCGTCCCGCTCTGCACGCTCGACGCCGCGAGCACGGCCCCCATCACGGCCGCCGCCGTGCTCGTGCCCAGCGATCGGCACAGGGCGTTGAGCCCGTTGGAGGCTCCGGTCTCGTTCTGCGGCACCGAGCGCATGATGAGCATGGGCATGGAGGCATATCCGAACCCGATCCCCACGCCGACAAGGAGGTTGGCGAGCAGGATGTGCCATACCTCGGTGTGCAGCAGGATCGTGAACGCATAGGCGGCGACGAGCGCCGCGGCCCCGATGAGCAGGAGGAGCTTGGGCCCGACGACCCGGGCCAGCCTCCCGGCCGCGGGAGAGAGCAGCATCATGAGAATGCCCGACGGCATGACGATGAGGCTCGCCAGGAGCAGGGGAAGCCCGAATCCGACGCCAGAGGTCGCCGGCATCTCGAGAAGCTGCGGATAGACGACGTTCGAGGCGAAGAGGGCGAATCCCATCGCGATGGAGGCGATGTTGGTCAGCAGCACAGGACGGCGAGAGGCGACGCGGAGGTCAAGCAGCGGGTCGCCCGCCCGGAGCTGATACACGCCCCACAGCACGAGGATCAGGATCCCGCCGAGACCCGAGCCGAGGGTCGCCGGGCTCAGCCAGCCCCATTGGTCGCCGCGGGAGACGGCGAGGAGGATCCCGACCAGCCCCGCGCTGAGACCGATCGCGCCGAGCAGGTCGAACCGCCCCGGGTCCCGCAGCACGCTGACCGGCACGATCCACAGCACGAGGACGATGGCGACCGCGCTCATCCCCGCGGTCAGCCAGAACAGCGCGTGCCAGTCGGCGTACTCGGTGATCAGCGCGCTGACCGGCAGGCCGAGCGCTCCGCCGACGCCCATGGTCGAGCTCATCATCGCGATCGCGCCGTCGACGCGATGAGCAGGCAGCACATCCCTCATGACCGCGATGCCGAGGGGCACGACCCCCGCCATGGCCCCCTGCAGCGCGCGGCCGGCGACGACGCCCACGATCTGCGAGGAGAGCGCGACGACGACCGACCCGAGGCCGGTGACGACGAGCAGCCAGAGGATGATCCGGCGCTTGCCGTACATGTCACCGAGGCGCCCGGCGATCGGGGTGATGACGGCCGAGGCGAGAAGGGTGGAGGTCACGACCCAGGCAGTGTCCTCGCGCGCCGCGCCGAGCAGCTCGGGGAGCTTGGCCTGGATGGGAACGACGAGCGTGAACAGGAACGAGGCGCACAGCCCCGTCGCCAGCAGCACGGCGACGATCGCACGATGCGGGGCGGGACGGGAGAGCCGGCGACGTTCCTCTTCGGCCCCCATCAGGGCTCTCGGTTCGTTCGCGACATCCTCTCGAGTCTAGGGGCCGGCACCGACACCGGGGCCGGCTCCTCCCTCTGCGCCCCGATCGTCCATCCGCAACGCCGCGGTCTGCGCCGGGTCGGCGCCGGCCGCACGCAGCGCGTTCCTCATCCCGGCGGCGGCCAGGAGATAGGGGCGGTCGTCGTGGAGGAGCAGCGAGCGGGCGTTCGCCTGCTCATTGAGGGCGGCGAGGTGGAAGGCGAGGACCTCCGCCTCGCTCTCGTCCACGGCGAGCTCGCCGTCATGGATCGCGGCCACGACCTGCGCCTGGAGGTAGCCGTACCAGTCGACGAGCGCGGAGCGCACGGCCTCACGCACCGGCCCGGGCTTGGAGTCGACGTCGGCGGCGGCCGCGGCGAAGAAGCAGCCGCCGCGGAAGACGCGGTCCCGTGAGTATTCGAGCGCGTTGCGCAGGAGCGCCGCCAGCCGGCGCACTCCGCGCGGCTCACGACGGGCCGGATCCACGATCCGCCCCACGAAGATCTGCCGCGCTGCCTCCACGGTGGCGAGCTGGACCCCCTCCTTCCCTCGAAAGAGGGTCGCGATGCCGCTCTTGCTCATCCCGGAGGCGTCAGCCAGCCGACCGATCGTGAGTCCGTCGAGCCCGTCGACGGACGCGAGGTCGGTGGCACGCTCCAACACGACCCGTCGCGAGGCGTCGCCCCGAACCCGTCGGCCGTCCTCGATCGTCTGCTCCGCCATCTCTCTAGTATACGAACGATCGTTCTTATAGAGTACGTACGACCGTTCATGTTGTTTTGTCGAAGGAGCCTCCATGCCTCGCCGCGACAGGCGTGCCCACACGGCCGTCCCCGCCCTGCTCCGCGCCGTGGGCGCCGTCTCCCCCGCACTGGGAGGACGACTCACCCTGCAGGCCTTCTTCCGATCGTCCCCGCGAATGCCCGTCCGCGACGCCGAGGCCGCGACACACCAGGCCGCCAGGCAGGAGCGGCTGCGGGTGAACGGGAAGGAGGTCGTCGCCTACCGCTGGGGAGCGAAGCGAGACCCCGCCGTCCTTCTGCTGCACGGATGGGGAGGACGCGCCGCGCAGTTCGCACCGCTCGTGCGGGACCTCGTGGCAGAGGGGTTGTCCGTCGTCGCGTTCGATGCACCGGCGCACGGCGCGTCGGGCGGGCACCGGACCGACATCCGGGACTGGCTCGAGGCCATCCGCCAGCTCGACCCCGGGAGCGGCTTCGTGGCCGTCATCGGCCATTCCTTCGGCGGGCTCGCCGCTCTCACCGCCGTGCGGGACGGTCTCAGGACCCCCGCCGTCGCCGTCATCGCCTCCGCCGCCAGCCCGGCGACGTTCCGGCGGGTGTTCGCCGACGGCATCGGACTCGACGCCGAGACGAGGAGGCGGTTCGACGCCCGCTTCCGCGCTCGGCTCGGCGTCGACGAGGACGAGGAGTCGCGCCGCTACGACGCGGTGACCGGCCCGCTCCCGGACGACGCCCGCCTGCTCGTCGTCCACGACCGTCGAGACCGGACGATGCCCGACGCCGATGCCCTCAGGCTGCACGCAGCGCATGCCGATCGGTCGACCCTGCTCCGCACGGAGGGCCTCGGGCACGCCAGGATCCTTGTCGACGACCGCGTCCTCGACGCGCTCGTCGCCCTCGCGGCCGGCGCGCCCGAGGACAGCGCCGAACGGGCAGCACGCCTCGGAGGATGAACGGCGCCCGCCGAGGAGGACGCCGCCGAGGGCCGGTGCGGAGGGAGAGGACGCTGATCGGCTCGTCCCTCACCCCGGCGGGAGGGTCCGTCTGCCCTCCCCCGGCCCGGACCGTCTCCCGGCCGCGGGGACCTGGGCAGCCAGCTCGTCCCGCACGAGGATCGCACGCCGCATGTCGGCCATGATCGGGTCGAAGAACCGTTCGCGGTATCGCTCCTCGCTCACCGCGGAGAAGACGAACGGGAGCGTCGCGATGAGCGAGAGGAGCGCGGCCGCCTTGAGGAGATTCGTCGTGATCGGCAGCGTGGCGCTGCCGATCACGAGCGGATCGACAGAGAGGGGCAGCCCTTCGCTCCCGGAGCCGACCCAGAGCTGGACGACCCCGTTCGGGATCGCGATGCTCCCGATGACGACGAGGAGCGTCCAGAGGAGGACGGCGAAGAACAGCGCCTGCAGGAGCTGTGCGACCGCCATCACCAGCAGGATGTTGACGCGCTGGGCGACCCGGAGCCGCTGATGCGGCACCGCCTTGCCGTCGACGTGCCCGGCCAGCCCCTCGGCGGGCGTCCCGCGCAGGAGCGCATGCCGGTGGTCGGCCGCGAGCGGGGCGTGATCGTCGATCTCCGAGGCGCAGACGCGGAGCACGACAAGCACCGCGAGCACCCCGACCACCGCCCCCACCAGTGCGATCGCGGGCCAGCGGAGGGCCGACGCCATCTGCCATACCTCGGCAGAGAAGAACGCGAACACGACGAGCATCAGGATCACCGGCAAGGCGATCGAGGCCATGTGACCGATCGCCGAGGCGTTGCGGATCGCCAACCGGGACGCCCAGGAGAGGAACGCCCCTCCCCCGACCCCGATCACCAGCACGCAGAGTGCGAGGATCAGAAGCGCCTGGAAGGTCGGAGCGACCTTCGCCGCGCGATTCGCCAGGTGCCCGCTGACGATCAGAGCCGCCGTGCACAGGATGACGACCGCGATCCCGACCGCCGTCCCCGCGCCGGTCGGGAGCCGCCGCACCGCGGTGCGCACGAGGAGATAGCCGATCCAGGCGAGGAGCAGGGTCGACAGCAGGACCGCGACGACCACCGCGACGATGGCCCAGCTGTCCTCGCCGAAGAGCTCGACGGTCGCATCGATCGTCTCCTCCGCTCCGCCCTCGAGAAGGACGGACACGATCGTCACCCAGGCGAGCAACGGGGCCACACGGCGCGGGAGGTCGGTGAACCAGCGGCGGAGCGGGACGAAGGTCGGGAGCCCCAGCTCGCGGAACCAGCGATCCGTCGAACGAGTGGCGCTCGCCGCCCGGCGCCGCGGTGAGGAAGACATGCCCCGACGATACGGCAGCCCGATAAGGGCGGGAGGGACTGACGGAGGGGGTCGCCCGGATGGCCAGGCGACCCCCTCCGCGGGCCCGGCTCAGACCGCCGCGTGTCGGCGGCGCACGGCGACGAGCACGAGGCCGGCGAGCAGCGCCACCGCGCCGAGGGCGGCGGGCCCGAGGTCGGCCTCCGCACCGGTGGCGGCGAGGCCGCCGCCACCGGCCTGCGCATCGGTCGTCGCATCGCAGGGCACGGTCGCGCCGAGCGGGAACGTGAACGACACCGGGTCCAGCGCCTCGCCGGCGGAGTAGAAGCCCGCGAAGGCTCTCGCCCCCTCGGCGGTGAGCGTCGCCGACGCACCCGACCAGGAGATCTCCCCGTCGCCGACCGTTGCGGCGGGCAGGGAGAGCGAGGCGAAGGAGACGCCGGAGGCGTCGACGTCGGGCGAGCCGTTGTACCCCTTGGAGCTCACGTCGAGCACGAGCGTCGCGACGGAGCCGGAGACGCGGATGCGCGGGTTGGACAGCGACAGGTCGAGCTTGCCGCCGTGACCCGTGAACCGCATGCTGCCGTCGTAGGAGACGCGGCCGTTGCCGGTCTCGGCGCTGAACGCCCCGGACCCGCCGCCCCATCCGCCCGAGATCGATCCCTTCGCGATCGGTCCCTTCACGTAAGCGGAGAAGGATGCCTTGACACCCCATTGCAGTGAGGCGCCCCCGACCGAGGCCGCCGTGCACACCGGCTGCGGAGCGACCTCAGGGATCGGCGCAGAGGCCGCCTGGACGGTGAGCGCGGCCGAGACGGTGATGCCGCCGGCCGCGGCGACGACCGTGTGCGCGCCGGCCGCGACGTCGGCCGGGACGGTGCCGGAGACCGAGAACCCTCCGGTCGGCCCGACCAGGGTCGTCCCGAGCACGACCGGGGTCGAGTTCACGGTGACCGTGACCTGGCTGCCGGCGGGGAAGCCGGCACCGGTGACCGTGAGCGCGTCGCCCGCGCGCAGGGTGTCCGCGCTCAGCCGGATGGCCGGCGCCACGGGACCTGCCGGCTCGGCGACGCTCACCGCGGCGAAGGCGTCGAGCGAGCGATCGGTCTGCGAGAGCCCGTGCGCGGCCGAGGTGGCCACGTGATAGCCCAGGGCCGGGTCGAGCGTGCCCGCCGGAACGGTCAGCGTCGTGCGGAAGGCGCCGTCCACGATGTCCTTCGCCATCACCCAGCCCTGTGCGACCCATCCGTCGGCGGGGAGCGGACCCCCGCCGTTCCAGATCCCCTTCTCGCCGAAGAGCACGTACGCGCCGTTCGCCGCGCCGGGACCGGTGAAGCCCTTCCCCTCGACGGCGAGGACGTTCTCCACCGACGGGTCGAGCGGGCCCGCCGGGCTCACCGTGATCACGGGACCGGCCGGCTCGGGGGTCACGGCGTCTCCGACGTACGCCACGGGGACGGAGAGCTCCTGGTCCGGGTTCACGACCCCGCCGGCGCCGTAGGCGTACACGCCCCAACGTCCGCCCTCGGGCCCGGAGCCGAACTCCTTCGCGGTGAGCGTTGTCGTGAAGGAGCCGTCGGCGGCGATCGGCGTCCACTGCGCGCGGACCGCCTCCTGATAGCGCGGCGGCACCTTGCCGAGCACATCCTCGGCGAGCGCCCACCTCTGGTCGACGGCCTTGCGGGAGGAGCCGGGCGCCCCGGCGGAGGGCTTCCAGTCGTCCTGGAACGAGCCGAACACGACGTAGGTGCCCTGGGGCAGGTCGGCGGGGATCGGAACCCCGCGTCCGCCGATGTTGGCCGCAGGGTCGAACCCGGTGCCCTTGACCACGAGCTGGTCGCCCGTCCGCACCTCCTGGCCCATGTAGGGCGTCGTCCCGTCGGCGAGGAATACCCGGATCGCCGGGTCGAAGGTCGGCTGAGGCTCCGTAGGACGCGTGACCTCGTGCGCGACGACGGCGCTCTCGGAGGCGGCGACGAGAGCGGCGTCGACGGGGGTGAAGGAGGCGCTGAACCCGATGACACCGGCGGTCAGATCCTCGGCGGTGAACCCCGCGACGCCGGAGGAGACCGGGATGTCCCCGGAGATCGCGGTGACGCCGTCGGCGCGGTGCGCGGAGAAGGTCACGGTTCCCGCCGCGTCTGCGGGCGAGACCGTGGCGGTGAGCGCGACCGGCAGCCCCTCGACGGTGGTGCCGGCCGGGCTCACGGCGAGCGTGGTCGTCGTCGACACAGGGGCCGGCGCCACGTAGGACACCGGGGTGATCGTGTTCTGGCTCGGGTCCGCGAAGCCCTGCCCGTGCGCCTTGGAGGTGTAGAGCGCCCAGCCGGTGCCCTCGGCGAAGGCGGGGACGTCGATCGTCACCTCGAAGGAGCCGTCCTCCTCCATCGGCGCGGTGGGGCCGGCCTCGCTCTGACCGCTCTCATTGCCCGGCGCGATCCAGACGACCTGCGTGAGGCTGCTCGCGCCTTGATAGAAGCCGGGCAGGCCTGCGGGGCCGAAACCGAGATAGATGCCCGGCGTGGTGCCGGCGAAACCGGAGCCGGTCACCGTGACGCTGCCGCCGTCGCGGGGCGCCTCGGTGACGGTCACGGTGGCGCCGCCCGCCGCCAGCGCCGACGGCGCCACCGTGGCCGCCCCGGCGAAGGCCAGGGCCGCGGCCGTGAGCGCGGCGATCAGACGACGGCGCACAGGACGCTGCGCCGTGGGGGTATGGGACACGTTCTCCTCCTCGGTTGGGGCGCGGTCGGACGGCACGCCGCCCGACCACAGGGGGGGGTAGATCAGGTAAGCCTAACCTTAGTTAGCCATCGTAGTGAGGTTGCCCTAACCTGGCAAACGGCCGGGAAGGACAGAGGTGTCGCGGCGCGGGAGGACTAGCGGGTGCCCGTTGACCGGATCGACGATCACCGCGACCGGCGCGCCGTAGACCTTCTCGATCCGCGCGGCAGTGAGAACGGCGGCGGGCGCGCCGTGGGCGATCATCCGCCCGTCGGCGATCACCGCGATGTCGTCGGCATAGGCGGCGGCGAGAGAGAGGTCGTGCAGCACCGCGATCACCGCCCTCCCCTCCTTCGCGAGCTCGCGGGCGACGCGCAGCACCTCCTCCTGATGACGGAGGTCGAGCGCTGCGGTCGGCTCGTCGAGCATGACGACGCCCGTGTCCTGCGCCAGCACACGGGCGAGGGAGACCCGGGCCCGCTCGCCGCCGGAGAGCGAGCGGTAGACGCGGGAGCCCAGATGCGCCACGTCGGCCCGGGCGACCGCACGGGCCACGATCGCCTCGTCGTCGCGTCCGGCGCCGAGCCACGGCGCGCGGCCCATCTCCACCACCTGCGCGGCGGTGAAACCGAACGACACGTCGTTGGACTGGAGCAGCACCGACCGCGATCGGGAGAGCTCACGCGGCCGATAGGCGCCGAGATCCCGGCCGTCGAGCCGCACCGCCCCGGAGGAGGGGCGGACGTCGCCCGCGAGCACACCGAGGAGCGTGGACTTCCCCGCGCCGTTCGGTCCGACGAGCACGAGCACGCGCCCCGCCTCCACCGCGAGGGATACGTCCTCCAGGATCGTCGTGCCGCCGATCACGTGGCTCACGTGCTCCGCCACGAGGACGACCCTCCCCGCCGCGCTCACGCCCATCCCCCGCGGTTGCGCCGGATGAGGAGGTAGAAGAACGGACCGCCGATGAGCGCGGTGACGATGCCGATCGGCAGGTCGGCCGCCGGGACGACCGTGCGCGCGAGCAGGTCGGCGTACAGCAGCAGCACGGCTCCGCCGAGGAACGAGACGATCATGAGCGGCCGCGCCGAGGGGCCGACGATCCCGCGGAAGAGGTGCGGGACGACGAGCCCGACGAACGCGATGATCCCGACGAACGCGACCGCCACGCCGGTGAGGAGCGCGACGAGGACCACGGAGACGATCCGGAGCCGCTCGACGCGCACGCCCAGGTGCACGGCCGTGCGATCGCCGAGCGCGAGCAGGTCGTAGCGGGGGCCGAGCCGGAGGGCGAGCGCGCCCGCGGCGAGGGCCACGACGGACACGACCCCCGCCTCGCCCCAGCGCGAGCCGTTCATGCTGCCGAGCTGCCAGAACACGATCTGCTCGCGCGACGCGGTGCTCCCGGCGAACATCAGGACCGCGAGCAGCGCGCCCGCGAAGGCGTTGACCGCGACACCCGTGAGCACCAGCCGGACGGCATCGGCACGCCCCTGCACCCGCGCGGCGCCGTACACGATGAGTGTCGCGCCGAGGCCGCCGACGAAGGCGAGCAGCGCCGTCGTCCACGATCCGGCCGCCGTCAGGCCGAGCGTGATCGACGCCGCGGCACCGACCGCCGCGCCCGAGGAGACGCCGACGACGCCCGGCTCGGCGAGGGGGTTGCCGAAGACCGCCTGCATGACGACGCCCGCCACCGCGAGCGCACCGCCGACGAGCATCGCCATCGCGATGCGCGGGAACCGGATCTGCCAGAGGGTGCGCTCGGCGAGGACATCGGCGGGAGGCTCCCCGAGACCGACGGCCCTCAGCAGCGCACCGCCCACCTCGACCGGGGAGATCGCGAGCTGGCCGAGTCCGGCCGAGAGGACGATCCCCGCGACGAGGAACACGACCAGCACCGAGACGACAAGCCCCGTTCGACGGCCGCGTCGGCCACGGCCTGACCGGGAGGACGCCGGCAGGGAGGGCGCCGAGGCGGAGCCCGTGGCAGGGGTGGGCGCAGGCGGGGCGGCAGGCTCAGCGCTCATCCCGCCGTCTCCGTCCGCGACCGCCCGTCGGGGGCGTATACCGCGCGGGCGAGCGCACGGACCACGTCTCCCGAACGCGGCCCGAAGGACAGCACCTGGGCGTCGGCCATGTCCACGAACCGTCGGCGCTCCCCCGCCGCCGTCACGGCGATGGCCGGCTTCTGCGCGAGCAGGCCGTCCACTCCTCCCGCGGACTCGATGCCATGGGTCATGACGAGGATGAGGTCGGGATTCGCCGCCGCCATCGCCTCGTCGGTCATCGGGCGCATCCCCTCCCACCCGAGCTCGCCGGCGACGTCGACGCCTCCGAGCGCGTGGATGAGCGCATCCGCGCCCGACTCCTCACCGAAGAGGTAGTACACCCCGGCGCTCCCTCGGACGTAGAGGAACAGCATCCGCACCCTGTCCTCCGCCGCGACGGGCGCGACGCCCTTCACCTCCGCGACGGCGGCGGCGATGTCGGCGGCGATCCGCGAGGCCAGCCGCTCGCCCTGCTCCGGGACGCCGAGGACCGCCGCCACATCCCTCGCCAGCTGCTCCGCCCCTTCGAAGGAAGGCGCGTTGGGCACCGTCACCACCGCGATCCCCACGTCGCGCAGCTGCTCCACCACGTCGCGGGGACCGATCGACCCGTCCGTGATCACGAGCGTGGGGGCCAGGGCGACGATGCTCTCGCTGTTGACGGTATGCCCGGATCCGGTGACGACCGGCAGCCCCTCGGTGCCGGGGAACGAGGTCGATGCGTCGCGGGCCACGAGGAGGTCGCCGAGCCCCAGCCCCCAGATCGTGGACGCGAGGGCGCCGGCGCGGTCCATCGCGATCACCCGCGACGCGTCGCGAACCGTGACGGTCGTCTCGCCCGCCACGTCGTGCGAGACGACCGTCGTCGGCAGCGCGGGCCGCCCGCCCGGCGAGACCGGGACGATCGCGTCGTCAGCGAGCACGGCCGTGGACGGCCCCTCCCAGGTCCGCGGATCGGCGACGGGAACGAGGTCAGCCAAGGGCGCGGTCGCCGCGGCCGAGGCGGCCCCGGGGGCGGGGGCGGCGGTGCAGCCGCCGAGCAGCGCGACGGCGGCGAGCACCAGGGCGGGGAGCCCCCGCCGCGCCGTCGTGCTCCGTCGCGCCCTCATCGACGCGGTCCGTCGTCGCCCTGCTCGCCGTCGACGCGTCCGCCGAGGTCCCCGCCCGTCTGCGGATCGGCCGTCGCGTCCTCCGCCGGGACCGTGTCGACGGCGGCCGCGTCCGAGGCCTCCTGGCCGACCGGCGTCGTGCGGGACCGACGGCGCCGCGCGCGGAGGGTCCCGGCCGTCACGCCGGCGACGAGCAGGACGACGGCGGCCGCGATCGACCACCCGAGCCATGGGGGAGGCCCCGCGTCCGCGCCCGAGACGCCAGGACCGGCGTCCGGTCCTGGCGTCTCGGCGGCAGGCGAGGATCCGGCCGACGTGGCGGCAGGCTCGGGCGACGGAGAGGAGGAGACGCAGTCCAGGGTCACCGCGACGCTCACCGGGTCCAGGGCTGTGCCCGCCTCATAGCTCCCGAAGGCCGCGAAGCCTTCGGGGGTGACGGTCGCGGGGACGTCGGACGCCGAGACCTCTCCGGAACGGCCCGCGAAGACGGCGGCCGGGTCCAAGGAGAGAGCGGCGAAGGGGACGGCGGGATGCGCGGCGACGGCGTCCGTCTTCCCGGCCAGCGCGTCGTCCATCGACACGCCCGAGGTGTCGAGCTGGAGGACGGCTCCGCTCGGGCCGAGCACGAGGACGGGCGAGGAGATCCGAGTGTCGAGCAGACCGCCGTGACCGGTGAACCGCACCGTCCCCGCGAACCTGATCCGCCCGTTCCCCTGGGCGTCCACCTCGCCCGTCGCCCCTGACCAGGAGAACGTGGGGGTGCTGTAGGAGGCGCCGTCCGACGCCTCCCACGACCCGTTGGCGATCGTCCCGCTGATGTACGAGCGGAAGGACTCCTTGAAGCCCCACGTGAGGGTGCCGCCGGTGACGGTGCATCCTCCCGCCGGGGCCGCGACAGGGACGGGAGCGGCGCGGCCCGCGACAGGCGCGGCCGTCGCGGTCGCCGACGGGGCCACCGCCGCGAGCACCGGGACGACCAGAGCCGAGGCGAGCATGACGGGAAGAACGCCGCGGAGGCGGGGGCGTCGGAGCATGGGGTCCTCTCCCGCGCGGGCAGGGGGCAGCCCGCACGATTCATAAGGTATGCCTTACCTAAGCTACCTCAGAATGAGAGCTTCCGCCGCCCGGGAGCACGGCCATGCGAACCGCGGCACCCTCACCATCGCCCGGCGCCGTCGAGGACGGTCATCTTCCGAGCGTCAGGACAGACGGAGCCGAGGAGGCGCTCCCCACCGAGGACGGAGCCGTATGTACCGCGCACGGCCATCCTTATGTCGACCGCGTTCTCGCCCGGCACTCCGGCGAGCGGGATGTCTCCTTCCACCGCGAGGCTTCGCAGCGGCGCGCCGGCGACGGAGGCCCGCCGCTCCTCCAGGAGCACGGAGCCCTGGACGGCCGCCGTGCGCCGGCAGATGGTGGTGATCTCGACGGCCAGCGTCATATCCCACTGTCGAGGACGCCAAGGGATCAGATACGTTCCCCCCTGTTTGACCTGCACCTCGACGACCGCGACCTTGACCTTCAACTCCCGCGGATTCCCGCCGTCTTCTTGTGCGGCAGCCTCGACGTCGAGCACGGCGTACTGGTCTTTGCGAGTCGAGAAGAGCTTGAGCCGCCGGTAGTGATATCTATGCAAGCCTCGAGAACCCATCGTCTCTCCCATCTCCGCCGCATCTCGCCTGCTAGGCTGATCACACTAGCATTCAAGTAAGCTCACGAGAAGAGGTATTCTTCGCGACACACACAGGCATCGTTCGCGACAGGACACTCAGCCCGCGCCGCGATACCACGCCGTCCCGGGACATTGCGGCGCCGAGAGGCACCCTGCCGGAGCGCGGCGCCGTCCGAGACGCGAGAAGGACCCTCGTCAGACCGCGACGAGGCGCCTCTCGGTCCGCAGGCGCACGCGTCGCGGAGTCGGCAGGCCCTCCCGGACGAAGGCATCGCGCATGGCCCCGTGGCTCGCGAACCCTACGTCTCCGGCCACCTGCTCCAGACCGAGGAAGTCGTCCTCCGGATTCGTCAGCACCTCCATGGCCAGCTCGATCCGCACCTGCCGGAGCGCGCGCCTCGCCGTCGTCCCCCGCTTCGCGAACGCCCGCTGCAGACGGCGCTCGGGGACGACGAGCTCCTGCGCAAGTCGTGCGACCGAATACCGCGGGTCCGCCGCCCGGATGCGGAGCACGAACAGCGCACGGTCGTAGAGGCTCGCCCCCGACCGGGACCACTGGCTCTCATAGGCCTCGAGCAGAACGGTGCGCGCGCCCTCGAGCACCATCCTGCGCACGGTGTGCACGGTCAGCGGCGGCACCGGGCTCTCGGCGTCGACCGCGGAGGCGAAGCCGTCGATCAGTGCGCGCACCACATCGGTGAGGACCGTGCCGTCGATGAACGGGGAGCGCTCGGCACCGCCTGCGTCCGGCAGCGGCGACACCCGTGGGAGGAAATGGATCATGTAGCAGGATCCGGCGGCGGGGAACGCGAGATGCTCCGACCCTCCCCGAAAGAGGAGAAGACAGCGGGCGCGGGCGTTGCCTGCGGCTCCGGCGCGCTGCAGTGCGGTGTTGCGAGCGGGCAGCGCCAGGAGAGCCCACGGCCCTTCGGGCGCGCTGGCCGCCGGTGTCTCCGCCCACTCCAGCTCGAGGTTTCCCGCCCACGTCCAGTGCGAGACGAGGATCTCCCCCGAACGGAGCAGAACGGTCACCGAGGGGCGGGCCGAACCGGCCACGACGATGTTCCGCATGACAGGGGCACGCATCTCAGGCCACCCCGCGATGAGCGGCCGAACGGGCATGCTCCCGGGCGGAGGCAGCGGTGCCCCTCGCATCGTCGTGAGTCTTCACCGGTTGTCCATCCTTCATTCGGGTCGTCTCTCCACGAGCGCTTTCCCTGAACGAGAGGGAGAGCCGGGCGCTTTCCCCTCCGAATGATCGGGGCGAGAAACGGACGACGCTGACAAGTCGCGGTCGAGTGTACGGTCGTATCTCCCCGCGAAACCGGCCATGGGAGCATTCGAGGCGATTCAGGTGAGGTTCCACCGCTGTCGAGGCGGGGCTCGGTTCCTCCGGGGATCGCGGAGATAGATTCCCCCCAGCCCGACGGCGAACCTCGCAGTCGGGACGACATCATTCGGGGGTAAACGCAACATGATCGTACGCACATGGATGAAGCTCACGGTCGCGGGGGTGCTGCTCGTGGGCGGCGCCGCCCTGGCCGGCTGCACGAGCCCGGCGAGCACGTCGTCGGCGACGCCGTCCGCCTCGGCGGCGGCCTCGGGCGCGACGACGCCTTCGCCGACGCCGACGGTCGCGCCGACCGACGCGGCCGCGGCGGCGCAGCTGCAGAAGGAGCTGGACGAGGTCGGCCCGGCGGCCTTCACCGCGCCGGACTACAAGCCGGGCAAGGTCGAGCACGTCGTCCTCTTCTCGTACAAGCCAGGGACGTCGCAGGAGACCATCGACCAGATCGCCAACCGCTTCCGGGCCCTGTCCACCGAAGCGGTCAGGGACGGCAAGCCGTACATCGTCTCGCTCGTCAGCGGTCCGCAGATCAGTGGCGAGAAGGCCGGCAAGAACATGGAGGCCGGCTTCATCGTCGAGTTCAAGTCCGAGGGGGACCGGAACTACTACGTCGGCACGCCGGTCGTGACCGACCCGAAGTACTTCGAGCCGGCGCACGCCGAGTTCAAGGACTTCGTCGGCCCCTACCTCGCAGACGTGGTCGTGTACGACTTCGTGGCGAAGTGACAGACGTCGGGCCCCGCATCGCGGCGCCCGACGTCAAAGAGCCGGGTCCCGCCTCGCGGGGCCCGGCTCTTTTCCTTGGATACCTGCCCGCCGTCAGCCCAGCAGGCCTCCCCAGACCGCCCTCGCCCCCGCGTCGCCGGTCAGCACGGTGAAGAGCACGGTGCCCACCGCGGCGACGCACAGCACGACGGCGATCACCACGGACACCGTCGTGGCCGCCCCCGGCCGGTCGTGGCGGACCTTCTCCTCGCCCCACCGGAACCAGCTCCACCACGCCGCGGAGGCGATGAAGAGCGCCACCGTCCACGGGAGCAGCACGGTGGCGAACCCCGCGTGCTTCTCCACGGCAGGGAGCGGACCGGTGAGCTTCGCGAGCTCCTCGCCGGCCAGCATGGTGATCGGCATGAGCACCGCCACGAGCAGCGCGCTCAACGGCGTGATGACGCCCAGGCGGCGCCGGAGCCGCGACGAGAACACCGTGAGGATCTGCGCGAGCGCGCTGAGGGGCGCGAGCACCACGACGCCGTGGACGAGCAGAGGGTGGATCGGAAGCCCGATGAGCTGTTGCAGGTCGTTGATCATACCCACGGACACGAGGGGAGGGTTGGCGACGTTCAATGGGATATTTGCGAAGGAACCCCTCGGGGCCGGATCGTCACGCCTATCGTCAGAATTTATGAACGAGCGATCAGTATTCCGTGCACCGCTGGACGAGGACGCGGCGCGGGAGGCCGAGGCCCTCCGCGAGCTGTTCACCCGCCACTACGCGGCGGTCCTGCGTCATGTCATCGCTCGCACCAGGAACCGCGATGACGCGGACGACATCGCCCAAGAGGTCTTCCTCCGCGCCTGGCAGCACAAGCACATCCTGAACGACGACCCGAGCATGGTGCGCGCCTGGATGTTCACCGTCGCGCGCAATCTCGTCATCGACCAGGCGCGCAGCGCGCGCAACCGGCACGAGGTCAAGAACGAGCCGGCACCGGAACGGCTGGCCCCCGACGACGTCGAGAAGGTGCACACGAGAATCCTGGTCCGCGACCTGCTCCGCACCCTCGGCGACCGACAGCGCGAGGCGGTCGTCCACTCCTTCTTCGCCGAACGGAGCACCACCGAGCTGGCCAGGGAGCTGGGGATCGCGGAGGGGACGGCGAAGTCGCGGGTGCACTACGGCATTAGAGCGCTTCGGGCCACCGCGCTCCGGCACGGGATCTCGCGCTGACCGACTCCGCCACGCCGCGGCGGGCACGAGATCCTCACCGATCTCGCCACCGAGGTGAACCGCGGACGGCCACCTCTCGTATCACCTCCAGACGGCCGCATACCGACGGTCCGCCAACGAAAGGAAACACCCATGAAGAGGAAGGTCCTCACCGGCCTCGTGGTCGCTTCGATCACCGCGCTCGCGCTGACTGCGTGCACACCGGGCACCAGCAGCACGACGGGCTCTCCCTCGCCGGCCGCGTCGCAGAGCTCGTCGTCGTCGACGATGAGCACGTCCTCGCCGTCGGCATCGGGATTCGGGCTCGTCACCAAGAGCAGCTCGCTGGGCACGATCGTCACCGACAACGGCGGCCGCGTCGTCTACCAGTACGACAAGGACACCCAGGGCGGACCGTCGACCTGCAGCGGCGAGTGCGCCGCGAACTGGCCGGCCGTGCCGGGTGACGCCAAGGTCGCGCTCGAGGGGATCACCGGCAAGGTCGGCACCACGCAGGGCACCGACGGCAAGCCGCAGCTGACCCTCAACGGCTGGCCGCTCTACTACTTCGCCGGCGACAAGGCCGCCGGCGATACGAAGGGCCAGGACGTCGCGGGCGTCTGGTTCGTGCTCACCCCCAGCGGCGAGCCGATCCGCAAGTGAGCGAAGTGGGGGGGGGGGGGGGGGGGCCCCCCCCCCCCCCCCCCCCCCCCCCCGGGGGCCCCGCGCCCCAACCACCCGACCCGTGGCGCTCCGCGCGCGTGGCGGGCGGCGCGGGCCCCCCCCCCCCCCCCCCCCCCCCCCACTTCTCCGACGATCCGTCTAGACGCAGTCCCAGAACACCTGCACCATCCCGTGCACGAGGCTCTCGTTCGCCGGCGGCGTCGCGGTTACGATGCGAGAGCTGAGCACCTCACCGCCGGTGGACACATAGCTCGAGCCGGCACCACCGAAGGCAGCAGTGCCATCCCTGTGACCGTTATGCGTAGCGATCACGACCCCGCCCCCTCCACCGCCGGCATAGCCTCCGCCGCCGGCCCCACCACCCCAGCCGACGCCGTCGGTCCATGCGGCGAATCCGCCGTCACCGCCATGTCCTCCGTCCACCGAGGGGGCAGTTCCGCTGCCTCCCGGGTCGACGATGACGCCGGCGACCTCGCTCTCCCGGCCTGCGGTCACCCCACCCTGTCCGCCGAGACCGGGGAGCGCGCCGACCGCGCCGCCGCTCGCCCCAGCCCAGAGCTGGCCATGGACCGAATACTGACCGTGGCCGCTCTCCGCCGTCAGACCGGCGTTGCCGTTCCCGGTGCCGATCTGCGCACCGCCAAACCCGTTTGAGCTGCTTCCTGCTCCGCCGGCGACGACCAGGGGTTCGCCGGTGTCGGTGCGGGCGATCGCCGATCCGGCGCCGGCCGATTGATAGGTCAGATGGTCAGGGACGGCCACCCCTCCCCGACCATAGCCGTACGTCCGATAGGCCTCGAGCGGGTAAGGGAGGTGCGGACCGCCGGACACCCCGTGCTGACCCGCGATGATCTCGACCTCCAGCGGCGCAGAGCCTGTCGGGGTGAGCATCCCGGTCACGAGCGCACCCAGCGAGTACCACCCGTCGCCGCCGCGAACGGTGAAGCGGATGTTCGTCGCACCGGCCGGGATGGTCACGGTCTGCCGCCGGATCCCCGCCCCCGCCCAGCCGTCGACGGCCTGGACGGAGGCTCCGCCCGGCACGCACGGCGCCGGGACCACAGACGCCGAGGTGGCGGGAACCACCACCGTGGCCGCGATCACCGGAACGGTCCACGCCGCACCCTTCACCAGAGTCCGCCGAGGGACGCCCGGTCTCCGGTCGTCCCTGCCGTCCGTTCCGCGCTCTGCGTTCTCCATCGCAGGAAGCCTCTCCCTCTCGTCTCCGGCGACACTCTCGCATCGAACTTCGTCGCCTCCGCCACTTTCGTACCAACTGCGCGGAAGCCCGTCCGCCCGTAGACCTTCGACAGGGGAGATCTTGAGACCGAAGAGGTGATCTTTCGAACGGCATCGAACCGGCGCCTCACACCCGCAGCGAAACAGGAGGCTCCGGGCCGCCTGCGCGATCCGGAGCCTCCTCCTCCACCACCGGGCTCAGAGGATCTTCATGTAGAGATCCCCGTAGTTCTGCGAGACGGGCGCCGGCACGATCAGCCACTCGATCTCCAGGGTGGTCTCCGCATTCAGGTTGGCGTGATGCGTCGCGACCTGCGTGTCCGACTTCTCCCACGTCCCCGTGTAGCCGCCCTCGAGCTTGAGCAGGCTGAAGACGGTCTTGAACGGGGTCTCCGCGTTGATCGAGATGTCGAGCGAGTGGGCCGTCCTGGAGGAGTCGCTTCGGCTGTCGATGTCCACGAAGGTCTCCCGCAGCGTCAGCGTGCCCTTCGCATACACCGCTCGCCGTTCGCCGCCGAGCATGTTCTCCGCCATGATCGGACCGACCTTCGGGTCGACCACGAATCGCTCGACGTCGGTCACGTTGGTCACCATCGGAGCCGTCCGCTCGATCCACATCGGGACGCTCCCGGGCTTGCTCGAGTCGATGTGGCCGGAGAACGCCTTCCCCCGGTCGTTGTGCGTCAAGCTCATCGACAGAGTCTCCCCGATGGTCTTCCCACCCAGGCTGAGCCGCATCGGCATCGAGCATCGCTCGTCGACCCAGAGCGGGTTCTTCGGGTCTCCCGTCTTCACCACGGGGATGTTCCGCGACACCAGCATCCAGGGGTCGCGCGCGCTCCGCCTGTCGCGGGACTCGTCGTCCGCGGGACCGCCCGGCGCCGCGGCGGCACCGGCGGCCGCGGCCATCGTCACGCCCTCCGCGGACGACGCGTGCGCGATCGGCGCACACACGGCCACGACGGCGAGGGCCGCCGCCCATGCCCCGCCGGTCCGCATCCATCTCTTCGTTGTCATTGGTCTCTTCCTTTCTCGAGAGCCCCGATCACACGGGCTCATCCGCCGTTCGATCCGCTCGGCCCCTGCACCCGGGGCGCACCGTCGATCGGACCCAGATCCAGCTCCTTCGGGAGCGTCCCGATGAGCCGGTCGCTCGCTCTCGTCGTGCCGTGGCGATAGACCCTCGGCTCCTGGGGGATCGTCGCGAGCGTGTCGAGAGCCTGCATGGTGGGGGGCAGCGCATGGTCCACCTCCCAGGCGAAATGGATGTTGGCCGACCTGATGGCCGCCGTCGCCACCCACTCCTCCTGGTGCGCATAGCGGGCGATGACGGCCTGGATCCGTTCCGCATGTTGGGTCCACGCGCAGCGATCGCGGGGGTCGCGGGAGCCTCCCGCCCTGTTCCGCGCCAGACGCTCCAGACGGTCCAGGCTCTGCTCCACGTTGTACATGTAGCTCTCCGCCCGGATCTCGTAGATCCAGACCCGCTCGCGCCCCTGGAGCATCGTGTTCGCGATCCTGGCCGCGGACGCGATGCTCGAGGTCGTCGCGATGTATCCGGAGGCGGCGTTGTAGCTGCCTCCGATGGTGTGCCTCAGGAGGTCCATGTCTCTCCCGGACGGGGTGAATCCGCGCGAGAAGACCTCCGACGGGGACAGCCGCGAGACCCGGTAGAGGATCGAGGGCGGCTCGCCGTCGTAACGCTCCTCCCCGCAGGAGAGGCAGTCGCCGACCGCGTGCGCGGGCGACGGCGCAGCGATCGCTCCGGCCAGCGGCAGCGCGATCCCCCCGACCACGAGGGTCACCGCCGTCAGGCAGCTGCAGGCGATGCGCCGCTGTGGGCGCGGCACCGGCACCCTCACCCTCACTCGGCCACCGTCAGCTCGATCTTCTCCGTCTTGAGGTAGAGGTCGGACTTGAACGTCTCGTTCGTGCCGCCCCAGTAGATCCCCTTCACGACCGGCTGGACCGCCACCTCGAAGTGGCCGGGGATGCCCCCGGTGGAGAACGTGTAGCTGGCCGAGAGGTCCTCCACGTTGCTGCCGAAGCTCGACAGGCGATGGCTTCCCACCAGCTGCCCGTCCCGCAGCACCACGACGTCGGCGTCCAGGCTGACGTTGTCCGTGCCGTGCTTCCAGATCGAGAACCAGCCTCCCAGGCCCCGACGGTGCTCCAGGTTCGAGACCTTGACGTTCACGGTGATGCCGCTCGTCCGACCGTCGGTGATCTCCTTCCCGGCACGGATCTCGAAGTCGCCGCGCTGCCATTCGTCCTCCGAGACCGCATGGACGATCTTCGAGTAGGGGAGGATCGCGGCGTCGCTCTGCGGAGCGGCGACCGCTACCGCCGGCTTGCCCTCCTCCGCGGCGGCCGGCACGGCCGTCACGACCGAGGCCGCGAGGGCGAGCGACGCCAGGGACAGGCCGCTCACCAGGGCGAGACCACGACGACAAGTACTACGACGAATGTTCACTGCTTTTCCTCCATACTGCTGTTCCAGCCTAATCAGACTAGTCTGATTATACTACCAGGAGCGCTGTCGGACCCTTAGGCGCCGGCGCCGACGCCTTCCTCCGGAGCGTCCCGGCCCGACCCCGCCCCGCCACCGCGGAGGAAGGCCTGCACGATGGGACGAATGGCCCTCTCCAGCTCCTTCAGCCGGGCCTCGTCCTCCGGGATGGCCGTCAGCAGGTCACGGCTCGGCGGGATGCTCATCAACGCCCGGTCGAAGCCTTCCGGGCGCTGTGCCCCCTGCCACAGCCGCTCCCCGGCGCTCAGGATCCCGTCGGCACGGACGACGGGGACGGCCGCCTCGACACGCTCGCCGAGGATGACCGCCGTGCTCACCCACTCGCCCTGCCCTTCGAACTGCCGCTGCGCGAACACGGCGTACTCGAGGTACATCTCCCAGGTCAGCACCTCGCGCTGCAGGGCGTGCCATGCATCGCTCCCGCATGCGACCGCGGCCAGCTGCCGCTTTCGCGCATCGACGCGACCTTGCACCCGCGCGACGATCTGCCGCAGGCTCTGCGCGACGTTGTGCATGTCGGCGTCGGGAGCGATCCGGTACACCCACACGGTGCGATACCTGCGTCCGCCGCTGGCGTCGGTCTGCGCGAGGTAGTCGTTGGCGATCCTGTTCGCCGCCGCGAGATCCGACGTGGTCGCCACGAAGCCCGACGAGCGGTCCTGCGTGTTGATGGTGTGCCGCACGAGATCGAGATCACTCCCCCACGCCGAGAACCCGTCCCGGAAGACCTCCTCCGGCGGCCGCGTGTCCACGCGGTAGAGCACCGTCGGCAGCTCCCCTTCATAATGCGCCTCGGGAAGACGACTGGGGTCTGCAGAGCCCGCCGGCGATCGCATCGCAGAATGCTCGTCCGCGAGCGCGATGGGAGCGACCACAGGGGCGGCCATCGACAGCGCGACAAGAAGCGCCAGGGGTGCCGCAGGACGGCAGCGCCGGCGCCGAGCGGCCGCCCCTCCCCGTCGCACCCCTCGCAGACCTCCACGATCTCGGACACCGTTGAACTGCTTCATGACGCTCCTTCCGTCTCCCTTCGTCCGTGATCAGGGCCACGCTCAGGGTTCTCTCATCTGATTAGACTAGTATTATCTATACGCCCTCCTTCAGATCTGCTGAGACTGGTCCCAGCAGGAAGGAGGGCGCGGCCCTCGATCCCCTCCGAGCGGCCGCGATGCGGGAACGTCTGGACGCCGTCGGCGCCGGCCCGTGCACCCTCCCCCTCGGGCGCACGGGCCGCCGGCGGAGAGGACGCCTCGCGATCTCGGGACACCGGCGCCCCCCGGTGTCCCGAGATTCTCCCTTCCATCGCCCCAGAACGTCCCCTCCTGTCCGCCGACCCGGCGCACAGCGCCCGACTTCTGTCATCAATGGACAGCGCGGCCTCTCTCCCGAGGAGGCCCCCTCTCTCCTCCCCAAGGAACGAACGATGAACGACATCGAGATCCCAGACACCGCCCCCGACGCCCCCCTCCCCGACGTGGCATCCGTCCCGCGGCGCACGATCGTGAAGGGCGCAGCCTGGTCGGTGCCGATCATCGCGACAGCGGTGGCGGTCCCGGCCGCCACCGCCTCCACGGCCTGCACGGGCTCTCGGACGCTCACCGCCAACGGGTCGACCGGGCAGACCACCGTGATCGACATCCCTGCCTGCGCGACCACCGTGACCTTCACCGTGATCGGCGGGGGCGGGGGCGGCGGCAACAACTCCGGGAACGGCGGCGAAGACCTCGGTGGCGCCGGTGCGGTGATCAGCGGCACCCTGCAGGGCGTCGCCGGCCGGCAGCTCACTCTCGTCGCCGGAGGCGGCGGCGGGCAGGGCTACGGCACGACCGGGCGCGGCGGCACCGGATACGGGAACGGCGGGAACGCCTTCGGCGCCGACTTCCCCGGATCCCCCGGCTCCGGGGTCCGCTGGAACGGCGCCGGAGGCGGCGGCGGATCCGCGATCCTCACCGACGTCCCGCTCGTCGTGGCGGGCGGTGGCGGCGGCGCCGGGGCGGCGTGGCTGACCGGCTTCGGAGGGTGGCTCGCCAACAACGCCCATGGCGGGAGCGCAGGGCAGACCGCCCAGCACGGCACCGACAAGAACTACTCCGACCCGCCCAACCCCGATCGTCGAGCGGCGGGAGGCTTCGCCGCGGTCGGGGGCGTGGGCGGCGCCGGCGGCACGGACAACACGGGCCAGACCACCAAGGCGGGCCTCTCCGGCGGCGCCTTCGGCAGCGGCGCGACCGGCGGAGGGAACGGCGGCGACGGGGCCTCGCTCCCCCGGGACGAGATCGCCGGCGCGACCGGCGGCGGCGGGGGCGGCGGCTACGCGGGCGGCGGTGGCGGCGGCAGCTCCTACTCTCCCGATCGCAACTACGTGAACCTCGGCGGGAGCGGCGGTGCCGGCAGCAGCTTCCTCGCCGCCGGCAGCGCCACCGGCGCCTTCAGCGCGGGAACGCAGACGCCGGAGAGGACCGACGGCGCACCCGGCATGGTCACCGTGAGCTGGAGCTGAGGCCGGGAGCGCGCCGAGCCTCCTCCTGCTTCACCTAGTATGTCTAGGGACGGCAGGATGTGGAGGTTGCGTCATGGTGGATCGATCTTTTGGCTCAGGTCGTCTGCAGCTCAAGGAGATGGCGGTCGCGCGGATCAAGCACGCGATCCTCACCGGGGAGTTCCAGCCCGGTGAACGTCTCAACGATGCGAAGCTGCAGACCTGGCTCGGAATCTCACGGACACCTCTCCGTGAAGCACTCGGCGAGCTCACGCGTGTCGGGCTCATCGAGACGGAGCCTCAGCGCTACACCCGCGTGGCCACTCCCAACAGCACGCACATCGACGATCACATCCAGGTGCTGGGCACCCTCCTCGGCGGGATCGTCCGGATCACGGTGCCCTCGCTTGACGACGCGGGGCGCGACGAGGCCGTCGCCCGCGTGGAGGACGTGCTCAGCGCGTCGATCGCTCGTGACATCTCGGCGCTCTACGAGGCGGGGACGGCCCTGACCCGGTTGCTCGTGGAGCGGTGTCCGAATCCGGTCATCGCAAACTTCGCCCGGGACATCATCGACGCCACCACGTTCCTTCTGAAGATCTCCAACGTCGCCGATCAGATCAACTGGGACAGGGCCATCGACCTGCACAAGCGACTGCAGAGCTGTGTGGCGGAGCGCGACGCGATCGGCGCCGAGCTGGCCATCGAGGAGCTCTACCGCCTCCCGGTCTGACGCCTCCGGGAGGATCCGTCGGCGCCTGAGAGGAGCACGGAGGCGCCGAGCCGCAGCCCCAGCGTCAGGAGCCAGAGCAGTCCGAGCGTCGTCGCCGCGAACTCGCAGAGGGCGCCGAACGTCGTCGCCGTACGGGTCAGGGACAGGAGCCCTCCCGATCCGGCGACGACCGCGATCGTCCCGCCCGCCGCCAGGGAGAAGAGCCCGAAGCGGGAGACGTCGAACGCCGTCACCAGGACCATCGCGACGCAGGCGAGGACGAAGCCGACGATCGCCGCGGAGATGTGGACCAGGTCCTGCAGGGTGAAGGCGGGACTGCCTGGGGCCGGGCACCCGGAGGTGCAGGGGACGAACGCCGCGACGGCGAAGCAGACCCCTCCGCCGCCGAGGACCCCGCTGAGGCCGGGGAGACGGCGGTCGCTCCGTGCGCGAGGGCCGAAGACGCCGATGAGCACCCCCGCGAGCGCCACCATGGTCAACGCCACACGGAACGCCGCCTCCGTCGGCTGCCCCGGAGCCCCCATCTCGCTCACGTAGACAGCACGGTCCACGGTCGACCGCGCCGCCCAGATGAGCACGATCGCGATCGCAGCCGAGAGACTCCCCAGGAACGAGAGGAAGGCGGCGACCCGGCTCCCGCCGACCGCGACGGTCTCCCTCCTCCCGGCAGCCGGCGGGCGTTCCGGGAGGAGGATCGTCGACACCGTCACTCCGATTCGCTGCGTGTGCGCTGACGCCGGAGCGCCACCTGCATGTGCTTCGAGGAGGAGAAGCCCGCCCGGCGCGCGAGATCGTCGAGCGCGACCTTCCCTCGCGTGGGCGCGGCGCCCAGAATCGTCCTGGCCGCGACAACACGCCTGATCTCCAGCTCCTGTCTCGGCGTCGTTCCCGCAGCGGCGAACACACGATGCAGATGTGTCGTCGAGATGGACATCTGCTCGGCCAGGTGAGAGACGCTGAAGGAAACGTCATGGAACTGTGCGTCGATACGACGCATCGCATCATGGAAAAGCGACGATGCAGCCGGGGTCAACGCAACCGGGGCGCCGACCGCGTCCATGATCGCCGCGGTGACCGTCGAGGCCAATGTCTCCAGGAGCGCACTGGACCCGAGGCCGGAGGCGATATCGGGGCTGGTGCTGATGCTGTTGGTGACGCCGGTGAAGAGGTGGCGATACTCCTGCGGAATATCGATCGGACGATGGAAATACGGAGAGAGACGCTGGTGCTGAAGGGTCGGAGATCGCAGGAGCCACTCGCAGCGCGCCCAGAGGGCGTCGTTCTCCGTGACGACCGGAAGGGCATCGTCAAGGATGATCATCTGCCGTGGCTCGAGTGTTATCCGGGTCTCCGCATAGAGGATCGATGCGCTGCCGTCGACACTGAGGATGATCCGGCTGGATCCGCGATCACCTCCCGAGGTCTCTAGGCTGCCGGCGGTGGACCAGAGGCGCGCGACGGTCCACGTCGCGGTCTGAGCGTAGTCGATGGAGGAACGCGCCGGGGCCAGGGCCCGGGGGCGCCAGCCGAGGACGTCGAAGGTGGGCTGCTTCTGCTCTGAAGGGGTGGGCATCATCTCAAAATTCGGGTGGTAGGGGTGAAGCGACCTGGGGGGTCGGCCTCCTCCGCGGAGGGGACGCAGCGTCGCATGAGTCTTGTGCCAGAGGGACGAGAAGGCGCCGTATCTATTGCCAAAGGTCGCAAAAAGTCCCTGGATGGCGTTCGAAATGTCACCGAAACCGGCTTCCCCGCCCACCGGAGAGCCCTTCCTGAGAGTCAATAGCCGTGTGGTGCACTCCATGTGCCACGTGGCGGTCCGGAGAGGACTCGACGAGAGCGGGGAAAGATTCGATGTTCAAACGCATCCTGCGCCAGGCTTATACCATCCGATGCTCACTCGGTGCGAGCCATGTCGGTTGCCGCGACGCGATCTGATCGCTGGACCATGGACGACGCCGGTCGTCGCGTCGCCGCCGTCGAGCATCGGGGACCGTTCGATCGGGCGATCTCCGATGATGCATCGACACGTCGCGTGCCCCCTCTCGACATTCCGCGCCGACAGCGGAGGAGAGAATCGGCAATGCTCGGAGAAAGGACGAGCACCAAAACGCCTCCGACGGCGGATGACACCGTTGACGCAGACCTCATCGCGCAATTGCGCCTCGGCGCGGTCTTCGGTCTCTCGATGGCCGAAGCGACGCGGCGGATGCTCGAGCAGATCGTCACGTCCGGGACGATGACCGAAGAAGGCGCGGTGCGTATCCGCCCATCCTGGGTGCCGTTTCGGACGATTGTGAACAAGCGCCGGATCGATCGTCTCCTCGCGATGCGTTTCATATGGCGGGAGGGGCGCATCCTGCATCCCACGGTCGCCGGCGTCGGCGCCGTTCTCCCCTTCCATCGAGCCATCACCGACACGACCTGGCTTCGGCAGTTCCAGCAGCCCCAATAGCGCACCGGAGAACCGCGATGCGAATACCGCGCGCTTCTCCCCCAGAACGGAGTCGAGGCACCCCCACTCGACTTCACGGCAGGACGACATATGCCCGACCCTCCTGCCAGAGGGGGGCGAGCGCCTCTCCCGCTCGCCCCCCTCGCTCCATGGCCCGATTCTGTGGCGGGCGCGCACCTGCGCGATCAGGGGAGATGAGGCCCCGGCTGCGCCTCGATGTCGCCGGGCCCTCCGCCCGACTGGGCCACGAACTCCACGGTCAGACGCGCCTCGTACGCCGGCGGAAGGCCGGCGAAGAGCCTCCGCGTCGCAGGCGTGTTCAGCAGCCCAAGGTCACGCCCGGGCCTTCCCGGGGCGGGGACGTTGATCAGCGGCTCCCCGGTGATCGCTCTTCTCCCCGCTTCCCACCTCACCGGCATCGCTCCCTGGATCCGCTCGGGCGAGATCAGGTCCGTGCCCACCCATTCGTCCCGGCGACCGCCGATGTGCTCCGCTCGCCGAAGCCATTCCTCTGCGCTCTCGGCATACCGCGTCCAGTCGAGATGCGCCGCCGCGTCGGTGCAGAACGCTGCGGCCGATCGCGCCCACGCCGCATCCGCCACGGCGCGCATGCTCTGCCGCAGCTGGTGCAGGTCGGGTCCGGGCGCGACACGGTAGACCCACACCGGCACGGTCCGCCCGCGGAGGAGGCGCAGCGCCCCCGTCGGGCTCCCCGCCGCGCGGACGAACCCGGCCACCTCCTGGTCGGGGGCCCAGGCATGCCGAACGAGATCGTGCGGGAGCGCCGCCCCCGTGACCATCCGGGGAGGCGCAATCCCCTCCCGGAACACCACCTCCGGAGGCCGCTCGTCCACGACGTAGAACTCGGCCGGCAGCGCCCCCTGATATTCCGCCCCCACCGAGATCGGAGGAGACGACAGGGACTGCTCTCCGCTCGACGCGGAAGCGGGCGGCGCGAGGAGACCGGCGGCGACGGCAACTCCTGCCGCCGTCGCCACCACCGACGAAGCCACGCGGGCTCCGGCGCCCGCCAGGATCACGAAATGTTTCCCACGGCGATGGTCAGCCTCTTCGTGTCCGGGTACAGGTCCGACTTCCTGCCCTTGACCGGATCTCCGCCCCAGTACATCCCGCGCACCAGCGGCGTCACGTCGACCGTGTAGTCACCAGCCACGCCGTACAGCTCGAACTCGTGGCTGACCTGCAGGTCGGTGAGCGAGCCGTCAGCCTCACTCGCGTGCCGCTCGACCTTCGTCACATGCCCGACCGTGTTGACGCCGTTTCGCAGCACGGAGATGTCCGCCTGCAGCGTCACGTCGCTGTTGTTGTGCCACCAGTTGAGCTTGTTGATGACGGGGAGGTAGCCGATCAGCGGGTTGCGCCAGTAGTACTGCAGGTCGTTCGCGGTCACGGTGACCCGGAGCCTGCTCGGCTTGTCGCAGTCGTCGCGGAGCGCTTCGACGTCGACGCGAAACCTTCCGAACTGGTACTCGTTCTCTCCGTACGCCTCGAAGGTTCGGTACTGGTAGCCACAGGGCGTGTCTGCGGATACGACGCTCGCCTCCGCAGGCACAGCCTCCGCGGCGTGGGCGGGCACGGCCGCGACGCCAAGGACGAGGCTCGCTGCCAGGCCGCACCCCACCATGACGCGACCTCCGCGAGCACGCCTTCCCCGGTTCTCGATCACATTCGTCTCCTTTTCATAGTGATCTGATCACACTAGCATTATTAGAACGAATCCCTCCCCGAGATGCCACCACACGACAGCACCCGGACCGGATTGCCCGACACCACAGGAGAAGGGCGCGTCAGGGCGAAAGAAGAAGGGCCCCCACACGGACGGCGAGTGAGGGCCCTGGACAGTCGCCGAGACGAAAGACGTCCCCGATGGTGAAGGGGCACCGGGGCGCGCGACCATCCACCCACGATCATCCCCGCCCGCCCCCATGAGCGCGCGGTCAGACCCCGAAAATCACCCAGACGATCGGCAGAAGGTTCTCGTCGCCCGCCGAGCCGTGACCAAACCGTTGCTTTCGTTACCTCGCCGTTATATAGTCGGGGAACGGTGGATGTTTTGCTGTGGCGTCCATCGCATGTGATTGCAGGACACTCTTGGTGCAAGGGACAAGGGCCGGCCGGAAGCCTCTCCGACCGGCCCTTACTGCGTACGGGAGAGCTCCAGCGCCCCGTCGGCGCCGCCCGGTACGCTGAGGGGATGAACGATCGCAAGCTGGCCGTCGAGGCGTGGGAGAGCCTCTTCCGCGCCCAGCATGAGATCTTCACCGGCATGTCCGCGGACTTCGACGGCGCCGGACTCAGCACGGCCGAGTATGACGTGCTCCTCACCGTCACCCGCTGCGGTGAACGCACCGTGCGCTTGCGTGAGATCACCGCGAACATGCTCATCAGCCAGCCCAGCGTCTCGCGCCTCGTCGACCGGATGGTCGCGAGAGGGCTGCTGACGAAGGGCGCCGACCCCAGCGACGGCCGCGGCGCGGTGATCCACGCCACGGACGAGGGCGTGCGGATGTTCCGCCAGCTCGCCACCGTGCACGCCCGCACGATCGCCGAGAAGATGGCGCCGCTCACTCCGGAGGAGCAGCGTCAGCTCCGCGACCTCACCCGCAAGCTCCGCGAGGGCTAGCCCGGACACGCCCCCTCCGCCACAGCGCCCTCAGCACTCGATGACGTTCACTGCGAGACCGCCCTCGCTCGTCTCCTTGTACTTGGTCGACATGTCGAGGCCGGTCTGCCGCATGGTCTCGACGACCGCGTCGAGCGAGACGTAGTGTGAGCCATCGCCGCGCAGAGCGAGGCGGGCCGCCGTCACCGCGGTCGACGCCGCGATCGCGTTCCGCTCGATGCACGGGATCTGCACGAGACCGCCGATCGGATCGCAGGTCAGGCCGAGGTGGTGCTCCATCGCGATCTCGGCGGCGTTCTCGATCTGACGGTTGGTGCCGCCCATGACGGCGGTGAGGCCGCCCGCGGCCATCGCGCACGCCGAGCCCACCTCCGCCTGGCAGCCGCCCTCGGCACCGGAGATCGACGCGTTCGCCTTGAAGAGCGATCCGAGAGCCGTGGCGGTGAGGAGGAAGCGTCGGATGCCTCGACGACGATTCGCCTCTGCGGTGTCCGCATCGTCGATGTGCGCGACATCCACCGGCGACCCGTCGAACCCGAGCAGCGCGCTCCCGACGAGCTCGCCATACGGGGTGACGGCGTTCCCGGCACCGAGCCCCGAATCGGCGAGGAAACGCCACCAGTACATCGCGACCGCGGGGAGGATCCCGGCTGCGCCGTTCGTGGGCGCCGTCACGACCCTTCCGCCCGCCGCGTTCTCCTCGTTCACGGCGAGCGCGAAGGCGCCGAGCCATTCCCCCGGGAGCTCGCGGTGCCCGTCCGCCTCGGAGGACTCCAGCTGTTCGCGGATCGCGGCGGCGCGGCGCTTGACCTTGAGGATTCCGGGCAGCGTCCCCTCGGCATGAAGGCCCGCCTCGACACAGCCCGACATCGCGTCCCAGATCGCGTCGAGTCCGGCTGCGATCTTCTCCTCGGAGCGGATCGACATCTCGTTGCGGCGTGCCAGCTCGGCGATCGTCAGCCCGTGCTCGTCGCAGAGTCCGATGAGCGTCGCCGCGTCTCGGTAGGCGAAGGGGAACTCCTGCCCTCCGATCCGGGCCTCCTCTCCGTCGCGGCGGATGAAACCGCCGCCGACCGAGTAGTAGGTCTCTTCGGCGATGACGCCGTCGCCGCCGAAGGCACGCAGCGTCATGGCGTTCGGGTGCCCAGGGAGCCGGGTCCGAGGCTCGAAGGAGATGTCGTCCTTCGAGAACGCGAGGGGGTGCGTGCCGCCGAGCTCCAGAAGAGCGCCGTCGGGCCAGTCCGACCAGGCGCGACGCACGTCATCGGGGTCGCAGCTCTCCGGCGAGAGACCCCGCAGCCCCGCGACGACGGCATCCGGCGTCCCATGGCCGAGCCCGGTCGCGCCCAGCGAGCCGTAGAGCGAGCAGCTGACCTTCGACGTCCGCTCCAGCGACCCGGTCGCACGCAGCCGCGACACGAAGTCGAGACCGGCCTTCATCGGCCCCACGGTATGGGAGCTCGACGGCCCGACGCCGATGGAGAAGAGGTCGAAAGCCGAGACGTACGCTGTCACCTCTCCAGGCTACGCCGTCTGCTGGGGAGGACGGCCGCGACGAGGGGCGCGCCGTGAGACGCCTTCGACGGTCGGCTCACTCGATGATCGTGACCGGGGTGCCCAGCGGCAGCGCATCGACGGCTGAGATCCCCTCGGCGTCGAGCCGGAGGCATCCGTGGCTCACCGCACCGGTGTTCGTCGTGTTGTAGTGGATCCCGATCAGACCGCCGTCGGTACCGCCGAACGGCTCGTCCGACGCCGTCGAATGGAGGCTGGCCAGCTGGATCCGGTGCTCGGTCTGTCCCTGTGCAGGGTCGAGATAGCGAGCCTGGAGATAGCCGGTGACACCGACCGGGGTCGGCGTGTCCTCTGCGCCCACACCGACCGGGTATGTCCGTGTCGTCCCGTCACGGCCCACGATGGAGAGGGTCTGGCTTCCGACCGCGATCACGATCCGCTCGGAGACCGGCGCTGTCGTGCCGAGCGTGTCCGTGCGGATCCAGCCGGCGGTCTGGGCCGGCGCCGCGGGATCCTCTGAAGGACGCGAGGAGCGGGCCGGCGTCAGGACCTGGCTCCACCCGTCGTCGCGGTGGGCGACGACCAGGACGGTCGTCGGCTCGTCGAGAAAGTTCTTCGCCGCGAGGAAGGCCACCGGCACGCCTCCGGGCTCGGCCGACACGACCGCGTCGACAGACAGGGTCCCGATCAGCGCCGCCATCGGGTCGATGTCCGCCGGGGCCGCGGGGAGCGCCGGGATCGCGGCGTCATACCGTGCCTCCGCGAGCTCGGCAGAAGCGAGCCTGCCTGCGTCGGCCGAGGGCTCCGGGGCCGACGAGTCGGGCGTCGCGGCCGCCAGACTGTCCCGCTGGACCTCGTCGGGGCGAGATGTCATCCCGACGATCAGCACCGTCGCCAATGTTCCCGCAGCGATCACCCCGGCCCCAAGGACCAGCGCGACGCGCTTGCTCAGACGTTTCATCCTGCCCCCCTGAGAAACGTGCAGACATCGGTTGTGGCGCCCGGGAACAGGCGCCACAACCGTGTCATCGACTCGAATCGACCTAGCCGGCGACGATCGGCAACGACTTCGGCACCGGGATCTGTGCGGGGGTCGGCGTCGGAGTCGAGACCGGCGTCGGGGTCGGAGTCGGCGTGGGCGTCGGCGTCGGCGTCGGGGTCGGAGTGGGCGTCGGCGTCGGCGTCGACTTCACGTTGATCACGTCACCGAACGACTGGGTCATCCCGCCGGAGGCGAGGGTCACCGTAAAGGACTTCCTGGTCCGGTCGTACCCGGCGGGCGCCTTCGTCTCCGTCAGCGTGTACTCCCCCTTCGGAAGGCCCTTGACGCTGAGCCTCCCCGCCGCAGGATCCTGGTCGAGAGGACCGTTGTCGACGATGGTCTTGTCGAACCCTCGCGGACCCTGGAGACGGAACTCCGCCCCGGCGAGGGACTTGCCCTTCTCGTCCTCCTTGTTCCACGAGGCCACGCCGAGCACCCCGGCGCCGCCGCCGCCCGTGCCGTTGTAGACGACGGTGAGGCTGGCCTCCTGGTCGCCGGCGACGACCTTGTTCTCCAAGACCGTGCCGCTCACGACCGAGTCGTCCGGGACCATCGTGTAGTTGACCCAGTACGCCTGATCCGGCCTGTTCGCGATCGCGTCCGCGACGAACGTCACGGTGAAGGACCGAGTCGCGTCGTCGAACACAGCGGTGTACTGCGAAGGGTCGACCGTGCGCGGGAAGACCTGACCGGTGTTGGGGTCGCGCTCGCGGGTGACGACGTTGATGCTGTCGCGCTGCAGGATCAGCCGCGGGTCGTACGTGTCCGTGGCGCTGAGCCCCGCGGCGATGAGCTGGTCGCCCGGGATCCCGTAGTAGTAGACGATCGACCCGTCAGTGGCGATGGAGTAGCCCTTGTAGAGCTCCGAGGGGAGGCCGCCCTCGCGATCGACGATCTGCGTGTCGGTGTGCAGTGTCTTGCCCGATCCTGTCCGCCAGTCCAGGCCTGCGCCGGCGGTGAGCGACCGCGCGATGACGGGGAAGGCGAACGAGCCCTTCACGTCACCCCGTTCGCTCACATATTGGGTGAAGACGCAGCTCACGGCAGCCTCGGACACCGTGCAGTCGGCGATCTTGAGGCCGCCACGGTCGCTCACCGGGAACGTGCCTCGCTGCCCCTCGACGTGCTCGCTGAGTGCGATGGTCACGACATCTCCGGCCTTGGCGCTGTCAGGCACTGCGAACTCGACACCCACCGAGATGGACTGCCCGACGAGCACAGACGGCGGCGTCGACGTCACCGCAGACACCGCGTCGACCTCCGACGCCTGCGCGACGGACGCTCCGACAACGGCAGCACCCGTCCCCAGGACGAGTGCCGTCACGACACCGGCAAGCGCACGGAACCCCCGGCGCTCAGAATGAACCTTCATAAGATCCCCCCCAAGATCTGAGCTTCTCGCGCCTCGATCGATGGCGCGAAGGCTGTTGATTCTGGCACAGCCTCGGGATCGCTCTCGGCGCGGCGCACGCGTGCCCCGCCACGACGGCACACGCGCGTATGGGGATCCACATAACGGGGGGATGCCGCCGGTGACGACGAAGCCCCCGCCGCTGATGCGACGGGGGCCGGTCTACTGTCTCAACACAGTGCGCGCCTCGAGGGACTCGAACCCCCAACCTTCTGATCCGTAGTCAGATGCTCTATCCATTGAGCTAGAGGCGCGTTGCCCGCTCGCGCGGGCCTGGTCAACAATACCCCAGAGCCGAGTCCAACGCGAATCCGCAGCGACCGCCACAGACGCCGTCGGGGAGAGCGCCCGATCGCGGGCTACCTCGTCTTCCGTTCGCGTCTCTCGTCCCTGGCCGACTCCTTCCCCACCGCACGCTCGGCCTTCTCGGCCCTCTTCCGCCGGGCACGCTGCTCGGAGGCCAGCGCCTGGAGATCGACGAGTCGGAGGGCCTGCATTCGCGCCTCGCGCATGGTCTCGTAGGCCGGATCCTGATCGGCGCGCATGCCCTCGACCTGGAGCCGCCGCTGGAGATTCCCCGCGACGTCTCCCCACGCGGCATGGCGGGCCTCCTCGACGAGGTCGCGCAGGGCCGTCCCGTCCTCCGCCATGGCCTGCAGCCGCTGAGCGACGCCGGTCGCCTGCTTGGCCCTCCGCTTGAGGTTGCGCACGTCGCGATCGCGATAGTCGTGCGTCCCCGCCGGGTCCGAGTACCGGCCGTGTGCACGCTTGCGGAGGCGGGCGGCCATCTGCGCCGCCTCCTCGGACTCGGCGGCCAGCACGAGGAGCGCTTCACGCGCGTCCTGCACATAGCGTCCGGCGTCGAACGACTCGCCCTGAGCGATGGTGCCCACGAGGATCCGGTTCTTCACCACGAGGCGCGCAGCGGACGTCGCGATGGCGACACCTTCGGCGACAGCGTCCGCAGTCCGTCCCACCGCAACCTCCTCTTCAGACGAGGGTACCCGCTTCTCCCCGCCCGGCCGGGTCGAATTCGCGTCGCCGCCCGGTCAGCCGACCGCTCTGTCCCGCAGGGCCAGCCGTCGCAGCGCCTCCTGGTGCCCCGCGGCGAGATGCTCGGGCACGATCCGCCGGAGCTTCGCCGTGTCGCGCCGCGCGATGGCCCGGTAAAGCCGTTCATGCTCCCGCGCCATCGCGAGGAGGTCGTCGTGCTGGCCGAACAGCCAGCGCAGCCGCGTGACGAGCCCGTGGAGGATCTCGTCCAGCATGGAGTTCTGCGCCAGGCGCGCGACGATGACATGGAACTCCCCTGCGGCGTCGTGCGCTCGCGCCGCGTCCCCTGCCTCGGCGCCGGCGAACTCGTCGTCGAGCGCCGAGCGGAGACGGGCGAGCCCGGCGGCATCATGGCGCTCGGCGGCGAGCACGAACACCAACGTCTCGACGGCCTCGCGCACCTCGCCGAAGTCCTGGACGTCCTTCGCCGTGAACTCCCGTACGACCGCCCCCGACCGAGGCCGCGAGATCACCACCCCCTCGGCCGCGAGCATCCGGATCGCCTCGCGCACCGGCAGCCGGCTCACGTCGAGCTCAGCGGCGACGTCCCGTTCGACGAGCCGCGATCCCGGCGCACGGTCCCCGTGCAGGATCTCGGTCCGAAGGACTCGCGCCACCCGCGCGGACTCGAGCTCGTTCGCCACCCCCGCCATGACCCCATTGTGGCATCGCCGACCCGCGCCGACGCCCGCCTTCTCCCGGCTCTCCGCCAAGGGATGCCTGGATCGGCGAACGACGACGTCAGGCCTTCCCGCCCAGACGCCAGCCCGCCGCCTCGTGCTGCTCCCGCCAGTACGCCGCGAAGCGCCCGCCCGCCTCGCGCAGTTCCGCGATCGTGCCGTCCTCGACGATCCGCCCCTCCTCGAGGAACACGACCCGGTCGGCGAGACGGATGCTCGCGAGACGGTGGGCGACGATCACCCGGGTGCGCGAACCGGCTCCGTCCGCGAGCGCAGCGGTCACGGCCGCCTCGTTCTCGGTGTCCAACGCGCTGGTCCCCTCGTCCACGAGCAGGACAGGCGCGGGTTTGAGCAGCGCCCTGGCGATCGACAGCCGCTGCCGTTCCCCTCCCGACAGGGCCGAGCCGGCCTCGCCGACCCGGGTCTCCCCGCCCTCGGGAAGACGATCGACGAACCCGTTCGCCCGCGCACGGACCATCACGGCATCGACGGCGTCCCGGCTGGCCGTCGGGTCGCCTGCTCGCACGTTCTCGAGCACGGTCCCATCGAAGAGATACGGACTCTGGAAGACCATGCTCACCAGCCCCCGCCGGGCATCGGTCGTGAGAGCGGCGACGTCGAGGCCGTCGACGAGGACGCTGCCGGCGGTCGGCGCATGCAGCCCGGCGAGAAGGGCGAGGAGGGTCGACTTCCCCGACCCCGACGGACCTACGACGGCGGTGGTCGTGCCCGGTTCGAGCGTGAGGTCCACCTCGTCCAGCACCGGGGCCTCGTCCGCGTGGTAGCGGAAGCCCACTCCGCGCAGCTCGACGCGGCCAGGGCCGGCGTGTCCCGCCGTCGTGCGGGCGGACGCCCCCTCCTCGACCGCCGGGGCCGCGAGCACGGCACGGATCCGCTGCAGCGTCTGCATCGTCCCCTCCACACCGACGCTGAGCTCGGCGAGCGCCGTGAACGGCTCGAGGTAGCGGACCACCACGACGATCAGGGCCACTGCCTGCGCGGCGGTGAGCTGACCGCCGACGGTGAGGGCGACCACCGTCCCGGCCAGTAGCACCAGCGCGAGCTGACTGGCCACGCTGAACAGGAGCTGCCCCGGCACCTGCATGAGCAGCAGGCGAACGGAGGCGCCGTGCTGCCGCGCCAGGGCCTCGCCCACGTGGCTGCGTTCAGGCTCCACCCGCCGGGAGGCGCGCAGGGCATGCTGAGTCCGGGCGAACTCCAGGATCCGCTCGGTGAGCAGGCCGTTCGCCTCCGCCGCCTCGCGGTCGGCTGCTCGACCGATCCGCACCGACGCGGCGAAGGCGCCGAGGAGGACCGGCACCCCGGCCAACGCGGCGAGCGCCAACGGCCAGGAGACCGGGAGCAGCGCGATCGCGATCGCGATCGGCAGCAGGAGGGCGCTCAGGAGAGGGGTCACGAGATAGACGATCAGCCCGGCGAGGTCGGGGCCTGTCGCGGCGATCGCCTGCCGGGTGGTCCTGGTCGTCTCCGCGGTGAACCAGGTGAGCCGCGTCAGCGCGACCCGATCGGCGACGGCGCGCTGTCCTGCGTCGAGCACGCCGAAGCCGAGGTCGAAACCGACCCGGGCGGCGATCCCGTCCACGCCCCATCCTGCGGCGGTGAGCGCGGCGAGGACGCCGACCCAAGGCCAGGCGGTGGCGGGGGCGTCGCCGAAGAGCGCGCCGAGCAGAGGAACGAGGACCACGGCTCCCGCCGCTCGCAGCACCACCCCCGTCACGACGAGGACGAGCAGGACGGCGACCCGGCCGCGGCTCCCGGCGGGAAGCAGAGCGCGCACCGTGCGGATCATCGCCTGCCCTCCTTCGCCGTGCCCGCGGCCGCCCCGGCGGGAGTCTCCGCGGCGGCCCCCGCATCCCAGAGCGCGCGATAGCGCCCGTCCAGGGCCAGCAGCTCCTCGTGGCGGCCGCTCTCCGCGATCCTCCCCTCGTCCAGGACGACGATCCGGTCGGCGCCCGTCACGGTCCGCAGCCGATGCGCGATCACGAGCACGGTGCGTCCGGCGGCCAGGCGCGTCAGCGCCCGCTGCACGAGATGCTCGGACTCGGGATCGGCGAAGGCCGTCGCCTCGTCGAGGACCAGGACGGGGGTGTCGGCGAGGATCGCTCTCGCGATCGTCAGGCGCTGCCGCTCGCCGCCGGAGAGGGCGGCGTCGGGGCCGAGCACCGTGTCGTATCCCCCAGGCATGCGGAGGACCCGCTCGTGGATCTGCGCGTCCTTCGCGGCCTGCTCTACACGCGCCCGCGGCGCGCCGGGGACCGCGAGCGCGATGTTGTCGTGCACCGTCCCCTGTACGAGCTGCGTCTGCTGGAAGACGAATCCCACCGCGGTGTAGAGCTCGTCGGCCGAGAGCGTGCGCAGATCGCGCCCTCCTACGCGGATCGCGCCCTCGCCGACGTCGTGGAACCGGGCGAGGAGCGCGGCCATCGTGGACTTGCCCGACCCCGAGGAGCCGACCAGCGCGGTGACCGTCCCCGGCTCGAGCCGCAGCGACACGTCCTGCAGCACAGGAACACCCGTGCGGTAGGCGAACGTCACATGGTCGAACTCGACGACGGCGGGCGGAGACGGGGACGACGTCGCCCCTGCCTCGTCCAGGATGTCGAGCTCCGTCTCGTCGAGCGTCACCTGGACCCGGCGCGCGGCGAGGAGCCCCGCCCGGAGGCCGGAGAGCCCGTAGCCCACCCCGAGCAACCGTGCGCCGAAGGTCGTCCCGAGCAGGAGGAAGGGCAGGAGCGAGGCCGGGTCCATCGCGCCTCCGGCGATCAGTCCGGAGCCGGCGACGACGATCAGGAGCAGGAAGGTGGCCGGGCGGGTGACGAGATCCATCACGGTCTTCTGCCGGGTGAAGGGACGCTGCCAGTCGTCGAGGAACGCGACGTACTCTCGCAGGCGTGCATGGAAACCCGAGGCCGCGGCGCCGCCGAAGACGCGGATGACCGGCTGTCCTTCCAGGTACGCGCCCGCCTCGACGTTCATCCGTTCCGCCCAGCGCTGCGCCTGCGTGGTGCGCGGACCGGACTGCACGACCATCACCGCCATCGTGAGCACGTAGACGAGCACCGGGACCAACAGCAGCAGGGCGATGCGCGCGTCCACCGCGAAGAGGTACACGAGCACCGCCGTCGGGGCGACGACGGCGGCAACCGCGTCCGGCACGGCGTGGGTCACGAGGTAGTGCAGCGCGAGCGTGTCGTCCTGCACGAGCTGTTTGACCTGTCCGGAGGAACGGGCGTCGAACCAGCCGAGCGGAAGCCGCGCGAGCTTGCGGAGGAGTCGCTGCCGCACATCGCGCTCGAATCGCGCGTCCACCGCATGCAGCCAGAGGAGCAGGAGGGAGGAGAGCAGTGCGCCGGCGCCCATGAGGCAGAGAGCCCAGAAGCCCACGGTCCACAGCCTCGACGGCTCCGCACCTGTGAGGAGCAGACGGGCGAGCTCCGCCAGGAGGAGGAAGGGGGCGAGCTGGACGAGCGTGACGATCGCCTGCACGACGCCGGCGACGGTCAGCGCCGGCCGCAGCGGGGCCAGGAGCCGGCCCGCCGCCCTGGCACGCCAGGTGCCCGCCGTGCTCGGCACGACGGGCGGCCCTGGCGTGCCGGCGCGCCCTGGGCCGGAGGCCCCCGTGCCAGCGGGGACGCGCGCCGGCGTCACCGCCGGCACGGCCTCGCCGGTGACGCCGAACGTGTCGGCGGAGTGCTCGTCCTGCTCCGACGGCTCCGGTTCGGGGCGCGCCCGGAGCTTGCCCATGGCGCGGCCGTAGTACCAGTAGGCCTGCAGATGCAGCTCGGACTTGGGAAAACCGAAATCGTCGCGCAGCCGTGCCCGGAGATGCTTCAGCGACCCTGATTCCGGCGCCACCCACGCGTACCAGTCCGACCAGTCCCGTTCCTCCAGCGCAGCAGCGAGCGATACGGCTCCCCTTCGCGGGATCCAGTGCGTGCGCAGCCGGGGATGCGGGGGAAGCGGGATCAGCAGATCGGCCGCCTCGTGCTGTTCGAGGTAGAGCTCGATCGGGACGTCGTCCGGCACGGTGCGGATGATCCCCCCGATGGCCGGGATCGATGCGGAGTCGCCGATGAGCAGGTACCCGGCGGGAAGCTCGTCCGGGAGCTCGAACGGGGTGGATCCGAGCGAGGTGACCGCGATCGTCGCGCCCGGCTTCGCCGAGGCGGCCCAGGCGGAGGCGGGTCCGGCGGGTTCGTGCAGGACGACGTCGACCGCGAAGGTGCCGGCCTCCTCGTCGAGCTCGGTGACCGTGTAGGCGCGCTGGTGCTCGGCGTCGCCGCCCTCGGGATCGGGGAACCAGAAGCGCAGCCATGCGGTCGGCCCCGCCACCGCGTCCTCGAACAGCGTCCTGGTCGAGAACCGGACCCGGAGGAACCGTGGCGCCAGCAGTTCGGAGCCGATCACCGTCACCGTATGATCGCGGGCGCCGAATCCGCGCAGCACCGCTCCCTGGAATCCTCGCTTCGCCATCAGGCTCCCTTGCTAGTAAGGGTAGCCTAACGTAAGTCGGTCCCGCGGATGCAACGGTCATGGCGGCGATGCCGACGGGGCGGTGCCGCCGTCCGCGCGCCGCCCGTCCGGGATGCGGTCGGCTCAGCCGCGGGCGCGAGACACGGACCTGCGCCTCTCCAGCATCCGACGCCCCGCGTGCATGAGCGCACGGACGAGGAAGCGAACGCCGATCCCGGCGAGACCGAACGCGCAGGCGATCAGCACCGCACGCCCGTCGTGCAGGTCGACGTCGAACACACGCCCACCCAGGGGGGTCAGGATCACGGTGAGCATGCCGCCGAGCATCAGACCCACGAGCAGGACCTTCCACGGACGGTAGGGACGGGCGACCGTGAACAACACGAAGAACGCGACGATCACGAGCGCCAGGAACGCCGTCGAGGCATTGAGGACGCGCTCCGCATGCTCGGTGCCGAAGGTCGCACGTGCGGTGAGATAGGCGCCGTAGGAGGCGACGGCGGCCCCGATGCCTCCGGGCACCGCCGCGTCGAGCACCCGCCGCACGAAGCCGTCCTCCGCTCGCGCCGCATTGGGGGCGAGTGCGAGGAAGAAGGCGGGGATCCCGATCGTGAACCAGGCGATGAGGGTCACGTGACGCGGCAGGAACGGGAACGGCACCGCCGTCACCGCGACGAGGAACGCGAGCAGGATCGAGTAGAGGGTCTTGGTGAGGAACAGCGTCGCCACGCGCTCGATGTTGCCGATCACCCGTCGCCCCTCGGCCACGACATGGGGCAGGGTGGCGAAGGAGTTGTCCAGGAGCACGATCCGCGACACCGCGCGCGCGGCCGGCGATCCGGAGCCCATCGCGACCCCGACGTCGGAGTCCTTGAGCGCGAGCACGTCGTTCACGCCGTCGCCCGTCATCGCGACGACGCGGCCGTCGCCCTGCAGGGAATGGACCATCGCCCGCTTCTGCGAAGGCGTCACGCGCCCGAACGACGAGTGGCCGCGCACCTCGTCGCCGAACTCAGGGCGGTCCGGGTCGAGCGTGCGCGCATCGACCGCCGCGCGGCCGTTGGGCACTCCGACGGACGCGGCGATCGCTCCCACGGCGGCCGAGTTGTCGCCCGAGATGACCTTGATGTCCACGCCCTGCTCAGCGAAGTAGGCGATCGCGCCGGGCGCCTCCTCCCGCAGGCGCTGGTCGAGCACGACGAGCGCGGCGGGCGTCAGGTCGGCCGGGAGCCCGTCGGCCGGGAGCGCCGCGTCGGTGCGGGCGAGCGCGAGCACACGGAGCCCCTCCACGGCGAGGTCGTCCGCGCGCCCGCGGGCGGCGTCCCCCTCTGCGAGAAGGATGTCAGGGGCGCCGAGCACCCAGGAGCCACCGGTGCCGAGCTGCACCGCGGCCCATTTGCGGGCGGAGGAGAACGCGATCGACCGGGCCGGGGGCAACGCCGAGATGTCCCCCACGTGCTCGAGGATCGCCGCCATGCTGCTGTTCGGCTTGCCCTCAGCCCGCCCGATCGTGGCGAGGACCGCATCGATCTCGCTCTGATCGCTCCCCGGCGACGGCTCGATCCGGCCGACCCGCATGCCGTCCTCGGTAAGCGTCCCCGTCTTGTCCGTGCACACCACGTCCACCCGGGCGAGCTGCTCGATCGCGGGAAGGTCCTGGACGAGGCAGTTGCGACGGCCGAGCCGCACGACGCCGACCGCCATCGCGACGCTCGTCATCAGCACGAGCCCTTCGGGCACCATCGGCACGAGGGCGGCGACGAGGCCGCGGACCGCGTCACGCCAGTCCTGCTGGTTCCCCCAGATCTGGTTCACGATCGAGAGCACCCCGACCGGGATCATCAGCCAGGTGACGTATTTGAGGATCGTGTCGATCCCCGCGCGCAGTTGCGAAGGCGGCTTGCGGAACTGCGCCGCCTCTTTCGCGAGCTTGCTGGCATAGGCGTGCTCGCCGACCGCTGTCGCCTGGAAACGGGCGGACCCTGCGGCCACGAAGCTGCCCGACATGACCGCCGAGCCCGGCCGCCCCAGCACCGGCTCCGACTCGCCGGTCAGCAGCGACTCGTCCACCTCGAGCCCGATCGCGTCGATCACCACGCCGTCGACCGGGATCTGGTCGCCCGAGGCGACGAGGACGACGTCGTCTCGCACGATCTCCTCGACCGGGATCTCACGCTCGCCTTCGGCACGCTGCACGCGCGCCGGGGCCTTGCTGAGCAGCGCAAGACGATCGAGCGTACGCTTGGCGCGGACCTCCTGCACCATCCCGACGACGCTGTTGACCACGATGAGCAGGGCGAACAGCCCGTCGATGAGGTAGCCGGTGCCGAGGATCAGCAGGAAGAGCACGAAGTAGATCGCATTCACGCGAGTGAACGCGTTGGCACGGAAGATCTCGCCGAAGCTGCGGCTCGTGTGCTGCTCGACGACGTTGGCCTCTCCTCGCGCCACGCGTTCGGCGACCTGCGCCGCGGTCAGCGGGACGCCCTGCGGCGGCGCGGGGTCCTCGGGGAGGGTCGTCTCGACGGGGGTAGGCATGTGCACATCCTCGCAGGTCATCCTTCGCGCGCCCAGAGGTCGCCCAGGGGGAAGACGGCGGCCGCGCACAGAAGGACGCGGGCGAGGAGAGCAGGGCGTCTAGCGCCCCGGGGCGGAGAGGCCGGCCGGATGGTGCAGATGCAGCCAAGGATGGTCGCGGAGAAGCTCACGGCAGAGGTCGTCCATCGGCGGGCATCCCGCACCGCCGATCCAGACGGTGTAGGGCAGCGGCCGGGCAGTTCCCGGCTCCGGGAGCCACTCCGCCGCCCAGGCACGGACCGCGTCCGCGAGCACCGCGCCCGGCCCCGGCAGCCGGCCGTCGCGAGCGGGCACCAGGTCCTGGCGGACCCAGTGCGCGCTGATCCCCGCCGGCCCCGGCCAGCCCCGGAGGGCGGACGGCCCCGTGCCCTCGATGAGGACCTGCCCGAAGCCGTCGTCGGGGAGCGCCGCGAGCAGCCGCCCGAGGAACGGGGCATCGCTGGTCACCCCCGCGAGGAGGAAATGATCTCGGAGGGCGGAGGGTGCACTGGCCATGAGATGAGCCATCCTTTCCGACCCGCCGTCACGGGTCAAGAATTAGGCTAGCCTTGCCTTAGTCAAAGGGGAACCTGTCGAAGCGTGACGGCTTCGCCCCCTACAGACTCCTCGATGCCTCAGTAACGCCCGGTCAGCATCAATGCGGCACCCGTGTCTCCGCGGACGCCGGGGAGCGTCCTCACAGACAACGCCGCCGATGCCTCGCTAGGCTCGAATCCCGTGAGGTTCCTGGCCGCCGCTGTCACCGCTCTTGCCCTCTTCGCTCTCGTCGGGTGCGGAACGAAGCCGGATCTGGACATCGTCGCAAAGAACTGCGGCGGCAAGGGAGCAGGGTTCGCCTTCACCCGGAACGAGCTCCTTGTCGACGCCGGCGTCTCCGCCGATGGCCTGGCGTGCGTCCTCTCCAAGGTCTATCCCGAAACAGCCGACCGCGAAGAGGTCACGCGACTGCTGCACGGCCCCGTCGAGCGAGTGACGATCGGAGACCACGAGGTCGAGATCGGCGACGACAACGGCGCACCGTGGGTGCGCATCGGGAAGTGAACGCCTGCGCACCTGGGATCGTCTGCCTCCGAACGCGCAGGTGAAGCCAGTGGGGGTTTGCGTCCACACGAGGACACCGATCCCCGCCATGAACACACTGGCGGAGGCGGAGGGATTTGAACCCTATCCGCACCCGCAGGACGGTGCGGGATCAGCGGAATCTCGCACCCATTGACCCCCATTCAAGACCACCGAGCCCCGATCGAATCCAGGATCCCCGTGGGCAGAACGTGGGCAGCTACTCAGGCTTGCGGAGACCGGTCGCGGCGCACTTGGCGACCGGTTCCTCTATCGAAGAGCCTCCCGAACTCGTCTTCACGGCTGCGGCTAGAGGGCGTTGAGGACGTGACGGGCTGGAGGCGATCGAGGCAGAGGACACGGACGGAGATCCTCGCCAACCCCAACCGGCTCTTCACCACCGAGCCCTCCCCGCCCCGCGGGGATACCCAGAGGAGAGTGCGGGGTCCTGCTTGCTATGGCCGATGGGGTCCGTCTGCCGACTTTCGAGCTCGCCGCTCGTACACCTCCTGGCTGACTAGCCAGAACACCATCGCGAGGACCGCTCCGATGACATTCCAGTAGGTGAAGGGCAGGCTACTGAAGGCGGGAATGAGCAGAATGATCAGTGACAGTGGGAGCCCTACCAGGAATCGTCGCAGCCATTTCATCTGTTACCTCCTGCAGCCGACGACGGTGACGTTGGGCGGGAAGATACCGGGCTGAGAGATCGCGGCCCAGGGGAGGTTGAGCGCGACGCAGCGACCGGAGCTTGCAGCTTGATTCACCGGGTCGAGAAATTTGAAGGCGAAGGATGCGACGGCGAGACCACATGCCGCGGTGGGGATGCCACCAGGAATAAAACCGCACGCCGCCCCGACCAGGGCTGTTATCCCAGCGTTGCCATTGATCAAGTTCGCGAGATACTGCGTCTCGGAGCGCGTGTACTGGCTGTACCACCCCCACCACTCACTGCCCCAGTCCGGGTCGGCGGTAACGGGGAAGGCTGTGTCCGCCGTGAACTCGACGGTCTGGACCAGATCGTCTCCATCGAGGCGGAAGGTCGTTGGCACCGACGCGCCCTGCGCATCGACCGCCCACGGGGCACGGAACCCACCGACCGCTTGGCCGGTGGCGTCCGAGATGATCACGGACCCATCGCCGAACAACGCAGCCTGCCCACCCTCGGGGAGGTTCAGCGGAAACCTGTACTCCTTCGGCGCGGAAGCACCAGGAATCTGGATGAGAGTCTGCACTCCGTCACCGGTCGCGAAACTGCTCACCGTCGAACCCTGCTCCCGAGTGGACAACAGCGGGGCTCCTTCTCCGCGGAACAGAGATGCGGGAACCGAACTGGTATCAATGGTCCCCGACGTGGCATCCCCGGGAAGCTCGATCGACACCTGCGCACCCACCACGGTATCGATCATCACCCGCTGGGCGTGCTGGTCGACGGTAATCCCGTCGCCATCCGCCGCCGCGGGAACAGCATGCAGAACACTGGCCGCCACCAACACCACCACACCAGCCACCACAGCCGAGCCCGGTCTCGCGATCACCTCCACCACTTCCCCGATCCCACTTGTTGGACAGTATCCAGAATGTTACATGTGACCACGAAACACGCGTACCCCCTTTTTGGGGACACACGCGAACAAGCGCGAACGAGGAAGAGACCCCGCACCCTCCGGCAAGAAGGATGCAAGGCCCTCGTGCGGTGTCAAGCAGCGGATGCTCGACCACAAGTCCGCCGCCATGACGCTCGACACCTACGCCGACTTATTCGACGAAGACCTCGATGACGCTGCCGAGCGGCTCAGCGAACGGGGCGTCGCAGCGGACGCGGGCAAAGTGTGAGCAGAGGCCGCTTCCCAAGAACACCAGAAGGCCCCCGACACTTACTCTCGTAAGGGATCGAGGGCCTTCTCTCCTGGCGGAGACGGAGGGATTTGAACCCTCGGTCCCCGTGAGGGGACTCCACCTTAGCAGGGTGGTGCACTAGGCCTGACTATGCGACGTCTCCCCGCGTCCAGCCCAAGGCCGAACGCGTCATGCCATCCTAACGGGTCCAGGGTCACCACGCGAACCAGCCAGGAGCCCGTGCTGCAGCCCCGCCGTCTCCAGGATGCGGCCCGGCGGCGCCCGATGGCCCTCACTTCCGCTCCCCCACACTCACCGGGAAGAGCCCACTCTTGCCCTGAGACTTCCCTCCTCTCTAATATGACTAGTCCAGCTAGACCTGTTAGATCAGAGGAGAGAGATCGTGAGTTTTCCTGGTACGTCCCGCAGTTGGTGCGGAGTGGCGATCGCCGTGCTCGTCGCCACCGGCGCATCGGCGGTCGTGGCCCCGCCGGCATCCGCATCGACGCCTACGTCGAGCTTCGAGAGCGCAGGGGCCGAGTACACGGAGTCCCAAGGCTCCGCCCTCATCCGGTCGAAGAACGGATACCAGCGAGGGGAGGTCACCGCGTCGGCGCGGATCGTGAGAGACGAGCTCGGCAAGCCGGTGACGCTGAAGGTCAAGGTCACCGCCACGAAGCTGCAGTACTTCAAGCTGAAGTGGTGGGGGCTCGTCCCGCCAGCTCTCGTCATGGACGCCGAGCTCCGTCTGCTCGGGATGGACGGTCTGCACTGGCACGACAACGACCTGGACGTGACTCTCGGCGGAGACATCGTCCTGCTGCGGAACGGCGAGCAGAAAAGCTCGATGCAGTTCGCCGAGCGCATCTACACCCACGAGGAGAGGGAGAAGGACGCCCTGACGGTGGAGCGCGAGTTCGCCCTTGGCGGCATCTCCGGGGTGTATGAGGTCAATATCACCCCCTTCGTCCGCGGCATGTACTGGGGCGGCTCCGCGACCGATCACCAGGACTCGGACCTCTACCCCCAGAACAAGAGCATCCGGATCGCGGTGGGTGCGCCTCGATGACGCTCGCGACCTCCCCCCAACACCGACGAGGCGTCAGGAGCCGCGGCCTCGCGACCGCTCTCGTCGTGGCCACCACGGCTCTCGCCGCGCTCGCCGCCGCACCCGCGGCCCACGCCCTGAACATCGGCGAGTACCACGGCGAGCTGCCCGACGTCCTCTACTACGTCGACACGCGCGCGCCGCAGGACCCACTCGGGAACGGCTTCGCACCCCTCACCCCACCCGGGACGGATCTCGATCTGCTCCGGCTGGCGCTCGGCAGCGCAGAGGACGACCAGCCCGGGCCCAGTGGAGGCACACACGGATCCGCCTATCTCCGGACCACCGACTCCGCCGAGTCCGCGGCATGGCTGGCCGAGCACCTCCGCGCCGAGGGCAGAGAGGCCTGGATCTACCGGATCCACCCCGGCGGAGACTTCCACCATCTCGGGCAGAGCCTCGACGCCCTCGCGGACCAGGCGGAGGCGCGCGCGCAGACGGACCCGGCCAACGGCCCGCTCTGGCAGGCATGGGCAGAACACGCTCGATGGGAGGCGACGGCCGCATCGTGGACCAACGAATGGGTCGCGGTCGGGACCATCCGCACCCAGAGGATCCTCGGCGCCACCCGCTATCGGCCGCCGAACCCCACCCACCCCGATGCGGCCGACTGGGGGCGCAGGACCGGACCCGGTGACCGGATCTTCAACATCGCACACAACCCGGAGCTCGCCGCGGACAGGCCGAGCCGGGAGCTCATCGGTCAGCTCCCCTCCGTCGCCGAGCTCCGGCGGATGCTGCCCGGCCTCCCCGCCGTGCCCCACCCGGGGAACGGCACCAGGCCGGGAACCCCCGGCAACGGCACAGGACCGGGGCCGTCAGGGACCAGTGGCGGGAGAGGAAACGGGGGAGGCATCGTCCTCCCGCACATCAGCCCCGACAGCCGCCAACCTCGATAACCCGCCCCCGCGGTCGGCCTCGAGGGCGACCGCCCCTCCACCGGCGAGCTCGCGCCTGCCGGCCCGACGCCGCCGCGACCACTGGTCGCGGCGGCGTCGGCGTTCCCGGACGGAGCGTCCTCTGAATGGGATCCGAGACCCCGAACGAAACGGGGCACAGGCGGGCCGAACGAGTGCCTCCCCGCTCGTGTCTACTGACCGAAGCCGACGCCGTTCGAACAGGTCTGCTCTGCCGCGGACTGTCCCTTGATGGTGTCCGGCAGCACGGCCACGCCCGGCGTAGCCGGCGGCGAGGTCGGGGTGATCTGCTCACCGTCGCCCGGCGTCGTGTCCGCCGGCGTCTCAGGCACAAGCGTGGACCCGTCCGCGTTGACCACGGCCTCCTGGTCCTTGCCCGTGACCTTGAGCTGCTGGTTCTCCTTGAGCGCGGTCCAGAGCTGCGCGGCGCTGACCTCGTCCGGCACGACCTTGTTCGGGTCGTCGGGATCGGTCAGGATCGGGTAACGGACGAAGTTGATGTCGTCGAAGGGCACGCCTTTGACCGCGAGTGCGATCTGAGCGAGGAGCACCGGATTGGTCAGGGTCGCGCTCGGCGTGATGTTGGCGACGGCGGTACGGGCGAGCCGCAGCACCGTGCCGGGGTTCGACAGCACCTCCTCGCTCACGATCTTGCGGGCGAGGGACGCCATGTACACCTGCTGGTTGCTCACCCGGCCCAGGTCGCTGCCGTCACCCACGCCGTGCCGGGTGCGAAGGAACTGCAGCGCCTCCCACCCCTGGAGATTGTGGGTCCCCGGCGCGAGGTTGAGCGCCGTGTACTCGTCGGTGAGACCGTTCGCGATGCAGACGGGGACGCCGCCGATCGCGTTCGTGATCTCGATCACACCACCCCAGGTCACCTTCGCGGCGAAGGGGATGTCGAGCCCGGAGATCTCGCTGATGGCCTTCACGGCGCAGCTCAGCCCCCCTTTCTCGAACGACGTGTTCAACGCCGACTTGTAGGTCGCCGAAGAGGTGTTGCCCTTGTCGTCCGTGCACTCCGGGAGCGGGATCATCAAGTCGCGGGGGAACGTGATCACGGTGACGCGACGAGGCTCGTCCGAGATGTGCAGGAGCATGTTGACATCGTTGCGCTCCCCGCCATCGTCCTCCTCACAGCGGAGGCCGAAGTACTGGGAGTACTCCGGCTCGCACTTGTCCGTGCCGACCAGGAGCATGCTCACGCCGCCCTTGAGCGCTCCGATGTCGGGCGGCACCGAGTCCTGGCCCTCCAGCTCGACGGCGTTGGAGACGAAGGTCGAGTTCAGGTCGTAGACGACGTATGCGGCGACGCCGACACCGCTCACCAGCACGACGGCCATGACGACGCCGACGATCTTCATCAGCTGGCTCCACGCGCCGGAGCGCCGGAGTTGCCCGTGTCGTGCGACGGGGCGCCGCGATCGGGGGTTCGCGCTCACTCGGTCCCTTTCAGCATCCTGCGGAGGGTGTGGGATTCGAACCCACGAGACATCTCTGCCCACTGGTTTTCAAGACCAGCTCCATCGGCCGCTCGGACAACCCTCCTCGGAGCGCGTCGACGCACTCCGATCAGGCGTCGAGTCTAGCCGACACACTGGCGCGCCCGGGTGAGCGCTGTGACCTCATTGTGACCTGCTCTCCTGGAGAGGGCCTGTAAAGACCCCGTCAACCCGCCGGAGCATCGACCGTCCGGAGCGTGGCGAGCGTCTGCGCCAGCCCGCCCTCGATCACGTCACCGGTCACCTCCCCGGCCGCTGCGCGCACCTCGGCCGGCGCCTGGCCCATCGCCACCGCACGCCCGCCGAGCCGCCGCGCCCAGGCGAACATCCCGAGGTCGTTGCGCCCGTCGCCGGCAACGAGGACGCGATCGCCGTCGTGCCCCCGCGCGGCACGGACCCGTTCGAGGGCCGTGCCCTTGTCCACGCCCTGCGGCGCGATGTCGAGCCACGCCGTCCAGCCGATGGCGTAGGAGACCTCGTTGAGCCCGACCTCCTCGACGAGGCGATGGAAGTCCTCCTCAGCGTGTCCTGGCGAGACCACCACGACGCGCGAGACCTCCTCACGACCGAGCTCGTCGAAGGGAACCTGGCGTCCGCCGTCGAGACTCCAGTCGTCCAGCTCGTCGGTGAAGAGACGCTGCCCGGAGCCGAGCTCGACCATATAGCGGGCCTCCGGCAGCCGATCGCCGAGGAGCCCCAGCACAAGGGAGGGGTCGAAGGTCTCGACGTGCCATCGCTCGTAGCCGTCGACCGTGCGGCGCAGCGTCACGGCTCCGTTGGAGCACACCACGTACTCCGGCCGGAGCCCCAGCTCGTCGAGGTAGGGCGAGGTCGCCATCCAGCTGCGCCCGGTGGCGAGCGTGACCTCGTTGCCGGCGTCGCGCACCCGGGCGACCGCCTCGATCACCCCGGGACTGAACGTCTCGTCCTGGAGGAGGATCGTGCCGTCGATGTCGAGGCCGATGAGCCAGGGGCGGGTCATGCGGCCGGTCCCGGCTCCGCGCCCTCGGGCCGGATCACCTCGAGGCCGCCCAGGTACGGGCGCAGCACCTCGGGGACGCGCACGGAGCCGTCCGCCTGCTGATGCGTCTCCAGGATGGCGACGATCCACCGGGTGGTCGCGATCGTCCCGTTGAGCGTCGCCGCATACTGCGTCTTCGCCGGCTTGCCATCGTCGCTCGCCGGACGGTGACGCACGTCGAGGCGGCGCGCCTGGAACGTAGTGCAGTTCGAGGTCGAGGTGAGCTCGCGGAACGCGTCCTGGGTGGGCACCCAGGCCTCGACGTCGTACTTGCGGGCGGCGGAGGAGCCGAGGTCGCCGGCCGCGGTGTCGATCACGCGATAGGCCAGCCCGAGCGAGGTGAGCATCTCCTCCTGCAGCGCGAGCAGCCTCTCGTGCTCGGCCTCGGCGTCCTCGGCCGCGACGTAGACGAACATCTCCAGCTTGTTGAACTGATGCACGCGGATGATGCCACGGGTGTCCTTGCCGTGGGACCCCGCCTCGCGGCGGTAGCAGGTGGACCAGCCGGCATAGCGCAGCGGACCGCGGGAGAGATCCACGATCTCGTCCTTGTGGTAGCCGGCGAGCGCGACCTCGCTCGTTCCGACGAGGTAGAGGTCGTCGGCCTCGAGCCGGTAGACCTCGTCCGCATGCTCGCCGAGGAAGCCCGTGCCCTGCATGATCTCCGGGCGGACGAGCGTAGGCGTGATCAGCGGGACGAACCCGTGCCGCAGCACGGTGTCGAGCGCCATGTTCATCAGCGCGATCTCCAGGCGGGCGCCGATGCCGCGGAGGAAGTAGAACCGGGCGCCCGAAACCTTGGCGCCGCGCTCCATGTCGATCGCGCCGAGGAGCTCACCGAGCTCCAGGTGATCGCGGGGCGCGAAGTCGAAGGTCGGGATCTCGCCCACCCGACGGAGCTCGACGAAGTCGGCCTCGCCGCCGGCGGGCACGCCGTCGATCACGATGTTCTCGATGCGGGCGAGCGCTGCTGCCGCGGCCTCCCCGGCCTCGTTGGCCGTGTGCTGGGCCTGCTTGACGCGTTCGGCGAGCTCCTTCGCCTGGGCGACGAGAGCGGGCTTGTCGTCCTTGGGAGCGGCGGCGACCTTCTTCCCGAACGCGTTCTGCTCGGCCCGCAGCTCCTCGAACGCGGCGAGCGCGGCGCGTCGGGATCGGTCGGCCTCGATCGCCGCGTCGACGGTCTCCGGCGCGTTTCCGCGCGCGGCCTGGGACTTCCGGACGAGCTCGGGCTCGTCGCGCAGGAGGGCGAGATCGATCACCCGTCCGAGTCTAGTCCGCGGGGTTCCCCTGCCCGCCCGGGCCTTCGTCAGAGCCGCCGGGACCGCACGCAGACCACCTCACGCAGAGACCGACGGGCTGTGAGGCCTAGGCTTACGCCATGAGTGCCGCCGCCCGTCCCCGCCGTCGGGCCGCTCTCATCGTCAACCCGGTCAAGGCCGACGCCCCTCGGCTGCGGGCGCTCGTCGACTCGCTCTCCGCGGCGGCGGGATGGCTCCGCCCGTCGGTCTGGGAGACGAGCATCGAGGACCCAGGCCAGGAGGCGACCCGCCGGGCGCTGGACGACGGCGTGGACGCCGTGCTCGTCGCCGGCGGGGACGGGACCGTGCGCGCGGTGTCGGAGGCCATGGCCGGAACCGGCGTCCCCCTGGCCATCGTCCCGAGCGGGACCGGGAACCTGCTGGCGCGCAACCTCGCACTGCCGCTGGACGACCCGGCCGCCATGGTCCGCGCGGTCTTCGCCGGCGATCTGCTGCCGGTGGACATCGGCTGGGCGGAGATCGCCCGCGCCGACGGGACGAGCAGCGAGCACGCGTTCGTGGTGCTCGCCGGGATCGGCCTCGACGCCGACATGATCGCGAATACCCGGCCCGACTGGAAGAGGTCGGTGGGCTGGGTCGCCTATCTCGACGGGGCGGCCAGATCGCTCGCCAACGCGAAGCCGTTCCGCGTCATCTACTCTGTGGACGACGGCCGCCTGCACCCCACCAAGGCGTACAGCATTCTCTTCGCCAACTGTGGTGCTCTCCCTGCGGGAATCTCGCTGATCCCCGATGCCTCGATCGCCGACGAGCAGCTCGACGTCGCCGTCATCAGACCACGCGGGCCGTTCGGCTGGCTGGCTGTCTGGCGCACCGTATGGTGGCAGAACTCGGTGCTGCGGCGGACGAGGACCGGCCGCTGGATCATCGGTCTCGGCAGCGAGAGCAAGTCCGTGCGATTCGCGCGCGGGGCGGCGGCCGAGGCCGCGGTGGACACCCCGCGCCCGGTCGAGCTCGACGGCGACGAGTTCGGCGAGGGCGTCCGCATCCGGTGCCGGATCGATCCGGGGGCGCTGCACGTCGTGCTTCCCGCGGGTCACGACGTCACGATGCTCTAGATCGGGTCCGGGTCGGCCGAGAGCAAGTCGCCGTGCAGGACGCTCAGCGTCCGACGACGGGAACGGTGCCGTCGAGACCGCCGCCGGTGAGTGTCAACGTGTACCCGGCGGTCTCCGCCGGCACGCGGCCGAGGTCGAGGACGGTCGTCCGCGGCGCCATGTCCCTGGTGCAGACCCGGTCCTCGTCGCGGAAGGTGACCGTGGCGCCGTCCGCCTTCTCGTCGATCCCCTCGACGATCGGTGGACAGGAGGACGACCCCCAGGTGAGCAGGACGATCCCCAGGCTGTCGTACCATCCCGCGCTCGACCGGAACTCGGTGCTCTCGCCGGGCGTCCCCGTGAGCGTCGCGTCTCCGGCGAGGGTCACCTCGGCGTCGACGTCCGCCCCCTTCGCGATGATCGTCAGGTCCTGGGCTGGATCCACACCGGCGGGAAGCGTCACCAGGCTCGCCCTGGGTGCGAGGTCTGCCGTGCACACCGTCTCCGCAGGCGGCTCCTCGATGACCACCGTCACCTCCTGCCCCCGGGCGATCGCGTCGCCCATGACCGGCGGACAGGACGAGGACCCCCAGGTCACGAGCGCGACGGCACGTCCGTCATCCAGCCACGCCGCGGACGGCGCTCCGGACGGATCCGAGGGCGCGGAGGGCACCTCGCTCGGCACCGACGGGACCGGCGTCGATCCGGCCCCGCCGGCGCACCCCGCCAGCGTGAGCGCGACGGCGGCGGACGAGACGAGAAGGGCTCCCCAGCGGCGTGACATGCTCTCAGCGTAGAGGGCGGGCGGGCGCGCGTCTGCCCCCGGGAGACGGGAAGGACCGCGCTACTGGAGTGCGGAGGTGAGCCGGGCGAGGTTGTCGAGCACGGTGGAGCGCAGCGGCTGCTGCTGCCACTCCTCAAGAGTGAGCTCGCGGCTGAGCGAGCGGTACTCGTCCTCGACCGCGCGCATCTCCGTCACGAACTCCTCGCCCCGCACGAGGATCGAGATCTCGAGGTTGAGACCGAACGATCGCATGTCCATGTTGCTGGACCCGATGACGGCGATCTCGTCGTCGATCGTGAGGCTCTTGGTGTGCAGGATGTACGGCCTGCGGTACATCCAGATCCGGACGCCGGCCCGCAGCAACGCCTCGTAGTAGCTCCGCTGGGCGTGGTAGACCATCGCCTGGTCGCCCTCTTCGGAGACGAACAGCTCCACCTCGATCCCGCGATCGCACGCGGCGGTCACGGCCAGCAGCAGCGCCTCGTCCGGAACGAAGTACGGGCTCACGATCATGATCTTCCGCTGCGCGGCGTAGAGCAGCCCGAGAAAGAGACGGAGGTTGTTCTCGACCTCGAACCCGGGGCCCGATGGCACGACCTGGCAGTCCAGGTCGCCGGTCCCTCGCTTGGCCCGCAGGAAGTCGGTCTCGGGCAGCACCTGATCGGTCTCGCTGTACCAGTCCGAGAGGAACACCGCGTTGACGCTCGCGACGACGGGGCCGTCGAGGCGGACCATCAGGTCGACCCAGTGCAGGCCGCGCTTGATGTTCTTGCGGAGGTTGTAGCTCGAGTCGGTGACGTTCTGCGAGCCGACGTAGGCGACCTCGTCGTCGATGACGAGGAGCTTGCGGTGGTTGCGGAGGTCGGGCCGCTGGGTGTCTCCGCGGAGCGGACGGACGGGGAGCATGAGATGCCAGTCCGCCCCCATCGCCTGCAGCCGAGCGATGGTCCTGCGGTAGTTCGGCTTCCAGCGATTGGCCCAGTGGTCCAGCAGCACCCTCACCGGGACGCCTCGGGCGGTGACCTCTTCCAGCGCGCGGAAGAAATTGTCGGTCGAGGCGTCGGCCTGGAGGATGTAGAACTCGACGTGGACGTAGTCCTTCGCCTGCCGGATCTCATCGGCCATCGCGTCGAGCGATTCCTGGTACCGCGAGATCAGGTGGGCGCTGTTGTCTCCGGAAAGCGGCAGAGCTCCCAGGCGCTGGTTCATGCGGACCAGCGCCTGGAACCATTCCGGGGCGTTGGGGCGCAGAGTCCCGAGCTCGAGGTACGCGCTCGTGTCGGCGATGTACTCGTTGATCCGCTCCTGCTTGCGCCGCCGAGCTCGGGGCAGACGCGGGTTGCCGATGAGCAGGAACAGGAAGACGCCGATGATCGGGATGAAGTAGATCGCCAGGAGCCAGGCCATCGCCGCGGTGGGTCGCCGATTGCGCGGGACGACGATGATCGCGGTGACACGGATCGAGATGTCGATCAGCAGGACCAACGCCCCGACCCACCAGGGCCACGCATCGAGAAACATCCCACTCCTGCTGCCGGACTCCTTCCGCCCCTCGGCGGCTTCGTCTCACAGTAGCGGCCACGGCGGACGCCGTCGGCCATTGCGCGATGCGACCGCTCAGGAAGCGCGCGGGGGCAGACCGCGAGCCGCCCGCTCCTCGGCCTCGATGCGCGCGTGCGTGCGCCGCTCGGTGCGATCGGAACGGATGATCCCGCGAAGCACGAAGAAGAAGATCGCGCTCACGACGATGGTCGGCAGGATCGACCACGCCGCAGCCATCCAGAAGTCATCCATCCTCCCATCGTACGCGTCACGCCCCCGGGTCGCCCGTGCCGCCGAGGAGGCATGCTCGGCGGCACGATCCACAGCCCTCGTGGCTCCTCTGGCGCCGTGGTTCCTGCACGGACTCGAGATCCGAACAGTTCTCCACCGATCACGCAGAACCTCGGAATCGCCGACGACGATCCGCGGAGGATGCTCTGCATGACCACGATCCTGCATGCGTCCGGCGCCGCCGAGCTCCTCTCCGCCATCCCCGTGCTCACGGGCTTCGCTCCGCGACGGAGCGTCGTGCTCTTGCCCTTCGCGGGGAGCAGGGCAGGTTCCGCGCTCCGTTTCGACGCGCCGTCGCCGCCGTCGCTCGACTCCGCGGACGTCGAGGCCGTCGCCGCGACCGCTGTCGGTCTCGCCTGCCGCGTGCCGGACACCGATGCGATCGCGATCGCGGTGTTCACCGACGACGCGTTGACACCGGGCGCCGTCCCCGACGGTGCTCTCCCCGGCACTCCGATCGCGGAGCAGATCATCCGCCGTGCGCGCGCCTGTGGGCTGCGGATCGTCGAGGCGCTCTGCGTCGGCGCCGAGGGCTGGGCCGACTATCTCGACCCGCTCGCCGCCGTGAGGGCGAACGATGCTCTGCCGCCGACGCCGGAGGTGCCGGGTCTCGCAGGGATCGGCGCCGATCAGCGCAGCGGGGCGTACCTCCCCTCCGCCGATCGGGCCGAGAGGCACCAGGTCGCCCAGGCGCTGCGCGAGCTCGAGAGGGCGGTCGACGCCGGCCCGCCTCGCGCGGGCGGCAGACGTGGTGCGAAGGTGGATCCTCGCGCCTTCGCGGCGATGCTCTCGCTCGACGATCTTCCTGCGGTCCTCGACGATGCGCTGGAGACGCCGGAAAGCCGCCCGCCCTTCGTCTCTGCGACGTTGATCTGGGTGCTCGCCCGCCCGGTCTTCCGCGACGTCGCCCTCGTCCAGTGGACGCGGGGCGGCGAAGCGGGCTCCGTCGCCCTCGACGCCCAGCTCGCCGTGTCCGCAGGCCGCGCACCGATCTCCGCCAGCCTGGGAGACGTCTTCCTGGGCCGAGGGCCACGGCCGGATCCCGATCGGCTGGGCATCGCTCTCCTGCTGACACGCAACCTGGCGGCGCTGGCCCCGCGCGCGACGCGCCCCGGCGTCCTGGCGACCGCGGCCTGGCTGGCCTGGGCGCTCGGGCGTTCGACGCACACGGCGCACTACCTGGATCTCGCGGCGGCGATCGATCCGGAGCACTCCCTCTGCCGCATCCTCCGGGCAACGATCGACGCCGGGATCCTGCCGGAATGGGCGTTTCAGCGTGCGGGGACGAACGAAGCCGGGAGCCCTACTTGACCAGAGGGAAGAGGATCGTCTCGCGGATGCCCAGACCGGTCACGGCCATGAGCAGGCGGTCGATGCCCATGCCCATGCCCCCCGTCGGCGGCATGCCGTGCTCGAGGGCACGAAGGAACTCCTCGTCCACCGACATCGCCTCGACGTCACCGCGAGCAGCGAGCTTCGCCTGTTCCACGAAGCGCTCCCGCTGGATCACCGGGTCGACGAGCTCCGAGTACCCGGTGGCGAGCTCGAAACCGCGCACGTACAGATCCCACTTCTCGACAACGCCGGGGATCGAGCGATGCTCGCGCACGAGCGGGGAGGTGTCGACGGGGAAGTCCATCACGAAGGTCGGACGCTCGAGCCCGCCCTTGACGAAGTGCTCCCAGAGCTCCTCGATGAGCTTGCCGTGCGTCGCCTGCGGCGGGACCTCGACACCGTTCGCCTCGGCGAACGCGACGAGCTCCTCGATCGGATCGGCAGGGGTGAAGGACCGTCCCGCCGCTGCCGACAGGGAGTCGTACATCGAGATGCGCGCCCACTCGCCGCCGAGGTCGTACTCGGTGCCGTCGGCCCAGGTCACCGTCGTCGACCCTGCGACGGCGACAGCCGCGTTCTGCACCAGCTCCTGCGTGAGATCCGCGATGCCGTTGTAGTCGCTGTATGCCTGATATGCCTCCAGCATCGCGAACTCCGGGCTGTGCGTGGAGTCCGCGCCCTCGTTGCGGAAGTTGCGGTTGATCTCGAACACGCGGTCGATGCCGCCGACCACTGCGCGCTTGAGGTAGAGCTCCGGCGCGATGCGCAGATAGAGCTCCGTGTCGAACGCGTTCGAGTGGGTGACGAACGGGCGCGCGGAGGCACCGCCGTGCTGCACCTGCAGCATCGGGGTCTCCACCTCGAGGAAGCCGTGCGCTGTGAACGTCGAGCGGAGGCTCGCGTTCACCGCGGCACGGGCGCGCACGGTCGTTCGGGCCTGCTCGCGCACGATGAGATCGAGGAAGCGGCTGCGGACGCGGCTCTCCTCGTTCAGGTCCCCGTAGACGTTGGGGAGGGGGAGGATCGCCTTGGAGGCGATGGACCAGTCGTCGGCCATGACCGACAGCTCGCCGCGGCGGCTGGAGATCACCTCGCCGTGCACGAAGACGTGGTCGCCCAGGTCGACGAGCTCCTTCCAGGCCGCCAGCGAGTCCTCACCGACGTTCGCGAGCGAGACCATGGCCTGGATCCGCGATCCGTCGCCGGCCTGCAGCGTGGCGAAGCAGAGCTTTCCGGTGTTGCGGCTGAACACCACGCGCCCGGCCACGCCTGCCACGAGGCCGGTCTGGGTGTCGGGCTCCAGCTCGGGGAACATCTCGCGGAGCTGCGGAATCGTGTGGGTGACCGGCACGGCGACCGGGAAGGCGCCCCCGGCAGCGTCCTTCCGGTCGGCAATGAGGCGTTCCCGCTTGGCGAGACGAACAGCGCGCTGCTCGAACGTGTCCTCTGCGGTGGTGTCGGTCTGGTCGGCGGGCGCGGCGTCAGGCGCGTCGGTCATCGGTAGGGCTCCTCGGAAGGTCGCTGTCCAGTCTATCGGCGCGGGCTCAGGCATCCCCGGCCTCGCGCAGTGCTCGCTCGAAGGTCGAGGAGACGAGCGCCGAGAGATATCCGCCTGGGTTCTCCACCCCGATGCCGCGGAGGATCCCCGTCGCCTGCCCGACGATCGACCGGGCGAACTCCGATGCCGTCGCGATCGCTTCCGCGTAGGCGACGCGGTCCTCCTCCGCGATGACCACCGGCTCGCAGCCGAGCTCGACCGCGAGCGCCTGCGCGATCGGCAGGACCATGGGCGGCGCGGTCACCGCCGCATAAGAGCCCTGCAGCTGGCGCAGATCCAGGGTCGTCCCGGTGAAGGTGATCGCGGGATGGACGGCCAAGGGGATCGCGCCACGGCCGGCCGCGGGGTCCAGCACCGCGGCGCCGAGCCCCGGGTCCGTATGCAGGACGAGCTGCCCCGGCTGCCACGCCTCGACCTCGGCAAGGCCCGAGACCAGACCGATGATCTCTCCGCGGGGCACGGCGAGGACGACGAGCTGGCTCTCGCGGACGAGCTCGTCCGCGGCGCGAACAGGCACGTCCGGCAGGACCGCGGCGACCCGCTCCGGATCCGACCCGGCGGTGATCCCGGTCAGCGCGTGGCCGGCGCCCGCCAGGGCGGCCCCCACCACCGGCCCGACGCGCCCGGCGCCGACGATGCCGACGCCGAGTCGACCGGGACGCGTCACGGGCCCTCCGATCTCTCGTTCAGCGCCGCCGGAGGGGCAGGAGGAGGAGCCATCGGAGCGTCCGGCACGACGGCCGGTGCGACGGCGGTCCCGGACGCCTCCGCCGGAGCGTCTGAGGCGTTCGCCGCCCTCTCCGCCCATCGGTGTCCGCGATCGGTCGCGACCGCCCGGGCCGCCACGGCGGTGACCTCGTCGAGCAGAGCCACCATCGCGTCGCGGTCGATGCCGGCGATGTCGCCGGTCACCGGGCCGGTGACCGTGTGCGCCCTGCCCCCGCTCACCCGCTGCAGCCGATCGATCGGCCCCTGCTCGAGCGAGAATCCCTGCAGCCGCGCGAGCGGGAACAGCGCGAGCTTGCGCCATATGCGGCCCCGGCGGAGCAGCAGCGCGAAGTCGGTGAGGGCGACCCCATGCCGTCGCCACGAGAACGGGCGGCGCCACCACGCCCGCGCGGGGATCGTACGGTAGGGGTCCTCGGCCTGCGGCCCGAGGATCCCGTGCTCCCAGACGAGCGGCATGATCTCCTGCGGAAGGTCGGGGAGGATGAGCGCGAGCACACGCTCCACGTCCGCCTTCACGCCGACGGGGAGGACGATGTTGAACTGCTGCGCCGTGCTCGACTGCTGCTGCGCGGCGCTCTTTCCCGACATCCGGTTGATCCGGATCGTCCACCAGCCGAACGGACGCCAGAGCAGGGACTGCACCACCTCGACCGCGAAGATCCGGCCGGGCGGGATGGTCTCGGTCACCGTGGTGAGCAGGCCGAACGTGATGCGCACGCCGTCCGCGGTCGGGGCGATCGAGTACCGCAGCGAACGGGCGATCTGCGCCCAGGTGATGGCGACCGCGGCTCCGATCAGCGGCACGCCGGTCACGAGCCCGATGCCGAGCAGGACGACCAGCGCATCCGGTCCCTCGTTGGCGAGCACGGTGGGCACGACGAACGCCATCACGATCCCGAAGAGCACCGCGAAGAAGGCGAGCCAGAGCAGGCCCGACAGCAACTGCGCACCGACCAGCCGGCCGGTCGGGATGCGGACGACGCTCTCCGGCGCGACGTCCTCGAGGTCCACGCCCGCGATCATGCCGGTGACGCCTCGGCTCATCGAGTCCGCCAGCTGAGCACGCGCCGAGGCCCGAGCGGCCGCGGACGCCTCCGGTCCCCCCGCTCTGGCCGCCTCGCGCACCTGGCGCGCGCCAGAGGCGAGACGGAGGATGTCGAGGCGCACGGCCTCGGCCTTGGGAGTGGAGAGGTACTCGAGCGCCACATTGGCGTCGGTCCCCGCGCCGACGACCTCGAGCTTCGCCATCCCGATGAGGCGAGCGGGGAACGGCCGGGTGAGGTTCACGCCCTGCACACGGTCCAGCGGCGCACGACGCTGCGAGCGGAACACGATTCCCTTGCGCACCTCGACGTGGTCGCCCGTGATGCGGAACTGATGGAATCGCCACACCAGCCAGAACGCAAGGCACAGGACGAGCAGCACCCCGAGGATCACGAGCAGCGCGACGAGGATCAGGTTGTTCGAGAGCACCCAGTCCACCGGATCGCCGGCGCCGGGGAGGCGCGGCGCCTGCGGCGTGAACAGGTGGATCGCCCAGGTGATGATCTTGTCGCGGAGGTTCGCGACCACGATGCCGAGGAGCACCACGAGCACCAGCCCGCCCTTGAAGAGCGGGGTGAGGGGATGCATCCGGTGCCACTCGCCGTCGGCGAGCGAGGAGGACCCGCCTTCGGGAAGACCCTCGGCGACGGGCAGGCCGGTCGGCGACGGCATGCTGTCGCCGCCGGGCACGGGAGGCAGCGGCAGCGTCACAGTCCGGTCCGTCGTGTCTCGGCGACCTCGATGAGCGTGTCCCGCAGGACCTCGGCGGCGGCCTGGTTCATCCCCGGGATCTCCACGCCCGTGGTCGCGGCGGCCGTGACCATCTTCAGCTTCGCCACGCCGAACGCGCGGTCGAGCGGTCCGTGCGTGATGTCGACGAGCTGCATGCGGCCGTAGGGGACGGCGATCATGCGCTGCCAGAGGATCCCCTTGCGGAAGACGATGTCGTCCGCGCGCAGCATGTAGCCGATCGCGCGCGCCTGCCGCGGCAGGATCACGAGCGTGACGACGGTGAACAGCGCGAGCACGCCGCCGGGGATCCACGCCCACTGCTGGCGGAGAACGTAGACGAGGACCGGGACCACGATGGCCAGGGCGACGAGGAAGAGCACGTTCTGCAGCACCTGCGACACCACGTACTTCGGGGAGATCTGGTGCCAGACGCCGTCCAGGGCCAGCGCCCCGGCGCCTTGCGGCTCCCGCAGCGTGGTGTAGACGCCCTCGTCGAGGGCTCCGGCCGCCCGCGCGGGGGGCGTGACCGACGGCACGGCCTGGCCGTCACCGTCCGGCGGCAGCTGCGGGGTGTTCGTCATCGTCGTCCTCCATCCCGAGGGACCCGTGTGGCCCGTCGGTGTCGTGCGGTCCGCCGTCCTCGGGCAGCGTGCAGAAGTGTTCGGCGATCAACGCGGCAACGACGAGGACGATTGCTCCGCCCACGGCGGCGATGACAGCCGTGATCGAGCCTAGCGGCGGACCGACGGGGCGCGTGAGGAGGTAGGCCGCGAGGCCTGCGGAGAAGCCGGCCACCATCGCGCCCAGCAGGCTCGACGCCCGCGCGAGCATCGCGATCCGGAAGGCCCGGAACGGATCGACCCTGCCTCGTCCCTCTCCTCTACGCCTCATGCTGCGCCGCACCGGCCACGCGAGGACGAGCACGCCCGCTCCCAGGAGCACGAGCAGGGCCGGCAGCGCTGGCACCGGCGTGAAGGTGGCCCGGCCGGCGACCGTGAGGGCGTGATCCACCAGGAATCCCGCCGCCCCGGCGGCGAGCGCCACGAGCAGCAGCACGACGACGGAGGTACGTCTCATCCGGCCCTCAGCTCTCGTCCCGCACGGTGTCGTCGCTGGCCGCGGCGCCCCGGATCCGGGCGACGAGCGCCGCGACGCTCCCCTGCCCTGCGAGCACGGCGTCCGGATCGACGTCGAGCCAGGGCTCCAGCACGAACAGGCGCTCGGCGGCGCGCGGATGCGGGAGGAGCATGCGCTCGTCATCGCTGCGGAGATCGCCGTACGCGATGAGGTCGAGGTCGAGCGTGCGATCGCCCCAGCGCTCGGCGCGCACCCGCCCGTGCTCCTCCTCGATCGCGTGGAGCATGCCGAGCAGCACCTGCGGGGCGAGGCGTGTGGTCACCAGGGCCACGGCGTTGACGAAGACGGGCGCATCCGGATCGGGCCCGTCTTCCCGGACGGCCACGGTCTCGAACGGCGCGGAGACCCGCACGTCGTCGACGAGGGGGAGGCGCCGGATCGCGGCGACGGCCTCCTCCAGCGTGACCGCGCGGTCACCGAGGTTGGACCCGAGCGCGACCACCGCCCGGACCGGCTCGTGCCCAGGGCGCGGATCAAGGGGCGGCAGGGTGCGACCCGGCTGCGGCGGTCTGACGATCATCGGATGCTCCGATCCCGACGCACCGTGACCGAGACGTCGGAGAAGCTCAGCGGGATGGGCGCGTGCGGCTTGTGCACCGTGACGGCGGTCTCCAGGACCCGCGGGTCCTCCAGGGCCGCCTGGGCGATCCGCTCGGCCAGGGTCTCGATGAGGGCGACCGGCTCGCCGCCGACGATCTCGGCGATGCGCTCGGCGAGCTCGCCGTAGTGCACGGTGTCGGCGACGTCGTCGGAGGCGGCCGCAGGAGCCAGGGGGATCCGCAGCCGCACATCGATCGTGAAGTCCTGGCCGTCGGCCCGCTCGTGATCGTAGACGCCGTGGCGTCCGAACACGGTGAGCCCGGTCAGCACGATCTCATCGCTCGTCTGCTCAGCCATGTCCCTAGCGTACGGCGGGGGTGCGGACTCCGCGCGGCGCGTTCCGCGGCCCTCTCCTCGGCAACGGCCATCGCCCGCGTGTCATCCGTCCCAGGCGGCGAGCACGGCGAGGGCGTCCCGCGTGGCGGCGACGTCGTGCACGCGCACCGCCCAGGCGCCGGCCCGTGCTGCCAGCACGCTGGTCACGGCGGTCGCGGCGTCCCTGCGATCCTCGCCCGCGTCCTCGCCGAGAGCGTCCGTCAGGAACCTCTTGCGGGAGGTGCCCACGAGCACGCGTACGCCCAGCGCAACGACGTCCTCCAGGTCACGCAGCAGATCCCAGTTCTGCGCGGCGGTCTTGGCGAAGCCGATCCCCGGGTCGACGATCACCCGCGACGGCGCGATGCCCGCCGCGGCGGCGGCGGCGATCCGCCCGCCGAGCTCGGTCGCGACCTCTCTGCCGATCCGGGAGTACTCGGCCTGCGCGTACATGTCGGCGGAGGGACCGCGCCAATGTCCCAGCACGACGTCGGCGCCGCTCTCGGCGACCGCGGAGAGCATGTCGGGATCGGCGAGCCCTCCCGACACGTCGTTCACGATGCGCGCGCCCGCATGCACCGCGGCGACCGCCGTCGAGGCGTTCATCGTGTCGATGCTGAGCGGAAGGCCGTCGGCGGCGAGCCGCTCGATCACCGGCAGGACGCGTCTGCGCTCCTCCTCAGGGTCGACCCGTTCGGCGCCCGGCCGCGTGGACTCGCCGCCGACGTCGAGGACCGCCGCACCCTGAGCGCGCAGCAGCCGCGCGTGGGAGAGGGCCGCACCCGGCTCGGCGTAGCGGCCGCCGTCGCTGAACGAGTCGGGGGTGGCGTTGACGATCCCCCAGACCGCAGTCATGCGCCCGGCTCCTCCACCATCGTGACCGGCTCGTGCGCAGGCGCAGAGCCGCTCGCTGCCGCCCCTGCGCCGATCAGCGCGATGAGCTCGGCGCGAGCCGCCGGATCGAGATAGACGCCCCGCGCCGCGATCGTCAGCGTAGAGGCCTCGGGCTGGCGTCCGCCGCGCAGCGTGACGCAGCCGTGACGGGCGTCCAGCACCACGAGCACGCCGCGCGCGTCCAGATGCGTCGCGATCGTGTCTGCCACCTGCTCGCCCAGACGCTCCTGCACCTGCGGCCGCGACGCCAGCGTCTCCACGACGCGGACGAGCGCGCCGAGGCCCACCACCTGCTCGCCGGGGAGATACGCGATGTGCGCGTGTCCGGCGAACGGGAGGAGGTGATGCTCGCACACCGAGCGGAAACGGATGTCGCGCAGCAGGACCGCCCCGGAAGGCACCGTCTCGGGAGCGGGGCCGTGCGAGACGCTGATCGTGTGGGCGAGCGCCGCGGCGGGATCCTCCCCCACGCCGGAGAAGAACTCCGCATAGAGGTCGGCCATCCGCGCCGGTGTCTGGGTCAGCCCCGGACGGTCCGGATTCTCCCCGATCGCCTCCAACAGCTCCCGCGTGAGCGCGGCGATGCGCTCCCGGTCGACGGCCACGTCAGGCCGTCGCCGGGCGCGGGTGCCCGCCGCCGGCGCCGGCCTGCCCTGGCTTGCGCTCTGCGGGCGAGGGCGAGTCGGTCACGACCGTGGCGGCCGCACCCGTCTCCGCCCCGCGCACCGGCATCTCGATCGGAGGGAGCAACGACACCGGGCGGTCCTCGCTGCTCAGCCACTGCGGGCGCTCGGGGAGCTTGCGCACGTCGGTGAAGATCTCGGCGATCTGGTGGTGGTCCAGCGTCTCCTTCTCCAGGAGCTCGCGGGCCAGCCGGTCGAGGATGTCACGGTTGGCGCTCAGCACCTCGTAGGCCTCGTTGTGGGCCTGCTCGATGAGGGCGCGCACCTGGGCGTCCACCGTCTCGGCGATCGACTCGGAGTAGTCGCGACCGCGGTTCATGTCGCGTGCCACGAACATCTCACCCGACCCGGAACCGAGCTTGACCGGGCCGACCTGTGTGGTCATGCCGTATTCGGTGACCATCTTGCGGGCGATGTCGGTCGCCTTCTCGATGTCGTTCGACGCACCGGTGGTGGGATCGTGGAAGACGATCTCCTCCGCGACGCGCCCGCCCATGGCGTAGGTCAGCTGGTCCTGCAGCTCGTTGCGCGTCACGGAGAACTTGTCGTCCACCGGCAGCACCATGGTGTAGCCGAGGGCCTTGCCGCGGGGCAGGATCGTGATCTTGGTGACGGGGTCGGAGTAGTTCATCGCCGCCGCCGCGAGCGCGTGACCGCCCTCGTGGTACGCCGTGATGAGCTTCTCCTTGTCCTTCATCACACGCGTGCGTCGCTGCGGGCCCGCGATCACGCGGTCGATCGCCTCGTCGAGCGCGCGGTTGTCGATGAGCTGCGCGTTCGAGCGCGCGGTGAGGAGGGCCGCCTCGTTGAGGACGTTCGCGAGGTCCGCACCGGTGAAGCCCGGCGTCTTGCGGGCGACGACCTCGAGGTCGACGCCGTTCGCGAGCGGCTTGCCTTTGGCGTGCACCTCGAGGATGCGCTGACGGCCCTTGAGGTCGGGGGCGTCGACGCCGATCTGACGATCGAAGCGGCCGGGGCGCAGCAGCGCGGGGTCGAGGATGTCGGGGCGGTTGGTGGCCGCGATGACGATCACGTTGGCGTTGGGGTCGAAGCCGTCCATCTCGACGAGCATCTGGTTGAGCGTCTGCTCGCGCTCGTCGTTCCCGCCGCCGAGCCCGGCGCCACGATGACGGCCGACCGCGTCGATCTCGTCGATGAAGATGATCGCGGGCGAGTTCTCCTTCGCCTGCGTGAAGAGATCGCGCACGCGCGAGGCGCCGACGCCGACGAACATCTCGACGAAGTCCGATCCGGAGATCGAGTAGAACGGGGCGCCGGCCTCGCCCGCGACGGCGCGCGCGAGGAGCGTCTTACCCGTTCCCGGAGGGCCGTACAGCAGCACACCCTTGGGGATGCGGGCGCCGATGGCCTGGAACTTCGCCGGGTCCTGCAGGAACTCCTTGATCTCGTGGAGCTCTTCGATCGCCTCGTCCGCGCCGGCGACGTCGGCGAAGGTGACCGTGGGAGTCTCCTTGCTCACGAGCTTGGCGCGCGACTTGCCGAACTGCATGATCTTGCCGCCGCCGCCCTGCGCCGACGAGAGCAGCCACCAGAACAGCAGGCCGAGGAGGACCATCGGCAGCAGCAGGGAGAGGAAGCCGTCGAACCAGCTGGGCTTGGGCACCGAGTCGTTGAAGCCGTCCTTGGGCGCGGCGGCGTCGATCGCCTTGACGACCTCGCCCGCGCGAGCGGAGTTGTAATAGAACTGGACGGCGTCGGCACCCTCGTATGCCTTGCTCAGCTTCATGTCGACGCGCTGGTCGCCATCGGTCGTCACGACCTCGGTGACCGTGCCGCCCTTGAGCAGGTCGAGACCCTCCTTGGTGGAGACCTGTTTCGTGGCGCCGAGGCTGGAGATCAGCATGAACCCGCCGATCAGCAGCAGACCGATCAGCAGCACGTAGATCAGCGGATTCCGGGTGACCTTCTTGACATCCATGATCGGATCAGCGTATCGCGGCGCGGCTTTGCCATCGCTGGGGATTCGCCCGCGGCGTATCCCCAGCGCCTCCGTCCCGTCGGCCGCGTCAGCTGTAGACGTGCGGCGCGAGCACCGCGACGTCACGGAGGTTGCGGTAACGCTCGTCGTAGTCCAGGCCGTAGCCCACGACGAAGTCGGGCGGGATGTCGAAGCCGACGTAACGGCAGTCCACGTGCACTTTCGCAGCCTCAGGCTTGCGCAGGAGCGCGAGCACCTCGATCGACTCGGCGCCGCGCGAGGCGAAGTTCTCCAACAGCCAGCTGAGGGTGAGGCCGGAGTCGATCACGTCCTCGACGATGAGCACGTGTTTGCCGTGCAGATCGGTGTCGAGGTCCTTCCGGATCTGCACCACGCCGCTGGACTTGGTGCTCGCACCATAGCTCGACACGGCCATCCAGTCCATCGGGGCATGGACGGGAAGCGCCCGCGCGAAATCGGCCATGACCATGACCGCGCCCTTCAGGACGCCCACGAGCAGCAGGTCCTTCCCGGCGTAGTCGACGGCGACCTGCGCGGCCAGCTCGTCCAGCTTCGCGTGGATCTGCTCCTCGGTGACGAGGATCTGAGCGAGGTCGTCCCGGATGTCCGCTGCGCGCATGGATCGATTTTATGCGGCGGACGGGCGACCCTCCGAACCCGCGGCCGACCGGGGACGGTGGGCCTGCCGCCATTCGCCCTCCTGGCGCTACTCTGAGCCATGAGACGTCAGCGCGGCCGCGCCCGCGGCGCGCTGGGAAAGGGGAGGACCCATGGACATCGACGAGATCCTCAAGCAGGTGCCGATCTCCGACATCGCCGAGAAGTTCGGCGTGAGCGAGGACGTCGCCCGGCAGGCGGTCCAGGAGGGCGGCGCCGCTCTCCTCGGAGGCCTCGCCAAGAACGCCGAGACCCCGGAGGGCTCGGCCGCGATCGCGCAGGCGCTGGGCAAGCATGACGCCTTCTCGGGCGCGGCGAAGGTCGACGAGGTCGACCAGGCCGATGGCGAGAAGATCGTCACGCACGTGTTCGGCGACAGTTCCAAGGAGGTGGCCGAGACGCTCACCAAGGAGCCCAAGACCGCGGGGATCGACTTCAGCAAGCTCCTCCCGATCCTCGCCCCGATCGTGATGGGCATCATCGCGAACGCCGGCAAGGGTGCGGCTCCCGCGGGCGGTGCATCGGCCGGCGGCGGCATCGGCGACCTCATCGGCGGGCTGCTCGGCGGCGGCAACAACGGCGGAGCGGCCGGCGGCTCCGGCGGCGGGGGCCTGGGCGACGTCCTCGGCGGGCTCGGCGGCCTCTTCGGCGGCGGCAACAACGGCGGCTCCGGCGGGAACTCCGGCGGCATCGACATCGGCGGGCTGCTCGGCGGCCTCCTCGGCGGCAAGAAGTAGCGGCGTCCACCTCGGAACGGCCCCTGGTCCTGCATCAGCAGGGTCGGAGGCCGCGCCGTGTCAGCCCCGGGCGGCGAAGACGACTCGGCCCGCCTGGCGTCGCGCCGTGCAGGAGGGAAGGTCGATCGGCCCCTGCCCTGACCAGTCGGTCACGAGCCGCGCCACCTCGACGGTCTGCCGGCGGGTGAGGCTGACTCCGAACTCGCTGGCGACGACGAGACGGATGATCCTGTTCCGCAGAGCCGCCGGATTGGCCTGCAGCGCGGCGACGCTCACCGCGATCCCCGCCTCCGCCGGCTCGACGATGTCCTCGATCGTCTCGCGGATCATCTCGTCAAACGCCTCCGCGTCCTCACGCAGCTGCTCGGCCGTTCGCGCGAGCGCCTCCGCGATCCCCGGGCCGAGCTCCTCCTCCAGCACGGGCAGCACGCGATTCCGCGCCCGTACGCGGGCGAACCGCGGGTCCTGGTTGTGCGGGTCGTCCCACCATGTCATCCCCTCGGCCTCGCACGCGGCCCGGGTGGTCGCACGCCGCACCGACAGCAGCGGGCGCAGCCAGCGCACGCCGTCGTCGTCCTCACGGAGCGCCGCCATCCCCTGCATGCTGGCGGCCCCCGAGCCGCGGGCGAGTCCGAGCAGCACCGTCTCCGCCTGGTCGTCGAGGGTGTGGCCGAGCAGCAGGGGCGCCGACTCTCGCAGCGCCACCGCCCGCAGCGTCGCGTAGCGTGCGTCGCGGGCGGCGGCCTCGGGACCGCCCCCCGTCGACCCGCGGCCGACCTCGACGGTCTCCACGTGGGCACGGATGCCGAGACGCTCCGCAGACGCCGCAGCCCTGGCGGCGGCGTCTGCGGAGCCCGGCTGCAGCCCGTGGTCGATCGTGACGCTCACCACCTCGATCCCCTCCGCGCGCGCCTCGAAGGCGGTCGCCGCCGCGAGGGCGAGCGAGTCCGCCCCGCCGGAGAGGGCCACCACCACGCGACGCGGCGCGACCGTGACGGGGCCGGGAGCCGGATGGGCATCGCGTGGGGAGCCGGTGACCGGCGACGGGTCAGCCGAGGCGAGGGACGAGAGAGCCGCGCGCACGGCGACGCGGACGTCGGCGACGGCGGGGTCGAGCGGGGCATCGGGCACGACTCCACGCTATCCGCCCCGCCGCATCCTCCGAAGCGACGGATCGCGGTCCTCGAAGCGACGGGTCGCGCCGGTAGGCTGGTCCGCGGCATCCAACCCGTCATCCAAGGAGCACACGTATGGGCGCACACGACGCCGTCATCGAGATCCCGCGCGGCAGCCGGGTCAAGTACGAGGTCGATCACGAGACCGGCCGGGTCCACCTCGACCGCGTGCTGTACACGACCTTCGGCTATCCCGCCGACTACGGCTACTTCGACAACACCCTGGGCGAGGACGGCGACCCGCTGGACGTGCTGGTGCTGCTCGACCACGCGATCTACCCCGGCGTGGTCGTGAACGTCCGCCCCGTGGCCGTGCTCAAGATGAGCGACGAGGCCGGCGGCGACGACAAGCTCGTGGCCGTGCTGTCCAAGGACCCGCGCTGGTCGCACATCCAGGACATCGACGACATCCCGGAGTACACGAAGAAGGAGATCGCGCACTTCTTCGAGCACTACAAGGACCTCGAGCCCAACAAGTGGGTCAAGGTCGACGAATGGGGCGACGCCGCAGAGGCGCAGCGGATCCTCGACGAGGCCATCGCGCGCTTCGGCGCGGAAGGCCACTGAGCGCACGGCCTGAGCCGCACCGACGAGAGGACCCCCGGTTCCGCACAGCGGGCCGGGGGTCCTCTCAGGTCTGCGGCGACCGTTCCGCCGCGATCACGACATGTCGATGCCGCGGTTCTCCATGAACCAGATCGGGTTCGTGTAGTCGCCATCGATGTACACCTCGAAGTGGAGGTGGCACCCGAACGATCCGCCAGTGTTGCCCGCATACGCGATGACCTGGCCGGCCTGGACGTAGTCTCCGTAGCTGACCGCGTACCCGCCGTTGAGGATGTGGGCGTAGCCGGTGGCGACCCCGCCGCCGTGCTGGATCCGGATGTAGTTGCCGTAGCCGCCGTTGTAGAAGGCCGCGTCGACGGTCCCGGACGCCGCCGCATAGATCGGGGCACCGCAGCCGTTGGCGAGATCGACGCCGTAGTGGAAGCTCGAGGAGCATCCCCACGAGTCGCAGTCGGGGATGCGGGGGCCGTAGCCGGAGGACTGGAACCCGCCGTGCGGGCGCACCCAGCCGTTGCCGGGGCCGACACCACCGCCCCCTCCTCCGCCGCCGGAGTTCCCGCCTCCGCCGCCACCGCCGCCTCCTCCACCGCTGTTGTTCGCGGCGTTGCGACGATCCTCTTCTTCCTTGCGGCGGCGCTCCTCTTCCTGCCGCTGACGCTCCGCGACACCCGCCTGGTAGCCGGCGGTCGTCTTGGCGGTCGTGTCCTGGAGGGCGGCGAGCTGAGCCTGGAGCTCGACGATGTGCGTCTGCTGCTCTTTGAGCGCGGCCTCGGCGGCCTGAGCGGCCTCCTGCGCCCGGCGCATCTTGTCCTCGGCGACCTGACGAAGGCGCTCGCGCTCGTCGCGTGCGGTCTTGGCCTGGTCGCTCAGGCTCTGCGCCGAGTTCCTCGCCGCGACGGCCTTGTCGTAGACCGCCTGGTTGCGGGTCAGACGCCGGTCCATCTGGCCGAGCTTCTGCAGAAGCTCGTCGGCCGTGGCCGCGGAGCCGGAGAAGAACAGCTCCATCGTGGTGTTGTCGCCACCGTTGCGGTACAGCTGCGCAGCGACCTGCCCGGCCTCTCGGGCGGCGTCGGTCGCGATCTTCTCCTGCTCGTCGGCCTGGGCCTGGAGATCCGTCGCCCGACGCGCGGCGTCGAAGAGCGCCTGCTGCGCGGTGTAGAACTCCTTGCCCGCGGTCTCGGCGGCGGCCTGCGTCTCGGAGACGCGCTGCGTGAGACCGTCGATGAGCGATTGGATGCGCTGAATCTCGCCCGCCTTGGCGGACTCGTTGTTCATCGCGTTCTGCACGTCTTCCCACGACGGGTAGTCGTCAGCATGAGCACTGCTGAGACCAAGCCCCCCGGCGCCGATCGCGCCCGCTGCGGCCAATCCGAACACGCCGAGCCCGATCGCCGCGCGCCGAGACATGCGCGCCGGCGAGGGGCCGAACGATGTTGACTCCGCGGGCGTGGGGGTGCACCCGCAGTTCGGATCGCCGGAAGTCGGCTCCGTCACAAGGCTTCCTTTCGGGGATTCACAGAGATCACAGTAACAACATCAGTCACAGAAACACCAGGGTCCGACCGCTCCGTCGGGCCAGAGTTCCTGTACCGTTCACCGTCCTCGCCGTCCGCTGGGGCGCTCGCACGAGGCTTATCCGTCCCGCCATCCTCCCCCCGGACACGCCCGGGATCAGAACCGACGCGCCCTCGATTGGCGTTTTGCCCCCGCCGTCGCATATGCTTGAGCGTCGGCAGGGGGACCCCGGTTCCTCTCGGCCCCATCGTTTAGCGGCCTAGGACGCCGCCCTTTCACGGCGGTAGCACGGGTTCGAATCCCGTTGGGGTCACTGATCCGATACAATTTCACAGTTCTGGCCCTGTAGCGCAGTTGGTTAGCGTGCCGCCCTGTCACGGCGGAGGTCGCGGGTTCAAGTCCCGTCAGGGTCGCTCCGAGCGACGGGCCCTTTCTCCGGAGAGGGCCTTTCGTCTAGGACACAGGTCAGAAGCTTCCACCTTCCGCTCTGTGCGGCTCTGTAGCTCAGTTGGTAGAGCGTTCGACTGAAAATCGAAAGGTCACCGGATCGATGCCGGTCGGAGCCACAGGAACCCTCGCGTAGCTTCTACATCGCGGGGGTTTCGTCTTTGACCGCCGGCAGCCTCTGCTACTCACGCACTGCCACGGCCTTGCCGCGAACAAATGACCCGCATACCGGGCGCGTCCTCTCCCTCCCCTGCGGCCAGGCGTGAGGCGGCCAGGCGTGAGGGGAGAGGGCACCTTTGCCCGCCCAGACACGGCTCAAAGCGCCTCAGGCCGAAGCCCCCGCCCCCGTCCTCTGCAACCGCCTCGCTCAGCGCCTGCGGGCGAGAAGGACCGACGCGCCCAGGACTTCGACGCCGATCAGATGCCCCGTCCTTGTCGAAATCGAGGATGATCTCTCCCCTGCCCTGCGGGTTCGCGAGTCCGACGACCTGGTCGGCGGACTCACCGGCGGCCGGTTCCGGGCCTACCGGGACGTAGGCCGCGTCGGCCTCAGGGTCGTATCGGATGGTCATCGTCTGTAGCGGAGAGCCGGTCTGCTCCCTCTTTTCGGGCACCGGGCCCGCCACCTCCTCGTCCGATGGCGGGCCGACTCATAGCTTCACCGGGATCGAGAGGGAACGGCCTTCCGGCGAGACGGCCAGAACAGTCCGACGAAGAAGACGACGGCGAGTCCGACGGTGACCCAGGTCCAGGCATCCCGGAGGAAGATCCCCGACACCACGATCACGACCAGCAGGATCGACAGCGCGATTTTGCGTGCAAGACCCATGGTTGACCTCCTTACTGCCATTCCTGACCCCAGAACGTCCCAAAGGGCGCCATCGGCGTGAACACCGGGGACCAGTTGAACACGACTTCTCCCGGCGTGAACGCGGCGATCGCTCCCCCGAGGGAACCTAGGATCTTCGTGACGAGAGGCTCGGGGATCCACAGCGAGCCGATTCCCACGCCACCGCCGATCGCGCGAACGGTCTCTTTAGACAGCCAGACGCGGAATCCGAACCACTGGGCTTCGATCTTGGTCACACCTTCGCGGAAAGCCATGCGCGCCTGCCGTGGGGCCGAGATGTCCTCGGCTGCGACGAACGCTTTGGCACCCAGCGGAGCGATCGTCAACGCTGCGTCGGCTTCGACGGAGGCAAGGATCTCGTTCGTCGCTGCAATCATCTCCTCCACCTGTGCGATCTCCGCCGAGGTGAGGGTGCCAGCGGCTACGGGCATGTCGAGGACGAAACGTCCCTGTGCGGCGGAGACGAAGGGATCGGCCTTCGCAATGAGCCCCCGGACCGCACTCTGTTCCGCGCCGATGCCGACATCGACCGCTTCCGCGCTCGTCAGTTCCGCCGCCATCGCCGGCGTCGCGGAGACCACGCTGAGCGCGAGCACGCTCACGGTCGCTGCTGCCAGCGCACGAAATCTCTTTACCTCGAAGCTCATGTCGTCCTTTCCATCTGCTCGTCACATTTTTTAGACGGCATACAGAAAAATACGAGGTAAGACCTTCGTGCGCGTCCCCTCTTCGGGGGACAAAGGAGACGTCATCCGCAGAAACGACAGAAACCTAGGCCAATACGACAGGGCCGGTGCGCCGGCGAGTCCCCCAAAAGCCCTACAGACAACCGCCCGGCGGAGGAGGAGAGTTTCAGGGGCACGGTCGGCTGCCGCACGAGGCGGTCGACGCAGATACGTGACGATGGGGGCTTCCGATGCGTGCTTTCGTCCGGTCGAGACGGACCGGCTCGCTGCTCGCCGTCTCGGCGCTCACGCTCGGCGCGGTCCTCCTCGCGGCACCGGCATCGTCCGCAGACGCCTCGACGGCGGGGAGCAAGACGACGACGAGCCAAGACTGCCTCGACACGGTGAACCGGGCGATCGCCGCGGGGAGGACCGGCGTCTCGTCTGACCTGTGCTCGACCACCTCCACCCTCACGGTCTCGGAGGAGAGGACGGTCACGGTCGGCGATGTCGCCGGAGCCAAGGACTCGTTGAGCACGCAGGAGTACCGGTCTCTGATGCGCGCGGCGGAGTCCGGCGAGGTGCGCAGCAAGGACTACGCCCAGTCGGTGAACAACGTCGTGAACGGGGTCACCCAGTACGGCACCTTCTACTACGACGGTGGAAGGGCGTGGGTCGCCGAGTCGTATCGCGGGTACCAGGGGTCGCACACCTGTCAGACCCAGTGGGCGGTGGGCTACGTGGTCGAGCTGAAGAAATGCGTCGACTACGGCAGCCCCGACGAACGGACCGTCCAAGGCGTCTGGCATTTCTCCGTGATCCCCTCGGGCGGACTCGTGAATTGGGACGAGACCCACGAGCTTCACGTCAACGCGACCGGCAGCATCTGGCAATGACGCGGATGACCGTTCTCCACACCACCAATCAGACGCACCTCTGGGTGCTCGTCGCGAGCGTCATCCTCGCTGCCCTGGTGATCGCCGCGATCGTCGCCACGATCCGGGCGAAGGACATGTCGCCCGCGGTGAAGGGCGTCTGGCTCGTCGTGCTGGTCGGACTGCCCGGACTCGGACTGACCGTCTGGGCGATCGCCCGCCTCGTCGCCGCCGGCCTCGCTGCCGGTGCCGCCTCCCGGGCGGCGCGCGGAGCGTCCCGATGACCGACGACCGCACGCGCAAGGGGCGGATGATCGCCCTCTCCGCTGTCGCGACCCTCGCCGGGCTCCTGCTGCTCCTGGTCGCGACCAGCCGCATCCATGCCATCGTCACCACCGAGGGCAAGGCGGGGTTCCTCGGCCCGGCCGAGCCGCTGCTGACCGTCGCCGGGTTCGCGCTCCTCGCGCTCACGGCGGTGTCGGTCCCGCTCCTGAGGCCTCGCCCGTCCGAGACGCAGAACCCGGAGTGACCCGTCGCAGGTCCGTCGGGCGGCGGAGGAGACCGCCCGTGCGCGTCCGCACGTCTGCGCGACACGATCCGCGACCGCAGCGATGCCGTGGGAAGATCCGCCCGGCGGGGGAGGCGGCACGTCCGCCCCGCATGGTCTCATAGTTCCTATGACCGATCAGGCCACACCCCCACCCGTCCTTGCCCTGCGAGGCCTCCGCAAGCAGTTCGGACAGAAGGTCGCCGTCGATGATCTGACGCTCGACGTGCCGGCCGGCTCCATGCTGGGCCTCCTCGGGCCCAACGGCGCAGGAAAGACCACGACCCTCGCCATGACGACAGGGATCCTCCGGCCCGACGCCGGCACCGCATGGGTGCTCGGCGCCGACGTCTGGCAGGATCCGGCCGCAGCAAAGGGACGGATGGGCGTGCTCCCCGACGGCATCCGCATGCTCGACCGGCTCACCGGATCCGAGCTGCTGCGCTACAGCGGTCTCCTGCGCGGCATGCCCGAGGCCGAGGTCATGTCGCGTGCGGCCGAGCTCCTCGACGCGCTCGGACTGGCCGACGCGGGCGACACGCTCGTCGTGGACTACTCCGCGGGCATGCGAAAGAAGATCGGGCTCGCCTGCGCGCTCATCCACGCCCCTCGCCTGCTGATCCTCGACGAGCCGCTCGAGGCCGTGGACCCGGTCTCGGGCGAGACGATCCGTCAGATCCTCCGTGCCTTCGTCGCCGGCGGCGGCACGGTGGTGCTCTCCAGCCATGTGATGGAGCTCGTCGAGTCGATGTGCGACCGGGTCGCGATCGTCGCCGAGGGGCGCCTCCTCGCGAACGGCACGCTCGAGGAGGTCCGTGCGGGAATGACCCTGCAGCAGCGATTCCTCACCCTCGTGGGCGCACACGACCTCGGATCGGAGACGCTGGCATGGTTGCGCTCCTCGTAGGGCTGCGCTGGCGGCAGCTCGGCCACCAGCTCGGCCGGAACCCGTGGATGATCGTCACGCTCATCATCACGGGCATGATGGCGCTGAGTCTCCTCGGCGTGCTGACCGTCGGCCTCTTCACGCTCCGCGTCGCCGCTCCGGAGACGGCCGTCACCGTCATGGTGCTCGCCGGGGCCGCCATCGTCCTCGGCTGGTGGATCGGCTCGATCCTGGTCAGCACGGATGACTCCCTCGCCCCCGAGCGCTTCGCCCTGCTACCGGTGAACGCGCGGACGCTCCTTCCTGGCCTGGTCATCGCCGGCGCGACGACCGTCGGCGGCATCGGCACGGCGCTCGCGCTCCTGCTGATGCTCATGGGCTGGTCGGTGAGCGTGCCGGCGCTGATCGCCGGTCTGCTCATCGCTCCCCTGGCCCTCGCGACCTGCGTGCTGGGCGCCCGCGTCGTCAGCGGACTGCTCGCCGGATGGCTGGCGCGCCGCCGCACTCGCGACCTGGTCGTGACGATCGGCGTCATCCTGATCGCCTCGTCAGGGATCCTCCTCAATCTCGCGATCGGCGCGGTCTCGCAGGTGAAGGACGTCGGAGCCGCCTTCGCCGGCATCGCCGAGGTCGTGGCGTGGACGCCCCCGGCTGCGGCTTTCGGCGTGCCCGCCGCCCTCGTCCAGGGCGACGTCGTCGCGGCAGCGCTCCGGCTGCTGATCGCGCTCGCGACCGTGGCGACGTTCTGGTTCATCTCCCGCGCGCTGCTCGCCGCGCGTCTCGTCGCTCCGATCCAGAGCAGCGGCGGCGGACGAGTGCGCTCGGGCGGTTTCGTCGACCGGATGCTGCCGGCGACCGCGGCCGGCGCGATCGCCGCACGCACGCTGCGCTACTACCGTCGCGACCCGCGTCAGGTGATCAACGCCGTGATGATGCTGCTCCTGCCGGCGATCTTCGTGGGCCTGTCGCTCATGAACGGCCTCCGCAGCGGGGGCGCCATCGGCTTCCACCCGGCGATCGTCCTCATTCCGTCGATCAATGCGCTGATGGTCGCGACCATCATGCAGATGGCGATCGCCTACGACAACGACGCCGTCGCGCTGCACATCCTCACCGGTGTGCGCGGCGCCACCGACCGGGCAGGACGCCTGCTCGGCCTCGCCGTGATCGCCTTCCCGCTCACCATCGTCCTGTGCAGCGCGACGTGCGCGATCGCCGGCCGGCTCGACCTGCTCCCGGCCAGCCTCGGGTCCGCGATCGGGCTGCTGGCCGTGGCGATCGGCGCCGGCGCCTGGGCGGGCAGCTTCCTGCCCGGCCGCGCACCGGCTCCGGAGGCGAACCCGTTCGGTCGCGGCTCCTCGGGCGGCGTGCAGTCGCTCCTCGCGCTCCTCGTCATGGCGCCGATCACCCTGGTGCTCGGCGGCCCCGCGCTCGGCTTCGCCGTCGCGGCGCTCTGGAACCCGGCGCTCGGCTGGATCAGCCTGATGTGCGGCGTCGTGCTGGGCGGCCTCGCGATCTGGGGCGGGGTGACGCTGGGCGGACGCACGCTCGACCGACGCTGGCCGGAGGTGCTCGCCGAGGTCTCCAGCGAGGCCTGACGCCTGCCGGCGTCACGGTTCGGCGTCACGGTTCGACGTCACGGTTCGATCCCTCGGCTCGGCCTCGCCACTCGGACTCGATGCTCGGGCTCGCCGCTCCCGTCTCGTTTTCTGTCGCTCAGATCGCTCCGTGACGACAGAAAACGGGACGGGAACGGAGGAAGCGGGCGTGAACGCGCGGACGGCTCGACCCAGGTCACCGGCGCGGGCGTGCGACGGGCCGGGGTATGCGAGGGGTGCAGCTCAGGTGACGGACGCGACGGGCCCGGCCCAGGCGACGGGCTCAGGTGACGGGTTCGGGCTCAGTCGGCGGGCCGCTTCCGACGGCCCCAGAAGCTGGCGATCCAGAGCGCGACGCCCATGACCGCCGCGAAGGGACGGTAGTAGCTCTGGTCCAGGCGCTGGAAGGTCTTCCCCGCCGGCGGGAGCCCGAGGACCGTGAGCGCGGTGTCGCCGCCGAGCACGGCACGCAGGAGCATCACCATGCCCACCAGGCGCAGCCCCAGCCGGGCCAGACGCCCACGCCCCAGCGCGCCGGTGGCGAGCAGACCGGCGCCGGCGGCCCCCGCGGCGATGACCGCGGTCGCGGCCGGATCGGGCTGCACCTTGCTCTGGCCGACCACGGCCTCGCCCAGCTTCCTGTGATTCTTCGCGGGCCACGACGACCCCGACGCCCAGACGGCGTGCAGGGCGGCGACGGCGAACATGCCGACCGCGCTGACGACACGGGCGATGACCTTCAGCGTTGTCCTCACCCCGCTCACGCTACCCCGGCGCGGTCTCCGGAGAACCCTTCCCCTCTCCGCTTTCGCCCGCGTTCCTCACCGGTCCCGTCGTCCCCGCGGAGCAGGCGTTCAGCGGGTCTGGTCGGCGTACCGGTTCGCCGTTCTGGCCACGTCCGCCACGTACTGGTCGAGGTCGTTGTAACGGAGGATCGCCTGCCGCCAGCCCGCCGGATCCTGCATCGAGCCGGAGGCGCACAGGTAGCGCGCGGCGGCGAGCGCCGCGTCGTCGATCTGGTTCGGGTCCGCGACGCCGTCGCCGCTCGCGTCCGCTCCCCAGCGACGCCACGTCTCGGGGATGAACTGCATGGGGCCGACCGCACGATCCCACACCGTGTCGCCGTCCCAGGCTCCGCCGTCGGTGTCGGCGATGGCCATCACCCCGTCGCCGTCGAGCGCACGGCCGCGGATGGGCGCGCTCGGATAGCCGTTCTCATCCAGCCCCGTCCCGTCGTGCCGACCGTGGTCGGACTCGATCGCCCCGATCCCGGCGAGGGTGTTCCAGCCGACCCCGCAGGACGGCGTCTCGCGAGAGACGACCAGGTCGGCCCATGCGTACGCGATGAGCGCACGGGGCGGGATCTCCGTCGCACGTGCGGTGCGCGCCAGCCAGTCCGCGTCGAGACGCGCGGTCGGGGCGGGGCCCGGTGCCGCGTCGACGATCGACCCCGGCTCGCCGACGTCTCCGTGCGGCGGCGCCTCGATCGGGACGCCGGACACCGGCACCGGGCTTCCCGCCCGCGTGACCGGCTCACCACGGGGTTCCACGCGCGGAGTCGAGAGCAGGGCCACGACGACGACCACGGCAGCGGCCACGAGAGCGACCGATCCGAGGACCACGGCGACGCGTCGTCCTCGTCTCCTGCCCCGCGCCGTCATGCGGAACACGCTAACGCCCGTGCCGATGCCGCGCCTGGGAGCACCAGCAGTCCTACCGGATCCGCACGGCTCCGGGCTGCACGGTGATCTCGATCCGGGTGGCCTCTCCGATCTCGTCGCCGTCGAGCTCGAAGGCCCGCGGCTCGTCGAGCTCGACGGTCACCGAGGTCAGGCGGCGATGCGTGGTGCTGTCGCTGCTCGCCGCCCGGTCGCTCCCTGTCAAGAGGCGCTTGAGACCGTTGTCCCACGCCATCGTCCGCAGGATGTCCATCCATCCCGCGATGCCGTCGGCGTTCAGGGCGAGGAGGTCGAGCGCGCCGTCGCCCGAGTCGGCGTCGGGCAGGAGCGTGATCCCGCCCTGCAGCGTCCCGCAGTTGCCGACGATGAAGGTGTGGGCCTTCTCGGCCACGGGCTCGCCGCCGTCGAAGGCGACGCGGAGGTCGATCACCTCGCTCGCCGCCACCGCCCGGCCGAGCGACTCGACGTACGCCAGCCAGCCGGCCTTGTCCTTGAGCCCCTCGTCCGTCTCGGTGATCATGTGCGCGTCGATCCCGAACCCGGCCATGACCACGAAGGCCTTGCGCTCGGTGCCGCCGGCCGCGAGGGTCGCCTGTGCCCAGCCGACGTCGATCGCCTTGGTCTCACCCGACAGGGCGCGCTCGAACGCGGCGGGCAGGTCGTTCAGCGAGACGTCGACATTGCGCGCGAGCAGGTTCCCGGTGCCGAGCGGGACGATCGCCAGATCGGCCGTGTCCCCCTCCGATCCCGCCTCGGCCAGGTGCTCGGCGACCGCGCGCACGGTCCCGTCGCCTCCCGCGGCCGCGATCACGGTCGCTCCGGCGCCGAGAGCCGCCTGTGCCGCGGCCCGGCCCGGGTCGTCCTCGCTGGTCTCGTGCCACGAGACTGTGGTCTCCGGCGACCAGGATGCGGCGGCGGTCAGCGCGGACTCGAGCTCGTCGAGGCTCGTCTTCGCCGGGTTCCATACGATGCCGATGTGCTGGGCGGTCATGCGGACACCCCCTCTCGTCGGTGCACGGCGCGGTCGGCGGCCGGCCCTCCCTTCATTCTGCCGAGCCCGCTCCGCTCCCCTCGCGTTTTCCGCCGGTTCTGCCTCGCTCCGGTCGCGATCTCTGTCGCTATCCCGAGCCGGGAGCGACAGATCTCGCGACCGGAACAGTCCACAGGGGCGGGTCCGGCGGACGTCAGACGGCGGCCGGGAGGGAGGAGGACTCCGGAACGGACGGGGACGACGCCCGGGAGGCGGAACGGCGGGCGGTCACCGCGGCGACGACCATCACGACGAGCGCCGCGCCCGTGACGGCGGCTCCGATCCAGATCGGCGCGGTGTAGCCGAGGCCCGCGGCGATGCCGACGCCGCCGGCCCATGCCCCCAGGGCGTTGCCGACGTTGAACGCGCCGATGTTCGCTCCCGAGGCGAGCGTCGGCGCGCCCCCGGCATAGCGCATGATGCGGCTCTGGAGGCCGGGGACGGTGCCGAACCCGAAGCCGCCCATGAGCACGAGGAGCACGATGGTGGCCGGCTGAGACCAGGCGAGCAGTCCGAAGGCGAGGAGGACCGCCGCGAGAAGGGCGATGAAGACGAGGAGCGTGCCGTCGATCGACCGGTCGGCCAGGCGTCCGCCCACCGCGTTGCCGACGACGAGCCCCGCGCCGAACAGCACGAGCAGCCAGGGCACGGCCCCGCTCGCGAACCCGGCGACCTCCGTCAGCGTGTAGGCGATGTAGGTGAAGGCGCCGAACATCCCGCCGAAGGCGAGCACCGTCAGCGACAGCGACAGCCACACCTGCCCGGAGCGGAACGCGCCGAGCTCACGACGCAGGCTCACCTGCTCGGCCTCGCCGCGCGTGGCCGGCACGAGCGCCGCGATGCCGATGAACGCCAGCACCCCGATCCCCGCGATGACCCAGAAGGTCGAGCGCCAGCCCAGCTGCTGGCCGAGGAAGGTGCCGAACGGCACGCCGAGCACGTTCGCCGCCGTGAGGCCCGTGAACATGATCGCGATCGCCCTGCCCTTCTTCTCCGGCGCCACGAGGCCGGCGGCGACGACGGCCCCGATCCCGAAGAAGGCACCGTGGCAGAGCGCCGCGATCACCCGCCCGAGCAGGGCGACGCCGTAGTCCGGCGCCAGCGCGGTGAGCGCGTTGCCGAGGATGAAGAGCACGACGAGCGCGAGCAGGACGGGCTTGCGCGGGAGCCGGATGGTCGCGGCGGTGATCCCGAGCGCGCCGACGACGACGCTCAGCGCGTAACCGGAGATGAGCCATCCGGCGGTCGCCTCGGTGACGGCGAAGTCGGCCGCCACCTCGGGCAGCAGGCCCATGATGACGAACTCTGTGAGTCCGATGCCGAACGCTCCGATGGCGAGCGCGACGAGTCCGAGGGGCATGAAGGTTTCCTCCGATGAGGGTGGATCGGGAGACGAGAGCCGGAGGCGATGAGGTCCGGATCGGGACTCCTCTGATAAGGTAGTTGCAGACGCGGGATATTGCGTCAATGAACACAATCATTGCACACGCAATTATCCCGCGCAAGCAACCATCGTGCGGCATCCGCACGCCGACATCCGGGAGGACGCATGGGCATCGCCGACGACGCCGTCGAGATCCGTGCGCGCGGCTGGCGCACGCTCGCCGCGCTCCACACCCTCATCGAGACCGAGCTGGAGCGCGCCCTCGCCGCCTCGGTCAGTCTCTCCGTCGTGGAGTACACGGTGCTCGACGCCCTGAGCCGCCAGGACGGCTGGCACATGCGCATGCAGCAGCTCGCGCGGGCGACCGCGCTCAGCCCGAGCGCCACGACCCGCCTGGTCACCCGCCTCGAGGACCGGCAGCTGCTCACCCGGATCCTCTGCGCGGACGACCGCCGCGGGATCTACACCGAGCTCACGCCGGCAGGCCGGGCGCTCTACGACCAGGCCCACCCGATCCACGACGAGACCCTGGAGCGCGTCCTCGCCGAGGCCGCCGACCAGCCCGAGCTCGCCCCCGTCGTGCATGCCCTCCAGGGCGCGCCCGCCACCGTCTGACGCGTCGAGAGGAGAAACCATGCGCGCCGCCGTCTACGACCACTACACCCAGGACCCCGGGGACGTCACCGTCCGCGAGGTCGCCGAGCCCAAGCTCTTCCCCGGGTCGGTGCTCATCGAGGTGCGCGCCGCGGGCGTGAACCCGGTCGACTGGAAGGCGATGGCCGGCTACCTCGACGCTCTCATCTCGCCGGTCTTCCCCGTCATCCCCGGCTGGGACGTCGCGGGCGTCGTGGTCGCGCTCGGACCGGACACCCCCGAGTTCGCGATCGGTGACGAAGTGATGGCCTATGCCCGCAAGGACGTCCTGGCCGACGGGACCTTCGCCGAGCGCGTCGCCGTCCCCGCCGCGGCCGTGGCCCGCAAGCCCGCCTCGCTCCCCTGGGAGGAGGCCGCGGGGCTCCCGCTCGCGGGTGGCACCGCGCTCCGCACGCTCGACGCCCTCGGCGACCTCGACGGACGCACCCTCCTCATCCACGGAGCGGCCGGAGGCGTGGGGAGCTTCGCGGTGCAGATCGCCGTCGCCCGCGGCGCCCGCGTGATCGGCACCGCCTCCGAGCGCAACCACGACTACCTGCGCGGCCTCGGCGCCGAGCCCGTGACCTACGGCGACGGCCTGGCCGACCGCGTCCTCGCCCTGGCCGGCGGACGGGTCAACGCGGTCGCCGACTTCGTGGGCGGACAGCTGGAGACCACCCTCGCCGTCCTGCGCGAGGGCGGCCCGCACGCGTCGGTCGCCGACGGCACTGTGGGCGAGCACGGCGGACGGATCATCTGGGTCCGCCCCGACGGCGCCGAGACCGCGCGCCTGGCGGCGCTGGCCGAAGAGGGTCGCCTGCGCGTCGAGGTGGCGAAGACCTTCCCGCTCGATGCGGTCGCCGAGGCCTTCCGCGAGAGCCAGAGCGGGCACACCCGCGGCAAGCTCGTCATCCTCCCCTAGCCTGCGCGCTCAGCAGCCCCTGCTGGTCTGCCTTGCCGGGCCGCCTCGTCGGATCGAAGTACTTCTGTCGGTCCTGACAGATGAATCGGGCCGGTAGAAGTGAGAAGGCCCGACGGCCTCTCTCGGGAGCAGAGCGGCGAGAGCCGTCTCGGCCGCGGTCAACCCGGGATCGGCAGATACGCGACCACACGGAGCTCCGGCGCGTCCTGCGGCGCGAGGACGACCTGCTCGTACTCCACGGCGCCGCCCTCGGGATGCAGGAACGCCCGGTGGCGCGAGGAGAAGCGCTCGACCTCGTGTTCCTCCCAGGCCAGGGCGAAGTCCTCGCTCGCATGCCGGAGATGCGACACCAGGCGGACGTGCTCCGACGCTCCCGCTCGCGCACCGGTCTCGGCGCGGTACTCGGCGAGGAACCGGCGGCTCGTCGTCTCCCAGTCCGGGAGCATCGCGCGCACCGACGGGTCGGTGAACACGAACGCGAGCAGGTTGCGCTCCTCGGCCGCGGCGAGCGCCACGCCGGGGAACAGGCGGCGATAGGACGAGTTCCAGGCGCAGATGTCCCAGTGCCCGTTGAGCGCGAAGGCCGGTGCGGGCTCGAGCGCGTCGAGGAGGTGCTGCACGTGGGCGGGGACCGCCGCCGGGGCGACCGGGACCGGCGCGGCCGACGGCGCGAAGCCCGCGATGCCCAGGACGTAGTCGTGCTCCGCGCGGGTGAGCCGCAGGCCGACGGCGACGGCGTCGAGCACCTGCCGCGAGGGCCGGATGTCTCGTCCCTGCTCCAGCCACGTGTACCAGGTGACCGAGACGCCGGAGAGCACCGCGACCTCCTCCCGCCGGAGGCCCGTCGTGCGGGCACGCCCGGCCGGGGGCAGGCCGTACTCGGCGCGATCGGCGGCCGTGCGCTTCCGGCGGAGGAACGCGCCGAGCTCGCGGCGCCGTCCGTCGTCCTTTTCCACCCCTGAAAACTATCAGTGCCACTACTAGCATCACCGCCGTCTTCGCCGGGCGCGGCCGGGACGGAAGCATGGTCTCATGCCGATCCTTCGCTCTCGCACCGTGACCCATGGCAGGAACATGGCCGGAGCCCGCGCTCTCATGCGCGCCTCGGGCGTGGCTGACTCCGACATCGGCAAGCCGATCGTCGCGGTCGCGAACTCCTTCACCGAGTTCGTCCCCGGCCACACGCATCTGCAGCCGGTCGGCCGGATCGTCTCCGAGGCGATCCACGCCGCGGGCGCGGTGCCGCGCGAGTTCAACACGATCGCCGTCGACGACGGCATCGCCATGGGCCACGGCGGCATGCTGTACTCCCTTCCCTCGCGCGACCTCATCGCCGACTCGGTCGAGTACATGGTGAACGCCCACTGCGCCGACGCCCTCATCTGCATCTCCAACTGCGACAAGATCACGCCGGGGATGCTCATGGCCGCGCTCCGCCTCGACATCCCGACGATCTTCGTCTCCGGCGGTCCGATGGAGGCCGGCCGGGTCACGCTCTCCGACGGCTCGGTCCGCTCCCTCGACCTCGTCAACGCGATCGCGGACGCGGTGGACGAGTCGATCTCCGACGCCGACATGCGCCTCATCGAGGAGAACGCCTGTCCCACCTGCGGATCGTGCTCGGGGATGTTCACCGCGAACTCGATGAACTGCCTCACCGAGGCGATCGGGCTCTCCCTCCCCGGCAACGGCTCCGTGCTCGCGACGCACACCGCACGCCGCGCGCTCTACGAGCGGGCTGGGGCGACGATCGTCGAGATCACCAAGCGCTACTACGAGCAGGACGACGCCTCGGTCCTCCCCCGTGCGATCGCGACCGCGACGGCGTTCGACAACGCGATGGCCTTGGACATCGCGATGGGCGGCTCCACCAACACGATCCTGCACCTGCTCGCCGCGGCCGAGGAGGCGGGCGTGGACTACGGGCTCGCGGAGATCGACGCGAAGTCGAGGCAGGTGCCGTGCCTGGCGAAGGTCGCGCCCAACGTCGCGAACGGCAAGACCTATTACATGGAGGACGTCCACCGCGCCGGCGGCATCCCGGCGATCCTGGGCGAGCTGCGGCGCGGCGGGCTCCTCCATGAGGACGTGCACGCGGTCCACTCCCCCGATCTCGCGACCTGGCTGGACGAGTGGGACGTGCGGGGAGGACGCGCATCGGACGAGGCCCGCGCGCTCTGGCACGCCGCTCCCGGAGGCGGACGCTCGTCGACCGCCTTCTCGCAGTCCAACGAGTGGACGAGCCTCGACCTCGACGCAGAAGGCGGCTGCATCCGCTCCGTCGCGAACGCCTACTCCGCCGACGGCGGTCTCGCCGTGCTGCGCGGGAACATCGCCGTCGACGGCGCCGTCGTGAAGACCGCGGGGGTCGATCCGTCCATCTGGACCTTCGAGGGCCCGGCCGTCGTCTGCGAGTCGCAGGAGGAGGCGGTGCAGAAGATCCTCGACAAGACCGTCACCGAGGGCGATGTGGTCGTCATCCGCTACGAGGGCCCCCGCGGCGGCCCAGGGATGCAGGAGATGCTCCACCCGACCTCGTTCCTCAAGGGGCGGGGCCTCGGCAAGAGCTGCGCGCTCATCACCGACGGACGCTTCTCGGGGGGCACGAGCGGGCTGTCGATCGGGCACATCTCGCCCGAGGCCGCCGCGGGCGGCGCGATCGCGCTGATCGAGGACGGCGATCGGATCCGGATCGACATCCCGGCGCGCCAGATGGAGCTCCTGGTGGCGCCCGACGTGCTCGACGAACGCCGCGCGCGCCTCGAGGCGACGACCGGGCACCGTCCCGTCGATCGCGAGCGTCCGGTGTCGGCTGCGCTCCGCGCCTACGCCGCGATGGTCACGTCGGCCGATCGCGGAGCCGTCCGCGACATCGCGCTTCTCGACCGCCCCGTCGCGCAGCCGGCCGTCGCCGCGGAGCCCGCACCGGTCGCCTGAGCCGCGCCGTTCGCGCCCTCACGCGCGCCGGAGCCGACGCTGAGGAAGGGCAGATCACGCGCCCGCCACGCAGGCCATGACGCGAAGGTCAGGCCGCGCAGGCCGGGCCGCGCAGGTCAGGCGAGAGGGGTCACTGCTCCCAGGACCGGGTGCGCTTGGTCGCGCCGCCCGCCTCGGTCATCATGACGGCGAGCGCGAGGCTGAAGCTGAGGATGCCGCCGGTAAAGACCACGCCCTGCATCGCCGGAAGCCCGGGGGCGATGCCCATCAGCACCATTCCACCGAGGAACAGCACTCCGAAGACGATGAATCTGATGATCACCGGACACCTCCTGTTGTCCCCACGATCCTACCGTTTTCGCACCGCGCTCGTTCCCGCACCCCCTCGCTCCCTGCCGGGCGTCATCGCGAGCGGACGACAAGGCCGGCGAACGTTCGCGGCGACTTCCACGGCAGACTGGAGCCATGAACGAGACAGCAACGTCCGCGGCGCGGACCGCCGCAGGCGCCGGGAGCGACGAGCGCGCACCCGTTCGTCCGGCGGTCGAGGCCACGGGCCTGACCAAGGCGTTCCGCGGCTTCACCGCCGTCGCCGGAGTGGGGATAACCGTCCGCCAGGGCGAGGTCGTCGCCTTCCTCGGCCCGAACGGCGCGGGGAAGACCAGCACCATCGACATGCTCCTCGGCCTCTCGCAGCCCGACCGCGGCGAGGTGCGGCTGTTCGGGCTCACGCCTCGGCAGGCCATCGGCCGCGGGCTCGTCTCCGCCGTCATGCAGACCGGCGGTCTCCTGGGCGACGTCACCGTGCGCGACACGATGAAGCTCACCGCCTCGCTCTTCGCGCAGACGACGAGCATCGATGCGGCACTCGAACGGGCGGGGATCGCCGACATCGCCGACCGCAGGGTGTCCCGATGCTCGGGCGGACAGCAGCAGCGACTGCGGTTCGCGATGGCCCTCGTCTCGGACCCTGGCCTGATCGTGCTGGACGAGCCGACCACGGGCATGGACGTCGAGGGCCGCCACTCGTTCTGGCAGGCGATCCACGCGGACGCGCGCCGCGGGCGCACGGTGCTCTTCGCGACGCATTACCTGGAGGAGGCCGATCAGTACGCGGATCGGATCATCCTCATCCGCAAGGGACGGATCGTCGCGGACGGCACGACCGCGGAGATCAAGGCCATGGCCGCCGGCCGCACGGTCGAGGCCGAGTGGCCGGGGGCGGACCGGAACGCTCTCGCCGCCCTCCCCGGGGTCGAGACGGTCGAGGTCCGGGGCACCCGCGTCGTCGTGCGCGCCAGCGATTCCGACGCGGTGGCCCGGCACCTCCTCACGCAGACTCCGGCGCACGACGTGACGATCACGAGCCAGAACCTGGAGCAGGCGTTCCTGCGCCTCACCGGCGACGACGCCGAGGGAGGACGCGCATGAGCACCCCGCCCCTCGAACGCCTCGACGCCATCGACCCGTCTGCTCGGCGCGCCCCCGTCCTGGGCGGCTTCAGCGGGACCTTCCTCTCCGTCGAGCTCAAGCGACTGTTCCGCAACTCCAGCGTGGTGGTCTTCACCCTGATCTTCCCGATCGCGATGCTCTTCCTCGTCGCGATGCCCAACCGCGACGCCTCGATCGACGAGATCCCGGTCAGCGCGGGCGGGATCTCCGCCGCCGTGCCGATCATGATCTCGATGGCCGTCTACGGCGCGTTGGTCGCGAGCACCATGACCGGCGTATCGGTGGCCTCGGAACGCGCGCAGGGCTGGAGCAGGCAGCTGCGCCTCACCCCGCTGAACCCCGTGGTGTACATCCTCGTCAAGATCCTCTGCGGTCTCGTGCTCGGCGGCCTGGCGGTGATCGTGACGATCGCCGTCGGCGCGGCGATGGGGATCACCGCTCCCCTCGGCAATCTCGTCGGGGCCGGCGTCCTCGCCTGGCTGAGCTCGCTCATGATGACGAGCCTGGGCCTCGCCGTCGGCTACGCGTTCCCGGCGCAGAACGCGATGCGATATCTCGGGCCGATCCTTCCGGTCCTCAGCTTCATGGGCGGCCTGTTCTTCCCGCTGTACTCGATGCCGGAGGGCGTGCAGATCGCCGCGAAGCTCACCCCTGTGTGGGGGATCGCGAACCTCTCCCAGTCGGCGGTCGTCGGCGCGGCACCCGACGTCTGGGCCGTGCCGAACCTCCTGGTCTGGTTCATCCTGTTCACCGGCTTCGCGGTGCTGATGTTCCGCCGCGACACCCGCCGCGTGTGATCACGGCAGAATCGCACGCGGCGCCCGATGTCGGTCGCCTCACGCAGAATGCCTCCATGGACATCACCTATCCGCGGCCCGAAGGCCTCGTCGTCAGCCCTGCGTTCAGCCACGTCGCCGTCATCCCGCCCGGCTCGACCACGATCCACGTGGGAGGTCAGAACGGTGTCGACGCCAGCGGCGCGGTCGTCTCGAGCGACATCGCCGCGCAGGCCGCACGTGCCCTCGACAACGCCGAGGCCGCGCTTCACACCGCGGGAGCGACCCTCGCCGACGTCGTCAGCTGGACGGTTCTCGTCCACGCCGACGCGGATCTCCGGGCGGCCTACGGCGCCGTGGGGCCGAAGCTCGCCAGAGAGGGCGCGCCCCCGCTGGTCACCGCCGCTCGGGTCGCCGGCCTCGGCGTGCCGGGAGCGCTCATCGAGGTGAGCGCGGTCGCGGCCATCCCGCCCGCCTGAGGGCGCGATCACGCGGAGGACGGCCGCGTGCCTGGCGGTTCCTCTGCGTGACCGTCAGGCGTTGATCCAGCGTCGGCGACGACTGCGGGACGGACGTCGCCGCCCCTTCGGGTGCGAGCCTCCGGAGAGCGCAGCCCGTGCGGCCGCGAGCGTGGGGTAGGAGCCGATGCGACGGCTGTGGCGATCGTGGAGGACGTGTGCATGCGGGTCGATCGTGACGAACCCCGCGAACTCGCCCTCGCGGGTCGCGACGAAGACGTCGTCGGCCGCCTGCTTCCAGGTCAGGGGCGCGTCGGAGCGCGCCGAGATGTCGGTGGTGTTCATGATGGTGCTACGTTCCTGTGGGCGGCATCGGGGCCGCCGAGTGCTTTCTTTCGCCGGAGCGGACGAACACGCATCGGTGCGGATCATCCGAGACAGGTGCCCCGGCGGGCATCGCGCGGTGCCGGTGAGAAGCGGCACGGGGAACACGCGGAAGCCCTTACTCTAGCAGATGCCCTCGGAACACCCCGGGCACGACGAGCACAGGAGGCTACGGATGCCCAAGGACTACGCGCTCATCCTCTGCCAGGGCCGGGTCGGAGACCGTACGGACGGGGCTCTTCCCGGCGCTCGCGCCGCCGCCACAGCGCTGGGCGCCTACCTGGGCGTGGAGCCCGTCGTCGTCGGCACGCCCGCGCCCGCCGCGACGGATGACTGGTCGGTCGCCCTCCCGCAGGCGCGCGAGACCCTAGAAGGCCTGCGGGACGCGGTACGGGACGCGCTCGACGCGGAACGCGTCCCTCTGCTCGTGACCAACACCTGCGGCGCGAGCCTGGGCACGCTCCCCACGGTCGCCGAGCGTCACCCGGACGCCGTGGTGCTCTGGATCGACGCGCACGGCGATTTCAACACTCCGGCCACCACCGGCTCCGGCTACCTCGGCGGAATGGTCCTCGCTGCCGCCTGCGGGCTCTGGGACAGCGGCCACGGCGCGGGACTCGAACCTGCTCAGGCGATCGTGGTCGGGGGCCGCGACATCGATCCGGCCGAGGCCGAGCTTCTCGCCGACGCCAGCGTCCGGGTCCTCCCTCCACAGGAGAGCACACCGGAGCGCATCGCCGAGCTCGTCGCCGGCCGCCCGGTGTGGATCCACATCGACTGGGACGTTCTCGAGCCGGGATACATTCCGGCCGCCTACCGCGTCGACGAGGGGCTGCTCCCCCACCAGATCGCGGACATCCTCGCCGCGTTCCCTTCAGGAAGCGTCCGCGGGGTCGAGCTCGCCGAGTTCGAGGCCGGCGATCCGCGGATCCCGCAGAACATCAGCGTGGAGCTCATCCTGGAGACCTTCCAGGCCCTCCACCGCGCTCAGGGCTGACAAGCGCACTGATCTTGGCCTTCTAGAATCTGGCTCATGGCCACGCCCCCGTCGACACCCCCCGGTCGCCCCCGACCCTCGCGCACCGTCCTCCGCCGTCGTCGCCTCCTGGTCGCGGTCGTCGCGATCCTCGCGCTCGCCCTCATCGCGACCCTGACGGTGATCGGCGTGCGCGCGCTCACCGGAGGGCCGGAGACGAAGGCCGACCAGGACCGGACCGCTCCGACGTCACCGAGCCCCACGCCGACGCCCCTCTCGCCGGCAGAGGCGCTGCTCGCCGACGCGAAGGATCCGAACGCCTGCGCGGTCTCGTTCGCCGGCGAGGGGATCGCCCTCGACCCCATGCTCCAGACCCAGGGCGCGCTCTACGCGGGCCTCCCGATCCCCACCCGCCCCGGCGCGGTCTTCGCCGGATGGTACGCCACCGCCGCGGACGCCGCCGCGTTCACCCCGACCGCCCGGATCAACGGCTCCAAGCTCGCCACCTGCACGGATCGTCAGGTCACCCTCCACGGTTCGTGGATGACGCCGGAGCAGAGCGCGGCCGCGGGCACCAAGGTGCCGATCCTCATGTACCACCAGTTCACGACCAAGCCCGAGGGCGAGGACAACTGGCTCCGTGGCAACTACGCCTACATCGGCGACTTCGAGGCGCACATGAAGCACATCGCCGACGGTCAGTTCTACCTGCCGACCTGGGACGAGCTCAACGCCTTCATCGACGGCGCCCTGTACATCCCGCCGAAGTCGGTGATCATCACCGACGACGACGCCGACCAGACCTGGCTCGACCTCGCCGTCCCCGTGGTCACCAAGAACCAGTTGCTCACGACGTCCTTCGTGATCACCAACGTCCGTCAGGCGCCGTCACCGTCCCCGTACGTGATCCAGCGCTCGCACACCGACTCGATGCACGAGGCAGGCGAGAACGGCAAGGGACGGATGGTCAACTGGCCGGCCGACCAGATCGCGGCCGACCTGGAGAAGTCCGCGTCGATCCTCGGCGCCAAAGAGGTCGTCGCCTACCCCTACGGCCATTACAACGCCACCACCAAGGAGGGCGTCACGAAGGCCGGTTTCCTGCTGGGGCGTACGATCGACTGGGGCTACGTGACGCCGGGGACGGACAAGCTCGCGCTGCCGGTGATCCGGATCAACTACGGCGACACCCTCGACGACCTGATCTCGAACATCGGCTGAGCCGGCTCTCGGTCTTGCGCCGACCCCGCGACGGCTACGGGTGATCCCTTAGCCGTCGCGGGCGTCGCCCTGGCTCCGGCCGTCGGAGGAGGACAGCCGGCGCGACGCCCGGACTCCGCCGCCCACGGATGCTGAGGCCTCAGACGCGAGGAACGACGGTGGCTCAGGCCTCGGAGCCGAGCTCGCTACGGGCGCCGAGGTCGGGCGCCGGCGCGTGCACCCGCTCGCGTTCCCGCTCGACCGCCGCCGCCTGCTTGGACGCCTTGCGCACCGCACGGCGCGGGGCGTACACCACGAGCGAGTGGAACATGAAGCGCACGAAGAAGGCGGCGACAAGCGATATCGCGGCGGCGAGGATGCTGGAGATGTGCCACGTCTCGACCATGAAGGCGAGCACGGGGATGCGCAACGCCGCCTCGATGTTGTTGAACGCGAAGGACTGCGCGAAGCGCACCGACAACCGCGAGGCGTCGCCGGTCATGTCATTGAAGACGTAACGCTCCTGCAGGATGAAATTGCCGACGATCGTCAGCTCGGCGGCGATGACCGCCGCCCACACGTATTCCACGCCCATGTGCGTGAGCGCCCACATGATGCCGAGGTTGGCGAGGGCCCCGATGCCACCGATGATCGCGAAGAGAGACATCTTGCCGAAGCGCAGCATCGTCAGGTGCCGGAGGAAGGCCATGCCTTGAGCGAAGGACGCCTTGGATGTGCCGTGCAGCCGCTCGCCGAACTCCATCGGCACCTCGGCGATGCGTACATCGGAGCGGACGAGGATCTCCAGCAGGATCTTGAAGCCGTTCGGCCGGAGTGCCGCCGGGTCGACGCGGCGGCGGTCGACGAGGAAGTACCCGGTCATCGGGTCGGACGCACGGGAGAGACGGATCGGGAACATCGCCTTCGTCAGCAGCGTCGCCCCGCGGGAGACGCCGAAGCGCACGGCGGTGCCGAGGCCTCCGCTGTCGCCGCCACCGATGTAGCGCGACGCCACGACCACGTCGGCGTCACCCTCGGCGTGCCGGCCGACGAGGTCGGGGATCAGCTCCGGCGGGTGCTGCAGGTCGCCGTCCATCACGATGCAGACGTCGTACTCGGCCGCGCGAAGCCCCTCGACCACGGCGCCGCCGAGGCCTCCGACCGGGTCGTCCCGGTGCAGGAGGCGAACCGGCACAGGCGATGTCAGAGAGACCTGGCGGATCACCTCCGGGGTGTCGTCGCTGCTGTCGTCGACGAAGAGGATCTCTCCGTCCTGCCCCTCCAGAGCGCCGGAGACGCGACGCACGAGCTCTTGGACGTTGTCGCGTTCATTGAAGGTCGGGACGATGATCGTCACACCCGCGGGCGCCATCCGGCCGTCCATACCCCTCCTCAAGACAATGCGCCTCTCATCGTGCCATGTCCGGCCATGCCCAACCTGCGTGTTTCCCTTTCCGTTATCCGATTCTCCCCGGGCTCCCAGAAACGAGACCGGCGCCACCCAGCCTCTGGGGCCGTACCCTGGAGACATGACTGCCCCCGCCTCCGACACGGTCACGATGTTCGGCGCCGACTGGTGCCGTGACTGCATTCGCACCAAGAAGCAGCTCGACGAGCTCGGTGTCGCATACACCTACGTCGATCTCGTCGCGGACCCCGCGGCCGCCGACGTGGCGAAGGAGATCTCGGGTCGCATGAACATCCCGGTGGTGGTCTACCCCGATGCCTCCCACCACGTCGAGCCCTCGAACGCCGACGTCGAGGCCAAGCTCCGCGAGCTCTCCCTCATCTGATCCAGGCGTCGCCGAGGCACCGCCCGTAGGCTGGACCCGATCCGCGCCGAAGGAGGCCCGATGCCCACCACCCTCGCCGACGACGTCCGCGCTCCCATCGACGCCGCGATCGCGGATCTCCGTGACGGAGAACGCACCTGGGCGGGCCTCGCCGCCGATCAACGCGCCACGCTCCTGCGTGGGGTGCGCCGCTCCGTGGCCGACACGGCACGCGCCTGGGCCCGCACGGCCGCGTCGTCCAAGCAGCTCTCACCCACGCATCCCCTGCGGGGCGAGGAATGGCTGAGCGGGCCATACGGCGTGCTCGGGGCGTTGGACGCATACATCGAGACGCTCGAACGCATCGCGACCGGTCGCAACCCTCTCGACGGCGTGCGCATCGACAGGGCCCCCGGCGCCCGCACCCGTGTGCACGCCTTCCCGCTCACCGGCATCGACCGCGTGCTGCTGTCCGGCTTCACAGGAGAGGTGTGGCTGCGCCCGGGGACGACGCCCGGAGAGGCGAGGGCCCGGGCCGGTCTCGCCCAGCGTGCGCCGCGGGACGGGGACGGCGGGATCGGCCTCGTGCTCGGCGCCGGCAACATCACCTCGATCCCTGTGCTCGACGTCCTCTACGAGCTGCTCGCGCACAACCGGGTCGTGCTGCTGAAGGTGAACCCGACGCAGGACTCCCTGGTGCCCGTCTACGAGCGCGCGCTCGCGCCGCTCATCGCCCTGGGACTCCTGCGGATCGTGCGCGGCGGCCCCGACGTCGGGGCTCATCTCACCGAGCACAAGGCCTTCGCCCACGTGCACATCACCGGTTCCGCGCCGACCTTCGACGCGATCGTCTGGGGCACGGGAGCCGCGGCGACACGGCGGCGACGGGAAGGCCGGCCACGGCTGAAGACGCCCATCACCGCGGAGCTCGGCGGCGTGTCGCCGATCATCGTCGTGCCCGGCGAGTGGACCGAGGAGGATCTGCGCTTCCACGCCGAGCACATCGCGACCATGCGCCTGCAGAACAGCGGGCACAACTGCATCGCGGGGCAGGTCGTGCTCCTCTCCTCGGACTGGCCCCAGGCCGAGCGTTTCCGCGCGGAGCTGCGCCGCGCCTACGCGGCCGCCCCGGAGCGCCCGACCTGGTATCCGCGCTCGGACGAGCGGATGCGCGAGGCCGCGCAGTCCTACCCCGACGCGCTCGTGCTGGCCGACCGTCTGCTCGTCGAGCTCGGCCCCGACGACGATCCGAGCGCGATGGAGCAGACGGAGTACTTCGCGCCCGTGCTGGGCGTGGTGTCGCTCCCCGGCACCGGACAGAGGTTCCTGAACGCCGCCGTGGCGCACGCCAACGACCGCCTTCAGGGGACGCTCGGCGCCAACGTCCTCGTCGACCCGGCGACGGAGCAGTCGCTCGGCGAGGGCCTGGAGCGGGCGATCGCCGACCTCCGCTACGGCGACATCGCGATCAACGCCTGGACCGGCTTCGCCTTCATCACGCCGACCCTGTCCTGGGGGGCCTATCCCGGCGGCACGATCGAGGACGTCGGAAGCGGGATCGGCGTCGTGCACAACGCGCTGCTGCTCGCCGACGTGGAGCGTTCTGTCGTACGGGGACCGTTCCGCCCCTTCCCTCGTTCGCTCCGCGCGCTCGGCGGATCCGGCCGGTTCACGATCCTGCCGAAGCCGCCGTGGTTCGTGACGTCCCGCACGGCGGCGACGGTGAGCGAGGGGCTGACCCGGTTCCGGGCCCGCGGCGGCGTGCTCTCGCTCCTGCGCACCCTGGTCCAGGCCCTGCGCGCGTAGGAGCCGCTCACGCGGACGGGAACCGCCCGACCCACCCTGCCGGTCGCGACCAACTCTGTCGGCCCCGCGCAACTCTGCCGGACCACAGCCTCACCATAGGCCGACAGACTTCACTTCATCCGACAGTCGTGCGGCGCGCACAGCCACGCAAGGCCAATCTTGGCGCCGCAGCCGGCGTGCCAGCCGCGACCGGGCCCAACGACCGGGCTGGGTCAGCGGCCGAGCTCCTCGACCGACACCGAGAAGGTGTCGCACACGCCGAGGCCGTTCTGGTAGCCGTTGGCGAACCAGTACTGCCGCGCGCTGCTCGATCCGTGGGTCCAGCTCTCCGGGTTCACGAACCCGGACTGCTGCTGGATGTTGTCGTCGCCGACGGTCTTCGCCGCGTTCACGGCGTCGCGCAGCTCGGCCTCGGTGGGCGCCTGGAGATAGGCGACGCCCTTGGCGTCCTTCTGCTCGGTCATGTCGCCGATCCAGGCCCCCGCGTAGCAGTCGGCCTGCAGCTCGGTGCGCACGCCGTTGCTGCCGGGGCCCGTCCCGTTGTCGGGGAACTTCGCCATGGTCCCGGTGATGTTCTGGATGTGGTGACCCCATTCATGCCCCACGATGTACAGCTGCGCGAGGTTCCCCGCCGACGCCCCGAACTGCTGCCGCATGAGCTGGAAGAAGGTGGGGTCGAGGTACACGCCCTGCTCGGGCGGGCAGTAGAACGGTCCGACGGCGTTCGAGGCCGTCCCGCACGTGGTGGGCGTCGATCCCTGCACGACCGTCATCTGCGGCGGCTGGTACCCCTTGACCTGCTGCGTCCAGTAGGCGTCGAGAGCGACCTGCGCGCCGGCCATCCGGCAGTCGTCGTTCGCGTTGGCGTCCTTGCCGCTCTTGCACTCGTCCAGGAGCGCCCCCTGCGAGGACGGCGCGGCACCCCCGCCGCCGTCCTGACCGCCGCCGAGGAAGCCGGAGAGATCCACGCCCGTGAACATGCCGATGAGAACCACGGCGATCGCTCCGAGCCCCACGCCGCCGCCGGCGATCGCCGCCGTGCGTCCGCCGCGCCGTCGCGTGGTGTTGCCGCTGATGTCGGCATCGGGGTTGAACGTCATGGGATGAGGGTACCGCTCCCTCGTGCCTCCGCCGCGGTGCCGTCACGGGACCCACGGTCGTAGGCTCGAGACATGACCACGACGATCACCATCACCGGCGCCGGCGGACAGATCGGGTACGCGCTGCTGTTCCGGATCGCGGCGGGCGACATGCTCGGCACCGAGGAGAGTGTCCGCCTCCGGCTGCTGGAGATCCCGGCGGGGCTCGGCGCGGCCGAGGGCGCCGCGCTGGAGCTGCAGGACGGCGCGTTCCCCCTCCTCGAGGACGTCGAGGTGACGGACGATCCCGCCGTCGGCTTCGACGGGACCGACCACGCCCTGCTGGTCGGCGCGCGTCCGCGAGGCCCGGGGATGGAGCGCGGCGACCTCCTCGCGGCCAACGGGGGGATCTTCGGCCCTCAGGGCGCCGCGATCGCGGCGCACGCGGCTGCCGGCGTGCGAGTCACGGTCGTCGGCAATCCCGCCAACACCAACGCCCTGATCGCGGCCGCGGCCGCCGACGGCGTGCCCGCCGAGCGCTTCAGCGCCCTCACCCGTCTGGACGAGAACCGCGCCCGCGGCCAGCTCGCCGCGGCTCTCGACGTGCCGGTCGCTGACGTGCGCCGGCTCCCCATCTGGGGCAACCACTCGGCCACGCAGTTCCCCGACGTCTCACACGCGACGGTCGCCGGACGCTCCGCGACCGAGGCCCTCGCCGAGCGGGTGGGAGACGTCCATGCCTGGTTGGACGAGACCTTCATCCCCCGGGTCGCCCAGCGCGGTGCGGAGATCATCCGGGTGCGCGGCTCGTCCTCCGTCGCCTCCGCGGCCGGCGCCACGATCGACCACGTGCGCGACTGGACGCTGGGCACCGGGGTCCACGGCGGGGTCGAGGACTGGACGAGCGCGGCCGTGGTGTCGCACGGGGAATACGGCGTGCCGGAAGGACTGATCAGCTCCTTCCCGGTCCGCGCGGTCGACGGCGAGTGGCGGATCGTCGAGGGGATCGAGCTCGACGCCTGGGCGCGAGAGCGAGTCGACCGGTCCGTCGCCGAGCTCGGCGAGGAGCGCGACGCCGTCCGCGCTCTCGGCCTGCTCTGACCCGCTTTCCGTCTCGTTCTCCCCTCCCGTCCCCGGAAGTCGGCGGGTCAGGGCAGAATGGAGATGACATGAGCAGGAGGAGCGCGATGAGCGAGAACAGCCCCATCGACGACGCTCTGACGAGCCCGCTGAACCTCCCGCACCCGGCTGCCGAATGCCCTAAGTGCTTCACCGAGCTCCAGCAGAACCGCGACTGGTGGTCCGCGAAGCCCGAGGGCTCGCGTCTGGTCGGCCTGGTCGTCGCTCGTGAAGGGATGCCATCGGTCGTGCAGCAGCGCGACGACCTCACACGGTTCGGCGTCCCGATCGAGGGCTTCCGCCATCCGGCACCCGAGATCCTGGAGAGCTGGGGCGACCGGATCTCCCGCCTGATCGACACGCTCAACCCCGGGGACGTTCTCGTCGTCGCCAACGTCCACGCGCTCGGCCGCGACCTCGACGAGGAGGCGCGCACGGTCGCCGCTCTCCGCCGACACGGCGTCATGGTCAAGGTGCTCGGCCACGACGCACGTCATCTCGCCGACGCCGGCCGCTGACCGCGGTCGCGATGCCGAGGTCAGGCGCGCCAGCAGCCCTCGAGGTGATCGTCCACCATCCCCGCCGACTGCATCAGCGCGTACATCGTCGTGGGCCCCACGAAGCGGAAGCCGCGCTTGCGGAGGGCCTTGCTGAGCGCCTCGGACTCCGCCGTCACCGCCGCCACGTCGGTCATCGTCCGAGGACGGACGTGGCGGGCCGGATCGGGAGCGTACGACCACATCAGGCCGTCCAGCTCGCCCTCGGCCATGTCCTGCACGATGGTCGCGTTCGAGATCGTCGCCTCGATCTTCGACCGATTGCGCACGATTCCGGTGTCGGTGAGAAGCCGCTCCACATCGTCCTCGCCGAACGCGGCGACAGCAGCCGGGTCGAAGCCGGCGAACACCTCGCGGAAGCGCGGACGCTTGCGCAGGATCGTGATCCAGGAGAGCCCCGCCTGGAAGCCTTCGAGCGCCATCTTCTCGAACAGCGCCCGGTCGCCGTGCAGCGGCTGCCCCCACTCCTCGTCATGGTAGCGGCGGTACTCGGGGTCGGAGCCCGCCCACGCGCAGCGGGGGCGGTCGTCGAGATCGGCGATCGTCATGCGTCTCACCCTATGTCGCGCCGCGGACACGGCGGCCGCTCCGTGTCCTGGCGAGAGGTTCCCCCTCCGGCTCGACTCGCGGAACGGCGGACCGGCGCGTCAGGAAAGATACTCGTCGAGCGCGGCGAGACGAGGCTGCGAACGAGGGTCAGCCACGGCGGCGGCGCCGACCGCGCACGCCGCGGCGAGCGCCCGCTCCGGCACGACCCCGGAGGCCAGGGCGTAGGTGAGCGCCGCACAGAAGGCGTCCCCTGCACCCACGGTGTTCGCCACGACCGTCTTGACCGCCGGCGCCGAGGCGACCTCGGCGCCGTTCTCGAAGAGCTTGGCGCCGTCGGCACCGTAGGTCACAGCGACCCGCCGCGCCGTCCGCAGCGCCGGGATGAGCGCGTACTCCGTCTCGTTGACGATCACGAGGTCCGCACGGTCGAGCACCGCCTCCGGGAGGGGCAGTGCCGGCGCGGCGTTGAGGGCGAAATACCCGCGGGCCTTCTCCGCCAGCTCCGTCACGACGTCCATCGAGATCTCCAGCTGCGCGAGCACCGCCTCCTCCGCGCCGAACTCGACGCCGGCCAGACTCACGTCGCCGTTCGCGCCCTCGCAGACGGCGATCTGGTTCTCGCCCGCGGCGTCGACCACGATGAGGGCCACCCCGGTGGCCTCCTCGCTCGTGCGTACCGCGGACGTGTCCACCCCTGCCGCCCCGAGCTCCTCGCGCATCCATGCGCCGTCGGAGTCGGAGCCGACCGCGCCGATCATCCGTACGTCCGCGCCGAGCCGGGCGGCTGCGGCCGCCTGGTTCGCACCTTTGCCCCCGGCCTCGCGCACGAGGCGTCCGCCGCCGATGGTCTCGCCCGGCTCGGGCAGGCGTTCGGTGCGCGCCGTGAGGTCAACGTTGATGCTGCCGACGACGGCGAGGGAGAGGGGCGCGACCATGGTGCTCCTGTTCGAGTCGGGACGTACGAGCGCCCCGGCGGATCGGGGCGGGATGAGCCGCGGCCCGGGCCGGCGGTGCTCCCCCACGCCTCATTCAAGCACGAGCGCCGCCCCGCCCGTCCGCGAGGGGGCGGCGAATCCGGCATCATCGAACGGGGCATCCGACCGCCCGGACCAGGAGCACCTCTATGACCGACGTCCCCTGCCGACCGATGTACCTCGACTGCGACACGGGGATCGACGACGCGCTCGCTCTGGCGTACCTGCTCGCCTCGCCCCAGATCGCGTTGCTCGGCGTAGGAACGGTCAGCGGCAACACCGACGCCTCGACGGCCGCACGCAACACCCAGGGCCTCCTCACCCTCGCCGGTCGCGCGGAAACCGGGCCCGGTGACAGGCCGACCCACCGGGCGGACGACCTCACGGCCGAGGTCCGCGCTTGCCGGACTTCTTCTTGAGCGTCTTCTCGAGGACGGGGGCATCGCCCGAGGCCGCCTGCGCGGCATAGTAGGCGCGCGCCTCGTCCTGCCGCTGCTGCTCGGCACCGGAGGCGATCGGCGCACGGACGTGCTCGGGCTCGTAGCCGAACGCGTTCACCAGATCGAGCGCATGGGGACGCAGTCTCCGGCAGAGCCGGTCGATGTAGCTCGACACCGCGGCCGCACGCTGCGTGGAGAGCCGGCCGTTGATGAGATGCCAGGCCAGGTGCTTCTCGATGAGCTGCAGACCGAAGAGATCACGGAGCCAGGTGAGCACCTGCTTGGTGCCGGAGTCCTCGACGCGGTTCACCGCATCGGTGAACGCCTCCCACTGCAGCAGCTCGCCGTGTGCGCGCGCCGCCTCGATGAGCTCGGCCTGGTTCTCGTTGAAGAGACGCTCGCCGAGCGCCTTGTCCTTCCCGCCCGCCCGGAGGCGGCCGGCGATATCCGCCACCATCTGCTGCACCCGGTCGGCGAGGAGCTCGTGCTGCTGGTCCGCACGCAGGCCGTTCTCGACGGACCGTGCGGTGGAGCCGAGATCGGCGACCGCCTGGCCGAAGGCCCGCAGCCCCGCGCCGTGGAACACCTTGCCCGCGGTCTGTCCGACCGCATAGGCCGCGAGGGCGCGCGCGTCCTTGCCCTTGAACTGCGTGGCGTAGTCGGTGAGCAGGCGCTTGCCCACGAGCTGGAGCAGGATGTTGTTGTCGCCCTCGAAGGTGACGTAGATGTCGAGGTCGGCGCGCAGGCCCACGAACCGGTTCTCGAACATGAAGCCGGCGCCGCCGCACGCCTCGCGGCACTCCTGGAGGGTGTCGAGAGCATGCCAGGTCGACAGGGGCTTCAGCGCGGCCGCAAGCGTCTCCAGATCCTCGCGGTCCTCTGCGGTATCGGTGCGACCGGAGAAGACCCCGTCGAACTTCTGCAGGAACTCGTCGTGCGCGAAGAGCTGCGCGTAGGTGGTCGCCAGCCGTGGCAGCAGGCGCCGCTGGTGCTTCCCGTAGTCCAGGAGAACCGTCTCCTGGCCGTCGGCGCCGTCGAACTGACGGCGCTGGGTCGCGTAGGTCGTGGCGATGTAGAGGCCGAGCGCGGACGCCCAGGACGACGCCCCGTCCAGCGACACCCTGCCCTGGACGAGCGTTCCCAGCATCGTGAAGAACCGGCGGCCAGGGCTGTCGATCGCGCTCGAGTATGTGCCGTCCGCGGCCACGTCACCGTAGCGGTTGAGCAGATTGGTGCGAGGGACACGGATGTGGTCGAAGCTCAGCCGTCCGTTGTCGATGCCGTTGAGGCCGCCCTTGAGGCCGTCGTCCTCGCGGCCGATCCCGGGAAGGTCCTGACCGTCCTCGCCGCGGAGCGGGACGTAGAAGCAGTGCACGCCGTGGTTCACGCCCTGGGTGATGAGCTGCGCGAAGACGGTGGCGGCGGAGGCGTGCAGCGCCGCGTTGCCCAGGTACTCCTTCGTCGCCGCGCGGAACGGCGTGTTGATCACGAACTCCTCGGTCTCGGGGTCATAGGTCGCGGTGGTGCCGATCGCCGCGACGTCAGAGCCATGGCCGATCTCGGTCATCGCGAAGGCGCCGGGGACCGAGAGGTCCATGATCCCGGGGAGCCAGCGGTCGTGGTGCTCGACCGTGCCGAGCTGCAGCACCGCCGAGCCGAAGAGCCCCCACTGCACGCCGGACTTGATCTGGAGGCTCGGGTCGGCGGCGACAAGCTCCTCGAAGCCGGCGATGTTGGCGCCGTTGTTCTCCTCGCCGCCCAGACGCTTCGGGAAGGCGCGGTGCACCGCGCGGTTCTCGACCAGAAGGTGCATCTGGCTGAGGACCCGCTCCCGGTGCTCGTCCTTGCCCAGCGAGTCGTCGCGCCAGAAGGCGGGATCCTTGATCATCTCGCGGGCCTGGCGCCGGGTCTCGGCCCAGGTGCCCATCAGCAGGTCGCCGACCAGGGGCACGTCGACCCGAGGAGCGGCGGAGTCCTCCGCGGCGGAAGCGGACGCGTTCACACGGACAGCGGCGTCAACCATGAGCAACCTCTCGAACGGGGATGGAGTTCGTCATCATCGTAGGTCTGCCACAACACCGAATGAAGACGACTGTGGACTTCACCCAAATCGGCGGGGCCCAGCCCTCCGCCCGGCTTGTCGCCTCCCCACAGGAGAGCCGAGCGGGGCAGGCAGGCGCGACCTAGACCGGGCCAGCTTCGACGAACATCCGAACCGCCGACGCCGTCCTCCGGCGTGAAGACGTCGCCGCCCTCTTCGGTTACGCCGCCGTCTCCGGGACTCCAGGCGACCAGCTGTTGCTTGACGCCTTCTTCGAGGGAAGGCCGCCGTGCGGCCGCGGTGATCTCGGCTGCCGCATGCCCAACGACTCGATGGCGTCATGGGTGGGCACATGACGTGGGGAGAACTCGTTGATGGCGCGGCGCATGTTCCGGGCGCTGGAGAAGCCTGTCAGGCGAGCTATCGCCTCGATGTCGTCGACCTGCGTGCTCGACTCGAGCATGGATATCGCGTTCATCGCCCGAATGTTCCGCAGATAACGGATGGGGGTCGTCTCAGAACTCTGGAAGACGCGTATCAGGTGCGGGGTCGAGACGTTGAGGGCTTCGGCGATGGAGTCGAGTGTGAGCGTCGGATCGCCTGCGTTCGAAGCGATGAAGGCCGTCGCGCGTTGGAAGAGCGCTCGCCCCGCGACGGAACGGCCATGGTAAGTAGGCAGGCCGGCCTCCTCGACGAGAATCGCCGTGGTCATCGCCTCCAGCGCTCGTTGGATCTGCATGAAGCTCGAACGCGAAGGGGATATCTCCGAGTCCAGCACAGACATCACGAGGGCGACGAAAGGATCACGCAGGCTTCGGCTGGCCACGAAGGGCTTTCCTTCGATCCGGGCGATGTCGAGGAACCCGGACAGACGCGCCCCATCGACCTCGATCTGGATGACGGCGGCCGATCGACCCGACCACACGATGTCACGGCTTCCCGTCCACACCCACGCCGCCCCCACTTGCAAGGGAACGATACCGTCCTCCGTCTCCGCGCTGAGGTCGCCGTCCAGAAGGAGTGTCAACGACACGACTTCCTCGCCGTCGGCGAGGCGCCAGTCGGCGGTGAATCCGGAAGACCACATCCGTCGCAACACAAAGGTCCCACAGGAGACCTCGTTGGCGAAAAGGTGCAGAGGACGCAAATGCGAACGCACTCTATAGCCACGCTGAGTCAGCCAAGCTTTGGCGTAGTCGTCAATGAGGTGGACGTCTTTTTCGGCGGACGATTGAACCACGGGCCTCTCCTCCCAAGGATCCTCGCAGGGCCCTGGTCTGAGCAGAAGCCAACGCGCTCAGAGAGGACTTACCCCGCCGAAGCCTCCGAGAACCCGACCGGTCAACTTTCCGCCCTACGCCTCCCCCTGCCTCGGAATGTTTTAGCTTCGCACACAGTCACATTCTGGTTAACGCGTTCGCAAAAAATGATCGTCTCCCGACCATAAATCATCGCATTCGTCATCTGCTGACGGGCGACGACGGTGAGGTGACGCACACTGATAAAGCACCCGGCGGGCATGCAGCCACAGACGCCGGGCGCTTCGAGGGGCATGCAGTCGACAGGCAGAGCTCGCGTACGGAACGGGTCGGGATGGGGATCTCGCAGGGTTATCACGTCGCGAAACCGTCGAGTCGCTGCATTAGTGAGGGGAGAGAAGAAATGGATGCATCCTATGCGTCCGGTGATGCTTCGAATGCACGCCGGGCACTCAGGACGCGAAGCCAGGCGACGAGCCTTGCCTAGGGGCTCCATGACGCTCATCGAGGAAGGCTTCGATCAGCCGGATGCACAGGGGTCAACCTTGGACTCCGAACTGTACGTCGTTGTGTCCCAGTGCCCCGGGTGGGATATTCCGATATTCGACCATGACGAGGGAGACGTCCTGCCCGAGGGGGAGGGGCGAGAGAGCACCCTGACGATCTCGATTGACATCTGATCCTCTGGCCGAAGCAGATTGCCTGCCGAGGACGCAAGACGTTCAGTCTTTCGTGAACGAATCAAGAAAACCATTTAATGCCCTTTCCGAGGGCGTGATTTTTGAAAGAGATAGATAATGCCCGAGAGCATGGATACACCCAACGGAATCCCTCGCCGGACCCTCGTGAAGGGCGTGGCGTGGAGCATTCCCGTCATCGCCACGGTATCGGCTGTCCCCCTCGCTTCCGCAAGCCCGGTCGCCAACCGGATCCTGACGTTCACGTCTTCCATGTACACCCCGAACTCCGACTGTGAGATCACGGGTGTCACCCTGCGCCTCACGCAGGACGGAGCGCCTCTTGCAGGGCAACCCGTCACGTTGACCCTCCCGGGCGATTGGACGGTCAACGGCAGCGGCTCATACAGCGGAGTCACCGACGCGGACGGAAACGTCGTCGTGCCTGCCATCAAGATCAACACGACGCGAGGAGAGAGCCTGACGCTCGTCGGGCGATCGGCCGGCGCCCCCGACGCGTCTGTACTCGCCAGCGCACCGTCGACCCCCGTTGCGGGCGAGTACAGCTTCCACAACGATCGATCTGCGATCTACGGCCCGGTCCCTGCCGGGTCGAAGGCCCTGGGGGGCGGCTTCTATCAGGACACCGCCGGGAACATCTACTCGGGGATTATGGACGGGGCGATGATCGTGGCCGAAGCCGACCAGGGCGCGGTCGGCTTCGTCGGAACAGGTTTCCATTACTGGGTCGAGTATTTCAAGGGCGGAGTCGCTTATGAGGTCCGTTCAGGGGGAGGGACCCCGACGTCGTTCCCCTCGGTCCCCAGCGACGCGAAGCCGGTCAGCTGCGGCTACTTCCTTCAGGAGTCCACGGGCAACCTGTACGCCTGGGACATCGCGACCCCCATCGCGACGGGCGTCAAGACTGCTCACGGCTATGCGCAGTCGGGGACCTATTATGTCGACTACGTCGACGCGCAAGGCGCCAAGATGTACCGGCACAGCGACGCGGTGACCGACTTCTACCCGGGAATCCCGCAGAACGTCAAGGCGCTCGGCAACGGCTTCTACCTGACTCCGGACGGCACGCTGTACTCGTGGGAGGGCGGCGGCACGCTGATCGCGACGAACGTCACCAGTGCCTCCTCGTTCGAGAGCGCCTACGACCATGGCTACCTCGTCGACTTCGTCTCGAACGGCTCGGCGTTCTACTATCGCAGCAGCCAAGGGGTCACGCCGTACTCGCCCCTGCTCCCGACGGACATCGAGGCGATCGGAGGAGGCTTCTTCCTCACGGGAGACAAGCGCCTCCTCACCGGGAAGGACGGGAAGGTTTTGGCCAGCTCGATCACCAGCGCCGGGGGATACGCCGGAGACCACGACTACTGGGTCAACTACGTCGTGACGCCTGCCTGCCCGTGAGCCTCGCGGGCTCTAGGCGGGACGCATGACGATCCGCTCCCGCTCAACGGTCCCCGCTGGACCGTTGAGCGGGAGCGGCGTCATGTGACGGCGACGCCGCTCCGGAGCTCACGGCCGCGCATACGCTCTTTTCTCCTCGACCGACGATATCGGTGGCGGTGCTTTCGCCAAGCGAAAGAGAGCACACAGATCGGGGACGCGCGTTTTCGGATGGGTGGTTAGGTTCTATTCGCGTGATGCTATGAGACCGGTTGTATCACGCGATTCATCGACCCCTCCGAAAGGCCGCACGCATTACGCGAGTTTTCCTGAAAGAAAACCGGGAACACCAGACACGAGACACTAATCCGTTTGCTAGTGTCTATCTCGCATTCACAAGATGCGTAAATATATTGAGGAGTATTCATGTCGATCATCAAGAAAGCAACGGTCGCCGCTCTCGCAGCCACCGTCGCACTCACCACCGCCGCCGCCGCTCAGGCAGAGGCTCCCACGGGCGGCACCCTTGCCGTCACCTTCACCGCATCGGACGTCATCCTGGGCGACCAGGCCCTGAAGGCCGAGACCCAGCACACCAAGATCGGCGAGATCGGCTTCGACGTCGTCCGCAAGGACCGTGAGCTGACCTTCACCTCGGACGACAAGACCATCAAGATCGTGGTCTCCCCGTCCTCATCCTCCTCCTCCAGCACCGGCTCGAACAGCATCAGCACCAGCACCCGCGGCACCGCGGACACCACCATCGTTGAGCTCACCCTCAACGCGCCGATGCAGCCGATGCAGCCGATGCAGCCGATGCAGCCGATGCAGCCGATGCAGCCGATGCAGCCGATGCAGCCGATGCAGCCGATGCAGCCGATGCAGCCGATGATCCAGGATGCCCCCCAGGCACCCGCCACCACCACTCCTGAGAAAAACAGCATGAACGACAGCTGGAACAACTTCTTCCAGAACGACAACGGCTTCTTCTCCAAGAGCCTCTTCTAACAGAAGAAACCCCTCACAAGGAGGCCCTCACCACAAAGCTACCCTTGTGCAGGAACGTTCGGAAGAACAAACCGCCCGCACGGCTCCCCCATGCCGTGCGGGCTTCTTCCATTCACCCACACCATCCAAGCATGGCACTCCGCAAGATCGGTTCCCCTACTGATAGCGCTGCACCGCTTCACGAATGGCTTCGACATGGCCGTAGATCTCATCCAGATCCTCGATTGCATGCCGGGTCTCCACCTTGTTTTCGTCGAGGATTCCCAGGTACTTCTGCCGACCGTTGAAATGCAGGCGCGCGACCGGCTTACGATTATTGTCGTCGAGCAGTACCGCGAAGTAGCTCTTCGCGTCCCTGTGCGTTACACGATAAGGCTTGACGACGCCACACGCGATCGCTTTGATGATCTGATAGCCCTCAAGCTCTTCCAACGTCGTGACGATCTCGGTGTCTCGGTCGAGATCCTCGGCGGCCACCTCCGCACTCGACGCCGGCGGGGCATTCGTTACGCTCATGCCGCTCGCACCGAGAGCGGTCTTGAGTCGATCATTGACCCGTTCGGTGAGGAACTGCTGCGCCGCCTTGCCAACGAGCACGGTGAACTGCTGACGGACCTTTTGCGTGAAGGCGCCGTCATAGACCCGCGAGGTGAAGAACTTGATCCACTCGTCCGTCGGCTCCCGGAACTGTGCAGCGATCTCCCGCTTGAGCGCGCCGATGTACTTCAGCTCCTCGGCAGCGTTGATGATCGACTCGAGGTCAAAACTTCCCTTGCTGAGCTTCTGGATCTCCGGGATGAGCGTCTCATCAATGTCCAGAAGGTCAAGCACGAGGAAGGGTTTCCCATCCATCCGATTAGGTGCGTCCAGGTCGGTGTAGAAGTGCCAGACCGCGCCGTTCGTCAGCACGGCGATACGGGCGTTCGTGACCGCGAAGTACCGGAACAGCTGGGAGGCATGCTCGATCTTGAGCGAGCCCATCGAGGGTTTGCACTCGATGAGGATCTGCACCTCCCCGTCTCGCATGATCGCGTAGTCGATCTTCTCTCCCCGTTTGGTTCCGACATCGGCGGTGAACTCGGGAACAACCTCCAGAGGGTCGAAGACGTCGTAGCCCAGGATCGTCGAGATGAAGGGCATGACGAAGGCGTTCTTCGTTGCCTCCTCGGTTCCGATCGCTGCGACTTGATTTTTCACCTTGGTGGCGAGGGACTCAAGGCGCTCTGCAAACTCCATCACTGACCTCTCGGATCGACACTGACCATCATGAACTGCCCAGAGCGTATCGGAAACGTCACGGCCACAGGCTCGAACCGTCGTATGGGTCACGCCCCAACTCACGGGCTCGCGGAGACAGCATCCCACCCTCCCTCATTCCAGCCTCACACCACCCGGGCAGACCCCCCATCCGTCGCCCCTCGCCTCCGGAGCAGGCGTGACACGTTAGGCGGCAAGAACACAGATCCACGCACGAGCGAGACGACTTCTTCAACGCCGCGCCGACGTTCCCGCCAAGGACACAGATAAGGGTGAACACATAGTGCTGCGCTCGGGACGACGCGCGATGCCATCGGCACTCACTAAGGTCGTCCTGAGGAGCCGCAGGCCTCGGCCTCGCCAACCGAGGGGCGTGCGGCCAGCTCGTCGCCCCGAGTCGTTCCTCCGTGATGCGACAACGACATCCGCCCTGGCATCAGAAGTGCGGTTAGCGACGTGGTTCAGGCGCGAGGAGCGCGATCGTGGAGACCTGGCACGATAGCGGTCCAGCCACCGCTTCACAGCGCCTGGGCCTCTCATCGCGGCGGAGATAAGCGCTTGTTTCCCACCCGGCACGAGCGCGATGGACGGTGAGTAACGTGCCGTGCACGGTGAGACGGGCGTTACCTCATGACCGGGTGCATATAGTCCTATCAGGCCCTACGGAAATAGGCATTCGACACAGGAACCCACATCAACACGACAGCGACGACACCGAACACCACCGCAGTGATACCGATGCCGCTGGTACCGGTGAACAGGGAGCCGAGCGAGAGGATCTCGAGGATCGTCAGCACGATGCGCGCCCAGTTCCGACCGGCCTTCATCTTCCACAGGATAAGCAGCTGGATCGCGGCGAACACCAGGGCGATGATGCCGGTGGCGATGAAAACGGCTCCGCCGGCCGTCGTGCCCTCGACAGTCGCGGACGAACCGCTAGCGGCGAGAGCGGCTCCGCTGATGACCATGATGATGCCAGCGACGACGTCCAGGACGAGACCGATCAGGAAGATCCAGAAGGAGATCTTGACGGTGGTGGGAGTGGGCATGATGTCTCCTCGAGACCGAAGAAAGAACCTGCTCGCGGATGCGAGTACCCGAACAATCGCATACACGGGGCCCTCTGTGAAGCGCCACGCCGGAGCGCCGCCGGCGGCCTGGCCGATGGCGGGGGAAGCGGTGGAGGGGGACCGGCGGCGAGGGCCCTCCACAGTCCCGTGTTTGCGCGTCCCGGCCGATCGGCAGAGGCTATTCGCGTAGCGACGTGGGATACAATCATGAGGCTCATCGCGTCCGTATCCCAGAGCGGACATGCCGTGCGCCTCGATGTCTCGACCAGTACGGTCAATCGACCGAGATGCCGTTGAAAGGACCGTCGGATGCCTGTGCCGAAGGATGTTGATCGAGAGCCGGCCAAGCGGACGCTCCTGAGAGACACGGTCCTCCAGCGGATCCGCGAGGCGATCATGGACGGAACCCTGCAGCCGGGCGAGCGTCTCCACGATGATCAGATCGCCGCCTGGCTCGGGGTCTCTCGCACTCCGATCCGTGACGCCCTCAATGAGCTGAGCCGAATGGGTCTCGTCGAGATGGCTCCGAACCGCTACACCCGGGTCACGCTCCCGGTGGAGGAGGAAGCGCTTGCAGCGCTGCAGACGCTGGGAGTGATCCTCGGTGGCGTGGTGCGACTCGCTGTTCCTCGTCTGTCTGACGGCGTGAAGAAGGACGTGCTCAAGCAGTTCACGGTCGTCGTGAACTGTCTCCGTGCGGATGACGGCCCTGGCACCAACGCTGAGGCGAGCGCGCTCTGGCGCATGCTCGCCAAGGAGTGCGGGAATCCGCTGGTCGTCGCCCTGTTCGAGCAGACCATCGACGGCTTGGCTTTCAAGCTCCGGTTCGCCACCATCGACAAACTGTTCGACTTCGCTGCCTTCGCTGACCTTTTCGAGGAGCTTGCCGAGTGCATCCGCGAGGGCGACGCGATCGGAGCCGAGTTGGCCGTGGAACGAGCGCATCTGCTTCCGTCGACGGCGGAGGAGATCGGGTAGGGCCGGAGCTCTCGGGTACGCGCTCCTGAGCTCGAAGGATCGCCGACGCTCCGCGACACCATCCCAAAACTTCAACATGATCACGAGGGCGGGGCAGGTCGCACCTGCTCCCGCCCTCGTCGAACCTTGGATCGGTTCTAGTCGGCGGTGACGACGGCGTAGCTATCCCAGAAGGTCGCGGCGATGGATATCGCCTTCTTACCGCCGGGAATCGGGACCTGCGTCATCGTCGTGACCCGGGTGCCGTTCGCCGTCCCATTGCCGAGGCCTCCGGTGTCGTTCAGACCGGAAAAGTACACCGACCCGTCATCGAACAGCCAGAGCCCGCCGTCGTGACCGAACTGGATGTCGACGATCGCCTTCCCCGCGGGAACGCCGACGACCGGGATCCACTCGTTCATGCGGTTCGTGGCGGTGGTGCCGATGCTGGCGCTGCCGCTGAGGTTCGCGCCGGCAGCGTAGAGCATGCCGTCGACGGTCTCGGCGACGTAGAAGCCGCCGTCGGAGCCGTTCGTCCAGAGATTGCGGACGTCTTTCCCCTCCGGCTGGGTCAGCCTCGAAGCGAAGTTCTTCTTCGCGTCGAGGGCGAAACCGGGCATGCGTCCCCAGCTGTTCGTGCCAGAGCCCCAGATCTTGCCTTCTGCGTCCAAGTACATCTGGGTCCGCTGGGTGATCGCGATCTGACGGATCCCCGTGAGGGGGCTGCCGTCTTCGCGGACGGTCTGGGCTGCGTAGGTGTCCTTGCCGTCGGCGACGGCGGAACCGGTGCCGAACGCGGAGTAGTTGTTGCGCCCGGCGTTCCAGACCGTTCCGTCGTCGAGCAGGTACGCGGAGCGGAACCAGCCGCTGATCGCCGGCTGCCTGATCGTGCGGCCCGGGTTCTTCGCGAGGATCTCCACGCCGATCGGGGCATAGGCGGTGTACCCGAACGTCCGGTCGGAGGTGCCGCCGCTCGATCCGTCCTTACGGGAGAAGCCGCCGCCAGCGTTCTCCCCTGCACCCCAGAAGGAGCCGTCGGCCGTCGAGACGAAGAAGGTCTCGTCAAGGGTGCATCCCTTGCCCGTGTATGCGGCGACGACGTTCGCGAGAACGCCGGTGGGCGTTCCCACGCCGGTGGCGTCCGTGGTGCCGGCGGGGCCGACCGCCTGTGGCGTCCTGTTCCCGTCGTTCACCCCCGCCTTGCCTCCGTACCAACCCATGGCAAGCGGGCCGCTGCCGTTGTTGCCTGCGGTATAGATGTGCCCGTCGGCAGCGATTCCCGCGAGGGCCGACCAGGAGCCCACCACCGCGGCGTATTTGCGTCCGTCTGTCCTGGCGATCGGCGTCGTCTGCACTCCGCCGACCTTGTCGGCACCGATCTGTCCCTCGGCGTTGTAGCCCCAGCTGTACAGCGTCCCCACGGTCGCATCGATGGTGACAACGACCGGGTTGGACGTCGCGGTACGGCCGTCCACCGTCGTCGCCGTGGCGACGACGGTGACCGATCCGGCTTTCCCCATGCCGATGCCGGTCAGGTCATGGTGCCCCTCCGAGTCCGTCGATCCGGTGACGGGAGTGGCTCCGCCGGGCTGGGTCTCGCCTCCGACGACGATGGTCCCTCCGTCTGCGCTGGAGAACGAGTATGTGACGGTGGCGGTGGCGACGTTCCCCGTCGCGTCGGAGACGTGAGCGCGGATCGACTGCGCAAGGGCGGATCGATCGAAGGCGTCCAGATTGCTGAGCGTGACGGTCAGGGGGCCTGACGCCGTCGCCATGGGGACGGCCACGGCGGCGGCGATCACGGGGGCGCTCCACGCCGCCCCTTTCACGATCGTCCGCCGAGGGATCCCCTTCGACCTCTGACCCTGTCGGGTCTCTGAGGCGGACGGGGACAAACGGGTATCGCTCATTGCTGCATGCCTAACGTCGGGTCGAGCAGGTGCTCAGACGAGGGAGGAGAGGTTCGAGAACACCGATCGAGCTCGGGTCTAGATTTCAGATGTAGAATATCACCGTTCTAGATGTAATGTTTCACTTGCCCACCACGGCCTCGCCCACTCCTCCGGGACCGACTCGTCGGCCACACCGTGGCCGCGCGGGAAGCGGCCGGCTTGAGGTCGCTCCGCTACATCCAGGGCAACCGCTGAGATCGAGGCGGGTGAGCTCGCCCGCAGCCGGCGACATCGACACCCGCGCACGAAAGCAGCGCAGATCCGCCGCGTGGAACGGCGCCGCGGCGACGACGACCGGCATCCCAAAGGCGGCGTCCCCTCGAGAGATCCGTCCGGCGGCGGACTCGCCGCGTCGGCCGTGAGCAGCCTCTCGCACGCCGGAATGGCGACGTCCATGCAAGGAGCGAGATGACCTCCTCAAACATCACACCGAAACCCCACCCAAGAGCACGCGTAAGGGAGAACACATAGTTCTGCACATCGGTCAAGACGCGATGTCACCGGAGCCCGATATGGTCGTCCTGAAGGACCACAGTTCGTGGCCTCGCTATCCAACGGGGGGAAAGTGACAGATCCCGCTGCGCGCTCCCCGCTTCAAGGGTTAAGCGAGATGGCGCGCGTCGCGTGGGCAAAATCCGACCCGGATCCGGTCACGCAGGAGATCCGGGGATGGTTGCCTGTATATCAGCACCTCGCTGACACGGCGGCCGTCGCTGGATTTCTTTGGGACGGATGGCTTCCACCTTCTGTGAAGAGCCTCATCGCTGAAAGCGTGGGCGCTGCGGGCGATGCCCGCGATCTCGCCGTCTGGCTCGCCGGCACGCATGACCTAGGCAAGGTTTCGCCAGCTTTCGCTGTGCAGGTCCCTGTGCTCGCGTCCGTCATGCAAGCTCAAGGACTGATCGCCTCACCTTTCATAGAAGGCACGGAAGAGCGACGAATCGCTCGCCACGAGATCGTCAGCCACCTGACCGTTTCTGCGTGGCTCCAGGAGCGGTACGAGTACGACCAGTCTCTCGCGACGAAGATGGGCAGCGTGCTCGCTGCCCATCACGGTCGCCCGCCCGGACCAGTCGCCGTGCACAAGACAGCAGGGGATCCACGGCTCCACGGCGACGGACCGTGGGCTCGCACCCGACTCGAGCTTTTGGAGGCGATGACGGCGGAGCTCGCGGTCGATCCGTCTCGATGGCGCGGCGCGACCCTCACCCAGCCCGCCCTCGCCCTTCTCAGCGCATTCGTCATCGTCGCTGACTGGATCGCGAGCAGCAGCTATTTCCCCCTGGTTCCGCCCGGCACACAGCCCACCGAGTCCGCGGTGGATCGAGCGGAACGTGCCTGGCGCGAAATCGGCCTTCCCGCTCCGTGGAGTGCCCGCGCCCCGGCCGACGACCGTGCTCTTTTCCATACGCGGTTCGGCATCGACGGCGAACCGCGGCCGGTCCAGAGCGAGATGATGCGCTTGGCTCGCGAGGTCGAGGCGCCCACTCTGATGATCCTCGAAGCCGATACCGGCATCGGCAAGACCGAGGCCGCGCTCGCGGCGGCGGAGATCCTCTGCGCGCGTTTCGGGCGATCGGGGATCTTCTTCGGGCTCCCCACCCAGGCCACAGCGGACGGGATGTTCGCTCGCCTTCTTTCCTGGGCTGAGCGGCTGGAACTGGAAGAACCGCTCACGGTTTTCCTCGCCCACGGCAAAGCCCGTCTCAACGAGCAGAACGCTGTTCTGCGTCGGATCGCTTTCGGTGGCCTCGCCGTGGACGATCCCGAGGACCATCTCGTGACCGCACACGCCTGGCTTGCCGACGCCAAACGGGGGCCGCTCTCCTCGCTGGTCGTCGGCACGATCGACCAGGCCCTGTTCGGCGCGTTGCGGAGCCGGCACGTCGCCCTTCGTCATCTGGCGCTCGCAGGAAAGGTAGTGGTCCTCGACGAGGTTCACGCCTACGACGCCTTTATGAACCAGTACCTGGAGCGCATCCTGCATTGGCTCGGCGCCTATGGCGTTCCCGTCATCATGCTCTCTGCCACTCTGCCCGCCGAACGACGGAAGAGCTTCGTCCGCGCCTACGAGAGCGGACGTCCCCGCCCGCTCGTGCGACGCAGCCGGAGCGAACGCCGGGCGTCAGCGTCAGCGTCGGGTGAACCGTCTCCGCCTGCGGCCGATGCCCTTGACGGCGACATCGGATATCCGTCGATCGTGGTCGCTCGTCCCCACACGAGTCCGCTGATCGTCCGCCCGCCCCAGAGCGGTCGCGAACGGACGATCCGGCTCGACCACATCGACGACGATCCCTCCTCCCTGCGTACCCTGCTCTCCGAGGCGCTTTCCGACGGGGGGTGCGCCGTCGTGATCCGGAACACCGTCCGTCGCGTGCAAGAGACCGCCGCCGACCTCCGAGAACTCTTCAGAGCGGACTCAGACGTGGATGTGGTGACCGTCGCGCACTCCCGATTCCTCGGGCTCGACCGCGCCGGACGCGACCGCCACCTGCTCGACCTCTTCGGCCCAGACGGCCGGCGGCCGGCGAAGCACGTCGTCGTCGCCTCGCAGGTGGTCGAGCAGTCCTTGGACATCGACTTCGACCTCATGGTCAGCGACATCGCCCCCGTGGATCTTCTGCTGCAACGCGCAGGACGACTGCATCGACATCGACGCGCCGACCGTCCCCCACGGCTCCAGGAGCCGCGGCTGGTCCTCACCGGAGCGGCTTGGCAGGAGGATCCGCCGGAGATGTACCGCGACAACACGAGGGTCTACGACCGTTCCGTCCTGCTGCGGACCCTCGCCGTCCTCCATGAACGCACGACGCTTGACCTGCCCGCCGACATCCCTGTGCTCGTGCAGGAGGTCTATGAGGAACCCGCCGCTCCCCTCCGCTGGCCTTTGCCGGAGGACGAGGCGCGACTCCGTGCCGAGGAGCGCAGAGCAACCGCCGAGTCCAAGGCTCAGACATATCGCCTCGACCAAGTGGACATCACCGCCAACGCAACCCTCCTGGACTGGATCAAATACGACGCCGGCGACCCGGACCGCAACAGCGCCGCCCGAGGCGCCGTGCGCGACGCTGAAGAGACCCTGGAGGTCCTCGTCCTCCAGGAGGACGAGGACAAGACGTTGCGCACGCCGTCATGGCTGAGCAGAAACAAGGGCATCGCCGTGCCCACCGAGGCCCTCCCCTCACCGTGGCTCAGCGACGTCATCCTCGGCTGTTCGTTGCGCCTGCCCCTCGCGCTCTGCCGCGGGCCGCACATCGATCAGCACATCCGCACCCTGGAGCACCGCTACCCTGCCCCGGCGTGGCACGGCAGTCACGCCCTGCGGGGCGAGCTCATCCTCGTCCTGGACGCGAACGGTCGGGCACACCTGGACCCGTTCGACCTTCATTACAGCCCGAAAGACGGCCTGACCTTCACTCGATCCTCCCCGTCCGAAAGCGAGCTTCCGCTATGACCTCGTTCGACCTTCTGGAGCAGCCATGGATCCCCGTCCGGTACCTCGACGGTCGGGCCACGGAGGTCTCGATCCGCTCCGCTTTCCGCGACGCGGCGCAGATCCGCGAGATCGACGGAGAGCTCCCTACCCAGACGTTCGCCCTGACTCGTCTTCTGCTGGCGATCCTCTACCGGGCGTCGTACGACGAGGAGAACGACGTCTGGCACGATGACTGGGCGACATGGTGGCGAGACGGCCTGCCCATCGCCGACATCGACGACTACCTCGACGAGTTCTCCGACCGCTTCGACCTCTTCCACCCGGAGCGTCCGTTCTTCCAGGTCTCCGATCTGCGCACGCCCTCGGGGGACGTCAAAGACACCGCACCCCTCATCTTCGACCTGCCGAGCAACAATCGCCTCTTCACCACTCGAGCCGGCGAGGAGTCGATGCGGCTCCCCTTCGCCGAGGCCGCACGCTGGCTGGTCAACGCGCAGGCCTTCGACGCCTCCGGCATCAAGTCCGGGGCCGTCGGCGACGATCGGGTGAAGGGAGGCAGAGGGTATCCGATCGGGCTCGCCTGGTCCGGACTCCTCGGCGGTGTGCTCGCCGAGGGTGGGAACTTGCATGAGACGCTGCTTCTGAACTTCGTGCGTCCAGGCGCGGGAATCGACGCACAAGGACGACGGGACCTGCCGCCCTGGGAAGACAGCGAGCCCGACACGGCCGCCGTCCGGCACGCACTCGCCCCTGCCGGCCCGGTGCGCCTGTTCACCTGGCAGTCACGGCGCATCCGCCTCGCCGCAGAAGGCGACCGGGTGGTCGGATGCGTGCTCGCCAACGGCGACGCGCTCACTCCGCAGAACCGACAGAACTTCGAGCCGATGAGCAGCTGGCGCTACAGCGAGCCGCAGACGAAGAAGGCCGGCGTCCCGACGTATATGCCGCGCGAGCATCTTCCGGGGCGCGCCTTCTGGCGGGGGATCGGGGATCTCCTCGCCGAGAAGAAGGACGGACGCACCCTCCCGCCCGCGATCCTCGGCTCTGCCATGATCCGGATCGACGAGATCGGCGCCAAACGGCGGATCCGGCTACGGGCGGTCGGCGTGGTCTACGGCAGCAACAACTCGGTTGTCGACGAGATCATCGACGACCGGCTCACGGTCGCCTTGTCGCTCCTTCGCCGAGACCGTCCCGCGCTGGCCTCCATCGCCGAGAGCGCCGTGACCGTCGCCGATCTAGGGGTACGTGCTCTGCGCAACCTCGCTGAGAACCTTGCCCGAGCGGCCGGCGGCGAGGGCGCCGGTGCTCGCGATCGCGCCGACGCGACGGCGTACGCGCAGCTCGACGGCCTGTACCGGGAATGGCTGGCGACCCTCGACGACGACACCGACCCGGAGGCGGCCATCGCCACCTGGCGAGAGGACGCCCACCGGTTGTTGCGCCGTCTGGGGGCCGATCTGGTTCGCGACGCGAGCCCCGCCGCCTGGACCGGACGGGAGGTCCAGGGCCGACTGCTCAACACCCCCAGGGCCGAGGGCATGTTCCTCGCTGCGCTGAATAAGACCTTCGCCATCCCGAACGCCTCGGGAGACGAGAAACATGAGCCTCAGCAGACGAAAGCGAGCATCGCGTGATCGGATATCAAGAGCGTGCGGAACGGATGGCCGAGTTCGTCGACCAGCAGGTCAGCACGTTGCAGGCGCAGTACCAGGCGAACGTCGCCTCGGCCGTCTCGGCGTTGGCCCGCCTCCGTCAAGGAGTCGGGCGCGCGCCGGGCGGGGACCTCGAGCTGCTCGGCATCGCGTTTCAGCCCCTTCGCTCGGGCGCGTCCGACGGTGGGTCACTCTACGATCTGCTTGAGCTCCGCGGTGATGAGGTCAGCCCGGAAGAGAAGGCCGCCTATGCAGCCATCACGCTGTTCGCCCTGCATCAGCAGTCCCGACGCGACATGTCGATGCATCGGCGTGGATACTCGTTCGGCCAGGCCGCTCGCCTGCTGGGCCATCACAACGGCGCGTCGGACGCGGTGCGACGCCGCTTCACCGCGCTCGGGACCGCGACCACGTGGGAAGAGAGCGTCCATCACGCCCGCACCCTGATCCAGCAGTTCCGGCAACATCGGGTACAGCTGGACTACGGCGGCTTCGCCCGCGATCTGCTCGACCTGCACAGCCCGCGCGCCGACCGCGTCCGCGCACGGTGGGGGCGTGACTACTTCCGTATCGGAGACGCCGGCGGCGAGAAGCCGGAAAGCCACGACGGCGGCGCTGCCTCCGCCCCGACCACTGAAGACTGACCTTCGAAGGAGAAACCTGTGTCCCGCACCATCATCGACATCAACATCCTGCAGACCGTTCCCCCGTCGAACCTCAACCGAGACGACACCGGGAGCCCGAAGACGGCCGTATACGGCGGCGTTCGCCGGCATCGCGTGTCCAGCCAGGCGTGGAAGCGCGCCACCCGCAAGGACTTCGAGAGCCGACTCGACAAGAGCGAGCTGGGCACGCGTACCAAGAGGATCGTGGAGCTCCTCGCCGCGCGCATCACCGCGAAGGACGAATCGGTCTCGGCCGAGCGCGCGGAGGAGCTCGCGAAGCTCGCCTTCACCTCCGCCGGCTTCAAGCTCTCCGCGCCGCGTCGCGCGACCAAGGAGAATCCGCTGCCTGATGAGTCGGGCTACCTCCTGTTCCTCAGCGCTCGCCAGATCGACCGGCTCGCCGATGCCTCGCTCGCCGCGAACGCCAGCGACGACCCTGTCGCGGCGCTGAAAGCGGCAGGGCTGAAGAAGTCGCTCGACACCGAGCATTCCGTCGACCTCGCTCTGTTCGGCCGGATGGTCGCCGATGCCTCCGACCTGAACGTCGACGCGGCCGCGCAGGTCGCCCATGCGATCAGCGTGCACGCGGCCGAGACCGAGTTCGATTACTTCACCGCCGTCGACGACCACAAGGACGCCGACGAGGAGGAGGACGCCGGGGCCGGCATGATCGGGACGGTCGAGTTCACCTCATCGACGCTCTATCGCTATGCGACGGTGGACGCGAACCGACTGCAGGACAACCTCGGCGACGCGGGGGCCACACGACGTGCCGTCGAGGCGTTCGTGCAGTCGTTCAGCAGAAGCCTGCCCAGCGGCAAGCAGAACACTTTCGCCAACCGGACCTTGCCGGACGCGATCGTGATCAGCGTCCGCGACTCTCAGCCGGTGAACCTGGTCGGCGCGTTCGAGGAAGCGGTCAAGGCGGAGCCCCGCCTGGCCACGGCAAGTGCTCGGCTGGCGGAGCACGCCGCGGAGGTGGACGAGGCGTACGGCACCGCGCCGGTCAAGACGTGGGTCGTACGTGCCACACCAGGCGCGGCCGCTCTCGACGGACTCGGGGAGCGCGTCTCTCTCGACGAGGCCGTCGCGCGCCTGGGCGAGGTCGTCGCAGAGCGCCTCCAGGCCCAGCCGTGACGACCCTCCTCATCGAGCTCGCCGGCCCCCAGCAATCCTGGGGATCGAGCAGCCGATTCGCCACCCGTTCCACCGAGCTCGCGCCGACACGGAGCGGGATCATCGGAATGCTCGCTGCCGCCCTGGGGATGGAACGCACGGCGCCGTTGGATCGGTTCCGCGACCTTCGGATCGGCGTGCGCATCGACCAGCCGGGGACTCTGGAGCGGGATTTCCAGACCACCCGCTCCTTCGACGGGTCCCAGCCGTTCCCGCTATCACACCGTTACTACCTGGCCGATGCGGTGTTCCTCGCCGGGGTCGAGGGGCCGCGCGATGAGCTGGTGGTGTTTCGTGACGCGCTCGCGCATCCGTACTTCCCGCTCTTCCTGGGGCGGCGGGCGTTTCCGCCGAGCGGCCCGCTCCCGACCGAGCTGATCGACGCCTCCGTCGCAGACGCCCTGCGGGAGGCTCCCTGGCGCGCCCGACCGCACCATCGGCGATCGCGCCCCGAGACGAAGGTCACGGTGTCGATGGTCCTCGACCGCGCGGAGGGCGAGCCTCCCGGAGAGACCCGCCAAGACGTACCGGAAAGCTTCGACCCTCGCCGACGCCGGTACAGCGCCCGCGACATCACCGTCCGACATGTGACGCTCGACCATCCCGACCCGCGACCGCACCACGGTTCGCCGGTGCGGGAGGAACGTCTGGAATCGCCTACCGACCACGATCCCTTCGCCCTTCTCTCGGACGAGGAGCTTTGATGTACCTCACTCGCTTCAGGTTCAATCCCGTCCGCCGCGATGCGCGTCGTCTGCTTGAGTCCCCCCATGCCCTGCATGCGGCCGTCCTCGCCGGGTTCCCTGATCCCTCGCCGACCGAGGCCGGCCGGGTCCTCTGGCGCCTGGACAACCTGCGCGGACAGAAGGCGCTGCACATCGTCTCTCCACAGCGTCCCGACCTCACCCATCTCGCGGAGCAGGCCGGATGGCCGAGCCTGGAGGAGGCATGGGAAGTACGTCCCTACGGCGACGTACTGGACCGGATAGAGAGCGGCCAACGGTATCGGTTCCGACTCACCGCCAACCCGACCCGCAGCGAGCGGAACACCGATGGCGGCCGAGGAAGGCCCTACGGCCACGTGACCGTGGCACAGCAGGAGAAGTGGCTGCGCGACCGGGCTGGACGGTCCGGCTTCCGCATAGGCGAAGACGATCTCATCGTGCTCGACAGACGAACCCTGTCGTTCTCCCGACGTGAAACGACCGTCACCCTGCGGGTCGCAGCATACGAGGGCGTCCTTGAGGTCACGGACCGGGAGGCGCTCGTCCATGCGCTGAGCTTCGGGATCGGCCGCGCGAAAGGCTACGGCTGTGGACTCATGACCCTCGCTCCGCTCCGGTGACCCGATGCCCTCAGGAGCAAAGCCGCCCTCGTTGCCAGAGCTCGTCCGCGCGCAGGACCGGTTGACGTTCATCTACCTGGAGCGCTGCGCGATCCACCGAGATGCCAACGCGATCACCGCGACAGACGAACGCGGGACGATCCACATCCCGGCTGCGACGCTGGGGGCGCTGTTGCTGGGACCAGGGACGACGGTCACCCAACAGGCGATGGTGCTGATGGCGGAGAGCGGGTCGACAGTGGTGTGGGTCGGCGAGGAAGGCGTCCGCTACTACGCCCACGGTCGATCGCTGGCCCATAGCTCGCGCCTTCTCGAAGCACAGGCAGCTCTCATGACCAACCAGTCATCTCGGCTGCGCGTCGCCCGGGAGATGTATGCGATGCGGTTCCCGGGTGAGGACACGAGCGGGCTCACGATGCAACAGCTCCGTGGGCGTGAAGGAGCCCGCGTCAGAAAGGCATACCGTGAGCACTCCACCGCACACGGCGTACCTTGGACACGACGCACTTATGACGTCGAGGCGTTCGAAGACGGAGACCCGGTCAACCAAGCGCTCTCCGCGGCGAACACGAGCCTCTACGGTGTCGTGCACTCAGTCATTGTCGCTCTCGGATGCTCACCAGGTCTCGGGTTCGTGCACACCGGACATGCCCGCTCCTTCGTCTATGACATCGCCGATCTCTATAAAGTCGACCTGACCGTTCCGCTGGCGTTCGAGCTTGCCGCCGAACAGCCGTTCGACATCGCCGGCGAAGCCCGCCGAAGACTTCGAGACCGCTTTCATGGGGGCGCATTCCTCGACCGCTGCGTTGGCGACATCCGTCGGCTTCTCCTCCCCGACGAAGCCGACAGTCAGTCGGAGCTCGCTCTCGATGAGAACGTCGTCCGTCTCTGGGACGGGTCGCGACGAACCGTAGCCGGCGGTATGAACCATGACGGACCGTTCTAGTGGTCGTCCTAGTTCTCACCGCCTGCCCTCCAGGACTGCGAGGATTTCTCACTCGCTGGCTTCTGGAGATCTCCGCAGGCGTCTTCGTCGGCAAGGTCAGCAAACGTGTGCGTGAGCTCCTCTGGGCACGGACAAAGAAGATGGTGCGCACCGGGCGGGCCATCATGGTCTTCCCTGCGAGGAACGAGCAGGGTCTTTCATTTCTCGTGCACGGCCACCACTGGGAGCCGGTGGATATCGACGGCATAACGCTGATGCTGCGACCGTCTGAGTCCCGATTGGCGCGACCGGGGCCGGATACCCCCTCGCGCGCAACCGGCTGGAGCAAGGCGGCACGCCGCAGGAAGAACACCTGAGGCAGTTCCCGCCGGCACCTCCAGCAACGGGTTCTCAGACAGCAGACAACGCCAGGCACATCAGCCTGGTCGTGGAGAATACCTATGCGCGGCCGAGAGCGTGCGCCGATGAAACTGATACAGACCCCATCCCTCCCGCCTCTAAACTCCTGATCAAGAAGTGTGTTCCCCGCCTACGCGGGGATGAGCCGGCGCCGCGGTGACCTTCACCTGGCTGGAGGACGTGTTCCCCGCCTACGCGGGGATGAGCCCGGGGTCAGCACCGCCACCGGGTCCCTTAGGGAGTGTTCCCCGCCTACGCGGGGATGAGCCCGAGCCCGGGGTTCCCGGGGTGACCCCTGTCGGGTGTTCCCCGCCTACGCGGGGATGAGCCCAGGTTGTCGTCTCGCTCGCCTGCACCGGTAACGTGTTCCCCGCCTACGCGGGGATGAGCCCGCGCCGCACTCGACGAGCGCGCGGATCGCCTCGTGTTCCCCGCCTACGCGGGGATGAGCCCCCGAGGTGCGCCGCCACCGCTGCCACAAGTGCGTGTTCCCCGCCTACGCGGGGATGAGCCGCGCGAGTCCACGCCCATGAAGAAGCGACCTGTGTGTTCCCCGCCTACGCGGGGATGAGCCGCCCACAAGGGTGCTGGCGGTGTTCGTGCTTGTGTTCCCCGCCTACGCGGGGATGAGCCCCGCATGCCGGAAGCCGTCGCGAAGTCGACCGCGTGTTCCCCGCCTACGCGGGGATGAGCCCTCGACCGTGTCGGACTCGGTCTGGCGGACCGAGTGTTCCCCGCCTACGCGGGGATGAGCCCGCCTCGCCCCCGGCTCCGTCGAGGGCGACGGCGTGTTCCCCGCCTACGCGGGGATGAGCCCCCGCCCCTCCTCCCCCGTGCTCCTCGTCCACGGTGTTCCCCGCCTACGCGGGGATGAGCCCTGGGCGACGATCCCGATCAGGTCGAGCGTGGAGTGTTCCCCGCCTACGCGGGGATGAGCCCCTCTCGATCCCGTGGGCGCGGACCCTCGTCACCGTGTTCCCCGCCTACGCGGGGATGAGCCCGCCGACCCGACCTCATAGGAGACCCGCGCCGAGTGTTCCCCGCCTACGCGGGGATGAGCCTCCAACTGACGGCGACCCGGGCTCGGGTGACGTGTTCCCCGCCTACGCGGGGATGAGCCCCGGGACGCACCGCCCGCATCGCCATAGGTCGCGTGTTCCCCGCCTACGCGGGGATGAGCCCCGCAGCCGTTTGAACATCTCCTGACCATCGAGGTGTTCCCCGCCTACGCGGGGATGAGCCCTCCGACCACAGCCCCGACCGGGTGCCGTCCCTGTGTTCCCCGCCTACGCGGGGATGAGCCCAACGCCTCCGCTGCGGGCATCTCCATGCAGGAGTGTTCCCCGCCTACGCGGGGATGAGCCCGAGACCGTGAACCCGGATCCCGACCCCGAGCCGTGTTCCCCGCCTACGCGGGGATGAGCCCGCGAAGGACATCTGGTCGACGCGGCGTCCCTTGTGTTCCCCGCCTACGCGGGGATGAGCCCGGGGTGTCGGCGGGGATGGCGCCTCCGGAGCGGTGTTCCCCGCCTACGCGGGGATGAGCCCAGGCCCGAGACGATGGGGCTGAGTACCTGAGCGTGTTCCCCGCCTACGCGGGGATGAGCCCCCTTCGTTGACGTTCTTCCGGATGGTGCGGGGGTGTTCCCCGCCTACGCGGGGATGAGCCCCAGTTCGCGGCGTAGTCGCGGGTGTCCAGCGCGTGTTCCCCGCCTACGCGGGGATGAGCCCGCATCGAGATGCCCGACCGTCCGTTCCAGCCAGTGTTCCCCGCCTACGCGGGGATGAGCCCGCTCCGATTCGCCCCAGACGGGACCGGTACGGTGTTCCCCGCCTACGCGGGGATGAGCCGGCCGGAGCCGACGCCCTCGCCACCTACGCCACGTGTTCCCCGCCTACGCGGGGATGAGCCCGCGGGCGAGGTGTACTGGTTGCCGGAGTCCATGTGTTCCCCGCCTACGCGGGGATGAGCCCGGACCGGGGTCGACCCCGCCACTATCGGCCGTGTGTTCCCCGCCTACGCGGGGATGAGCCCTCCCGCTACCTGGCCTCCCCGGACGGCATCCAGTGTTCCCCGCCTACGCGGGGATGAGCCCCCCGCGGTCTTCTTCGTCGCGTAGACGAATCCGTGTTCCCCGCCTACGCGGGGATGAGCCCCCATGACGACATGCTCGCGATCACCGCGACCGGTGTTCCCCGCCTACGCGGGGATGAGCCGCACCCGCCCCGCTCCGCCTCGACCCCGTCGACGTGTTCCCCGCCTACGCGGGGATGAGCCGGACCGCCCCGGCACCGTTGCGCGCACCCTGCGGTGTTCCCCGCCTACGCGGGGATGAGCCCCGTCCGCGTACGCGCAGCTTCCGATCGCCTGGGTGTTCCCCGCCTACGCGGGGATGAGCCCGCGACGCCGAGGAGGAAGAACAGCAGCGGGTGGTGTTCCCCGCCTACGCGGGGATGAGCCCTCTTCGCCCATGACCCTGAGCGCCGCCGCGGTGTGTTCCCCGCCTACGCGGGGATGAGCCCTGTCCCAGTACGCCTTCGGGACGGACGCCGCGGTGTTCCCCGCCTACGCGGGGATGAGCCCAGACCGACATGCGGGTGGTCGTCATCCCGTACGTGTTCCCCGCCTACGCGGGGATGAGCCCCCGCGGCGCGTGCATCCTCCACAGTCCCGGAGGTGTTCCCCGCCTACGCGGGGATGAGCCCGAGGACGAGATGGTCAAGAAGACCGCCGTCCGGTGTTCCCCGCCTACGCGGGGATGAGCCCGTCGACGCCCCACGTCCCCTCCGGCGCGAAACGTGTTCCCCGCCTACGCGGGGATGAGCCCGGAAGCGTCGCCAGGAGTCTCGGACCATCGCTGCCGAGTGTTCCCCGCCTACGCGGGGATGAGCCCAGCGGGCTCATCCCGGCAGGGGCAAGCATCCCGTGTTCCCCGCCTACGCGGGGATGAGCCTGGCAGGCATGGGGAGCCGTCACCAAGACCACGGTGTTCCCCGCCTACGCGGGGATGAGCCGCCGAGCACGAGCGGGCCGAGCACGAGCGGGCCGTGTTCCCCGCCTACGCGGGGATGAGCCGACCAGGACACCGCCACGACGGATCTCGCGCCGGTGTTCCCCGCCTACGCGGGGATGAGCCGTTGGCGTCCGCGTCCGCCGCGGACCGGCCTGCGTGTTCCCCGCCTACGCGGGGACGAGCCCGTCAAGCGAGCGCTACCGGGCCCCCTCGCCGTGTTCCCCGCCTACGCGGAGATGAGCCCAGCGAAGCCCGCCAGATCGCATGATTCTGGCGGTGTTCCCCGCCTACGCGGGGATGAGCCCGGTGCCGTGCGTCCTCCGCTGACTCCGCATCGGTTTCCCCGCCTACGCTGGGGATGAGCCCTGCCACCCGTGGACATAGCGGTCTGGTGAGTTGTGTTCCCCGCCTACGCGGGGATGAGCCGTGGTCCGGGGTGATGGTCCTGTCCTCGGTGCGATGTTCCCTGCGTATGCGGGGATGGCCCGTTCAAGGCGATCGTGGACAGCTCCGGGCGTACAGAAACTCCCCGCCAACGCGGGGATAAGCCCACCCACCCCGGGGAGGAGACTCCGATGCCGAGTGGAGGGGTCGCGGGCGTCGAGGACGGGAGCAGAAGAGGAACAGAACCGATCCCCGCGAACGCGGGGAACACGTCGAAGGAGTGATCGTCTCCAACGCCGGGATCATCCCGCACAGACACCCACGACTCCGCTAGGGATCGTAACAGGCAACGGCGTAGGAGACGATCACACCTTGGTCCGATATCCCGGCTGATCAGGCATTCCCCGGTAGACTGGACCTCACCCGTCGCCCCTCGCCTCCAGGAGCATGCGTGACCACGCCTCGCACACCCGCAGAACACGTTCCCGACTCGGTCGCCAATGCGATCGCGACTCCGGAGAAGGAGCAGCCCTACGCGGCGCTGGGC
>NZ_JBNAFT010000001.1:1155451-1207320 GCF_049800815.1 Microbacterium sp. S308A+ | reverse complement strand
TCTCGCGTACTCGTCCTCCTTGAGGCCCAGCGCCGCGTAGGGCTGCTCCTTCTCCGGAGTCGCGATCGCATTGGCGACCGAGTCGGGAACGTGTTCTGCGGGTGTGCGAGGCGTGGTCACGCATGCTCCTGGAGGCGAGGGGCGACGGGTGCCGTCCAGTCTAGCTAGCCAACACTCACACCCTACGGACGGAGAGGAGCTGATACCCCTCGGGGACCTTCGCGAGGATCCCGTCCATGTCCTCCGCCTCGATCTCCTCCAGCCCGTCCCGGCGTGCGATCGTCCCCTCCGCGGTAAGGGTCGTGTCGCGTTTCGACATGGACACCGGGGCGGAGATCGTCTCCCACCCGGGCGGGGTCTCCGCCGCGATCTTGTCCTGGAGCTCGTCGAGCTCGTGCCCCTGCACGGGGATCGTGCGGGTCTCGCGGGGACGGATCAGACCGATGAGCATGACCCCAGGGTAGAGCCGGTGTCGGACATGCGGCGTACGATGCACCGCATGTGCGCTTCGTATGGGCTCGACCCGAGGTACGACGACAAGGAATACCAGGCGCTGATGGATGCCGCGATCCTCGACGGGCTCCGCTCCTGGGCGGAAGGGAACCACGGCGAGACGCTGCTGCCGACCGGGGTCCGGATGCGGAACCTGAACCCGATCTTCACGTCCACGAGCCACCTCGAGATGGCGTGGTGGGGGTACCTCGTCGGCGGCGCGACCGCGCGATTCCCGTCGATCAACACCCGCTCGGAGAGACTCGCGAGCGGATCCGGGCCGCTGCCGGCGCGGGCGATCGTCCCGGCGTCGTACTGGCGAGAGATGCAGAAACCACAGAAGATCTGGCACCACCTCTCCCTGCCCGGTGACGAGCTGCTCGGCATGGCCGCCGTGATCCGCCCCGGCGTCACCGCCGACGGCGCGACCTTCACCTGCTACAGCCTCGTCATGCAGCCCGCCGCCGAGCACATCGCCGACGTCCACGACCGCATGCCCCTCCTCATCCCGCCCGGCTTCACAGACGAGTGGCTGACCTCGGACGCCCCCGCTGGGGAGATGATCGACGCGGCGACCGCCGCCGCCCAGCCGCTCGCTGAGCGCGTCATCGCAACCCCGCAGGGTGGGACGACACCGACGCTGCTCTAGTCCCGGTCGTGGCCGGCACTGCTGTGCATGGGGACGCTGCGTCGGTACGCACCGAGGGCGATCGCGTCAGCCATGTCGAGAGGGAGCTTCCTGAGCGCGGTCGTCAACGTGAGCGTGTGCTCGTCCTCGTAAGCGCCGATGAACAATCCGACTTCGTGCGCGAGGATGTCGAGCCGATCACCGGCGATCCTGTAGATGTCATCGATGATCCGCTGTATCTCGGCGGGGTCCGTTTCGTAGCGGTCACGGCTGATCGTGGCGCCGATCTTGATGCCGAGGGCGACGTCGGGGTCGAGAGAGCCGGAACGAGAACGCATGCCCAGGACGGTACACCCGGGCGCCGACATCACCGCCAGTCGTCGATGTCCGGCCCATCGAAAACCGGCTGCACCACCTCCGGCGCCGGGATGACCATGCCGCACGACGGGCACCGCAGCCCGCCCTCGTGATCCCGGAGCACGACCCCACAGGGCTCACACGTCGCCGCATCGAACCAGGCGGCCTCGAGATCAGTCATCCAGATATCGTAGGAGCTCGGCGAGCTTGTCGGTCATGATCGGGAGACGGTCATCATGCGGTCCGATGAGGTGCGAGGAATCCTGACCGACCTCGTCCGCAGGGCCTTGACCGTCGCGTGAGCATGTTCGTCGGGAGCGCGCTCGCCCCGTGCCTGAGGCGGTCGCTGAGGCGGTGGGCCCGCCCCAGGGGGCCGGCCTGGGGCCGCGCGCCGTCGTCTGCCTCGGGCTGCGCCCGGTCGTCGGCCTTCGCCGGCTCTCGGCCAGCGGCGGGAGAGGGAGGGGACTCCGGATCTGCGGCCGCAGAGCTCGCTGTCGCTCTGCCGGCGGTCGTGCTGGTCCTGCTGCTCGGCGTGGGCGTCGCCGGGGCCGGCATGCGTCAGGTCGCGTTGCAGGACACGGCCTCCGATGCCGCTCGTCTGCTCGGGCGGGGAGAAGGCGAGGGAGTCGCGAGCGCGGTCGTCCGGCGGGTGGAGCCGGGGGCCGAGGTCGGCGTTCGGCGCGGAGACGGCCTGGTCTGCGCCATCGCGCATGCCGAGGTCTCGCTCGCAGGCCGGCTCGTCCTGCCTCTCCGGGCCGAGGCCTGCGCGCTGGACGGCGGCCGATGAACCCGAAAGGCGTCGAAGCGATGACGGGGGAGAGGGCGAGAGGCAGCGGACGCACGGGCACCTGTGGCCGGTCGACGACCAGCGGAACGACGAAGGGGCGGGGACCGTCGTCTGGGATCCAGGAGAGGAGGGGCCGCTGATGGCGGGAACTCCGATCGCGGCGGCGATCATGGGAGCTGCCGCGGCGATGGCTCTGGGCGCGGCGATGCTGGCGGGGGCAGCCGGCACGGCGCAGCGCGTGGCCGGAGCGGCGGACGCGGCGGCGCTCGCCGCGGCAGATGCGGCTTCCGGCGCGGTGGCCGTCGTCGACGAGCCCTGCGCGGTGGCGAGCCGGGTCGCCGCGGCCATGCACGCCCATCTCGACGAGTGCGCTGTGGACGAACAGGTGGCGAACGTGCAGGTTTCCGCGGCGTACGCTGGAATGGCGGCTGTCGCCCGATCCCGAGCCGGTCCTCCCGAGATCGCTGCGGACGACGGCTGAACCGCGCTGGACATCCTCTCCATCGCGGTGTGTATGGTGTGCTTCGAAGAAAGGACGCACCCTTGGCGCAAGGCAAGAAGCTCGTCATCGTCGAGTCCCCGACCAAGATGAGGTCGATCCAGGGATATCTCGGCGACGGGTACGAGGTGCTCAGCTCGGTCGGTCACATCCGCGATCTCGCGGACAAGAAGGACATCCCGGCGGCCGACAAGAAGGCCTACGGGAAGTACTCGATCGACGTCGAGAACGACTTCGATCCGTACTACGTGGTGAGCGACCGCAAGACGAAGACCGTCGCCGAGCTCAAGCGCGCCCTGAAGAGCGCCGACGAGCTCCTGCTCGCCACCGATGAGGACCGCGAGGGCGAGGCGATCGCCTGGCACCTCCTGGAGACCCTGAAGCCGAAGGTCCCGGTGCGACGGATGGTGTTCCATGAGATCACCAAGGACGCGATCCAGGCCGCGGTTGGCAACACCCGAGAGCTCGACCACGCCCTCGTCGACGCTCAGGAGACCCGGCGCATCCTCGACCGCCTGTACGGCTGGGACGTCTCTCCCGTGCTCTGGTACAAGGTCAAGTCCGGTCTGTCGGCCGGCCGCGTGCAGTCCGCGGCGACGCGAATGATCGTCGACCGCGAGCGGGAGCGGATGGCGTTCGTCTCGGCCGAGTACTGGGACGTGGACGCGCAGGCCGCGGCCTCGGGCTCTTCCTTCCGGGTGCGGCTCGTCCGCCTCGACGGAGGATCGCTGGCGCGCGGATCGGACTTCGACGACGCCGGCAAGCTCAAGAAGGCTGTCGTCGTCCTCGACGCGCAGGCCGCCGAGGGCTTGGCCAGAGCGGTCGAGGCCGCGGGCACGGGGACGGTGTCCAAGGTCGAGGCGAAGCCGGGGACCCGCAGCCCCTATGCTCCTTTCACCACCTCCACGCTGCAGCAGGAGGCAGGGCGCAAGCTCTCGATGAGCGCGAAGCAGGCGATGAGCGTCGCCCAGCGCCTGTACGAGAAGGGGTACATCACCTATATGCGCACCGACTCGACCGCGCTGAGCACCCAGGCGGTGCAGGCGGCCCGGTCGCAGGCGGTCGCGCTGTATGGCGACGCCGCTGTGCCGCTGAAGCCCCGCGTCTACAAGAGCAAGAGCAAGAACGCGCAGGAGGCGCACGAGGCGATCCGCCCCTCGGGCGAGGAGTTCCGCACGCCGTCATCGGTGTCCGCCGAGCTCGATCGCGAGGAGCAGCGGCTCTACGACCTCATCTGGAAGCGGACGGTCGCGAGCCAGATGTCGGACGCGAAGTACGAGACGACGACCGTGACGATCGCGGTCGACGCCGACGGCCGGTCGGCGGAGTTCACCGCTTCCGGCACCGTCTACACCTTCAAGGGCTTCCTGGAGGCGTACGAGGAGGGACGGGACGAGAAGCGCGGCGACGCCGACGCCGCAGAGAACCAGTCTCTCCCTGTGGTGACCGTCGGCGATGAGGTGGGCCTGTCGGACGCCGAGGCCAAAGAGCATCGGACCACGCCCAAACCGCGGTACACCGAGGCGTCGCTGGTGAAGGCGCTGGAGGAGTACGGCATCGGCCGTCCTTCGACCTTCGCGACCATCCCGAGCACGGTCATGGACCGCGGCTATGCCACCAAGCGGGGCCAGGCGCTCGTGCCGACGTGGCTGGCGTTCAGCGTGGTGCGTCTCATGGAGGAGCATTTCGCCGAGCTCATCGACTACGACTTCACCGCCTCGCTCGAGGACGATCTCGACGCGATCGCCCGCGGGGAGCAGAACCGGGTCGAGTGGCTTCGCTCGTTCTACTTCGGCTCCGACGTGCACGTGGGGCTGCGGCAGATCGTCGACGCTCTCGGTGAGATCGATGCGCGTGCGCTCAACTCCACCCGGATCACCGACACGGCCACGCTCCGTTTCGGGAAGTACGGCCCCTACCTCGAGGTGATCGATCCCGCCGATCCGGAGGCGAAGCCGCGGATCGTCAACGTCCCCGAAGACCTGGCGCCCGACGAGCTCACCGCCGCCAAGGCGCAGGAGCTCATCGACGCCCCGGTCGCCGGTGACCGCGTTCTCGGCGAGAACCCGGAGAACGGCAAGGTCGTGGTGGTCAAGGACGGCCGTTTCGGCCCGTATGTCCAGGAGAACGACCCGGCCGAGGAGTCGGCCGAGGCGATGGTGGACGAGGCGACGGGAGAGGTCGTCGACGCGCCGGCCCCGAAGAAGCGCACGGCGAAGAAGGACGCCCCCAAGCCGCGGACCGCGTCGCTCTTCCGGTCGATGTCGGTCGAGACGATCGATCTCGACACCGCGCTGAGGCTGCTGAGCCTCCCACGCACGGTCGGCGTCGACCCGGAGTCGGGCGAGGAGATCACCGCGCAGAACGGACGGTTCGGGCCCTACCTCAAGAAGGGGGCTGACTCGCGCTCGCTGGAGAGCGAGCAGCAGATCTTCGACGTCACGCTCGAGGAGGCGATCGCCCTCTACGCGCAGCCGAAATACGGCGCTCGCCGGGCCTCGAGCGCGCTCGCCGAGTTCGACGCCGATCCGGTGAGCGGCAAGCCGATCCGGATCCGCGACGGAAGGTTCGGTCCTTACGTCACCGACGGGGAGACCAACGTCACGATCCCGCGCGGGGAGAAGCCGGAGGACGTCACCTTCGAGCGTGCCGTCCAGATGCTCGCCGACAAGCGCGCGAAGGGACCGGCCACGAAGCGCGGCCGGTCGACGGCGGCGAAGAAGGAGCCGGTCAAGACGGCGGCGAAGAAGACCACGACGAAGAAGGCCGCGACGAAGACCGCTGCCGCGAAGAAGGCGTCCGCTCGCACGAAGAAGACCGATTCGTGACCGGAGGCCTCTGGATCACCCTCGAAGGCGGTGACGGCGCGGGGAAGACGACCCAGGCCGCGCTTCTCGCGGAGTGGCTCGACGCGGAGGGGTATGGCGTCCTGCACACGCGGGAGCCGGGAGGATCGGAGGTCGGGCGCCTCATCCGTGACATCGTCCTGCACCATCGCGGCGACATCGCCCCGCGTTCCGAGGCGCTGTTGTATGCGGCCGACCGTGCGCATCACGTCGCGACCGTGGTCCGCCCTGCACTGGCACAGGGGACGGTCGTGATACAGGACCGCTATCTCGACTCCTCCGTCGCCTACCAGGGCGCAGGGCGAGTGCTGGACGCCGAGGAGGTGCGCAGCCTCTCGCTCTGGGCCGCGGAAGGCGCGTTGCCCGATCTGACCGTGCTCCTGGACATCGATCCGGCGACCGCGCGGGTCCGGCTGGACTCCGACGACAAGCCGTTCGACCGGCTCGAGTCCGAACGGGAGGAGTTCCATGGCCGTGTGCGCGCGGCGTACCTCGCCCTCGCCGCCGCCGAGCCGGAGCGTTTCCTCGTCCTCGACGCGACCCGTGCGCCCGAGGACCTCGCCGCCGACGTCCGCGCGCGTGTCCGCGCGTTGCAAGGCTGAGCGCGGCGTCGCCGTGTCGCTCCCCGAGGCTAGGGTGAGAGGATGACCGCCGCCATCGCCCCCTTCCCCTGGGCGGACGTGTGGGGCCAGGGTGACGCCGTGCGCACCCTGCAGGAGGCGGCGGCCGACCCCGGGGCGCTCACACACGCCTGGCTGATCACGGGGCCGCCCGGATCAGGTCGCTCCACCCTCGCCTACGCCTTCGCGGCCGCGCTCATCGCCGAGGGTCCAGAGGACGAGGCGACGATGCGTCAGGTGCTGGCTCGCACCCATCCCGACGTGACCGCTCTGCGGACCGACAAGGTGATCATCACGATCGCCGAGGCGCGCGCTCTCGTGGAGCGCTCCTATTTCGCGCCCTCCGCCGGGCGCTATCGCGTCATCGTCGTGGAGGACGCCGACCGTATGGTCGAGCGCACCTCGAACGTCCTGCTGAAGGCGCTGGAGGAGCCGCCCGAACGGACGGTATGGATCCTCTGCGCCCCGAGCGAGGCCGATCTGCTCCCTACCATCCGCTCCCGTGTGCGCTCGCTGCGGCTGCGCGAGCCCGACGTCGACGATGTCGCCCGGCTCATCGTGCACCGGACCGGGGCGGACCCCGCGATCGCGGAGCAGGCCGCGCGTCACGCCCAGCGGCACATCGGCATGGCGCAGCGGCTGGCGACCGACGACAGGGCCAGGACCCGTCGCGAAGAGACGCTGCGCGCGGTGCTGGGCGTCCGCGGCGTCGGCGACGCGGTCGAGGTCGCGGGACGTATCGTCCAGGTCGCGACCGAGGATGCGAAGGCGCTCACCGCGGAGCGCGATGAAACCGAACGCCGGACGCTGCTGCGCACGGTCGGCATCGCCGAGGGACAGCCGGTCCCGCCGGCTCTGCGTGCGCAGATCTCGGCCTTGGAGGACGACCAGCGCAAGCGCGCCACGCGCAGTCTGCGCGACGGGATCGACCGGGTGCTCACCGATCTGCAGTCCCTTTTCCGTGACGTCGTGATGCTCCAGTTCGACCGTCCCGGCGCCCTCATCAACAGCGAGCTCGCCGCCGAGCTCGCGGCCCTCGCCTCGGTGTGGTCCCCGGCGCGTACGCTGGACGTGCTCGACCATCTCGCGGAGACGCGGGAAGCGCTGGAGCGGAACGTCGCACCGACCCTCGCCCTCGAGAGCTTGCTCGTGACCGTCGCGAGTGGGAGGACACCGTGAACAACCGATCGACCCGCCGTCTCCGCCGCATCACCGCCACCGTCGCCGGCCTCGCCGTGGCCTCGCTGACCCTGTCGGGCTGTCTTTACTCGATGATCCCGCCCTCGTCCAGCTCGCAGCCGGTGCGCACCGCCGAGCCGGACACCAGCGGCGTCTCGGAGGAGCTCCTGCCCTACTACTCACAGGAGCTCGACTGGTCGGCGTGCGGAAGAGGCCTGCAATGCGCTGACGTGCGCGCCCCGCTGGACTGGGAGAATCCGTCCTCCGGCAAGGACATCGCCCTCGCGGTGGTCCGGAGCCCGTCGTCCGAGGATCCGCTGGGCTCTCTTCTGGTCAACCCCGGTGGTCCTGGTGCGAGCGGCGTGAGCTTCGTGAAGGAGAGTCTCGACTACGCCGTCGGGCCGGAGATCATCGAGAGGTACGACGTCGTCGGCTTCGATCCTCGTGGGGTCGGCGAGTCCACGGCCGTCACCTGCCTCGACGACGCGGAGAAGGACGCCTACTTCTACGACATCCCCGCCGGCGCGCGAGGCAGCGACGAGCGCGAGGCCGCGCAGGAGGCCGCGAACCAGAGGTTCGCCGATGCCTGCGAGCGCAACAGCGAGGGGATCCTGCCCTACATCACCACCGTGAACTCGGCCCGCGACATGGACCTCCTCCGCGGAGTCCTGGGAGACAAGAAGCTCAATTACCTCGGCTATTCCTATGGGACGTTCCTGGGCGCGACCTACGCGGAGCTGCTCCCGGATCGGGCAGGTCGTCTGGTGCTCGACGGCGCGATCGATCCGTCGGTCTCCGGCGCCGACGTCGGCACGACGCAGGCGCTGGGATTCGAATCCGCGCTGAGGGCCTACATGCAGAGCTGCCTCGACGACAAGGGGTGCCCGTTCTCGGGCACGGTCGATGACGGGATGCGTGACATCGGCGCGCTGCTCGCAAGCGTCGATCGCATGCCGCTGGAGAACGGCGACGGACGTACACTGGGCGCCGACACGCTGATGACGGCGATCATCTCGGCGCTGTACTCGCGGGACAGCTGGAGCTATCTCACGCAGGCGCTCGCCAACGCTCTCGCCGGGGATCCGAGCACCGCGTTCTTCCTTGCCGACTTCTACAACGGCAGGGAGCAGGGGGAGTACATCGACAACTCCGCCGAGGCGTTCCGCGCCTATAACTGCATGGACTACCCGGCGGAGGACGACCCGGCGGCGGAGCAGGCCGCGAAGGCGAAGGTCGCCGCGGGTGCCCCGACGATCGCTCCGTACTGGGAGGGCGCCGACCCCTGCGTGGTGTGGCCGTATCCGCCGACCGGCGTGCGGGGGCCGATCGCCGCCAAGGGCGCAGACCCCATTCTCGTGATCGGCACCACCAACGACCCGGCGACGCCCTATGACTGGTCGGTCTCCCTGGCCGATCAGCTGGAGAGCGGAGTGCTCGTCACCCGTGTCGGCGAGGGGCACACCGGATACAACAAGGGCAGCGACTGCGTGGACGACGCGGTGGAGGACTTCCTGCTCAGCGGCGTCGTGCCGCAGAGCGGCCTGCGCTGCGAGTAGCCCAGAGGACCTTGTCGGTCCCGCGCTAGCGTCGCGGCACGCGACGCGGGCGGACGCGGGTCCCGCGGAGACGTTCGAGCCGCCCGGCCATGTACTCCTTGATAAGCCATGGCTCGCTGACCCATCGGCGTAGCCGACGGAGGTCCTCGGTCAGGGTCTGATGTGCGAGCGAGATCGTGCCGACGTCCTCTCCGTGCGGCAGCTCGATCGCGAAGGAGCGGGGGAGACGGGAGTTCGCGACCCGACGTCCGGTGATGGAGTTGGCGAGGTTGGAGCCGTGCACGATCTGGAGCCACAGCGGTTCGTCCTGGAATGCGAGGACAGGTGCGTGGCGGTGTGCGTTCGCGTGCCTGCCGTCTTGCAGGACGGTACGGAGGGGAGCGCCGGGCTCGCGGTGTTCGAGGTAGCTGATGAAGGCGTTGCTGCTGTAGTCGAGCTGGAACACCAGCCCTCGGCGGTCGAGCTGCAGTCCGCGCGTCGCGTTGAGGTAGAGCCCGTCGGGGGAGAGGCCCGCGGCGATCTGTCCGTGCGCGTGCGCGCCGACCTTCTCCACGAACCGGATCCCTAGGGCGTCGTCGCTGTCGAGACGCGTCGTGAGGAGGTGTCCTCCGCGGAGGGGGAGGGCGTCGATCGCGTCCCGGGCGGCGTTCGCGGTGAACGGGCCCGACACGTACGTCGGCACGAGAAACCCGTTCTCCTCGCTCAGCGTGCTCATCTCGTCGCGCAGCCAGTCGGGCGCCTGGTCGTCGAGGAAGACGAGCCAGGCGGTCGGGAGCACGCTCTGCGCGCGGATCGACGCCAGCGTCGCCTCCTTGAAGAAGCTCAGGCGATACTCCAGCCAGTCGTCCTGATGCGGGGGCTGGTCGTCCAGGAACCGAACGCTGAAGCGAGTGAGGATCACGTGCTCCGGCATCTCCATGAGGACATCGTAGAGCGGACGACCTGCGACGACGGCGCACCGTCCCGGGGCGTCGTCGGAGGGCTGCTGTCGTGTCGGCTGTCATTCGCGTCGTCCCGGTCGATGGTGGCGCCCCTTTCTCCCCGGTGCGGAACGCGCCGAGGTCCATCGCCGTACCTGGGAGTTCGCCTTCATCGCAACGATTTCGCGAGATGCAGGCGTAGCCTCGGGGGAGTTGGCGGGTGCGATGGTCACATCCGATCCGGCGATGGCGCTCCCGCCGTGGAGGTGAGAGCAGTGCAAGCAACAACACAACGTGAAGCATCGGCGTACACGGACGTGATCGTCGTTCACCCCCATCCCGCATCGAGAGACTCACGGCAGACCGGTACCTACGAGGTGAACCTCTTCCGCGACGGGGCCGAGACATCCGGTGTCGTTTTCACCGTGCATGCACCGGCCGCAAACGGCTCCCTCGATCTCCGCGCGGCGATCGACCAGGCGGTCGCCGCTTTCCGCTGCCGCCTGGACGGGAACCTGACCTCCATACGCGGCCTCTACTATCGCGCCCCGGTCCGTCCGCTTTCATAGCAGGCGGTCCTGAGGTGTCCGCCTGAGCAGCAAGAGCGCCCCGACCCTACGCGTCGGGGCGCTCTTAAGAAACCTGTTCTCCTCGCTCAGCGCGCTCATCTCGTCGCGCAGCCAGTCCGGCGCCTGGTCGTCGAGGAAGACGAGCCAGGCGGTCGGGAGCACGCTCTGCGCGCGGATCGACGCCAGCGTCGCCTCCTTGAAGAAGCTCAGCCGATACTCCAGCCAGTCGTCCTGATGCGGGGGCTGGTCCTCCAGGAACCGAACGCTGAAGCGTGTGAGGATCAGGGGCCGGGTCGGTCGGCCTCTGACGACAGGGCGTGCAGAGAGGTCAATCGCTGCAGACAGTGGTGAAGGTCATGTTTGAGATCCCCACTCCCCCGCCTCCCATGCTCTGCATCTTGCGGCACATCCAGATCTCGACAGAGCTGACCTGGGTGTCCATCTGATATGCCACGGAATGTTTCTTGTCCAGAGTGTCCACGTCCCCTCTGGTGTCGTCGGATGGGGACTACCAGAGGTTGGTCGGTCCTGTTCTCCGCAATCCGCTCCCCGCGGTCTCGCGCGTGGCCTTGGGGCTGGTGCTCACGTGCTCGGTATAGCGATCCGTCTTGCTGCTGGAAGAATCGACGTCCCATACCGTGAAGCTCACAGCCGTGACGGGCCGGAGGAAATTGACGGTGAGAATCGAATAGTAGTCGGAGAGAAGCCCGTCTCCGGTGGTGGCGTAGCTCGGATCGGAGAGAAGGGAGGTGAGGTTCACCATCGCGTTCGAGGTGTTCTTCCCCCAGACGTTCAGGTTGCTCGACGCGGCCTGCACTGCTCTGCCATGCCGCACGGAGACCTGGAAGGGATAGGGGGTCCCCTCTTCGTCCGCTCCGATCCCCGTGCCTGAGTTTACGTCCGTACGGGTAAAGGCGCTCCAGTCGATCTGAACCCGCTTGGGTGTGCACGTTGATGCGGAGGCGCTGGGGACAGCGACGGCGGCCGCGATTGCAGGGATGGTCCAAGCCACCCCGTGAACGATCGTTCGCCGACGGATCTGCTGACCGGAGTCGGGTGGGTTCATCGAAAATCCCTTCATGTCAGATGGATCGCATGTCTCAGGCGAGGGGGGCGTCTCCTCCCAGAGGTCCCGCCTGGAGATATCCGCCTAATGACGGCAGATGAACGAATCGCCTTCACGCTAGAAATCCGGTGTATCGGCGTCAAACAGCGGTTGCAATTTCTGTATCCATGAGTTGCAACCGTGCCCCCGGTGTGCATGCCGAATCCGTCGTGACGAGAGAGGTCAACGGAGGGGTGGCGACGGACGTCTGAAGGCGAGGTGAGTGCGATGCTGCCTGCGATCACTGCCGAACGAAAGAAGCCCGGTCAGGATCTCCGTCCTGACCGGGCTTTCTCGGTGGAGCCGCCTAAGGGAATCGAACCCTTGACCTATTCATTACGAGTGAATCGCTCTGCCGTCTGAGCTAAGGCGGCGTGCCGGTGGCCGGCACGTGCGGCGGACCGCACGATGAACGATCTTACCCTGTCCCCGGGGATCGTGCGAAACCGCTCCGGACGGCGCGTGGCGGCGTACGCTCGGAGCATGACCAGGGCGCTCCTCATCGTCGACGTGCAGAACGACTTCACCGAGGGCGGTGCGCTCGCCGTGACCGGCGGCGATGCCGTGGCTGCCGGGATCTCGGCCTTTCTCACCGCGCATCCCGGCGTCTATCGCACCGTGGTCGCCTCGCGCGACTGGCATGACGCCGAGGGGGACAACGGCGGTCACTTCGCTGCGGAACCGGACTACGTGGACACCTGGCCGGTCCACTGCGTCGCCGGGACGGCGGGTGCGGAGTACGACCCGCTCCTGATCACAGCGGCGGTGACCGACCATGTCCGGAAAGGGCAGGGAAGGCCGGCGTACTCGATGTTCGAGGGAACGGCGGAGGACGGGTCGAGCGTGGCGGAGATCCTCTCCCGCCGTGGTGTCCTCGACGTCGACGTCGCGGGAATCGCGACCGACCACTGCGTCCGGGCCTCGGCGCTCGACGCCATCGCACACGGGCTCCGCGTCCGGGTTCTCACCGATCTCGTCGCGGGCGTTGCGGAGGGACCGAGCGCGGCGGCGCTCGCAGAGCTCGCCCATGCGGGCGCGGTGCTGATCGAGAGCGCGGACGCGTTCCCGGCGAGCGAGGGATGAGCGAGACCGTGCGAGGCGTCATCCTGCTCCGTGCCGTGAACGTGAGCGGTCGCAACCGCGTGCCGATGGCCGAGCTGCGGGCCCTGCTCGCTGAGCGCGTCGGGCTCACCGGTGTGTCGACCTACATCGCGAGCGGCAACGTGGTCGTGGACGTCCCCGACGACGCCGGTGCGGCGCTCCTCGCCGTACGCGCTCTCATCGCGGAGGAGTTCGGCGTTGATACGCCGGCGATCCTGCGCACACATGCCCAGCTCACTGCGGCCCTGGCCGAGAACCCGTTTCCCGATGCGGCGGCCGACAAGCTCCTGCACGTGATGTTCCTCGCCGGAGAGCCGCGCGAGGGCGGGGTGGGGGCGCTGACCGAACGGCTCGGGCCGGGGGAGCGAATCGCCGTGCGCGGAACGGACCTCTGGATCGACTATGCGGAGGGTGGCGTGCACACGACCAGGCTCACGACGCCCGTCTTCGACCGCGCCCTGGGCGTTCCCGGGACCGCGCGCAATCTTCGGACGCTCCGAAAGCTCGTCGAGCTCACGGCCTGATCGTCCGCGAAGGCCGCATCCCGCCCGGCGAGATGAGCGCTATCCGACGGCCGGCTCCGGACGCACCGCCCTCGCCGACCACCGGCCATCGTCGTGCGCGACCGCGATGGGGTGTGCGAACGCGGCCGAGATGGTCTCAGTGGTCACCACATCCCTGGCGGCTCCGGCGGCGACGATCGTGCCGTCCGTGATCACGAGCGCGTGCGTGGTGCTCTCCGGGAGCTCCTCGAGGTGGTGGGTGACGAGGATCGTCGCCAGGTCCGGCTCGCGGACGCTCAGCGCGTCGATCGTCTCCAGGAACTGCTCTCGCGCTGCGACATCGAGACCGGTGGTGGGCTCGTCGAGCAGCAGGAGCCGGGGCTCGGCGATGAGCGCGCGGGCGATCAGCGCCCGGCCTCGCTCGCCCTGCGAGAGGAGCGGCCAGATGGAGGTCTCTCGATGGGTGAGGCCCACATTCGCGATCACAGTGCGGGCGCGGTCGACCTCGTCGTCGGTCGGGCGCCAGCGCAGGGGCGTCTCGACGGTCCCGGTGAGGCCGGTGAGCGCGACCTCCATGACTGTGAGCGGCGAGCGCAGGCCGTGACGCGGGTCAACGTGGCCGATATCGCGGCGCAGGCTTTGCAGGTCCACCCGGCCCAAGCGGTGTCCGAGGACGTCGACCGTGCCGGAGGTGGGGTGCACGAGCGCGCCGCAGAAGCCGAGGATCGTGCTCTTTCCCGCGCCGTTGGGACCGAGGAGCGCCCAGTGCTCCCCGGCCTCGACCCTCAGGGTCACGCCATGGAGGATCGTCCTCCCCTCCCGGCGGAAGACGACGTCGCGCAGCTCCAGGACGGCGGTCATGCGGCGCCCCCGATCGCGGCCGCGAGGCCGGCGAGGTGCTCGCGGCTGAGGCGTGCGGCCTCGGCGGAGGCGCGTGCCGCGACGCTCTCCGCGAGTCGTTCGTGCATGAGCTGGTCCTCTTCGGCGTCATGCGCGGACGAGGGGCGGCGCGCGGGAACGCCGTTCCCGGCGTGCCACCGGAGTCGCAGCATCTCGACCATCGCGGGGCGGAGGCGCGGGGTGAAGCCGTCGAACAGCTCCTGGAGGATCGGATTGTGCGCCGCGGCCACGACGCTGCGGTGGAAGGCGGTGTCGGCATCGACGTAGCCGTCGAGGTCGTCGTCGACGCCGGCGGGGGCTCCGTATGCGGCGCGGGCCGCGAGGGCGCGGCGGATCGCGCGGAGATCGGCCGGCGTGCGGCGCTGGGCGGCGAGGGACGCGGCCTCGCCCTCGATGGCGATCCTGGCCTCGATGACGGAGAGGATGTCGGCGTGCCGGAGGACGACGTCCCAGTCCTCGGCGGCGTCGAGCGCGGTGACGAAGACCCCGGCGCCCTGGCGGCTCGTGAGCACGCCGCGGCCGGCGAGCTGACGGATCGCCTCGCGCACGGTCGACCGCCCGACGCCGAGCTGGGGGCCCAGGGTCGTCTCTCCCGGCAGCCGTTCGCCGAGCTCCCATTCGCCGCTGCGGATGCGGTCCAGCAGCAGGTCCGCCGCCCGGTCAGCGAGTGTCTCGCGCTTCACCTGTCTCATCGTGACCTCTCTGCTTGTCTGAGGAGTTGTGCTACAGTCTAGCCATGTTCGCCGGCGCGTTCCTTCTTCTTCGCCGCCACGGCGGGATCTAGCCGACCGGCTCCCCGCCGTGGGGGATCGACGCGCGCCGGTCAGCTCTCGTCCGTGTCGCCGAGAGTCGCCATCCCAGGAAGAAGAAGGTCACCCGTGTCGTACCCCGCTGTGTCCCCGTCCACCCGCACCACGCCGTCCGCTCCGTCCGGGCACTCCGCCCTTTCCGCGCACTCGGCCCTGTCCACGCCCGCGGGCCCGGTCCCTGCCGACGCGCCGGTCTGGAACCGCCAGCGCCGCTCGCAGATGCCGTCGCATCGCTACTCCGACGTCTACGCCAAGGTCGAGGTGCCGCTCGGGGAACGGGAATGGCCGACCCGTCGTCTCAGGACGGCGCCGCTGTGGGTGCCCGTCGACCTGCGCGACGGCAACCAGGCCCTCGCCGAGCCCATGGATCCCGAGCGCAAGCGCCGCTTCTTCGAGCTCATGGTCACGATGGGCTACAAGGAGATCGAGGTCGGCTACCCCTCCGCCTCGCGTACGGACTACGACTTCGTGCGGCTCATCGCCGAGAGCGACATCGCGCCGGAGGACGTCACGATCGTCGTCTTCACCCCGGCGCGTGCCGACCTCATCGCCCGCACGGTCGACTCGATCCAGGGGATCCGCAACGAGGTCGTGATCCACATGTACACCGCGACCGCCCCGATGTGGCGGGACGTGGTGCTGGGGCACGGCCGGGAGGAGCTGAAGAGGCTGATCCTCGACGGCGCACGCGAGATCCGCGATCGCACGGCGCACTTGTCCCACGTTCGATATCAGTTCTCCCCCGAGGTGTTCAACGCCACGGAGCCGGAGTTCGCCATCGAGATCTGCGATGCGGTGACGGAGCTGTGGGAGGCGACGCCGGAGCGCCCGGTGATCCTGAACCTCCCCGCCACGGTCGAGATCGCCACGCCCAACGTGTACGCCGATCAGATCGAGCACATGCACAAGAACCTCGCACGGCGCGACGGCGTGATCCTGTCGGTGCACCCGCACAACGATCGCGGTACGGGGATCGCCTGCGCCGAGCTCGCTCTGCTCGCCGGCGCGCAGCGGGTGGAGGGATGCATCTTCGGCAACGGGGAGCGGACCGGGAACGTGGACATCGCGACCCTCGCGCTCAACCTGCATGCGCAGGGCGTGGATCCGATGATCGACTTCTCCGACATCGACGAGATCCGTCGCGTGGTCGAGTACTGCAACCGGATCGAGGTGCACCCTCGTCACCCCTACGTCGGCGACCTCGTGCACACGGCGTTCAGCGGCACGCATCAGGACGCGATCAGGAAGGGCTTCGCCGAACACCATGCCCGCGCGGTGGCGGAGGGGCGGAGCGAGCGAGAGATCGCCTGGCGCGTCCCCTATCTGCCCGTGGATCCGGCGGACATCGGGCGGAGCTACGACGCGGTGATCCGCGTGAACTCCCAGTCGGGCAAGGGCGGCATCGCGTACCTGCTCGAGACCGAGTACGGCGTCGAGCTGCCCCGGCGGCTGCAGATCGACTTCGCCCGGCACGTCCAGGAGCACACGGACGCGGCGGGGGACGAGGTCACCGCGGCCGGGCTCTGGGGCCTCTTCGCGTCCGCGTACCTGGCTGGCGCGGACCCGGAGCTGTCCCTCGCCGGGTACGACGTGACGGAGGAGGGCGGCATCGGCCGGGTGCGCATCGAGCTGGAGCATCGGGGGGAGCGGGTCGTGTCGGCGCACGAGGGCGTGGGCCCGGTCGAGGCGCTCGCCGCGGCGCTCGCCGCCCGCGGCCGGCCGATCGAGGTGCTGAGCCTGCACCAGACGAGCATGGAGCGCGGCAGCGACAGCCGCGCGCTCACGCTGATCGAATACCGCTGCGGCGACCGCACCGGCTGGGCCGCAGGGATCGACGCATCGGTGCTGCGCGCGTCGCTCGCCGCCCTGGTCACCGCCGCGGGCCTGGCGAGCCCTGCCGGGGTGCTGGCGAGCCCTGCCGCCGCGCCGGCGAGCTGAGTCGGCGCGGCACGGGCGGGATGCCGCCGACCACCCGGCTCGCGGCCGACGGCGGCATCCCGTCCTCGCCGCACAGGTCCACCCGGCGGGCGGGGCAGCAGGCGCAGCGGACGTAGACCACGACGCCCTGTGAGGTGCGATGCCGGGACTCGGTGATCCACGCGTGCTCGCAGGCGGTGGCGGGAGGAGCCGAGGCAGGCGCTTGCGTGACGCGGGCCGAGCCGGTGGAGGCCGCGGGAGCGGTGGGGATCGAGGCCGTGGGGGTGGGGGAGGGGCGGTCGTCGGCGGACATGCCTCCACCATGATGTAATGCTCTTATGCATCTCAACCCTTACGGCGAGTACGCGGTCCTCCTCGCGGCCTCCCTGGCCGACGACTGGCCCGCCGATCGGGACGGGATCGAGCAGCGCACCCGCGACTTCGGCATGACCATGGTCTTCCCGCCCGGCGCCGACGACCACGCCCGCACCAGGGCGGTGATCGATGAATGGCTCCGGGTGGTGGACGCGGCCGACGAGGGGGAGCGCGCCCGGCTCCTCAACGCGCAGATGGCCGCGGCCGCCGCCTACCCCCGCCTCACCGATCACGACGGCGAGGGCTGGCATCTGCACTACCGCGACGACGACGACTCCCTTCCGCACGTGCTCCGGGCGGTCATCGGCGTCGGCACCGCGCTGCACCTCGCGACCCGCGGCATGCATCGCCTCGGCCGCTGCGCTGCCGCGCCCTGCACGCGCGTCGTGGTGGACGTCACCCGCAACGGCCGCCAGCGTTACTGCTCGGTCCGCTGTGCCAACCGCGACGCCGTGCGGAGGCACCGGGCCCGGAGGGCGTGAGCCGCGGCCCGGCTGATAGGCTGTGGGCATGGGACTGATTGAGGTCGACAGAGCCTAGCCACCGAACTGCCGGTGGCCGTCCTCCGCGCGCATCGTCTGCGACGGTGATCGATCGTTTCCTCCCACGCGCGTGAAGCCCTCTTCTCAGGGCGTCGTCCCTGTGTGTCTCACCGGCACGTTCGCATCGCGCCGACCTCGGTCCCGAGTGCCTGGCTGCGAACGCGCGTCTCCCGTCTCCCGGCGCGCCCCTGCTCCGTCCCTCCGCGAGGGCCACGGCACATGCCGTCCGGAGCGGGGCGCCCGCCCCGGGTGATCCCTCGCCGCATCGGCACACGGCCTCGTGGTCGGTTGTCCTGCCAGCTCCGCTGGCGCCTGCAACCCGCTCACGAAAGGCACCGCCATGCAGCATCGCACGTCTCGTTCTCGTACCCGCCACCGCCGCGCCCACGCGAAGGCCGGCGCCCCCACGCTCACCGTCTGCGCCAACCCCGCCTGCGGCAAGGCCACGCCTCCGCACCGCGCCTGCCCGCACTGCGGGTCCTACCGGGGCCGCGAGGTCCTGCCCCCGAAGGGCGGCGACACGTGAGCGCCGTCCTGACCACCAGGAGCCGGTGGATGCGCATCCGCGACCAGCTGGCCCAGGCCGGGGAGCCCGCCTACCGGTTCCGCCAGATCCTCGACGCGTGGCAGTCGTCGACCGCCGAGACCTTCGCCGACGTCCACGCCCTCCCCGCACGCCTGCGGAGCGAGCTCGCGGACCGGTTCGGTCCCCGGCTGCTCCCGCTCAGCGTGGTGGAGGCGCAACGCGACGAACACGTCGAGAAGGTCCTGTTCGCCTCCGACAGCGGGGCCCGCATCGAGACGGTCGTCTCGCACTACCGGGCCGGCTGGGACTCCCTGTGCATCTCGTCCCAGGCCGGATGCGGTCTGGGATGCACCTTCTGCGCGACCGGAGCGGTCGGGCTGATCCGCAACCTCACGGCCGACGAGATCGTCGCGCAGGTGATGCACCCGCGATGGACGCGGGCGGGGCTTCCCCGGCCCGCCAGCGTCGCGTTCATGGGAATGGGGGAGGCGCTCGCCAACCCGCACGTGTTCGACGCGCTGACCCTGCTGACCGACGAGGCGTACGCCGGCATGTCCGCGCGCCGGATCACCGTCTCCACGGTCGGCTTCGCGCCGAGCCTCGAACGCCTCGTCGCCGAGCATCCTCAGGTGACGATCACCCTCTCGGTGCACTCGCCCTTCCCTGAGGAACGGGCGCAGATCATCCCGCTCGAGGAGCGGTTCCCGCTCGCACGCAACCTGGGCGTCCTCGACCGGCATGTCCGCACGAGCCGCAGGAAGACCTATCTCGCCTACCTGCTCATCGCGGGCGTGAACGACAGCGACGAGCACCTCGCGGCGCTCGCCGAGCTGGTCCGCGCGCGATCCCGTCCGGAGCTGTTCCACGTCAGCGTCATCCGGTATAACGAGGCCGCGGGCGCCTCGCCGGACTATCGCGCGCCGTCGTCGACGCGCGTCGACGAGTTCGTGCGGGGCCTGACCGCTCGCGGGGTCCGTGCGACCAGGCGACGTCAGCTCGGCGCGGGCATCGACGCCGCGTGCGGCCAGCTGCACGCGAGATACCTCGGGACGCCGCCCGTGGCCGTCCCGATCGAGACAGAACGGATCGCCGTCGCGCCCGCGGACCGCTGACGGCGGAGAAGGAGAAGAACCACAGATGTCCGCAACACCCGCCATCACCCTCCGCGACCTCACCTTCGAGTGGCCAGACGGCAGCGTCGCGCTCGCCGGCGTCAGCGGCACCTTCGGCGCCGGCCGGACCGGGCTGATCGGCCGCAACGGCGCCGGCAAGTCCACGCTGCTCCGCCTCATCGCGGGACAGCTGCCGCCGACCTCCGGGCACATCGACACCGGTGGCGAGGTCGGGTATCTCCCGCAGACGCTCACGCTGCGGCACGACACGACCGTCGCCGGTCTGCTCGGAATCCAGCCGATCCTCGACGCGATCGCGGCGATCGGCGAGGGCGACATCGACCAGCGCCATTTCGACGCGATCGGCGACGACTGGGACATCGAGTCCCGCGCCGACGAGGCCCTGCACCAGATCGGCTTCTCGGCCGGAGACCTCGACCGTCGCGTCGCCGAGGTCTCCGGCGGCGAGGCCATGCTCATCGCGATCACCGGGCTGCGCATCCGCCGCACCCCGATCACCCTGCTCGACGAGCCCACCAACAACCTCGACCGGGGGACCAGTGCGAGGCTGGCCGAGTTCGTGGACCAGTGGCCGGGGACGCTCGTCGTCGTCAGCCACGACCTCGAGCTCCTGGAGCACATGGACCACACCGCCGAGCTGTACGGCGGCGCGCTCGACACGTTCGGCGGCCCCTACAGCGCCTGGAAGGAACGTCGGGAGGCCGAGCAGGCCGCCGCCGTACAGGCGGCGCGCTCCGCGCAGCAGACGCTGAAGGTCGAGAGACGGCAGCGCGCCGAGGCCGAGACCAAGCTCGCGCGCCGGGAGAGGACGGGCAAGAAGACGCAGAAGGACGGCGGCATCCCGAAGATCCTCGCCGGCAACCGCACCAGCAAGGCGCAGGCGTCGGCGGGGTCGTTGCGGTCCACGCTCGACGACAAGGTCAAGGCCGCCCAGGCCGCCGTGGACGCGGCCGATGCGCGCGTCCGCGACGAGGAGCACATCCACCTCGTCCTGCCCGACCCCGACGTGCCCCGGGGACGACGGCTGGCCGAGCTGGAGGACGAAGGGCGCGTGATCGTGCTCCAGGGCCGGAGCGGGCGGCCCTGGTCGGTGCGAACGGCGCCGGGAAGTCGACCCTGATCGATCGGCTCCTCCGCGGGGCGGAGCCGGTGCCCGGACGCCCGCATGGCCGTCTCCTCACCGATCGCGTCGGATTCCTCCCCCAGCGCCTGGACGGACTCGACGACGACGCCAGCGCGACGGAGAACGTCCAGGCCGTCGCGCCGGACACCCCCGCCGGGACCGTTCGCAACCAGCTCGCCCGGCTGCTGCTGCGCGGAGACAGCGTCGACCGCCCCGTCCGCACGCTCTCCGGCGGCGAACGGTTCCGGGTGTCGCTCGCGCGCCTGCTCCTGGCCGACCCGCCCGCGCAGCTGCTGATCCTGGACGAGCCGACGAACAACCTCGACATCGCGAGCGTCGAACAGCTGGCGGAGGCGCTCGACGCCTACCGAGGGGCGCTCCTGGTCGTCAGCCACGACGACGCGTTCCTCGCCCGGATCGGCGTCGAGACCGTCATCGAGCTGGACGAGGAGGGACGCATGCGCCGACGTTCGTGAGGGCGGCCGACGAGAGCGACGACCAGAGGGGCGGTGCCGGGGACGGCGGGAGCCGGTACGGAGTGGGCCCCGTGGGGCTCGAACCCGAATCCGCGCGAAGCGTTCCCGTGGTGCCTCTCAGAATCCGCGTAATCACGCGCCTTCTTGGTCACCAGAGCCATGGATACGTGGGCTCAGTCACGAGTTCCGTTGCCACGGTGTTGCCACGAGCCGACCTTAGGTGAAGGGTTCGACAATGGCCTCATGGGGACGACAGAGACGGGCACCTGGCTCAGCTACGCGGAGGCTGCGAAGCGCGTCCGATCGAGCGAGGGCACCGTGCGGACTTTCCGCGGACTTTCTGCGAACTCAGGAAGGACGGGCGCGTCCTCGGACGATCGGTCATCATCTCAGCCAACAGACTTGTCCCCGTCACTGGTCTCGGCGGTAGGACGGAAGCTGGGCGGGAGCCATTGCAGCAGCCTGGGCGTGAGGGCATGGCTCGCACATCACCCAGGCCTCAGCGCACGCAGCGTCAACGAACCATCGGCCGCGCGCCGTGCGCTGCCAGCCGTGGAGCTCGCCCGATTCGAGAGCCTTCCGGATCGTGACCGGGTGGCGACCCACAGCCGCAGCAACTTCCTGTGTGTTCAGTAGCTCAATCATGGCCGCACACTACGTGAGCTTTGAACGGAAGTCATCGGCGGGATGTGCGCCGATGTTTGTTCCAGAGATGACGCCGGCACAGATCCGGCGCATGTCCGCACCAGGTGCCACACTGGCCGCATGACCCTCAGCGATTTCATCCAGATGCTCGCCGTCCTCGCGGCCCTCGGCGCATCGATCGTGGCGTTGGTCGTCTCCGCGAAGGATCGGAAGAACGCTCAGACGATCGCAGAAGGCGATCGCCGCGCAGCCGCACAACTCGCCAGCGACGACCGACGCGAGGCACTGCATCAAGCTCACCTGATCTTCGAGCTCGAGACGCTCACGCGACTGCTCGAGAACCTCAACCGAGGCGGCTCAACCGATAGTGCCGAATCGAGGCGCATGGGCGCTGAAGCGCTGACCCTGATCGGCGTGCTCGGCCCGGAGCGCGTCCCTCACCTCTGGGATGATCGAGCCGGCGACGACGAGAAGCTTCAAAGGCACTATGACGACCCAGAGATGCCGGAGTACAAGAAGAACGCGATTGAAGTGCAACTCGCCGTCAACGCGCTGCGACGAGAGATCAGGGACACCCTCGAGCGTCGGTGAGCTACGGCTCAGAGGTCAGGTGTCAGATTCCTGACAGGTGCAGGCGGGTCAAATGACCCACCTCTCAGCTCTCTGGCCGACCCGTCGACGGCTACGAAACTCGTCAAGGGTGCTCGGCGCTGAGGCCATGGCGGCGTCGGCGGTCAGGAGTCCTGAGTGATGACGTCGTTGGCTTCGATGACGCGATCGAGCCAGTCGGGGCACTCTTCACCGCGCTCGTCGTGGATTGCGGACTGGACGAAGCACCACTCGACCATGATCTCGTTCATCTCGTACATGAGGTCATCGACGGCGTAGAGGTCGCCCTCCGCGGTGAAGGTGACGAGGTCGGCGGCGCACTTCGCGAACTTCTCGCGCTGCTCCTCACGCTCCTGCTCGAGCTTCTGCAGCGTACTCAGCGCTGGGGCGATGCGGGGGATCTCGACGTCGCGCGTACGGTGCGTCTTCGCGCGGCCTGCGTCGTGTTCCTGCTGCGCGCGCCGGCAGGCTGCGTCGATCGGCTCGCTGTGCTTGAGGTGGCGACGGTAGGCGGGATAGGTGCCGCAGGGGGACTTCGGGCGGGGCATCAGGGCCTCCAATGAGCGTGAGGGTGAATGAGCGTCAGAACGTCAATTCGCGCGGGGAGAGATGAGGGCAGGCCGGGCGGGAGGTGGTCCTTGTGGGGCGGGTTGGGTCATACCCCCGGGGTGCTTGGCGGCGGCCGTGTGCTCTTCCGAGCGATGGATGTCCGAGGCCCCCGTCATGATCTAGGCGAGTCGGGCGCCGGGTTCGACCGTGAACGAGGGGAGCCTCAACGTGGCAGAGAAGACCGAGTCGAAGACGATCAATCAGGCGAAGGAGAAGGCGAGCATCGCGCTGATGGACGCGATCACCGACTCCGTAGCTGACATTCGCGCGAGCGGCTACAAGCTGACCGCGCACACATCACATCTCCGTGATCTTGCGTATGCGTACCGCCTGGTCTCCGGCGGGGCGCAGCCCGGAAACGTTGAGATCTCGACCAAGTAGATCCAGAGGGGCGGCCGGCAGGGGAAGTCCGGCCGCGGTCCGCTCGATGGCGGGCTGGAGTGCAGCGATCCCGTACTGATTGATGACGAGCATGATCAGGCTGCCGCGAGGGTGATGCGGACGAGGGCCTTGGGGTGCGTGAACGCCCAGCTGAGACGCATGGCGCCTTTCACGGCCGTCTGGTCGGTCTCGAAGTAGCGGTCGCGGCTGATGTCGAGGTCGACGGCCTTGCGGAGCGCGACGGTGACGTACCGCTTGTCGAGACCCCACACCACGCCGGCCTGCACGTGCTTTGACACGAGCAGTGGGACGCCGAGGATCGAGCGGCCGGTGGCCGAGGTTGCGTCGAGACCGAGCAGCGGCTCGTTGTTGTCGGCCTGCTTCTTCAGCGTCATGAGGGCGAGTGCGTCACCGGGGCTCGCGACGAACGCGGACAGGTCGCCGTTGTTCGCCTCGCTGATGCTGATCGCCTCAGCGAACGGGTCGAGGTCAGCCCACGCGGTGACGCCGTTGACGTTGCTCACTTCGGTGGCGACGGACGGGAGCCCTGCAGGTGCCGGCGAGCCCGGGGCAGGGGCCGTGGCGTTGCCGAAGAACGCCATGTCGATCTTGTCGGCGATCGCCTGACCGATCATCGTCCCGACGAGCTCCTGCGCTTCGGGGGACGAGTCGTCGGCGAGCTCGTTGCTGATCTTGCGGACGCGGCCGACCTTCGCGGGGGTGATCTTGACGCTGTCGAGCGTGCCGTCACCGCCCGACATGTCGGCGCCTTCCTCGTACCAGCCGGCGTCGCCGTCGCTGACGACGATCGGGACGACGAGGTCGTGCGCGTCGGTGACGATGACGGTCGAGACGTGGGTCTCGTCGAGCGCGAGGGCTGCCTCACGCGCGGGCTGAACGATGAGCGCGGCGTAGTCCTCGGGAAGGATGCCGGAGACGTCATCGGTACTGGTGAACATGGCCATGGTGGCTCCAAACGAATGAGGGGCACACGCACTGCGATGACGTGTGCCAGATGCTGGCTGTCAAACGCTGCGGCTCAGCCGCTTGCGTGTGCCCCTCAGGAGCTTCGTGAGCTACGAGTGCGACTCCGGGTCGACTACTCGTCCTCACCTCCGATCTTAGCCCTGATCCGGGTCGGTTTCCCGCGACGCTGCAACGTGTCGCCGACGGTGCCCGACTCCGGGTCGCGCTCGAGCAGGTTCCGCATCGTCGCGCCGGACTTCGGGAACGCCTTGTCGATCGCACTCAGCGAGGAGGGAGCGGGACCACCTGCGACCGGAGTGCCTTTGCCTGGACGCGGTGCCGTCCGCGGCGTCGGCTTCCCCGCCGGCTTCAGCGACGGGTGATCGGTGAGCAGCTGCTGTACGGCATCATCGAGCCTGTTCAGATCGATCCGGCCGTCATCGCCAGCCCACGCCTCACGGTCGACGAGCTTCGCGAACACCTTCGGGTCCGCTACACGATCCGAGATCAGCCCGGCGATCACGAACTGCTGCAGCTCGGCAATGTGAGCTTCGTGGTCAGCGATCGTCGCTTCCGCGGTGCGCAGCTGGGTCCGGTACTTCGCCGCCTCCGCGTTACCTCCGCGCTTCTCACCGTCAGCGGGCTCCTGCGGCGCCTGTGGCGTCTCCTGGCCATCCTGCGGCTGCTCCTGCCCGCCGGCGGGACGCTCCGGTTCCTGACCCTCTGTAGCGCCCTCAGCGCTCGTTGCATCTGTCATGATTCCTCCTTCATCGCGGACTCGATCAGAGCCGCCGCTTCTACTTCCTCAGCCGAGACGCCAAACGCCTCTGGCACGAACACGACCGTCTGCTGGAACGCCTCGTCGACCGCGATCGGGTTCCCGTCGACGTCCTCGATTACGGTCACAATCTGCTCTGTGTACCCGTCCAGTCCGCGTACGACCAATGCCGCAGCGACCCGTTCGTCCCTCGACACCCTCACAGCCCTGCCTCCCACTCAGCTCGTTGCGCCTCCCATTCCGCCGGGGAGTACAGCCGGCTCACCGCGCCGTAACCACTCGGCATGCGATACAGGCTCCCGTTCTCAGCGATCATCAGAATGTAGCCCTGCGACGCACTCTCCGCCGGAGTGAGGTTTCCGTACGGATGCTCACCGCCACCGGCGGACATGCTCTGCTGCAACCGCAACCCCTCGATGCCGGGCACGTCCGGATCGATCGTGAGCCGCCACGTCTTCCAGGCCCCCTCGATCACCCGCAGGTTCGGTGGGTCCGTCGTCGTCGCCTCGCCTAACTCGGCCGTGATGTTGAACCGGGCACCGTAGAACTCGAACAGGTAGTTCTCCGCCATCAGCCCACCGCCCCGTCCGTGCCGTCGATGATCCGATAGAACACACCATCAGGACTGACATACACATTCGGCTGGACACCGCTGATCACCGGCAACTCATCCACCTCAAGCTGCCCATCGACCAGATGAATCCCGTTCACATAAGTCGCCACAACCAACCTCCCTTCCGCCGCCTAAGCGATATCACGCCCTCCGCCAAAGACTGCCTGGCCACGTCACACCGTCCTGAAGACCCGACCATCGGACGGCCGCACGTAGATCGTGTTCGCGGGGAGCCCAACACTGCTGCCGTTGACCGTCGCGAGGTCCACATAGACCTCGTCGTTATCCCCGACCTGAACCGCGGGTGTGTGCACGAACCGTTGGTTCACTCCGCCGACAATCTCGGCTGTTGTCATCCACCTCATCGGTTACTCCTGTTCTGCCGCGTGTGCGGCGTCAAACGATCGCGCGAACATCACGCGCGTACTTGAGTCGCGCTGGGAAGCAGCCACGATGAAACCACCTCGACGACGCAGGCCGGCAGACACACCCAGCCGCCCTGCCACCTCGCCCTCATCAGCCAGCGCCGCCGGGAGGCGGCAAGACCGTGAGCAGGCAGGGTCCGGACGTGCAGGCTCTCCTGCCGAACTCCTGAGGTGCCGTTGCGTTGAGCCTCCTCGCCGGAGGGGCATCGAGCCGCAAGCGGCCCGATCCACGATGAGCAACCCTGATCGCTCTGAAGCTCGGTAGACCCGTCACCATGAGAGATCTCTACTTCAGGACTACAGAGTGGTCCATACGACAGAGCCCCGTTTGGCATACCCAGTAGCCCATAACCGGGCCCGAAGTATGGACTACCCAGTGGCCCATAACTCGCCCTTGAACTTGACGAGATACTTCGCCGAGTTCCCGCTGCCCTGAGCACCCGGATCGAGCTGCTGAATGATGCCCTTGTCGAGCAGCGCCGTGAGCGCCTTCTGAACGCCCGAGCGCTGCATCCCCGTCTCCTCAGCGATCGTCCGCTGACTCGGCCAGGAGACCCCTGTCGCGTCCGCGTGGCTCCGGAGGCACAGCAGCACGAGGCTCTGCCCGGGAGTGGTGGGGAGGTCCGCGAGCACTCTGCTCCGGAGCATCCGGTCGGCCGGCATGCGCGCCACACGTCACACACCTCCCTCGCGGTCGCGGAACGCCTCGTCGATGTCGCTCGACCTCCGTAGGATGCGCGGCGGTTCCGGCAACTGCTCGGCGAGCTCGACCAGGCGGACGGCGATTGCACGCGCCAAGTGCTTGTCCAACTCCTGCGCCGGCGCATCGAACGTGTCCAGAATCAGGATCTCCATCGGCTGTCCCGTGTTGACGTCGCGGGCGAGTTGCACGATCTCGGCAGCACACGCAGCGTTCCACTGTTCCTCTGTGTACGTCATGCCCGCACCCCCGACTCGAGGTCGATCATCATCTCGAGCTCCAACTGCACCAACGGATCCTCAAGGGGCCGGCCAAGGTAGACGGAGTACACCCAGTAGCGACCCTCACGGTTGAGGCACCTCCTCGCGGCTCCCTTCGCCTCCAAGCCCGCGAACATCGCGGGGATCCTGTGGAAGCACTCACGCGCTTGCGCCCGATCCTCATGCGTTGCGCCGCGGAGATGCCGCAGAGTGAACAGGCGACGCGAAGGGACACGAGCCAGCCGGTAGTGCACACGCAACAGGTCGGTCCCGGGTCGGTTCATCGTGTAGTGAACCTTGCTGGACAAGTCGTCCCCCTCCCGCACGGTCCACCCGTAGAACCTGCTCCGCCGATCCTGGACGACATACTCGAAGGCCATCACGCCACCTCCTCGCCGTTCACACGCCGCAGAGCAGCCGCCCCACGCAGCAGAGCACGGGCGAGGGTCACGGCATCGGCAGCGTCGGTGAACCGCACCTGCACCTCGTCATCGATCCAGACCGACAACGACGTATCCGACCAGCGGACGCTCCCAGCCTCGGGATCGTAGATAGCCTCCTGCTCAATCGACGTCTCGTGAGCGCCAGGAAGCTCCCGGACGAACGCACGTACAGGGTGCTCCGCGGGGACCTGAACATCCCGGTCCTCCTCGCTCGTCGCCCACCACGGCGCCGGGCAGGCCGGGAACTCGGGATACACGACCCCGTGCGTGTAGATCGAGTCCCTGCGGCCGAGGACACGGTGAACGTGCCACTCAGCCCGCTCGCTAGGCCCCAACTCCTCGAGCGTCGCCCACGGAACACCGTCCGGCTCGACGAGACGATCCGCGTTGCTCTCGAACCACGCGGCAAGCTCCGCCCACCGCCCCGGATCGGACCGCGGGCCATAGATCGGACGAATCGGCTCGCGCACGTCCACGCCGTCTATAGTGGTTCCGTTCATCTTCTGCTCCTCGCTGGTGTTGACGGTGACCTCGAAACCCTCGCCCTGGCCGGCGGGGGTTTCCTCGTTGACGGTCATGCCGAGACCTCGGCAGTACTCGTGCGCTCGGACGCCTCGAGCCACTCGATGACGTCCCGCTCCCGGTAGACGACCGTGCGCGGCGTCGGCTTGAGGAACTTCGGCCCCTTGCCCTTCTCTGCGGCGCCGATGAATCGCAGCTGCGCGAGGTGTCCGACCGACAGGAACGGCCAACGGTCATGAACCTGCTGCGGGGTGAGGTACTTCTCCAGCGCACCGCGACGGGTCTCCGGGTGCTCGTGGTACTGATCTTCCATCTCGATTCCTCTCGATGACCCTGCTGTGTCTCAGCGAGGTCATCTGACCTTAATCACAGAGACCAGCCCATGTCAAGAACTGGTCATGACACGCCTGGGCGAATTATGCGAGACTGGGGCGATGGCTACCCAACTCGTGATCGTTGACGGCGACTGGATCGAACTGCCAATCGGCCATGTGGGCTGGGACACGCTTGAGGTTGCGACGCGCGCCTCCGCGATCGTTCATGACGTTCTGAGCGGTGGAGCCGGATACGAACTTGAAATCGTCTACGACGCAAGCCTCGGCCGATTCGTCGCTGAGGCTGTCAAGATCGAACGAGCTGGAGAAGGCACCGAGGTCACGTCTCGCCTGATCCGCGAGGTCACCGTGCAAGAGATCATCGCCGAGGTTGCGCTAAGCGAGATGACAGTGCTCCGGGACTACGACGAAGAAGGCGTCGTCCGTGAAAGGTCCGGTTCTGACGCCCTTGGTGAGATAGCCCCTGCAGCGGGTCGAGAGCCCCGAAGCGTGCGTTATGACGCGCGCCTCATCAACACGCTAGCCAAGCTCGGGAATTGGCCACCGCTCGTCACAATCGCGAATCGCCTATCGGTAAGCCACAGCACCGCGAAGCGACTCATCGCGAAGGACCGTGAGGCCTTCCCAGAGTTCACGCCGACAGAACCTTCAGCGCCAGGGCGCGCGCCGAGTCAGGATTGGTTGGGGCGCGCCGCGACGGCGGCGAACATCGACGAGCTTCGTCGGGTGTACCAAGACGCGCTAGATGCGCGCGAGCTCAATATCGAGATCGACGGCACAAGCCTCAAGGATCGCCTACTCCAGATCCGCGATGCGTTCGAAGCCTCAAGGGCCAGCGATGGGTAGCGTCCACCCGTACGAGACGAAGGCCGGGAAGAAGCTCTACCGGATCATCTACCGGCGCCCGGACCACTCCCAGACCTCGGAACGCGGCTTCACGCGCCGTAGGGACGCCGAACTACGCCTCGCCGAGGTGGAGGTATCCAAGGGCCGCGGTGAATACGTCGACCCTGCAGATGCCCGCGCCACGCTCGGCACACTCGGCACGGACTGGCTCAAGTCACGCGGCGCAGACCTCAAACCATCGACGTACCGCACGACCGAATCCACCTGGCGCGTGCATGTCGAACCGAAGTGGGGGAGCAGGGCCATCGGCGGCATCCGGCACTCCGAGGTACAAACCTGGATCGCGGGGCTCGCCAAGACCCGTAGCGCGACGACCGTCCGTCGCGCGCACGAGATCCTCGCAGGCATCCTCGACGTCGCTGTCCGAGACCGTCGCGTTGCGCGGAACGTCGCCCGGGGTGTGAAGCTTCCGCGGAAGGCTGGGAAAGCGCGCGCCTACCTCACGCACGAGCAGGTCGCCTCGCTCGCGACGGGAGCGAAATACCCGGCCCTGGTCGTCTTCCTGGCCTACACGGGCCTCAGATGGGGTGAGGCGACCGGGCTCCGGGTGAAGCACATCGACACGGCCAGACGGCGCGTGAGCGTCGAAGAGAACGCCGTAGAGGTCGGGAGCATTATCGAGATCGGCACGCCGAAGACGCACGAGCGCCGTCAAGTCCGCTACCCAGCGTTCCTGGCCGACACCGTCGAACTGCTCGCCGCGGGGAAGAGCGCCGATGCGCTGTTGTTCGGCGACGGCATCATGCACGTCCGCCGGCCGAAGGCGACGACGGGATGGTTCAACGGGGCAGTGACCGCCGCGCAGGCCAGGGCGCAGAAGGCGATTGAGGATGCGAAGGAGCGCGGTGAGGATGAGCCTCCGACGTTCCCGCGCGTCACGCCGCACGATCTCCGGCATACGGCCGCGTCGCTCGCGATCAGCGCTGGGGCGAACGTCAAGGCGGTGCAACGGATGCTCGGCCATGCGTCGGCCGCGATGACGCTCGACACGTACGCCGACCTGTTCGACGACGATCTCGACGCTGTCGCCGACGCGCTCGACAAGGCTGCAGCGTCCTCGACTGTTGCCAGCGTGTTGCCACAGAAACCTTCCAATGAGGAAGAGGAGGGGGTCGATCCCAGTGTTTCCTAGGGGGTTCGGGGGACACGTCGCGGTGGGCCCCGTGGGGCTCGAACCCACGACCCGCGGATTAAAAGTCCGATGCTCTGCCAACTGAGCTAGAGGCCCGTCCCTCTAGTGTAGAGGGCGACGCTGAGCGCTCCGACCGCGATGGGGACGCGGGGCAGGCGTAGCCTGGGGCCGATGCCCGCCGACTTCCACCGCCCCGTCCGCCGCTCGTCCTTCGACAACCTGCCCGGCAGAGACGACCCCGCCGAGCAGGCGCGGGTCGCTCATGCGACCGCGTCGGCGCTCCTCGCGCGCGTGCGGGCCGACGACAGCGGGGTGAGCGCGGAGCGGCTGATCTCGTTCACCGACGAGCACGGGATCGACGAGATCGCGGAGCTGTGGGCGGACGCACCGGCGCGCTCTCTTCCCGGCGCCCTGTGGCGGCTCTACCTGCTGCAGTCGTCGATCCATGGCGACCCGGCGCTGGCCGCGCTCCTGCACGAGCGCGGCCGGATCGCGCTCCCCACCGCCGACGCGATGGTCGCGGGGGCGCCGGTCCCGGCGAGTCCCGACGAGATGGTCGCGCTCATCGACACGATCCTGCGGGGCGTGTTCCGCGGCGACTTCGCGATCGCCCTCGACCGGGCGGCGGCGTTCTGCCGGGTGCAGGCGTCTGGTGCGACCCATCTGGCCGACGACTACGAGCGCACCGAGGCCGACCGGGCGAGCGACCTCACCGCCCGGGCTCTGCGCCTCAGCACATACGCGGACGACCTCACCGCCTGCGCGGCATCGTGGAGGCGCGGGACGCTCACCTGAGCGGCCGCGAGGGCTGACCGATGCGCGGTGTGATCCGGTGCACGAGCCGTTTCGGTGGCGCGGGCCTGAGCGGAAGTAGGGGTCGATCGACGCGTGGATCTGGCCGATGTCGAGGCCTGAGCGGAAGCGCCGGTGCGGCGGAGCGCCCGGCCGAGGAGGCGCATCCACGCGCGTCTGACCGACGCTCGAGCGCCCTTCGGCAGGGCGGCCCATGTTCGTCGTGGGCAAAGAAAAGACCGGGCCGCAAGAACGCCTCTCGGCGGAAGGCCGCTCGCAGCGGCAAAAGTTGGAGCCCGGGGTTATGCGGCCCGGCCGCTCAAGTGTAACGCGTCGTGCGCCGAGGTATTCCCGGTCATCGCGGATCTGTGGATGAACGACGCCCGCACCGGGGACGAACCGGGCGCCCGGCGGCGAGCGCCCAGGGGGTCGGAGTCCGGCGACGACGGCGCACCCGCGGAAGGAGCGAACTCAGAGCAGCAGGCTCATGCCCGTCTGTCCTGGTGCGACGTCGCGGAAGCCGCGCGACTCGTACAGCCGCCGGCCGGGAGGATCGGCGGTCAGGGTGACGTAGGCGCCGGCGGGCGCGTTCTCGCGGATCTCATCGAGCAGGGCGTCGAGGACCCGCGCGCCGAGACCTCGACCCTGATGCGCGGGGAGCGTCGCCATATCGGCGACGAAGAAGTACCAGCCGCCGTCGCCGACGACCCGCCCCATCGCGACCGTCTCGCCCCGGGCGTCGCGCACATGACGGAATCGCCACGTGCCGGCGATGGCCGCCGCGCCCTGCTCCTCGGTCTTGGGGCTCAGGCCGCTGTCGCAGCGCAGGCGCAGATAGTCGGCGAGAGCAGGAGGGCCGGCCACGAGCGTGTACCCGTCGGCGGAGGCCAGCGAGTCGGGCGACGACGAGCCGGACGACGGATCGGGCGACAGGGGAGAGGACGGCATGGCACCAGTCTGTCGCCCGGCACCGACACCGCCCTCTCGGCTCTCCTCTAGGCTCTGAGCATGGACCGCCGCTTCGCCCTGATGATCGCCCCGCTCGACGCCGCGGACGACCGTATCGCCTACGACGACACCTTCCGGGTCGTCGACCCCTCAGCCCCCGCGCTCAGCGTGGGCGAGCTCAGCACGCAGCGGGGCGACGGCGTCTTCGAGTCGATCGGGGTCGTCGACGGGCACGCGCAGGAGGTCGAGCCGCATCTCCAGCGCCTCGCGCACTCGGCGTCCCTGTGCGATCTCCCCGCGCCCCACCTCGGGCAGTGGCGGGCCGCCGTGGCCCGTGCCGCCGCGGAGGCCCCCTCAGGTGAGGCGGTCATCAAGCTCATCCTCAGCCGCGGGGTGGATCACGGTCCCGCCCCGACCGCCTGGGTCACCGCCGCGCCGGCCGGGGACTTCACCGCGGCCCGGTCGCATGGCGTCCGCGTGGTGACCCTCGACCGCGGGTACGACAGCGGCGCAGCCGAGCGTGCGCCGTGGCTCCTCCTCGGCGCCAAGACCCTCTCTTACGCGGTGAACATGGCCGCACTCCGCGAGGCCCGCCGTCGCGGCGCCGACGACGCGATCTTCCTCACCAGCGACGGCGTGGTGCTCGAGGCGCCGACCGCCTCCCTCATCCTCCGTCTGGACGGCCGGTACGTGACGCCCGCGCCCACCGGCGGCATCCTGCACGGCACCACCCAGCTCAGCGTCTTCGAGCACCTGGAGGCGCGGGGCCTCCCGACCTCCTACGCCCGCGTGCCCGCCGCCGATCTGGCCGCGGCGGAGGCCGCGTGGCTCGTGTCCAGTGTGCGCCTGGCCGCGCCGATCACGGCGATCGACGGCACGCCCCTCGCGATCGACCGGGCCATGACTGACGAGCTGAACGCCTACCTCCTCTCGCCGCGGTAGCGGTTCGTCCACTTCTCCGCCCGCCTTTCCTTCCGCTCGCCACTCTTCGCCCGCCGTGCGTCCCTGTTCCCGTCGCGATTTCTGTTGTCAACTCCGGCGGAAGGCGACAGAAATCGCGACGGGAACGGAAGACACACCGCCGGGCGTCACGGGCGGACTGCGGCGTCATGGGCGGACCGGTGCGGCGGGCACGGCGGGCGGACCGGACCGGGCGGCGCGGGGGCGGGAACGACGGAGGGCCCCGGAACGGATCCCGGGCCCTCTCGTGGCGGGTCAGCCGAAGCGGCCGGAGACGTAGTCCTCGGTGGCCTGCACGGACGGCGTCGTGAAGATCGTCGCGGTGTCGTCGTACTCGATGAGCTTGCCGGGCTTGCCGGTGCCGGCGATGTTGAAGAAGGCGGTGCGGTCGGAGACGCGGGACGCCTGCTGCATGTTGTGCGTGACGATCACGATCGTGTAGTCGGTCTTGAGCTCGCCGATCAGCTCCTCGATCGCGTAGGTCGAGATCGGATCGAGGGCGGAGCAGGGCTCGTCCATCAGCAGCACGTCGGGCGAGACGGCGATCGCCCGCGCGATGCACAGACGCTGCTGCTGGCCGCCGGAGAGGCCGGAGCCCGGCTTGTCGAGCCGGTCCTTGACCTCGTTCCACAGGTTGGCGCCCTGGAGCGACTTCTCCACCAGCGCATCGGCGTCGGACTTGGAGATGCGCTTGTTGTTCAGGCGGACGCCGGCCAGCACGTTCTCGCGGATCGACATCGTGGGGAACGGGTTGGGGCGCTGGAACACCATCCCCACCTGACGGCGCACGGACACCGGGTCCACGCCCGCGCCGTAGAGGTCCTCGCCGTCGAGCAGGACCTCGCCCTCGACGCGTGCGCCGGGGATGACCTCGTGCATGCGGTTGAGGGTGCGCAGGAACGTTGACTTGCCGCAGCCGGACGGCCCGATGAAGGCCGTCACGCTTCGCGGCTCGATGTCGAGGGAAACGCCCTCGACCGCGAGGAAGTCGCTGTAGTAGACATTGAGGTTGTTGACTTCGATGCTCTTGGACACGGGGTTCCTTGCTTCTCGGGTCGAAGGGTCAGCGGCCGGTCTTGGGCGCGAAGACCTTCGCGACGAGACGGGCGATCAGGTTGAGGACCATCACGATGATGATCAGGGTGAGGGCCGCGGTCCAGGCGCGGTCGACGTATGCCTCCGCGGGGATGCCCTGATAGGCGTACTGCGAGTAGACGAAGACCGGGAGGGTCTGCATGCGGCCGTTGAACAGGTCGTAGTTCATCGCGTCGGTGAACCCGGCGGTGATCAGCAGCGGGGCCGTCTCTCCGATCACACGCGAGATCGCGAGCATGACGCCCGTCGTGATGCCGGCGATCGAGGTCGGGAGGACGACCTTGAGGATCGTCAGCCACTTCGGCACGCCGAGCGCGTATGACGCCTCGCGCAGCTCGTTGGGGACGAGCCGCAGCATCTCCTCGCTGGACCGGACGACGACGGGGATCATCAGCACCGAGAGCGCGACGGCGCCCATGATGCCCATCCGGATGCCGGGGCCGAAGATCAGCGCGAAGAGGGCGTAGGCGAAGAGCCCGGCGACGATCGACGGGATGCCGGTCATCACATCCACGAGGAACGTGATGGCTCGGGCCATCTTGCCGTTGCGACCGTACTCCACGAGGTAGACGGCGGTCATGAGGCCGATCGGCACCGAGATCACCGTGGCGGCGAGGGTGATCTCCAGCGTGCCCATGATGGCGTGCAGCGCCCCGCCGCCCTCGCCGACCGTCCCGCGCATCGACGAGGCGAAGAAGGTGCCGTCGAGGCGGGCGACGCCGTTGGCGATCACGGTCCAGGCGACGGACACGAGCGGCACGATCGCGATCGCGAAGGCGCAGGTGACGACGCCGGTGATGAGGCGGTCCTTCGCCTTGCGCGCGTCCTCGACGATCCGCGAGATGACGTAGATGAGGACGAGGTAGAGCAGAGCACCGAGGATCAGGGCGCCGGCGACGTTGAACGCGCTGCCGGAGCTGAGGGCGGCGATGCCGAACGGAGCGGCGACGATCGCGAGGGAGGCGCCGAGCAGCGCCCAGGGGGTCCAGCGGGGCAGACGCCCCGAGCTGAGGGAGGCGGACGTGCGGGCGAGGGAGCCGCGCGTGGGGTCGGGGGCGATCGCGGTCATGTCAGTTGGCTCCCGAGAATTCCTTGCGACGGTTCACGACCCAGCGCGCCAGCGCGTTGACCGCGAAGGTGACGATGAACAGGATCAGACCCGTGGCGATGAGGATATTGATGTTGACCTTGTATGCCTCGGGGAAGGTCAGCGCGATGTTCGCGGCGATCGTCGACGGGTTGGTCGAGGTGAAGAGCTGGAACGTCACCGCGCCGCTCACCGAGAGGACCATGGCGACGGCCATCGTCTCGCCCAGCGCGCGCCCCAGGCCCAGCATCGAGGCGGAGACGATCCCCGAACGGCCGAACGGGAGGACGGCCATCCGCACCATCTCCCAGCGGGTCGCGCCGAGCGCGAGGGCGGCCTCCTCGTGCAGGCGCGGCGTCTGGAGGAAGATCTCACGGCAGATCGCGGTGATGATCGGCAGGACCATGACGGCGAGCACCATGGCGGCGGTGAAGATCGTGCGCCCGGTCTTGGAGGCCTCGCCGGCGAACAGCGGGAACCAGCCCGCGTTCTCGGTGAGCCAGCCGTAGATCGGCTGGACCGCCGGCGCGAGCACCAGGATGCCCCAGAGGCCGAAGACGACGGAGGGGACCGCGGCGAGCAGGTCGACGATGTAGCCGAGCGTCTGCGCGAGGCGGCGTGGCGCGTAGTGCGTGATGAAGAGCGCGACGCCGATCGACAGCGGCACCGCGATCACCAGGGCGAGCAGCGCTGCCCAGGCGGTGCCGAACAGGAGCGGCCAGACGTAGGACCAGAAATTGCCGCCCTTGAGCAGCGAGGCGGTCTCGGGAGAAGCGGTGAAGGCCGGGAGCGACTGCACGATCAGGAAGATCGCGACGGCCGCGAGCGTGATCATGATCATCGAACCGGCGGCGACGGCGGTTCCGGAGAACCAGATGTCGCCGGCGCGGCGCGTGGCGGCGGTCCGCTTCGGGGGCTGCGCCGTCGTGGCTGTCATGGGAGCTGCTTCCTGTTCGGGGTGCACGGTTGCGCGGGTGGGGAAGAGACACGAGACGGGCAGACGGGCGCGGGGGGGCCGCGGGGAGCCCCCGGGCGGCCGGGGGTGACGTGGTGAGGTGGGCGGTGTGCGTCACACCCCCCGTCGCCCCCTCGGCCGGGGCGCCGCGCCCGGCCCCCCCCCCCCCCCGTCCGGTGATCACTTGATCAGGTCGATCGCGGCCTGGGCCTGCGCGCGCAGGTCGTCCGAGATCGGGGCGCTGCCCGCGTTGGCCGCCGCGGCCTTCTGGCCCTCGACGCTGATCGCGGTGCTGAAGAAGGCCTTCGTGAGGTCGGCGACCTTCTGGTCCTCGTACTGCGTGCAGCCGATGAGGTAGCTGACCAGGAGCACCGGGTAGGCGTCCTTCGACGTGGTGGTGCGGTCGATCTTGTAGGCGAGGTCGCTCGTGGAGCGGCCGTCCTCGATCTTCGACACGTCCAGGGTGGCGGCGGCGCCCTCGGCCGAGTGGCCCACCCACGCGTCGCCGACCTTGACCTTGACCGAGGAGAAGCCCTTGGCCTGCGAGGAGTCGATGTAGCCGATGAGGCCCTGGCCGCCCTTGACGGCGTTCGCCACGCCTGAGGTCTTCTCCGCGGCCTCGCCGCCGAGACCGGCCGGCCACTCCTCGACCGAGCCGAAGGTCCACACGTCGCCGGCGGTCTTGCCGAGGTAGTCGGTGAAGTTGCCGGTGGTGCCCGACTTGTCCGAGCGGTGCACGGGCGAGATGGTGGTGTCGGGGAGCTTCGCGTCGGGGTTCGCGGCGGCGATGGCCGGGTCGTTCCAGGTGGTGATCTTGCCGGCGAAGATGCCCGCGAGCGTCTTCGGGTCGAGGTTCAGCGAGTCGACGCCGTCGAGCTTGAAGACGATGGCGATCGGAGAGATGTATGCCGGGATCTCCACGAGGTCGGAGCCCGCGGCGCACGCGGCGAAGGTGCCGGAGGAGATCTCGTCGGTCTTGAAGGCGCGGTCCGAGCCGGCGAAGTTCACGCCGCCCTGCTGGAACGACTCGCGGCCGGCACCCGAGCCCTGCGGGTCGTACTGGACCTGTGCGTCGGGGTTGTTCTTCTGGAACTCCGCCGTCCAGGACTGGATCGCGACCTGCTGCGACGATGCGCCGGCGCCGACGATGCTGCCGGAGAGGCCCGAGGCGCCGGAGGTGGCGGGGGCGGAGGTCTCTCCGCCGGTGCTGCCCTCGTTCGCGGCACAGCCGGCGAGGGTGAGGGCGGCGATGGCGCCGATGGCGCCGAAGCGAGCGATTCGGGAGATCTTCACTGTGGGGATCCGTTCGATCGTGGATGATTGAGGCCCGGTGCAGGGCACACAGTGACGCTAGAAGCAACGGTTAACGAGACTCTCCCGTGCGGGTAAACAGGAGGTGAACGGATCGGGGCGCGCTGGGGCGGATCCCTTTAGATCCGCGGGTCGTGGGTCTCGATCGAGATGATCCCGGAGCCCGGGTTCGTGGCCGAGAGATGGACCACGCTGAAGGCGGCGACGTCGAGCGCGGAGGCGCTGCCGAGGTAGGAGCCGTGCAGCGTTCCCGTGGCCAGGGCGATCTCGCGAAGGATCTCGGGGAGCACGGGACCATGGCTGCACAGCACCGCGGGCTTGCCAACGCGGATCCGCTTGCCCACGATCGACCGCGGGTCGGCGCGGCCCTCCTCCCAGGCGTCCTGGCTGAGGAGCGGCGTCTCGACCGGCGTGCGGCCGATCGTGCGGGCGAGCGGCACGACGGTCTGGAGGCAGCGCACGGCATCGCTCGTCACGATCCGGCGCACGCCGAAGGCGCGGAGCGGGCCGACGATCGACTCCGCCTGCGCCAGCCCCCGCTGGGTCAGCGGGCGTCCGGCATCGGAGCCGTCCCATCCGCTGCGAGCGGCGGCCTTCGCATGCCGCAGGACGATCAGGGGGAAGGTGCGGGTCACGCCATCCGCGAGCAGGCGCTCGAAGGCGTCGACGATCTCCACGTCGATCGGATAGCTGAGCCGTGAGCGCGCCTTCTTCACGCTCGCCCACTCGATCGCGGCGATCTCCCGGTTGGGCACGAACGCGGAGGCCCGGATGGCCGACGGCGTGGCCTCGGCCGCCCAGTAGTGCACGATCTTCTGCTTGCGGTTGGCCATGCGATACCGGGAGACGCCGACGGGGACGCCGAGGCGCACGCGGATCCCGGTCTCCTCGCGGATCTCGCGTACGGCGGTCTCGGCCAGGGTCTCGCCCGGATCGACCTTGCCCTTGGGCAGCGTGACGTCGCGGTACTTCGTGCGGTGGATGAGGAGGACGCGGATCTTCCCGTCCACGACGCGCCAGACGAGCCCGCCGGCGGCGTAGACGGCGTGGTTCTCGCCGCGTGCTGAGCTCATCGCACCGTCCGCGGGCGACGCCGCCTCTGAATCTGGGTCATGGTCTTATCCTGCAGGTCCACGAGCGCCGTCCCGCTCTCGTCCACGGAGTGGCGCGTCCAGACCCCGCCCTCGCCGAGGTGCCAGGACGAGGTCGTCGGCGCCATCGCGAGGTCGAAGAAGGCCAGCAGCTCCTGGAGATGAGTGGGATCGGTCACTCGAACGAGCGCCTCGACCCGTCGGTCGAGGTTGCGATGCATCATATCGGCGCTGCCGATGAACACCTGCGGGTCGCCGTCGCCATGGAACGCGAAGATGCGGGAGTGCTCCAGGTAGCGCCCGAGGATGCTCCGCACCGTGATGTTGTCGCTGACCCCGGGGAGGTCGGTGCGCAGGCTGCAGATGCCGCGCACCCACACGTCCACCGTCACCCCGGCCTCGCTCGCGCGGTACAGGGCGTCGATGATCTGCTCGTCGACCATCGAGTTGACCTTGATGCGGATGTGCGCGGGCTTGCCCTCCAGCGCGTTCTGCCGCTCTTTCTCGATCTGGCGGAGCAGACCTTTCCGCAGGTGCAGCGGTGCGACCAGCAGACGCTTGAACTTCTTCTCGATCGCGTAGCCCGAGAGCTCGTTGAACAGGCGCGTGAGGTCTTTGCCGACCTGCGCGTCGGCGGTGAAGAGGCCGAAGTCCTCGTAGATGCGACTGGTCTTCGGGTTGTAGTTGCCGGTGCCGACGTGGGAGTAGTGGCGGAGGGTCCCCTCCTCCTGGCGGATCACGAGAGCGAGTTTGCAGTGGGTCTTGAGCCCGACGAGACCGTAGACGACGTGGACGCCGGCCTTCTCGAGCTTGCGGGCCCAGACGATGTTGTTCGCCTCGTCGAAGCGCGCCTTGACCTCCACCAGGGCGAGCACCTGCTTGCCCGCCTCGGCGGCGTCGATCAGCGCCTGCACGATCGGGCTGTCGCCGGAGGTGCGGTACAGGGTCTGCTTGATCGCGAGCACGTGCGGGTCGCGTGCGGCCTGCTCCAGGAACGCCTGCACGCTCGTCGCGAACGACTCGTAGGGGTGGTGCACGAGCACGTCGGACTTGCGGATGGCTTTGAAGATGTCGGCGCGTTCGTTGTTGTCGCCCGGCTGGAAGGCCACGGCCGTGGTGGGCAGGTGCGGCTTGTAGTGCAGGTCGGGCCGGTCGATCCGGGACAGGTCGAAGAGGCCGCGGAGGTCGAGAGGGCCGGGGAGCCGGTAGACCTCCTGGTCCGTGATGTCGAGCTCCTTCAGGAGCAGGTCGAGGGTGACGTCGTCCATGTCGTCGGTGATCTCCAGGCGGATCGGTGGGCCGAACCGTCGCCGGAGCAGCTCCGCCTCCAGCGCCTGGATGAGGTTCTCCGACTCGTCCTCCTCGATCTCGACGTCTTCGTTGCGCGTGAGACGGAAGGCGTGGTGATCGAGCACCTCCATGCCGGGGAACAGGTCGCCCAGGTGGTTGGCGATCAGCTCCTCGAGCCTGATGTAGCGCAGGGCTCCCTCGGCGCGCGTGACCTCGACGAATCGCGGCAGCATCGGCGGCACCTTGAGCCGCGCGAACTCCTGACGCCCCGTCCTGGCGTTGCGGATGCGGATCGCCAGGTTGAGCGACAGGCCGGAGATGTAGGGGAACGGGTGCGCCGGGTCGACGGCGAGCGGCATCAGCACGGGGAAGACGTTGGTCTGGAAGTAGTCGGTGAGGCCTTCCCGCTCCTCCTCGCCCAGCTCCGACCAGTCGACGACTTCGATCCCGGCCTCGGCGAGCGCCGGGCGCACGGCCTCCGTCCAGGCCGCGGCGTGGCGCAGCTGCAGCGCATGCGCGTCGGCCGAGATGTCGGCGAGCACGTCGGCGGGGGAGCGTCCCACGTTGGTGGGCACCGCGAGGCCGGTGACGATCCTGCGCTTGAGTCCCGCCACGCGCACCATGAAGAACTCGTCCAGGTTGCTGGCGAAGATCGCCAGGAAGTTGGAGCGCTCGAGCACCGGCAGCGTCTCGTCCTCGGCGAGCTCCAGCACACGCTGGTTGAAGGCCAGCCAGCTCAGCTCGCGGTCGAGGTAACGGTTCTCGGGCAGGAGCGAGTCGTCGGCGCCCGGGACGGCGTCGAAGTCGTCGTCCTCGGCATCGCCGAGACCGGAGTCGGCCAGTGACGGATCCATCATGGGGTACATCTAAGCATCGCCCGGTGACGCGGGAGTGAACGAGCGTCGCACGGTTGCGCAGGGGATCCGGACGCGGTCGAGGAGGGGTCGGGCTCCGGGACGTCCCGTTCGATCGCTCGCGGGGTCCCCTTCGCCCCGAGGCGTTCGAACGGGACGTCCCTTGCGCCCTTCGTCGTTCGCCAGCCGGCCGTCTCGTCGCTGGGGCGGGTCCGGACGGGTCAGGGCGAGTCGGAGCGTGCCGGACGCTCTGCCTCGTCGACGTTGAACCGGTAGCCGACGTTGCGGACGGTGCCGATGATCTGCTCCTGCTCGCCGAGCTTCGCCCGCAGCCGGCGCACGTGCACGTCGACCGTGCGCGTGCCTCCGAAGTAGTCGTAGCCCCACACCTCGCTCAGCAGCTGCTCGCGGGTGAACACGCGCGACGGATGGGTCGCGAGGAAGTGGAGCAGCTGGAACTCCTTGTAGGTGAGGTCCAGCGGGCGGCCGTGGAGCCGGGCGGAGTAGGACTGATCGTCGATGGAGAGGCCGGAGGAGGCGATGCGGGCCGGCTCGTCCGCGGCCGATCCGCGCGCGACGGCGATCCTGATCCGCGCGTCGATCTCGGCCGGCCCCGCAGTCGGGAGCATGACGTCGTCGATCCGCCAGTCGCCGTTGACCGCGCTGAGGCCGCCCTCCGTGACGACGAGCACGAGAGGGCATCGCAGTCCGGTGGCGCGGATGAGGGAGCAGAGCGACCTCGCGCCGATGAGGTCGCTGCGGCCGTCAACGATCACGGCGTCGGCATCCGGGGCGGCGACGAGCTCCGCGGGCTCTGCGGCGATCGTCCGGACCCGGTGGCTCAGCAGCTCCAAGGCGGGCAGGACGGGCTCCGAGGGCGGAGCGGAGGACAGCACCAGCAGCAGGGCCACGCGGGATCCTTTCGTGCGCACCATGATACCGAGCGCGATGGGTCACAATGGATGCATGTCCGAACCGGCCCTCGCACCGCGCAGCCCCTTCGTGGGCCTCATCGCGACGTGGGCCACCGCCTTCGTGATCGCCGTCGGGCTCGGGATCTTCGCCCCCGCCGGCCAGACGATGACGTGGTTCCTCATCGGGTTCGGGGTCTGCGTGCTCGTGTCCTTCGCGGTGCAGCTGGCCCGTGCCGAGGTGCGCGGATTCATCCTGCGCGTCGCCGCCGGCGCTCTCGGCGCGCTCGTGGTCATGGGCGTGGTGTCGATCGGCTTCAGCATCGGTGCGCTGTTCGTCCTCTGAGGCGCCGGTTCGCGCCCAGCGCGCACCGTATCGTGACGACGCGATAAGGTGTTCCCATGGACCTCGTCGCGCTCGAACTCTTCTTCGTCGGCCTTCTGGGCCTGGCGGGCCTGGCGATCGCCTTCTGCGCGGGCGTCGTGCTCGTGAACCTCTTCCGCGGCCAGCGCTGAGCGCCGCCGGACCGTCAGGCGCCGCATGCTCGATCTCCCCACCGACCTGCCCGCGGACATCGGTCCGCTCTCGTGGCTGCTCGGGGTCTGGGAGGGGACGGGCGTCATCGACTATGAGGCGGACGGGCACCACTACCGGGGCGAGTTCTCTCATCGGGTGAGCTTCAGCCATGACGGAGGCCCGTTCCTCAACTACGCCGCCACCGCCGCGCTGCTGCCTGCGGACGCCGCTCCCGTCCCGCTCGTCGCCGAGACCGGGTTCTGGCGTCTTGCTCGACCGGCCGGTGCCGCCGACGCCGGCCCTGGTCTCCTCCCACCCGCGGAGTCGGCCGTCCCGCGCACGGCCGAGGACGTCGAGGAGCTCCGTGTCCCGGGCACCGGCTTCCCGATCGAGATCTCACTCGCGCACTCCGACGGCACCATGGAGCTCTACCTCGGCCGCGTCGACGGCCCGCGCATCGACATCGCGACCGACGCGGTCGTACGCACCGCCGGCGCGAAGCCCTACGCGGCGGCGAGCCGGATGTACGGACTGGTCGACGGACACCTGCTGTGGGCCTGGGACATCGCCGCGCTCGGATCGGAGCTTCGATCGCACGCGTCAGCGCGCCTGGCCAGGGTCTGACCGCGGTGGACGCCTTCTCCGCCCTTCCCGGCGCCGTGACCGATGAGGGGGTCGTCGCGCACTTCGGCGATCCGATCCGTGAGCAGCGAGGGCTCGAGGCAGGAGATGCCTTGGCGCCGCTGGGCGACCGTGCGGTAATCGAGGTGTCCGGCGCCGACCGGCTCGGCTGGCTGGACTCGATCACGTCGCAGGCCGTCGCCCGGCTCGGGGTGAGCACGAGCACCGAGCTGCTCGTGCTCGACCCCCAGGGTCACGTGGAGCACGCGGCGGCGGTGGTCGACGACGGCGCTTCGACCTGGCTGATCGCCGACCGCGGCGATGCGCCGGGGCTGGCGGGCTGGCTGCAGCGGATGGTCTTCCGCGCCGACGTCGTGGTCTCCCCGCGCGACGATCTCGCGGTGCTCGGCTTCTTCGCCGGCGGCGCGGCGGAGCGGAGTGCGGAGGTCGTCGCGATCGCCCCGAACGGCAGTGCGGTGGTCTGGACGGATCCATGGCCGCAGGTGCAGCCGGGTGGGCACCAGTACCATCTCGGCGACGGGCACCCCGGCGCCCGCTACCACTGGCGCACCGCGATCATCGACGCGGCGGGGGCGGCCTCGCTCCTCGGGGTTACGGCGCCGGAGGGAGACGAGACGACCTGGGCCGGGGCCCTCGCCGCGGAGGCGCTGCGGATCGCGGCGTGGCGTCCGCGCTGGGCGACCGAGGTCGACGACCGGTCGATCCCGCACGAGACCGACTGGATCCGCAGCGCGGTGCATCTGGACAAGGGGTGCTATCGCGGACAGGAGACCGTCGCGAAGGTCCACTTCCTGGGACACCCGCCCCGGCGGCTCGCCGCGTTGCATCTGGACGGCAGCGACAACGTCCTCCCCGCACCAGGAGACGCCGTCGTCACCGATGGCGCCGAGGTGGGTCGCATCACCTCATCCGCCCGCCATCACGAGCTCGGCCCGATCGCCCTCGCCCTCCTCTCCCGGCGCGCGCCGGCGGGCGACGTGATCGTGCGCACGGGCGACGCCGAGGTCGCCGCCGCGCAGGAGGTCATCGTCCCCGCCGACGCCGGAGCGACCGCCGACGTCCCCCGCCTCACCCGTCTGTCCCGGCGGCCCACGGCCCCGGATCCGCGGGACATGGACCCGCGCGACCGGTGACGCATGGCGCCTGATCCGCGGCGCCCGATCCGCACCCTGCTGATCGACAACGACGACTCCTTCACTTACAACCTGTTCCATCAGCTCGCACAGGCGAACGGGCTCCCTCCGGTCGTGGTACGCAACGACGCCGCGGACGTGCTCTCGCGTCTCGACGAGTTCGACAGCATCGTGATCTCGCCCGGCCCCGGCGACCCGCGTCGGGAGGGCGACTTCGGGATCTGCGACGCGGTGATCCGCACCGCATCGGTGCCGCTGCTCGGCGTCTGTCTCGGTCACCAGGGTCTGGCGGCGGTCTGGGGGGGCGAGGTGGTCCGGGCGCCTGAGCCGCGTCACGGACGGGTCTCCGCGATCGTCCACGACGGATCCGGTCTCTTCCGAGGGATCCCGTCCCCGGTCGAGGTGGTGCGTTACCACTCGCTCATGGTCGACGACCTCCCGCCGGTGCTGGAGGTGACCGCCGTCGCGGCGGACGGGGTGGTCATGGCTGTACGCCATCGAGAGCGGCCGCAGTGGGGCGTGCAGTTCCATCCGGAGTCGATCGCCTCGGCGCACGGTCAGCGCATGATCGAGAACTTCGCCGCGCTCACCCGCGCCGCGCGTCCGGCTGGAGCCTATGACGAGACGGCGGGCGTCGTGCCCGTGCCGTCCCGCCCGGCCGTGGGCGAAGCGGCGACCTCCAGGGCGTCTGGACGGGTGCTCCATCGTGAGCTCCCCTTCGAGGGGGACGACGCGGCCGTCTTCGCCGCGCTGTGGGGGGACGCCGAGCAGGCCGTCTGGTTGGACGGCAATCGGCCGGGCGATCCCAGGGCGCGATACTCGATCATGGGCGGGGCCACGGCGGACGACGCCAGGACCGCGACCGCCGACGTCCTCGCCGGGACGGTCTCCCTCCGTGCCGGAGGGGCCACCACGACGCAGCGCTCCGGCTTCTTCGACTGGCTTGACGATGAGCTCGCCACCCGCCGCCTTCCTCCTTCCGGGCGCTCCGTCCCCCTCGGGCTCGGCTGGGTCGGATGGCTCGGCTACGAGCTTCGCGCCGAGTGCGGCTCGCCACACACGCGGCGCTCCGACGCCCCGGACGCGGCGATGCTCTTCCTCGACCGCTCGCTCGTGATCGACCATGAGGAGCGGCGCATCCACCTGCAGATCCTGGTCGCCGACGACGCGGGCGCGGCGGGGGAGGACGAGGCCTCCGCGTGGCTCGACCGGACCGGGGTGCGGATCGTGGCGCTCCCGGCGCGGGCGCAGGGCGGCCCGGTCGCAGAGGAGCAGGGCTCGGGAGCCTCTGCGGCGCCCGAGCGGGGGGAGCGGGTGCTCACGGTCCGGCATTCGCGGGAGGAGTATCTCGCGCGCATCGTCGCCTGCCAGGAGCTGATCTCCGCGGGGGAGACGTACGAGGCCTGTCTGACGAACATGATCACCGCCGAGGGGGGACTCGGGGCCGATCCCTTCGCGGTCTACCTCCTCCTCCGCGCCCGCAACCCTGCTCCGTTCGGGGCCTTCCTGCGGATGGGCGACGTCAGCGTGCTGAGCACGTCGCCGGAGCGTTTCCTGCGGATCACGTCCGGCGGCGAGGCCGAGTCGAGTCCGATCAAGGGCACACGGCCGCGGGGATCCGACCAGGATGAGGACGCGGCGATCCGATCCGAGCTCGCCACGGCGGAGAAGGACCGCGCGGAGAACCTGATGATCGTCGACCTCGTCCGGCACGACCTCGGACGGACCGCCGAGATCGGGTCGGTGCACGTCGACCGCCTCTTCGACGTCGAGAGCTACGCGACCGTGCACCAGTTGGTCAGCACGGTCCGATCGCGGCTGCGCCCGGATGCGACCGCGGTGGACGCCGTGCGCGCGGCCTTCCCGCCCGGGTCGATGACCGGCGCGCCGAAGCTGCGGACCATGGCGATCCTCGACGAGCTGGAGGGTGGCGCGCGCGGGGTCTACAGCGGCGCCATCGGCTGCTTCGCGCTGGACGGGTCCGTCGACCTCAGCGTCGTCATCCGTACGGCAGTCGTCATGCCGGACCGTGCCGAGTACGGCGTGGGGGGCGCTGTCATCGCCCTCTCCGACCCTGCGGAGGAATATCAAGAGACGCGCGTGAAGGCCGCTCCGCTGCTCCGGCTGCTCGACGCGCCCTTCCCGGGAGGGGCGTCGCAGGACCCTCCCGTCTGAGGAGCTTGCGGGCGGGAGCGGCGGTTCCCGGCTCCTCCGGGTGCTGGGTCAGGACGGCGCCACGGCCGACCAGGGCACGGTGACCTCGCCCAGCCGCCACCGTGTCCGTCCTCCTCGCACCGGCCATCCCCGCTCCCGCAGCGCGGCGACGGCGGCGAGGAATCGCTGGGTGGGGCCGAAGGCGGTGAGCGCCGCTGCGCGCTCCCATTCGTGGTCGAGGTCCGAGAGCAAGGCGTGGACCGGCTCCCCCGGCACGTTGTGGTGGATGAGGGCCTTCGGCAGCCGCTCGGCGACGATCGACGGGCGATCCAGACCCGCCAGGCGCAGCGACAGGGTGAACCTCAGCGGCACGCCAGAGCGGTCGACGTCGATCCAGGCCGCGATCCGCCCGACCTCGTCGCAGGTCCCCTCGACGACGAGTCCGCCGGGGGCGAGACGTGCCGCCATCGTGCGCCAGGCGTCGGGGACGTCCGCCTCCTCGTACTGCCGGAGCACGTTCATCGCACGGATGACCGCAGGACGCCGGCCCTCCGGGAGCGGCACCTCGAAGCCGCCGCGAGCGAAGGACACCGGAAGGTCGCGGGGGAAGGGGCGCTCGCCGGCGCGCACCTCGTCCCGCTGCCGGAGGGCGGTCGCCACACGCTCCGGATCCAGCTCCAGGCCGAGAACCTCCGCGTCGGGACGGACGCGGAGCAGGCGCGCGGCGAGCTCGAACGTCGTCACGCCGCTGCCGCCGAACCCGAGATCCACGACGAGCGGGTCGTCGGCGCGGCGGAACGCGGCGCTCGCGGCGATCCAGCGGTCGTTGCGGCGCAGGCGGTTGGTCCCGGTCGTGCCCCGCGTGGGGTGGCCGAGAGGTGCGGACGCCATCCCTCCATCCTGCCGCACCCTGCCGCATACGACCCCCGGCTCAGGGACGCGCTCCGCCGCCGCCCGGCCCGCTCTGGCCGGGGGATCCGCCGCCGGTGGGCGCCGTGCGGGTGTCCACTCGGACCGTCAGCGTGGCGTGGTAGCCGTTCGCGGCGTCGCCGGTGATCGTGGCCACCTGGAGGGCGCCGCCGTCATCGCCGAACACGTTGTCGGTCGCGAGCGAGGTGCGGGCCAGGTTCTGCGCGGACCCGGCGTAGGCCGGCGACGCGTAGACCGCCGAACACGCCTCCTCTGCGAGCGCGAGCTGCGAGGTGGAGATCGCGTTCGCGGGGTCGGTGATGGCCGCCGCGTCGGGATAGACCTCGAAGTGGATGTGCGGCCAGCGTCCCGAGTAGCAGCCGGGGAACACCGAGGTGAAGCGCACGCTCCCCGTGGCGTCGGCGACCTGCACGCCGCGGAGATAGGTGACGTTCTCGAGCCCGCTGGAGTACATCGAGTACTCTCCCTGGGCGTTGCAGTGCCAGGCGTAGACGGCCACGCCCGCAAAGGGCGCATCGCCGTTCGCCATGTCGAGGATCGTCAGCTCGAAGGTCAGCGGCACGCCTTCGGCGGTCGCGCCGCCGTCGATGCTGGAGCGGATGTCGCCGCGCACGATGCCGGTCTGCTCCAGCACGTCGGGGCCGTTGGATCCGTCGCCAGGGTAGGGGCCGGCGGTCTCGTCCGGGATCTCCCCGGCGGGCGGTATGGGCGTCCCGGTCGCGGCGGGGGAGGGCGAGGACGACGACGCTGTGGCCGTCGGCGTCGAGGCCGCGGAAGAACCGTCCGGGGCGCACGCGGCGAGCGCGACGCTCCCCGCACCGAGCCCGACGAGGCCGAGCACGCCGCGCCTGGTCAGGATCGTCCGGATGTCGAAACGCGCGCCCTGGTCCACCACCTCCTCTTCCGGACGGTCCAGGAGGCGCCCCTCGTAGCTGGGGCCGTCGGGGGTGGGCACGGGGTCAGGAACACGGGTCATGATGTCTCCTCGTCTCGGTCGGTGCGACCACGATGACGGAGGATCCCCGCGCGGAGCTATGCGTCTGCTATGCAAGGGCTATGCGAGCAAGGGTGCGGGTCGATGGCCGGAGTTCGGGGCGGCACGGGGAGGTCCTAGGCTGAGGACATGCCAGAACCGCGTACCCTGATCCTCCTCCGCCACGGGCAGAGCGAGTGGAACCAGCTCAACCTCTTCACCGGATGGGTCGACGTCCGGCTCACCGACCAGGGCAAGGGCGAGGCCCGTCGCGGCGGCGAGCTCTTGGCCGAGTCCGGCATCCTCCCCGATGTCCTGCACACCTCGCTGCTCAGCCGTGCGATCCAGACCGCGGACATCGCGCTGGACGCGGCCGACCGCCTCTGGATCCCGGTGACTCGCTCCTGGCGCCTCAACGAGCGCCACTACGGCGCGCTGCAGGGCAAGGACAAGGCGCAGACGCTGGAGGAGTTCGGGCCAGAGCAGTTCCAGCTGTGGCGCCGCTCCTTCGACGTCCCGCCGCCGCCGCTCGCGGACGACAGCGAGTTCAGCCAGGTGGGCGACCCGCGATACGCCGGCATCGACGGCGAGGTGCCTCGCACCGAGTCGCTCAAGCTCGTGATCGACCGCCTGTTGCCCTACTGGGAGAGCGCGATCGTGCCCGATCTGGAGGCCGGAAAGACCGTGCTGGTCACTGCGCACGGCAACTCGCTCCGCGGCCTCGTCAAGCATCTCGAAGGGATCGGCGACGACGCCATCGCGGAGCTCAACATCCCGACCGGCATCCCCCTCGTATACGAGCTCGACGAGCAGAACCGCCCCCTCGGCGCCGGGCGCTATCTGGACCCGGAGGCCGCCGCCGCAGGTGCCGCCGCCGTCGCCGCCCAGGGGAAGAAGTAACAAGGGACGAGGCCGGAGACGACGGAGGGGGCGGATGCGCATCGCATCCGCCCCCTCCGTCTCGTCCGGATCGTCGGTTCAGCTCTCGTCGAGCTGCTGGGCGTCGATCGCGAGGTCGATCGTCTCGGTGTCCGCGTGCCAGTCGCCGGTCGCGAGGTAGACGACCTTCTTGGCGACGGCGACCGCATGGTCGGCGAAGCGCTCGTGGTAGCGGCTGGCCAGCGTCGCGTCGACCGTCGCCGTCGCTTCGCCCTTCCAGTTGTCGCTGAGCACCTTCTCGAACACGCTCGCGTGCAGCTCGTCGATGTCGTCGTCGGTGTTGCGGATCGTGTCTGCGAGGCGCAGGTCCTCGGAGCGGAGCAGCTCGGTGAGCGTCCGGGCGATCTCGACGTCCAGCTCGCCCATCTTCGTGAAGGTGCTCTTGAGGCCCTTCGGGATCGCGCGCTCGGGGAACCGGTAGCGGGCGAGCTGGGCGATGTGCTCGGCCATGTCGCCCATGCGCTCGAGCGACGCGCTCACGCGCAGGGCGGTGACCACGATCCGGAGGTCTCGGGCGACGGGCTGCTGGCGGGCCAGGATCTCGATCGCGAGCTCGTCGAGGGCGATCGCGCGCTCGTCGATGTGCGCATCGTCGGCGATGACCTCCTCGGCCAGGCTCACGTCGCTGGTCGCGAACGCGCGGGTCGCCTTGTCGATCGCGACCGTGACGAGCTCGGCGATCTCGACGAGCCGCGACTGCACGTCCTCGAGGGACTGGTGGAAGACTTCGCGCATGACAGCGAACCTTTCTCGTTCGGAGGGGTCGAGGCGGACGAGGGAGCGGGCCGGGAACCGCTCCGGCACACATGCGGCGATTCTCTTCGGCGAAGGTTAACGGACGGTGCCGTGCACGTGAATAGTAGTCCGATTCCTCACGGAACCAGGCCTCCCGCACCGGATGGCGCGGTGAACGGGCTCTACTCTTGAGGGCATGGACCCGACGCTTCTCGCGCTGCTCGCCCTGGCGCTGGGAGCGGCCATCGGTGCGGGCGTCGCCGCGATCATCGTGGCCGCGCTCCGTGCGAGGAGGGCCGCGCAGGTGCTGACCTCGACCGAGCTGCCGGAGGGTCTGACCACCGTCCTTGCCGGAATGGACGATGCGGCGTGCGCCGTCGACTCCTCGGGGCTGGTCACTGCGGCCTCGATCCCCGCCGCGCGCTTCGGCATCGCGGTCGGATCGACCCTGGACAACCCGGAGCTGAGGCAGCTCGTGCGCTCCGTGCGCGACGGAGGATCCGAGACAGCGACGCTCCGCCTCACCCGCGGCGGACTGAGCGTGGACCCTCGCCTGGTTTCCGCGCGGGCGAGCATGATCGGCCCCCGGCTGCGGCTGCTCATCATCCGCGACGTCACCGAGCAGGAACGCCTCGATCAGATGCGCAACGACTTCGTGGCCAACACCAGCCACGAACTGAAGACACCGGTCGGCGCGGTCAGCCTTCTCGCCGAGGCCATCGAGTCTGCCGCCGACGATCCCGAGCAGGTCCGCGCGTTCGCCGCTCGGATCTCGGCGGAGGCGGCGCGACTGGGACAGCTCACCGGCCGCATCATGAGCCTGTCGCGGCTGCAGTCCTCCGACGGCCTGGGTGAGATGGGGGCGGTCGCGATCGACGAGGTGGTGGCCGCATCGGTCGAGGCGCACGCCGTGCAGGCGGACTCGGCCGGTGTCGAGCTGTCCCGCGGCGGCGACCGCGGCGCGTGGGTGCGTGGCGACGCGCAGATCCTCATCGAGGCGGTCGGGAACCTCATCGCGAACGCGGTCGTGTACTCGCCTCGCGGCTCCCGCGTGGGGGTGGGGGTCAAGGCCGAAGGGGGCGTCGTCGAGATCTCGGTCACCGACCAGGGGATCGGGATCGAGGAGGCCGACCGAGAGCGCATCTTCGAGCGGTTCTACCGGGCGGACGAGGCGCGTTCCCGGCGGACAGGGGGGACCGGGCTCGGCCTGTCGATCGTCAAGCACGCCACGCAGCGTCACGGCGGCGAGGTGCGACTGTGGTCGCGTCCCGGCCGGGGCTCGACCTTCACGATGCGGCTTCCACAGATCCCGATGCCGGACGCCGAGCCGATCGACGCGAAGAAAAAGAAGAAGAAGGACAAGAAGAAGCGCGCCGCCCGCCGGTCCTCCCGGCATGCCGAGGCGCGCGCCACCATCGCGACCCCGGATCCCGCGCCGGGTCGCGCCGACACGGAAGAGCCCGTATGACCCGCATCCTTCTCGTCGAGGACGAGCCCGACCTCGCCGACCCGCTCGCGTACCTGCTCCGGCGCGAGGGGTATGAGGTGGAGATCGCCGAGGACGGCCCGTCGGCCCTCGCCGCCTTCCGGGAGGGCGGTGCCGATGTCGTCCTCCTCGACCTCATGCTCCCCGGGATGCCGGGCACCGAGGTCTGCCGTCAGATCCGCGCGACCTCGACCGTCCCGATCATCATGCTCACGGCGAAGGACTCCGAGGTGGACATCGTGGTGGGGCTGGAGCTCGGCGCCGACGACTACGTCACCAAGCCCTATTCGTCGCGGGAGCTCCTGGCACGCATGCGCGCGGTCCTGCGTCGTGTGCAGCAGGCGGAGAGCGAGCTCGACGAGCGTGTGCTGGAGGGCGGACGCGTGACGCTCGACATCGACCGCCACACCGTCTCGGTCGACGGGACGGTGATCAACATGCCGCTCAAGGAGTTCGAGCTGCTCGAGGTGCTCATGCGCAACGCCGGGCGCGTGCTCACCCGTGGCCAGCTGATCGATCGCGTATGGGGGAGCGACTACTTCGGCGACACGAAGACGCTCGACGTGCACATCAAGCGGATCCGCTCACGAATCGAGGTCAGCCCCGGCGAGCCGGTGATGCTCGTGACCGTCCGCGGCCTCGGCTACCGTTTCGAGGCCTGACCCGTCGCTCCGGCGCGCCCCGCTCATTCTCGTCGCGAGATCTGTCGCTGTTTCCGGATGAAAGCGACAGATCTCGCGCGGGGGACGGGGGCCAGGGGCGTGTGCGGGCCCGAATAG
>NZ_JBNAFT010000001.1:461935-1155441 GCF_049800815.1 Microbacterium sp. S308A+ | reverse complement strand
GGCGCCCGCCCCCCCCCCCGCGTGCGGGGGGGTTGGGGGGGCGGGGGCCCCCCCCCCCCCCCCCCCCCCCCCCCCCCGGGAACGGGGGAACGGGCAGTGTCCGGACAGAAAGAGGCCCGCACCGTCGGGGTGCGGGCCTCTTCGGCGTTCGTCCGGCTCCAGCTCAGGAGGCCGGGGCGCTGGTCGGCGTCGGAACGGAGGTCAGCGCGGGCCCGCTCGTCGACGTCGGCTCCGGCGTCGGCTTCTCGGACGGGACGAGGTCGGCGTAGTACGGGAGCGTTCCGTCGAGGACCGGCACCTGGGTCAGGGAGCCCTTGTCGTCCCCGGACTGGAAGTAGACGCCGACGGTCGCGCCGGGCTTCAGGTCGGCGCCCTGGATCCGCAGCGGGGCGTCGGCGCCGCCCAGGCTGACCGTCTTGCCCGCGCCGACACGCACGGTCTGGGCGGCGACGCCGTCCACCTCGACGGACAGCGTCGCCGAGGTGCCGGTCTCGTTCACGAGCCCGGCGACGAGATTGCCCGTGCCCTCCTCGTCGGCGACGATGAAGGCGTTGCGGACGGCCACCGGGCCGTTGCCCGGGACGTTCACGCCGTCCGAGGCGGAGTACTGGATCGTGGTGGCCTGAGGGGAGATCATCGAGCACCCGGTGGCTCCGACGATGACGGCGGCGCTGATGGCGAGAGACGCAGCAAGGCGCGATTTCACGGGTCCTCCTGGGATGCGACGTGACGGTCCGACATCATTCTAGGGCTTCTGCGGCGACTGCTCGGGACCACGGCAGGTCGATGGTCGACGGCGCCGCGTGGGCGGCTTCGGGGAAGTGCTCGGCAAACCTTAGTGCATGTTCGATGTGGTATCCTGGAGATTGCCGAAAGGACACGACTTTATGCTTTTTGAGGTTGGCGAGACCGTCGTCTATCCCCACCACGGCGCCGCGACGATCATCGAGGTCAAAGACCGGGTGATCAAGGGCGAGACAAAGAAGTATCTGAAGCTGAACGTCACGCAGGGAGACCTCATCATCGAGGTCCCGGCTGAGAACGTCGACCTCGTCGGCGTGCGCGACGTGATCGGCAGGGAGGGCCTCGACCGCGTGTTCGAGGTGCTGCGAGCCCCTTTTACCGAGGAGCCGACCAACTGGTCGCGCCGGTACAAGGCCAACCTCGAGAAGCTCGCCTCCGGCGACGTCATCAAGGTGAGTGAGGTCGTCCGCGACCTGTGGCGTCGTGATCAGGACCGGGGGCTCTCCGCGGGCGAGAAGCGCATGCTCGCCAAGGCGCGTCAGATCCTCACCTCCGAGCTCGCGCTCGCGGAGAAGATCGACGAGGAGCGGGGGGGGGGGGGGGGGGCGGGGGGGGGGCCGTCTGGTGGTTTTTTTTGGGGGGGGGGGGGGGGGCCCCCCCCCCCCCCCCCCTCCTTCTCTCGTCCACGGTCTTCGTCGTCAGCCAGCTTGGCGTGTGCCGAACATCATGCGGGCGAGAAGCAGGAGCATCGAGACGAAGCCGCCGACGAACGCGACGGGAGCCCACCACCAGCCCACGGTGAAGGTCAGCACAGCGATGATCGCAAAGGTGACGATCCAGATCACGGCCGTGTAGATGCCGAACCGCGCGGCGGTCTCCGGTTCCTCCTCGAACCGGCTCGGAGGTCCGGCGGCGCGGGCCTGCCGGGTCCAGGCCTTGTGCCGGTTCGTCTGGGTGGCGCCGAGGAACGCGAAGAGGATGATCGAGGCGATCACGCCCAGCGCGGCGAAGACGACGCACCAGACCGGGAGCGCCTGCAGAGCGACGAGTCCGGCGACGCCGAGGCCGTAGGACAGCAGGAAGCCGGCGAGGGCGAAGCCGCTGGCGCGCTTCTCCGGGAGCGGGTGGCTCGTCGTCGTCTCCTGGGACAGGGAGTCTCCGATCAAGAGGCCGACTCCGGTCGCTGCGGCGCCGAGAAGCCCGATCATCGGTCCGGTCGGAAGCGGCATCGCCCCCGTGGCTCCGAGGGTGACGAGGGTCAGCCCCACGACGACCAGCAGCGACCAGACCACCGCCCGCACGACGAAGCCGGGCGTCGGGCGCACGCGGTGGCGCAGCACGAGGGCGGCATATCTGGCGGGGTCCCTCGGGAGGCCGTCCGTGGCGGCGGCCTCGGTCTCCGCCAGGAGCAGCCGGACGTCGCCGAGCTCGGCGACTGCACGATGCGCGGCATCGGTCGGTGTCGCCCCCGCGGCTTCGAGCTCGTCGGCGCGGGCGATGAGGTTCGCGCGGATCTCCTCTTTCAGGTCCTGCACGACCGGTGTCGTCTCGATCCCGGCGAAGGCCTCGTCGAGGAGGCGGTGGATGGCGGTGTTCATCAGTCCTTGTCCTTCACGTCCAGAAGCGTGTCGATGATGCGGCGGGTGGAGACCCAGGCTGTGACATTGCCGTGGTACACGGCCCTGCCGGCGTCGGTGATCCGGTAGTACTTCCGTCGGCCTCCCTGGGTCTCGTCGCCCCAATAGGATTCGACGAGTCCGTCCTTCTCCAAGCGTCGGTATGTCGCGTACAGCGTGGCCTCCTTGATCTCGTGATCGCCGCCGGTTGCCTCGCGGATCGCCTTGTAGATCTCGAATCCGTAGGCGTCGCCGGAGCGCAGCACGCCGAGCACGATCGTGTCCGTGTGGCCTCGCAGCAGATCTGCTGCGAACGCATCCTCACTTGCCATGTCTATTACTATATCAGATCAGATACTTGACATGGTGCGGCTCTCTGCGGGGAGCGGCCGCCGGTAACGTGAGAGCGTGACCGTCGCGCCGCCGCTCCTTCCCGTTCCGCACACGGCCGTCGTCGTCGTCGCCGCAGGGTCGGGGACCCGACTCGGCGCCGGCGCGCCCAAGGCGCTCGTCGGCATCGACCACCGAACGGTCCTGCGCCATGCGCTCGACCGCGTCTTCTCCGCCGCGCCGGCGCAGGTCGTCGTCGTCGCTCCCGCCGGCTACGAGGGCGAGGCCGAGGCCGACGCGTTCGCCGCCGCCGGTCCGCGGCGGGACCTGGTGCGGGTCGTCACGGGAGGGGAGACCCGGCAGCAGTCGGTCGCGGCGGGTCTCGCGGCGCTCTGGGGCGACGTGGAGACGGTCCTCGTGCACGATGCGGCACGGGCGCTCACCCCGGCCTCGCTCATCGACGCGGTCGGCGCGGCCGTCGCCGCGGGCGCGGGGGAGGGGATCGTCCCCGCGCTCCCTGTGATCGACACCCTCAAACGCGTGTCCGGCGACGAGATCGTCGGCGTCGTCGATCGGGCCGAGCTCGCCGCCGCGCAGACGCCTCAGGGGTTCCCCCGCCGGCTGCTCGACCAGGCGTACGCCCGCGCGGCGGGGGACGGCGCGGACTACACCGACGACGCCGCGCTCTTCGCCGCCGCAGGCCACGCGGTGCGGCGGATCACCGGATCCGCGCGCGCCTTCAAGATCACGACACCGGCCGACCTGGAGCGAGCTCGACTCGTCCTCGCCTCCGACGGGACGCCGAGGGGCGAGAAGACGTGGACCGGGGCGCCCAGGGTGGGGATCGGCACGGACGTGCACGGCTTCGCCGGCGACGGCGTGCTCCGTCTCGCCGGCCTCGAATGGCCGGGGGAGCCCGCGCTCGCGGGGCACTCGGACGGCGACGCGGTGGCCCACGCGATCGTGGACGCGCTTCTGGGCGCCGCAGGGCTCGGTGACATCGGCACGCACTTCGGAACGGATCACCCGGAGTACTCGGGAGCGCACGCCGATGTCTTCCTCGCCAGGACCGCCGAGATCCTCACCGAGGCGGGATGCGCGATCGGCAACGTCGCGGTGCAGTTCCAAGGGAACCGTCCCCGCTTCAGCACGCGCCGTGCGGAGGCCGAGGCCGTCCTCTCCGCCGCGCTCGGCGGCGCGCCGGTCGCGGTGTCGGCGACGACGACGGACGGCCTCGGATTCCCCGGCCGCGGCGAGGGGATCGCGGTCACGGCCGTGGCGCTCGTGTACGGCCCGACCCCTGCGGCCGGCTGAGATCGTCATCGCCGCGGAGCCCGATCCCGCGCCGAGTAGGCTTGAGCGGTGACACTCGACCGCCCGGCCATCCGGCTCTACGACACGCGTGCGCAGGAGCTGCGCGACTTCGTCCCGCTCGACCCCGCGAACGTGACGATGTACGTGTGCGGTCCCACGGTGCAGTCCGGCCCGCATATCGGACACGTGCGGGCCGCTCTCGGCTTCGACCTGCTGCGCCGCTGGCTCACGGTCCGCTACGGGCGGGTGACCTTCGTGCGCAATGTCACCGACATCGACGACAAGGTGCTGCTGAACGCCACGGCAGAGGAGCCGTGGTGGGCGCTGGCCTACCGGATGGAGCAGGAGTTCACCGCTGCCTACTCCGGCGTCGGCATCCTCCCCCCGACATATGAGCCGAGGGCCACCGCGTCCATCCCGCAGATGCAGGAGCTGATCGCCCGCCTGATCGAGCGCGGCCACGCCTATCCCGCGACCGACGGATCGGGTGACGTGTACTTCGACGTGCGCTCCTGGCCGGAGTACGGCGCACTGACACACCAGTCCGTGGATGCGATGGAGGCTGCCGAGGACGCGGATCCCCGGGGCAAGCGCAACCCGCAGGACTTCGCGCTCTGGAAGGGCGCCAAGGCCGGCGAGCCCGCAGACGCGACCTGGGCGTCGCCATGGGGCGAGGGGCGTCCCGGCTGGCACATCGAGTGCTCGGCGATGTCGCGCCGATACCTCGGTCCGGTCTTCGACATCCATGGCGGCGGTCTCGACCTGCGTTTCCCGCATCATGAGAACGAGCTGGCGCAGTCCACCGCGGCAGGTGACGAGTTCGCCCGATACTGGGTGCACAACGGCCTCGTCACGGTGGACGGCCAGAAGATGTCCAAGTCGCTGGGGAACTTCACCCTCGCCGCCGACGTGCTCGCCGCGCACGATCCGCTCATCGTGCGCTACGCGCTCGCCGCCGCGCACTACCGGTCCAGCCTCGATCTCTCCGACTCCTCGTGGAGCGAGGCAGAGGCGGCGCTCGGGCGTGTCCGCTCCTTCGTCGGCCGCGCCCGTCGGGCGTCCGTCTCCGCCGCCGCTGCGCCGGAGGTCCTCCCCGAGGGGTTCGCCGCGGCGATGGACGACGATCTCGGGGTCCCCCAGGCCCTCGCCGTGCTGCACGAGACCGTTCGGGGCGGGAACGCCGCGATCGACGACGGCGACGCCGCGGCGGTCGCAGAGGCCTTCGGGGCCGTATCGGCGATGGTCCGGATCCTCGGGCTCGACGGCGTCCTGGCCGAGGGTGCGGACACAGGAGAGCACGGCGCGCTGGACACGCTCGTGCAGACGATGATCGCGCAGCGCGCCCAGGCGCGGACGGACAAGGACTGGGCGGCGGCGGATCGGATCCGTGACGCGATCGCCGCCGCCGGCATCACTCTGGAGGACACTCCGGACGGAACGCATTGGAGCATCGATGGCTAAGCCGAGCCGCCCGGGATCGGGCAACAGCAAGAAGAAGGGCGCTCTCAAGGGCACGGGTGGGAACGGCAGGAAGGCGCTCGAAGGCCGCGGGCCCACTCCCAAGGCAGAGGACCGTGCCTGGCACGTGGCGGGCAAACGCAAGGCCGCACAGGAGCGCTACGTCGCTGCGGGAGGCAAGGGACGACCCGGCCCCAAGCCGCAGGGCTCGAACCCGAACCGCCTCGCGGGGCGTGGCAAGGACGCGTCCGACACCGAGACCGTGACCGGACGGAACTCGGTGCTCGAGGCGCTGCGGACCAGGATCCCGGCCATCACGCTCTACATCGCGCAGCGGGTGGAGATGGACGATCGTGTCAAGGAGATGCTGGCGATCGCCCGGCACCGGGAGATCCCGGTCCTCGAGGTCACCCGGCAGGAGCTGGACCGCATGGCCGGCTTCGACGGCGTGCACCAGGGCGTCGCCCTCAAGGTCCCGCCCTACGAGTACGCGCATCCGCAGGATCTCTTGGAGCAGATCGTCGACCGCGGCGAGACCCCCTTGCTCGTGGCGCTCGACGGGGTCACCGATCCGCGCAACCTCGGCGCGATCATCCGCTCGACCGCCGCTTTCGGCGGGCAGGGCGTCATCCTGCCGCAGCGTCGGTCGGCGAGCGTGAACTCCGCCGCATGGAAGACGAGCGCGGGCGCGGCCGCCCGCGTCCCGGTGGCCCTCGCTGCCAACCTCACGACCCAGCTCAAGGAGTTCAAGAAACAGGGCGTGTTCGTGCTGGGGCTGGACGGCGACGGCGATGTGTCGCTCCCCGCCCTCCAGCTCGCCGACCGCCCGGTCGTGATCGTGGTGGGGTCCGAGGGCAAGGGCCTCTCGCGTCTCGTGACCGAGACATGCGACCAGATCGTCTCGATCCCGATCTCGGCAGCCACGGAGTCCCTCAACGCCGGCATCGCCGCATCCGTGGCGCTCTACCAGGTTGCGACGATCCGAGCCGCGGCGCGCTGACCGCCGGCTGCGGCGAGCGTCCTGCCGGGAGATCCGCGCCCTCCGGCCGGGAATACACCCTGTGGCGTGCGCCTTGCACCTCCCGTACCCTCGGTGCAGAACGGAAGGAAACGCACATGGCCCGCATCGTCGTCCTCGGAGGAACCGGCTACGCCGGACGCCACATCGTGCAAGAGGCCGTCTCCCGCGGCCATGAGGTCGTGGCCGTGTCGCGCTCGGCTCCGGAGAGCCCCGTCGAGGGCGTCTCCTCCGTCCAGGCCGACGTGCGTGACGCCGATGCCGTCGCCGGCGCGGTGACCGGTGCCGACGCGGTCGTCTCCGCGCTCTCGCCGCGGGGCGACATGGAGGATGCCGTGCTCGACGTGCTGCGTGGCCTGATCGCGGAGCTCACCGGGACGACGACCCGCCTCGGTGTGGTCGGCGGCGCCGGTGGGAGCCTGATCGCGCCCGGCGGGCCGCGACTGTTCGACCAGGGCTTCCCCGAGGAGTACAGGCACGAGGCGCAGGTCGGGATCGACTCCCTGGCCCTGCTGCAGGACTCGGACCCGTCGCTGGACTGGTTCTTCATCCACCCCGCCGAGGTCTTCGGCTCCTGGGCAGAGGGGGAGCGGACGGGACGCTACCGCGACGGCGGTGAGGTGATCGTCCGCGACGCCGACGGCAAGTCCTTCATCTCCGGCGCGGACTTCGCGATGGCCGTGGTCGACGAGGTCGAGCAGGGCAACCACCGTCGCGGACGCTTCACCGTCGGGTACTGAACGCGTCCCCCGGACCGGGACCGAGCCTGTGCCCGCCGTTCGGACGGCGGGCACAGGCGTTCTCGGACGAGGCCTGGCCGGGGCAGAGGCCTGGCCGGCTCAGACGAGATCGCGCCAGTCGACCCCGTCGGCGTCGTCCGGGATCGGGACAGCACCGGTGATCACCGGGAGAGACAGGGTCTCGGACGGCGGGCCCATGATCGTCGCCTCGTCGCGCCGGTGGCGAAGGACGTCGGTGATGTAGGAGGAGAGGACCTCCGCGAGCGGCACCGAACGGTCCTCAGCCTGGGACATGTACCAGCGGTGCTCCAGCACCTGGTGGAAGACCTCGGCCGGCTCGAGCTTGGCGCGCAGGTCGTAGGGGATCGCCCGCACGACCGGCTCGAACACCCGGGTCAGCCATTCGTGGGCGTACATCTCCTCGTCAGCCCAGTTCTTGGTGGACCGGGCGCGGAACTCGTCCAGATCGTTGAGCAGCCGCCGCGCCTGGTTCTCCTCGACGTCGAGGCCGGTGAGTCGGATCAGCCGGCGCTGGTGGTGCCCGGCGTCGACCACCTTCGGCTCGATCTCGACCCGCGTCCCGTCAGGCGTCGTCTGAATCGACATCTCCCCGATGTCGAAGCCGAGCGCGTTCAGCCGCTCGACGCGCTCGGTGATGCGCCAGGTCTCGCCGGCGGCGAAGGACTCGTGCTCGGTGAGCGCGGCCCAGAGCGCGCGATAGGACGAGACGATCCCGTCGGCGACCGCGACCGCGTCGACGCCGTGCTCGAGGCGGCCTCCCGCGGCGAGATCCATGATCTCGCCGGCGATGTTGGTGCGGGCGACGTCGAGATCGTGCGCGCGCTGCCCCTCGGTCAGACCGCCCTCATGGAGCTCACCCGTCTCGGCGTCCACCAGATACGCGGCGAAGGCGCCGGCGTCACGCCGGAAGAGGGCATTGGACAGCGAGACGTCGCCCCAGAAGAAGCCGACGTTGTGCAGTCGGACGAGGAGCAGGGCGAGCGCGTCGACGAGGCGGGTCGCGGTGTCCGGACGGAGGACACGGGTGAAGAGCGCGCGGTAGGGCATGGAGAACCGCAGGTGCGCCGTCACCAGGGCGGCGGGGAGCGGGACACCGTCCTCGTCCGTCCGCCCGGCGATCACCGCGACACGCGAGACGCAGGGGACGTCGAGGCGGGCGAGGTTGCCGAGCATCTCGTACTCGCGGCGTGCCATCTCCTCCGTGGTCTCCTTGACGGCGACGACGCGGCCCGACAGATCCGCGAACCGGACGAGATGGCGGGACAGGCCTTTCGGCAACGAGACGATCGCGTCGGAGGGCCACTTCGCCAGTGGCGTGGACCAGGGCAGTCCCAGCAGGCCTGCGTCGACCGTGCTCGCGGTGATGGTCAGGGCGTCCTGCACGGCGTTCCTCCTCTTCCCCAGACCACGATTCTTCCAGTAGACGCCACGCGGCGCGGAGGACCGGAGTCCGCCCGCGCCGCGTGGTGAAGGACGTCAGGAAGCAGCGACGACCGGCTTGTCGCCGAGGCGCTCGCCCGACTCGATGTCGAACAGGTGCAGGTGGCCGGGGACCGGCGCGATCACGACCTGGTCGCCCGCGTTCGGGTGACGACGGCCATCGACGCGTGCGACGATCTCGGTGCGCTTGCCCGCGACCTCGGTGTGGCCGTACAGGTAGCCGTCGGCGCCGAGCTCCTCCACGAGGTCGACCGTGACCGTGAGGCCCTGGCCGTCCTCGGGAGAGACCACGAGGTCCTCGGGGCGGATTCCGACGGTGGCCTCCTTGCCGCTCGCGCCGGCGAGCACGTCCGCCTCGACGCCCACGAGCTTGGTGCCGAACTGGACGCCTCCGGTAGCGAGGTCGGCCGGGAAGAGGTTCATCGCGGGAGAGCCGATGAATCCGGCGACGAACACGTTGCTCGGCTTCTCGTACAGGTCGCGCGGCGTGCCGACCTGCTGTAGCAGACCGTCCTTGAGCACGGCGATGCGGTCGCCCATCGTCAGCGCCTCGGTCTGGTCGTGCGTGACGTAGACGGTGGTGACGCCCAGACGGCGCTGGAGCGAGGCGATCTGCGTGCGGGTCTGCACACGCAGCTTGGCGTCGAGGTTCGACAGCGGCTCGTCCATGAGGAAGACCTGCGGCTGCCGGACGATCGCGCGGCCCATGGCGACGCGCTGACGCTGACCGCCGGAGAGCGCCTTGGGCTTGCGGGTGAGGTACTGCTCGAGGTCGAGGAGCTTGGCGGCCTCGAGGACACGCTTGGCGCGCTCTTCCTTGCCGACGCCGGCGATCTTGAGCGCGAAGCCCATGTTCTCCGCGACCGTCATGTGCGGGTACAGGGCGTAGTTCTGGAACACCATCGCGATGTCCCGATCCTTCGGGGGCACGTCGGTGACGTCGCGGTCGCCGATGAGGATCCGGCCGTCATTGACCTCTTCGAGGCCGGCGAGCATGCGCAGCGAGGTGGACTTCCCACACCCGGACGGGCCGACCAGGACGAGGAACTCTCCGTCGCCGATCTCGAGGTTGAGCTTGTCGACCGCGGGTCGAGTACCCCCGGGGTAGAGGCGGGTTGCGTCGTCGAACGTCACAGAGGCCATCTGTTTCTCCTTCACCGGCAGGTACGTGCCGGACGATCCGTCGTGAATGGAAGCGGCGGGGGTGAGCCGCCGTGGCCCGCCGTCGGGCCATCGTCAGTATCTCACGGCGGGAGCCGCGCCGTCCATCCGTTCGCGCTCGACATGCAGCCTCAGGGCGGTCCCCGTCTGGGTATTTCCCAGCCTGCCTGGCTAGCATCGTCATCGACGCTGTTCGTCTGCAGCGCCCCGGGGAGGCCCGTCCCCCGCCCAGAGTCTCAAGAGGAACGATGTCGAGCGACGAAACGCCGAACGTCCCGACCTCCCGCCACGCGCGCGAGGCGGTCAGGGAGAAAGCACAGCAGGTGCACGCCAAGCAGTCCCGAGCGAGGGTCGTTCGCGGCGTGATCGTCGGCCTCGTCGCGGTCGCCGCCGTCGGGGCGGCGGGCATCGGCATCGCCTCCGCCGTGAGCTCGACTATGAACAAGCCGGAGCTCATCCCGTCGAACATGCAGGACGACGGCGTTGTCGTCCATCAGCTCTCGGCGGCGGCGACGAAGAAGGCGACAGCCGACGCCTCGCCCACGGAGGGCGCAGACGCCGGGGCAGTCTCGCCGTCGCCGGCCTCCACCGCGAGCCCGGTGGAGATCCACGTCTACGTCGACTATCTGTCCTCGAACGCCGGCGACTTCGAGCGCACGAACGCACGGCAGATCGAGAGCTGGATCGGTCAGGGGGCGGCGACCCTCGTCTACCACCCGATCGCGCTGCTCACGGCCAACTCGAACGGCACGAAGTACTCGCTGCGCGCCGCGGCTGCGGCGGCCTGCGTCGCGAACTTCGACCCGGACAAGTTCTACACCTACAACCACGAGCTGCTCACCGACCAGCCCGCGGTCGACACCGACGGCAAGTCCGACGCTCAGCTCGCGGACCTCGCTCAGGCCATCGGCATCGAGGACATCAAGGGCGTCCGCTCCTGCATCGAGGACAAGCACTACACCGAATGGGTCAAGGACGCGACGGCTCGCGCCGCGAAGGGTCCGCTGCCCGGCTCGGTGGACCTCCCGCTCAACGCGGCGCCGACGGTCGTCGTGAACGGGCAGGCCTACATGGGGGCGATGGACGACCCCGGCGAGTTCTCGCAGTTCGTGTTCTCTGTCTCGAGCGACGCGTATTACGGCACTCCCACTCCCACGCGGTCGCCGTCCCCCACAGCGACCGTTCCCGCCTCCTGACGCCGCGTTGCGGGGGTGGAGGCGGGTCGTCTCCTACACTGGGGGATGGCACCTGCCGACTTGGCGCAATTGGTAGCGCACCGTACTTGTAATACGGGGGTTACGGGTTCGAGTCCCGTAGTCGGCTCTGGAGATCTCCTGATCGGGCAGGAAGGGGATGGCCCCGGACTCATGGAGCCCGGGGCCATCCCCTTGTGTCCTCGCGTGGCTGTCCGTTCTAAAGAGACGAGGTGGGGCTGATCACCGGCGCGGAGGCGAGGTCCTCCAGACGGTAGGTCGATCCGGTGTCGTCGGGGAGCGTCTTGCTCGCGGCGAGCGAGGAGTCCCCGGTTCTCGGATCGATGACGTAGACGTCGCCCCGCACAGGGCCGCCCCATGCGATGTAGAACAGCCCGCTGTCGTACGTGGCGGCGGTGCCCTTCCACGCCAGCCCGTCAAGATAGCGCATCTCGTAGAGGGCCGGGACGGCTCCGGTCACCCGGAAGACGGGCTCGACGCCGAGCTTCGCGCCGGCGGTGAGGTGATACCGGGACATCCAGAACTCGTTGGAAGTAGCATCCCAGATGAGCCCCCACATCTGACCGTCCGGGGTGAAGGTGAGATCCGGCCCGACATACCCGCTCTGGATCTTGGCGGCGTGGGGGCCGACGCCGACCGCGCCGGGAGTGTTCGACTGACAGGCGAGCGTGATCGGGTCGATCCGGGCCACCTGGACCGTCGCCATGTTCGCTGTGTTGCTCACCGCCCAGACGTCGCCCGCGGTGTCGACGGCCATCCCTCCCCAGGCGGGTGAGTACCCGCCGCTGGAGAGGCAGTCGAAGGTGCCCAGGTCGGTGACGATCGACGTGGTGCCGTTGGTCGCAGGGTCCGGGATCGCCTTGTACAGATGGTTCCGGTTGGCGGCGTTGTCCCAGGTCGAGCCGTAGAACGCGAAGCTTGCTCCTTGACAGTTCGGCTGGCCGACCTTGTCGAGACCGAACGCGAGGTTCCCCGCCCAGTCGTAGCCCGCGTCGGTCTTCGGCACGGTGAACGTGCTCGGGTTGCCGGTCCCCACGTACTGGAAGATGGCCTGCCCCGACGAGCCGTAGACGCCGTGCGGGTCATAGGAGACGCACTCGGCCGGGACCGATGCCGCAGCGAACGGGACCGACGTCGCGGCCGCGATCACCGGGACGCTCCACGCCGCTCCGCGGACGACCGTCCGACGCGAGACTCCGACCGGCTCCTTCTCGTTCTCTTCGCTTGTGATGTTGTCGTGCACAGTTTCCCCCGTTGGTTCTCATGACGAAGCGCACCCGCGTCCGCGGCCGTGCGCTCCCCATCCAGTAGGACAGCAACGGGTGCGCGTTATCTGTCGAACAGGGTGTTTCTGTCCGCGATCAGTCGTCCGAGCGGCCGACTTCGGGAACGGGTCAAAGACAGCCGTCGAGAGGCCATCACTCTTCATGAAGCCCTGTGCTCACGGCGTCGGCGCTCTCCATCATTCGCGGACGTCGCCTGCTCCCCAGCCTGTGAACGAGACGACCATGCGCCGAACGACCAACATGCCCACGGCCAGCACGCCGTACCCGCTGAGCACCCTGGCGTGGAGGCCTCTCCCGCCGGAACCGCAACGGTGGTCTGTCGAGGCCACCGCCCACGACTCCTGGGTCGTCGCACGGGTGTGGTCGACGGCCGGCTCTCTTCGAGCGAAGGGGCTCGACGACGGGTGGACGAGGGTCATCCTCGGGGTGGACGGCATGGCGGAGGTCAGCGTGAACGACGGCTCTCTGCAGATCCGCCCCCACGAAGCCCTCTTCCTGCGGGCCGACGATCACGTCACGACGACGAACAGCGGGATCTGGGCGAGATGCGAGTGGCAGCTTCACGCGCCGACGCTTCGGCAGGAGAAGTTCGCGCGTTCGTTCGGGCGCGCCCTCCCGCTGCAGGCCGACTACTACGCCCTGCTCACCACGATGACGAACGCCACCAGCACGCAGCCGACGCTCGGCCAGACAGGCGGCGCGGGCATGCTCCTCGACGCGTTCACCGGGGTGGCCGTCGCGGCGATGCTCGATGCGACAGGAGAGACAGAGCGTCTCTCGGCCACGCAGACGGCCATCCTCCAGGACGCTCGCGCGGTGATCGAGCAACGGTACATGGACAGCGCGTTCGACGCCGGGACGCTCGCCTCGACGTTGGGGCTCTCCGCTCGCCACCTCCGCCGACCGTTCGCGGCCGTCGGCACGACCCCGAGCAGAGCGATCGAGGAGCGACGACTCGACGCGGCGGACTCCGTCCTCCGCGTCACGCCGGCACGGAGCAGGGGGACTCTCGAACAGGTCGCCACCATCGCGGGCTTCTCTTCTGCTCGACGCCTCCGGGACGCCCTCAAGCGCCGATCCGGCCAGGAACGCTGAAACAGTCGGAAGCGCTGAACCGATGCCATCCTGCGCGAGGCGTCGCGCGGCTCGGCGGGGCTGCGGTCAGAAGACCCAGGGCAGTGTGAAGACCCACACGGCGCCGATGGCGAGGGCGAGGACCGCGAAGAGGATCCAGAAAGACATCATGATGCCGGAGAGCACGAGCCCCCAGACAGCGAGTGTCTTGCTCTGAGGCTCGCGGCGGAGCGCCTGGATGCCGAGGACGACGCTGACGAGGGGAACGACGAAGGTCCAGCCGGCGACGACCGACACGATGCCGAGAACGAAGCTGGCGACGCTGAGCGGGCCGGCGGCGGGACGCTCCGTCGCTGTGCCGGCGTGGAGAGCAGAGGTGGACACGGTGGTTCCTTTCACGGCCTCCCGAGTCTCGGCGGCCTGTGATTCCAGCCTTCAGCATGTTCCCGTGCTGGCCAAGCCCTCAGGGCCTTGTTCATCCTGGCGAGGGGGCTGATTCATCCCAGAGGATGACGGCGTGGCCCCGGAGAGCGAGGAGTCGCCCGAGGGGAACGGGGCCCGGCGTCCAGGCACGGCGAAGGCCCGGCATCGAAGCGGATGCCGGGCCTTCGAAGGGTCTCAGTGGTGCTGGACGAGCTGCGCGGCCGTCGACAGCGGGCGGACGGCGCCGATACCGGCGATCGTCGGGCGGAGATTGCCGCCTTCACGATGCACGAACCGCATCGCGATGAGCCGGTTGACCCTGTTGCGGATGCGCGCGCGGCGGAACGGGACGAGCGGATGCCCTCCGCCGAGCACGTTCTGCTCCGGGGTGGCCTCGTCCGCGACGAGCATGTTCAGGAGCTCGCGCATCGGGCGGGTCAGCGTCCGGCCGAAGGTCGATCCACGGCGAAGCTCGGTGAGAACCTCTGCGTCGATGCTCTGTGCGGGCGTCTGCGCCGACCTCGAAGGTCGCAGAGTCTCCACATCGATCATGTCGACGGTGTCGCGCGGGCTCACAGCCTGAGCTTCCAGTGTCATTGTTCCCTCCCCAGAGAAACGTGACGGTGCCCGAGAACGCCCCCAGGGCGCCTTGCCGTATGAATGCCGCCGTCGTGGTCCCCACAGCGGTTATGGGTCAGAGCTTCGGGCTCGACTAACCCATCAGGACAGAATACCTGGTCGATGGTCTACTGTCGAGCCCAAAAGGCCGAAGTGCGGCGCGTCGTTCGGCTGATCCGCAGGATGGGCCGATTCCTTACGCCGGCGCGGTCGAGAGCTCACGCCTCCGGTCGTCAGGGCGCCCGGCGATCGTCGCGGCCTCGACCCATCGGGCGACGTCTTCCGATGCGAGCAGAACGTCGTCCATCAGGGCGCGGGACGGGCGTGCGGTGAGCCATTCGCGTGCGAGACCCGGCGACAGGAGGACCGGCATCCTCTCATGGATGCCGGCGAGCCGAGGGGGAGCGGGGCGCATCAGGATCGAGTAGCAGGTGAGCCAGGAGCCGTCGTCCGTGTGGCAGAGGCGGGTCACCGCGGCCATGCCGAACACCGCCCGTCCCGCCAGCGTGAACTCGTTCCAGACCCGGCTCGGCTTCTGCATCTCGTACCAGCTCGTCGCCGGCACGATCGCTCGCCCCGCCAGCCCGTCCGGGCTCTGCCGCACGCGCTCAGATCTGGTGTTGATGGAGGGGAAGCGCGCGGGGGCGCCGTCGACAAGGAGCCCCCACCAGGCCTCCTCCAGCGCGGGTGCGCCGCCGCGTCCGACGACGATCGGGTTGAGGTTGCGCAGCCGCCGACCGGTGGGGCGGATGACCTCACCCGCGTTGCGGTCGGCCCACGTCCGGAGGGCTTCCACGAGCTCGGCGTCGGGCTCGTCGTCGAAATGCACGTCGCCGAACCTCGGATCGAGGCCGTAGTTCGCACACATGGGCTCAGGATATCGCCGCCGGACGACGGAGCGCCCTGCGCGGTGACCGGCGGTGCGGCAGACGTGCTCGGGTAGGGTCGCTGGGGTGACGGACCAGGCGCGCCGCGAGCTTCCCTCAGGGATCTACCTGGGCGGGGCCGTGGCCATCGGCGCGATGACCGCGATCCAGGCGCGGATCAACGGCCTGCTCGGCGTCCGTCTGTCGGACGGCGTCGTCGCCGGTCTCGTCTCCTTCTCCGTCGGGCTCGTCACCCTCCTCGTCGTCGTCATCCTCCTCCCCGCCGGACGTGCGGGCGCGATGCGGCTGTGGCGGGGCGTGCGCGACCGGTCCGTGCCGCCGTGGATGCTGCTCGGCGGCGCGTGCGGAGCCCTCACCGTGTCGACGCAGGGACTCGTCGCGGGGGTCCTGGGCGTCGCGCTCTTCACGGTGGGCGTGGTTGCTGGCCAGACGCTGCACGGCCTCGTGCTGGACCGGATAGGGTTCGGCCCGGCGGGAGTCGTCGCAGTGACATCGGGTCGGGTCGTGGGCGGGGTCCTCGCCCTCATCGCGGTCGGGATCTCGCTCGGCGGCGGAGTGCTCGACCGGGCTCCGCTCTGGATGCTGTCGCTCCCCTTCGCCGCCGGCATCGGCATCGCATGGCAGGCGGCGGCCAACGGACGACTCGGGCAACGTGTGCGCTCCCCTCTCGCCGCCACGCTGATGAGCTTCATCGTGGGGACGGTGACGCTCGCGGTGGCGGCGACCGTGAGCGTGATCCTCACCGGTGCGCCCAACCCGCTGCCGGTGGAGCCGGGGCTCTATCTCGGCGGTCTCCTCGGCTTTGCGTACATCCTGCTCGGCGTCGTGGTCGTCGCACGCACGGGTGTGCTGCTGATGGGGCTCGGATCCGTGCTCGGGCAGCTCACGACCTCGGTCGCGATCGACCTCCTCTGGCCCCCGCTCGCCGGCCCCGCTCTCTGGCAGGTGTTCGCGATGGTCGTCGTGGCCACGTGCTCGGTGGTGGTCGCCGTGCCGTGGAGCCGGCGGACCCGACGCTGACGCCGGCTCTGTCGAGGCTGAGCGCGACGGGAGCGATCAGTGTTTCTTCTTCGCGGACTTCCGGTCCTTCTTCTTCGTGCCCTTGGGCTTCTTCCCGTCGCCCGTGTGCGGCGTGCCTCTGTCTCCCGGGTGCATGGTGTCGTCGGGACGCGCGGTGTCGCCGCCCACTGTGGAGGACGGCATCCTGGTGAGCAGGGCGCGTGCGGGCACCTCCTTGCGGCGCCCGGGGGTGCGTCCCGGCTTTCCTCCGATGTAGAGCCAGCCGAGCAGCGTCTCGTCCTCGCCCAGCCCGTGCGCGGCGGCGACCTCCGGCGTGCGGGTGAGCCCGCCCGTCCGCCAGATCACCCCCCATCCGGCCTCGTCCAGGAGGAGGCTCAGCACATGGGCGACGCCGGACGCGACCGCCTCCTGCTCCCACCGCGGGACCTTGCCGCTCTCCCGAAAGCTGGCGACGACCGCGATGAGGAGAGGCGCGCGGAGCGGCTTCGCCGACGGCTCGGAGGAGCCCTGCGCCGCGCCGAGGGCGGCTCCGAGCGTCAGACGGTCATCGCCGCGCAGCTCGATCAGGCGCCAGGGGCGGAGCGACGAGTGGTCGGCGACCCGTCCGGCGGCGGCCACGAGCGGGAGCAGCTCCTCCCGCGTGGGCGCCTCGTCGGTGACCTTCGACCAGGACTGGCGAGACCGTACCGCGTCGAGCGCGGTCATCGGGCGTCCGGGTCGGCGGCGCCGTCCGGGCGGAAGTCGAGCGCGATCGAGTTCATGCAGTAGCGGTCCCCCGTGGGAGTGCCGAATCCGTCGGGAAAGACGTGGCCGAGGTGTGAGCCGCAGGCGGCGCAGCGCACCTCGGTGCGCACCATGCCCAGGCTCGTGTCCTCGATCAGCTCCACGGCCTCGGGACGGATCGACTCGTAGAAGCTCGGCCACCCGCAGCCGGAGTCGAACTTCGTGCCGCTGCGGAACAGCTCCGCCCCGCAGGCGCCGCAGGCGTACAGGCCCGCGCGACCCTCGTCGAGGAGCTCTCCGGTCCACGGGCGCTCCGTCGCGGCCTGGCGCAGCACGGCGTACTCCTGTTCTCCGAGCTCCGACCGCCACTGCTCGTCGGTCTTCTTCACGCGATAGTCCATGTGCCCTCCTCGGATGCGGAACCCTCCATCTATTCTCGTCGCTTCGCGGCGTCCACGGCCTGTGCGGCCGGGATCCGCGGATCGCCGCCGGGGATCGGCGGGTTTCCTGCCTCCGCGGCATAGCGTGAGAGCGATGTCCGAGCAGCTGACCGATCGCGAGCGTGGCATCCTCGACCTGGAGGCGCGGATGCCACGGCACGGAGGCGCCAAGGAGGAAGCGATCCGGGCCGAGCTCTCCCTCGCACCCGCTCGCTATTATCTGCTGCTCGACCGGCTGCTCGATGCCGACGCCGCCCTCGCGTACGACCCGCTGCTGGTCCGTCGTCTTCGCCGCGTCCGCGACGAGGGAGCGCGGCGACGGGCGGAGCGCGTCTCCGGCGCGACCGGCTGAGGTCACGCGTGCCCCTGAGGGCGTGCCGCTAACATCGAGACGTGCCCACACCCGATCGCGACCGCTTCGACGACGCCCCCCGTGCCGAGGGCAGAGTCGGCGCCCATCGCGCGGAGAACCCGGGCATGAACGGCTGGGTGGTCCTTCTGTGGTCGGCGGTGGCGGCCCTGATCCTCATCGCCGGAGGGATCTTCGCCGTGATGGTCGCGACGGACCGGATCTCGCTCGGCCCTCAGCCGACGAGCACAGCTCCGCCGCCCTCCTCCTCGACGCCGCCGCGGATCGACACCTCGTACGGCGTCATGATCCTCAACGCGACCGGCAGGGACGGGCTCGCGGCGGGTCTGCGCGACACGATCGTGAACGCGGGATGGCCGGAGGAGTCGGTCCTCGCCGGTGATGCCGATTCGCAGGACTTCGCCGAGACCACCGTCTACTACCAGAACGAGAGCGATCAGTCGGCGGCGGAAGCCCTCGCCGCCCTCGTCGGCGGTGCGAAGACCGTGCAGAGCAGCACCTATGGGGACGACATCGCGGAGGGTCTGAAGCAGCTGACCGTGGTGATCGGGCTCGACCATGTCGCGGGGAGCGCGCCCTCGCCGTCGGGGGCGCCGGCCGACGGGGGATCCGAAGGCGCGACCACGCCCTGACCTCGCCCTCCGGGCGCTGGCGCGCGGCTTGCACTCGAAGGTGCCGAGTGCCAGAATGGCATTAGCACTCGCTCTCGCTGAGTGCTAAGACCAACGCCTACGTCCAGGAGGGACGACAGAACTCATGGCAAAGATCATCGCTTTCGATGAGGAGGCCCGTCGCGGCCTCGAGCGCGGCCTGAACATCCTGGCCGACGCCGTCAAGGTGACGCTCGGCCCGCGTGGCCGCAACGTCGTGCTCGAGAAGAAGTGGGGCGCGCCCACGATCACGAACGACGGCGTGTCGATCGCCAAGGAGATCGAGCTCGACGACCCGTACGAGAAGATCGGCGCGGAGCTGGTCAAGGAGGTCGCCAAGAAGACCGACGACGTCGCGGGTGACGGAACCACCACTGCGACCGTTCTCGCCCAGGCGCTCGTCCGCGAGGGCCTGCGCAACGTCGCCGCCGGCGCCGACCCGATCAGCCTCAAGAAGGGCATCGAGAAGGCCGTCGCCGCGATCACCGACGAGCTCCTCGAGTCCGCGAAGGAGATCGAGTCCAAGGAGGAGATCGCCGCCACCGCGTCCATCTCGGCCGCCGACCCGGCCATCGGCGAGCTCATCGCCGAGGCGATCGACAAGGTCGGCAAGGAGGGCGTCGTCACGGTCGAGGAGTCGCAGACCTTCGGCACCGAGCTCGAGCTCACCGAGGGCATGCGTTTCGACAAGGGCTACCTCAACCCCTACTTCGTGACGGACCCCGACCGTCAGGAGGCGGTGTTCGAGGACCCGTACATCCTCATCGCCAACCAGAAGATCTCGAACATCAAGGACCTTCTGCCCGTCGTCGACAAGGTGATCCAGGACGGCAAGGAGCTCGTCATCATCGCTGAGGACGTCGAGGGCGAGGCTCTTGCGACCCTGGTGCTCAACAAGATCCGCGGGATCTTCAAGTCGGTCGCCGTCAAGGCCCCCGGCTTCGGCGACCGCCGTAAGGCCCAGCTCCAGGACATCGCGATCCTCACGGGCGGCACGGTCATCACCGAGGAGGTCGGCCTCAAGCTCGAGAACGCCACCCTCGACCTGCTCGGCCGGGCGCGCAAGGTCATCGTCACCAAGGACGAGACGACCATCGTCGAGGGCGCCGGCGACGCGGAGCAGATCTCCGGCCGCGTGACCCAGATCCGTCGCGAGATCGAGAACACCGACAGCGACTACGACCGCGAGAAGCTGCAGGAGCGCCTCGCCAAGCTCGCCGGCGGCGTTGCCGTCATCAAGGCGGGCGCGGCCACCGAGGTCGAGCTCAAGGAGCGTAAGCACCGCATCGAGGACGCCGTCCGCAACGCGAAGGCGGCCGTCGAGGAGGGCATCGTCCCCGGCGGTGGCGTCGCGCTCATCCAGTCCGGGACCAAGGCGCTCGCCGCCCTGGAGCTCTCGGGTGACGAGGCGACCGGTGCGAACATCGTGCGCGTCGCGATCGAGGCTCCGCTGAAGCAGATCGCTCTCAACGCCGGCCTCGAGCCGGGCGTCGTGGCGGCCAAGGTCTCCGAGCTCCCGCAGGGTCAGGGCCTCAACGCCGCGACCGGCGAGTACGGTGACATGTTCGGCCAGGGCATCATCGACCCGGCCAAGGTCACCCGTTCGGCGCTGCAGAACGCCGCGTCGATCGCCGGCCTCTTCCTCACCACGGAGGCGGTCGTGGCCGACAAGCCGGAGAAGGCCGCTGCGGCCCCGGCCGACCCGACCGGCGGCATGGACTTCTGATCCAGCGCTGAGCGGACGACAGGAAGACCCCCGGCTGCAGCCGGGGGTCTTCCTCGTATCCAGACGGCGGGTCGATCGGTCGTCCGGCGTCAGCGGAAGAGCGAGGCGGAGTAGTCCTCAGCCTGGGCGTACTGCCGCCCCGCGCTGTCCAGTGCCTGACCGATCGTGTCGAGCGCCTGCTCGACATGCGTCTGGGCGCCCCGCCATTGCTCGGTGGCGGTCTGGAACGCCGTCGAGGCCTGCCCCGACCACGAGGCCGGGAGATCAGAGAGCTGCGCCATCATCGTCGCCGTCTCGGATCGCAGTCGCTCGGCAGTGCTGCGCAGCGCCGAGGTCGCGGAGAAGACGGCATCGGTGTCGACGGTGAAGAAGGTCATGGCGACGGTCCTTTCGAGGTCGGTGCGGGTTCCTCGAGGGTAGGGGCCCGTTGTTTCCGGAGGCCGTCCCGATCGCGTGACCGGTGGAGAACTCCTCGGATGACGGATCCGTGCAGGCGCATTCGTCCGAGACCGGCATCGGGTCAGAGGTCGAGCGGCTCCAGCGGCTGGGTGTCTTGGAGCAGGTGCTCGGGAGTCGCCCTGGCCGGTGCGAGGGGGAGCGAGACCGTGAAGGTCGCTCCGCCGCCGGGGGTCTCCGTCACATCGACCCCTCCGCCGAGGGCCTGCACGATGGAGGCGACGATCGCGAGGCCCAGACCCGATCCGCCGGTCTCGCGGGTACGCGACGAGTCGGCACGCCAGAAGCGCTGGAAGATCTGCTCCCGGATCTGCTCGGGCACGCCCTCGCCGTGATCCACGATCGAGAACCAGCCGATGTCCCTGTGCCGGTCTGCGCCGACGACGATCTCGATGGGAGAGTCCTCGGGAGAGAAGCGCCGGGCGTTGCCGAGCAGGTTGGCGATCACCTGGCGGACCTTGTTCTCTTCGCCGAGCACGATGGGCGGGGTCGAGACGGGAACGACGATCGCCTCGGAGAAGTCGATCTCCGGGACGGCGGACGCGGCGTCCTTGGCGCGGCGTCGGAGGCGTCCGAGAGAGATCGCGCCCCGGTTCCGTGCCGCCGGCGGTGCCGGGCGCGTGATCGCGGGCTCCTTCGGCGGCGTCGGCCGCACCGGCGCGCTCTCTGCCGTCCGGTCCACGACCGTCACCGTGCGCAGCGGCGCGGCCGCGCGGACGTCGAGGGCGGCGTCCTGTGCGAGCGGCCGCAGGTCGAGGGGCTCGATCGTCAGCTCACGCTGCTCGTCGAGGCGCGCCAGCGCGAGCAGGTCCTCGACGAGGACGCCCATCCGAAGCGCCTCCTTCTCGATGCGCTCCATCGCCCGCGCCGTGTCCTCCTCGCCCGTGATCGCCCCCATCCGGTACAGCTCCGCATAGCCTCGCACGCTCACGAGGGGGGTGCGCAGCTCGTGGCTGGCGTCGCCGATGAAGCGGCGCATGTGCTGCACCGTGCGATCGCGTTGCGCGAGGGAGGCGTCCACCCGATCGAGCATCGTGTTGATGGCGGAGTTGAGGCGCCCCACCTCGGTGGTCGGCTCGAGGTCTGTGAGGCGCTGGCTGAAGTCGCCTGAGGCGATCGACATCGCGGTGGACTCGACCTGTCCGAGCCTGCGGAAGGTGAGCGTCACGAGCCCTCGCGTGAGCAGTGCGGCGACGAGGATCGTGATCAGCGCGATCGTGATGAAGACCCCGAAGTAGGTGGCGATGATGCTGTCGGTCTCCTCGAGTGAGAGTGCCACGACCTGGATCCGCACCGGGCTCGCCCCGGCGGACTGCTGCACCGACGTGCCCGCCCGGAACTCGACGCCGTCGGCGGAGGTCAGCGTGCGGACCGATTCTGCCTCTGCGTCCGCGAGCGCCACGGGAAGCGGGTAGGAGGGCGGGAACGAGGGCGGAGACGCGTTCGGAGAGCCTCCGGCAGCGGCCTTCAGATCGCCGGAAGGGTCGTAGACCGCGACGAAGTAGTCTGTGACCCGTGGCGCGTCCGTCCGAGGTGTCACGACCAGCTCCCCGTCGCCGGCCTGCTCGAACGTGAAGAAGCGCGAGGCGACGTCGCTCGACACGACCGTCGGCAGCTGGGCTTCCACGTTGGCGACGAGCGAGTTGCGCAGGATCGGCATCGACCCGATCCCGGTGACGAGCAGCCCGAGGGCCAGCACAGCGACGGTGACGCCGGTCACCTTCGCGCGCAGGCTGATCCGCCGCCACCATTGGGTGACCGCGTCGGTCTTGTGGGCCATGTCAGGCCGACTTGCCCACCTTGAGCATGTAGCCGAAACCGCGCTTGGTCTGGATCACCGGCTCCTCGGTGTGCGGGTCGATCTTGCGCCGGAGATAGGAGATGTAGCTCTCCACGATGCCCGCGTCGCCGTTGAAGTCGTACTCCCAGACGTGATCGAGGATCTGCGCCTTCGACAGCACGCGGTTCGGGTTGAGCATCAGGTAGCGCAGGAGCTTGAACTCGGTCGGGCTCAGCTCGATCGCCGTCGAGCCGACGAAGACGTCGTGCGTGTCCTGATCCATGGACAGCTCGCCGGCGCGGATGATCGACTCCTCGTCGGCCTGCATCGTGCGGCGCAGGATCGCCTGGGCGCGGGCGACGATCTCGTCGAGGCTGAAGGGCTTGGTGACGTAGTCGTCGCCGCCGGCGTTGAGCCCCTCGATCTTGTCCTCCGTGTCGTCCTTCGCGGTGAGGAAGAGGATCGGAGCGGTGAAGCCGGCGCCCCGAAGGCGCTTGGTGACGCTGAACCCGTTCATGTCGGGGAGCATGACGTCGAGGATGATGAGGTCGGGCTCCTCCTCGAGGACGGCGGAGATGGTGGCGGCGCCGTTGGCGACGGTCTTCACCGAGAATCCGGCGAAGCTCAGCCCCGTGGACAGCAGGTCGCGGATGTTCGGTTCGTCGTCGACGACCAGGATGCGCGCTTCAGTCATGCCCCCATTATGGTGACCTCTTCGATGCGCATGCTGGATTCTGTCGGATCCGCGCCACCGCGGGTCGCCGACGAAGCCCCGCTCCCGTGACGTCAGGCCTAGGCGGCCTCGAGATCGGCGGCATCGAGGATGGTGTAGCTGTATCCCTGTTCCGCGAGGAAGCGCTGGCGGTTCTGCGCGTAGTCCTGGTCGACCGTGTCCCGTGCGATGAGCGTGTAGAAGCTCGCCGTGTGCCCGGACTGCTTGGGACGCAGGAGCCGGCCGAGACGCTGGGCCTCCTCCTGGCGCGAGCCGAACGATCCTGACACCTGGATCGCGACCGATGCCTCGGGAAGGTCGATCGAGAAGTTGGCGACCTTCGACACCACGAGCAGGGAGATCTCGCCCTCGCGGAACTGGCGATAGAGCTCCTCGCGCTCGTCCACCGGAGTCGCCCCGGTGATCTGCGGCGCCTCAAGCGCGTCGGACAGCGTGTCCAGCTGATCGAGGTACTGCCCGATCACGAGGACGCGCTCGCCGGGATGCTTGGCGATGAGCTCCCGCACCGCGTCGATCTTCGCCGGAGCGGAGGCCGCCATCCGGTAGCGCTCGTCGTCGGTGGCCGCCGCGTACTCCAGGCGATCGTCCGGCGGGAGGTCCACCCGTACCTCGTAGCAGGCGGCGGGCGAGATGAAGCCCTGGGCCTCGATCTGCTTCCATGGCGCGTCGAAGCGTTTCGGTCCGATGAGGCTGAACACGTCGCCCTCGCGGCCGTCCTCGCGGACGAGGGTCGCGGTCAGGCCGATACGGCGGCGGGCCTGGAGATCGGCGGTGAGCTTGAACACGGGGGCGGGCAGCAGGTGCACCTCGTCGTAGACGATAAGACCCCAGTCCATCTCGTCGAGGAGCGAGAGGTGGGCGTACTGCCCTTTCCTCTTGGCGGTGAGGATCTGGTAGGTCGCGATCGTGACCGGCTTGACCTCTTTCACCTGCCCTGAGTACTCGCCGATCTCCTCGGCGGTCAGACTCGTGCGCTTGAGGAGCTCGTCCCGCCACTGGCGCGCGGACACCGCGTTGGTGACCAGGATGAGGGTCGTGGTCTTCGTCGCGGCCATCGCGCCGGCGCCCACGATGGTCTTCCCCGCGCCGCAGGGGAGCACGACCACCCCGGATCCGTCCTTCGCGTAGGCCTCGACGGCCTCGCGCTGGTAGGGGCGCATCTCCCAGCCGTCCTCGGCGAGGGCGATCTCGTGCGGCGTCCCCGGCGTGTAGCCGGCGAGGTCCTCGGCGGGCCATCCGATCTTGAGGAGCTCCTGTTTGATCTGTCCGCGCGCCCAGGCGTCGACCGCGTAGGCGTCGGGGGCGGGGTGGCCGATGAGCAGCGGCTGGATCCGCTTGTTGTTCGCGATCTGGGTGAGGACTGCGGGATCCGTGGAGCGGATGAGGAGGACGCCCTCGTCGTCGCGCTCGATCACGAGCCGCCCGTAGCGCCCGACCGTCTCGCGGATGTCGACCGACACCGACGGCGGCACGGGGAAGCGGGACCAGCGGTCGAGGGTGGCCAGCATGTCGTCCGCCGTGTGACCTGCGGCGCGCGCGTTCCACAGGCCCAGCCGCGTGATCCGGTAGGTGTGGATGTGCTCGGGCGCGCGCTCCAGCTCCGCGAAGATCGCAAGCTCGTGACGCGCGCTCTCTGCGTCGGCGTGGGCGACCTCGAGGAGCACGGTTCGGTCGCTCTGGACGATCAGGGGGCCATCGGACATAGCCGCCCAGTCTACCGGTCGCCGGCGAGAACGGGTCCGGCGCGTGGCGTGCGGGCCATGCGCGTGCGGGCGTCAGGAGCCTGTGCCGTCGGCGGGGACGAGTCGCGTGGAGCGGATGCTGCGGATCGGCAGGGTCCGCTCCACGTCGGCCGCCCGATCCCGCCCTCGCAGGCGGCCGCCCCCGAGGCCCGTGACCTCGAGGACGAGCTCGCGGGTGGAGCCGTCCGGCATCGCCACCTCGACCGCCAGGACGGCCCGCTGGCGAACGGCGTGCTCGAGCTCTCGATCGAGCCAGGCGGCGTCGGCATCCGGCCCTTGTGCGGAGCGGAGCCGGTGGAGGAGGTCTCGGTAGCGATGCGCGGCGTCCTCGTCCCGGTTCGGCGAGAGCGCGGGGACGCGCAGGGCGCGCTCGTCGGCGCCGTCGGGCCCGATCAGGGCGGCCGGATAGTGCTCGTCGGTCAGCGCCCAGAACACCGTCTCGCGTCCGACACGGGTGGACAGGGCGGCTCCGTCGCGCACGAGGCCGAGCGGACGCAGCGCGTGGTCCACCCCGATCGCATCGAGCAGGTGCGGGTCCGCGGAGTCGATGCTCGTGCGGCCGGTGACCGGATCGGCGGTGACCCGCACCAGGCCGTGTCGTTGCGTCGCCTGGGAGACGAGGTACCGCAGCGGTTGGGGGACCCCGGTCAGCGAGATCTCCTCGAGGAAGGCGATGATCGACCGCTCGGTCTCTCCGACCGCGAGGCCTGCGGCGAGCGAGTCCGCGGTGAAGCGATAGGAGGATGCCTGTGTCGCCGGCTCGCGTTCCGCCATGGTCCGCAGGCGCAGATCCAGGGTCGGCAGCAGCGGTCCCGGTGCGATCGCGCTGAGGTCGTTCTGCAGGAAGACGCGGTCGACCTCGGCGGGCAGTGCCGCTCTCAGCAGGGTGACGTCCGCCTTACCGCCACCGCGCATCGGGGCCGCCCAGGGGGTGGGGCGTCCGTCTGCGACGAGACCGAGCAGCTCGGCGCGGCGGGAGTGAGCGGCGGCGGCCTCGGGCCACGTCGAGTCCCAGGGGTACGCATCAGGCCAGGCCCCGGGATCGATCCAGCCGCCCCCCGGGCGTCGTAGCCCTGCGGGCAGACGCCGCAGGAACCCCTCGGCCAGCATCGTCCACCGTTCGACCCCCGGCAGGCCCAGCCAGTCCTCGCCCACGGAGGTGAGGCGGAGCGTGCGGTCGGCGGCGCGAAGCAGGTCGGCCGCGATCCCGAGCACGAGGAGGTCGTCGATCAGCACACCGTCGTCGGGGAGCCCGCGTTCGACGGCGCGGCGCTTCTCCGAGGCGCCGATCGTCCCCCCGGCCAAGAGCGCGAGGGGAGTGTCCTGGGTGAGCAGCATGAGGTCGGCCAGGATCGCGACGGCGGTGAACGCGTGCTCAGCGCCTCGTGCCGCGAGGGCCGCGTCGGCGACATCCTCGGACGACAGCGCGGGTGCGTCGGGGGTGCTGCGGCGGATGGGCAGATCGGGGAGGCCGGCGACCGCCGCGGCGACCGGCGGATAGGGGGTGCCGTCCGGCGCGAGGAGCGCGAGAGCGACGAGCGCGGCCGTTCCCTCCGACGCGGGAGGGCCGCTCGCCCCGTGGACGGCCGCCCCGTGGACGGCCCCGGCGAGCCCTTCGGCCTCCTCCCGGGTGAGACGAGGGAGGAACCGCGTGATCGCCGCCGGGTCGAGGAGCGCCTCGGCCGCGTCGAAGAGGTCGTTCCAGGGAGCGTCCGCCCTGATCTCTCGACGGGTGAGCAACAGGAGCAGATCCTCTTCCGCGCGCCCGGCCAAGGCCTCGGCGAGCGGGCGCGCGTGGGTGCTCATCGTTCCGGCCGTGGCGGCGTCAGGAGCGCCGGGCGGCGCGTCCTCTCCGCACGAAGCTCATCACGAGCAGCGCGATGATCATGGCGAGCGCGATCGGCAGGCCCCACAGCGGGACGGCGGCGATCACCGGCCACAGCCCCCCGCCGAAGTCGGACTGTCTCATGCCGACGGCGGTGCCGATGATGATCGCGAAGAAGCTCAGCACGGAGGCCGCGGCGATTCCGAGGGCGGCGAAGGCCAGAAACCGGTCGATCGCGCGGACCGGCACATCGTCGGCGCGCGGCGTGGTGCTCATCCGTCTCAGCCTACCGGTTCCTCGACGGGTAGGCTGGAGGGGCGGATGGCGGTCATCCGCGCACGGTCCTTCCGGATCCTCGGGTCCGGCTCCATCGATCAGCGAGGTTTCCCCATGCCCACCGGCAAGGTCAGGTTCTACGACGACGAGAAGGGGTTCGGCTTCATCTCGACGGATGACGGCCAGGATGTCTTCCTGCACGCCACGGCCCTCCCCGCCGGCGCGACGGTCAAGGCCGGGACACGCGTGGAGTTCGGCGTGGCCGACGGCAAGCGCGGGCTCCAGGCGCTCTCGGTCCGCGTGCTCGATGCGCCGCCGAGCCTGGCCAAGACGAAGCGGAAGTCCGCCGACGACATGGCCGTGATCGTCGAGGACCTGGTGAAGCTCCTCGACGGCATCGGCGGCGATCTGCGCCGTGGCCGCTACCCCTCGTCCAGTCACGGGCGCAAGATCGCGGCCGTCCTCCGCAAGGTCGCCGATGACCTCGACGCCTGACGCCGACCAGCGGCTGCTGGACGCGAGGGACCTCGCGCTCGCCGCTCTCCACGAGATCACCCCCGCGGCGACCATCGGTCCCGCGGCGGGATATCTCGTCGAGGAGGACGGCACGGTGTCGCTCCGGTTCGAGAACCGCCTCCCCGGTTACCCGGGCTGGTACTGGACGGTGACGGTCGCGCGCGTCGACGACGAGGAGCCGACGGTGCTCGAAGCCGAGCTGTTGCCGGGCGACGGCGCGCTGCTCGCCCCGGAATGGGTGCCGTGGGCCGAGCGTCTGGCGGAGTATCGCGCGCATCAGGCGGAGCTCGCCGCTCACGACCGGGACGAGGACGGCGATGCCGCGGGTGAGGGCGATCCTGGCGACCAGGACGACCTCGATGAGGCGGACGAGGTCGACGGAGCAGACGAGGGGGGCTTCGACGAAGTGGACCTCGACGAGGACGACCTCGACGAGGACCTCCTGCATTCCGGGGACCTCGACGGCGTGGACATCGACGAGCTCGACGACTCCGCCACCGGGAGCGAGGACGAGGAAGCCGTGGCGAAGACCGGCGAGTCCGAGCCTGACGAAGCCGGCGATACTCCGACGGCTTAGCCGCCTCGCGAGTTCCCCCGTCGCGGAGACGCCGACAAGACCAGCGCGACGGGCGAGGCCATCCCCGCTCGAGAGGAGTCGGCGCGGAGCGAGCCCGAGGCGACATACGGGGTCAGAGCTCGGACGCGTGCTCCAGCACGTAGTCGAGCGCGCGGATGAGCTGACGCACGTCGTCGGGCTCGATGGAGACGAAGGTCGCGATGCGCAGCTGGTTGCGGCCGAGCTTGCGGTAGGGCTCCGTGTCGACGATCCCGTTGGCCCTCAGGGTCTTGGCGATCGCGGCCGCGTCCACGGCCGCATCGAAGTCGATCGTGACGACGACCGGCGAGCGGTCGGACGGCTTCGCGACGAACGGGGTGGCGACCGGCGAGGCCTCCGCCCAGCGGTACAGCTCCTGGGAGGACTCCGCTGTCCGCGCGGCGGCCCAGGCGAGACCGCCGTTGCCGTCGATCCACTGCAGCTGACTGTCGAGCAGGTGGAGGGTCGAGAGCGCGGGGGTGTTCAGCGTCTGCTCGAGGCGGGAGTTGTCCAGGGCGTTCTTGAGGCTGAGGAACTCGGGGATGTAGCGGCCGCTCGCGGCGATCCGTTCGATCCGCTCGATGGCGGCGGGGGAGAGGGCGGCGAGCCAGAGGCCACCGTCGGAGCCGAGGTTCTTCTGCGGTGCGAAATAGTAGACGTCCGCCTCCGCGAGGTCCACGTCGATCCCGCCAGCGGCACTGGTGGCGTCGATCACCGTGAGCGCGCCGTCGGCGCCGACCCGGCGCACCGGGGCGGCGACCCCGGTCGAGGTCTCGTTGTGCGGCCAGGCGTACACGTCGACGCCCTCGACGGCCTCGGGCTCGATGCGCGTCCCCGGCGCGGCCTTGCGCACGTCGGGGGCGGCCAGCCAGGGCGCCGCCGCGGCGGCGGCGAACTTGCCGCCGAACTCTCCGAAGACGAGGTTCTGGCTGCGTCGTTCGATGAGCCCGAAGGCCGCGGCGTCCCAGAACGCCGTCGAGCCGCCGTTGCCGAGCACGATCTCATAGCCGTCCGGGAGGCGGAAGAGAGAGGCGAGCCGCGTGCGAACGCCGCGGACGAGGTCCTTCACTGGCGCCTGGCGGTGCGAGGTGCCCAGCAGACTCGCCGAGACGGCGACCAGCGCCTCGGCCTGAGCCGGGCGCACCTTGGAGGGACCGCAGCCGAAGCGGCCGTCGACGGGCAGGAGCTCGCGGGGGATCTCGATCGCCATAGGGTTGATTCTAGGGTGGCGTCGGAGCGGATCTGACCGTGCTCGCGCCTCGTCGGCGCGACCGTGGGCGGGCTGCCGCGAAGGTCCCGCGCACTCCGTGGAATGTAGGCTTGCCTAAGACGCCACGACAAGGAGGATCGATGACCGATCTGATCGACACGACCGAGATGTATCTCCGTACCATCCTCGAGCTCGAGGAGGAGAACATCGTGCCGTTGCGCGCGCGGATCTCGGAGCGTCTCGGTCATTCGGGTCCCACGGTCTCCCAGACCATCGGCAGGATGGAGCGAGACGGACTGGTCGTGGTCGCGGAGGATCGTCGACTCGAGCTCACCGACGACGGGCGGCGGAAGGCCGTCGACGTGATGCGGAAGCACCGTCTCGCGGAGCGCCTGCTCTCGGACGTCATCGGGCTGGACTGGGCCTATGTGCACGACGAGGCCTGTCGCTGGGAGCATGTGATGAGCGAGCAGGTCGAGCGGCGTCTCGTCGAGCTGCTCGGTCACCCGACCGAGTCGCCCTATGGCAACCCGATCCCGGGCCTCGACCAGCTGGGCGGAGCACCCTCGCGGACCTTCGACGAAGGCGTGATCGGCCTGGTCGAACGCATGAACGCCGCAGGCGGCCCCACGGACGGCATCGTCCGGCGGCTCGCCGAGCCCGCGCAGGTCGATCCAGAGCTTCTCGAGCAGCTTCGTGGCGCCGGCGTGATGCCCGGCGCTCACGGACGTTTCCGTTTCAACGAGGGTTACGTGCTCATCGAGATGGACGGGCAGACGGACGGACTCGAACTGCCGGTCGAACTGGCCTCGCATATCTTCCTCGTCGCTTGAGGACCACCCCGCAGGGTGACAGGATCGTTATCTTCCGGTAACCTCGGTGGGGTCGTCGGCGAGAAGCCCGCCGGTGATCGTCGTGACGGCCGCCTCATCGGCTCGTCGTCGTCACGGAGGAGAACGCACGTGTGCCCGATCGCACGTGCCCGAGAAAACGACTGTCGACGAGCGGGCGCATGCGCCGAGGCGCTGGAGGACCAGCCTTGGCTGCACAGACCGATACGAACGCGAAGACACCCGAAGAGCGCCCTCTCACTCGCTCCACCCGAGGCGAGAAGCAGGGCAAGGCCACGCGAAACGTGGTCAAGCCGGTCCGGTCGATCGCGATCTTCGGCGCCGTCGGCGCCCTCGTGACGGCGATCGCGCTTCCTGCCTTCGCCTCCGGCGCGGGTCAGGGGACCGCTCCCACGACGATGCAGCAGATCGCCTCGGAGAACTCCCAGTCCCTCGTCGTCGCCTCCGAGGCCACGACGGCTCCCGTCGCCCGTGACTCCTTCACCGCGACGACCCAGGAGGAGATCGACAAGAAGAAGGCCGAGGAGGCTGCGGCCGCTCGCGCCGCGGCGGCAGCGGCCGCAGCCTCGGCTGCGACCGCCTCATCCGGCGGCAGAGGCTCGGTGTCCTCCATCGACCTCAGCATGACCGCGCCCGGATCGGGTGAGGTCCGCTACCCGGTCACGAACTTCACCTCGGGCGAGGGGCCCGGCTCCGGTCGCGGCCATCAGGGCTGGGACATGATCGCCCCGCAGGGCACGCCGATCTTCGCTGCGGCAGCCGGCAGGGTGGTCGTCTCCCAGGAGAGCTACGGCGGCTATGGCGTCGCGATCGACATCGAGCACGTCATCGGGGGCCAGAAGGTGCTCACGCGCTATGGCCACATGGTCTACGGCAGCCGCGTCGTGCAGGTGGGAGACACGGTCGCCGCCGGCCAGGTGATCGGCCAGGTCGGCAACACCGGAAACTCCTATGGCGCCCACCTCCACTTCGAGGTGCACATCGGAGGCGGTATCGTCGATCCTCAGGTCTGGCTCGCCGCCAACGCGGGCTGAGCGACACGAAGGCGCTGTTCATCCGCCGTTCGCCTTCCTGACCGCGGGCATGGGTTACCCTGAGTCCGTTGTCGCAAGGGCGGAGGAAGCCGATGGACCGAATACCGGGCATCCGAACCATGGATGCGCTCGGTCGTCTGGTCCTTCTGCAACGCTCGCAGGATCTGCACGGCCCTGCCGTGTCGAGAAGGCGCTGTCTCTGAGAGACAGCGCCTTTCGTGTCTCTGCGGACCCTTCGTCTGCGCGTCTTCGAGAGGCCGGGAAGCCGTCCCGGCGTGATCGAAAGGATGCAGGATGCGCACTCTGGTCCTCAATGCCGGATACGAGCCGCTCGCGATCGTGTCGTTCCGTCGCGCGCTCGTCCTGGTGATGAACGAGAAGGCATCGATCGTGGAATGCGTCGACGCCGATCCTGTCTGGTCGGCCACAGGCAGATACGAACGCCCCGCGGTGATCATTCTGAGCCGCTATGTCCGTCTTCCCCACTCCAGACGCGTTCCCGTCACCCGGAGAGGCGTCCTGCGCCGAGACGCACACCGGTGCGGCTATTGCGGGAAGGCGGCTTCCACCATCGATCACGTTCTTCCTCGCTCACGCGGGGGAGCGGACTCCTGGGAGAACCTCGTGGCCTGCTGCCTGCGATGCAACAACGTCAAGAGCGATCGCACACCGCAGGAGATGGGCTGGGAGCTGCGCGTCACACCCAAACCGCCGCACGGGACCGCGTGGACCGTGCGCGGGACGGAGCGCAGCGACCCGCAATGGGAGCCGTATCTCGGTCTTGCGGCGTAGGACCGCGTGACGGACGGCAGATCTCGCACCTGTGCCCTCGACAGGATTCGAACCTGCGACCTGCCCTTTAGGAGAGGGCTGCTCTATCCAGCTGAGCTACGAAGGCGTGACAGAAGAAGTCTACGGGAACGGAGGCATCTCTCCGTTCCCGTAGACGTCGCGGCGGGAATTCTCAGTTTGCGGCGCGGTAGGCCTCGATGACCGAGGCGGGGACGCGCCCACGGTCGGAGACGGAGTAGCCGTTCTCCGCCGCCCAGGCACGGATCAGCGTGGTCTCGGGGTTACGGGACGGGCGTTTTGCCGAGGAGGCGCCGCGCCCGGACCCGCGTCCGGAGACGCGCTGGCCGCGTCGGCCGGCGTCGGTGTACGGCTTGAGCGCCGCGCGGAGTTCCGCGGCGTGCGCTGCGGTCACATCGATCTCATACGCGACTCCGTCGAGCGAGAAATGGACGGTCTCGCCTTCGCCGACCTCGAGGACGGTCCCGTCGATGTCGTCGACGAGCTGGTGAACAATTTTTCGGGCCATTCCTCAAGAATAGGGTCGGGGTTTGCAATAAGGCAACGAGGATGACGCAAGTCACCGGAACTCCGAGGAAAGGGAAAGGAAGCGGACCGTCGGTCAATGAGCAGGTTCGATGAGCTTCAGACCGACGATGCAGCCCACCAGGCCGAGAATCAGCAGAATGCGCAGCCAAGAGACGTCGCTCTCTCCGGTGATCATCGCCCAGGTGACGGTGAGCGATGCGCCGATCCCCACCCAGACGGCATAGGCGGTGCCCGTCGGTATGTCGCGCATCGCCCAGGCGAGCCCGAGCATCGAGAGCACGAGCCCTGCGACGAAGACGATGCTCGGCCAGAGCTTCGTGAATCCCTCGGACTTGCCGAGCGCGGTGGCCCAGACGGCCTCGAGGACTCCGGACACGATGAGGACGACCCATGACATGACGACTCCTGTAGGCCAGTCTTGTCGCTCTCCGGGTACTGGTCCGCCTCGTCCGGGGTGGCATCGCGCCACCTACGCCCAGGGTAGCAAATCGGGCATCGGGAGATCGGAGCAGGAGAGGGGATCAGGGGAGGAGACCGGCACGGCGGGCACGAGCCACGGCGGCGTGGCGGGTCGAGGCGTCGAGCTTGGCCATCGCCGTGCCGAGGTACGCCTTGACCGTCGCTTCCCTGAGGCCGAGGGCGACCGCGATCTCGGCGTTCGTCGAGCCGAGAGCAGCACGCGAGAGCACGTCGGTCTCGCGGGGGGAGAGGCGGACAGCGGGGACGGGGCCTGTGGCCGGCGCGGCGCCAGCGTCTCCGGAGAGGGCGAGGAGCCGCTGGCCCACGGTCGCGATCCGTGCCTTGAGCGCGGGATCCGACGTCGCCGCCGCGATGCTCCGGAGCTCGGCGAAGCTCTCGCGCAGCTCTTCGAGATCGCCGGGGCTCAGCGTGGACATCGGCGTCGGCGTGGTGCGCAGGCGGCGGTCGATCTCGTCCCGGATGCGGAGCTCCGAGGCGAGGCTCTCGGCCACCTGGACCGCCGGGGCGGTGGCGACTCCTCCGACCGGTGTCTGATCCCAGGCGCCGGCGTAGAGGACGCCGCGGGAGCGGCCGTGCACGATGACGGGCACGGCGAGGAGCGTGCGCAGGCCTTCGCCGAGGATGAAGCCGTCATAATCGTGCGTGATGACCTGTGAGGCACGATAGTCGTGGGTCATCCGGGGGCGTAGTTCGGTCATCGCACGCCCGCCCAGGCCGCGCAGCGGCTGGACGCGCAGACCTTCGAGGCTTCGGGTGCGACTGCCGACGATCGTGCTCACGTTCACCACGCCGTCCTCGAACGGGCCGCCGAAGGCCACGGGAAATCGGGTGCGGCGGGCGAGCTCCCGCACGGCACGCGCGAAGAGGTCGGCCTCGCTCTCGCTCTGCTCGGCGGCGCTCATGAGCACTAACCTCCGGGTGACCGCGGTGTCCTCGCCCTACGTAGCGACGAGGCTACCACCGCCGTGACGGCGGGAACGATGCCCTCGGCGGCGATGCGACGCGGCTCGTGTCGTCGGGGGGGGGGCCGGGGGGGGGGGGGGGGGGGGGCGCGCGCCCCCCCCCCCCCCCCCCCCCCCCCCCCGCGACCGTGCCGCCTCCTTCTCAAGGTCGAGGAGGAAGAGCTTGTGCTCGGGGTGCGCGCCGTACTGCCCGGGGCTGCCGTCTGCCCGCACCACTCGATGGACCGGGACGACGATCGAGAAGGGAGTGAGCCGGCATGCCGTCCCGACGGCCCTGGCCGCCCCCGGTGATCCGGCGTGGACCGCGACCTCGCCGTAGCTGGCCGTCTCGCCCCAGGGGATCTCGCAGATCGCCTGCAGCGCTTGGCGAGGGAAGCCCTCGATCAGACGCCAGTCGAGCCGGAGCTCCTCATGGAAGCGGACCGGCTCGCCCTCGAAGTAGGCGTCGAGGAGCGCGCGCGTCTCGTCGGCCGCGCCCGGCACGAGCTCGGGGAGCGCGCCGAGGCGGCGCGAGACGCCTTCCAGCAGCCACGGGGTTCCCCGCTCCACGCCGTCGAGGAGGTCGAAGGTCGCGAGGCCGTCGTCGGAGAGGATGACGAGAGCCTCACCGAGCGGCGTGGGGACGAAGTCGTAGCGGAACGTCATGGCCCCATCCTCGCGGTCCCGGGGGAGGGAATGCGCATGTGCACCGGCGCCGGTGCATAAGAGGCGGATCCAAGGATCTGTGGAGGAGACGCCCGGTCTGTGGAGGAAAGGAGCCACGAATCCGGGGAAACTCGCACGACATGCAGGATTCACACCGTCGACACGCCTATCTTTGTCGTGTGTGGCGACGTGAAGGCAGGTCCGCGGGAGCAGCGAAGGCGTCCTCCGCTGCGCCCGATGCCGTCGGCGTCGCCGAGCCGGGCATCCAGGTCGCCCATGCCGCGGATGCGGAGCGGGAACGTCTGCGGGCCGAGGCGGCGTTGCTCGGTGGTCCCTCCCCGTTGACGTCCTTCCATGACGCGCCTGAGGCGGGGATCGACATCTCCCGCGCACATCCGGGGAGTCTTCCTCAGTTCATCACGGGTCGCTCGACCCTTCTCTCCAACCTGTTCCGCGACGAGGTCGGACTGCGTACCGCGCGACTGGCCGCCGAACGCATCACGGCGAAGAACACCGAGCTGCGCACGGTGCGGGGGGTCGACGCCGTGCATCTCGCGGTGGGCCTGGCGACATGGCGGATCGGCGGGGTGGACTACACGGCGCCGATGCTCCTTCGCCCGCTGGCGATCCGCCGTCACCACACCGACTTCGAGCTCAAGCTCCACGGCGGCTTCGCCGTCAACCCGGAGCTGGTCCGGATCGCCCGCGATCACTTCGGGATCGGCATCGACGCCGACGCGCTCGCCGCGCTCGCCTATGAAGGCGGGGTCTTCAAACCGCAGCCGGCCATCGACCAGCTGCGCGCGGCGACGGCATCGATCAACACCTTCTCGGTCCAGCCTCGACTCGTCGTCTCGACCTTCGCTGACATCGGCGCGGGGATGGCCAGGGACGCGCACGACCTGGACCATGTCGTCCTGAACGCCCTCGCGGGTCACGTCGCCGACCGGGAGCGGGTCTCGGCGCCCGGGGCCGATCCGGTCATCATCGGGCCCGATGAGCGCGCGCCGGCGTCGGACAACCTCCTGCTCGACGCCGACTCCGAGCAGGAGGCGGTGCTCGCCCGGATCGCCACGGGGCACTCCCTCGCGGTCGCGACCCTTCCCGGCACCGGGGGAACACAGACCGTGATCAACGCCGTCGGCGAGCTGGTCCGCGGAGGCAAGCGTGTGCTCGTGGTGTCGGCGCGGCGCTCGACGCTCGACGGGGTCCGTCACCGCCTCAGCGGTATCGGGCTCGACGGCTTCGCGGTCTCCCCGGCGAGTCTGCGCAAGGACCTCGTCCGCGCGATCGGCCGGAACGAGAAGGCCAGCGCACCGAAGCTCGCCGAGATCGACGACGCCCTGGTCCGCCTGCGCACTGTGCTGCGCGACTACCGCGCCGCGCTGACGGGCAAGGACCCTGCTCTGGGCGTCTCGGTGCTCGACGCCACCAGGGTGCTCACGCGTCTCGCCTCGCTCTCCTCCCCGCCCTCGACGACCGCGCGTCTGGACCGGCGCGCGCTCGAACGCCTCGCCGGGGACCGCTCGTCCGCGGCGGAGGCGCTCGTGCTCGCCGCGCGGCTGGGGGAGTTCCGTTTCGGCCCCCAGGACTCGCCCTGGTACGGCGTCACCTTCGCCTCGTCCGAGGACGCCCATGCCGCGCACGCCCTGGCCGAGCGCCTGCACCGGTCGAGCGTCCCGCAGCTGCTGGAGCGCGGCTATGAGCTGGTCGCCCAGACACGCATGCGCCCGTTCTCCACGATCGCGGAGATGGGGGAGTACCTGATGCTGCTCCAAGGGATCCGGGATTCCCTGGACCGGTTCAGCCCCACCGTCTTCGAGCGTCCGCTCAGCGAGCTCATCGCCGCGCACGGAACCCGGCGGGACACGGCGGCGATGACACCGGCGAACCGCCGTCGTCTGCGGCGCCTCGCCAAGGAGTACGTCCGTCCCGGCGCACACGTCGGCGACATGCACGAGGCGCTCGTGCGCATCCAGGACCAGCGGACACGATGGCAGGACCATGCGGAGGCCGGCGTGGCTCCGGAGGTGCCGATCGGCCTCGCCGACGTCGCCGTCGCCTGGCAGAGGGTGAACGCGGAACTCTCCGACCTCGATGCGGCGCTCGACCGCCGGGAGCCGCTTGCCACTCTTCCCGTAGACCGTCTGGTGCGGACGCTGGCGGGCCTCGCGGCGAAGTCCGACGTCTTCGACAACCTCGTCGAACGGGCTCAGCTCCGCGATGAGCTCGATGAGCTCGGCCTCGAGCCGCTGCTCGTCGACCTGTCTGTGCGCCACGTCGCCGAAGAACGTGTGGGCGACGAGCTGGAGTTCTGCTGGTGGCAGTCCATGCTCGAGCAGGCGCTGCAGCACAATCGCTCGCTCCTCGGCGCGAACACCTCGGTCGTCGACCGCCTCGAACGCGACTTCCGTCTCGTGGACGAGGCGCATGCGGCGGCCTCGGGCCCCCTTCTTGCCTGGCAGCTGGCGGGCCAGTGGCGAATCGGGATCGTGGACGAGGCGGAGGAGGCGCAGAACCTCCGACATGGTCTGACCAAGGGGCGCTTCACCGCGGCGGAGCTCGTCTCCGCCGCCCCGACCCTCGTCCGTGCCCTCGCCCCGGTGTGGATCGCGTCGCCCTATCAGGTGCCGGACATCCCGGACGAGATCGTGTTCGACACGGTCCTGCTCGTCGACGCGGCCGCGATCAACCTCGCCGAAGCCACGCCCGCGATCCGCCGTGCGCGCCAGATCGTCGCCTTCGGCGACCCCGTCACGCAGAAGCCCAGCCCGTTCACGGTCGCCACGGTTCCCGGTCCCGTCGTCGTCTCCGAGGAGGAAGAGGAAGAGGGCGGGTTCGACACGGTGTCGGTGTTCGAACGCCTCGCAGAGCTCCTTCCCGTCGTCACGCTCACCCGCAGCTACCGGGCCGGCGGGGAGGATCTGGCCGAGCTCATCAACGACGCCTTCTACGGCGGCGAGATCGTGTCCCTCCCGTGGGCGGGCTCCTACCTGGGCCGCGGATCGTTGACCGTGGACTATGTGGAGGGCGGGATCGGCGCGCCCGATCCCGTCTCCGGCGCGGTCGAGAGCCCGGACGCGGAAGTCGCCCGCGTCGTCACGCTCGTGGTGGAGCACGCGATCCACCGGCCGTCCGAGTCGCTCATGGTCGTGACGGCCAGCCGGCGGCATGCCGAGCGGGTGCTCGCGGCCATCACCACCGCCTTCGCCGGACGCAGCGACGTCGCCGACTTCGTGGGGCGTGACACGGCGGAGCCGTTCGCGGTACTCACCCTCGAGGAGTCGGTGGCGGAGAGCCGCGACCGCGTGATCTTCTCTCTCGGCTACGGGCTCACCAGGCATGGCAGGGTGCTCAGCGACTTCGGCGACCTCTCCACCCCGGACGGTGAGCGACTGCTGACCGTCGGGATGACGCGTGCACGCCGCTCGATGGTGATCGTGTCGTCGATCCGTCCCTCCTCGTTCGACGACGGCCGGCTGACCCACGGTGCGGCGACGCTGATGTCGATCCTCGGCGGTCTCGCCGCGCATCGCAGGGAGGAGCGGCTGGAGGACCTGGCGGACCCGCTGACCCTCGCGCTCGCCCGCGAGCTTCGACGCATGGGCGCCTCCGTCGACGTCGACTACCGGGGGCTTCTGCCGCTCGTGGCGCAGCATGCGGGGAAGGCCGTGGTCATCGAGTCCGACCCGGAGTCGCAGGGGGAGTCGCTGCGCGAGTCGCTCCGTCTCCGTCCTCAGGTGCTCCGTCGCCTGGGATGGCACTACATCCGTGTCCACGCCTTCGACCTGTACAGCGATCCCACGAGTGTGGCACGACGCATCGGCGAGGTTCTCGGGATCACCGGGGACGCGCTGCGCGTGGACGGCGACACCCAGCCGCTGGACGTCGCGGGCGATGCCTGACTCCGCGTCCGATCCCGTCCCCGGTGGCGCGCCTCGGCAGCGTGTCGTCCGCGTCGGCGGATCGCGTCGTGCCCGGCTGACGCCCGCACCGGGGACGCGCGCGGAACCCCACGAGCGCGACCCGGGGGAGGGGCCGTCCGCGGGGAAGGGCGGGCCGAACGACGACCGGATGCGTCGTGAGGTGCCTCCGCACTACTGACACCCGGCCGTCGGGCGCCGGCTATCGGGCTTGGCTCTTCGCCAGGAGGTCGCGGATCTGCAGCAGCAGCTCCTGCTCGCTGGGGAGCGGCTCGTCGCTGAGAACGCCGGCCTTCGCCGCCTTACGCTCGTTGTACTTGTTCATCGGCAGGACGAGGACGAAGTAGATCACGGCGGCGACCGCCACGAAGTTGATGATCGCGGCGAGGATCGCTCCGAACCCGAAGGTCGCGTTGCCGACCTGGAGCTGGAGGGCCGTCTTGAGGTCGTCGGCGTCGAAGGCCAGGCCGATGAGCGGAGTGACGAGGTTGTCGACGATCTGCGTGACGATCGCCGAGAACGCCGCGCCGATGACGACCGCGACGGCGAGGTCGATCACGTTGCCGCGGAGGACGAACTCCTTGAACCCCTTGAGCATGGACTCTCCTCTTCTCTCTCAGGCCTCACGAGGAGGAGGCCGGAGTCGATGCGGGGGCCGGGGCAGCGCCCGTCGTCGAATCCGACTTCGATGATGCCGAAGACGACGACGATTCGCCGGCGCCGCCCCGCGAGTCGGTGCGATAGAAGCCGGCCCCGTTGAAGGTCACTCCGATCGACCCGTACTCCTTGCGCAGGCGACCCTGGCATTCGGGGCACTCGGTGAGGGCGGCATCGGAGAAGGACTGGACGGCGTCGAAGCGGTGGCCGCAGGCGATACAGGCGTAGGAGTAAGTGGGCATGTGTCCTCGTCGGTCGGTGGAGAGGGTCAGCGCGGGGGCGAGAGGTCGACGGTGCGCGTCGGGGTCACGACCCCGGTCACGGGCTGATCGTGCAGCTCCCGGGGGACCTCGTCGACGAGCTCGGAGTCGTAGATGACGGCGTAGACGGGCGGGCACTTCTCCATCGAGCCGATGGTCTTGTCGAAGTAGCCGCGTCCCCAGCCCAGCCGGGTGCCCTGTCTATCCACTGCCGCGGCCGGGATGATCATGAGATCGACGTCGTTGACGGCGATCGGGCCGAGGACCTCGCCGGTCGGCTCGGGGAGGCCGTAGAGGCCGACGCCGATCTCGTCCGACTCGTCGGCGACGGCCCAGTCGAGCAGCCCGTCGGCCCGCGTGATCGGCAGGAGCACCCGGATCCCGCGGGCGACCGCGGCACGGACGAACGCTCTGGTCCCCGGCTCCGTGGTGGTGGAGAGGAAGCAGGAAACCGACCGTGCGCCGATGGCGTCGACGAGGGCGTCCAACCGGCCTGTGATCCCGGACGCCGCTTCTTCGCGCTGTGCGTCGGAGAGCAGCTGGCGGCGTTCCCGCAGCTCGGCGCGCAGGGCGCGCTTGGCATGGTCGACGTCGCTCGGCATGGAACGATTCTACGTCGGGGCCGCCGCTAAGCTGGTGCGATGGGGAAACCACGTATCAAGGCCGTCATTCCCGCAGCAGGACTGGGGACGCGGTTCCTGCCTGCGACGAAGGCGATGCCGAAGGAGATGCTGCCGGTGGTCGACAAGCCGGCCATCCAGTACGTCGTCGAGGAGGCGGTGGGGGCCGGGATCGATGACGTCCTGGTGATCATCGGCCGCAACAAGAACGCCATCTCCAACCACTTCGACTCGGTGCCGGAGCTCGAGGTGAAGCTCACGGAGAAGGGGGACACCGGTCGCCTCGAGCGGGTCATGGAGTCGAGCGAGCTCGGGGACATCCACTTCGTGCGTCAGGGCGAGCCGAAGGGGCTCGGCCACGCCGTGCTGCGTGCGCGCTCGCACGTGGGAGACAGTTCTTTCGCGGTGCTGTTGGGCGACGACCTCATCGATGAGCGCGATCCGCTCCTCACGACGATGATCGACAAGCACGTCGAGACGGGCGCGACCGTGATCGCGCTGATGGAGGTCGACCCCGATCACATCCACATGTACGGCGCGGCGGCCGTCGAGGCCACCGACGACCCCGATGTGGTGCGGGTCACCGGTCTCGTCGAGAAGCCCGCGCCCGAGGACGCGCCGTCCAACCTCGCCGTGATCGGACGCTACGTGCTCTCGCCGTCGGTGTTCGAGATCCTCGAGCGCACCCCGCCAGGCAAGGGCGGAGAGATCCAGCTCACCGACGCGCTGCAGGAGCTCGCCGCCGACCCGGAGGGGGCGGGGGTGTATGGCGTGGTGTTCCGCGGGCGCCGCTACGACACCGGCGATCGTGTCGATTACATCAAGGCGATCGTGCAGCTCGCCGCCGACCGCGACGACCTGGGCCCCGAGCTCCGTCCCTGGCTGAAGGACTTCGCCGGCCGGCTCTGACCGGTGTCACAATGGCCGTCATGGATGCGCTTATCGCGCGGCGTCACGGGCCGGTGGAGATCCGGCTCGTGCGCGCGCGCGATGCGAAAGTGCTTCAGCACGAGCTTCTGACGAACCGTGAGTGGCTGCAGCCCTGGGAGGCCACGCTTCCCGGCGCGTCGGCCGGCTTCGATATGCGCGTGAGCATCCGGCGCCTGCTCCAGCAGTACCGGGACGGCAGTGGCTACCCGTTCGTCATGGAGCACGACGGCGAGGTGGCGGGGCAGCTCAACGTCTGGGGCGTGATGCGCGGATCGCTGTGCTCGGCGACCATCGGCTACTGGGTGAGCGAGCGGTTCGCCGGCCACGGGATCACGCCGACGGCGGTCGCTCTCGCGACCGACCTGTGCTTCACGGACCTCGGCCTGCACCGGATCGAGATCTGCATCCGACCCGAGAACCATGCGAGCATCCGCGTCGTGCAGAAGCTCGGCTTCCGGTACGAGGGGCTGCGTCGTCGCTACATCCACATCGACGGCGACTGGCGGGACCACCTGGCCTTCGCGCTGGTGCGCGGCGACGTGCCGGAGGGAGTCCTCAGCCGCTGGGTCGCCGGACGCGTGCCGCCTGATGCGTCGACGGTGCCTCCGGCGGATCTGCCCGTCTGAGCCCTGCGCGTCTGGTCAGTCCTCGTTGCCGACGACGGCGGTCGCGGCTGTGGGCAGCGGTGCCTCCGGCGGGCGGCGGATGCCGAGCCACGACACGACGCCGCCGATCGCCATGAGCGCGGCGGTGACGAGCGCGGCATTGTGGAACCCGCCGAGATCGAGGGATCCGCCCACGATCGTGGACAGCATCGCGACGACGAGGAGACCGGCCACACGCGACACCGCGTTGTTGACGGCTGAGGCGATCCCCGATCTGCGCTCGTCGATCGAGCCCAGGATCGCGGCGGTGAGGGGCGCGACGGTGAGGGAGAGCCCCAACCCCATCACGATCATCGACGGGAGGACCTGCCACCAGTAGTCGAACCGCTCGGCGACCGTGAGGAGCAGGAGCGCGCCGGCCGCCATGATCAGCGGCCCGACGGTCATGAACAGCCGGGGGCCGAGGCGTCCTGCCCAGGCGCCGGCGCGGGAGCTCACGAGGATCATCAGGATCGTCATGGGCAGGCTCGCGAGCCCAGCGGCGGTCGCGCCGAGGCCTGCGCCCTGTTGCAGGTAGACGCCGATCACGAAGCCGTTGAGCGACAGGGCGGCGTAGACGAAGAGGGTGGCGAGGTTGCCCCAGGCGAAGTTGCGCACGCGGAACAGCGAGAGCGGCATGAGGGCGTCCCCGGAGCGTTGCCGGAGGAGGAAGAGGAGGAGAAGCAGGAGGCCGCCGCCGGCGGTGACGAGGATGACCGCGGAGCCCCATCCGAGGTTCGGCTGCTCGATGAGCGCGAACACGACGCCGCCCAGCCCGAGTGCGCACAGCGCCCCGCTCAGCCAGTCCACCCGGGTGCCGCGGGGGTGCTCGGGGAGCTTCAGGCGGGAGAGGAGCACGAGGGTCACGGCGATCGGGACCACGTTGATGAGGAACACGTACCGCCAGGACAGATAGTCGACGAACAGCCCTCCGAGCAGTGGTCCGGCGAGTTGGGCGGCGGTCGTGAACGCCGTCCACACGCCGATCGCGCGAGACTGGACCTCGCCGCGCATGACGGCGGTGATGAGGGCGAGGGAGCTCGGCACGAGCAGCGCTCCCGCGGCCCCCTGCGCTGCGCGCGCGACGATGAGGACGAGCGGATCGGGCGCCGCGGCGACGGCGACCGATGCGACGCCGAACGCGATCAGGCCGATCCGCATCACGAGCACGCGTCCGTACGCGTCGGACACCGAGCCCGCGAGCAGGATGAGCGCGCTGAGCGTGATCAGGTAGGCGTCCACGACCCATTGCTGCGTCGTGATCCCCCCGCCGAGCTCATGGCTGATCGCGGGCAGCGCGACCGTGACGACGGTGCCGTCGAGGAAGGTCACGAACGAGGCCAGGATCGCGACGGAGATGACGAGCCGTTGCACGGCGGTGAAGGCGCTCACGGGGCGACCCTACTCCCCGCCGTGGACGTCGGGGCGGGGTGGCGGGTTTCCGTCGGGACGGGCGTCGGATGCGGTGCGACGGGATGGGCCTGCTCGCGCGCGTGTCGGCAGGGGAGCAGGCGGGCTGTCGCCTACCGTGGAGGACATGGACGGACCGGTGCTGAGCGGAGGCGTGATCGTTCTCGTCGCCGTGCTGCTCTGGCTCCTGTACCTCCTTCCCTCTTGGCGCGGTCGCCATCAGTACGAGGCCGCCGAACGCAACGCCGTTCGGCTGAACCGCGCGTTGCGCGTTCTCGCGGAGACGAGCGAGACCCCGCAGGAGGTCCGCCTGGAGCTGACAGCACGGACGGCGCTCGCGCAGCAGCGTCTCGCCAAGCGTGTGCAGTCCGAGCGTGAGGCCGCCGAGCTCGAGCGGCTGCGCAGTGAGCTCGCCGCCACGCGTGCGGATCCGGCTTATCGTCGCGCGCGCGCCCGTCGGCGCACCCGGCTCGTCGCGACGGTCTCGCTCGTCCTGGGCCTCGGCGCCGTCGGAGTCGGAGTGTGGCAGCTCGTCACGACCTCGGCCTCCGTCGTCCTCTGGATCGGTGGAGCGGCGACCCTGCTCGCCCTGGTGACGCTGCAGCGGATGGCCTCGGTCGCGGCCCGTTCCACCCGCCGCGCTGCCTCGCTCTTCGCGACGGCGGCCGAGCCCGTCCGTCGCGAGGGGCCTGCGCTGCACGACCAGGGACCCCGGCTGTGGACGCCACGCACGCTTCCGCAGCCGATGGTGTCGGTCACCGGCAGCCGTGCCCACGCCGCACAGGCGACGATCGACGCGCACGCCCTCGCCCACGAGGCGGCCCGCGCGGCGGAGCTCCAGCAGAGGGCAGAGCGGATGGCGCCGGAGGCCCCTGCGGCGATCGCCGACGCGGAGGCGGCGGCGGCCCCTTCCGCCGAGTCGCCCTATGCGCGGATGGGCTACGTGGACGACGCCGAGATCGAGGCGCACGTCCGCCAGCTTCTCGCCCGCCGTGCCGTCGGCTGACCCTGCCATGGTGGTCGTGCGCGGGCCGGCTATCGGAACGTGATAACGTAGACGAGTTCACGGGCCCATGGCGCAGTTGGTAGCGCGCTTCGTTCGCAATGAAGAGGTCGGGGGTTCGAATCCCCCTGGGTCCACCATAAGAGGCTTACTGCAATCGGCGTCCTCGTAAACGCCGCCAGGCAGGTCAGGCCAGAGGTTTGTTAGTTCGGCCAGGCCGCCCTTCGGGGCGGCTTTTGGCGTTTCTGGGCCGCTGTGGCGCGCTGTCGCGGCTTGAGTGGCGGTGCGGGCCTCCTCGGGTGCTGCGCCCGCGGTGAGGGCCTCCCAGCCGCGTTCGGCGGCGAGGAGTTCCCGTAGTGGTGAGCGGATGTCGTCTCCGAGGACTTCGTCGTGGGCGACGTAGACGTGGGCGAAGATCGCCTGGTTGAGCTTGCGACGGGGGCGTGAGGAGCGGATCGGTGACAACTGATCGTTAGTGCCGGGAGGCGCTGACGGGGAGGATGTCATCATGCCCGGTCCCTATCCCAGAGAGTTCCGCGAGGATGTCGTCGCGGTCGCTCGTCGCCGCGAGAGCGGCGTCACCATCAAGCAGATCGCCGCTGACTTCGGTATCAGCGAAGCGACCCTGCAGAACTGGCTCCGCCAAGCCGACGTCGAAGACGGGAACCGTCCCGGTCAGACCGCCGCGGACGCGGCCGAGGCGCGGGAGTTGAAGAAGCGGATCCGGCTGCTCGAGCAGGAGAACGAGGTCCTCCGTCGGGCGGCGGCGTATCTGTCGCAGGCGAATCTGCGTCTCGGTGGCTCCCCAAAATGACGTACCCGCTCGTATCTGAGCTCGCCGACGCGGGGATCCCCGTGACGGTGTCGTGCCGGGTTCTCAAGCTCGCAAGACAGCCCTGCTACCGGTGGCGCAACGACCCGGTCCGGGACGCGGACGTGCTCCGCGCGTATCGGATCAACGCGCTCCACGACGCGCACCACGAGGACCCGACGTTCGGATACCGATACCTCGCCGACGAAGCCCGCAGAGCGGGGTGGCGGATGAGCCGGCGGACGGCGTGGAAGCTGTGCTCGCAGGCCGGGATCCTCTCGTCCGCGCAACGCCGACGACGCGGGAAGGGCAAGAAGGCCGGACCGCCCGTGTTCGACGACCACGTCCAGCGGGTGTTCCGCGCCGATGCCGCGAACCGGCTCTGGCTCACCGATATCACGGAGCATTGGACGAGCGAAGGCAAGCTCTACTGCTGCGCGATCAAAGACGTGTTCTCCAACCGGATCGTCGGCTACTCGATCGCGGACCGGATGACCGCGAAGCTCGCCGTTGACGCCCTCCGCAACGCCGTCGCCCGCCGCGGTGAGATCGCTGGCTGCATCCTGCATGCCGACAGAGGCAGTCAGTTTCGCAGCCGGGCGATGGCCCGCGAGCTGCGCCGTCACGACATGGTCGGATCGATGGGCAGAGTCGGCGCCGCGGGAGACAACGCGGCGATGGAGAGCTTCTGGTCGCTTCTTCAAACGAACGTCCTCAACCAGCAGCGGTGGCGACTCGGCAGGAACTGCGACTCGCGATCGTGGTCTGGATCGAGCGGAAGTACCACCGCCAGCGCGCCCAGGACACCCTCGGCGGCTTGACGCCCATCGAGTTCGAAGCCAAGCTAGCCGAGCCGCTCACACTCGCGGCCTAAACCCAACCTGTCACCGATCCGTTCCTCACGCCCTTTCTCGTATTCGGTAGTGGTTGTGGTGAAGTCGACGCCGAACAAGGCGTCGTAGTCCGACAGCGCCCGGATCTGGACGCGGTGCCCGTCCGGATGCGCCCGAATCCGGTGGGTTTTCGGGTGTTGGTAGTGGGTGCGGAGCTGCTGGGATCGCTCTGGCTGAGCATTCCTGCCGAGGCGACAGCGTTCAGCGAGGCTGATTACCGGCGGATGCTTGAGCAGCAGGCGCGGAAGAAGCGATAGGCCGTAGCCCCTGCTCCGTTCACGATCGACTGAGTGTGGGCAGTGGACACCGCTTCGCAAAACTAGATCGCCGGTTCGAGACGTGAGGGACGCGTCAGTCCCAGCAGTCCCTTCATCGTGTTCTCGTCCCAGGGGGTGCGATGACTTCTGCTGCCTCCACCGACGCTGTGGGAACTGAACGGCTCCACCAGCCCGCCCAGCGTCCTGGTTCCCAGGCCATCGAGGAGATCGGGTGGGTAGGTCGCCCCCAGAGGGGACGGGGATCCCCTGCGCAGGCATCGGTGGCGGTGGCTCGTTCCGATACGTGGCTCGTTGCACGCGCTTGGTCGACGCCGGGCAGCCTGGCGGCTGAGCCGCTCCCCGCGAATACCTGTCGAGCCATCCTCTCGATCGAGGGGACGGGCACTCTCCGCTTTGATGACGGCATGGCTGGCCAAGCTGTTGCTATCACACCGTCGCAGCTACTGCTGCTCCGTGGGGACGCATCGCTCGAAGCCGATGCGAAGTCACTGTGGGCACGGTACGAATGGCAGCTGCAGACTCCAGCGCTCATGCTTCCTCCACTCGACGACTTCATCGCGATGCCGCTTCAGGTCACACCGGCTTGGCAGACGCTGCTGGCATCCATGGCCAATGCCGTCGTGGTTGCCCCCGAGATGGCGGAAGGTCGTGGCGCTGCGTCTCTGTTGGAGGGTTTTTGCGGTGCGATCGGGGCTGTGATGCTGGATGCCCTTAAGATGCCTGCGTCGATGACGCGAACACAGGCGAGCCTCTACGGCGAGGCGCTGCAGGTCATCGACCTGCAGCACCGCGATCCCGACTTCAACGTCGATGCACTCAGTCAACGAATGATGATGTCGCGCTCGAACCTGTACGCGGTCTTCACTGCGGCCGGAGGCACTCCTCGGCGGGCAATTGAGCAACGGCGTGTTCTAACTGCGCGCACGGTGCTCACCGCGGGACGACCGCAGAGCGAGGCTGCGGCGGTGTCGGGATTCGCGACAACTCGGAAGATGCAGCGCGCTCTCGCTCGCGCAGAAGATCGCAAAGCCGATAGCCCGTCAGCGCGAGCGCGTCGTAGCCGCGGCAGCAACAACGGACGAGACCACAGCGAGGGAGAAGAATGCGACGGGCGCGAACCATCCCACCGCGTAGATCGACACCACAGCCGCAACCAGCAGCACACCCGGGATCAGCCATGCGGCGATCACGCAAGCTGAGGAGACATGCTGAGCCGACACGGAAGGCGTTGAACACATCACAAAGGGACATCCTCGCGTTCTTCGACCATCCCGGCACGTCCAACGGGCCATCGGAGGCGATCAACGGCAGGCTCGAGCACCTCCGTGGCACCGCGCTCGGCTTCCGAAACCTCATGCACTACATCGCCCGCTCGCTCCTCGAAACCGGCGACTTCAGGCCCCTACTACACCCTCGAACACGATGAGTCCACAAAGTCGGGCATGCTTCGGACTGTTTGCCATAATGTCGCAGCCTGTGCGACAGAACGTCCAGTTTCCCACGATCGCGCGGAGGGGCCTGCGCTCCGATCGCCTTACATGGATGAGGGCAACCTGCCTTTCGCCTTTCAGATCCATGTATCCGAGGTGAAGTTCATGTTGGGGGACGGAAAGACTGAATGACTGATCACACTTCTAGTGCAAACACCGAGCTGACTGCACACAGCCAGGGAGCTGAACTACCGCGACGCACGATCGTCAAGGGAGTGGCCTGGTCGGTTCCCATCATCGCGACGTCAAGCGCCGTGCCTATGGCCGCCGCGAGCACCGGGAATTGCCGCACAGTCACGTACAACGTGCCAGCACCCGACCCGAACTCGGCCGAGGGCACCACGGAGACCTTCATCGTGCCCGAAGGCGTGACTTCAATCGGCTATACCGTTATTGGCGGGGCAGGCGGAGGGTGGGCTATTGAGCCTGAGCAGGACAACTGGCTTCGGGCCGTTCTCCCCGGTAGTGGGGCTCTTGTCACCGGCGAGATTCCAGTCACCTCCGGACAGGCGCTGACCCTGATCGTTGGACAGGGCGGGGGCCTTTGGAGGCAAAACAACGTTGCTACCGTCACAGGCGGTAAAGGGTACGGCGACGGGGGTGATGCGCTGGCCCCGACGGGCGTCCCATCTAATTCCAGCACCAGTACTGGTAGCGGCGGTGGGGGTGGATCTGCAATCCTGAGTGGTGGCCGTCCTTTGGTCGTTGCTGGAGGTGGTGGTGGCGCTGGTGCCGGTTACCGTATCTCGGGTGCCTATCGGTGGACTGAGTCCGGAGGCAACGGAGGGAACGCCGGCGAGGATGCAGAGGACTGGACGCTTCAGCTCATCTCCCCCGTAAGCAGGACCTTCACTATCCCCGGCGGCAGCGGAGCCATTGGGGCAACGCCGGGAGCGGCCGGACTAGATCCGACTTCCCCGACGCCGGGCGTCATCCGGAGGCTCCAGAGCGGCACAGCCGGCAACGGTCGCAACGGGGCTGATGGTAAGAGCACTTGGGATCCCACGAGTCCTCATCTCGCCTATCGTGGTGGCTCCGGTGGCGGAGGCGGCGGATACGCTGGCGGGGGCAGTGCCGGTACCGTGATTGCCGGTAATGGGATACCCAACACGTCGGGCTACATCGCCTTCGGCGGGCCTGGTGGAGGTGGCTCAAGCTATGTTGATCCGAGCGCGACAGGGGTCGTCTCTCTGGCAGGGAACACTGACAGGACCAATCGCCGTAACCCGGGCTCAATCATGCTGACCTACGAGATCTGCGACTGATCTCGGCGTAACGCCCTCACACTGCAGGTTAGCCCTGTCTCCGAGTTCGGAGGCAGGGCTATCTTGTCGGTATCCCCAAGCTGCTGGGCGCCCTACCTCGCGTGCCGGCAGCGTCTTACGCCACTGCTGTGCAGCGCCTTATCCGGCACGTTGACGGTATGGTGCTTCCTTCTGCCGAGGACTGACAGAATGACCGCTGACGAATCTTCGTCGACTCAGGACAGCGATCGTCGGGCCTTCGCCGATGCGTTTTCTCGTGCCGTTGCTGCCCGCGATCTGAGCTTGAGAGAGCTTCATCGACGGCTGACTGATCGCGGCAATCCTGTTTCCGTCGCCACGCTCAGCGCCTGGCGCACTGGCGCTCGCTATCCTGAGGGTGCCCAATCTCGTACAGCGGTGGTCGAACTCGAGGAGATCCTCGGGCTGGGGGCGGGGGTGCTGGAACGCCTTGTGCGGTGGTCGCGCAGGAGTGGCCAGGTGCGTAGCGTCGGTGCCGTGTTCTCCGATCACGAACTCGCCCAGATCTATTCGGAGACCGAGGCGGCTCTGTCTGCAACGAATGCACATTTGCTGCGCGTTCTCCACGCCACCGTCGTTGCGGACGTGAGCGCATCTAGAGGCGTGCGCGAGCACTCATATCGACTGCTGGTGCAGGCTACCAGCGGTGTCGTCGATGCAATTTCGATCGCGACGCTGTTCGATGAACGTATCCCAGAGATCCCGCGTCTCGTTGCTCGTGGTGGCGGGAAGTTCACGCGCAGGTACCTGCACCCGACCGGCGCCATGGTTGGAGCCCGCTACGAGCTCGACGCTCCGGTTGCTGCCCCCGGCACCGTTTTCATTGAGTACGTCGTGCAGTATCCGGAGAGCTTTCCTGTCGATCGCAGCTGCGGGTATGGGGTCGCTCGACGGGCACGGGAGGTTGCCGTCTGGGTGCGGTTTGATCCTGCGGCTCTCCCTGCGTGGGTCGAGGAGTTCGAAGACATTGGACACGGAGAGGTTTCTGTGCCGCTTCAGCTGACAGGCGCATCAGCGCACGTCGTGCGCAGGGGGTTCGGGCCAGGTGTTCTCGCAATACGGTGGGGGTCCAACGATGAGGCCGATGTCGATCGTCTGTAGCGATACAGCCTCCATCGCGCGGGTGAAGACCCTCCAGCCCAGCCTGATCTGAGCCAGAGGCCTTCGGTGGCGTCGAGGCCGGTGTCGTAGAGGGTGCGGCTGATCTGGTCGTGGGGCTCTGGGTCGGTGCGGGTGGTGTCTGATTCGATGGGCTTGGCGAGGTCGAGGGGTAGCTTGTGAAGCGTGAGGAACCATTCGGCCGCGCGGCGGCGGTGTTCCTCGGTCATGCCGCGGTGGCGGCGGAGCAGGTCCCGGATCTGTGCGTTGAGTGAATCGTCCCCGGGTCTCTGCCGCTTCTATGCGGGTGAATCGGCCTGGGTTTCGTTCCTATCGGGAGCCTTGTCCGGCGGTTGCCGGTTGGCCTGATTCTTGGCCAGCTTAGTACGCGTCCTCAACCTCGATCGGGGTGCGCATGTCGAGCTCTCCGTGGAGCCGTGACTTGTTCCGCCACCAGACCATTCGAGGGTCGCGAGCTCAACCTGCTCGACTGTCCGCCAGGGGCGGGACTGTCTGATTTTCGGTGTTTCTGGGCCGACCTGACCGAAAGGAACAGGCCGTGATGGACACGACCGAGATGATCGATCCTGTGACTGGGGAGATCATCGATGAGCAGCAGCTCGCGGAGCAGTTGCTGAAGCAAGCGAAGGAACAGGGCGTCGACCTGCTGGGTCCGGACGGGCTGCTGAACGGGTTGACGAAGCGGGTGCTGGAGACAGCACTGGATGCGGAGATGACCGAGCACCTCGGCCGAGACAAGCATCAGCCCGCCGACGGCGGCAACATCCGCAACGGCTCCAGATCGAAGACCGTGCTGACGGAGGTCGGCCCGGTGCAGATCGACGTGCCGAGGGATCGAGACGGGGCGTTCGACCTGAAGATCGTCAAGAAGCGGCAACGACGACTGACCGATGTGGACGAGATCGTGCTGTCGCTGACTGCGCGCGGGTTGACGACCGGGGAGGTCGCCGCGCACTTCGATGACGTCTACGGCGCCTCTGTGAGCAAGGACACGATCTCGAGGATCACGGACAAGGTGATCGAGGAGATGATGGAGTGGCAGAACCGGCCGCTGGATCGGGTCTACCCTGTCGTGTTCATCGACGCCCTGGTGGTGAAGGTCCGCGACGGGCAGGTGCGGAACAAGCCGTTCTATATCGCCGTCGGCGTTACGGTGAACGGGGAGAGGGACACCGCCGCGCGGTCCGTGCCCGCGGGCACTTCCCGAACGATGCGGCCGCGCTGAAATGCCTCTACCTCGTGACCCGCTCGCTTGACCCGACAGGGCGCGGCAGGGCACGCTGGGCGACGAGGTGGAAGCCTGCGTTGAACGCGTTCGTGATCGCCTTCGAAGGCCGAATCAACTAATGACCGCCGGCCCAGAAACACCGTTCATCGGACAGACCCCGCTTCGGCGTTAACAGAAGGCACGTCGTGCGGCGCCCCGACAGAAGTAGGTAGAGGACGTCAGCATTGATCTACTCCCTGCCGTGAGAGTCGCGCGTGGAGACGCCTCGACTCCTGAGCTTGTTGAGTATGGTGCTCGCGTTGAAGCCCAGGCGGTCGCCGACTCGCTGGAGGGAGAGACCTTCGCCGTAGAGGCGGATCATCTAGTTTACCTGCTCCTCGGTGGGAGGCTGCCGGCGCATGGAGGCCCCTTTACGCTTGATGACAGCACTCACTGTCACTCGATGCACGCCGTGCTCGCCCGCAAGCTCGTAGACCGTTCGGCCTGCACGGTAGCCCTCGACGATCGCCTTCTCGGTACTCGAGGGAAGCTTCTTCCCAAGACGCGCCGTACGCGGCTTCACGGGGCTACGCTGGTGGCGGAGGCACTGGGCCAGCTCCGCGCGTATTTCGCGGGGGAGCGGACGAGCTTCGACCTGCCCTTCGACCTGGGCCTCCAGTCCGAGACGAGCAGGGTCGTGCTCCTCGCTCTGCACGACACGGTGCGCCACGGCGAGACGGTGACGTATGGCGAACTCGCCGAGCGCAGCGGAACGGCGGTGCCTGCACGGGCGATCGGGTCGATCATGGGCGCCAACCCGATCCCGATCATCGTGCCCTGCCATCGCGTCGTGGCGAGCGATGGCCTCGGCGGATACTCCGGCGGTGCTCCGGGGGAAGGGCTCGTCACCAAGCGCTGGCTGCTCGAGCACGAGGGCGCACTCCCGTCCGCGCTGTTCTGAGGCCGTGCCCCTGAGAGTGATCTCGCCCGAGAGGCGGGAGGAGCACCGTGCCTGAGAGCCGGCAGGGGGGAGGGTGGGGGAACGGCCCACGGCGTTCAGCCGGACCGGCCGGCCGGGGTCAGCCGGCCGCGGGGAGGAAGGAGGCGACGAGCTCGCCACGCTGCCGGAACGCGAGGGCCGTGCCGTCGTCGTCGACGACGATCGGCGCGTCGAGCTCGGCGAACCGGGGGAACGCCCACCGTCCGCCGCGGAAGCTCCCGCCGCGGACGTCCATGGCGTGATCCTCGGCCACGGCCACGAACAGGATCCCGGGGACGTGGTCCGCGGGATGGTCGAAGTGGAACGGGTCGTCGAGGTCCCAGGCCACGTCTCCCTCGTCCATGCGCCGGGTCGTCGGCGCCGGACGCTCGCGGCGCACGGCGGCGTATTGTGCGGGGCGGAGCCAGCGCGTGAGCGCGTGTCCGGTGGCGACCGTCGTGCCGGAGGGGGCGAGGACCGTCATGTCGAATCGACAGCCGCGGCGGTCGACGTCGCTCGCCGACACCTCGTAACGGAGCGCGGAAGGCCCGTAGTCCGGGAACGGCACGGGGGCACCGGTCAGGACGAGGGCGACCTCGTCGAGGAGGAACGAGGCGTCCAGCGGGACGTCGAGCGTCGTGTGCGCGGCGGCGAACCCCGCCTGCCGGAGCCCCTCCACGAGGAGGACCGTCGGCACGGTGCGTCGACCTGTCGGGACGACCCGGTGCGCGCGGGGGATCGAGACGGCCGAGCCCTGCGAATCCACGGCGGAGATCAGGACCTGGGACTCACAGCTCTTGTGTGCGAGCGACTTCAGCGTCGGGGCACTCATCGACGACTCCTCGGGGTCAGATGTTCTCAAACCCCCCGGTCTGGTGAGAACGTAGCAGAACAGCAGGAGCCGATCGTCGCCGAGCGTCGTTATGGCGGTCTTACCGACAGAACAGGCCGGTAAGACGACAGCCCTCTCGTGCGGAGCGCCGTCCGCGTTCCTCTTTCATCGTCTGGCCCTGCCTGGCTGTGCCGGAGGGACGGCGGGGAAGAATGCCGTGCGGACGTATCTCGAAGCGTCTTCACGCGCGGACCGGCGGTGCACGTGCGAGGCGCGGGCCGGTGGCGTACGCTGAGATCCCATGGCGAGGAACGGAAACCCGACGCGCCGTCGCCAGGTGATGACAGCGGCGGCCGAGGAGTTCGCGGCCAAGGGATACACGCTTACCTCCTACGGCAGCATCGCCGAACGGCTCGGGCTGCAGCGCACCGTCGTGCAGAACTACATCTCGTCCAAGGCGGAGCTCGCCGCCGAGATCGCCTGGGCGCCGTTCCGGACCGGGAAGTTCCTCGGGCCCGACGGTGAGCTCGGGGAGGGCATCACCGGGATCCTCGACCTCGTCACCCACGTCGCCGAGCACTATGTGAGCGACGTCTCGGCGCGTGCCAGCATCCGGCTCATGAGTGAACGCGACGTCATTCCGGCGGAGCTCCCGATCCCGTTCGAGGGCTGGCTGGTCGTCATGGAGCGGATGCTCGGCGACGCCGTCGCCGCCGGTGAGCTGCCGCCGGATGCAGACGTCGAGCTCATCGCGCACTCCCTCGTCGCGACCTTCGAGGGCAGCAGGCGGGTCGCCGAGGCCCGCGGACGCAGGGCGCGTCTGCCCGAGTACACCAGGCGCACGGCCGAGTACGTGCTCCGCGGCGCCTCCTAGCCTGCCGTCCTGCACCTCTTCCTGCGTGGAGACGGGCGAAATCAGGGCTGTCCTTGATTCAGATACACGTGTATGCTGTAGGCAGGGTGATCGCCGAGGAGTGCAGTGGGCATCGCGATGGGCTCAGAGCTCGTCGGCATTGCGCGCGAGGAGGGCGTCACCACGCCGGCGGGAGATCGGGAAACTCCGCCGAGCGTCGCGAAGGGGCCGCGTTCGGGTCGCGGCCCCTTCGTCCTTCCTCGACCAGAGGCCCGCGGACGCCTCATCGTCCAGGAGCGCGTCTCGGCGGCCTGATTCGCCGGGAGCCGCCGGTGCCGTCGCTCAGTCCTGCCGCTCCGACGCGTCCTGAAGGCGCACGGGCCCTGGGCCGTCGTGCTGGAGCGCGTCGTCCGGGTTGAGCAGACGGCAGGCTTTCATCGACAGGCAGCCGCAGCCGATGCAGCCGGTGAGCTCGTGCTCCAGATTCTCCAGGATCCGGCGCCGCTCCTGGATCTGGCGCCGCCACGCGCGCGACATCCGTTGCCAGTCGTCCTGCGTCGGGGCACGGTCTCGGGGGAGGCCGTCGAAGACGGAGGCGAGATCGGACAGGGGGATGCCGATCCGCTTGGCGACGATGATCAGCGAGATGCGCCGCAGCATGTGCCGGGCGTAGAGGCGTTGATTGCTGCTGTTGCGCGTGGAGTGGATCAGCCCCTTGCGCTCGTAGAAGTGGAGCGCGGAGGCGGGCACGCCGGTCCGTCCGATCACCTCGCCGATGGTGAGGGGGACGTCCGGATCGATGTGCCCGGCCCCGGTCATGCTCAGGCCCCCGCGATGAGGCCTGCCGTCGCGCTGCGGGCCCGATCGAGACGGGCGGCGACGTCGGCCCAGTTCGCGAGGTTCCACACGGCCGTGACGTAGTCGGCCTTGACGTTGAGGTAGTCGAGGTAGAACGCATGCTCCCACATGTCCAGCATGAACAGCGGCGTGATGCCCACCGGGACGTTCGCCTGCTGGTCGAAGAGCTGGAAGATCGCCATCCTCTGACCGATCGAGTCCCAGCCGAGCACTGCCCAGCCCGAGCCCTGGATGCCGGTCGCGGCGGCGGCGAAGTGCGCCTGGAAGGCGGCGAAGGAGCCGAACTGGTCGGCGATCGCCGCGGCCAGCTCGCCCTCGGGTTCGCCGCCGCCGTGCGGGGACAGGTTCTCCCAGAACACCGTGTGGTTGGTGTGCCCGCCCAGGTTGAAGGCGAGGTTCTTCTCGTGCAGGTTCACCGCGGCGTAGTCGCCGTTCGCTCTGGCCTCCTCGAGCTTCTCCAGCGCGGTGTTGGCCCCCGCCACGTAGGCGGCATGGTGCTTGTCGTGGTGCAGCTCCATGATGCGGCCGGAGATGTGCGGCTCGAGCGCGGAGTAGTCGTAGGGGAGGTCGGGCAGTGTGTAGAGGGGCATCGCTGATTCCTTTCGTGCGGACGTCTTCGACCGTACGACCTCAACCACGGTTGAGGTCAAGTCCGGTTGAGGTCATTTGAGGTCAACCGCGGTTGAGGTCGTAGCGTCGGGCTCGTGACCTACGTGATCGCCCTCCCGTGCGTGGACCTGAAGGACAAGGCCTGTCTCGACGAATGCCCCGTCGACTGCATCTACGAAGGCGAGCGGATGCTCTACATCCACCCCGACGAATGCGTCGACTGCGGCGCCTGCGAGCCGGTCTGCCCGGTCGAGGCCATCTACTACGAGGACGACCTTCCCGACGAGTACATCGACTACTACTCCGCCAACGTCGAGTTCTTCCGCGAGATCGGCTCGCCGGGAGGGGCGGCGCGGACCGGGCTCATCCCGTCCGACCACCCGCTCGTCGCCGCCCTCCCGCCGCAGGAGACGGAGGAGTGAGGGGCGGGACGATGACGCGCACGCCCAGGCAGATCGCGGTGGTCGGAGCGGGTCCGGCGGGGATCTACGCGGCGGACATCCTCGCTGAGCTCGCACCGGACGACCGGATCGATCTCTTCGAGCGGCTCCCCGCGCCGTACGGCCTGGTGCGCTACGGGGTCTCCCCGGACCATCCGCGGATCAAGAAGATCATCGACTCCCTGCACGTGATGCTCGAGAGCGAGCGGGTCCGGCTCCTGTGCGATGTCGACGTCGGCTCCGATGTGACGGTGGATGAGCTGCGACGGGCCTATGACGCCGTGATCGTGGCGACGGGGGCGATCAAGGACGCTCCGCTGGACATCCCGGGGATCGAGCTGCCCGGGTCCTTCGGCGCGGCCGACTTCGTCTCCTGGTACGACGGGCATCCCGATGTCCCGCGGGACTGGCCGCTGGTCGCCGAGTCCGTCGCTGTCATCGGCGCGGGCAACGTCGCGCTGGACGTGGCGAGGATGCTCATCAAACACGCGCGCACCCTCGCGGTCACCGACATCTCGGATGACGTCGCGGACGGTCTCGCCGCCAATCCGATCCGTGATCTCCACCTTTTCGCGCGCCGCGGCCCCGCCGACGTGCGCTTCTCGCCGTTGGAGCTGCGCGAGCTCGGCGAGCAGGAGGACGTGGACGTGATCGTCGACCCCGCGGAGCTGGAGCCCGATCCGCACCTGGAGCGCATGACCGCCCAGTTCGCGCAGCGGCGCGTCCTGGTGCGGACCATGAGGGAGTGGGCCGCGCTCGCGGACGGACCGCGGACGGCGACTCGCCGAGTGCACCTGCACTTCCGCCGTGCGCCGGCGGCCCTGCTCGGCCGTGGGCGGGTGGAGGGATTGCGGGTGGAGCACACGGTCGCGGATGAGCTGGGGCGGGTCCGTGGCTCCGGCGTCTTCGAGGAACATGCGGTGCAGGCCGTCTACCGGGCGATCGGATACGCCGGCTCCCCGCTTCGGGGCGTGCCTTTCGACGCGTCCTCGTCCACGATCCCGCACGAAGCGGGAGCGGTCCTGGACGAGGACGGCGCTCGGATCCCGGGCCTCTTCACGACGGGCTGGATCAAGCGAGGGCCTGTCGGCCTCATCGGCTCCACCAAGGCCGACGCGCGCCAGACGGTCGACACTCTCCTCGCCGACGTCTCCTCAGGAGCGGGAAGGCCGGGCGGAGAAGAGATCCTCCGTCTTCTCGCCGAGCGCGGACGCACCCCGATCGGCTGGCGCGGCTGGCTCCGGATCGACGGGGCCGAGCAGCGCCTCGGCGCGGAGCGCGGGCGTGCGCGTACGAAGATCGTCGATCGTGCGGAGCTCGTCGGGCTGGCAAGAGAAGAAGAGGCGGCTCAGTCGGCGGGCGGCCAGGTCTTGGCGACGAGGGTGAGCACGTCGTAGCCGGCGACCTGCTCGTCGTCCTGGTTGAGCACGACGGCGTCCCAGCGCACCTCGCCGTAGTCGGCGGAGGTGCGGGGGGTGATCTGCTTCACCGTCAGCTGCACGCGGATCGTGTCGCCGGCCTTGACCGGGGTGAGGAAGCGCAGGCCGTCGATGCCGAAGTTGGCCAGGACGGGGCCCGGGTTCGGCTCGACGAAGAGACCGGCGGCGAGCGAGACGACGAGATAGCCGTGCGCGACGATCCCGCCGAAGAGCGGGTTGGCTGCGGCGGCCTCGGGGTCGGTGTGCGCGTAGAACCGGTCGCCGGTGAACTCGGCGAAATGGTCGATGTCGTCCCTCGACACCGCGCGGGGCGGCGACGAGATCCCGTCGCCGATCCGCAGGTCGGCCAGGCTCTTGCGGAACGGATGGAGATCCGAGATCTCGCGGTGCGAGCCTGTCGTCCAACGTCCCGTGATCGCGGTCAGCATGTCGGGTGAGCCCTGGATCGCGGTCCGCTGCATGTGGTGGAGCACGCCGCGGATGCCGCCGAGCTCCTCTCCGCCGCCGGCGCGGCCCGGGCCGCCGTGCACGAGCGTCGGGAGGGGGCTGCCGTGGCCGGTGGACTCCCCGGCGTCGTCGCGGTCGAGCACGAGCACACGGCCGTGCCAGGGGGCCAGGCCCAGGACCACCGCGCGGGCGAAGGCGGGGTCGTGCGTCACGACGGAGGCCACGAGGCTGCCGCGGCCGCGGGCGGTCAGCGCGACGGCCTCCTCGACCGTCCGATACGTGAGCACGGTGCTCACCGGGCCGAAGGGCTCGACGTCGTGCGGCTCGCTGGCGCCCTCGTGCGCGCGCAGCAGCACGGGCGCGAGGAAGGCGCCGGACGTGGCGTCGGCGCCGACCGGCTCGACGACGTCGGGGTCGCCGTAGACGAGGTCGGCCCCGCGGCGGAGCTCCGCGATCGCCCGCCGCACCTCCTCGCGCTGGTCGAGGCTCGCGAGCGCCCCCATCCGCACGGACTCGTCGGACGGATCGCCCACGACGATCCTCGACAGCCGGTCCGAGAGCGCCGCGATCACCCGGTCCGCGATGGCCTCCGGCACGATCGCCCGGCGGATCGCGGTGCATTTCTGCCCGGCCTTGACGGTCATCTCGGTCACGACGCCCTTGACGAAGAGGTCGAACTCCGGATCGCCCTCGGTCACGTCCGTGCCCAGGATCGAGGCGTTGAGGGAGTCGGCCTCGACGCCCAGCCGGAGGCCGCGCTCCTGCACGGCCGGGTCACGGCGGAGGATCTCGGCGGTGCGCGCCGAGCCGGTGAAGGCGACCGAGTCCTGCTCGCCGAGGTGGTCGAACAGTGTGCCGGTGCTGCCGGCGATGAACTGGAGCGAGCCCTCGGGGAGGATCCCGGACTCCACGATGCGGCGCACGACGGCGGCGGTGAGGTAGGCGGTCTGGGTCGCGGGCTTCACGATGCTGGGGAGTCCGGCGAGGAATGCGGGAGCGAGCTTCTCGAGCATGCCCCACACGGGGAAGTTGAAGGCGTTGATCTGTACGGCGACGCCCGTGCGGGAGGTGTAGACGTGCTGACCGAGGAAGGTGCCGCCCCGGCCGAGGGGCTCGGCGGCGCCGTCGAGGTAGACCACGTCGTTCGGCAGCTCCCGCTTGCCCTTGCTCGCGTAGGAGAACAGGGTGCCGATCCCGCCGTCGATGTCGACGAAGGAGTCGCGCATGGTCGCGCCGGTGCGGAAGGAGAGCGGATAGAGCTCGTCCTTGACGGAGCCGAGGTGGAGGGCCAGCTCCTTGAGGAGGCCGGCGCGCTCGTGGAAGGTCAATGCGCGGATCGCGGGTCCGCCGACCTCTCGGGCATGGGCGACGAGCGCACCGGCGTCGAGGCCGGCGCTGGAGACCCTGGCCACGATGTCGCCGGTGGCGGCGTCCAGAACGGTGACGCCCTCGTCCTGCGCCCGGAACCATCGGCCGGCGACGTAGCTCTCCAGAAGTGCGCTCACGGTGCTGTTCCCTTCCGATCGTTCCTGCGGTGCGTCGTTGCGCCGACCGCGTTCGTGTGTCACAGTAGTACAGAACGTTCGGTCAGTAAATAGGATGGAACGCACGGATACGCACGAGGAGGTGCCATGTCGACGATCGTCGTCGAACCGGAGCCCGAGGCGCGCCTCGCTGCGCAGTTCGAGGCCACGGTGGCCAGGAAGGACCGGATCGAGCCGCGGGACTGGATGCCCGAGGCCTACCGCAAGACCCTGATCCGCCAGGTGGCCCAGCACGCGCACTCCGAGATCATCGGCATGCAGCCGGAGGGGAACTGGATCACGAGGGCGCCCTCTCTGCGCCGCAAGGCGATCCTGCTCGCGAAGGTGCAGGACGAGGCCGGGCACGGGCTGTACCTGTACTCGGCGACCGAGACCCTCGGCGCCTCGCGCGACGAGCTCACCGAGATGCTCGTCTCTGGCCGGCAGAAGTACTCGTCGATCTTCAACTACCCGACCCTCTCCTACGCCGACGTCGGCACGATCGGCTGGCTCGTCGACGGGGCGGCGATCTGCAACCAGGTGCCGCTGTGCCGCACCTCCTTCGGGCCCTATGGACGCGCGATGATCCGGATCTGCAAGGAGGAGTCCTTCCACCAGCGGCAGGGATACGAGCTGCTCGCGACCATGATGCGCGGCACCGAGGAGCAGCGCCGGATGGTCCAGGAGTCGGTGGACCGGATCTGGTGGCCCTCGCTCATGATGTTCGGCCCGCCCGACGACGCCTCGCCCAACACGGCGCAGTCGATGGCGTGGGGGATCAAGACGCACACGAACGACGAGCTCCGTCAGAAGTTCGTGGACATGACCGTGCCCCAGGCCGAGGCCCTGGGCGTGACGCTGCCCGACCCCGAGTTGCGCTGGAACGAGGAGCGCGGCCACTACGACTTCGGCCAGCCCGACTGGGACGAGTTCCGGGCGGTCGTCGGCGGCGACGGGCCCTGCAACGCGCAGCGCGTGGCCCATCGGAAGAAGGCCTGGGACGACGGCGCCTGGGTGCGGGAAGCCGCCATGGCCTTCGCCGCCGCCCAGGAGCACCCATCGGTGGAGGAGGCGGCATGACCGGTCCGAACCGGGCGCAGTGGCCCCTCTACGAGGTCTTCGTGCGCGGCAAGCGCGGTCTCAACCATGTCCATGTCGGCTCGTTGCACGCCGCCGACGACGCGATGGCCGTCCTCCACGCCAGGGACGTCTACACCCGCCGCAACGAGGGGGTGAGCATCTGGGTCGTCCGCTCCTCCGCGATCACGGCGTCGAGCCCCGACGAGAAGGACCCGATGTTCGCGCCGAGCGGTGACAAGGTCTACCGCCACCCCACGTTCTACGAGATCCCCGACAACGTCCCCCACATGTGAGAGGAGCAGCCATGGTCGACGTCCGCACGCATGAGCCCGACGCGCACGACAGCGTGTACGCGGGGCTCCTCGGAAGCGACGCGCACTGGGCGTTCGGGACCGATTTCGAGGACCCGCTCGCCGGGGTCGACACCACCGTTCCCGCCGATGCGGATCCGGCGGCGCTCGCGTCATACTGCCTGATGCTGGGGGATGACGCACTCGTTCTCTCGCACCGGATCTCGGAGTGGTGCAGCCGCGCGCCGGACCTGGAGGAGGACATCGCGCTGGCGAACATCGCCCTCGACCTCCTCGGCCAGGCGCGCCTGCTCCTCGCGCGCGCCGCGGCTGCGGATCCGGGGATCGTCCCCGTCCTGCCGGAAGGGTCCCCGGTGCCCGACGAGGACCGGCTCGCCTTCTTCCGCGGCGACGAGCAGTTCCGCAACGTCCGTCTCGCCGAGGTGCCCAACGGCGACTTCGCCGAGACGATCGTCCGGATCCTCCTGTTCTCGGTCGCCCGCGCCGCGGTGTTCTCCCGCCTCGCTGGGAGCCGCGATGCGGTCCTCGCGGCCGTCGCGGTCAAGGGCGGGAAGGAGCTTGCCTACCACGGCGACTTCGCCGGGCGCTGGTTCGTCACCCTCGCGCGGGGGACGGAGGAGTCGCGTCGGCGCCTGCGCGCCGCGCTCGACGGGCTGTGGCCGCTGTGGTCCGAGGTGCTCTCGACGCACCCCGTGGAGCGTGCCGTCGCCGGGGCTGGAGTCGGCGTCGACCCTGCCGACGTCCGCGCCGAGGTGGACGCCGCGCTCGATGCGGTGCTGGCCGCGGCCGGGATGGAACGGCCCGACCGCGCCCCGTTGGCCGGCGTCCGGGGACGCACGGGGCGGGACGGCTGCCACACCGAGGCGCTCAGCCGCATGCTCGCCGAGATGCAGGTCGTCGCCCGCGCCCATCCCCAGGGGCACTGGTGATCGGGGGCTCGGGAGCGCGGAGAGCCCCGGCGGCAGATGGAGCCCTCGCCGCGACGACGGACACGGGCGGACGGCCCGCATCCGAGGTGCACGAGCGTGCCTGGGCCGCCGCGTCCCGCGTCGTCGACCCCGAGCTGCCGATGCTCACCCTCGTCGACCTGGGGGTGCTTCGCGGGATCGAGGTCGGCGATGACGGTGCGGTGGTCGCGGCGATCACGCCGACCTACTCGGGATGCCCTGCGATGGCCACCATGCGCGACGACCTGCTGCGCGAGCTCCGGGGAGCGGGCTTCGCCGACGCGCGGATCCGGATCGCGCTCGACCCGGCATGGACGAGCGACTGGATCACGGAGGAGGGACGCGCCGCGCTCGCCGCGGCGGGGATCTCCCCGCCCGGCGCGGCTCCGAGACGGGCGGGCCCGGTCGCCGTACGCCTGCTGCCGACCCGCCGCGCGGTGCGCTGTCCGCAGTGCGGGAGCGAGGCCGTCGCCCTCAGCAGCGAGTTCGGCTCGACCGCGTGCAAGGCGATGTACCGGTGCCTGGACTGCCGAGAGCCCTTCGACCATGTGAAGGAGATCTGAATGAGCACGATCGCGGAGACGGCGCCCGCCGCGGGCATGTCCGCGGGCGCGGGTCGCGCCGCGTTCCACGTCCTCACCGTCGCCGCGGTCGATCCCCTCACGGACGACGCCGCGGCGGTGACCTTCGAGGTGCCGGACGACCTGCGCCAGCTGTTCGCCTTCGACGCCGGGCAGTCGTTGACGCTGCGCCGCACGATCGACGGCGTCGAGCACCGTCGCACCTATTCGATCTGCGCCCCGGCGGGCGGCGCCCCGCGGATCGGCGTCCGGGTGATCCCTGAGGGGCTGTTCTCGACGTGGCTCGTGCACGAGGTGCGTCCGGGAGACCGGATCGAGGTGCAGCCGCCGGGCGGCAGTTTCCGCGCCGATGCCGCCGAGGGCGGTCGGCACCTCTGCATCGCGGCGGGATCCGGGGTCACGCCGATGCTCTCGATCGCGGCGACGGTGCTGACCAACCCGGAGGCCCAGGTGACTCTCCTGTACGGCAACCGCAGCACGACATCGGTGATGTTCGCCGAGGAGCTCGCGGATCTGAAGGACGCCTATGCCGGTCAGCTCGACCTCGTGCACGTGCTGTCACGAGAGCCGCGTGAGGTGGAGCTCTTCTCCGGTCGCCTGGACGCCGACCGGCTGCGGCAGCTGCTGACCACGCTCATCCCCGTCGAGACGATGGACCACGTGTGGCTGTGCGGGCCGTTCGGGATGCTGACCGACGCGCGCGCCGTCCTCGCCGAGCTCGGCGTGCCGGCGGAGCGGGTGCACGTCGAGCTCTTCTACGTGGACGAGCCGCCGCCCACGGTGCGGCATGCGGACCGGACGGTCGAGGGCGAGACGAGCGAGGTCACCGTCGTGCTCGACGGTCGTCGCACCACGAGCGCGATGTCGCGGGGGACGCCGATCCTCGACGCCGCGCAGCAGGTGCGCAGCGACCTCCCGTTCGCCTGCAAGGGCGGGGTGTGCGGGACGTGCCGAGCCAGGCTCTGCGACGGCGAGGTGGACATGGTCCGCAACTACGCCCTGGAGCCGGCGGAGGTGGCCGACTCGTTCATTCTCACCTGCCAGTCCTATCCCGTCACCGACGAGGTGACGGTCGACTTCGATGCCTAGCCGGCCTCCTCTGCCATGACATCCGTCGCGATCCGCCCCACCCGCCCGAACCTGGTCCCGGGCCAGGCCCGAGACCAGGACCCCTCCGAAAGGCCAGGAGAACGATGACCGACGCCCCTTCCCCGGCCGCCCTCCTCCTGGACGGCGTGCGCACCCCGATCGGCCGCTATGGCGGCGTCCTCGCCGAGGAGCGTCCCGACGACCTCGCCGCGCACACGATCCGCGCGGTGGTAGACCGGAGCGGCATCGACCCGGCCGACGTAGACGAGGTGGTGCTCGGCGCCGCGAACCAGGCGGGCGAGGACAACCGGAACGTCGCGCGCATGGCCGCGCTCCTGGCGGGCCTGCCCGAGAGCGTGTCCGGATTCACGGTGAACCGGCTGTGCGCCTCGGGCATGACGGCGATCGCCACGGCGCGCCAGATGATCCTCGCCGGTGACGCGGACGTCGTGGTCGCCGGGGGAGTGGAGTCGATGACCCGTGCGCCGTGGGTCACCGAGAAGCCGCAACGTGCGTGGGCGAAGCCGGGGAGGAGCTGGGACACCTCGATCGGGTGGCGTTTCACCAACCCCCGTTTCGGCGACGACGTCACGCTCACGATGCCGCAGACGGCCGAACGGGTCGCCGAGCGGGGGGGCCTCGGCCGCGAGGAGCTGGACGCCTTCGCGCTGCGCTCGCATCACCGTGCGCTCGACGCGCAGGCGGCAGGACGCTTCGACGCCGAGATCGTCGCGGTCGGCGCCGTGACCACCGACGAGGGTCCCCGCGCCGACACGACGGCCGAGCGGCTCGCGGCGCTCCGTCCTCTTCACGGCGAGGGCGGGGTGATCACCGCCGGAAACTCCAGCTCCCTGAACGACGGCGCCGCGGCCGTGATCCTCGTCAGCGAGCGCTACGCCGAGCGGCACGGGCTCTCGCCGCGGGCGCGGGTGGTCGGCGGCGCGAGCGCGGGCGTCGCGCCGGAGGTGATGGGGATCGGTCCCGTCCCCGCGACGCGGCGGGTGCTCGACCGTGCAGGCTGGGAGGTGGCGGACCTCGACGCGGTGGAGCTGAACGAGGCCTTCGCCTCGCAGGCCATCGCGTGCATCCGTGAGCTCGGGCTCGACGAGCGGATCGTCAACGCCGACGGTGGCGCGATCGCGCTGGGCCATCCGCTCGGCTGCTCGGGGACGCGCATCGTCGTCACGCTCTTGAACCGCATGGAGCGGGAGGGCGGATGCCGGGGCCTGGCGACCATGTGCGTCGGCGTCGGACAGGGATCCGCGCTGCTGCTGGAGCGGGTGTGAGCGAGCCAGAGGACGAGGGCAGGGAGAGGGCACGATGACGACGGAGCAGAACGCGCCGGTCCTGGTCGAGGAGGGCGAGGACCGGGTGGTGCTGCGGCTCAACCGCCCCGAGGTGCGCAACGCCATCGACCGCGCGACGGTGGACGCGCTGCACGCGGCCTGCGCGGCGCTCGAGGCCGAGCCGCGGATCGCGCTGATCGTCGGCTCCGGCGGGGCCTTCGCGGGCGGCGCCGACATCGGGCAGCTGCGGGATCGACGCCGGGATGACGCGCTGGCCGGGATCAACTCCCGGCTCTTCGACCGGGTGCAGCGCCTGCCGATGCCCGTGATCGCCCTCATCGACGGGTATGCGCTCGGCGGCGGCGCCGAGCTGGCCTACGCCTGCGACTTCCGTATCGGCACCCCCGCGGCCCGGATCGGCAACCCGGAGCCGGGGCTCGGGATCCTCGCCGCCGCGGGCGCGGCCTGGCGGCTGACCGAGCTCGTGGGAGAGCCCCTGGCGAAGGAGGTCCTGCTCGCAGGACGGGTGCTCACGGCCGAGGAGGCGCTCGGCGCCCGGCTGCTCAGCGAGGTCGTCGAGCCGGGCGACCTCGAGGCGGCGGGCCACCGGCTGGCGGATCGGATCGCGGCGCAGGCTCCGCTCGCCATGCGTCTGACGAAGGCGGTGATCCACGCGCCCCGCGAGGCCCATCCGCTGATCGACGACATCGCCCAGGCCGTGCTCTTCGAGACCGAGGACAAGCACGACCGGATGACGGCGTTCCTGGATCGGCGCAAGGGGGACCGATGACCGGGCGGGAGCAGGGCGGCGGTGTCCCCGCGCGCGTCGGCGTCTATGGCGGCGGGCGGATGGGCGGCGGGATCGCGCATGCCTTCGCGGCGGCCGGCGCGGACGTGGTCGTCGTCGAGGGCGACGCGCAGTCCGCCGCCGCGGCACGGGAGCGCATCGCCGCCTCGCTCGCGAAGGCGCGCGAGAAGGGCGCGGAGGTCGAGGGCCGGATCGAGGTCGTCCTCGACCCGGGCGCCCTCGAGGGCTGCGCGCTCGTGGTCGAGGCGGTGCCGGAGTCGATCGACCTCAAGCGCCGCGTGCTGGCGCGCATCGCCGAGTCCGCGCCCGGGGCCGCGATCGGCAGTAACACGAGCTCCCTCTCGATCGACGCCCTGGCGGAGGACCTGCCCGACCCGTCGAGACTGGTGGGGCTGCACTTCTTCAACCCGGTGCCGGTGAGCGACCTCGTCGAGATCGTGGTCGGGGAGCGGACCGCCGAGGCGCTGGTCGCCGACGCGAGGACGTGGGTCGCGGGTCTCGGCAAGACGGCGATCGTGGTGCGCGACGCGCCGGGCTTCGCCAGCAGCCGGCTGGGGGTGGCGCTCGCGCTGGAGGCGATGCGCATGCTCGACGAGGGCGTCGCGTCGGCCGAGGACATCGATCTCGCGATGACCCTGGGCTACCGGCATCCGGTCGGTCCGCTGCGCACGACCGACATCGTGGGTCTGGACGTGCGCCTCGCGATCGCGGAGCACCTGGAGCGGGAGCTCGGCCCGCGGTTCACGCCGCCGCGGGTGCTGCGCGACAAAGTCGCGGAGGGGCAGCTCGGACGCAAGACGGGGCGGGGGTTCTACGAATGGTGAGGACGGACGAGGAGCTGGCGCAGGCCTGCGCCGACCGGATGTGGGCCAGTGACGACGCCAGCCGCGGGCTCGGGATGACCCTGGAGGCAGTGGGGCCGGGAACGGCCGTGCTCTCGATGACCGTCCGTGCCGACATGGCCAACGGGCATGGCACCGCTCATGGCGGCTTCGTGTCCGCCCTCGCCGACAGCGCGTTCGCCTTCGCGTGCAACAGCCGTGGCGTGGTCACGGTCGCCGCCGGGTTCGACATCGACTTCCTGGAGCCCGCGCACGTCGGCGACACCCTCGTCGCGACCGCCGAGGAGACCGTGCTGCGTGGGCGCTCCGGCGTCTACGACGTCGTGGTGCGACGAGATGAGACCGTCGTCGCCCTGTTCCGCGGTCGCAGCCGTGCGCTCGGCCGCCCGATCCTGGAGGAGGCGCCATGACCGATCTGTACGCTGCCGAGGAGGCAGGGGGCGCCGGGGTCGCCATCGCTCGGGGCGGCGCCGTCGCGATCGTGACGATGGATCTCCCCGAGCGCCGCAACGCGATGACCGCGGAGCTGAAGGCCGGGCTGCGGGATGCCCTCGCCGCTGTCGCGGAGGACCCGGAGGTGCGGGCCGTCGTGCTCGTGGCGACCGGGCCCGCCTTCTCGGTGGGACAGGACCTGGCCGAGCATGCGGTGGCTCTCGAGGGCGGTGCGGAGGCGGCGTTCGCGACTATCCGCGCCCACTACTCGCCGATCGTCCGCACGCTGATGACGATGCCCAAACCCGTCATCGCCGCGGTCGGCGGCACCTGCGTCGGCGCGGGGCTCGGACTCGCCCTCGCCTGCGACCATCGGGTGTTCGCCGCGGGCGCCAAGCTCGGGACGGCGTTCGGCGGGATCGGCCTCACACTCGACTCGGGGCTGTCGGTGACCTTGCCCCGCGCGGTCGGCGACGCCAGGGCCCGCGAGCTGCTGCTGTTCGGACGCGTGTTCACGGCGGAGGAGGCCGTCGCCTGGGGGATCGCAGGCGAGGTCGTCGCGCCCGAGGAGGTCCACGGGAGGGCGGTCGAGCTCGCCCGGCTGCTCGCCGCGGGGCCGACGGCGGCCTTCGCCGAGGGCAAGCGGCTGTTGCGGGAGGCGCCGGGCCTCTCGCTCGACGCCGCGCTCGAGGCTGAGGCCGAGGCGCAGACCCGCAGCGGCGCGACCGCGGACCACGCCGCCGCAGTGCGGGCATTCCTCGCGCGGGAGACCCCGCGGTTCACCGGTCGCTGAGCCCGGCCCTCCCTGGTCCGGCTCGTCTCGGCGGGCTCCGGGCTCACGGACGCCGGGCTCAGGGAGCCCGGGCTCTGGGCGACACGGCTAAGGCGCCTGCGACTGTCTCGCGCCGCGAAGACGCCTGGACGTGAGGCTTGACGTCTACTCGGCGGTGACGGCGGTGCGGGCCAGTGGCCTCTTCGCTGCGAGGAGCGCGACGGAGAGGGCCAGCGCGGCGAGCCCGATCGAGGCGAAGGGGATGGCGATGATCAGGAACAGCGATGCGGAGCCGACTGCGGCGAGGGGAAAGGCGATCAGCACGGATCGCGGCCAGACGACGACGGCGGAGAGACCCGCGACGACGCAGGCCAGGACGAACCAGAGCCACGATGGCAGGAACGGACGGGCGCCGTCGATGCTCCGAGCCCACGCGTCGACAGCGGCCGCGTTGAGGGCGAGGGCCAGCACACCGCCGACGAGGAAGGCGAAGGACCGGCCGACGGTCGTCAGCCGCGGGACGACGGCCAGCGCGACCGCGGCGAAGGCCAGGATCGGGACGACGGCAGTGAGGAGAACGCGTCCCAGGGTGAACGCGTCGCCCGCCGCGGCAAGGAGGAATGAGCCCGTGAGTGCGGCGACGAGCGCCGCGAGGGCCAGGACGATGGGGGCGGGCTTGCGAAAGCGGACGGAGAGACCGTGAAGGGCCATGATGATCGCCTCCTTGCGAGTTGGCATCCCGGACTCTTCGAGCAAGTCGATGAGATAGCGCTCGTTGGCGTCACGCCACGAGCGGGGGTAAGTGCTGAGGACCCGGCGGACTCCTGCGTGGTCGATCCTCATGCTGCCCCCCACTTCAGTGCCGGTCGTTGCTGGCCGCGGATCCGAGACAACGCGCGCTGTGCCCGCTCGGCCATCTGGCGGGTCTCATCCTCGAGCGTGACGAGCCCTCGATCCGTCAGTCGATAGAAGCGACGAAGACGGCCGTCCACGACCTCCTCACCGTCGGGGTTGATGAGCCCGTCGCTCTGGAGTCGTTCGATCGAGCGATAGACCGTCGCCGCTCCGGCGCCGGACACGTGAGTCCGAACGTCCAGGATCAGGGCATACCCGTGCTTTCTTCCCTCAGTAAGGGAGAAGAGGATCTCGAACTGCACCGTCGACAACGCCATGGTTCGACCGTACAAGTGTGGGCATACTCTCAAACTGAGAATATGCCCACACTTGCTCAATGGCCGCGGCCTAGTTGCACTGGCTGGCAACCCAGGCGGGGAGGTCCTTGTTCGGCTTCCAGAGCTCCATGTTCCATTGCGGGTCGAGCCCCGCGAAGCCCATGTGGCAGATGTACTGATTCTTGCCGGAGTCGTTCAGTCGCGTGCGTTCGCTGGAACTGCTCCGCTCGATGACCTCTAGCCAGCCCGCTTCGCCCGCAGGGATCCAAAGCGGGTTCCCCGTCAGACCACGTGCCCACGGAGTCGGATCTACGTTGAGCTTCCATCCGGCTCCGGCGATCCAGTTGAAGCTGATCGCGCTCACCAGGTTGATGCCCAGCCATGGGTCCGCGACGATCGGGAACGCTGCCTTCTCGTCGAAAGTCACATGCTGGACCAGAGACGTTCCCTGGACGGTGTACCAGGTCGGAAGCTCAACACCGTTCGCGTCGCGCGCCCAAGGCGCGGCCGCCCCGAGGAGGAAGTTCCCGTCGGAGTCAAGGGCGATCACGCTACCCGTTTTCGGGTCCACGGAGACCGTTGCACCCACGGGCAAGCCCAGATCGTAAGCGAACTCCCGCGGCGCCGACGCATCGTTGATGACGCTGTGGATTGCCACCGATCCGTCAGCCATCGACACCGGAACGATCGCAAAGCTGCTCTCGTCAGCGAGTGCGACGAGCCCCGAGCTCGTGATCTCCTCAACCGGAGTCTTCGCGACCGGGAGGGTTACCTCAAAGCTCTCCTCCCCCGCCTTCACCGTGACGGCATTCCCGTCGACCGCTTCGGATTGCGCAGGCGCCAGGCCGATGCCGGACGCCACGGCGTCCGAAGTGCGCATGACTGCCGCTCCAGAGTCCACCGGCGGAGCCGGTTCAGAGGCAAAGCTGGGCTGAGCCACCACCAGCGCCAAAACGGCTCCGATGCCCACGCCGCTCGCCCCCAACCCTCGTCTGTTCATCCCCACACTCCTTACGTCGTGGCGAGGATGAAGGTCGCCCTCGCTCACTCAGGACAGTAGAGAGCGCAACCAGGTACGTCCATATGCCTTTCCCTCTGGTCTCTGGCCCTCTCGCCGGATATTCTCAGCAGTTAGTGCCCGTCTTCGAGGAAGGGGCGGCCATCATTACTCTGCTGTGCGGGCCTCCGAGGACCGCCCGTGCCAGTGGCATCCAGAGCGCATGGGCTCGGTAACGGTGTGGCCATGGCGACTCTTGACGAGAACGAGCATCGACGCCTTCGCCGTGCCACCGCCTATCGGCTCGGATCTACGATCCGCCGCCTCCGCCGCCAAGGTGGCCTCTCCCAGGAGCAAGTAGCCCATTCGGCAGGTATCACGGTGTACACCTACGGGAGCATCGAGCGCGGCCACACCCCCAAAGGGGAAGAGATCAATCCAACGCTCGACACCCTCCTCCGAATCGCCGTCGCGCTCGACGCTCCCGACCTGTTCGGACTTGAAGAGACCGGTGAGGCTACGTGACCCACATAGCTGGTGTCACGTTCAGCGGGGCCGGAGCCCGTCGAGCGCGATGGCGAGCACGTCGTCGGCGAGGAGGGCGGGATCGATGGCGCCGTCGGGGCGATACCACTCGACGAGCGAGTTGATCATGCCGAAGACGAGGCGCGCGACGGTTCCCGCGTCGATGTCGTCGCGGATCGTCCCCTCCGCTTGGGCCTCGCGGACGAGCCCGGCGATCCGCTGGTCGAAGCGGCGGCGGCGATCCAGGGCGTCGAGCTCGACCGGACTGTTGCCGCGCAGCCGCAGCAGCAGGGTCACGTAGGACTGCTGGGCGGTCAGGACCTCGATCGCCCCTCGCACCGCGGCGCGGAGCCGGTCGGCCGCGGTGGCCTGCTCTTCGATCGCGCGTTCGAGCGCTCCCTCCAGCCCGCTCAGGGCGCGTTCGAGGGCGAGGGCGAGCAGCTGCTCCTTCGACGCGAAGTGGTGGTACAGGGCGGACTTGGTGAGCCCGAGCTCCTTCGACAGGTCCGCGATCGAGGTGGCATCGTAGCCCTGCGCGGTGAACACGCGCACCGCGACGTCGAGCACCTCCTCGCGACCGTACCCCGGGCGACCACGGCGGGCCGGGACGCGGGGCTGGGCGTCGGCGCTGTCATCCGTCACCTTCCCACGATAGGCAGAGGAGCGCAGGGGCGGAGGATCGACGCTCCGGAGGGGAGAAGGGTCGCGCGACCGTGCGCCGAGGGACGTATGCCGCGATGTGGTACTTGAGGACCATAGGGAGGAGGGCGGGATCGTCCTCGAAGGGGATGTGGGGCGTGGACGCCGGTGCGTACCGTGGCAGGGCCCGTTGCGCTCCCGCATACCCGGAGGCGCCTTCTTTCCGGAGGACCCGTGACCCTGCTGACCCGCCTCAGCCTCGCCAACCGTGCCGTCGTCGCCCTGCTCAGCATCCTCGTGGTGGGGGCCGGCCTCTGGGCCACGGGGAGCATGAAGCAGGAGCTGTTGCCGACGATGACGCAGCCCACCGCCGTCGTCGTCGTGGCCAAGCCCGGCGCCTCTGCCGAGACCCTGGATCGCGATGTGGTCGCGCCGTTGTCCACGGCGCTCTCCGCGGTCACGAACGTGGAGGAGGTACGCGCCCGTACCTCCAGCGGCAGCGGTCAGGTCACCGTCACCTGGAAGTTCGGGGACGATGACGACAAGATCCTCGCGGACGTGAAGACCGCGACCTCGGGCGTGATGGCGACCGCTCCGGACGGTGCGACCTCGGAGGTGTACGCGGGCAGCTCCTCCGACATCCCTGTGCTGAGCCTGTCGCTCGCCGGTGGCGACGACCTGGAGGCGTTCGCCGAGCGCGTCGACAAGACCCTCGTCCCCGCCATCGAGCACGTCCCCGGCGTGCGCAAGGCGCAGGTGACCGGCAAGGTCCAGCAGCAGGTGCGCGTGACGCTGGATCCCGCGGCCCTCTCGGCGCGGTCGATCGACCCGTCCGTCGTCTCCGGGCTGTTGAAGACCGCGGGTGTCGTGGTCCCCGCGGGCAAGAGCGACGACGGCGCGAAGGCCATGGCGATCGAGGTGGGCCAGGAGGGCACGAGCATCGAGGGCATCGCCGCTCTGCCGATCCCGACGTTGGACGGCCCGGTGCCGCTGTCCGCGGTGGCGGTCGTCGAGCTGGCCCCCGTCCCGCAGACCGCCCTGTCCCGCGCCGACGGCAGCCCGGCGCTCGGGCTCACGATCACCAAGACCCCCGATGCGAACGCGGTGCAGGTCTCGCACGCCGTCGCGGCGGTGATCGAGAAGGAGCTTCCCTCCCTCGGCGCGGAGGCGAAGGCGACGACGCTGTTCGATCAGTCCACGATGATCGAGAAGTCCACGCACGACCTCGCCGTCGAGGGCGGGCTGGGGCTGGTCTTCGCCGTGCTCATCATCCTCGTCTTCCTCCTGTCGCCGAAGGCGACTGTGATCACCGCGGTGTCGATCCCGCTCTCCCTCCTCATCGCGGTGATCGGTCTGCGGATGGGCGGCTTCTCCTTCAACGTCTTCACCCTCGCGGCGCTGACCGTTGCGGTCGGCCGTGTGGTGGACGACTCGATCGTCGTGATCGAGAACGTCGCGCGCCGACGGGGAAAGGGCGGGCTCACCCCTGCGGACGTCCTCGCCGCGGTGAAGCAGGTGGCAGGCGCCGTGACGGCCTCCACGCTCACCACCGTCGCGGTGTTCCTCCCCGTCGCGCTCGTCGGCGGCATGGCGGGCGAGCTCTTCCGGCCCTTCGCGCTGACGGTCACGATCGCGCTCCTGGCCTCGCTCCTCGTCTCGCTCACCATCGTGCCGGTGCTCGCGTACTGGTTCATGCGACGTCCGTCGCGTCGCGAGACCGAGGCCGCCTCCGTCGCGGCCGACACCGCGGCTCTCGCCGAGCCGGGCGAGCCCGTCGACTCCGCGGGCCTCGCCGGCACGACCGCGGACCCGGCGGAGCGGGTCACGCGGATGCAGCGGGCCTATCTCCCCTCGCTCCGCTTCGCGATGCGCCGTCCCGTCGCCGTCGTGCTCATCTCGGTCGTCGTCTTCGCCGGGACGATCGTGGCTTCCGGATTCCTCAAGACCGACATGCTTGGCAGCTTCGCCGACGCCCGCGCGGTGCAGATCGAGCAGAAGATGCCGCTCGACACCACGCTCCAGGGCGCCGACGAGGCCGCTGCGGCGCTCGAGAAGGCCGCGGGGTCGGTCGACGGCGTCGCCTCCTTCCAGACCACGGCGGGGGAGCTGGGGGCGCCGGTCAGGATGGACCTCGTGATCGCGGACGAGGCCGATCCCGATACCGTGCTGAAACGCGTCGAGTCCGCGGTGGCGGACCTCCCGGCCGCCGAGGACATCACCGTCTCCACGCAGGCGACGCAGACCACTTCCTCCACGATCGACGTCATCGTGAAGAGCCCTGACGACAAGGCGCTCGCCACGGCGGCGGGGCAGATCAGCAGTGCGCTGGAAGGCGTGACCGGCGTCGAGAAGGTCACGAGCGACCTGGCCGCCGACCTCCCGGTGCTGAAGGTCTCCGTCGATCCCGGCGCGGCCGCGGCGCAGGGCTTCACCGTGCCGGAGGTGGGGACGGCGATCGCGGCGGCGGTCGAGGGCCAGCGTCTGGGCACGGTCGGGATCGACGGCGTCACCCGGGATCTCGTGCTGCGCGCGCAGTCCACGAAGACCGACCCCGAGGCGATCAGCGGGCTGCCGTTGCCGGTGTCGGCGCTGCAGTCCCAGCGCACCCAGAAGAACGCGGCGGACGAGCTCCAACGCGAGCAGGAGCGGATGTCCGCGGACGCCAGGGCCGAGGCCGAGGTCAAGGCACAGGACCAGGTCTCGGAGCTGATCGCGGCCCGCGACAAGAGCGTCGGCGACCTGGCCGCCCTCCGCGAGCAGCTGAGCTCCCTTCTCGCCTCGCCGCCGCCGTTCGACCCGAACCCTGCCCCGCAGGGAGCGATCGCGGCTCTCGAGTACCAGAAGGCGGTGCAGCAGCTCACCCAGGGGGTCGCCGCGGCGGAAGGGGGCATCGAGCAGCTCGACGAGCAGATCCGCAGCGCACGCACGGCGATCGCCGACGGGGCCGCGCAGCAGGCCGAGACCGACCGGCTCGCCCAGGCGCAGCGCGATCTGGAGAAGGTACGTGCGACGCCGATCCGCGTCGGAGACATCGCGAAGGTCGAGGTCGTGACCGCTCCGGCGACGATCGCGCGGATCGACGGCGCCCGTGCGGTGACGGTCTCGGCGACGCCCGCAGGCGAGGACCTGGGCGCCGCCTCCCTCGGTGTGCAGCAGGCGCTCGCCGCGCTCGACCTCCCCGCCGGCGTCACCCTCGACGAGGGCGGCGCGGCGGCCGAGCAGGCGCAGTCCTTCGGCGAGCTGGGCGTCGCCATGCTCGCGGCGATCGCGCTCGTGTACATCGTGCTCGTGGCGACGTTCCGCTCGCTCATGCAGCCTCTGCTGCTGCTCGTGTCCGTGCCGCTCGCGGCCACGGGGGCGATCGGCGGGCTGCTCCTCACCGGCACCCCGCTGGGGATCCCCGCGCTCATCGGCATGCTGATGCTGATCGGGATCGTCGTGACGAACGCGATCGTGCTCATCGACCTCATCAACGAGTACCGGAGGGAGGGAGCCGCGCTGGACGACGCGGTCGTTCACGGGGCGCGGCTGCGGCTCAGGCCGATCATCATGACCGCGTGCGCGACGATCTTCGCGCTGATCCCGATGGCGCTCGGGGTGACCGGTGGCGGTGCGTTCATCTCGAAGTCCCTCGCGATCGTCGTGATCGGCGGCCTCGTCTCGTCCACCGCCTTGACACTGTTGCTCCTTCCCGCGCTCTTCGTGCTCTACGAGCGGCGCGGCGACCGTCGCAGGGCCCGCCGCGAGCGTCGTGCCACTCGTCGTGCGGCCAGGGAGGGCGTCGACGGAACGGACGCCGTGGGCGACGCTGGCGAGGAGGCGCTGGATCGCATCGAAGCCGAGACGGGGGCCGGCGAGATGCCGCAGGGCCCGTCCGGTCCCGCCGAGTCGGGTCATGGGAGACTGGCGACGTGACCGATGCCTCCGCGCGTGCGCGCGATCGAGCCGTCGGGCGCTGGCAACGGCACCCTCGGCTGGTCGATGCGTTCGTCGCGCTGAGCTGGGCGGTCCTCGCCGCCGTGCCCGCACTCGCGGGACCCACGACGGACATCGTCCGTGGGAGCGTGCTCGCCTCCGTCCTCCTCGGCGTCGTCGTCGCGATCGTCGCCGTCACGCTGGCTCTGTTCCGCCGCCGTCGCCCGGTGCTCGTCTTCGTCGTCGCCATGGTCGCCTCGGCGGGGCTGCTGCCGTTCGGGTTCGACCTGAGCGGTCTGGGAGCGGCCTACGGGATCTTCGCGATCGCCGTGTACGACTCGGTGCGCCGGGCATGGATCGCCGCCGGCATCGCCTACGGGCTCGCGATCGTGCAGTGCGCGGTGTTCCTCATCACCGGGCTCGGCCTCACCCCCGTCACGCGCGATGGCAACCCGGTGGCGACGGCCGTGTCCTCCCTCGTCTTCGGTCTGCTCCTGTTTCTCGTCGCACTGCTCTGGGGCGTCAACGCCGGTAACCGTCGCCGCTACGTCGACGCCCTGCTCGAGCGCGCCAGGGTGCTCGAGCACGAGCGGGACCAGGAGGCGCAGCTTGCCGCTCTCGCCGAGCGCTCGCGGATCGCGCGTGACGTGCACGACATCGTCTCGCACTCGCTGTCGGTCATCGTCCGTCTCGCCGACGGCACGCGTGCCGTGATCGACGCCGACCCCGACCGTGCGAGGGAGGCTGTGGCCCAGATCGGCGGGGTCGCCCGGTCGTCGCTCGACGAGATGCGCCGGACGATCGGCGTGCTGGAGCGTCCCTCCGGCGACGCTCCGCCACGTAGCAACACCGGCCTCGAAGACCTCCCCCGACTGGTCGAGGTGTATCGCGGCATCGGGCTGCCGGTGGAGCTCGCGTACACCGTGGACGACGAGCGCGAGGTCCCCGCCGGCGTGCAGATGACGGTGTTCCGCGTGGTCCAGGAGGCGCTCACCAACGCGCTGCGGCACGCGAGCGCGCCCACCCTCGTGCGGGTGACGGTGCGGGTGACCGAGGACGACGTGCACGCCGAGATCCAGGACGACGGCGAGCGGGCGACGACGAGGGGCGAGGACGTGCCGATCGGGCGGGGGCTCGTGGGCATGCGCGAGCGCGCCGCCCTCTACGGCGGCACCCTGGAAGCGGGGCCCGTGGCAGGGACGAGAGCAGCGGGGCGGGGCTGGCGTGTGCGTCTGGCACTGCCGGGAGGCGCGGGATGAGCGCGGTGCGTGTGCTGATCGTCGACGACCAGGCCCTTATCCGGACCGGGCTCGTGATGGTGCTGGGCGCGGCGCCGGGGATCGAGGTCGTGGGCGAGGCGGCCGATGGCATCGAGGCCGTCGCGCTCGCCGCTGTGCACCGTCCAGACGTCGTGCTGATGGATGTGCAGATGCCCCGGCTGGACGGGATCGAGGCGACGAGGCAGATCACCGCGAACGACGGTCACGGGCGGGTGCTGGTGTTCACTACTTTCGATCTCGACGCCTATGCGTTCGGCGCGATCGACGCGGGGGCCAGCGGGTTCCTGCTGAAGGACTCCGATGCCGACGACATCGTCGCTGCCATTCGGGCGGTCGCGGCAGGGGATGCGGTGCTCGCGCCCCGGGTGACCTCCGAGCTCCTGCGCCGCTTCGGAGCGCTCTCGCGTGAGGCGGAGGCCGAGGAGCGTCAGGCGCGGGATGAGGCGGCGACGACGGCGCTGGGGCGTCTGCAGGTGCTCACCGATCGGGAACGCGATGTGTTCGACGCCATGGTCGAGGGGTTCTCGAACAGCGAGATCGCCGAACGTCTGTGGCTGTCCGAGTCGACGGTGAAGACACACGTCGGTCGGGTACTGGCGAAGCTCGGGATGAGGGATCGGGTGCAGGCGGTCGTCTACGCGTTCCGCAACGGCCTGACCGATCGCTGACCCGCTGTCCCCTCAAGGCTCGCTGCCGGACCGTTCCGTGCGCTCGTCTTCGGCATGCGCGCTGGCGGATACCCGGCTGTTTCGCATTGTGCTGCCAGCTTCTCCCCAGTGAGTGAGGCCTTCACTAAGTAAACTAGACATACTAGGTCAGTTAGTAATTCCACTATCGGCCGACCGATGAAAGGGAAGAAAAAGATGAACGCTTTCAAGAAGGGTCTCGTCACCACCGCCGCCGTGTTCGCGGTGGCTGTTCCGCTCGCGGCGATGACCCCCGCGATGGCCGCTCCCGTGGAGGGCCAGGGCGTGAGCGCCTCGGCCGGTGCGCACGGCGCCAAGACCGTGTGGAACGACGTCGACTACCTGAAGAACCACACGGAGGGCTCCGCACTCCGCGACCACCTCCGCGCCCTGGGCTTCCAGGCCGACCTCTTCGAGAAGGGGAGCTGGGTATACCTCTCTTACGACGAGAACGACGCTGACCTCGTCCGCGCGATCCAGCAGTACCAGCCGAAGAGCCCTGTCGGCTCCGAAGGGGAGAAGGACACGAAGGAGCCGGTCTTCGAGAAGCACGCCGCCTGAGCTGAGGGTGCGTGCGCTCTCGCGGCGCGAGGCCAGAGGGAAGGCAGGCACGGTTGCACCGAGAGGATGCGACCGTGCCTGCCTTTCGCGGGTCAGCGAAGCTCGAGCCGGTACACGCGATCGCGGCTGATGAGGGTCGAGGAGACCACCTCGTAGCCCAGGCTCTGCAGATAGGCGATGTCGGCGGGGACCTTCTCGTCGTCCCAGGTGAGCTCGACCGCCCAGACGACGGGACCGAGGTCCTCGGCGGTCAGAGTGTCGTTCGGGACGACCTTGTCCCACAGGTGCGACTGGGTCTCGAATGGCGCGACGAGGGCGGCGTCGTCCAGGCCCTCGAACTGCTCCGGATACAGCGAGACCATGAGCCGTGGGTTCCGCGACGGCTTGGTCTTCTGGTCGAACACGATGGCGTCGCCCGGCGCGGCGTTCTCGCCGACGTACGCGGCGACGTCGCGCCAGTCGCTGCCGTTGTCCTTGGCGTAGGGGCCGCGCTGCACGACGTAGCTCGGAACCGTCACCCCCACGATGACCACGGTCGCGAGGATCCCCGCCAGGAGGCGGCCGCGCGAGGGCAGCGCGCGGACGAGCGTCCTGATCCCCAGCGCGATGAGAACAGCGGCGGCCGGGACGCAGAAGGACAGGTAGCGGATGTTGTACATCGGCGACACGAGCGCGTTGCCGACCAGCAGCACCGTCGTCGGCAGCACGAGCCAGATCAGCACGAGCACGGTCAGGTGGCGCCGGTCGGACTCGGCGGGGCGGCGCAGGGCGAGGATCATCCCCATTGTCGCGAGCAGGATCAGCGCCCATCCGAACGCCGCCGACAGCGGATCGAACCACTGGGTGGAGTACACGTTCCAGGCGGTGGCGTAGTTGCGACGGGCGAGGAATCCGATCTGTCCGCGTTCCAGGTAGCCGATCACGATGATCGGCAGCGAGAGCAGCAGGGATCCGACGGCGGCGAGCAGCCAGCGCAGAAGCCGGTCTCGGTGGAAGACGACGACGAAGAGGCCGTGCACGGCGAGCAGGAGCCCGAGGTAGAGGAAGACGTAGTTGCCCACGGCCATGACCGCGGCGTATCCCACCCACCCCCAGCGGGCCTTGTCCCTGCGGAGCAGGTCGACGAGCAGGACGGTCGCCCAGACGGCGATCGCCGCGCTCATCGAGTACGCGCGCGCCTCGGTGGCCATGTACATCGTGCGGGGGAGCACGGTCGCGACGATGCCGGCGACCAGCGCCACGCGGCGCCCGGCGAGACGTCCGGCGAGCATGACCGTCCCCGCGACCGTGAGACCGACGGCGATCGTGCTCGGGACGCGCGTGGAGAGCTCGGACGCCCCGAACAGGTCGATCCACAGATGCAGGAACACGTAGTAGGCGCCGTGCACGGCGTCGATGCTGCTGAGCAGCCGGAACAGGCTCGGCCAGCTCCGTTCGGCCGACATGATGCTCGCCGCTTCGTCGCCCCAGTACGACGGGATCCAGGAGCCCAGGAAGCCGACGACCGCCGAGAGCACGCCCAGGATCAGGGCGGTGCGGCCCAGCGGCGTGCGTTGGATCAGGGCGCCGATCCGACCGTAGCCGTCGCCGGATGCGCGACGCGCTGATGAGTCGACGGCGTGCTGCGCGTCCATCTTCTGCCTCCCTGTCGGTGGTCTTCCCGCCCGCCTCTGAGCCCGCTCGACGCTACCGCATCCCGATGTGCGCATCCTTGCTCCGCCACCGCGACGGAGGGAGCGCCGTCGCGTGCCGGCGGCATCGTACGGCGAGGGTGCGGCGCTGTCCATCCCCGTGCCGTCTGGGGAGCGCGCCCGTAGCGTGCCCTCAATCGCATCGAGGAGGAAGAAGATGGCTGCAAAGATCGTCGATCCGACGAGCCTGTTCGCGTTCCGACTGAACGTCGCGATGGCGATGGAGCACGATTCCCTCGCCATGCTCCAGGAGCTCGAGGAGGCGGCACGGAGCGAGAAGGTCAAGGGGATGTTCGCCCACCATGCGGAGGAGACCAGGGGACAGATCGAGAGGCTGGAGACCGCTTTCGACCGGCTCGAGCTCGAGGTCGTCGCGGCCGAGTCGCCGACGACGAAGGGTCTGGCCGAGGACGGGCGCACGCTCGTGAGCGTGACCTCCGACGACATCCGTGACGTCGCCGTCATCGGGGCGGCATTGGGCACCGAGCACTACGAGCTCGCGGCCTACCTCGCCCTCGTCTCCGGCGCGGAGGCCATGGAAGAGGAGGAGGTGAGGCAGCTGCTCGTGGAGAACCTCCTGCAGGAGCGGCACCCCGGAGTGTCGGGGGTGGTCGTGGTCCGGACGCTGCTGGGCGACTCCTGATCCCGTCGCCGCTGACGACACGAGCGAGGGCCCGGCCGTTCAGGCCGGGCCCTCGCTCGTGTCGTCAGCGGTTCTGGTGGCTGTGCTGGCCACCGGCCACCTTGGCCTCGCGGGGCTGTTCTTCGGCGCCACGGCGTCCGGCCTCGTGGGGGTCCGGACCGTTCTCGGCGCCGAACTGCCCGCTGCTGGCCTGGCCGCCCTTGCGAGCCTGCTCCTCGGTGTCGGGACGGTTGCCGAACTGACCGGGGTTCTGCTTGTCTGCCATGTCCTTCTCCTTTCGTTGGCGTCTGCGACGTTACGTGCGCACGCCCGTTCCTCCGACGGGGTTGACAACCGGTGCCAGGGGCTCACGAGCGCACCGGTCTCATTCCGACTCCTCGGCGCTCACATGGTGCGGGGTGCCGACGGGCTTCGACTCGGCCGAGCCACGCTCCCTCAGGAAGATCGAGAAGGCGACCATCGCGCCCACGGCCAGGAGCTCCGACTGCCAGTTCTGCAGGGTCCGATTCCAGAAGTCGGCCGACGCCAGGTACTCGGCCCAGCTCAGCGACGACCCTCCGTGGGCGGCGTTCTCGTCGTTCAGGACCACGACGCCGGCGAGCGACTGCGCGAGCCAGGAGAGGACGAAGATCGCGCCCATGGTGAGGGCGAGGGAGTGGCCGTAGAGCCTTGTCCGCCAGCCGCCGGCACGCGCCCAGCGGGGGGAGTCCGAGCGCGCCGCGTGTTCGATCAGCTGGTCCTTCTCGTCGCCGAGCCCCTCGTCTCCCGGTCTCTTCGACTCCGGTGAGCCGCGCTGGACGAGCCAGACGGTCGCGGTGATGAAGAGGAGGAACTGCAGGAACTCCGACTGCCAGTTCTCCGCGACATCCACCGCGAAGTCGGCGGACACGAGAAACGCCCCGAAAGACGGGACGAGGAGACCGTGCTGACTCTGCTCCTCGGCATGCTGCGCGTATCCGGCCACCGCCTGTCCCGCGAGAGCGAGCAGGAAGAGCGCGAGAAACGCCAGGCTCAGGCCGTTGTCGCGCAGTGCGCGCCGGATCATCCGGCGAGGACGACGACCGCGAACATGGCCGCCAGGCCGCCGATGATCAGCGTCATCCAGATCCAGAAGACGAGGATCATTCCCGTCGTGACGCGCTGCGGGCTCATCGTCGTTCCCCATCGGTCCCCGCCTCGTCTCCGAATTCCCTGATCATGGCGTCTCCTCTCGGAATCTCTCGGACGTGACGCTAGCCGCCGGCGCGCCGGTGGCCGAGGGGGTTGAGAGGGGAGCGCGACATTGCTAGAGCCGGACTCGGCCGCGCCGCCTTCCTTCGTCTGTGCCGTGCCACGGGGAGCGGAGCACGTCAAGGGCCTTGCGGGCGGACGCGGTCGGATGCACGGTGAGGGCACACACAACGCGAGATCGTGAGGAGGGACCATGCCCGGTTCGAGAAGAAGCTCCATCAAGGACGAGAAGGTCTACCGTCGGCTCCGCGAGGAGGGGGCCTCGGAAAGGAAGGCCGCGCGGATCGCCAACGCCTCGGCCCGCGACGGGCGCTCCGAGGTCGGGCGCCGAGGAGGCGAGGCCGAGGCGTACGACGACTGGACGGTCGAGGACCTGCGGCATCGTGCGAAGGAGCTCGGCCTCCACGGCTACTCCGGGAAGCGCAAGACCGAGCTAATCGGCATGCTCCGCAAGGGCTGACAGCGCACGGGTGCTCGCCCCCTCGTGAGCGGGCACCCGTGCGCTGTCTCGCGTGCAGGAGGAGGGGACGGGTCAGCCGTCCCTCACCTCGAAGCCTCGGCCGGTCTCGTCGTCCCGGCCATGGCGGTAGTCGGGACGTGCCGGCTGCGCGGGCTGATCCGACATCTCGCCGCCCTCGCGGCCTCCGTACGGGCGGCCGTGGTCTGCGAACTCCTCACGCTGGAAGACGAGGGTCCATCCGGCGACCGTGAACCGCGCGCCGGTGCGCAGGGTCTCGGTGCGTCCACCGTCGTCCGGGAAGTTCGTGCGGGGATTCGCGTTCATCTCGCCCGTGCCGTGCAGGGTGAGGACATACTCGTCGCGATCGTCGTGTTCGATCTTGGCATGCAACGGCTCGGCGTTGGGAAGGCGAAGGTCGCAGTCCGGCGCGGAGCCGATGGCCGTGTGGTCCTCCGTCAGGTCGAAGACGAGACGGTCGTCGTCGTGCGAGACGAGAAGACGGGGTCGCCCCTCGCCCCAGCCGGCATGGGTCGTTCCCGGCTGCGGAGAGGGAGCGGGCGCGGGGATGCGCTCGGGTCGGGAGATCATGATCGGCACCGCCTTTCCGCCCATGCTCGCCGGTCGGCGGCTTCGGGCTGATCTGTGCCCTCACGTTAGGGGCGCGTCCCGGCATGGAGAAGGGGGTTGACAGGCGGACGCGCGCCGCGCCGCCGGGGCGTCGCCTCGTCAGCCCAGCAGCGCGATGATCAGGACGAGGACCGGGACGCAGCCGAGCGTCGTGAGGAAGACGGTGTCGCGCGCGACCGTCTCGCCGACGTCGTAGCGCTGCGCGTAGTTGAACACGTTCTGTGCGGTCGGCAGCGCCGCGAGCACGACGACGACGAGCACCTCCGCGGGGGAGAGGCCGAAGACGAACTCTGCGACGACCCACGCCAGCACCGGCATCGCGAGGAGCTTCAGAGCGGTGGCCAGGAGCACGTCCCTGCGGCGACCGCGCGTGCCGAGCACGCGCTGGCCGTGCAACGAGATGCCGTAGCTGATGAGGAGCACGGGCACGGCGGCGTCGGCGATCAGCTGGGCGGGCTGCATCACCAGATCGGGGAGGCGGAGCCCGGTGACCGAGACGAGCGTTCCGAGCGTGGAGGCGATGAGGATCGGGTTGGTCGCGGTCCGGATGAGGGTGCGCCGGATCGAGACGTGCTCGCTCGTGGCCGCGTCGAGCAGTGAGAGCGATATCGGGGTGAAGACGAGCAGCTGCATGAGGATGACCGGCGCGGGGTATGCGGCGCTCCCGAGCAGGTAGAGGGAGAGCGGGATGCCGATGTTGTTCGAGTTGACCTGGCCCGCCGAGAGAGCCGCGATGACCGTCTCGCCGAGCGGTCGGTGCCAGAGCAGGCGTGAGACCAGTGCGGACACGGCGATCATCGCGACCGCGGCGATCGCCGAGACCGGGAGCAGCGAGGAGAACAGCATCTTCGCATCGGCGTGGGCCAGGACGACGAAGAGCAGGAAGGGCGACAGGACGAAGAAGACGAGTCGGCTGAGCACTTCCCGCGCATGCGGGCCGAGCAGGTCGATGCGTCCGATGAGGTAGCCGATCGCGATCGCCACGCCCACCACGGTGAATCCGGTGAGGGTGTCGAGCATGATCAGAGCGTATCGAGGTGCGGGGCCGGGCAGGCTCACCCCGGAGAGGAGGAGGCGCCGAGGCGGCGTTCCAGGGAGGCGGAGGCGGCGGACACGGCGGTCGCGACCGTCTCGGGCTGGGCCGACTCGTCGGCCCAGGTGACCGCGATCGCGGCCGCCGGCCAGCCCGCGTGGTCGCGCACGACGGTGGCGATCGAGCGGAGCCCTTCGGTCACCTCGCCGTCCTCGGTCGCGAAGCCGGTGCGGCGGACCTCGCGGAGGAGCTCGCGCAGCTCGGCGGGACGGACGGGGCCCCGTCCGGTCCGATCCGTGAAGGCCGATGCATCGGGGTAGAGCGCCCGCACCTGTGCTCCGGGGAGAGCGGCGAGCATCGCGCGTCCCGTCGCGGTGAGGTGGGCGGGGAGGCGCACACCGACGTCTGTGACCAGCGCGGGGCGGCGTACGGCTCGTTCTTCCACGATGTAGAGGACGTCGCGGCCGGTCATGACGGCGAGATGCGCGCTCTCGCCGAGGCGGTCGGCGAGGCCTGCCACCAGGGGGCGTCCCAGTCGTGCCAGGGGTTCCTGCCTGGCGTAGCCGCCCGCGAGCTCGAACGCCGAGGTCCCCAGCCCCCACCGGCGCTCCTGGGGAAGGTGCACGACGAACCCGTGGCCCTCGAGTGTGCCGAGCAGGTGGTAGACGGTGGAGCGGGGGATGCGGAGGTCGCGCGCGAGAGCCGACGCGGCCACGGGGGCGGGGCGGCGTGCGAGGTGCCGGAGAATGCGGAGGGTCTGATCGGCCGCGGGCACCTGGGGGCGCGCGGATCCGTCGTCGTCGCTCTCGTCGGGGTCACGCGCGGTCACGGACCCAGGATCCCATGCCGTCACGGGCCGGAGGGGAAGGTGAAGCGGATCGAAGGGTTCGACGACGGATCTTGTGGGCAAGTAGATGTACTAGTATGACTAGATGGCAGACGCCTGATGATTGGAGAGAGAAGATGACCGGCAACATCGACCAGGAGCATTCGATGGCGGAGCACAGTCCCCAGGAGCACTCCCACGGGGAGGGCTGCGGGCACGAGGGGGTTCCACACGGGGATCACGTCGACTATGTCCACGATGGGCACCGTCACGTCCTCCACGGGGACCACTACGACGAGCACTGACCGCACGAGGGGGTGACCGAGGGAGCCCCTCGGTCACCCCCTCGGAGGGCGTCAGCGTCGTGGTGGCCAGATGCACGGCGACCCGCGTCTCCGGACCGCGAGGGAAGGTGAGCTGGGGTCGCCACAAAGTCTGGGATCTCAGATGGAACCGATGCGAGGGACGGTGTGCAGCAAGCTGCGCGGGTGTGGAATCGAGGCATGTCCCGCACTACGCCCGTCTCTCTCGGTCTCGCTCCGCTCACCCCGCAGGACGTCGTCGCCGTCGCGCGACATCGAGCACAGGTCATCGTCGAGCCGGCAGCCCTCGACCGCGTCGCCGCCGCCCGCGGCGTGATCGACGGCATGGCCGCCGATCCGAGTCCCCACTACGGCGTCTCGACCGGTTTCGGAGCGCTGGCCACCACGTTCATCGCCCCCGAACGCCGTCGGCAGCTGCAGGCGAGCCTCATCCGCTCACATGCGGCCGGCACCGGCGCCGAGGTCGAGGAGGAGGTCGTGCGCGCGCTGCAGCTGCTCCGCCTGCAGACCCTCGCTTCCGGCCACACCGGGGTCCGCCCCCTGGTCGTGCAGACCTACGCCGAGATGCTCAACGCCGGGATCACGCCGGTGGTGCGCGAGTATGGGTCGCTCGGCTGCTCGGGCGACCTCGCGCCCCTCGCCCACATCGCGCTCGCGGCGATGGGGGAGGGCGAGGCCCGCGACGCCGCGGGGGCGCTCGTGCCCGCCGCCGAGGCGCTCGCCGCGGCGGGGATCGATCCGCTCGTCCTCGTGGAGAAGGAGGGGCTCGCCCTCATCAACGGCACCGACGGCATGCTCGGCATGCTCATCCTGGCCTTGCATGACCTGGAGACGCTCCTCCTCACCGCCGACCTCGCCGCCGCGATGTCGATCGAGTCCCAGCTGGGGACGGACGCGGTCTTCGCCGCCGACCTCATGGCCCTGCGTCCGCAGCAGGGCCAGGGAACGTCGGCGGCGAACCTCCGTGCGCTCCTCGGCTCCTCTCCGATGGTCGCCAGCCACAAGGGCCCGGACGACGGACGTGTGCAGGACGCCTACTCGCTGCGCTGCTCGCCCCAGGTGCACGGAGCCGCCCGCGACACCATGGCGCACGCTGAGGCGATCGCCGAGCGGGAGCTCGCGAGCGTGATCGACAACCCCGTCGTGACCGCGGACGGGCGGATCGAGTCCAACGGCAACTTCCACGGCGCCCCCGTCGCCGCGGTGCTCGACTTCCTCGCGATCTCGGTCGCCGACGTCGCCTCGGTCTCCGAGCGGCGCACCGATCGCGCGCTCGACCCGGCCCGCAGCCACGGGCTCCCGCCCTTCCTCGCGCATGAGGTCGGTGTGGACTCCGGGCTCATGATCGCCCAGTACGCGGCGGCGGGGATCGTGTCGGAGCTCAAGCGACTGGCGGTCCCCGCCTCGGTCGACTCGATCCCGTCGTCGGCGATGCAGGAGGACCACGTCTCGATGGGGTGGGCGGCCGCGCGGAAGCTGCGGCGAGCCGTGGACGGCCTCGCCCGTGTCCTCGCGATCGAGATCCTCACCGGCGCCCGTGCGCTCGACCTGCGCGCGCCACTGTCGGCAGGGCCGGCCACCGGGGCCGTCCGCGATCTCGTCCGCACCGTGGCCGCAGGACCGGGACCCGACCACTTCCTCTCCCCTGACATGGAGGCCGTCACGGAGCTCGTCCGCTCCGGCGTGGTCGCCCGCACCGCAAAGGAGCATGCGAATGTCTGACCGCCACCCGTCCGAGGCCGTGGAAGGGGCGCGCACGGTGCGCGCTCCCCGGGGCAACGAGCGCACCGCGAAGAGCTGGGGCGCCGAGGCCGCCAAGCGGATGCTGATGAACAACCTCGACCCGGAGGTGGCCGAGCACCCCGAGGATCTCGTGGTGTACGGGGGCACCGGTCGTGCCGCACGCAGCTGGGAGGCGTTCGATGCGATCGTGCGCACGCTCGATGAGCTGGAGCCGGATGAGACGCTGCTCGTGCAGTCGGGCAAGCCGGTCGGCGTGTTCCGGACGCACGAGTGGGCGCCGCGTGTGCTCATCGCCAACTCGAACCTCGTCGGCGACTGGGCGACGTGGCCGGAGTTCCGGCGGCTCGAGGCACTGGGGCTCACGATGTACGGCCAGATGACCGCGGGCTCTTGGATCTACATCGGCTCGCAGGGGATCCTCCAGGGGACCTACGAGACGTTCGCGGCCGTCGCGCGGTCGCTCGGTCGCGACTCGCTGAAGGGGACGCTGTCGCTCACCGGCGGCGCCGGCGGCATGGGCGGTGCGCAGCCGCTGGCCGTCACGCTCAACGAGGGCGCGGTGCTCATCGTCGACGTCGACGAGTCGCGCCTCGCCCGCCGGGTCGAGCACGGCTACCTCGACGAGTACCACGCCGATATCGACACGGCGGTGGCCCGCGCGGTCGCCGCCAAGAAGGCCGGCGAGGCGCTGTCGGTCGGCCTCGTGGGGAACGCGGCCGAGGTTTTCCCCGAGCTCCTTCGCCGCGGCGTGCCGATCGACGTGGTGACCGATCAGACCAGCGCCCACGACCCGCTCGCGTATCTGCCGATCGGGATCTCCGTCGCGGAGTGGAAGCCCGAGGCCGAACGCGACCCCGAGGGGTTCACCCGTCGCGCCAGGGAGTCGATGGCGGCACACGTCGCCGCGATGGTCGGCTTCCAGGACGCGGGCGCTGCGGTGTTCGACTACGGCAACTCGATCCGCGCCGAGGCGCAGCTCGGCGGCTTCGGCCGCGCCTTCGCCTTCCCCGGCTTCGTCCCCGCCTACATCCGCCCCCAGTTCGAGGAGGGTCGCGGTCCGTTCCGCTGGGCGGCGCTGTCGGGGGATCCCGAGGACATCCGCAAGACCGATCGCGCGATCGCCGCGCTCTTCCCCGAGGACAAGGCGCTGCACCGGTGGCTGGAGAAGGCGGGGGAGAAGGTCCGGTTCGAGGGTCTGCCCGCGCGCATCTGCTGGCTGGGCTACAAGGAGCGCCACCTCGCGGGGCTGAGGTTCAACGAGATGGTCGCCTCGGGCGAGCTCGCAGCCCCGATCGTGATCGGCCGCGACCACCTGGACTCCGGATCGGTCGCCTCGCCGTACCGCGAGACCGAGGGCATGCAGGACGGCTCCGACGCGATCGCCGACTGGCCGCTGCTGAACGCGCTCCTGAACACCGCGTCCGGGGCGTCCTGGGTCTCGCTGCACCACGGCGGGGGCGTCGGCATCGGCCGGTCGATCCACGCCGGGCAGGTGACGGTCGCCGACGGCTCGGAGCTCGCAGCGCAGAAGCTCGAGCGGGTGCTGACCAACGACCCCGGCACGGGTGTCATGCGGCACGTCGACGCCGGCTATGAGCACGCGAAGGACGTCGCCCGGGAGCGGGGCCTCCAGATCCCCATGGGATTCTGACCGTCCGGAGAGGAGCCCCGCGATGAGGACCTTGATCACGAACATCGGCGAGCTGACCACCAATGCCGGCGGTTTCCCGCTGCCGCGAGCGGCGGGCGGCGAGGACCGTGATCCGTGCGGCACTGTGCACGGCGCGGCCGTGCTGGTCGAGGACGGGCGAATCGCGTGGGTCGGACCCGCGGCGGAGGCTCCGGCCGGCCCCGCGGAGGTGGTCGACGCGGCGGGCCGCGCGGTCATTCCCGGTTTCGTCGACAGCCACAGCCATCTCGTCTTCGGCGGCGACCGCGCGGCGGAGTTCGAAACGAGGATGGCGGGGCAGAAGTATGCCGCAGGCGGTATACGGTCCACCGTCGCCGCGACCCGCGCCGCGACGGACGACGAGCTGCGCGCGCGGTTGCGCGGCTTCGTCGACGAGCTTCGGGCGCAGGGGACGACGACCGTCGAGATCAAGAGCGGCTACGGCCTCGACGTCGCGACCGAGGAACGGCTGGTGCGCCTGGCCGCCGAGGTCACGTCCGAGGTCACCTTCCTCGGCGCTCATGTGGTCCCCGCCGAGTACGCCGAGCGCCCCGACGCCTATGTCGACCTCGTGACCGGGCCCATGCTCGACGCCTGCGCTCCGTACGCGCGGTGGATCGACGCGTTCTGCGAGACCGGCGCCTTCTCTGTCGCGCAGTCCCGTCGCGTGCTGGAGGCCGGCATCGCGCGAGGGCTTCTTCCTCGTCTGCACGCGGGGCAGCTCGGACCCGGCGACGGCGTGCGCATGGCGGTCGAGCTCGGCGCCGCCTCGGTGGACCACGGCACCTTCCTCTCGGATGAGGACGTGGCGGCGCTCGCGGGGTCCTCGACCGTGCTGACGATTCTCCCCGGTGTGGAGTTCTCCACCCGCCAGCCCTACCCCGACGCCCGGCGGCTGATCGACGCCGGCGTCACGGTCGCGCTCGCGTGCGACACGAACCCGGGATCCAGCTTCACCTCGTCGATGCCGTTCTGCATCGCCGTGGCGGTGCGCGACATGCGGATGACCGTCGCGGAGGCGGTATGGGCGGCGACCGCCGGGGGTGCCATGGCGCTGCGTCGGGACGACATCGGTCGGATCGCCCCCGGGATGCGGGCGGACCTCGTCCTGCTCGACGCCCCGACGCGCGTGCACCTGGCCTATCGCCCCGGCGTACCGCTCATCGCCGGGGTGTGGAAGGACGGCAGCCTCATCGGCTGAGCGGCCGGATCACACCCGGTCGACGAGCTCCTGTTCGCCCTGCGTCCGCGCGCAGTGCGCGCAGCAGAAGACGACGCCCTCGGACTCGACGCCATGACCCAGGACGCGGCAGCCGCAGTGTGCACAGGCCGGGGCGATGTCCTGGATCGCGCACTCGAAGCTGTCGTAGACCCCGGTTCCCCCGCGATGGGTGATCGTCATGGTCTTGTCGTAGGCGTTGCCGCACACGTCGCAGGTGGCGACGGCCGACGTCGTCGTGGCGGGACTCGCTCCCGTCACCGCGGGGCCGGTCATACCAGCATCTCCGCTCCTGCGGGTGCCTGGAGACGTGCGAGCAGCAACCGCTTGCCCTGCTCTCCCGCCTTGAGGCTGTTGTGCTGGACCCTGCGGAACCACTCGGCGAGCTCCTCGTCGCCGTTGCGCTCGGCGTCCTCGGCGAACGTCGCCATCCGCCAGGCGTTGCGCAGCGAGGCCTCCAGCACGCACACGAGGTCGTAGTCCTTGTCCTTCAGAGCGCTCTCGGGCGTCTCGGTCATGATCGGCTCCTCTCGATCTCTCGGAGGACCAGGATCGGCCGGGGACACGGATCGGACCAGGGGGTGGCGCGGGTGCGGGGGCAGGACGTATCCTTCCCGGGGCACGCCCTCGCCACCTGAGGATCCGCTGGATCCGCCCCTCTCCCCGGCCGGAGCGCCTAGCGTGGAGACATGGCACGAGTTCTCCTCATCGGCGGCCACGGCAAGATCGCGTTGCTGCTTGAGCCCCTGCTCACCGCGCGGGGCGACACGGTCACGGCCGTGATCCGCGATCCCTCCCACGCTGATGACGTCCGCGAGACCGGAGCCGCCCCCGTGGTGTTCGACGTGGAGCGCGAGGACGGCGACGCGCTGGCCGCGCTGATCGCCGGGCACGACGCGGTCGTCTGGTCGGCCGGCGCCGGTGGCGGGAGCACGGAGCGCACGTACGCGGTCGACAGGGACGCGGCGATCCGCGCGATGGACGCCGCTGCCGACGCCGGGGTGGCCCGTTTCGTGATGGTGTCGTATTTCGGCTCTGCGCCGGATCATGGCGTCGATCCCGCCGACTCGTTCTTCGCCTATGCCGAGGCGAAGGCGGCCGCGGACGAGCACCTCCGCTGCACAGGGCTCGACTGGACGGTGTTGGCGCCCAGCCGGCTGACCGACGAGCGGCCGACCGGCCTCATCGATACGGCGGCGGCGATCTCGGGAGCAGTGTCGCGGCCGAACGTCGCCCTCGTCATCGCGCAGACCCTCGGCGACGACTCGACGATCCGCCGGACGATCCGCTTCAATGACGGCGACATCCCGATCTTCGCTGCGCTGTCCGCGTCCTGATCCGTCGGCTGCCGGGCGCTCGGGTGCCCGGCAGCGGCGCCCGAGCCCGGGAGGCCTCAGCGCCGGGTGAGCGCGGCCAGGAGCTCCAGCACGCAGAGGGCGGCGAGGCGCACGGTGCGCCCGTCCGCGGCGTCGGCGGTCGCGTCCACCTCGGCGATGTCGGCCGAGACGATCCTGGCGTCGGCGGCCAGCGCGCGCACGAGGGCGCGCAGCTCCCACGCCGCGAAGCCGCCGGGCACGCTGGCCGGGCAGCCGGGGGTGACCGCACGGTCGCAGGCGTCGACGTCGACGTCGAGATGGATCCGCGGCGCGGGCCCTGCTCCGGCGATCTCCTGTGCCTCCGCGGCGACGTCCGCGATCCCGCGACGGCGGACCTCGTCGATCGGGATCACGCGGATCCCCCAGTCGGCGGCGCGGCGGGCGTAGGCGGCCGAGTTCGCGAAGTCGGCGATCCCGATCTGCACGATCCGCCGCGGATCGATCCGCTCCTGCGCCGGCGCGTCTTCGACGAGCCGGCGCACGGGGGAGCCGTTGGACACGCCGTCGCGGAGGTCGAAATGCGCGTCGATCGTGATGAGGCCGCTCGCCCCGGCGCCGCGGGCCACCGGATAGGTAAGGGAGTTGTCGCCGCCGAGCGCGACGACCAGGCGCGAGGCGCCCGCGAGCTCCGCGACCCGGGCGACGGCGCGGGCCACGCCGTCGTCGCCGTCGGGCTCGGGCACGTCCCCCGCGTCGGCGATCCGCAGCGCCTCGCCCAGGTCGGTCGCCGGGGCACCTGCGAGCGGGGAGCCCATGAGCGTCGGGCTGTACCGGCGAAGGGCCTCGCGGATCGCCGCCGGGGTCGCCCCGGCTCCGGTGGGCGACAGTGAGGTGCGCCAGGTCGGGACGCCGAGCAGCACCGCATCGACCTCCGTCCGCTCGTCGAATGCCGGCCAATCGCCGCCGCGCGGCCAGAGGGGATCGTGCGAGAGGGCCACGGGTGCTCCGTTCTGTCGAGGTTTCGTGCTGAGGGCTGAGGGCTGAGGGCTGAGGGCTGAGGTCTGAGGGCCGAGGAAGCGGGAGGGAGGCGGGCTGATCAGGATCCTGGGATCAGCGCATGGGCCACGGTGAAGATCAGCACGCCGGCGATCGCGCCGACGACCGTGCCGTTGAGGCGGATGTACTGCAGGTCGCGGCCCACCATGAGCTCGATCTTCTCCGTCGTCTCCGCCGGGTCCCAGCGCTCGACCGTGTCGGTGATGATCGAGGCGATGTCGTGGCGGTAGCGGTCGACGAGGAAGACGGCGGCGTCGGTGGCCCAGCCGTCCACCCGCTGCTGGAGGCCGACGTCGCTTGCCAGGCGCTCGCCGATGTCGGCGAGCGCCGCGGTCGCGCGTCGCCGAAGGCCGCTCTCCGGGTCGGCGAGCGCGGTGAGCAGCCCCGCCTTCGCGGTGTTCCACGCCTCCGCGGCGAGGGCGCCCACGCGGGGGCTGTCGAAGACGGTGGCCTTCGCGTTCTCCAGGCGTTCCCGCGTGGACGGGTCGTGCTGCAGATTGCCTGCCAGACGGGCGAGGTACCCGTCGATAGCGTTGCGGGCGGGATGATGAGGATCCGTCTGCACGGCGCGCACGAAGCGCACCGCCTCGTTGTACGCCGTCTCGTCCACGAACCGGTGGGCGAGCCGGGGGACCCAGGACGGCAGGCGACGGGAGAGGAGTCCGTGGAAGGCGGCGGCGTTGCCGTCGAGCCAGGACGCGATGCTGTCGACGGCGAGGTCGACCGCGCCGTGGTGGGCGCCGGTCTCCACGATCCGTTCCAGCCATGCCCCGGCGGGCGTCCCCCACTCCGGCTCGACGAGATGCTCGCGGGCGAGGTCGGTGATGAGGTCGCGCACGTCGTCGTCGCTGAGCGCGCGGAGCACGGCCGCGGCGATCGTCGAGCCCTCGGTGGCCACACGCTCGGCGTGGGCCGGCTGGCGCAGCCATTCGCCCAGGCGCTTGGCGACCTCCGTCTCGCCGAGCTTGGTGCGCACGACCTCGGCGGAGAGGAAGTTGGTCTCGACGAACTCGCCGAGGCTGCGTCCGATCTCGTCCTTGCGGTTCGGGATGATCGCGGTGTGCGGGATCGGCAGACCCAGCGGACGGCGGAACAGCGCGGTCACCGCGAACCAGTCCGCGAGCGCTCCGACCATGCCGCCCTCCGCGGCGGCACGCACGTAGCCGAGCCACGGATAGCGTCCCTGCAGCCAGAAGGCGATAACGAAGACGACGGCCATGAAGAGCAGCGCGGCCAGTGCGACGGCCTTCATCCGGCGCAGCGCCCGCAGGCGCTCCTGATCGGCGTCGGACAGCAGCGCGATCGATGCGGACGGCATGCGCCCATCCTCGCACGCGCCGCCGGCGCCGCGGGCTCCGATCCGGCCCGGCGAGGTAGCCTCGGAACGTGATCGACGACATCAAGAAGCGCGCTCTCCACCGTGCGAGCATCCTCGAAGGCCAGCTCCGCGGGGTCACGCGGATGATCGAGAACGAGGACTACTGCATGGACATCATCACGCAGTCCAGGGCGATCCAGCGCTCGCTCGAGTCTCTCAACCGTCTCCTCATCGAGAACCATCTGCGCACGCACGTGGTCCACATGTTCGACGAGGGCGGCGAGCAGCGCGAGAAGGCGGTGGACGAGCTCCTGAAGGCCTTCGACTTCCAGGGCAAGTGACGCGGCCTCCGGAACAGATCTCGCCCTATATGTTGCGTTAGGCAACTTATAGGGCGAGAATGCTCTCATGACGCTCATCCCCACCCTCGACGACAAGTTCTCCTTCGGGCTCTGGACCGTCGGCTACACCGGCGCCGATCCGTTCGGCGGTCCGACCCGTGCCCCTCTCGATGTGGTCCACGTCGTCGAGAGGCTGGCCGAGCTCGGCGCGTACGGTCTGACCTTCCACGACGACGACCTCTTCGCCTTCGGCTCCACCGATGCCGAGCGCCGGAAGCAGATCGACCGTCTCAAGGGCGCGCTCGCCGGTGCCGGACTGTGCGTCCCGATGGTGACGACCAACCTGTTCTCTGCCCCCGTGTTCAAGGACGGCGGGTTCACGTCGAACGACCGCTCGGTCCGACGGTTCGCACTGCGAAAGGCGCTGCGCAACCTCGACCTCGCCGCCGAGCTCGGGGCCAGGACGTTCGTCATGTGGGGCGGGCGCGAGGGGGCGGAGTACGACGCGGCGAAGGACGTGCGCCTCGCCCTGGAGCGCTACCGCGAGGCGATGAACCTGCTCGCCTCCTACGTCTCCGACCGCGGGTACGACATCCGTTTCGCGATCGAGCCGAAGCCGAACGAGCCTCGCGGCGACATCCTCCTGCCCACTCTGGGACACGCGCTGGCCTTCATCGACTCGCTCGAACGCCCGGAGCTCTTCGGGATCAACCCCGAGGTGGGGCACGAGCAGATGGCGGGGCTCAACTTCACCGCGGGGATCGCCCAGGCGCTCTTCCACGGGAAGCTCTTCCACATCGACCTCAACGGTCAGCGCGGCATCAAGTACGACCAGGACCTCGTCTTCGGGCACGGGGATCTCCACAACGCGTTCGCGCTGGTGGATCTGCTGGAGAACGGCGGGCCGGGTGGCGGCCCGTCCTACGACGGGCCACGGCACTTCGACTACAAGCCCAGCCGCACCGAGGACGAGACGGGCGTCTGGGAGTCCGCGGCCGCGAACATGCGCACCTATCTCCTCCTCAGACAGCGTGCGGCCGCGTTCCGTGCCGACCCGGAGGTGCAAGAGGCGCTCGCCGCCGCGAGGGTCCCCGAGCTCGCGGTCCCGACGCTCGGAGCCGGCGAGACCCACCAAGAGCTGATCGCCGACCGCTCGGCGTTCGAGGACTACGACGCCGACCGTCACTTCGACGGCGCGGGCTATGGGTTCGTGCGCCTGCAGCAGCTGGCGACGGAACACCTCGTCGGCGCGCGATGAGGACACGAGGCGGCGAGGACGGCGTGCCATGACCCTGGTCGCGGGTGTGGACTCCTCGACCCAGAGCTGCAAGGTGGTGGTGCGCGAGGTCGCCACCGGCCAGTGCGTGCGGACGGGCAGGGCCCCGCACCCCGACGGCACCGAGGTCGCTCCGGTCCGCTGGTGGGAGGCGCTCGAGGCCGCGCTCGCCGCCGCCGGCGGCATCGCCGACGTCGAGTCGATCTCGATCGCCGGCCAGCAGCACGGTCTCGTCGCACTGGACGAGGGCGGACGGGTGATCCGTGACGCGCTGCTCTGGAACGACGTGCGCAGCGCCGCCGCCGCCGTGGACCTGACCGCGGAGGTCGGCGCCGACGTCTATGCACGACGGGTCGGGGTCGTGCCCGTCGCCTCCTTCACGGCCTCGAAGCTCCGATGGCTGCGCGACGCCGAGCCCGAGAACGCCGCCAGGGTGGCCGCGGTCGCGCTCCCTCACGACTGGCTCACCTGGCGGCTGCGAGGATACGGACCTCGGGGCGAGAGCGAGCTCGGGCCCGACCTGGACGCGCTCACGACCGATCGCTCCGACGCGAGCGGAACGGCCTACTGGAGCGCCGCGACGAACGCCTACGACCTGGAGCTGTTCGGCATCGCTTTCGGCCGTGCCGGCCGCGAAGCCGGCGCGCCCGGCACGGGCGTGATCCTCCCTCGGGTGATAGGACCAGACCAGGGCGTCGGGCAGACCGAGGGTGGAACTCTGATCGCGCCCGGCGCGGGCGACAACGCGGCGGCGGCGCTGGGCGCGGGCGCCGCGAGGGGCGACGTCGTGGTATCGATCGGGACGAGCGGGACGGCGTTCGCGGTGTCGGACTCTCCCGCAGCGGACCCCACGGGGGTCGTCGCCGGGTTCGCGGACGCGACGGGCGGGGCGCTGCCGCTGGTCGCCACGCTCAACGCCGCCCGGGTGCTCGACGCGGCGGCGCGGCTCCTGGGCGTGGCGCACGCCGAGCTCGCGACGCTGGCCCTCGAGTCCGAGCCAGGAGCGGAGGGCGTTGTGCTCGTGCCGTATTTCGAGGGGGAGCGGACCCCGAACCTCCCCTCCGCGAAGGCGCAGGTCCGCGGCCTCACGCTCGCGACGAGCCGGCCTTCGAACCTCGCCAGGGCGGCGGTGGAGGGCATGCTCTGCGGGATCGCGGACGGCGTCGACGCGCTCGCGGCGCAGGGCGTGGGGGTGCGTCGGGTGCTGCTGATCGGCGGGGCGGCCCAGAACGCGGCTGTGCAGCGCGTCGCGGCGCAGGTGTTCGACGTTCCCGTCGAGGTGCCCTCGCCCGGCGAGTACGTCGCGGACGGCGCCGCCGTGCAGGCCTCATGGGTCCTCACCTCCGAGCAGCCGCACTGGCGCACGGCCTCGCGTGTCCTCGACCGCGACACCCGCGCCGTGATCCGCGCCCAGTACCGGGAGAGCGCTGCGCGCGTCGCCGAGGAGGAGCGCCGGCGATGATCACGAGGGCCGGAGAAGGCCGGCGCCGGCGCGCGGCGCGGATACACTGAACCCCAGCCGCCCCCGAGCACCCGTGAGCCGGGAGCGCGTCGCACGGCATCGAGGAGCACATGTCGAGATCCGTTCTGGGCGCCGAAGGTATGCGCAAGGCGAATCTGAGCCGTGTGCTGCAGCTCGTGCACCGCGAGGGACCGTGCTCGCGCGCACGTCTGACCGAGCTCACCGGGCTCAACAGGTCCACTGTCGCCGCGTTGATCGGAGAGCTGGCAGAGCTCGGCGCCGTCCGCGAGGCCGAGGCCGAGCCCGCCCGTCGTGTGGGCCGCCCGTCGCCGCTCGTCGTGCCAGGCGATCGGATGGTCGCCGTCGTCGTCAACCCCGAGATCGACGCGATCGAGCTCGGCCTCGCGGCGCTGGGCGGGCGTGTCCTCGTCCGCGAACGGATCCCCGTCGACCATCCTGAGCCTTCCGATGCGGTCGCCCATGTCGTCGAGACGATCGGCCGTTGGACCGGCGACGCCCTCCTCGACGGCAGGCACGTCGCGGGGATCGGCGTCGCCGTGCCCGGCCTCGTGCGCGCCGACGACGGCCTCGTCCGTCTCGCGCCACATCTGGGCTGGCGGGACGAGCCTTTCGGGCCGCTCCTCGCGGAGGCGAGCGGGCTCCCCGTCGCGGTCGCGAACGACGCCTCCCTCGGCGCGGTCGCGGAGCACCTTTTCGGTGCTGCGCGGGGGCACCGCGACGTCGTCTACCTCAACGGCGGCGCGAGCGGCATCGGCGGAGGGATCATCGTCAACGACGCCCTCGTCGGCGGGGCGGACGGGTTCGCCGGCGAGTGGGGGCAGAACCGGACCACTGCGCACCCGGCCTGGAGCGGCACGCTGGAGGACGCGGTGAGCCGTGCGCGGCTCCTCGCCGCCGGAGGCTTGGGCGCGGACGACGACGTGGCCAAGGCCTTCGCGGCTCCCTCTCCCGCCTTCACGGATGAAGTCGCCCGCCAGCGCGAGCTCCTGGCCTCGGCCCTGGCGAACGTGGCCAACGTCCTCAACCCGTCGGTGATCGTGCTCGGGGGCTTCCTTGCGGACCTCTTCGAGGACGACAGGGAGGGGCTCACCGCCGCCGTGTGCGAGCGGTCGCTCGCCGCGTCCCTCGGCACGCTGCGCATCAGCCCCGCGATGCTGGCCGCGGATCGCCTGCTGATCGGGGCGGCGGAGGCGGCCTTCGCCGGCGTGCTGGCGGACCCGGGGCGGCTCCCGCCCGAGGCGCGATAGCGGGGATCGCCGCCCCTCCGCGGAGGAGGGTCAGGAGCGCACGTGCTCGTCGGCGATCGAGAGCGCCTCGTCGATCGCGGACAGGCCCCGGACGAGGTCGTCCTCGGAGATCACGAGAGGAGGCGCGACATGCGTGCGATGGAAGTGGACGAACGGCCAGACCCCGGCGCGCTTGGCGGCCGCGGCGAACGCCGTCATGGGCGCGGCGGCGGCCCCCGACGCGTTGAAGGGCACGAGCGGCTCGCGCGTCTCCCGGTCCCGCACCAGCTCTATCGCCCAGAAGAGGCCTCGTCCGCGCACGTCGCCGACGCTCGGGTGCCGTTCCACCCACCCGCGCAGGGTCGGCTCGACCACACGCGTGCCGAGATCGCGCACGCGCTCCAGGATCCCGTCGCGTTCGAAGACCTCGAAGGTCGCGACGCCGGGAGCGCAGGCGAGCGGATGGCCCGAGTAGGTGAGCCCGCCGGGGAACGGCGTCCGGTCGAAGTGCGCGGCCACCGGATCGGAGATCACCACGCCGCCGAGCGGCACGTAGCCGGAGTTCACACCCTTCGCGAAGGTGATGAGATCGGGTCGCGCGCCGAAGGCGTCGATGCCGAACCACTCGCCGAGGCGCCCGAAACCCACCATCACCTCGTCGGCGATGTAGAGGATGCCGTGGCGGTCGCAGAGCTCCCGCACGCCCGCGAGATAGCCGGGAGGAGGGACGAGCACCCCGTTCGTGCCCACCACGGTCTCGATGATGACGGCGGCGATCGTCTCCGCTCCCTCGAGCAGGATCGTCTGCTCCAGGTGCTCGAGCGCCCGCTCCGCCTCCTGCTCCTCGGTCTCGGCATGGAAGGCGGAGCGGTACAGATAGGGGCCGAAGAAGTGCACGACGCCGGGATCGCCGGGATCGTTCGCCCAACGGCGAGGATCGCCGGTGAGCGAGATCGCGGTGGCGGTCGAGCCGTGGTAGCTCCGGTACATCGACAGCACCTTGCGTCGCCCCGTCGCCTGCCGGGCCATCCGCACGGCGTACTCGTTCGCCTCGGCGCCGCCGTTGGTGAAGAACACCTTCTCGAAGCCGTCGGGGGCGACCGAGGCGATCCGGCGGGCGAGCTCACCGCGCACGTCGTTGGCGACCGCCGGCTGCACGGTCGCCAGTCGCCCTGCCTGTCGTCGGATCGCGGCGACCAGGTCCGGGTGCTGGTGTCCGAGGTTGAGGTTCACGAGCTGGCTGGAGAAGTCGAGGTAGGCGTTGCCCTCGTAGTCCCAGAACGTTGCCCCCTCGCCCGTCGCCACCGGCATCGGGTCGATGAGCGCCTGCGCGCTCCAGGAGTGGAACACGTGGCCGCGGTCGTCCGCACGCACCTGCGCCTCCGCCTCCGGTGCCGGCAGCTCGCGCGTCACCCCGTGGCGGTCGGTGAATGTCGTCATTTCATTCTTCCTTTTCCTCGGTCGTCGATGCCGGACGGGCGGTCACCCGAGGGCGACGTAGACCTTCCGCAGCGTCTCGGCCACGGTCCACTCGGTGCGCATGCCCGCGGTCAGCCGCACGACGGACCCTGCCCCGATCTCGGCGTCCGCCGGGGAAGACCCTCCCGGCACCTCCAGAAAGCGGATCCACGCCCTGCCCGACAGCACGACGAAGACCTCGTCGACCTCGGTGTCGCGCGCGGTGCCCGCCGTCATCTCCCAGACTCCGACCTCCGCACCAGGCCCCTCGACGAGCGCCGCCGCCCCCGCACGCGGCGTTCCGGAGACGGTATCCGACGCGTCGAGCCGCTCCAGGACGATCGGAAGGGTCATGGCGTCGAGCGGGACGCCGGGACGCAGTACGGTCGTCACGAGTCGAACCCCATCCCGAGCGCGTCCAGGGTGCGCAGGAGCAGGCCTCGCCGTCCCTCGCTGTGATCGGCGCGATCGAGGGCGGCCCGAGTGAGGTTGATGCCGATCGAGGCCGCCGGCTCCGGCGGGAACGGGATCGGCCGCTCGCGGACCATGCGCAGCTGCGTGCGCTCGGTCTCCTGCCCGGCCAGACGGTCGAGCATCACATCGGCCGCGAAGCGCGAGGCGCCGACGCCGAGGCCGGTGAAGCCGGTGGCGTACGCGACTCTGCCGCGGCGCGCTGTGCCGTAGAACGCGCAGAAACGGCTGCAGGTGTCGATCGGGCCCGCCCAGCGATGCGTGAAGCGGAGGCCCTCCAGCTGCGGGAAGGTCGTGAAGAAGTGCGCGGCGAGCCGGCGATGGCTCTCCATGCGGTCCTCGTATCGAGGACGCACCCGTCCGCCGTAGTGGTAGACGGCGTCGTAGCCGCCGAAGAGGATCCGGTCGTCGGCGCTCAGCCGGTAGTAGTGGAACTGGTTCGCGCTGTCGCCGATGCCCTGGCGGTTGGCCCAGCCGATCGACGCGCGCTGCTCGGCGTCGAGCGGCTCGGTCATCAGCACGTAGTCGTAGACCGGCACGGTCATCAGGCGGTTGCGCCGCAGGAGGGAAGGGAAGACGTTCGTGCCGAGCACGATGCGGTCGGCGGTGACGCTCCCGTGCGAGGTCACGAGGGTGATCGCCGCCGAGCCGTCGCCCTCCACGCTCCGCACCAGCGAGCGCTCGAAGATCTCGACGCCGAGCTCGACGGCGACGCGGGCGAGCTCCAGCGCCAGCTTGGCCGGATGCAGCATCGCGCAGCCGGCCCGGTCCCAGACGCCGCCGAGATAGGTGTCCGAGCGCACCTCGGCCCGGATCGCGTCCCGGTCGAGGAATCCCTCCTCCTCGCGGTACCACTCGACCTGATGGGGCTCGACCGCGACGTTGAGCTCGCCGGTGCGCTCGAAGTCCGCGTCGATCCGGTAGCGGTCGACGGTCTCCTCGATCTCATCCAGGTTGCGCTGGCCGAGGGAGTCCAGGAGGCCGATCTCGTCCGGCCACCTGTTCAGCCCGTTCTCGCGACCGTGCGTGATGCTCGCCTCGCAGAAGCCGCCGTTTCGACCGGATGCGGCCCAGGCCACCTGCGACGCCTCCAGGAGGACGATCCGGAGTCCCGGGTCGCGTTCCTTTGCGCGGATGGCGCTCCACAGTCCGGTGTACCCGCCGCCGACGATCGCGAGGTCCGCTCGGAGCGCGCCGGAGAGCCGCGGATGCCGGGGTCGCTCGACGTCGTCGAGCCAGAACGTCCGGAAGGCCGTGCCGGCCAGCGCGTGGTCGACGACGCTCGTCCTCGGAGGGTGTCGTTCGAAGACGGTGGTTCCCATCGTGCTCCTTTGCCGAGATCGGTTCCCGCAGGCCGCGACGCGCCTGCCGCCGCATGTCCACGAGTGTGCCGATCCTGACATCCGAGACGGAGGCGGCACAACCGGCGCCGGCGGATCCGGAAGGTCAGGGGCACGCCTCTCGGGTGCGGATCAGTCCTCGAGAGGGCCGAGCCAGGCGCTCGCCGCGGTGGCGTGGGCGGACTCCGGGTCGGACGGGTGGAACAGCCCGGCGAGAACGTCGCGATAGAGCCGGGAGAGCTCGTTGCGGGTGAAGTAGGAGCCGCCGCCCGCGACGAGCATGGCTTCGTCGGCGACGTGCTTGGCCATCGTGACCGCACGGTGCTTGACCCCGGAGAGGAGAGTGAACCAGCGTGGCCCGTGGTCGCCGAGGTCGTCCACGTCGTGGGCGAGGGCAGAGATCTGGGGTGGCAAGGCGTCGTAGGCCAGGGCCATCTCCGCGATGCGCCACCGGATGTCGGGATCCTGAGCGTAGGTCTTTCCGCTCCTCTTGGACCGGCGGGTCTTCGCGGTCTCGACCGCGAGGTCGAGCGCCCGACGGCCGATGCCCGTGTAGACAGAGGCGAGGAGGAGCTCGAAGACCGAGAAGATGCCGAAGACGATGGGGTCTGGCGTCGGGCCGGGGTCGATGCGGCGGACGACATGCGCGGCATCGGCCACCGCGCCGTCCAGCCGTGTCGTCCGGCTCTGGGTGCCGCGCATGCCGAGCGTGTCCCAGTCGTCGCTCGTCGTGACGGCGTCCGTGCGCTCGACGAAGGCGAAGACGAGCTTCGGGGCGTCGGGGCTCGTGGTGTCCAGGCCGTGCAGGCCCAGGCGGGTCCAGACCGGGGCGAGGGAGGTGAAGATCTTCGTGCCGGTGAAGGCGTAGGAGCCGTCCTCCCGTGGCACGGCCTGGGTGTCGCTGTCGAAGAGCACGAGGTCGTTGCCGCCCTCGCTGATGCCGAAGGCGAAGACCTCGCCGGCAACGGCCCCGTCCTGCACGAACCCTAGCCCCGGTACTCCGCGATCGGAGAAGACCTTGGCGACACCGGTCCACACGAGGTGCATGTTGATCGCGAGCGCGGTGGCAGGGGCTGCCGCCGCGAGGCGTTGCTGCAGCACGGCCGCCTCGGCGAGCCCGAGACCGGCGCCGCCCCGATCCGAAGGAACGAGGATCGAGAGGTAGCCGGCGTCGCGGAGCTCGTCGAGATCCTGCTGCGGGAACGTGTTCTCCCGGTCGTGGATCGGCGCGCGTTCGCGGATCCGCTCGAGGAGGTCGTCGGGGAGATACACGGCGGGATCGAACACCATGCCCCGAGCCTAGTTCGCGTGGTCCTGCCCCGGTGAGCGCTGCCCTGCCCGGGTGCGAGAGGTCAGGCCCCGAGCGGAGGAAGGTCGTGCGGGATCGTGAGCACGCGCTCGGCGGACGCGTGGCCGGCGGCGAGCCGTGCGGCCAGGGGAGCGTCGTCGAGTGTGGCGGAGAGGAAGCCGGCCGCATAGGCGTCGCCCGCCCCCACCGGCTCCACGACGTCGACCACGGGCGCGGGCACGAACACCGGTTCCGCCCCGGTGACGAACGCCGTCGCGCCCACGTCGCCGTCCTTCACCACGAGCACACCGGCCCCGGGGATCCTGGCGCGGATCTCGGCCGGCGTCGCGGTTCCCCAGAGACGTTCGGCCTCGTCCCGTCCGACGAAGGCGATATCAGCGGCGTCGGCGAGCCGGGCGAGCACGGCGGCGGCCTCGTCGATGCCCCACAGCGCACGACGGTCGTTGACGTCGAACGAGACCAGCGCCCCCGCCTCCCTGGCATCCGCGTACAGGCGGTCCACCATCGCGGCGCAGTCGGGGGAGAGAGCCGGCGTGATGCCCGTCGTGTGCACGATCCGCACGCCCGCCAATCGCTCGGGCCCGAGGAAGCCCGCGCGCATGCGGGCGGCGGCCGATCCGCGCCGGTAGTAGTAGACCGACGACGACGCCGCGCCCGGGTCCTTGAACATCACACCCGTCGGCGCCTCGACGTCGCGCTCGACCCACAGGTCGATGCCGCGCGGGCGGAGCTCGTCGAGGATGCGCTCGGCGAACGGGTCGTCGCCCAGCCGTGACGCCCAGGCCACCCGATGGCCGGCGGCGGCGACCTGCGCGGCCACGTTCGACTCGGCACCGGCGATTCCGAGGGTCGCCGCGGAGGACGAGGCGAGCGGGCCGTCGGCCGGGGTCACCAGGATCATGCTCTCGCCGACGCACACGAGGGCGGGGGAGGCCGCGGAGACGGAGGAGGGGGAAGAGGCGGGGTTCGTCATGATGGCGGGAGGGATACCGGTTCTGTGTCGGGGATCGGGCTGGGGTCGCGGTGGCGGAGATCGGGGAAGGAACGGACGAAGAGGACGGCGACGAGGAGGCCGACCCCGGCGAAGAGGGTGGCGGCGAGATAGGCGCCCTGCGCGGTGCCGGTCTGGTCGATGAGGAACCCGGCGATCGCGGACCCGGCCGCCGCACCGATGAGCTGCCCGGTCCCCGCCCAGCCGAAGGCCTCGGCGGTCTCGCTGAACTTCACGCTCGCGGTGGTGATCGCGAACAGCACCGCGAGCGCGGGCGCGATGCCGAGCCCGGCGACGAACAGGGTCCCCCCGAGCCAGAAGACGTTGAGCGAGACCATCGTGAGCGCGAGTCCGACCGTGACGATCGCGAGCCGCCGCGCCATCGCCCACGGACCGATCGGCACCGTTCCGCTCGCGAGGCCGCCGACGAGACTGCCCACCGAGAACACGGCGAGCACGAGGCCGGCCTCGAGACCGCCGTGATCGAAGGTGGCGACGACGCCCACCTCGACCGCGGCGCAGGCGCCGATAAGGAGGAAGCCGATGACCGTCGCCAGCAGCACGGGCGGCTTCAGCACCACCGCGCCGAAGCCGCGACGGCTGCGCGGGATCCGCACCCGGCCGACCTCGGGGGAGAGGATGAACCAGCTGCCGCCGAGGACGAGGATCGCGGCGACGAGCAGCAGGCCGGTCACGGTGCCGAGCTGGGTGGAGACGAAGGTGATCGCCACGGGAGCGAGGATCCAGATGATCTCCTGCAGCGAGGCGTCCAGAGAGAAGAGCGGGGTCAGCTGCGAGGAGTTGACGAGCTTGGGGTAGATGGTGCGCACCGCGGCCTGCACGGGCGGGGTCGAGAGGCCGGCGACGAGCCCGAGCGCCATGTACCCCGCGATGTCGAGCGGGAGCAGTGCAAGGCCCAGGAAGGCGAGGACGCAGACGGAGAGGGTGAGCGAGAGCACCCGCCGCATGCCCCAGACGCCCATCCAACGGCTGGTGATCGGGCCGGCGACCGCCTGCCCCACCGAGGTCGCGGCGAGGGCCAGCCCCGCGGCGCCGTAGGAGCCGGTCATGTGCTCGACGTGGAGCAGGATCGCCAGGCTCGACATCCCGTTGGGGAAGCGCGCCGTCAGCTGAGCGGCGATCATGCGCGCGACGCCGGGCGTGCGCAGGAGTTCGCGATATCCGGATGCGGCCACCTGTCCACGTTACCGGTGCGCGAGCGCTCCGAGAGGCCCCGGAAGGGGGCGGAGCACGACACGCCGACGACACGCCGGAGGGCGATTTCCACACCCTGTGGGATGTCGGCGGCCCGGCGTAGCGTCCGGCCTGTGGATGGATTCTTCCCGCGCTTCATCGAACCGCGGGAATCCGCGCCTCGCGAGCTCGTTCCTCAGCCAGCGGGGTGTGGATGGATCGGTGGACAACCCTGTGGCGTCCCCGTGGAGAACGGTGGAAAACTACACGGATGTAACTACTACCCCTTGTGGTTGGCCCCGATGTCCATCCCCATATGTAGTATTGAAGTCCCGGCGGAGGTCTACCGGGGAAATCAGGATTCCGAGGGGAAGAAGGGGCTCAAGAATGTCGATCACGGTCTACACCAAGCCGGCCTGCGTGCAGTGCAACGCGACCTACCGCGCGCTCGACGCGAAGGGGATCGAGTACGAGATCCACGACCTGTCGGAGGACCCGGCCGCGCTGGAGCAGGTCAAGGCGCTGGGCTACATGCAGGCTCCGGTCGTCGTCACCGACGAGGACCACTGGTCGGGCTTCCGTCCCGACAAGATCGACGCGCTCGCCACCCGCCTCGCCTGACGCGGGACTCGGCGACGGCGGGACGGACGGATCGCGAGGAAGAGGGGGATGAGATGACTGCGTTGGCCACGTCGGCGCCGCTCCTGGTCTACTTCTCGAGCATCTCCGGCAACACGGCACGGTTCGTCGACAAGCTCGGCCTTCCGGCCCGGCGCATCCCGCTGTATCGCACGGATGAGCCTCTGGTCGTCCACGAGCCCTTCGTGCTCGTCACGCCGACCTATGGCGGCGGCCAGGGGCGCGGCGAGGAGAAGGGCGCCGTCCCCAAGCAGGTCGTCCGGTTCCTCAACGACGAGCGGAACCGGCGCCACATCCGCGGAGTCATCTCGGCGGGCAACACGAACTTCGGCGACGCCTTCTGCCTCGCCGGCGACATCATCAGCCGCAAGTGCCATGTGCCCCACTTGTACCGGCTCGAACTCTTCGGCACACAGGACGACGTCGATCGGGTGACCGACGGATTGGAACGATGGTGGGCATCACAGTTGAGCATGCAGAGCATGACGCAGTGACCGAGCAGGTCGCATTCAAGGTCAACCCGGCGTACGAGGGGCTCGACTACCACGCCCTCAACGCCATGCTGAACCTCTACGACGCGAACGGGAAGATCCAGTTCGACGCAGACAAGCGCGCCGCGCGGGAGTACTTCCTGCAGCACGTGAACCAGAACACCGTGTTCTTCCACTCGCTCAAGGAGCGCCTGGACTACCTCGTGGAGAAGGAGTACTACGAGGGTGCGGTCATCGACCAGTACTCGTTCGAGTTCGTCCAGAAGCTCAACGACCTCGCCTACTCGAAGAAGTTCCGCTTCGAGACCTTCCTCGGCGCCTTCAAGTACTACACGAGCTACACGCTGAAGACCTTCGACGGCAAGCGCTATCTGGAGCGCTTCGAGGACCGCGTGGTGATGACCGCCCTCGCGCTGGCCGAGGGCGACGAGAAGCTCGCGGTGAGCCTGGTGGAGGAGATCATCTCCGGTCGGTTCCAGCCGGCCACCCCGACCTTCCTCAACGCGGGCAAGGCGCAGCGCGGCGAGCTGGTCAGCTGCTTCCTGCTGCGCATCGAGGACAACATGGAGTCGATCGCGCGCGGCATCAACTCTGCGCTGCAGCTCTCCAAGCGCGGCGGCGGCGTGGCCCTGCTGCTCTCCAACATCCGTGAGTCCGGTGCTCCGATCAAGCAGATCGAGAACCAGTCCTCCGGCATCATCCCGGTCATGAAGCTCCTCGAGGACAGCTTCAGCTACGCCAACCAGCTGGGCGCGCGACAGGGCGCAGGCGCGGTGTACCTCTCGGCGCACCATCCCGACATCATGCGGTTCCTCGACACCAAGCGCGAGAACGCCGACGAGAAGATTCGGATCAAGACGCTGTCGCTCGGCGTCGTGGTCCCTGACATCACCTTCGAGCTCGCCAAGAACGACGAGGACATGTACCTCTTCTCGCCGTACGACGTCGAGCGTGTCTACGGCGTGCCCTTCGGCGACATCTCGGTGACCGAGAAGTACCGCGAGATGGTCGACGACCCGCGCATCAAGAAGACGAAGATCAACGCGCGCGAGTTCTTCCAGACCCTCGCCGAGATCCAGTTCGAGTCGGGCTACCCGTACATCATGTTCGAGGACACGGTGAACAAGGCCAACCCCATCAAGGGCCGGATCAACATGTCCAACCTCTGCAGCGAGATCCTGCAGGTGAACACGCCCACCTCCTACAACGAGGACCTCTCGTACAAGGAGATCGGCAAGGACATCTCGTGCAACCTGGGATCGATGAACATCGCCCTCGCGATGGACGCCGACGACCTCGGCCAGACGGTCGAGACCGCGATCCGCGCGCTCACCGCCGTGAGCACCCAGAGCCACATCGGATCCGTGCGCTCGATCGAGGACGGCAACGACCGTTCGCACGCGATCGGCCTCGGTCAGATGAACCTGCACGGCTACCTTGCCCGCGAGCGCGTCTTCTACGGCTCGGAAGAGGGCATCGACTTCACGAACATCTACTTCTACACCGTCCTCTACCACGCGCTGCGCGCCTCGAACGCCTTGGCGATCGAGCGTGGCCAGGCTTTCGACGGCTTCGAGGACTCCACCTACGCGTCGGGCACCTTCTTCGACAAGTACATCGAGCAGGCGTGGGCTCCGGCGACCGAGAAGGTCAAGGAGCTGTTCGCGGGCAAGCACATCCCCACGCAGCAGGATTGGGCACTGCTCAAGGAGTCCATCCAGAAGCACGGCATCTACAACCAGAACCTGCAGGCGGTCCCGCCGACCGGCTCGATCTCGTACATCAACAATTCGACGTCCTCGATCCACCCGATCGCGTCGAAGATCGAGATCCGCAAGGAGGGCAAGCTCGGTCGTGTGTACTACCCGGCGCCGTTCATGACGAACGACAACCTGGAGTACTACCAGGACGCGTACGAGATCGGCTACGAGAAGGTCATCGACACCTACGCCGCCGCGACCCAGCACGTCGACCAGGGGCTGTCGCTGACGCTGTTCTTCAAGGACACCGCTTCCACGCGCGACATCAACAAGGCTCAGATCTACGCCTGGCGCAAGGGCATCAAGACGATCTACTACATCCGGCTGCGCCAGCTGGCGCTCGAGGGCACCGACATGACCGAGTGCGTCTCGTGCATGCTCTGAGCCGCTGACCGGAATCCGTGAGAAGGAAGAAATGACCCCCGAGCAGATCAAGCGTGCGACGCAGGTGCAGGCGATCAACTGGAACCGCATCCAGGACGAGAAGGACCTCGAGGTCTGGAACCGTCTGGTGAACAACTTCTGGCTGCCCGAGAAGGTGCCGCTGTCGAACGACATCCAGTCGTGGAACACGCTCACCTCCGAGGAGCAGACCCTCACCATGCGCGTCTTCACGGGGCTGACGCTCCTGGACACGATCCAGGGCACCGTCGGCGCGGTCTCGCTCCTGCCGGACGCGCTCACCCCGCATGAGGAGGCGGTGTACACCAACATCGCGTTCATGGAGTCGGTGCACGCCAAGAGCTATTCGTCGATCTTCTCCACGCTGTGCTCGACGAAGGAGATCGACGAGGCGTTCCGTTGGTCGGTGGAGAACCAGAACCTGCAGAAGAAGGCGCAGATCGTCCTCCACGACTACCGCGGAGACGAGCCGCTCAAGCGCAAGATCGCCTCCACGCTGCTGGAGTCGTTCCTCTTCTACTCGGGCTTCTACCTGCCGATGCACTGGTCGAGCAGGGCGAAGCTCACCAACACGGCCGACCTCATCCGCCTCATCATCCGCGACGAGGCCGTGCACGGGTACTACATCGGCTACAAGTTCCAGAAGGGCCTGGAGAAGGTCGACCAGGCCACACGCGACGAGCTCAAGGACTACACGTTCTCGCTGCTCTACGAGCTCTACGACAACGAGGTGCAGTACACGCAGGACCTCTACGACGGCGTCGGCCTGACCGAGGACGTCAAGAAGTTCCTGCACTACAACGCCAACAAGGCGTTGATGAACCTCGGTTACGAGGCGATGTTCCCCTCCACGGTCACGAACGTGAACCCCGCGATCCTGTCCGCGCTCTCGCCGAACTCCGACGAGAATCACGACTTCTTCAGCGGCTCGGGCTCCTCCTACGTCATCGGCAAGGCCGTCGCGACCGAGGACGACGACTGGGACTTCTGAGAGAGGTCGCTCAGAGCAAAGTCACCTGACGAGTAAGGCCCCGCTGCGGTAAAGCCGGCTACCGGCAACGCGGCGGGGCCTTCTGTCTTTTCTCCGCATCTTCTCCACGAGGATGTCCGCTCGCGCCTTGACGGGAGCGCCGGCAGCCATACCAGGCTCCTCGTTGCCGTTGCCGTTGCCGTTGCCGTTGCCGTTGCCGTTGCCGTTGCCGTTGCCGTTGCCTAATATGAAATGGACTCTCCAGGCCGTCGGTACCGGCGTCGGTATCGGAGGCAGATTCATCCCCGAACCGCTCATCTCAAAGATCGTGGCGGCGTTTGGCTTCGCCTACGCCGGGCTCACGCCAGGCGGAATCTTCTTCAACTGGAGCCCCATCTTCACGCCGATGGCCCCCTTCGGCACGTTCTGGGGCAGGAGTGGCAGTAACCCGTTTGGAGCGCGAGTCATGTCAGTAAGTCACCGGATTTTCCTCGCCCTTTTCGGGCTGGCAGTCTCCGTGACGTCGATGGCGCTCGGCAACGAGTACACGTGGTTGAAAATCGTCCTCGTTGTGTTGTTCGTGGCGGCGGTGTTCATCCCCTCCCAGCCGAAGGAGCCGCCGAGGGAATAGATGGTCAGAACGAGACCCCCGCACCCTCCCCGGAGGGTGCGGGGGTCTCGCGTACCTCTGTCGCGGGTGGCGTCGTGGCGGTCGGGCGGCCCGTCTTCGTCCGCACCGAACCGGAATACACGCTGTCGCCGCGCGGGGCGGTGAGGATGCAGGGGTGAGTGCATGACCTGCACCGAAGGGCTGGTGCGCTGAGCAGGAAAAGGGCCCTTCCGGGTCAGGAAAGAGGCCGGGGATTCGAATGCGACGCTGTTCTCCAGAGCAATCCGACAGGGAGCGCCGGAACGGGCGGAGGAGGCCTAACATCACCGGAATGACCCTTTCGAAGACTCGTCTTCTGCCGCTTGCGGGAGCGGCACTGCTGCTGCTCGCCGGCTGTTCCTCACCTGCGCCGTCGACGGCGTCGGCAGGCTCTCCGAGCCCGTCGCCCTCACCCTCGTCCTACGCGGAGGGTGAGGACTGGAGCACGCGCTACCCGCTCTGCGCTGATCGTCCCGACTCCGTCGAGTCGCCGATCGACATCCGCCGGGACGCCCTTGTCGTTGACCCGAGTGCGACCATGGACGTCTCGTACAAGCCGACCGTCTTCGCCGTGGAGAACAACGGGCACACCATCGAGGCGGTCCCTGAGGACCTGACCGCGAACTCGGTCACTGTGGGTGGCGTGTCGTACGACCTGCAGCAGTTCCATTTCCATGCGAGCAGCGAGCATCTTGTCGACGGCGCAGGCTTCGACGCCGAGCTCCACCTCGTGCACAAGAGCAAGGACGGGAAGACACTGGTCCTCGGCGTGTTCCTGAACGCGGGCGCGAGCAATCAGGAGCTTGCAGAGCTGTTCTCGCGGATCCCCGTCGAGGTGTCGGAGACGCCGACGACGACCCTGTCGACGCCGATCGACCTTGCGCATGTGATCCCCACGGGAACCCCGCGGGTCCAGTACACCGGATCGCTGACAACGCCACCGTGCACGGAGGGCGTGCAGTGGGAGATCTTCCTGAACCCGGTGACGGTGTCCGCGAAGGAGCTCTCTGCGTTCACCGCCGTGTACCCGGAAAACCATCGGCCCGTCCAGCCCCTGCATGGACGTCAGCTCACCGAGGATCCCAACGGCTGACCGTTCACCTTGTCGCATGCGTGCCTCGTCCGAGGCCGCCGACAAACCGTCATGTCGTCGCGCCATCGGACGAGGCGGGCCGAGCCGAAGCGTGCAGCTCGCGCAGTAGCGCGAGCTGCAGCCGGTTGATCTCCATGAGCTCCTCGATCTCGTGCTTCGCCGCGAGGTTCGTCTCGTAGTCGTGCTGAGCCAGAGCGGCGGCGATCGCGTCCTGTCGCTTCGCGGCGATCAGCAGGATCGCGCCCTGGAGGCCGGCGAGCATGCTGAGGAACAGGTTGAGGAGGATGTAGGGGTAGGGGTCCCATGCGGCTTCGGTGAGGTTGATCACCGCCCAGGCCAGCATGAAGAGGACGAAGATCGCGATGAACATCCACGACCCCATGCCGTTGCGGAGGCGGTCGGCAGCCCGCTGTCCTCGGGTCAGCTGCTCCGCGTGCTCGGTGTGCCAGTTGGTGATCGGTCGGGTCATCGGGCAATCGTAGAGCGGGAGGGGCCGCGACGCCCCTCCCGCTCGGAGGGATCGCCCTGGCGGTCCTCACCCCTCACACGGGGTGGCGGCAAGCCTCCCGTCCTGCATGCGGGGCAGGGTGTGGTCGACGATGAGGGCGGAGCACTCTCTCTGGTACGGCGCGAGCGGTGGCAGAGCGAGCAGCGGCCTCAGCGAGAGCAGCGGCCGAGATCCGTCTCGGCGAGCGGGTATCCCTCCGGGACCACGTAGGTCGCCAGGAGCACGAGCGGCTCGTCGTCGAGGTTCTTGCCCTCGTGCGCGTATCCCGGGCCCTCTTCGATCGCGTCGCCGGCCCGATAGACGTGCACGCCGTCCGGGTAGACGGGGGCGTAGTGCGTCAGCGTGCCGCTCTTGACGAGGCCGACGATGCTGCCGTGGTGGCAGTGCATACCGGTGCTCCCGCCGGGCGGGATCGTGATCTCCCGGAAGGTCACGCTGACGGGGCCTTCGACCTCCAGCCCGACGGAGTCCTGACGGACGCCCACGCCCAGATCCTTCACCGCCATCGCCGGCGGCGAGGGAGTGAGCGCGGTGTCTGCGTCAGGACTTCTCACGACGGTCGTGCAGCTGGCAGCCGCGAGGGTGACGGGGAGGATCACGAGACCGAGCAGCCGAGATTTCATGGGGGTCGACGATACGCGCTCGGCCTCGTTCTCGATATGTCCGAACGGGGTCGGGGTGCCGAGCGCAGGGGACTCTGACACCCTGGCGATGTCGTCGGGGCGGGCGTCGGATGATAGCCCGACCGAAGACACGTCCTGCGGCCGGGCTCCCAGCAAGCCGGTGCAGGCTGGCGGGATGGCTCTGCTCCCGATGAAGCGGATCGTCGCTCCGATCATCGCCGCGGCGATGGCCTGGGGCGGGACCGCATGCGCACCGGTGTCCGCGATCCCGACGACCGGTACGTCCTCACCGATGCCCACGTCGTCCCCGGTGACGCCGCAGGATCGCTTCTCCGCGGCCGTCCGTGAACTGGAGCAGGCCTACGACGCGCGCGTCGGAGTCAGCGTGATCGATGGCAGCGGAGCGCAGGTGCTCGGGCATCGTGCGGATGAGCGACGTGGGTTCGCCTCGACGGTCAAGGCGCTCATCGCCGCCGTCATGCTCCGTACCCTCTCGGCGGAGGAGCGGGCTGAGCGGGTCCGCTGGACGCAGGAGGACATCGATCGCGCTGGCTACGCGCCGGTGACCAGCCAGCACATCGACGACGGCATGACGCTCGACGAACTCGCCGAGGCCACCGTGCGGACCAGCGACAACGCGGCCGCGAACCTCCTCCTCCGGCGGCTCGGCGGACCCGAGGCGGTTCGGTCGGCGTTCGCCGGCTTCGGCGACACGACGACCGCGCTCACGAAGGAGGAGCCGTATCTCAACGACCTGGTCCCGGGCTCTGACGACAACACGTCGACGCCGCGGGCGCTCGCGGGCGACCTGCGCTCGCTCGTCGCCGGCGACGCGCTGACCCCTGAGAGCCGTGCGACGCTCCAGCGATGGATGAGCGGCAATGCGACGGGCGACACGCTCATCCGTGCCGGTGCGCCTCGTGCCTGGAACGTCGCCGACAAGTCAGGAGGGGCGGGCGGGATGCGCAATGACATCGCGGTCGTGACTCCTCCGGGCGGCGATCCGGTCTTCGTCGCGATCCTGACCCAGCGCAACGATCCGACAGCGAGCTGGGACGACGCCCTCGTCGCGAGGACGGCCGACGCCGCACTCGGCCTGCTCGGCGAGGCCGGCGGCTGAGCGCGGGACGACGGGCTGCCTCTGTGTCTCGGCCATTCCCGCCGCGTGAGCCCGGAGATCTCCGAGCGCGGTCGTTCGCAGGGTGTCGGCGTCCCCGTGCAAGGCTGTGGAATCGTCGCCTCCGTCGCGGATCCGGTTGCGCGGCCGATCTCCGCGGGTCTTCCTCATAGTCCCCTGTCCGCGCTCGGATCCTGCCGGAAACGTCCCACGGTGCAGCACGGGTCCATAGTCTCCGATGGTGGGGATCGGGGTGGCTGTGCGGACGGCGAACGAGCGCGGGCTCCCCGGCATCCTGCAGGGGCGTGATCTCTTCCGCCCTCTGCTCCTCCTCATGGCCTGCATCCTCGCAGTCGGCTGGATGCAGGTCGGCAGCCTCCTGAACCAGCGGCAGCCCGATGCCGGCGTGTACTACTACGCCGCCGAGCTCGACGACGCCCTCTATCGCGGCACGGTGGAGAAGCCGTTCATGCCGAGCGGAGGACTGCCGTTCACCTACACGCCCTTCGCCGCCGCGCTGTTCCGACTGGTCGATGTGATCCCCTTCCCGGGCTTCACCGTGCTCTGGGCGTGCCTCAACATGATCGCGGTGGTGGCTGTCGTGCTGCTGGCAGGACGTTCATGGAGTCGCGCATGGCAGGCTTTCGCGGCTGTCGTCGCGTGCTGCTCCACGATCGCGGCGGCGCACGTGATGATGGGACAGCTGAACGCCCTTCTCCTCCTGCTCGTCGTCGTGGACCTGGCCCCGCGCGCTCGCGGAGGCGGAGGGGCCTTGCCGCGGGGGATTGGCATCGGCGTGGCGACCTCGATCAAGCTCACTCCTGCGATCGCGATCCTCTTCCTGCTGTGCGCCCGCCGCTATCGAGACGCCGCCGTCGCCGCGGCGACAGCGGCGGTCTGCTTCATCGTCGGAACGATCGCCTATCCGCGGTCGACGGCGGACTTCTTCCGTCAACTCCCTCGCCTCAGCGAACGCGTCGACGTCCTCGGCTACGCCTCGACCTTTCAGAACACCGGGATCTCCGGGGTCCTCGCGCAGCTCGGCATGCCGGTTCCGACCGTGCTCGTCGGCACCGTGGTCGTCGTCTGCGGTCTTCTCGTCGCTCTGCGGATCCGGCGGAACGGGGGCGCGCTCGTGGCGCTCTGGCTCTCGCTCGTCGCCTGTCTGGCAACGCCCGTCACTTGGATCCATCACTGGATCGCGCTCCCGATTGCCCTCGTGGCTGCGCTGCGCCAGGAACGACGGCGGTGGTGTCGCAGCGTCCTCGGTGTGCTGCTCGCGACGCAGTTGACGGGCTCGGTCTATGTGAACTCCGTCCTGCAGGGCGTCGGACCTCCGGCCCTGACCGCGCTCATCGCGCTGACTCCTGTGCTCGGCGCGATCACGGTCGGCATCGTCCTCTCTCGGGGCGCTCGTCGTCAGGACGAGGACATGAGCGCGAGGCTCGAGCGCTCCCCGGCGCGTGACCGCCTGCCCGCGACGGGCAGCCGCGCGTGCGTGCGGGGCAGGAACCCCGCACGCACCGCCGCTCAGGCTTGAGCGGCGTAGTCCGGCAGCTGCTGCAGCGTCCAGGAGTTGCCGTCGGGGTCGTCGAAGAACACGAACCGCCCCCAGCCCAGGTCTTCGACGCCGCGCGCATCGACGCCGAGCCTCCGGAGGTGGGCCAACGCCTCATCCGCGTCAGGGACGACGACCTGGATCGTGTTCTGGCGGCCGGGTTCGAGATCGATCTCGAGGCCGGTGCCGAAGGCGATCGAGCAGGCGGAGCCGGGCGGGGTCATCTGTACGAAGCGCAGGCCCTCGGTCGGCGTCTGATCGTGATCGGGATTGAAGCCGATCTTCGTGTAGAAATCCTTCGCGCGGTCGACGTCTGTGACCGGTACGAAGATGAGCTCGATCTTCCAGTCCATGGTGCACCCTCCTCGGCGCGGGAGAGCGTCTCCCGTCGGGGAGAGGCTACGCGGGGTCGCCGACATCCGACAGGGCGGAGGTGAGACGGGCGCGCATGACGGCCGCCTCGGCTCGGAGCGGGGGAGGGGAGAGCACGGAGAACGGCGCGCCGAAGCGAAGCACGAGCGAGAGGACACCCGACCAGGACCATGACCCGAGGACGACCCGGCAGCGCTGCTCCGTGAGCTCTTCGACCTCGGCCTCAGGAAGCCATCGGGCGGCCTCGGCGGCGGGGACGTCAAGGGCGACCTCGCCGACGCACGGCCATCGATCGATCTCGGCAGACCCCTTGAAACGCGCGCTCAGGTAGGCGCGTGCGTCTCTGCCGGGGATCGTGCGGGGGAGGAACGGAGGCCCGAAGGGGGGCCGCGGCGAGACCCGGTCGAGGCGGAAGATCCGCCAGCCCTCGCGGTCGAGATCCCAGGCGATCATGTACCACCGTCCCTCACGGGAGACGACGGCGTGCGGCTCGGCGCGCCGAGAGCGTGAGCGGGGCGGTGCGTCGTCCGGGGCGTGCCCCTCCTCGTCTCTCGCGCGGTCTGACCGGTAGCCGAACCGCAGAGTCATCCGGTTCCTCGTCGCGTCGCTGACGGCATCGAGGACGTCCGGCTCGACCCGCTCGGCGCGCGGGTCGCCGACGAACCGGATGGCATCCATCCGATGCCGCAGGTGCGGCGGCATCACCTGACGCACCGTCGCGAGCGCCCGCTCGGCGGCCTCGTCGATGCGCACCCCCGTCGCCGGCGCGCTCTGCAGGGCGACGGCGACGGCGATCGCCTGGTCGTCGTCGAACAGCAAGGGAGGGACGGCCTTCCCTGCGCCGAGGCGGTACCCGCCCTCAGGGCCTTTCGTCGTATCGACGTCGTATCCCATCGCCCTGAGCCGCTCGACGTCGCGGCGGACGGTCCGCACGCTCACGCCCAGCCGGTAGGCGAGGGCCGGTCCCGACCAGTCCCGCTGCACCTGGAAGAGGGAGAGGAGGGAGAGAAGCCGAGCGGATCCTTCGATCATGGGGACATTCTTCCTGCGGTAGCGGACAAGAACTGACCTCTTCATGGGAGAACGTGGGCTCACGGCCGAGGAACGGCCGCAATCGAACAGCAAGGAGACTCCCATGTCGATCACCCTCACCCCCCACCTCAACTTCACCGACGGCAGCGCCCGGGAGGCGCTCGCGTTCTATCGCGAGGTCTTCGGCGGAGAGGTCTCCGTCACCACCTATGCCCAGCTCGGAATGCCCGCAGAGCTTCCCGACGCCGACAGGGTCGTCTTCGGCCGCCTCGTCGGGGCCGAAGGGATTTCGATGATGGCCTACGACGTCCCCGGCGGCGCGACACCACCGGTCCGGGGCGAGACACGAAGGGAGAACGGGCTGACGCTGACCGACCAGCCGTTCTTCCTCTCGCTCGGTGCGGACACCCTCGACGAGGCGCGTCGTCGCTGGGAGCTCCTGCTCCCTGGAGCGACGGTGATCGAAGACCTCGCCGCCTCGGCCTGGTCCGCCGGCTTCGGCATGCTTCAGGACCGGTTCGGCGTCACCTGGGTCCTGAGCGTCGCCGGGTGAGGAACCGGCACGGCGCAGGGAGACCGTAGCCACACGGTCACCTGCGCCGGACGGATGCGCCTCTGCCGGCCCGATCTGTGCGACCGGGCCGGCAGAGGCGCGACGGCAGCCGATGCATGGCCGGGGCCGGCCGGCTCAGTCGTCGTCGCGCAGCGCCTCCGTGGCCTGTCGCGCGGCGATCACCGGGAATGTGCCGGTGTATCCCTCTCGGGCCTGGGCTGCGGCGAGGATGCGTCTGCGCACGGCGAACCAGCCGACGATGAGCGCGGGGATGAGGAGGACGAGGGAGGCGAGCACCCACCGCCCAGTCTCGGAGAACCCCATCGTGACGAGCACGAAGACGAGGAAGGCAAGGGTGAGGTAGCCGGTGTAGGGAGCGCCGAACATGCGGAAGGAAGGCCGTTCGAGCACGCCCTTCTTCGCGAGCGAGTGGAGCTTCAGCTGGCAGAGGATGATCGTCGCCCATCCGCCGATGATGCCGATCGCCGACACCTCCAGCACGATCTCGAACGCCTGCGAGGGCCAGAGCGCGTTCACTCCCACGCCGACGAGCGTGATGACGGCGGTGAGCAGGATCCCGCCGTAGGGGACGCCGTTGCGGCTCATGGCGGCGGTGAAGCGGGGGGCCGAGCCGTTGACGGACATGGAGCGCAGGATTCGGCCGGTCGAGTAGAGGCCGGCGTTGAGGCTGGACAGCGCCGCGGTCAGCACGACGAAGTTCATCACCGAGCCGGCGATCACCCCGGTCTCGGGAGAGCCGATGTGCGAGAAGAACGTGACGAAGGGGGACTCGCCCGCCTTGTAGGTGCTGAAGGGGAGCAGGAGGGAGAGCAGCAGGATGGAGCCGACGTAGAAGATCGCGATCCGGATGACGACGGTGTTGATCGCGCGCGGCATGACCTTCTCGGGGTTCGCGGTCTCGCCTGCCGCGGTTCCGACGAGCTCGATCGACGCGTAGGCGAAGACCACGCCCGAGATGGCGAGCAGCGGTGCGACCATGCCCGTGGGGAAGAGCCCGCCGTTGTCCGAGATCACCGAGAAGCCGGTGGCGCCGGCCTCGGTGGCTCCTCCGAAGATGAGGAAGCAGGTGCCGATGATGAGGAAGGCCACGAGAGCGGCCACCTTGATCATCGCGAACCAGAACTCCATCTCGCCGAAGAGCTTGACGCTGACGAGATTGAGGGAGAGCACGACCACGAGGGCGACGAGGGCGATCACCCACTGCGGCACCGCCTGGAGCGGCTCCCAGTACTGGGCCCAGAACTTGACGTAGAGCGCGGCGGCGGTGACGTCGACGATCGAGGTCATGGCCCAGTTGAGGAAGTACAGCCACCCGCTGGTGAAGGCGAGCTTCTCGCCGTAGAACTCCCTGGCGTAGGACACGAACGAGCCCGAGGAGGGCCGGTGCAGCACCAGCTCGCCGAGAGCGCGCAGGATCAGGAAGGCGAAGAAGCCGCACAGGGCGTAGATGAGGATGAGCGCGGGGCCGCTGGAGGCGAGGCGCCCGCCCGCTCCCATGAACAGCCCCGTCCCGATCGCCCCGCCGATCGCGATCATCTGGATCTGTCGCGGGCGGAGCGTCTTGTGATACCCCGCCTCCTCGTTGGAGAAGTCCTCCGCCGCCATGAGACGGTCGCCGGTGAGCTCACGCTGGTTCTCCAGCGCGTCTGCCGGGTCTCCGCCGACGCGGATATGGGGATCGTTCATGGCATGGCCTTTCGAGAAAAGGGCGACGCCGTTGCTCCGAAGGCCCCCCGCGTCGCCCGTTGACACGTCCTCCGTGTGGATCGATCATGAGGCCTCGGCGACCGCATCGGTGTTTCTGCGTCGGCGTGTGGCGAGGACGGGCACGTTTTCTCCCTTCGCCGGGCACGGTCCTCCCCGCCCCTCGGGGCTGGAGCACGGCAGAATGGGACCGTGACGCGCAGCGCGACACGAGAGGAGCCGGGCATGAAGAGGATCGCCTTCGGGAAGGGCACGGCGCCGGCGGTGGTCGCGGGCATGATGCGGATCGTCGATCGGTCCGACGCCGAGATCAGGGACCTCTACGCGACGGCGCGCAAGTCGGGGATCGACTTCTTCGACCACGCCGACATCTATGGCGGCCGGATGCACGGCTGCGAGGAGCGGTTCGCGTCGGCGCTCCGGCTCTCGCCCGCCGAGCGCGACGAGATCACGCTGCAGACCAAGTGCGGCATCGTCCCTGACCGGGGCGTCTTCGACTTCTCCGCCGCACATATCCAGCGTCAGGTCGAGGGATCGCTCAAGGCGTTGGGCACGGATCGGATCGACGTCCTGCTCCTGCACCGCCCCGACGCGCTGGTGGAGCCCGGGGAGGTGGCGCAGGCCTTCGACGCCCTCGAGGCGGCGGGCAAGGTGCGCTCCTTCGGGGTCTCCAACCACACGCCCCGGCAGATCGACCTGTTGCGCACCGCGGTGCGGCAGCCGATCGTCGCCAACCAGGTGCAGCTCTCGCTCGTCCACGCCCCGGTCATCGCTCAGCCGGTGGCGGCGAACATGGCTGGTCTCGCCCAGAGCACCGTGGTCGACGGCGGAGGGCTGATCGAGTACTGCCGCATCGAGGGGATCGCCGTCCAGGCATGGTCGCCGTATCAGTCCGGCACGGCGGCGGGGCCGTTCCTGGGCAACCCGGCGTTCGCCGAGCTCAACGCGGCGATCGACCGGATCGCCGACGCGCACGGCGTCACGCCGACCGGGATCGCCACGGCATGGATCGCCCGGCATCCCGCCGGCATCCAGACCGTCCTCGGCTCGACCACGCCGCAGCGCGTGCGCGACGCCGCCGCGGGGGCCGACGTCGCGCTCAGCCGCGACGAGTGGTACACGCTGTTCCGCGCGGCCGGACATCACCTTCCCTAGCCGCAGCGCCCGTCGCCTCGCTTCTCCGCCGTGCGCGTCCGCCGGTCGCGAAACGGGCCCCGCCCGGTGCCGTTCGGCGGCAGATTCCGCGACCTAACCGTGTGCGGGAGGGCTCATCTAGGCTGTCTGCATGCCCATCCTGTTCTCGGTGCTGCTCCTGGCGTTGACGATCGGCGCGCTGATCGACATCATCACGCGTCCCGACGACCAGGTGAAGCACCTTCCCAAGGTGTTCTGGATCATCCTGGTGATCCTCGTCCCGCTCGCCGGGAGCATCATCTGGTTCCTCGTCGGTCGCGACTATGGCGACCGGGGGGTGCGGATCCCGCGAATGCAGCGCGGTGCGGCGGCCTCGGCGGCTCCCGCGCCGCCTGCGCCGCCGGTCGACACCAGGACGACCGAGCAGCAGATCGCCGACCTCGACAGGGAGATCGAGGAGTGGCGGCTGCGTGCCGAGATCGAGAAGCGCAAGCGCGAGCAGGAGGAAGGCGACACCGCGCCGTAGTCTCTTCGCGCGGGCTCGTCCGAGAGCGCCAGCCTCCCCGCGCGGTCGGCGCGGAAGGATCAGCGCACTCGCGACCGGGTCTCTGGCGCCCGGAGCGCATCGCGGACGGCCTCGTCGAGCTCGGGATGCCGGAAGACGTAGCCGGCGGCGATCAGCCTCTCCGGCAGCACCCAGCGGCTCTTGAGGATCAGCTCGGTCTCGGTCCTGATCCCGATCGCGCCGAGCTCCAGCATCCACCGCGGCAGGGGGACGCCGATCCGTGCGCCCAGCGCCCGCCGGATCGTCGCCATGAACCCGGCGTTGTCGCTCGGGCGGGGCGCGGTGGCGTTCACCGGACCCTGGAGCTCGGGAGCGCGCTCGAGGAAATCGATGATCCCGACGACGTCGTCGAGGTGTATCCAGCTGAACCGTTGCCGCCCGCCGCGGGCTCCGAGGACATGCCCCGTCCCCGCCTCGCGTCGCCGTGGGGAGACCGGCCAACGGCCGTCGAGCTGCGTGCCGCCCAGCCCGACGCGGGCGAGCGTGCGCAGCGGCCCCATCACTCCGCCGTCGCCGAGCACGATCGCTGTCCGCAGGGCGACCCGGCGGGTGCCGGGGAGGGGGTCGGCGAAGAGCGCTCGTTCCCAGGCCTTCGCGACCTCGACCGAGAAGCCCGTGCCGAGCTCTCCGGCGGACTCGGTCTGCGGTCGGTCCTCGGCATGCCGGTAGATGGTCGCGGTGGACGAGTTCACCCAGAGCGGCGGCGGTGCGTCGGCACGCGCGATCGCTCCGCTCAGCGCCGCCGTCGTCGTGAGCCGGGAGCGGAAGATCTCGGCTCGGTTCTCCGGCGTGTACCGGCAGTTGACGCTCTTCCCGGCCAGGCCTACGACCAGGGCCGCGCCGTCGACCGCGGCGTCGATCCCGTCCTGGTCGTCCCAGCGAAGGTCGGCCCCGGTCCGCGAGATCGTGATGACCTCGCGCCCTGCCCGCCGATGCTCCTCCTGCAGGCGGCGCCCGATGAACCCGGTCGAGCCGCCGATGACGACCCTTCCGCCGACGCCCGCGTCTGCGGTCATGCCGCCTCCTCGATCCGGTAGGTGAAGGTCCCGGAGTACTCGTAGATCCGGCCGAGCACCGGGACGTCGATCGTGAGCTCCACGCGCTGCCTGACCGCGGCGGCGTCGTAGCTCTCGGTGAGCCGGATGCGGGGCGCGAGCGGCCGCGGCAGGCGCAGCCGCAGGCGTCCCCAGCGGATCCCGACCGCGACGCTGCGCAGGGTCAGCGCCCCGTGGACCACGTCCACGTCGAACAGGGCCGCCACGGTCTCAGGGGCCCCCAACCGGTCGACCACCCGTCCGGGAGCCCGCAAGGAGACGGCGTCGCGCATCGTCCAGGTTCCGGTGGGAAGGCGGAAGTCTCGTTCGGCGACCACCCGTCCGGCGACCCCGCGATTGCGGACGGTGAACGGCACGTCCTGCGCCCACCCGCCGAAGGCGACCCCGCGACGCTCGAACAGGCGCAGGAGAGGGCGGAGGGCACGCCGCGGCGTCCCGGCGTGGGAGAACACGCCCTCGCCGACGCCGACGGCGTCGGGCGGGAGAGCGCCGAAATAGGCGCGAAGCTCCGGATGGAGCGCCTCCGCGCGCTCACCGAGCGCGCGGAGGTACGGGGACGATGCGGAGGGATCCATTCGGTGCCCCTGGTCAGGACTCCTTCAGGCGGACGAGGCGCTCGTGGCCCTCTTCCGAGAGCTCGGCGACGTCGTCTCGGGACTTCAGGAAGTCGGAGAAGGAGCGATAGCCCAGCGCCTTCTCGCGGAAGGACGGGTCGATGCGACGCATCTGCGTCTTCACGGCCGAGCTGTGCAGCCACTCGTCGGCCTCTGCCTTGTCGTGGCCGAGACGCAGCGCGCGGACGAGGGTCTTGGTCGCCTGGTCCTGATCGTCGACCACCGGGTCAGGCTCGATCGTCCCGCTGCGCGAGGCGGCGGACGCGGTGGTGGCATCTGCGCCCTGGTCGGCGGCCGGTGCCTGCCTGGCACGGGCGCCGCCCTTCGCCGGCTCCTTGGCCGGCTCCTTCGCGGCGCCCTTCGCCTTGGCCTTGCGCGGCGGCTCGGCGGCAGGGCGCTCGACCCCGGGGAGCGAGTCGTAGGACTCGAACTCGTCGCAGGCGGCGGCGAGCGACTTGGCGGTGGAGCCCGCGACCCCCACGCCGATCACGTACCGTCCGAGACGCTTGCAGCGTTGGGCGAGGGGCACGTAGTCCGAGTCGCCCGCGACGATCACCACGTGGGTGAGGTCGGGCAGCCGGAACATGTCCTCGACCGTGTCGACGGCGAGGCGGATGTCGGCGCCGTTCTTCGCATACGCCGCCGCGGGGAAGAGCTGGACCAGGTCGACCGCCCGGCCCACGAGCTGCGACCGGTATTCGGCGTTGACCGGGGACGACCAGTCGGCGTAGGCCCGGGTGAGCACGAGGGTGCCGAACGACGAGGCGTAGTCGATGATCGCCGGCACGTCGACCATCGCCCGGGAGAGGCGTTCGGCGACCTCGGGGTCATGCGGGTCGTCGAGGATCCGCTGCCGGTCCTTGCTGTAGGCGCTGCGGCCGTGCACTCGGTCGTACCAGGAGATGACGATGTTGTCGAAGTCGAGATAGACCGCGACGCGCGTGTCCTGCGGCTCAGGCATCGTTCTCTCCCGGGTAGCGGACGCCGATCTGAGAGCGGATCTCGTCGAGGCAGGCCATGATGGCGACGCTCTCGGCGACGGGCAGCAGGTCGCTGTCGAGCGTGCCCTCCGCGACGAAGCGCTCGGCGGCCCTGGCCTGGTACTCCATGCCGCGACCCTCGACCCGGGAGACGTACTCCTCCAGGACCGTGCCGTCCGAGGCGATCAGGCGGAACGAGGTGGGCGTGTACCAGACCCGGTCGATCTCGATCCGGGCCTTCGTCCCGACAATCGTCGCCGTGTCCGCCCCCGCGCCCCGCGAGGAGGAGAGGGTCGTCGACACCGCGCCGCCGGCGTGGGTCATCACGGTGGCGACCTCGGTGTCGGCGCCGGTCTCGCCGAGCCGCCCGAGCGCGCGGACCTCGGTCGGCGCCCCGAGCACGTCCCAGACGAACGAGATCGGGTAGATCCCGAGGTCCAGGAGCGCTCCGCCGCCGAGCGCGAGCGCGTTCAGGCGGTGAGCCGGGTCCGTGGGAAGCAGCTGCGTGTGGTCCGCCGACACCGCGCGGATCTCGCCCAGCGCTCCGTCGGCGATGATCTCGCGGATGCGCGCCATGTGCGGCAGGTACCGCGTCCACATCGCCTCCATGACGAGGAGGCCCTTCTCCGCCGCGAGCGTGCGCAGGCCCTCGGCCTCGGCGGCGTTCAGCGTGAACGCCTTCTCCACGAGCGCGTGCTTCCCGTGCGAGAGCGCGAGACGGGCGTCGGCGGCGTGCATCGGATGAGGCGTCGCGACGTAGACGATGTCGACCTCGGGGTCGGCGGCGAGCGCCTCGTAGGAGCCGTGGGCACGGGGGATCCCGAAGCGCGCGGCGAACGCGTCCGCGGACTCCTGGGATCGCGATCCGACGGCGACGAGGTCGAGGCCTGCGGTGCGCAGGTCGGCGGCGAAAGCGGCGGCGATGCCGCCCGTGGCGAGGATGCCCCAGCGAAGACCGGTCATGTCCCCAGCGTAGATGCTGTGGTCGCCTCGTCGAACGATCGCCTCGTTGAGATAATGGGGCATGACCGTCTCCCCGCTGATCTCCGCCACCGAGCTGGCCGACGCGCTCGCCGAGGGCGTGCCCGTCCGTCTCCTCGACGCCCGCTACCGGCTCGGCTTCGACGACGGGCACGAGAACTATCTGGCGGGACACCTTCCCGGCGCGGTCTTCGTGGACCTCGAGCGCGAGCTCTCCCGTCCGGGGGATCCGAGCGAGGGGCGCCACCCGCTGCCCTCGGACGACGATCTCGCCGCCGCCGTCCGCCGCTGGGGGATCTCGGAGGGGCAGCAGGTCGTGGTGTACGACGACTCGCGCTCGTTGCCCGCCTCGCGTGTCTGGTGGGCTCTGCGCCGCGCTGGGCTGTCGGAGGTGCGCGTGCTCGACGGCGGCCTGTCGGCCTGGCGGTCGTCCGGCGGCGCGATCGAGATCGGCGAGGTCATCCCTGAGCCGGGCGACGTCCGGCTCAGGGTGCCAGGGACCGCGGACGTGCTCGACACCGCGCAGGTGGCGGAGTGGACGGGCGTTCTTCTCGACGCGCGTGCCGCCGAGCGGTTTCGGGGAGAGAGCGAGCCGATCGATCCGGTCGCAGGACACATCCCCGGCGCGCGGAACCTGCCGATCGCCGAGGTGCTCACCGCGGACGGGCGGTTTCTCCCGCCGACCGAGATCGCGGCGGCCTTCGAGGCCGCCGGCGCAGGGCAGAACGTCCCCGCCGTGGCGTACTGCGGATCAGGGGTGACGGCGGCTCAGCTCGCGCTCGCCGGGACGCTCGTCGGGCGCGAGGTGATCCTCTACCCCGGGTCGTGGAGCGCGTGGTCGAACACGCCGGGCCTTCCGATCGCGACAGGACCTGCGTCCACGGACGACGGTCTGGGCTGACCCGCCGTCCGCGCGGTCGCCCCGCCGACGCGCTCTCGCTCGACGCGTGCCTCAGCTCAGAGCGCCTCGATGACCTCGCGGAGGACGTCCGGGTCGTACCAGGGGATGTCGCCTCCGGCCAGGGCGTGGTACCGCTCGTGGCCCTTGCCCAGGATCACGACCGTGTCGCCGGGGCCGGCCATCCGGACCGCGGCGGACATGGCCTCGCGGCGGTCGCCGATCTCGACGATCTCTGCTGCGGAGGAGCGGGCGCCGTCGATGAGCGCTGCGCGGATCTCCGCCGGGTCGTCGTCGTAGGGGTTGTCGTCGGTAACGATCAGCACGTCGGCGAACATCGCGGCGAAGCGTCCCATCATGCGGCGCTTGGAGGTGTCCCTCTTGCCATTCGCGCCGAGGACCGCGATGAGGCGACCGTCCGGCGCCGTGGTCCGGATGGCGCGAAGGGCGGCGTTGATCGCCTCGGGCTTGTGAGCCGAGTCCACGATCGCGGTGAAGGGCTGTCCGAAGTCGAAGCGCTGGAGGCGGCCCTCGACGCTCGGGAGGGCGGCGACGCCGACGGCCATCTCCTCGAGGGAGCGTCCCTGCTCGGCGAGACCAGCGACGGCGGCGAGGATGTTGTTGACGTTGAAGGCCCCGGTCAGCCGGGTGGTGAACCGGACGGCCTCGCCCTGCGGCGAGCGGACGAGGAAGGAGGACCCGTCGGCGCGCAGCTCCACGTCCTCGGCGCGCCAGTCGGCGTCGCCGCCGGAGGCGGAGGTCGTGCGGACCGGGATCGTCGCCTGCGCCGCGAGCGTCCTGCCCCAGTGCGTGTCGACGTCGACGATGCCGACCCGGGAATGACCGGGGGTGAGCAGCAGGGCCTTCGCCGCGAAGTACTCGGCCTGGGTCGGGTGGTAGTCGCGGTGGTCGTGGCCGAGGTTCAGGAAGATCCCGGCGTCGAACGCGAACCCGTCGACCCGCCCCTGGACGAGGGCGTGGCTGGAGGCCTCGACGGCGACCGTCCGGATCCCCTGCTCCCGCATGACGGCGAAGAAGGCGTGCAGCTCCGGCGCCTCGGGAGTGGTGAGCTCGGGCGGGAAGAGGACGTCGCCGACCGTGGTGCCGATCGAGCCGATCGTGCCGGAGGAGTCCATGCCCGCGGCGGCGGCGACGTAGAAGGCGGTGGTCGTCTTGCCCTGGGTGCCCGTGATGCCGATGGTGGTGAGGGAGGACGCGGGGTCGCGGTAGAGCTGCACCGACGCGGGGCCGACGGCACGCCGCGGGTCGTCGACGACGAGCGTCGGGAGGTCGTCGGGCAGGTGAGCTGCGCCGTCGGGGTCGGTGAGGACCGCGGCCGCACCGGCCTCCCTGGCCTTCGCCGCGAACCGGGCGCCATGCGCGTTGGCCCCTCGCGCAGCGACGAACAGGTCGCCGGGGCGGACGGTCGCGGTCGACATCGCGATGCCGGTGTAGGCGATCTCCGTCTGTTCCGGAGCCGGCGCCCCGACGTGTGCGGCGAGGTCGCCGAGGGTCGAGGAGAAGGTCTCGACCGGACGGGAGTCGAGGCGCGGCGTGGCGTAGTTCGAGGCGGAGGGCATGACCTTCCGATTCTAGCTTCGTGGACTCCCCGGACTCGGCTCGACGGGCGGACAGCGCGGCGGCCTCAGGCCCGCGCGAGCGCCTGGTCGAGATCGGCGAGGATGTCGGCGGGGTCCTCGATGCCGATCGACAGGCGGATGGTCGTGTCGCCGATCCCGGCGGTGGCGCGCTGGGCGGCGTTCAGATGCGAGTGCGTCATCGAAGCCGGGTGGGCGACGAGGCTGCGTGCGTCCCCGATGTTCGCGACGAGGCGCACCACCCGCAGGGCGTCGACGACTCTTTCGACGCGGTCGAGGTCGAGGAGCTCGTCGCCGGTGGAGACGAGGTCGAAGGAGAACACCGAGGGAACCCCGCGGGGGAGGTAGCGCGCGGCGAGCTCGTGCCAGCGGTTGCCGGCGAGCCCGGGATGATGGACCGCGGCGACGAAGGGGTGGACGGCGAGATGCTCTGCGATCCGCTGCGCCGAGGCGCTCTGTCGAGCCACGCGCAGGTCGAGCGTCTCGATCCCGAGCAGGATCTGCTGCGCGTTGAACGGCGAGATCGACGGCCCGAGATCGTGCACGTACTTGGACTTCACGAGCGCGCCGAAGGCGAGGCCGTGACCGAAGCGCTCCCACAGCACGAGATCGCCGAAGCGTGCATAGGGGCCGGTGAACTGCGGCCACCGTTCGGGGGCCGCGCCGAAGTCGAAGGAGCCGACGTCCACCACGACGCCGCCGAGGGACGTGCCGTGTCCGCTCAGGAACTTCGTCGCCGAGTGCACGACGAAGTCCGCGCCGTGCTCGCCGGGGCGGAGGAGATAGGGCGTGCCGACAGTGTTGTCGATCACCAGGGGGACGCCCGCGGCGTGCGCGATCTCGGCGACGCCGCGGATGTCGAGCACCTGCGCCACGGGGTTGGCGACGGACTCGGCGAAGAGGGCGCGGGTCCTCGGCGTCACCGCGGCCTGCCACGCGTCGGGGTCGTCCTGGTCGACGAAGGTCACGCCGATCCCGAAGTCGGCGAAGGTCTCCTGCAGCAGGTCGACGGAACCGCCGTAGAGCTGCGTCGCGGCGACCACGTGCCCGCCGCGACCGGCCAGTGCCAGCAGGGTGACGGCGACGGCGGCCTGCCCCGAGGCGACGGCGACCGCGGAGACGCCACCCTCCAGCGCGGCCACCCGTTCCTCCAGGAGCTGCTGAGTGGGGTTGGCGTTGCGGCTGTAGATGTTGCCGACCGTGCGCAGGGCGAAGAGGTCCCGCGCCTCGGCGAGCGAGCCGAACTCGTAGGCGGCGGACTGGTAGAGCGGGGGCACGGCCGTGTTCTGCCCTTGACCCGGCACGTAGGCCGCCTGCACCTGGCGCGTGGCGAACCCGGTCCCGTCCCTCGGGGACGCTGCGCTCTCGGACGCCGGACGAGCGGGATCGGTGGTCATGCGGTCGATTCTCGCGCGCCGATGCGAGACGCCGTGGCGTGTGTCGAACTGTTGCACGCGGCCGTCGCGATACGCACGGTTCACGCGCACGGGCCTCGGGAGCCGCACGCCGGTCCGGCGTGGGCGGCGACTCAGGGGACGAGGAGGATCTTCCCGCGAGCGGCGTGCGCCTCGACGAGACGGTGGGCCTCCGCGGCCTCAGCGAGCGGCAGCTCGGGGCCGAACTCCACGGAGAAGCGGTCGGAGGCGATGAGGGCGATCGTGGCGGGCAGCGCCTCGGCGCGCCACTCCAGCTCCTGCGCGCTGAGCGGCGTCGGGCTTCCGCCGCTGAAGGCCTGGATGCCGAACGATGCCGCGTCCGGGCCGCGCACGATCGTCGCGATTCGCGAACGGTCCGCCACGAGCGCGAGGGAGGTCGCGATCGCCTCGTCCGTGCCGGCGTTGTCCAGCGCGACGGTGACGGGGCGGGGAGCGGCGGCGCGGACCCGATCCTCCAGGCCGTCGCCGTACGCGACGGGGATGGCGCCGAGCTCCCGCAGCCGCTCATGAGAGGCGGGGCTCCCGGTGGCGATGACGGTCGCTCCCCAGGCCACGGCGAACTGCACGACGGCCTGGCCGACGGCGCCTGAGCCGGCATGGACGAGGAGCACGTCTCCGTCGGTGACGCCGAGGGAGCGGAGAGACTGATAGGCGGTGCCCGCGGGGATGCCGAGCGCGGCCCCCTCGGCGGAGGCCACCGCGTCGGGCAGCGGCGCGAGGTGTGCCACCGGGACCGAGAGCGCGGTGGCGTAGGTGCCGGGAGTGTCGCGGATCGCCACACGGTCGCCGACGGAGACAGCGGTCACACCGGCGCCGACGGCGGTGACGACTCCCGCGCCGTCGTACCCGACACGGCGGGGCGCGGTGATCGGGGGCAGCGGCCGGAAGCCGCTGCGCTGCTTCGCGTCGATCGGGTTGACCCCGGCCGCCTCGATGCGCACCACGGCCTCGCCGGCCGCGGGCTCGGGCTCGGGGATCTCGGTGAGCGTGAGGACCTCAGGGGCGCCGATGGAGGTGTACACGATCGCGTGAGCCATACCGCCAGGCTACGCCTCCGCCGCGGTCGTGGATCCGGTCAGCGGGGAAGCTCGGCCAGGGGAGGGAGGGGAGGAGGAATTCTGTCGGCCCGATGCAGGTCTGTCGGACCAGATCTCGAATCTTGGCCGACAGACCTGCATCGGGCCCGACAAACGGCGACAGCGGGCGACCGAGGAGACGCGGCCGACATCGGACGGATGCGACTCTGTCGGCTCGGATCCGGGAGTTGGGCCGACAGGAGTGCATCGGTCCGACAAACCGGGCCGGATCGGACCGGGCTGGACCTGGCCAAGCCTGGATCGGGCCACGTCAAGGGGCGGGCAGTGCTCCGCACGGGCAGGTGGTGCCTCAGCGGCGGAGCTCGGTCAGCGCCTTGGCGATCCGCTGCGGAGACACCGGCTGGGCGGTGCCGAGGCGCTGGGCGAAGACGCTGACCCGATACTCCTCCAGGAGCCAGCGGACCTCGACGAGCGCCGGAGGGGCGCCCGGAGGGAGCGGGATCGTCCCGCCGGCGTCGGCGTAGGCCTGCGCGACTCGCTCGTACTCGTTCATCCGCGCGCGGTCCTTGCCAGGGGTCTCGCTCAGCGTCTTCAGCCGGTCCCGCATCCCGTCGAGGTACCGGGGGAGATGGGCGAGGCGTTCGACGCCGGTCGCCGAGACGAACCCTGGTGGGAGGAGGCCGGCGAGCTGGGCGCGGATGTCGTTCAGGGGGCCGAGCAGGGCGAGCGAGTTCTCCGCCTTGATCGCGCGCTCGACGTCCCGTGACCTCGTGAGGATCCGCGCGACGAGCGAGACGCAGGCGAACAGCTCGTCCACCATGGCCGCCGAGACCGCGTCGCGCACGCGGTCGAACGCGCCCTCGGAGCGGACGACGCCGCCGGGCTCGTGACGTTCGATGACAGCTCGCGCCACCGCGGCTCGGCAGTCCTCGACGAGCGCGGCCACCGAAGGGTAGGGCGATGCCGCCAGGGCCAGCTTCTCGGCGGAGGTCAGGTGTTCCTGCACGTAGGCGGCGGGGGAGGGGACGTTCAGCAGGACGAGGCGCAGGACGCCGTCGCGGGTCGCCGCGGCCGCCGCGTCGGCGGTCGCCTCCACACGGAGGTCGACGCTCTTCCCCGTGTCCACCAGGGCGGGATACCCGCGCACCACACCGCCGGCGACCCGGGTGTCGAGCACGGCCGGCAGGTCGCCGAGGTCCCAGGAGGTGATGCCCGTGCGCTCGCGCGGCGCCGACCGCGCCGAAGCGTCGGCGACCGCCGCGGCTCCCGCGGGCGTCGCGCGCCCGTCCGGAGCGGTGCGTACCGACCGCGCCACGCTCGCTCGGGAGCGATCGGCGAGCTGCGCCTGCAGGGCGCGCAGGTCGCGTCCGGATCCCGCGATGCGTCCGCGCTCGTCGACGGCGCGGAAGCTCATCCGCAGATGCCCCGGGACGCGCTCCTGATCGAAGCCCCCGGCCGAGACCGGCTGGTTGGCCAGGGGCTGGACGAGCTTCGCGAGCGCGTCGGCGAGGGACCGCGGCGGGCGCCCGTCATGATGCTCCGGGGCCTCGGCGGCAAGCTCCGCCCCGAACCGCTCCGCCCAGTCTGCGGCGGGGACGACATGCCGGCGGATCGTCTTCGGGAGGGCGCGGAGGAGCGCGGTGACCAGCTCGGCTCGGAGCCCAGGCACCTGCCAGTCGAACCCGGTGTCCTCGATCTGCTGCAGAAGGGCGAGCGGGATCACGACGCTCACGCCGTCGTCCGGGGCGCCGGGGTCGAAGCGGTAGGCGAGGCCGAGCACCTGGTCGCCCTGCGTCCAGCGGGTCGGGAACTCGCCCTGATCCGCGCGGTCGGCGTCGTCGAGCAGATCCTCCTCGCGCATCGTGAGGAGCCGCGGGGAGGAGGCGAGAGCGTCGCGCCACCACTTCTCGAAGGAGCGGACGTCGAAGACCTCGGCGGGGATCCGCTCGTCGTAGAAGCGGAACACCGCCTCGTCGCCGGCGAGGATGTCGCGACGACGCTCGCGTTCCTCGAGCTTCTCGAGGCGACGGCGCAGCTCGGCGTTGCTCCGCCAGAACGCGCTCACCCTCTTGTCCAGGCGTGTCGGATCCCATTCGCCCTCGACCAGGGCGTGGCGCAGGAACAGCTCGCGCGCTCCCGCGCGGTCGATCCGGGCGAACTGCACGCGTCGACGGGGGATGATCTCGACGCCGAAGAGCGTCACCTTCTCGAACGCGACCGCGGCACCGGCGTCCTTCGACCAGTGCGGCTCAGAGACCTGCCGCTTGGCGAGATCGCCCGAGAGCGCCTCGGCCCAGGCCGGGTCGATCGCGGCGACCGTGCGGGCGAAGGTGCGCGAGGTCTCGACGACCTCGGCGGCCATCACCGCCTGCGGGCTGCGCTTGCGCAGTCCCGATCCCGGGAAGATCGAGAAGCGGATGCCCCGTGCCCCGCGGTACTCGGCGATCCGGCGCTTGGCCTCCCTGGGGGAGGCGGTCTTGTTCACGCCCTTCGCGGCGGTGCGCTCGTCGAGAACGCCGATCTGCGAGAGGAGGCCGGCGAGAAGCGCCTTGTGCACGGCGTCGGGATCGGCCGCCGCGTCCGACGGTCCGCGCCTCGCCCCGTCCTTCACGAGCGTGCGCAGCTGACGATGCACGTCGAACCACTCGCGGACGCGCACGTAGTTGAGATGCTCGCTGCGGCACAGGCGCCGGAACGCGCCGGATCCCAGGTCCTGCTGCTGCGTGCGCAGATGGTTCCAGAGGTTCAGCAGAGCGAGGAAGTCGCTGGTCGGATCCGCGAACCGGGCGTGCATCCGGTCCGCCTCGTCGCGCACGGCTTGCGGAGCGTCGGCGGAAGGGCGCTCGCGCACGTCCTGGATCGACAGGCCCGCGACGATCGCGAGCACGTCGCGCACGACCCCGGTCCTGCCCGCCTCGACGAGCATCCGGGCGAACCGCGGGTCGATCGGCATACGCGAGATCTCGCGTCCGATGCGGGTCAGGCGCGGGGTCTCCCCGGCGGCGCCGGTCCCGCCCCTGGCGCTTCCGAGCGTCACCGCGCCGAGCTCGGCGAGCAGGTCGAGCGCGGCCTTGATCCCGCGGGAGTCCGGCGGGGTGAGAAAGGGGAAGTCCGCGATGTCGCCGAAGCCGAGCGAGAGCATCTGCAGCACGACCGAGGCGAGTGAGGTGCGCAGGATCTCGGGCTGGGTGAACTCGGGGCGTTTGCCGAGGTCCTCCTCGGCGTAGAGCCGGATCGCGATGCCGTCGCTGGTGCGCCCGGCCCGGCCGGAACGCTGGTCGGCCGAGGCCTGGGAGATCGGCTCGATGGGGAGCCGTTGCACCTTGGAGCGGTGACTGTAACGCGAGATGCGGGCGGTGCCGGTGTCGATGACGTATTTGATGCCCGGAACCGTGAGGCTGGTCTCGGCGACGTTCGTCGCGAGCACGACCCGTCGGCGGATCCCGGCCACAGGCGACCGCTCGAAGACGCGGTGCTGCTCGGCGGCCGACAGCCGACCGTAGAGCGGCAGGACCTCGGTAGGAGCCGTGTCCCGGCCGTAAGCGCCGCGCACGGCGTCGGCGGCGTCGCGGATCTCCGCCTCGCCCGGGAGGAACACGAGCACGTCGCCTGGCGCCTCGCGGTCGAGCTCGCGGAGGGCGCCGACGATGGCGGACACCTCGTCCGCCGGCTCGCCTTCCGCCGAGCGCCGGGGGCTCTGGCCCCTCCGGCCGCTCTTCGTCGAAGGGGCGGCGGCGGAGCGGGTCTCCTGTGGCTGGTCGGCGGAGGCTTCGTCGACGAGGGGGCGATAGCGGATCTCCACCGGGTAGGTGCGTCCCGACACCTCGATCACGGGGGCGGGGGAGTCGTCGGCGTCGGCGAAGTGCCGTGCGAAGCTCTCCGGATCGATCGTCGCCGAGGTGATGATCACCTTCAGGTCGGGGCGTTCGGGGAGGATCCGGTGCAGGTAGCCGAGCAGGAAGTCGACGTTGAGGGAGCGCTCGTGGGCCTCGTCGATGATGATCGTGTCGTAGCGACGGAGCAGGCGATCACGGTGGATCTCGTTCAGCAGGATGCCGTCGGTCATCAGCGCGATGCGCGTCTCCTCGGACACCTGGTCGGTGAATCGCACCTTGTAGCCGACGAGACCGCCCATCGGCACCTGCAGCTCCTCGGCCACGCGCTCGGCGATCGTGCGGGCGGCGAGCCGCCGCGGCTGGGTGTGAGCGATCCGTTCGCGGCCGAGCTCGAGGCAGATCTTGGGCAGCTGCGTGGTCTTCCCTGACCCGGTGGCGCCCGCGACCACGACCACTTGATGGTCGCGGATCGCCGTCGCGATCTCGTCGCGCGCAGCGCTGACCGGCAGTTCCGGAGGATAGGCGATGACGGGCGCAGACATAGCCCTCCATCGTATGCCGAGCAGGAGCCCGCTGCGCACGGCCGCGGCGGGCGGATCCTCCGATCCCCCGAAGGGTCTGGTGGTGGCACGGGAGCTGCGCCTGGCGTCGGTGATCCTTGGGGCCGGTGCCCGTCCTAGGCTGGAGCCATGACGATCCCCGCTCTTCCCCTCAACGACGGTCGCACGATCCCCCAGCTCGGCTACGGCGTCTTCAAGGTCCCCGCCGCCGACGCCGAGCGCGCGGTGAGCGAGGCGCTCGCCGCCGGGTACCGACACATCGACACCGCCGCCATCTACGGCAACGAGGAGGGGGTCGGCGCGGCGATCGCGAAGAGCGGGATCGCCCGGGACGAGCTGTACGTGACCACGAAGCTCTGGAACGACCGCCATCACGGCGATGAGCCGGACGCCGCGATCCGGGAGAGCCTGGACAAGCTGGGCCTCGACGTCGTGGACCTCTACCTCGTCCATTGGCCGACTCCGGCGAAGGACGACTACGTCCACGCCTGGGAGAAGCTCATCGGCATCCGCGAGCGTGGGCTTGCCCGCTCCATCGGCGTCTCGAACTTCCTCGTCCCGCACCTGGAGCGGATCGCGGCCGAGACCGACGTGCTGCCCGCGGTGAACCAGATCGAGCTGCACCCGGCATACCAGCAGCGCGACGTGGTCTCCTGGGCACACGAAAACGACGTCCGGATCGAGGCATGGGGTCCGCTCGGTCAGGGCAAGTACGACCTGTTCTCCGTACCGGCCGTGGCCGAGGCGGCGGTCGCCCATGGCAAGACCCCGGCGCAGGTGGTGCTGCGCTGGCATCTGCAGCACGGCAACATCGTCTTCCCGAAGTCGGTGCGTCCGGAGCGTCTGCGGGAGAACCTCGACGTGTTCGACTTCGCGCTCACCGATGCCGAGATCGCCGAGATCGACGCGATCGATCCGCTCGACGGGTCCGGCCGGGTGGGCTCGCACCCGAACGACGTGAACTGATCGGCTCCGGCGCGCCAGGGTCGGGTTTCAGACCCAGCCTGGCATCCAGTTGTGGACGAGCCAGAAGTCGTAGGGCACCGTCGTCCCCACCCAGAGCGGGAGGAAGAACGCGGAGACGACGAGCACGACGATGACGACGATGACGACGGTGCGCTGACCCGCCGCACGCCGGTGACGGGCGGCGGCGGCCCGCCCCGCCAGATCGCGCAGCGCGAGGACGAGCGCGAGGAGCAGGAACGGCAGCATCGCCACGGTGTAGAACTGGAAGATCGTCCGCTCGGGGAACATCAGCCAGGGCAGATAGGTCGCCGCGAGGCCGACGAGCGGGATCGCATGCGTCCACGGCATCGGCGCCCGCTCGACGAGCCCACGGACGAACCGGAACAGCAGGTACAGTGCGGCGGCGACGCCGAGGTACCACAGCACCGGGTTCGGGATCGTCGAGATCGTCGCGATGCAGTTGTCCGACCCGAGACAGGACTGATCCTTGCCTCCGACCCACACGGCTGTGGGGCGCAGGAGCAGCGGCCATTGCCACGCGGGGCTCGCGTACGGGTGGCTGGAGGTCAGGCCGACGTGGAAGGAGAGGATCGCCTCGTGATATCTCCAGAGCGCGATCAGAGGATTCGGATCGCTCCCGCGGTCGTATCCTCCCGCTGTCGCGAACCAGCCCGCCCAGGAAGCGAGATAGAGGACCAACGCGATCGGGACGAGGAGCAGGAAAGAGACAGGCCCCTGCCGGAGCGCGGCGTCGCTGGGCCACAGGGCGACGCCCGCGCGCCGGCGGGCGAGGGCGTCGGTCACGACGAGGTAGAGGCCCAGCGCGGCGAGCGCGTACATCCCGGACCATTTCACGGCGCATGCCGCTCCGGCCGCCGCTCCGGCGGCCAGGATCCAGGGGCGCCGCCACAGCACGCGTCCCCACAGCGGCGAGGCGCCGTCGGCCCGCGCATGCGTGCGGGGGTCCTCGAGCACGGGCATCGTATGCCGTCGGTCGATGAGGACGAAGAGGAAGCCGAGGAGGAGGAAGAACGTGAGGATCCCGTCGAGCAGCGCGATGCGGCTCAGCACGATCGCCAGGCCGTCTACCGCGAGGAAGAGTCCCGCGATCGAGGCCGCGGCGATCGACCGGGTGAGCTCCAGAGCGATCAGATAGACCACGAGGACGCTCAGGGTGCCTAGCAGGGCGGTCATCAGGCGCCAGCCGGCGCTCGAACCAGGCCCGAGCAGCCCCATCCCGAGGGCGATGACCCACTTGCCCAGCGGCGGGTGGACGACGAAGCTGCTCTGCGGCTGCAGAGTGCTCGTGTCCCCCTCCGCGAGGAGGGCGTTCGCGTTCTCGCCCCACTTCCCCTCGTACCCGAGGGCCCAGAGAGACCATGCGTCCTTGACGTAGTAGGTCTCGTCGAACGCGAGGGTGTGCGGGTGGCCCACCCCGATCAGGCGCAGGGCGCCGGCGAGGATGAGGAGCAGCGTCGGGGCGAGCCAGGAGATCAGACGGTGCCGCTGGGGATCGAGGGTCCACCGGTCGCGGAGGCGCTCCCAGAGCGTCGGCCTCTCATCCACGGGAGGGAGCAGGGCTGCGGTCACGGCACCAGCCTATGCTGGGCGGGTGATCATCCTCGCGGCGACCCCGATAGGAAACCTCGGGGACGCCTCGCGACGCCTCGTCGAGGCGATCGAGAACGCGACCGTGATCGCGGCGGAGGACACCAGGACGACTCAGCGCCTCCTCGGCGCGCTCGGCATCGCCAACCGCCCGCGGATGATCGCGCTCCACGATCACAACGAGAAGGCCAAGGCCGCCGAGATCGCCCGTCTCGCTGCGGAGGAGGACGTCGTCGTGCTCAGCGACGCGGGCATGCCGACCGTCAGCGATCCCGGGTACGGTCTCGTCGCCGCAGCCGTCGAGCAGGGCGTGACCGTGACGGCGATCCCCGGTCCGAGCGCGGTCGTCACGGCGCTCGCGGTGTCTGGCCTCCCCACCGATCGCTTCACGTTCGAAGGCTTCCTGCCGCGCAAGCCGGGCGAGCGTCGTGCGGCGCTCGGCGTCCTGGCGGACGAGCCGCGCACAATGGTCTTCTTCGAGTCTCCCTCTCGCCTGGCCGTGAGCCTTGCCGACATGGCGACGGCGTTCGGTCCGGGACGGATGGCGAGCGTATGCCGCGAGCTCACCAAGCTCTACGAGGAGGTGCGGCGTGGTGATCTCGCCACGCTCGCCGCGTGGGCGGCGGACGGCGTGAAGGGCGAGATCGTCGTGGTCGTCGCCGGTGCGGCGCCTCGCGAGGTCTCCCTCGCCGATGCGCTCGCACAGGTCCAGGAGCTCGTCGGCGACGGAACGCGCCTGAAAGAGGCAGCGGCCGAGGTGTCTGGCATTACCGGACATTCATCCCGTGACCTCTATCAGGCGGCACTCGCCGCGCGAAAGAACTGAAACGCGAGGAAAGGGCGATCCGTTCCGTCGGCGGCTTTCTCTCTTGATCGGCCACGCTTCTCTATGGTGCACTTCTCTCGACATTGGCTCCTCTGGGGAAAGGTGAGAAATGCGTGCAAGATCCTGGATGTCCCGGGCTGGAATAGGGGTGCTGGCGGCCGCCGCCCTGGTCATAGGCGCTGGAGCGTCCTCGGCGGTGGCATTGGATCCGCCCGTCGTCGGCGAGCCCTATGGGTCGCTCACGTTCGCCGACGACTCACCGTCCATTCCCGTGTACAACTCCAACGGCGAGAACTGGACGGTGGCGAACAAGATCACGGGAGGGGACACAAAGACCGGGCAGGTCGCGAACAACGTCGTCGAGCCGGGCGCCCTGAAACCCGGTCTCTACACTCTCACGGTCGGAAACGCCTCCGGCACGACCACGGCGGATTTCCTGGTCGTCGGCGCGACCCCGACCGCGGACCGCTACTTCGGCGTTCAGACGCACTTCGCGTTCCCGAACCCGACGACGTGGTCGAAGCCGGAGACGACCCTTCCCGATCTGAAGTCGATCGGGTTCTCGGCCATCCGGGACGAGGCGTATTGGCAGAACACAGAGAAGATCCCCGGTGTTCGGCAGGTCGTCGACGAGGTGCGCGAGTATCAGCAGAAGGCCGCGGATCTGGGATTCGACCGCCTCTTCACCGCGGACTACGGCAATACGGTCGTCCAAGGGCCCTCCGGATTGTGTGACCCGGTCCAGGACCCGAACCCGTGCGAGCGTGTCCCACAGACGCCGCAGGAGCAGCAATGGTTCGCCGACTACGCGATCGCGGTGCTGGACCAGACCGGCGCACAGCGCGTCGAGTTGTGGAACGAGTTCAACAACGAGCACTTCAACCACTGGTGTCGTACCGGGGCGTGCTACGCCGAGAAGATCGGCCCGATCGCCGATCTGATCAAGCAGGCTCGTCCCTCGGTGCAGATCGTCGGCGGAGGGATCATGGGCGCGGATCTGTCCTGGTTCCAGAGTTTCTTTGCCGCGGGCGGTCTCTCGCACAAGTTCGACGCTCTTTCGTACCACCCCTACGCGAACCCCGGCCAGAACGAGCTGGCCACCCCGGCGAGCTATGTCGAGCGGGCCGCGGCGATCCGTGCGGCCCAGACCCCGTATCTGGCCGCGGGAGAGGAACCGCGACCGCTTCTGCTGACCGAGGTCGGCTGGTCGACGACGCCGACGGCATACAACGGGAACCCTGCGCGCGCCCTCGACGACGAGGTACAGGCGGAACGGCTCGCTGCCACCTACCTGTTGCATGCCAACGCCGGCGTGCAGACGGTGTACTGGTATGAGGGCGTCAACCTCGGCACGGACCCGGCGAGCACCGAGCTGAACTTCGGCGTCTACCGGACGACAACAGCCACGGTGCGGGCGTTCCAGCCCAAGGAGTCGGCCCTCGCCCTGTGGGTGCTTCGCAGCCAGGTCGACGGATACAGGCAGACCGCGCTGGAGAAGCTCCCCAATGGGATCTGGCGCGCCACCTATACGAACGGGCCGCTGACGAAGCTCGCTCTCTTCGCCGACAGCGAGCTGAAGGCCGACACCCCGGCAGACGCGAACAGGACGACGGTCCCGATCGGCGACGTGATCCCGGCCGGCAAGATGCCGCGCAGCGCCGTCGACGCGTACGGGAACGCGGTGGACGTCTCCGGTGCGCAGCTCACGATCGGCACTCGGCCCGTCTATGTCACGCTCTCGACTCCGGCGGTCTCGATCACATCGTCATGGAACTCGCTGAATGTCAGCGCGTCGCTCGGTCGAGACGGTGCGCCTCTCGAAGCGAACGCTCCGCATGTCGCGGACTGGGAGACCTTCGCCGTGGTCGAGGCAGGCCAAGGGCAGGTCGCCCTCCGTTCGGCGGCCAACGGCAAGTACGTCAGCGTTGACCAAGGCTCGGCGGACGCCCCCTTGCAGGCGACCGCGAACGAGATCGGTGCGGCGGAGAGATTCCGCTGGATCGACCTCCCGGAGGCCGGGGGGACTTTCGCGCTCCATTCGGAGCTGAAGACCCGGTTCGTCAGCGCCTGGATCGACGCCGAACGCGCGCCACTGCGGGCAAAGGCCACCGAGATCCTCGGTTGGGAAAGGTTCACCTGGACCGCCCGATAGCGGAGGATGAGGCGGGGCAGCCGGAGCGTTCCGTGCCCCGCCTCATCGCCGCGCAGGGCCTGCTCTGCGTACCTAGACCGTGCCCTCGAAGAGCCCGAGCACGTTGCCGTCCGGATCGCTGAAGACGGCCCACCAGCTGGTCTCGGTGATCGGTGTCCGGGGCATGAGCACCCGTCCGCCCTGGGCCTCGGCCCTGGCGAGGATCTCGTCGATCGCGTCGACCTCGACGTATGACCGCGGCTGAGCGAAGTCGGCGGAACGGGGCGCGAGCCCGCCGCCGCTGATCTGGTTCGGCGCCTGCCACATCGGATAGTCCTCGAAGCCGGGCGGCGCCTGGATGCTCCAGCCGAAGAGACTGCGGTAGAAGGCCTTCGCCTTCTCCATGTCGGTGACCGGGATGTCGATGTGGGTGATGTCGCCGTGTGCCATGGCCCCCTCCAGGATCCGATGTCCGTCGCGGGGCGGCGTCGCTCCGCCCGTCCAGCATGCTCCTCTGCCCTCCGCGGGGACAAGCGTCTGCGGCGAATCCGCAGCTTTCGCCCGTGGGCGCTCCTCGCCTCGTCACGGGGCGCGTCGGGCGGCCTCGGCCCGCCTAGAATCGAAGCCATGCCCGCAGGCGAATCGTTCTACATCACCACGCCGATCTACTATCCGAGCGACGTGCCGCACATCGGCCACGGCTACACCTCCGTCGCCGCGGACACGCTCGCGCGCTGGCACCGCCAGGCAGGGGACGACACCTGGATGCTCACCGGCACCGACGAGCACGGGCAGAAGATGCTGCGCGCGGCGGCGGCCAACGGCGTGACTCCGCAGGAATGGGTCGACAAGCTCGTCAGCGAGTCGTGGTTCCCCCTGCTGCAGACGCTCGACGTCGCCAACGATGACTTCATCCGCACCACCCAGGAGCGGCACGAGAGGAACGTGCAGGTCTTCTTCCAGCGGCTTTATGACGCGGGCTACATCTACGCCGGCGAGTACGAGGCCCTGTACTGCGTGGGGTGCGAGGAGTTCAAGCCGGAGTCCGAGATCGTCGACGGCACCGGTCCCTTCGAGGGGCTCAAGGTCTGCGCGATCCACTCCAAGCCCCTGGAGCTCCTGCAGGAGAAGAACTACTTCTTCAAGCTCAGCGAGTTCCAGGACCGCCTGCTGGAGCTCTACAAGGCCGAGCCCGACTTCGTGCGCCCCGACTCCGCACGCAACGAGGTGGTCTCGTTCGTCTCTCAGGGGCTGAAAGACCTCTCGATCTCGCGCTCGACCTTCGACTGGGGCATTCCGCTGCCGTGGGACCCGTCGCATGTCATCTACGTGTGGGTCGACGCGCTGCTGAACTATGCCACCGCGGTCGGGTACGGCTCGGACGACGAGCAGTTCGCCCGTCGCTGGCCTGCCTACCATGTGGTCGGCAAGGACATCCTGCGCTTCCACGCGGTGATCTGGCCGGCGATGCTGATGGCGGCGGGGATCGACGTGCCCAAGGGCGTGTTCGCGCACGGCTGGCTCCTGGTCGGCGGCGAGAAGATGTCGAAGTCCAAGCTCACCGGCATCGCCCCGACCGAGATCACCGACGTCTTCGGCTCCGACGCCTACCGGTTCTACTTCCTGTCCGCGATCGCGTTCGGTCAGGACGGCTCGTTCTCCTGGGAGGACCTCTCCGCGCGCTACCAGGCCGAGCTCGCCAACGGCTTCGGCAACCTCGCGTCGCGCACGATCGCCATGATCGAGCGGTACTTCGACGGCGTGGTCCCGCCCGCAGCCGAGTATGCGGAGCAGGACATGCGCGTACAGGAGGTCGTCGCGACTGCGGCCGCGGAGGCCGACGCCGCGATCGAGCGATTCCGGATCGACGAGGCGATCGCCGCGATCTGGACGATCGTGGACGAGCTCAACGGATACATCACCGCGAACGAGCCCTGGGCGCTCGCCAAGGACGAGGCGCAGCGCGAGCGGCTGGGCACGGTGCTCTCCATCTGCGCCGAGGGGCTGCGGGCGCTCGCCGTGCTCCTCTCGCCCGTGATGCCGCGGTCCACCGCGGTGCTGTGGACCGCCCTCGGCGCCGAGGACGCGCTCGGCGCGCTCACGGCCCAGCCGATCCGCGATGCCGGACGGTGGGGACAGCTCCCCGCCGGCACGCGCGTGCAGCCGCTCGCCCCGCTGTTCCCGCGCGTCGAGGCGGCCGTCTAACCCATGGCCGAGGCGCCGGAGACCTACGTCCGCGAGCGCTCGCCGGACGGGCGGAAGGACCTGCGTTACCCGCCCGCTCCCGAGCCGCTCGGGGTGCCCGTCTACGACAACCACGCTCACCTCGAGATCGAGGACGGCGACGAGACGCTCACGCTCGTCGAACAGCTCGATCGCGCCGAGGCGGTGGGGATCCTCGGGGTCGTCCAGGCATCCGGCGACATCGAGTCCTCGCGATGGGCGGTGGCGGCGGCCGAGGCCGACCCGCGGGTGCTCGCCGCCGTCGCGATCCACCCGAACGACGCGCCGACGTATGCGGCGGCGGGGCGCCTCGACGAGGCTGTCGCCGCGATCGACGAGCTCGCCGCGCACCCGCGGACGAGGGCGATCGGCGAGACGGGGCTCGACTACTTCCGCACCGGCGAAGACGGCCGTGACGCGCAGCACACCTCGTTCGAGGCGCACATCGCGCTGGCGAAGAAGCACGGCATCGCGATGCAGATCCACGACCGTGACGCGCACGACGACGTCCTGGCGACCCTGGCGCGGGTCGGGGCCCCGGAGAAGACCGTCTTCCACTGCTTCTCGGGCGACGAGGCGATGGCGCGCGTGTGCGCCGAGGAGGGGTACTACCTCTCCTTCGCCGGCAACGTCACGTTCAAGAACGCGCAGAACCTCCGCGACGCGTTGCGGATCGCGCCGCTCGACCGGATCCTCGTCGAGACCGACGCGCCCTTCCTCACACCGACGCCGCTGCGCGGACGACCGAACGCGCCGTACCTGGTGCCGATCACGATGCGTTTCATGGCCCGAGAGCGGGGGATCGACGTCGACGAGCTCGGCGCACGGATCGCGGCGAACACGCTCGAGGTCTACGGCTCCTTCGCCTGACCGTGCGGGGAGCGTGGCCGAGCGCGCCCCTCACCTCGGGACACGGGAAGCCCGGGGGTCGTCGGGGGAGACCGGGCCGGTGGGCGAGAATGGGGGGATGACCGTCTCCCTGCTCGGCGCCGCCGAGATCCGCCGGCTCGCGGCCGAGCTCGACGTCACCCCGACGAAGAGGCTCGGCCAGAACTTCGTCGTCGATGCCAACACGGTGCGCAAGATCGTGCAGGCCGCTGAGGTGACGGCGGGGGAGAGCGTCGTCGAGGTCGGGCCCGGGCTGGGATCGCTCACCCTCGCGATCCTTGAGGCCGGCGCGCGGGTGACGGCGGTCGAGATCGATCGCCGTCTCGCGGCCCATCTCCCCGACACCGCCCGCGCTCACGGCGTGCCGGACGGTGCGCTCACGGTGGTCGAGGCCGACGCCCTGCGTGTGACGACGCTTCCCGGCGATCCGGCGGTGCTCGTCGCCAACCTGCCGTACAACGTCTCCGTCCCCGTCCTGCTGCACCTGCTGGAGTCCTTTCCCGGGATCACCCGCGGTGTGGTCATGGTGCAGGCCGAGGTCGCCGAGCGGCTCGCCGCGAAGCCCGGGTCGAAGATCTACGGCGCCCCCAGCGTCAAGGCCGCCTGGTACGGTCAGTGGCAGCTCTCCGGGACCGTGTCCCGCCAGGTCTTCTGGCCGGTGCCCAACGTCGACAGCCTCCTGGTGGGCTTCGTCCGCGATCCGGAGCCGCGGGGGAGCGAGGAGGAGAGGCGCCGCACCTTCGAGATCGTCGACGCCGCCTTCAACCAGCGCCGGAAGATGCTGCGCCAGGCGCTGTCCGGCACCTTCGGATCGTCGTCGGCCGCGAGCGAGGTGCTCGAACGGGCCGGCGTCGCACCGACCTCCCGCGGCGAGGACCTCACCGTCGCCGATTACCACCGCATCGCCCTCGTCTCTCCTTAGCTCTCCGGCGGTCCATCCTCGAGCTGTCGCTTCCGTCGTTCCTGTCGCGATGTCTGTCGCTACCGGTCGATCTTGGCGACAGATATCGCGACCGGAGCAGGGATGGAAGCGGGTTTCTTGAGACGGACGTCGACTGCCGGCATGGCTCCGGTCCGCGTCCTCGACGAGGAGGGGATCGTCGCCCTCGACGCGGAGGCCGGAGGAGTCGTGGAGATTGGGCATCCGAACGGGAGAGGCCGACGGCTAACCTGAGACGGTGACCGAACAGCGCTTCCGCCCCGACGTTCCCGACATACACCGGCCCTACGCGGCCGCACCGGCCCGTTACGACGGGGCGAGCTTCCGTCGCGTCGGCTCCTCCGGGCTGTACCTGCCGGCGATCTCTCTGGGCCTGTGGTGGAACTTCGGCGACAACATCCCGCTCGACGACCAGCGCGCGCTCCTGCGCCACGCGTTCGACCGGGGTATCACGCACTTCGATCTGGCGAACAACTACGGTCCGCCCCACGGATCGGCGGAGAAGAACTTCGGCCGCGTCTTCGCGGAGGATCTGCGGCCCTACCGCGACGAGCTCATCATCTCCTCGAAAGCCGGCTGGGACATGTGGCCGGGACCATACGGCGACTTCGCGAGCCGCAAGTACATCATCGCGAGCGCCGAGCAGTCGTTGACGCGCATGGGGCTCGACTACGTCGACATCTTCTACTCGCACCGGGTGGACCCGGTCACGCCGATCGAGGAGACCGTCGCGGCTCTGGACGCGCTCGTGCGCCAGGGCAAGGCGCTGTACGTGGGGATCTCGTCCTACAGCGCCGAGCGCACCGAAGAGGCGATCGACGTGGCGAGAGAGCTGGGCACGCCGCTGGTGATCCATCAGCCCGCATACTCGATCCTCAACCGCTGGGTGGAGGACGGCCTCACCGGCACGCTCCGGGAGGAGGGGATGGGCGCGATCGCCTTCACCCCCCTCGCCCAGGGGCTGCTGACCGACAAGTACCTCGGCGACGGGACGGCGCAACGGGCGCAGCAGCGAGGGTCGCTGCCTCGCGGACCGTTGTCCGAGAAGACGCTGCGGACCTTGCGAGCGTTGTCGGATCTCGCCCGTGAGCGCGGTCAGTCCCTGGCCCAGCTGGCCCTGCAATGGGTCTTGCGCGACGAGGTCGTCGCGTCGGCGCTCATCGGGGCCTCCCGCCCGGCGCAGCTCGACGAGAACCTCGCCGCGCTCGACGCCCCGCCGCTGACCGCGGAGGAGCTCTCGCGCATCGACGCGCTGGCGGAGACGGTGGACGTGAACCTCTGGGCGACCTCGTCGGACCTGTGAGCCCGGTATGAGTGCTTCCCCCTCGCCCTCCGTCCGTTCTGTTCATGTGCGTGCGCCGGGGAAGATCAACCTCTTCCTCGGGGTCGGAGACCGTCACGAGGACGGGTACCACGCGCTTGCGACCGTGTTCCAGGCGGTCTCGCTCTCGGAGGACGTCATCGCGACCGAGGCCGAGGGCTACCGGATCACCGTCTCGGGCGTGGCGGATCCCGCCACGGTGCCTCTGGACGACCGCAACCTCGCTATGCGTGCCGCGAAGCTACTCGCCGCCGCGACCGGCTACGAAGGAGGCGTGCATCTGGAGGTGCGCAAGGCCGTGCCGGTCGCGGGCGGGATGGGCGGGGGGTCGGCGGACGCCGCCGCGGCGCTCGTCGCCTGTGACGCGCTGTGGGGGACCGGGGTGCCCGCAGCCAGGCTGCACGAGCTCGCAGCCCGCCTGGGCGCCGACGTCCCCTTCGCGCTTCAGGGCGGGACGGCGGTCGGAACGGGGCGGGGTGACGTGTTGACGCCCGCCCTCGCCCGAGGCAGGTTCGACTGGGTGCTGGTGCCGAGCGCCGAGGGGATGTCGACCCCGGCCATCTACGGACGGCTGGACCGGCATCGCGACGAGGAAGGGGCGCTCGCCGACGATCCGCCGCCGTCGCTGGAGGTGCCCCCGTCGTTGCTGCAGGCACTGCTCGCGGGCGATGCGGAGAACCTCGCCGACGAGCTGCACAACGACCTGCAGGCCGCCGCGCTTCTGGAACGGCCCGGCCTCCAGTCCGTGATCGACGAAGGGACGGAGGCCGGAGCCCTCCGCGGGATCGTCTCCGGATCCGGCCCGACCGTGGCGCTGCTGTGCGCCGGTCCCGGCGAGGCCATGCGCGTCAGAGACCGGCTGGTCGCGCGCGGGCGTGAGGCTCTGCACGTCCATGCCCCCGCTCCCGGGGCCAGGCTGATCGTCTGAGCGGCCGAGCAGCGGCGAGGCGTCCCGCGGGAAACGTGGGGCAGTGCGGGACGCGGATGCGCGACGCCATTCGCCGGGACATAATGGGCAGAACCTAATGTGACCGTGCACATTCTCGGGAGGTCTGCGGTGCCAAGCCCCTCCGAGCGTGCCAGGACGCCGAGCATCCGGGACGTGGCGAGGCTCGCCGGCGTCTCGCACCAGACGGTGTCTCGCGTTCTCAACGAGCACCCCAGCATCCGCCCGGAGACCAAGGCCAGGGTGCTGGACGCGATCGCGGTGCTCGACTATCGGCCGAACGTGGCGGCACGGGCTCTCGCCACCAGCCGTTCCAGCACCCTCGGCATCCTCTCCTCGACGACGGGCGAGTTCGGGCCGACCTCCTCTATCGCCGGGATCGAGAACGCGGCGCGCGCGGCCGGCTATGCGGTGAGCACGCTGAACCTTCCCGACACCACCCCCGAGGCGATCGGCGCCGCCGTGCGCCAGCTCATCCGGGAGCACGTCGACGGCATCGTCGTGCTGGCTCCCCAGGTGCGGGTGTTCAACGTCCTGCGCGGGCTTGCGGTGTCCGTCCCCGTGGTGAGCCTGCAGACGGCGTCGGGATCGGATGGCGTGACGCTCTCGGCCGATCAGGTCGCGGGGGCGCGGATGATCACGGAGTATCTCATCCGCCTCGGCCACACCGACATCCTGCACATCGCCGGCCCTCAGGACTGGATCGAGGCGGAGTCGCGCATGCGTGGCTATCTGGACGCGCTGCGGGACGCGGATCTGCCGACCTTCCCTCCGATCCGCGGCGACTGGACGGCGGACTTCGGCTACTTCGCCGGAACGGAGCTCGCGCGCCGGCGCGACTTCACCGCGGTGTTCGCCGCCAACGACGTCATGGCGATCGGACTGATGCACGGGTTCCGCGACGCCGGCATCCGGGTGCCGGCGGACGTCAGCGTCGTGGGCTTCGACGATGTCCCCGTGGCGGCGCATGTCGCGCCGCCGTTGACGACCGTGCACCAGGACTTCCCGGAGCTCGGCCGACGGGCGGTGGAGATCCTCCTCGCGCAGCTTCGTGGCGAGGAGGCGCCCGTGTTCGGGCCGGTCGTCCCCGTGCTGTGCGGGCGAGAATCCGCCGCGTCACGGTAGCGCCACGATCCGCCGCGAGAACTTGACAGAGGGCGACCGTCGTTGCAGCATGGAACCCAATGTGAACGGTCACATTGGGAATGACCGTCGATATCGAGGATGATTCGTGAGCACGACAGCAACGATTCCCGGCGTCTCCGCCCCGATCCTGGAGATGCGTCGCATCACCAAGGAGTTCCCTGGAGTGAAGGCGCTCTCCGACGTCTCGATCACGGTCCGCACCGGGGAGGTGCACGCGATCTGCGGCGAGAACGGAGCGGGCAAGAGCACCCTGATGAAGGTCCTCTCCGGCGTCTACCCGTTCGGAAGCTACGACGGCGACATCCTCCTGTTCGGTCAGGAGCAGCGCTTCAAGGACATCGCGGCGAGCGAGCAGGCGGGGATCGTCATCATCCATCAGGAGCTCGCCCTCATCCCCGAGCTCTCGATCATGGAGAACATCTTCCTCGGCAATGAGATCCGCCGCGGTCCGCGCATCGACTGGACCGCTCAGCGAGGGCGGACCACGGAGCTGCTTGCGAGGGTCGGTCTGAACGAGGACCCTGACCTCGCGATCAAGCACCTCGGCGTCGGCAAGCAGCAGCTCATCGAGATCGCCAAGGCACTGAACAAGGACGTCAAGCTGCTGATCCTCGATGAGCCGACCGCGGCGCTCAACGAGAACGACTCGCAGCACCTGCTCGATCTGATCCTGGGCCTCAAGGCAAAAGGGATCACCTCGATCATCATCAGCCACAAGCTCAACGAGATCGAGCAGATCGCGGACGAGATCACCATCATCCGCGACGGGCGCACGGTCGAGACGCTCGACGTCGGACGCGGCGAGATCAACGAGGACCGGATCATCCGCGGCATGGTCGGCCGTTCCCTCGAGAGTCGCTATCCCGACCGCACACCGGACATCGGCGAGGTGTTCTTCCAGGTCAAGGACTGGTGGGTGCAGCATCCGACCGTGAGCGACCGCATGGTCGTGAAGGGGTCGAGCATTGAGGTGCGACGGGGAGAGGTCGTGGGCATCGCGGGGCTCATGGGCGCGGGGCGCACCGAGTTCGCCATGAGCATCTTCGGCCGTTCCTATGGGACCTATCTCTCCGGCACGCTCGTCAAGGACGGACAGGAGATCGTGCTTCCCGACGTCAGCGCGGCGATCAAGCACGGCCTCGCCTATGTGAGCGAGGACCGGAAGGTGCTGGGCCTGAACCTCCTGGACACCATCAAGCGCTCGATCGTCTCGGCGAAGCTCTCTAAGATCGCCCGGGGCGGGGTGGTGAACGATCGCGAGGAGGCGACCGTCGCCGAGCGGTATCGCAGGTCGCTCCGGATCAAGACCCCGACGGTCGAGCAGGGTGTCGGCACGCTGTCCGGAGGCAACCAGCAGAAGGTCGTCCTCGCGAAGTGGATGTTCACCGATCCCGACCTGCTGATCCTCGACGAGCCGACGCGCGGGATCGACGTTGGCGCGAAGTACGAGATCTACGCGATCATCAACGAGCTCGCCGCGTCGGGCAAGGGCGTCATCGTCATCTCCAGCGAGCTGCCGGAGCTGCTCGGCATCTCCGACCGCATCTACACCGTCTTCGAGGGGCGCGTCACCGACTGTATCCCCGCATCCCAGGCCACGCCGGAGGCGCTCATGCGCAGCATGACCTCCTTGACCCAGAAAGCGACCGCATGAGCACCACGACCGACGCCGAGAAGAGCGGATTCCGTTTCGGCGACATCCGCAAGATGTTCGGCGGTGGGCAGTCGACAGGACGCCAGTTCGGCATCCTCGGCTCGCTGATCGTCATCATCCTGCTGTTCCAGTTCCTGACGAGCGGTCTCACGCTCTCCTCCGAGAACCTGATCAACGTCGTCAACCAGTACTCCTACATCCTGATCCTCGCGATCGGCATGGTGATGGTCATCATCATGGGGCACATCGACCTGTCGGTCGGCTCGGTCGCCGCGTTCACCGGCATCATCGTGGCCAAGTCGATGGCGGAGTGGCACCTCCCGTGGTGGGTCGCGATCCTCCTGGGCCTCGGCGTCGGCGTGCTCGTCGGTGCGTGGCAGGGCTTCTGGGTCGCCTATGTGGGCGTGCCCGCCTTCATCGTGACCCTCGCGGGCATGCTCTTCTTCCGAGGCGCGAACCAGTTCATCGGGCAGTCCACCACGGTCCCCGTGCCGAACGAGTTCCAGCAGATCGGCGCCGGGTATCTCCCCGAGCTGGCGGTGCCGCTGGACTTCAACGTCCTGACGATGGTGCTCGCGGTGGTCGGCGTCGTCTGGGTCGTCGGGTTCGAGTTCTGGCTGCGGTCCTCCCAGCGCAAGACCGGTGCGGACAGCGCCCCGCTGTGGGTGAGCATCGTGAAGGTGCTCCTCCTCTCCGCGATCATCCTCGCCGCGGGCTGGCAGTTCGCCACCGGGCGTCCCGGCACGAGCTTCCCGGTCTCCGGGGTGATCCTTCTCGTCCTCGTGATTCTGTACACGTTCGCGACCCGCAACACGGTCTTCGGGCGTCACATCTACGCCGTCGGCGGCAACCGTCAGGCGGCCAGGCTGTCGGGAGTGAAGGATCGCTGGACCGACTTCTTCGTGATGATGAACATGTCGGTGCTGGCCGCGGTCGCCGGGATGATCTACGTCGCCAGGGCGACGGCCTCGGGGCCGCAGGACGGCAACGGATGGGAGCTCGACGCGATCGCCTCGGTCTTCATCGGCGGCGCGGCCGTCTCCGGCGGCATCGGCACGGTCCTCGGGTCCATCATCGGCGGTCTCGTGATGGCGTTCCTCAACAACGGGCTCGCGCTCATGGGCGCCGGCGCCGACGTCGTGGCGATGATCAAGGGGCTCGTGCTCCTGCTCGCCGTGGGGGTGGACGTCTGGAACAAGCGCCAGGGCCGTCCCTCGATCATCGGATTCCTCACCCGTCGGCTCGGGCGCCGCCCCGAGCCCTTCCAGACCACCGCTTCCGGCACGGCGAGCGGGAAGTAGGACGATCCGCGACGCGGATCCGCCCTCACACTCAGAGAAAGAGATCACATGAAGAAAATCCTTCTGTCGGCGACGGCGATCGTCGTCGCGGGTGCCTTCGCGCTGACCGGGTGCTCCGGGAACCGGGGCGGCGCCGCCCCGGCCGGCTCGGAGAGCGCGGCGGCCTCGGGCTTCGACGCGGGGGCCAAGATCGGCGTCGCGCTCCCGGACAAGACCAGTGAGAACTGGGTCCTCGCCGGGCAGCTCTTCACGGACGGGCTCACCGAGGCCGGCTTCAAGCCCGACGTGCAGTACGCGCCGGCGAGCAACACCGTCGCCGAGCAGCAGAACCAGATCCAGGCGATGGTCACCGGCGGCGCCAAGGTCATCATCATCGGCGCTAAGGACGGCAAGCAGCTCTCCACGCAGGTGCAGGCCGCGAAGGCGGCGGGCGCGACCGTCATCGCCTACGACCGCCTGATCGAGAACACCGACGCGGTGGACTACTACGTGGCGTTCGACAACTTCAAGGTCGGCCAGTTGCAGGGGCAGGCGCTGCTCGACGGGCTCGCCGCCCGGGCGGGACACCCGAAGCCCTACAACGTCGAGCTGTTCTCGGGCTCGCCGGATGACGCCAACTCGGCGGTGTTCTTCGAGGGCGCGATGGATGTGCTCAAGCCGAAGATCGACGACGGCACGCTCGTCGTCGCGTCCAAGCAGACCGACATCAAGCAGACCGCCACCGAGGGCTGGAAGGCTGAGAACGCCCAGCGCCGGATGGACTCGATCCTCACCTCGACCTATGGCTCGCAGCAGCTCGACGGTGTGCTCTCGCCCAACGACACGCTCGCCCGGGCGATCATCACCTCGGTGCAGCAGGCGGGCAAGCCCGTCCCGGTCGTGACCGGGCAGGACTCCGAGGTCGAGTCGGTGAAGTCGATCATGGAGGGCATCCAGTACTCCACGATCAACAAGGACACCGCGCTCCTCGTGGAGCAGGCGATCAAGATGACCGGGCAGCTCCAGAAGGGCGAGAAGGTCGACGTCAACGACACCGAACAGTACGACAACGGCAAGAAGGTCGTCCCGGCGTACCTTCTCTCTCCGGTGATCGTCACCAAGGAGAACGCGGCGGAGGCCTACGCCAACGTCCCGAAGCTCCTCGACATCGTGAACTCCTACAAGTAGGAGTCCGCCTTCAGGGCGATGGGGCCGCGCGGCAGAAGAGCCGCGCGGCCCCATCGCGTGTCGACCGCCCGTGCGGGGGGGGGGGGGGGCTAACGGACGTCGACGTCCAGGAGGCGCAGTTGCACCATGGCCGAGAAGCGTGCGTCGGGATCGGTCAGATCCAGGCCACTGATCTCGGAGAGCCTGCGGAGCCGGTAACGGAATGTGTTGGGGTGGGTGAAGACACGTGCCGACGCGGTGGCCACGTCGCCGAAGGAGTCCAGCCAGGACTTCAGCGTCTCCACGAGATGCGTCCCGCGCTCGCGGTCATGCTCGATGAGGAGGGAGACCGGACCGGTGGGGCGCTCGCCCCTCGCGCGGGCGAGGTCGGCGACAGTGGTGCATCGCGGCGCCCGTCTCGGCGGCCGCGCGCAGGAGCTCGTCCGAGCCGTCGATCGGCGTCTCCGGGTCGACCTCGATCAGTTCCCTGACGTGCGTGAAGGTGGGGGCGTCCGCGGCGGCGGCGAGACGGGCGACCTCCAGGTACTCCGCGGGATCCGTGCGGGGCGCGTAGCCCATGAGCACGCCGATGCCGATCGCGCCCGCGGCCAGCTCTCCTTCGAGGGCGGCGAGCCAGCGGGTGCGCTCTGCGGGAGCGGACGCGCGCTGCCAGGTCGGATCGCCGAGCAGGTCCAGCGCCTTGTTCAGGTCGGCGGTGGGGGCGAGGTCGAGATGCGCCAGGGCACGGGCCTGGGCCCATGACGCAGAGAACCCGTAGTTGAGGGGGCGGCCCTCGGCCGCGGCACGGGAGAAGGCCTCGGCGACCGGCATGAGGCCGGCCTCCAGGTCCATCGCCGTCGTGACCCCGTCCATCGCCTGCAGCCGTTGCCCGGCGACGGAATGGACATGACTGTGCAGATCGATGAACCCTGGCCCCACCACCACGCCTGTGGCGTCGATGATCGTCGCGCCGTCGGAGCTCGTGAGGTCGTGCCCGATCGCGGCGATGCGCCCGTCGCGGATGAGCAGGTCGGTGACCGCGTCGAGATCGGATCCGGGATCGACGACCCTGCCACGTCGCAGAAGTGTGTCCACGGTCCCACCGTGACACATCCGCGAGGGCGGCGGCATTGGCCTCTCGCACGAACAGGGCATGCTCGCTGGTGTGCCCGGACAGTCCCTCCGCCCCGTCAGTCCCTCCGTCTCGTCTCTCTCGCCCCGTCTCTTTCGCTCCCGTCGCGAGATCTGTCGCTTCTGGCCGGCGGAACCGACAGGTTTCGCGACGGGAACGAGATGGGCTGACGGATTTCGAGACCGGAGCGGGCGCGCGGCGGCACACACGGCGGAGCGCGCGGCCGGGCGCCGTAGCCTAGAAGGGATGGCACATCTTCTCGGGGCCGAAGGGCTCCACCTCGAGTTCCCCACGCGCGTCGTGTTCGACGCGGTCACGCTCGGCATCGAGGAGGGGGACCGGATCGGCATCGTCGGGCGCAACGGCGACGGCAAGTCCAGCCTCCTCGCGATGCTCGCCGGGCGCCTCGAGCCCGACGCCGGCCGGGTGACGGTGCGCGGAGGGACCAGGATGGGAGTCCTCGACCAGGCCGACGTCCTCGACGACGCGCTCACCGTGGGCCGGGCGATCGTCGGCGACGCGGCGGAGCACGAATGGGCAGGCGACCCACGGGTCAGAGACGTGATCGACGGCCTCGCGGGTGACCTGCCGTGGGACGCGCCGGTCGGGGCGCTCAGCGGCGGCCAGCGACGACGGGTCGCGCTGGCCCGTCTCCTCGCCGAGGAGTGGGACGTCATCGCGCTCGACGAGCCGACCAACCATCTCGATGTCGAGGCGATCACCTGGCTGGCCGGGCACCTCAAGAAGCGCTGGCCGGCGAACCAGGGAGCGCTCCTCGTCGTCACCCATGACCGCTGGTTCCTCGACGAGGTGTGCACCGAGACCTGGGAGGTGCACGACCGGATCGTCGAGCCCTTCGAGGGCGGATACGCGGCGTACATCCTGCAGCGGGTGGAGCGCGACCGGATGGCGGCGGCGACCGAGGCGAAGCGGCAGAACCTGGCGCGCAAGGAGCTCGCCTGGCTGCGCCGCGGCGCGCCGGCCCGCACGTCCAAGCCCAAGTTCCGGATCGATGCGGCCAACGCGCTCATCGCCGACGTGCCGGAGATCCGTGATCGGATCGCCCTGCAGTCCCTCGCCGTGTCGCGGCTCGGGAAGGACGTCGTGGACCTCGTCGACGCGGGAGTGACGTTCCCGGCCACCGCCTCCTTCCCCGAGCGTGCCGTGCTGCGGGACGTCGAGTGGCGGATCGCGCCGGGGGAGCGCACCGGGATCCTCGGCGTCAACGGCGCGGGGAAGTCGACTCTCCTCGGGCTCGTCTCCGGGGAGATCGCCCCGAGTTCCGGTCGTGTCAAGCACGGCAAGACCGTGCAGGTGCGCGTCCTCACACAGCGGCTGGACGAGCTCAAGGAGGTGTGGGACGAGCCGGTGCGGGTCGTGGTCGGGCGTCTCCGCACGTCGTACACGCTCGGCAGCGGCTCCAAGGCGCAGGAGCTGACGCCGGGGCAGCTGCTGGAGCGGCTCGGATTCTCCTCCGCGCAGCTCTCGACCCCGGTCAAGGACCTCTCCGGCGGTCAGCAGCGGCGCCTGCAGCTGCTCCTCGTCCTGCTCGACCAGCCGAACGTCCTCATCCTCGACGAGCCGACGAACGACATGGACACCGACATGCTCGCGGCGATCGAGGATCTGCTCGACTCCTGGCCGGGGACGCTTCTCGTCGTCTCGCACGACCGGTACTTCCTGGAGCGTGTGACCGATCAGCAGTACGCGATCCTCCCCGGCCCCGACGGCGCGGGGCGCCTCCGTCACCTCCCCGGCGGGGTGGACGAGTATCTCCGTCTGCGCGCGGCCGAGGACGCCCCCACGGCAGCGGCGGCGAAGAAGCCAGATCAGAAGTCGGTCAACGCCGTCTCGGGTGCCGAGCAGCGTGCCGCGGAGAAGGAACTGGCGTCTCTGGAGCGCCGCATCGAGCGTCTGCAGCAGCAGGCGTCCGAGTCCCGTACGAAGCTCGCCGACCTCGACCAGTCGGACTATCAGCTCCTCGGAGCGGAGATGGCGAAGATCACGGCCCTCGAGGAAGAGGCCGCCGGGCTCGAGGAACGCTGGCTGGAGCTGTCCGATCTGATCGCCTAGGAGGCGGCCTCGAGGTCACGAGGCCGCCGCGGCATCGTAGGCCGCGCGTGCTTCTTCGACCTCCTCGATGTGAGTCTCGGCCCAGCGCGCGAGCGCTGCCAGGGGTTCCCGCAATGTGCGGCCGAGCGGTGTCAGCGCATAGTCGACCCTCGGGGGCATCTGCTCATAAGGCGTGCGGGTCAGGATGCCGTCGCGCTCGAGGTCTCGCAGCGTGTCGGCCAGGACCTTGGCGCTGATGCCGTCCACGGCCTGCCGGACCCCTCCGAAGCGTAGCGGCCCGTCGCTGAGGGCTATGACGATCATGGCCGTCCATTTGTTCGCGATGCGTGCGAGCGAGGTCCGTGAGGGGCACGACGCCATCATGACGTCCCACGCGGGCTGTTCCATCCCATGCCTCCCCTTAGTTACGTTGAGGTAACAGGTTACCAAATGTGATCATGATTCGGTTGCAGTCGATCATCAAGGAGAAACATGACTGAGCAGAGCCCGGCGGCCGTGGCCGCAGCGTATTTCGAGGCAGTCGAGCGCGGGGACGTGCCCGGCGCGATGGGCTTGTTGAGCCCGGAGGTGCAGTGGCATCAGCCGGGCGCCAACCGCTTCTCCGGCGATCACTCGGGCATCGACGAGGTGGGCGCACTGTTGGGCGGGATGATGGAGGTCAGCGGGGGAAGCTTCCAGCTCTCCGTCACCGGCCCGCCGATGGTCAACGGCGAGCTGGTCGCCGTCTCCGTCCGTTTCGCCGGGAGCCGGGCCGGGGCATCGATGGACATGGAGGGTGTCGACCTGCTGACCGTCCGCGGGGGCAAGATCGTCGAGGTGCGCCTCTTCTCGGGGGATGGTCCCGCAGAGGACGCCTTCTGGGGCGGGGTCTGACGGACGCCACGGCGGAAGACCGGGCCCCGGCCCTCCGCCGTGGCGGCGGGTGGCCGGGCTAGCCTGGAGCCGTGTCCCGCGAAGAGCCCGTCCCGTCTGCGCCTGTTTCCACAGAGTCTGCCCGTCCTCACAAGGACGGAGAGCCGGTCATCGACGATCCGCGGCATCCGCTCGTCCGCCGGGTCGCCGATGTGCTGCGCAGCGCGGTCTCGCGGCCGCGGACGCTGATCGTCGACGACGAGGAGAACATCGCGCAGGCGCTCGCCTCCGGCGTGCAGCTCGACGCGCTGTACGCGGTGCCCGGTGTCGCCGCAGCGGAGGCGGAAGGGCTGCGCGCCCGGACGCCGTCCACGCCGCTCCACCTCGTCGCAGACGGCGTCATGCGATCCTTGTTCAAGACCGAGAAGCGTGCGCGGCTCTTCGCCCTCGCCCGTGCGCCGAGGCCGACAACCTGGCAGGACGTCGCCGCGCGTGACGGCGATGTCGTCGTGCTCGACGGCGTCCGGATCGCCGGGAACATCGGTGCGATCATCCGTTCCGCCCGAGCCTTCGACGCGGCGGGGATCGTGCTCGTCGACAGTGGCCTCACGACCGTCTTCGACAGGCGGCTCATCCGGGCGAGCCGAGGACTCACCTTCTCGATCCCGATCCTCCTCGCCACCGGCGCGGAGCTGGCCGGGCACCTCCGTGCCGCCGGGATCCCGCTCGTGGGCCTCGCCGCCGACGGCGCCGCACCGCTGCCGGCGATCGCGGAGGCCCCCGAGCGCATCGCGCTTCTGATGGGGTCGGAACGCACCGGCGCGTCACCGGAGCTGGACGCCCTCGCCGAGCGCCGCTATCGCGTGCCCATGAGCGAGGGCGTGGAGTCGCTCAACGTCTCGGTCGCCGCGGGCATCGCGCTCTACGAGCGGAGCCGGCCGACGACGTAGGCCGCTTATCCGCCTGCGGTACGCTCGGCGCCGGATCGAGGAGGGCATATGGACGAGCGCTGGATCGAGGCGAACCGGGCGAACTGGGACCAGCGGGCGCCGCTGCACGCCGCGCGCGACGGCTCCGGCTACGACGTGCGCAGATACGTGGCCGACCGGGAACTGCTCTCGGACGTCGTCCGGCACGACCTGCCGCTGCTCGGTGACATCGCCGGACTCCGCGCCGTGCACCTGCAATGCCACATCGGCACCGACACCGTCTCCCTCTCCCGCCTCGGCGCCCGCGTCACCGGGCTCGACTTCTCCGAGGCATCGATCCGGGAGGCCAGGGCGCTCGCCGCGGAGGCCGGCGACGACGTGGCGTTCGTGCGGTCCGACGTCCACGCCGCCGCCTCGGTGCTTCCCGAGGGTGCCTTCGACCTCGTCTACACCGGGATCGGCGCGCTGTGCTGGCTGCCGCGCATCGTGGACTGGTCGGACGTCGTTGCCCGCCTCCTTGCGCCCGGCGGCTCGCTCTTCCTCCGCGAGGCGCACCCGATCCTGTGGGCGATGGACGAGACGCTCTCCGATGACCTGCATCTGCGCTTCCCCTACTTCGAGCACGAGGAGCCGCTGGAATGGGCGGACGGCGACACCTACGTCCCGACCACAGAGAAGCCCGTCCTCGGCAAGACCTACGAGTGGAACCATGGTCTCGGTGAGATCGTGACCGCGCTCATCCGCAGCGGCCTGCGCATCGATCTCCTCGTCGAGCACGAGAGCGTCCCCTGGGAGGCCCTGCCGGGGCAGATGACCCTGCGGCCAGACGGGGAGTGGGTCCTGACCGAGCGGGCCGGCGTCGCCCCGCTGTCCTACACGCTTCGCGCGAGCAAGCCGGTCTAGCGGCCGCGACCGGGACGACCTCTTCTCCTGGACACGGTCTGGGAATACCGTGGGCCTGTCGGGCGCTGTGCTCTGGGCACGTGCGTGTCGCGATCGCGCACGGCGGAGGGGGAAGATATGGAAGGACTCGAGGTCACGGTCCTGCTGGGACTGACGATCCTGGCCGGGACCATGTTGGCACCGCGACTGCGCGTGGCGTTGCCGCTCGTCCTGGTGGTCTTCGGGCTGCTGCTGGGATTCGTCCCCGCCCTCAGGGAGGTGCAGCTGCCTCCGGAGACGGTGCTTCTCCTCTTCCTTCCGGTGATGCTCTTCTGGGAGAGCCTGACGACGTCGTTGCGGTCGATCCGCCGCGACTTCCGTTACATCCTGCCGATGAGCACGCTGCTCGTCGTCGCCTCCGCGTTCGCGGTCGCCGCCGTCGGCGTCCTGATCGGACTGCCCTGGGAGGCTGCGCTGATCCTCGGCGCCGCCGTGGCGCCTCCCGACGCGACGGCGGTCGCGGCCCTCGGGCGCCTGCTGCCCCGCCGCGGCTTCATGAAGCTGAAGGCGGAGAGCCTCACGAACGACGGCACCGCGCTCGTGCTGTACGCGATCGCGGTGTCGCTCGCGATGGGCGGCAGCATCACGCCCCTGTCCGTCACGCTGACCGTGCTCGTCTCGTACCTCGGCGGCATCGCGGCCGGCGCGATCGTCGCGGCTCTCGCCTGGCTCCTGCTGCGCACGCAGACCAGGGCCATCGTGATCAACGTCACGCTCCTGCTCGTGCCGTTCGCGGCGTTCCTGCTGGCGGAGCTGGTCCACGCCTCCGGTGTGCTCGCCGTCGTGGTCGCCGGCCTCATCGCGGCCTACCTCAGCCCGCGGATCAGCACGGCGGCCTCGCGGCGCCAGGCGGAGGAGGTCTGGCCGTTCGGCGTCTTCCTCCTCAATGGCGCGCTGTTCGTGCTTATCGGCCTCGAGGTCCAGTGGGTGGTGCACGAGGTGTCGCTGGAGAAGATCGGCCGGCTTCTGCTCCTCACCCTGGCCGTGTGGGGCGTGCTGCTCGTCGTCCGCTATCTTTTCCAGTGGCTGTCCGTGCCATTCCTTCGTCTCGGCAGCGGCGCGCCGGCTCCGCCCCGCGGGCTCCGGCACCGTGCGCGGGTCGTCAGCACCGTCGCCGGTATGCGCGGCGCGGTCTCGCTCGCGATCGCCCTCTCGGTCCCGCTCACGACCGCCGACGGTGCGCCGCTCGCCGGGCGGGAGGAGATCGTGTTCGTCACGGCCGGCGTGATCCTGCTGAGCCTGCTCGCGCAGGGGCCGCTGCTCCCCGCGGTCGTGCGCTGGGCGGGCTTCCCCGCCGACCACGCCGAGGACGAGGAGTACGAGCTGGCGGAGCGGGCGATCTCGGGCGCGGCGATGGCGGTCCTCGACGATCTCGCGGTCGAGCACGGTGTCAGCGACGAGGTGCGAGACCGCGTCCGGCGGGACGGCTACGAGATGCTGGAGCTCGCGAACGCGCGGGCCCTGGCGCGGGAGCGCGCGCTCATCGACGCCGAGGTCGGTGCGATGGAGGCGATGCTCGACGAGCCAGACCCGCTCGCCGTCTCCGCGGACGCATCGGCGGATCTCGATGCGTTCGGCGTCTCCGGCGGTGTGACGGAGTCGGCGGAAGGGACGACGCTGCAGATGATCGCGACGTCCGCCGACGTGGACGTGATGCAGCGCTCTCCGCTCCTGCGACATGACGAGTACTCCCGGCTCAAGCTCGCGATGATCGAGCAGAAACGTGAGGTGCTGCACAGCCTGCGCCGGGCGGGCACCGTGGACGACATGATCGTGCGGCGGATCTCCGCACGGCTGGACCTGGAGCAGGTGCGACTGCAGGGGATCGAGGAGATCGACTGACGGGGGCCGGGTTCGCCGATCCGGCCGACGGGGATGCCCCTGTCGTCGGGGTGCAGATCACTCTCGAGGCTGATGCGTGCTCTCAGGTGCCGCACGTACCGTGGGGTCATGAACGACGTCCTGGCCTCGCTGGCTCTCTCGCCGTGGCTGCCGATCGTCATCCTGCTCTGCTGCTTCATCGACGGCTTCTTCCCGCCGGTGCCGAGCGAGACGGTCGTCGTCGGCTCCCTGCCGTTGGCGCTCGCAGCGGGGTCGGAAGGGGTCCCGAGCGTGATCGCGATCCTCGTCGCGGCGGGCATCGGCGCCGCCGCGGGCGACAACCTCGCCTATGCGATCGGCCGACGGCTCGGCACGGATCGTTGGGCCTGGATGCGACGGCCCAGGGTGCGGAAGTCCCTCGTCTGGGCGGGGGAGCGGTTGGCCGAGAGGCCGGCGATCTACCTGCTCGTCGCCCGGTATATCCCCATCGGCCGCGTTGCCGTCAACATGACCGCCGGCGCCACGCGGCTGCCGTACCGTCGCTTCCTCCCGCTCACGCTCGTGGCGGCGGTCGCGTGGGTCAGTCTCAGCTTCGCGATCGCCAGCGTCGCGGCGGCATGGTTCGGGCACTCGCCGTTGCTGGCCGCCGGGGCCGGGATCGCCGTCTCGATCCTCATGGGTTTCGCGATCGACCTCGGCGTCCGCCTCGTCCAGCGGGCCCGGGCGCGGAGAGGCTCCGTTCAGAAGGGGGTGGCCTCGGAGGCGGAGACCCCGGTCCGTGACGACAGCGCGGCGGAGGACGCGGTCGTCGCGCGCTGAGCCGCGATCCCTTCGCGCTCGGCTCTCGCTGTCTTCACTCCGTTTGGTACCCTATCGGGGTATCGAGGAGGTGGGCATGGCGAGACCGCGGACGATCGGGCTCGCCCTTCTGCTGATCCTCGGGCTCCTCGGCATGCACGTCCTCAGCGGCTCCGCCCTGGATCACGGCACGCATCGGGCGATGCTCGGAGCGGAGCACGCGTCCGCCCCGGACGTCCTCGACGATGCAGGCGCCCTTCTCCCGAGCGTGGCGGAAGGAGACACGGGCGCCGCGTACGGAGCGCCGGCGCAGCACCGCGCGGTCGGGGCCGAGCCCTCCGCAGGCCTGCGCGGAGCGTCGTCTCAGGCGGACGTCTCGCACCTGCTCTCCGCGCCGGGCAGCCTGGAAGGAACGATGATCGCCTGTCTTCTCGCGCTCCTCGCCGGCGTCCTCCTGCTGCTGTTTCCGTTCCGTCCGATGCTCGGGATGCGGCCTCGTCCCGGCCTCGTCTCCGCAAGGCCCCGTGCACGGCGCGCTCCGCGCCCTCCCTCCCTGCACGTCCTCTCGATCAGCCGGACGTGAGGCGGGTCCGGCCGTCCGGCCGGTCCGCGTCACACCACATCTTCGAGAAGGAGCAAGACATGACCGTATTCACACGCGCGCGGGGAGCAGGCGTGATCGCCCTCACCCTCGTACTGACCGGGTGCACCGCCGTCACGTCGGGGGCCCCTGACCCCTCAGCGGGGTCGGAGCACGCCGGACACGGCGGGATGGCGCCCGCGACCTCGTCCACGGGCGTCAGCGCTGCCGACGCGATGTTCGTCACGATGATGATCCCGCACCATCAGCAGGCCATCGAGATGGCGGATCTCGTCCTCGGCAAGGACGGACTCGACGCCCGCGTCGCGGATCTCGCCCGCGAGGTCAAGGCCGCGCAGCAGCCGGAGATCGATCGTATGCGTGGCTGGCTCGCTGACGGGGGAGCGAGCGAGCAGGCCGGGATGGCCGGGATGGATCACGGCGCAGGCATGATGTCCGCATCCGACATGGGAGCCCTCCGGGACGCGACCGGCGCGGAGGCCGGCCGTCTCTTCCTGGAGCAGATGATCGTCCACCACGAGGGAGCCGTCGCGATGGCCGAGGAGGCGCTCGCCGGCGCCCTGACGCCCGAGGTCCGTGCGCTCGCACAGCAGGTGATCGACGACCAGACCGCGGAGATCGCCGAGATGAAGGGAATGCTGGCGTCGTGAGCGCCCGGGGCGGGGTGGCCTGCTCCGCCCCGCCCCGCCCTGTCCGGCGTCCGGCTGTGACGCTCTGTGACGAACCGATTCGAGCGCGGCCCGGTCGGGCGCATAACGTGTCGGAGTCCCTGGAGAGAGGAACCCCACAGCCATGTCCCGCCGCATCACCTCCGTCCTCGCCGCTGTCGCGGCCACGGCCCTCGCCGTCGCGCTCGCCGGCTGCGCCTCCGGCTCCTCCGACAAGGGGGCCGAGGCCAGCGGCTCGAGCGACAAGCCGATCAAGATCGGCGTCGTCGGCAAGAGCGACCCGCAGTGGCCCGCGTTCGTCGACGCGGCGAAGAAGGAGGGCATCACCGTCGAGATCGTCGACTTCGGCTCCTACGAGCAGCCCAATCCCGCACTCGCCGAGAGCGAGCTCGACCTCAACCAGTTCCAGCACATCGTCTACCTCGCGCAGTACAACGTCGCCTCCGGCAAGGATCTCGTCCCCGTCGGATCGACCGCGATCTACCCGCTGGGCCTGTACTCGGCCAAGTTCAAGAATGTGAAGGACATCCCTGCCGGCGAGACCGTCGCGGTGCCAGACGACGCGTCGAACCAGGCGCGCGCGCTGCTCGTGCTGCAGTCCGCCGGGCTGATCTCGCTCAAGAGCGGCGGCTCCACCTTCTCCGACCTCGCCGATGTCGACACGGCCGCCTCCAAGGTCAAGGTCACCGCGCTCGAGGCGGCGATCATCCCGACCTCGCTCCCCGATGTGGCCGCCGCGATCATCAACAACGACTTCGTCGAGAAGGCCGGGCTGTCGTTCTCCGACGCGATCGCACAGGACGACCCGAAGGACCCCAACGCCCTGCCGTATGTGAACATCTTCGCCGCCCGCGCCGCGGACAAGGACGACAAGACCTTCCAGAAGCTCGTCGAGATCTTCCAGACCGACAAGGCCGTGCAGGAGGGGCTGGACAAGGCCTCCGGCGGCACCGGCGTGCCGCTGCAGATCCCTGCGACCGAGCTCCAGACGACCCTCGAGAAGGTCGAGAAGGACACCGAGTCCCACAAGGGCTGAGCGCACACCGTTCAGCTGAGTACGAGAGAATCGGGCGGCGCCGAGTGCGCCGCCCGATTCCCGTCCGTCCGAGACCCCGGAGCACCGCCATGCCGATCGTCAGCCTGAGCCGCGTCACCAAGACGTATCCGCCTACGGGCCGTGACACCGCCGAGGTCGTCGCGGTCGACGACGTCACCCTCGACATCGAGAGGGGCGACGTCTACGGGATCATCGGCTACTCGGGCGCCGGGAAGTCGACGCTCGTGCGGCTGATCAACGCACTCGAACCGGCGACCTCGGGGGGCATCACCGTCGACGGCATCGACATCACCCTGCTCGGGGAGCGGGAGCTGCGCCGGATCAGGGGCGGAATCGGGATGATCTTCCAGCAGTTCAACCTCTTCTCGGCCAAGACGGTCAAGGCGAACATCGCCTACCCGCTCAAACTCGCCGGCTGGGCCAAGGAAGACATCGACGCGCGAGTGGCCGAGCTTCTCCAGTTCGTCGGCCTCGCAGACAAGGCGAGGTCCTACCCCGAGCAGCTCTCCGGGGGACAGAAGCAGCGCGTCGGGATCGCCAGGGCGCTCGCGACCCGACCCGCGATCCTCCTCGCCGACGAGGCCACGAGCGCGCTCGACCCGCAGACCACGCATGAGGTGCTGGAGCTCCTCGCCCGCGTCAACCGGGAGCAGGGCGTCACGATCGTCGTCATCACGCACGAGATGGACGTGATCCAGACCCTCGCCACCAAGGTGGCCGTGATGGAGAAGGGAAGGGTCGTCGAGCAAGGCGACGTGTTCGAGGTCTTCTCCCGTCCGAAGAACCCTGCATCGCAGCGGTTCGTCGGGACGGTCATCAAGGGCATCCCCTCGCCGGCTGAGCAGGCGTCGCTCCGGGCCAGGCACCAGGGGCGCCTCGCGACGTTCTCGTTTCGTGACGGCGACTCTTCCCAGGCGCGCGTCTTCGTCGACCTCGCCGAGGCGGGGCTGGAGTTCGAGCTCGTCTATGGCGGCATCAACGACATTCGCGGGCGTGCGTTCGGGCATCTGACCCTCGCGATCCGGGGCGAGGACGCGACTGTCGACGCCGCTCTCGCCACGATCCGCTCGCATGCGACGGTGACCGAGATCGACGGCCCGGCCCAGGCGACGGGCCGTGCCGATACGCCCGGCCGAGCGGAACCGTCTGACCGAGGCGAGGGGGTGCGCTGATGGATCGGCTCATCGAGCTCCTGCCGGACTTCTGGAAGGCCGCCGGCGAGACGCTGTACATGACGACCATCGCCCTCGCGATGGCGGGCGTGCTCGGCACGATCATCGGGATCGGTCTGTACATCACCCGGCCAGGGGGTCTGCTGCCGAACCGGCCGATCGCCCTGCTCATCGGCCTCCTGGTCAACTTCTTCCGCCCGATCCCGTTCGTGATCTTCCTCGCGGTCCTCCAGCCGTTCACCCGGCTCGTCATCGGAACCGGCATCGGCATCAACGCGGGCGCCTTCGCGATCGGCATCGCGGCGGCGTTCGCGATCGGGCGCATCGTCGAGCAGCACCTCGTCTCCGTCCCTCCCGGGGTGATCGAGGCGGCCCGCTCCATGGGCGCCGGGCCCTGGCGCATCCTGCTCACCGTCGTGATGCCGGAGGCGCTCGGCCCGCTGATCCTCGGGTACACGTTCGTCGTCGTCGCGCTCATCGACATGACGGCGATGGCCGGCGCCGTCGGCGGCGGTGGTCTCGGCGCGTTCGCCCTGGTCTACGGCTTCCGCCAGTTCGAGCCGCTGGTGATGTGGGCCGCGATCGTGCTGATCGTCGTGTTCGTGCACCTCGTGCAGTCGCTCGGCACGTGGCTGGCGCGGGCGATCATGCGACGCTGACCGCCCGTCCGCCCGGTCAGCCGGATGGCTGAGGAAATTCCGATTGCAGGGCGACCCGCCATAGATTTCTCCTGCAGGCGGAGGAATCTCATGCATCCGTCCTTGAGATCTCGGAGAGAGGAACCCCCCTCCTGGGTGAAGGAGTCACCGTCCCATCGAGGGCGCCTCCTGCAGCGTGCGTCTGGTGCGGAAGACGCGGGGTTCGCCGGAGAGCGGATCGGTGAAGCGGAGCTCGCGGGCGAGCAGCTGCAAGGGGCGGGTGAAGTCGTCCGGTCGCTCGGGGAGGAGGACCGGATAGAAGCCGTCGTTGAGGATGCCCGCGCCCAGTGCCGCGAGATGCACGCGCAGCTGGTGCATCCGCCCGCTGTGCGGACGCAGGCGCGTATGGAGCACATGGTCGTCGGCGCCGATCAGCTCGATGCGGGTCTCGGCGTTCGGCTCGCGGTCGGGGTCGACGCGGACGCAGACGTTCCCGCGCCGCTTCTCGATGTGATTCCGGTAGACGATCGGGAAAGACCGGCCATCGAGCGCGGGGGCAGCGGGATCCCAGCCTTCGGGGAGAGCGGAGACCGCCTCGTAGACCTTCTCGACGCGGCGGTTCTCGAAGAGCAGCTGATACGCGCCGCGCGTCTGCGGTCGAGCCGAGAACATCAGCAGCCCGGCGGTCGCCCTGTCCAGGCGGTGGATCGGGGTGAGCTCGGGGAGGGCGAGCCGGTTGCGCAGACGCACCAGCGCCGAGTTCTGCAGGTACTTGCCGCCGGGCGTGGTCGGCAGGAAGTGCGGCTTGTCGATCACGACGAGATCGTCGTCGACGTGCAGGATCTCCTCGACGAAAGGGATCTCGCGCTCGACCGGCGGCTCGCGGTAATACCAGACGAACTCGTGTGCGCCGAGCGGGGTCGTCCTGGCGAGCGGCGCGCCGTCGCGGGAAACGATCTCGCCGCGATCGAAGCGGGCGAGCAGACGCTCGGGGTCGAGGTGGAAGAAGCGTTCGGCCATGTACGCCGAGATCGTCGGCCATGGACCGTCGTGGGGGACGTGCAGCCGGGTCGCACCGACGCCGTCGCGCACCGGGAGCGGCGAACGCATGCCCATCGACGCCTCAGACGTCGACGCTCAGGCTGAGCTTGCGCAGCAGCGAGGCCAGGCGTTCGCGGTCGGTGCGGGGCAGGGCGGCGAGCAGGGTCGCCTCGGCGTCGACCAGACGGGTGATGGCGGCGTCGACGCGCACCCTGCCGTCGTCTGTGAGGGTGACCAGAACGCTTCGTCCGTCGTCGGGGTCCGCCTCACGACGCACGAGGCGGCGTCCGACAAGCCGGTCGATGCGGTTCGTCATGGTGCCGCTCGAGACCAGGGTCTGCTGCAGCAGCTGCTTGGGGGAGAGCTGGAACGGCGTCCCCGCCCGGCGGAGCGCCGAGAGCACATCCCACTCCCAGGGCTCCAGGTCGCTGCGGCGGAAGACGTCGCGGCGGGCACGGTCGAGCAGTCGAGAGAGACGATCGACGCGGGAGAGCACCTCGAGCGGCGCGAAGTCGAGGTCGGGGCGTTGTGAGTCCCACGCGGAGACGATCCGGTCGACCTCGTCGCCGGTCGCGGGATCGCTCGTGCTCATCCGTCCATTATCGCGCGGCTCTGGCGTCACGGCAGGCCTCTCCGCGTTCTTCCGGGGCCCGGAGCCCTGGGGCTCAGGAGAGACGCAGCGAGAGGAACAGGCTGTGCGGATCGTCGACGTAGGCGCCGAACGGCTCGCACTCCTCGAAGCCGGCCTTGGCGTAGAGACGGTGCGCCGGCCAGAAGAAGTCCGCGGCCCCCGTCTCCAGCGACACACGCCCGACCCCGCGTGAGCGCGCGTCATCGAGCAGGGCGCCCAGCATCGCGGCACCGATCCCGCGGCCCCGGTGCGACGGGGCGGTCCGCATCGACTTGAGCTCCTCGTGCCCCGGCTCGACCGGGACGAGCGCGCCGGTGCCGACCAGAGCGTCGTCGTCGAAGGCGAGGAGGAGTCGCGCATCGGGAGCGAGCAGACGGGCGGTGCCCTGCGCGTGCCGGCTCGCCTCCGGGGCGGTCGGCTCCATGTCCTGCAGGTGCGCGACGATGAACGCCTCCAGCTCCGGGGTCGAGGAGCGGGCGCGGTCGATGCGGATCGTCATGGGTCCACGGTGCCGCACCGCGATGACGGCGGTGTTACGAACGGGTTCCGCAGAGGTCACGGCTGACGAGGGGCGGGCGGGGCTCCCGGGTGACGCATGGCAGAATTGGCGATGGTGCGGGAAGTCCCGCCGCAGTCCGCCGTGGTGTAATGGCAGCACGACAGCCTTTGGAGCTGTGAGGTCTAGGTTCGAGTCCTGGCGGCGGAGCATGACCGGAAACCATCTCGCCATCGTCGTCCTGGCCGCGGGGCAGGGCACGCGCATGAAGTCGCGGCTTCCCAAGGTCCTGCACCCGATCGGCGGACGCCCCCTGGTCGGTCACGTCCTCGCCACCGCCTCACGGCTCGGCGCCGAGCACATCGAGATCGTCGTCCGGCACGAGCGGGACCGCATCGTCGAGATGCTCGAGGCCGACTTCCCCGACGTCGTCGTCGTCGACCAGGACGAGATCGCCGGCACGGGGCGCGCGGTCCAGGTGGCGCTGGATGCGCTGCCGGCGGGGTTCGACGGCGACGTGCTCGTGCTCTCCGGCGACGTCCCGCTGCTGGAGGAGGCGACACTGCGCCATCTCGTCGACGAGCACAGGGCGGCGGCGGCGGCGGCAACGGTCCTCAGCGCCCTCGTCGATGATCCGACAGGCTACGGCCGGGTCGTCCGCGACGCCGACGGAGACGTCGCGCGGATCGTGGAGCAGAAGGACGCCGCGCCCGACGAGGCTGCGATCACCGAGATCAACTCCGGCGTCTATGTCTTCCGCAGCGGCCCCCTGCGCGCCCACCTGGCGCAGGTCGGCACCGACAACGCGCAGGGCGAGATGTACCTGACGGCCGTGATCGGCCTCCTCCGGGGCGCGAACGAGAAGGTCGGGGTCGAGGTCGCCGACGACGCCGCGGCCACGTTCGGGGTGAACGACCGCGCTCAGCTCGCGGAGGCCGCCCGCACGCTGAATGACCGCATCGTGCGTCGTTGGCAGCGGGAGGGCGTCACGATCCTGGATCCGGCGACCACCTGGATCGACGATGACGTCACCCTCGCACCCGACGTGACCATCCTCCCCCACACGCAGATCCTGCGCGCCACGACCGTCGCCGAGGGAGCCACGATCGGCCCTGACACCACGCTCGTCGGCTGTGAGGTGGGCGAGGACGCGGCGATCCGGCGCACGGACGCGAACCTGGCCGTGATCGGTGCGAGGGCGACGGTGGGCCCGTTCTCCTTCCTACGCCCCGGCACGGTCCTGGGGGCAGGTGGAAAGATCGGCGCGTACGTGGAGACGAAGAACGCCGAGATCGGCGAGGACAGCAAGGTCCCGCACCTCTCGTACGTGGGAGACGCCACGATCGGTCGGGGTGTGAACCTCGGGGCGAGCACCATCACCGCCAACTACGACGACGTCCACAAGCACCGCACCGAGATCGGCGACGAGGTGCACACCGGGTCGCACACGGTGCTCGTCGCGCCGGTTAGGCTGGGTGACGGAGCGAAGACCGGCGCCGGCGCGGTCGTCCGCAAGGACGTCCCGGCCGGCGCGTTGGCCATGAGCGTGGCCCCTCAGCGCAACATCGAGGGCTGGGTCGAGAACAACAGGGCAGGCACGGGAGCAGCGGATGCGGCGGCTCGGGCGAACAGAAAAGCGGAATAGGCGGGTCCGATGGGGCAGAAGAAGAAGACGGTCGAGCTGGATCGCGAGAACGGGGTCGCCCCCGGCCTCATCGCCAAGACGAAGAAGCGGCTCGTCGTCGCAGGCGGACGCTCCCACCCCGCGCTCACCGCGGCCGTCGCCGAGGCCCTCGGCACCGAGATCGCCCCGGTCGAGCACCGCACGTTCGCCTCCGGCGAGATCTACGCCCGCTTCGAGGTCTCGATCCGTGGATGCGACCTGTTCATCGTCCAGTCCTTCGGGGAACCGGTGAACGAGTGGCTCATGGAGACGTTGATCATGCTCGACGCAGCCAAGCGTGCATCGGCCAAGCGGATCACTGTCGTCGCGCCCTACTACCCGTACTCCCGCCAGGACAAGAAGGGCCGCGGCCGCGAGCCGATCAGCGCCCGTCTCGTCGCCGACATGCTCAAGACCGCCGGGGCCGACCGTGTCATGAGCGTCGACCTGCACGCCGCGCAGATCCAGGGCTTCTTCGACGGGCCCGTCGACCACCTCTTCGCCAAGCCGGTCCTGCTGAACCACTTCGAGGAGACGCTGACCGCAGAGGATCGCGCGACCCTCACGATCGTCTCTCCCGACATGGGCCGGGTGCGTGTGGCGGACACCTGGTCCGACAGCCTGGACGCGCCGCTCGCGATCATCCACAAGCGTCGCGACCCGAAGGTCGCCAACCAGGTCTCCGTGCACGAGATCGTGGGAAGTGTGGACGGGCGCACCTGTCTCCTCGTCGACGACATGATCGACACCGGAGGCACGATCGTCAAGGCGGCGCAGGCGCTCAAGGCCAACGGCGCCCGCCGCGTGATCGTCGCGGCCACGCACGCGATCTTCAGCGACCCGGCGAACGAGCGTCTGCAGGACCCGGCGATCGACGAGGTCGTGGTGACCGACACGATCCCGCTGACCGAGTCACGGCGCTGGGAGCAGCTCACCATCCTCCCCATCGCCCCTCTGCTCGCCCGCGCGATCCGGCAGGTGTTCGAGGACGGCTCCGTCACCAGCATGTTCGGCGGCGACGCGTAGGCCTCGTCCGCCTGCGCCGCCGAACGGGCGGCGCTCAAAGGGCGCTCATAGGCGACTCGTCGATGCTGTTCGCATGAACATCTCGCCTTCGGTCCGCCACGGATCCGCGCTCGCCGGCATCGCCGGAGTCCTGCTCCTCGCCGGCTGCGCCGGCTCGCCCACGGCGAACGAGGCCGAGGGGACAGCCGGAGCCGGCGGCACGGGGAGCACGCCGTCGTCGCCCGCCCCGTCGGCGGCCTCGGGCTCATCCGGTGCGTACAAGGACGGGACGTACACGGCGGACGGCTCGTATCGGACGCCGGAGACGGTGGAGAAGATCACGGTCACGGTGACGCTCTCCGGCGGCGTCGTGGACAAGGTCGAGGTGACCGGCGACCCCCAGGCGCGAGAGACCGAGCAGTATCAGGGCCAGTTCATCGGCGGCATCTCGGAGCAGGTCGTGGGCAAGCCGCTCGGCGAGATCTCCGTGACCAAGGTCGCGGGATCCTCTCTCACGGGTCAGGGCTTCACCCAGGCGATCGAGAAGATCCGCGCCGAGGCGGCCTCCTGAGGTGGACGCCCCGGCGCCCCCGTGGCGGTTCGAGGCGATCGGCACCGCCTGGGAGATCGGCACAGGGCGGTCTCTGAGCGCCGAGGACAGGGGCGCCGTGACGGCGCTCATCGAGGACTTCGATCGCACCTGGTCGCGATTCCGTGCGGACTCGGTCGTGTCGCGGCTCGCCGCGTCCCCCGGGGCGGTCCCGCTGCCGGACGACGCCCCGCCGATGCTCGATCTCTACACGGAGCTCGCCGAGGCGACCGAGGGCGCGGTCAACCCGCTGGTGGGGGAGAGCCTGGCCCGCCGCGGCTACGACGCGACGTTGAGCCTTCGGGACCGTGGCGCCGTCCCCGCTCCTGCGGGCTGGCGGTCGACGCTTACCTGGTCGCCGGACGAGCTCGTGCTGTCGGAGACGGCGATGATCGACGTCGGAGCGATCGGCAAGGGGCGTCTCGTCGATCTCGTCCATGCCCTGCTCCGATCGCGGGGGTACGGCGAGGTCATCGTGGACGCGAGCGGGGATCTCGCCGTCAGCGGTCCTTCTGTGCGCGTGGGACTCGAACACCCGTACGACCCCGCGCTCGCCATCGGCGTGGTCGAGCTGCGTGACCGCGCACTGTGCGCTTCCGCGGTCAACCGGCGAGCCTGGGGCGACCGGCTGCATCACGTCCTCGACGCGCGCACCGGGGAGCCGGTGCGGACGATCGCGGCGACGTGGGCGATCGCGCCCTCGGCGATGGTCGCGGACGCCGCGGCGACGGCGCTGTTCTTCGACGGGGGCACTGCCTTCGCGCATGCACAGGGTGTGGAATGGGTGCGGATGACGACGTCAGGGGCCGTGGAATGGTCACCGGGATCGTCGGCCGAGCTGTTCCGCTGATCGGTCCGCTCGAGATCGATCCGACGAAGGGAAGGTTCGCATGATCGCACTGCTCACCGCGTCGCGGCAGCGGGTGCTCGGCGTGCTCGGGCGGATGTCGATGTACCGGCTCACGCTCTGGATGCTCCTCTCTCTCCTCATGGTCGCGCTGATCTGGAGCGTCCTCGGAGTTCTCTCGCCCACTCCGCTCGAACTCCTGGCGACCACGGGCGTTCTCGTGACCGCGGTGATGCTCGTGGACGCGGGGGCGCAGCTGCTGTTGAAGGTCCCACGGCGTGTGGAGTCCTCGCTGATCACCGCGCTCATCCTCGTGTTCGTCATCCCGCCGGGCACGAACCCGGACCAGCTGGGCGCCGCAGCCCTGGCCGGCGTCGTCGCTGCGGCATCGAAGTACGTCCTCGCCTGGCGTGGACGCCACGTCTTCAACCCGGCCGCCGTCGCCGCGACGGTGCTGACGCTGTCCGGGCTCGGCTTCTCCGCCTGGTGGGTGGGAACGCCTGCGCTCGCGATCCCGGTCTTCGTCTTCGGGCTCGTCGTGCTGTGGCGGACCGAGCGCGTGCGGGTGGTCGTGCTGTTCGTCGTGGTCGCGGTCGTCGTCGCGATGGTGCGCTCCGGCGTCCAGGGAGCGGCGGCCGGCCTCCCTGCCGACCCCTGGGCCGATCTCACCCTCGCGCTGGTCCAGTCGCCGGTGCTGTTCCTCGGCGCGTTCATGCTGGCCGAGCCCCTCACACTGCCACCGCGACGCTGGCAGCAGTTCCTCGTCGCCGGGACGGTGGGCGTGCTCGTCGGCTGGCCGATCGCGCTGGGGCCGATCACTCTCGGGCAGGAGCGGGCTCTCCTCGTCGGAAACCTCCTCGCCTTCCTCCTCGCCCGCCGCGGCGGCCTGCGGCTCGCCCTCGAAGGGCGCCGTGACGTGACCCCGACGGTGCGGGAGCTGACCTTCCGTCTGCGTCGCCCGGCGCAGTTCGCGCCGGGACAGTATCTCGAACTCCAGGTCCCGCATCGGCACCCGGACGACCGGGGCACCCGGCGCGAGTTCAGCATCGTCTCCGCGCCGGAGGAGCTCCCTCATCTGCGGATCGCGTACCGCGAGGCGACCGGAGCGAAGAGCGGCGAGACGGGCCAGGAGGCGGCGAGGCACCGCCCGGAGTCCAGCTATAAGCGTGCGCTCGCGGCGGTGCAGGTCGGAGACGTCCTCAGCGCGACGGGGATCTGGGGTGACTTCACACTCCCGCGTGGCTCCTCCCCCCTGCTGCTCGTGGCCGCGGGGATCGGCGTCACGCCGTTCGTCTCGCAGCTCGGCCACCTCGCACGGACGGGGGCGGCCGCACGGCGGGACGTCGTGGTGGTGCTCGTGGCCTCGTCCCGGGCCGAGACCGCGTATCTCGACGAGATCGCGGCGGCCGGCGTCCCCGGGGTCGTCGTGACCCCGGACGAGCCCGGCGGCGTGCCGGACGGCTGGCGTTGGGCCGGAGGAGGGCGGCTGGACGCGGAGACGCTCGCGGAGCTGGTGCCGGACCTCTCGAGCCGTCACGCCCTCGTGTCAGGCCCTCCGCGCCTCATCGCCGACCTCGCTCCCGCGCTGCGCCGATGCCGCCGGGTGACGACCGACGCCTTCGCCGGGTACTGAGCTGAGCACCACGCCCGGCGTAGCCGCGGGGTGAGCCTCGCTCTCAGCGGGCGGTCGCGCCGCCCGGGGAGTCGTCGGACGAGGGGTTGCCCACGATGAGGTGCTGGCCGCGGCCGTGATCCGCCCGGACGTCGGCGGGCGGATCCGGCGCCGTCGCCTCTTCGACGGGGGCGGCAGAAGCACTCGGGGCGTCCGGCGCGCCGTTCGCATGATCCGTGGGACGGAGGCGGGGGAGACGGACCTCGAACGTGGTGGAGCCCGGTTCGCTCTCGACACGGATCACGCCGTCGTGTCCCTCCACGATCGCCTTGGTGATCGCGAGCCCCAGACCCGTGCCCCCGGTCGCCCTGGTGCGGGAGCGGTCGCCACGGGCGAACCGCGCGAACAGCTCGTCACGGACGGACGGGTCGATCCCCGGTCCGTCGTCGTGGATGCGGAGCACGGCGGAGGTCTCGTCCGTCGTGAGCGTCACCGTGATGCGCGTGTCCGCCGGGGTGTGAGTACGCGCGTTCGCGAGCAGGTTCGCGATGACCTGCTGCAGGCGGCCGGCGTCGCCCAGAACTGTCACCGGCTCGCCCGGCACGTCGAGCTCCCAGAGGTGGTCGTGGGCGGTCGGGCGGGCGTCCTCCACGCCTTCGATCGCGAGGAGCGTGAGATCCACTGGGGTGTGCACGAGCTCCTGCCCCTCGTCCAGCCGGGCGAGGAGGAGGAGATCCTCGACCAGCCGGGTCATCCGCAACGACTGTGCCTGGATCCGCTCGAGGGCGGTGTGCGCGGTCTCCGGGAGGTCGGTGGACCGCAGGGACAGCTCGGAGTATCCGCGGATCGACGCCAGCGGGGTGCGCAGCTCGTGGCTCGCGTCCGCCACGAACTGCCGCATGCGCTCCTCGTTGCGCTGGCGCGCCGCGAGAGAGGTGTCGACGTGGTCGAGCAGCGTGTTGAGGGCCGCGCCGACGCGTCCGATCTCGGTGTGGGGGTCGGCCTCGGCGTCGGGGACACGCTCCTGGATCGAAACGTCGCCGCGGTCGAGCGGCTGGTTCGCGACACGGGTCGCCGTGGTCGCCACCGCACGCAGCGGGCGCAGGCTGACCCGGATGGCGATCGCGGTCGTGACCGCCAGGAGGATCAGGCCTCCGGCGGTGGCCAGGGCGATGACGGTGAACAGCGACGACAGCGTGTGCTGGATCTCGGTGCGAGGCAGGCCGATGAGCATCGTGAACGGCTGCGTCTGCGCACCGTTCAGGCTCGACCGGACGCTGTCGACGCGCACCGCGATCAGCTGGTACGAGCCGAAGGACCCGATGGTCATGACGTTCTCGCCGTCCTGGACGGTCTGTACCGCGCTCTGAACAGTCTCGGCGTCGACCTCCACGGTCCGGCCGAGCGGCCCCACGACACTTCCGCTCGCATCCTCTGAGCCGCGGACGAAGAGCGCCAGCCCTCGGGGCACGTACTGGGAGTCGAGGATCTGCGCGGGGGAGGGCGTCGTCTGCGTCATGCCCGCCCGGTACTGCGCAACCCTCGTCAGCTGGTCCGCGGTGGAGCGCAGCTCGGCGTCCAGGCTCCCCTCGAGGGCGCGACCGAGGAAGACGCTCGTCGTCACGGCCACGATGACGAGGATCAGCGAGACGATGCCGATCACCGCCGTCATGAGCTGCGTCTGCAGCGTGGGCGGACGGCGATGGAGCACGCGACTCGCGAACATCGGGTGCCGCCTACTGCGGGGTCTTGATCATGTAGCCGACGCCGCGCACCGTGTGGATGAGCGGGGTGCGCCCCGCGTCGATCTTCTTGCGGAGGTACGAGATGTAGAGCTCGACGACGCTCGAACGCCCGCCGAAGTCGTAGCTCCAGACGCGGTCGAGGATCTGCGCCTTCGACAGCACGCGTCGCTCGTTGCGCATGAGGTACCGCAGGAGCTCGAACTCGGTGGCGGTCAGCTCGATCTCGACGCCGTCGCGGATCACCTCATGGCTGTCCTCGTTGAGGGTGAGGTCGCCGACTTGGAGCACCGAGTCGCTGGCGTCCGTCGCGGCGACCCCGCTGCGACGGATGACGGCGCGGAGCCGAGCGACGACCTCCTCCAGGCTGAACGGCTTGGTCACGTAGTCGTCGCCGCCCGCGGTGAGACCGGCGATCCGGTCGCTCACCGCGTCCTTCGCGGTGAGGAAGACCACGGGGACCATGTTGCCGGCCTCGCGGAGGCGCTTGAGCACCCCGACGCCATCGAGGTCGGGCATCATCACGTCCAGGACCAGGGCGTCTGGTCCGAACTCGCGCGCGGTCTGCAGCGCTTCGAGCCCGGAGCCGGCGGTTCGCACCTCCCAGCCCTCCATCCTCAAGGCCATCGAGAGCAGGTCGGTGAGCATCGGCTCGTCGTCGACCGCGAGGATGCGGAGGGGGCCGCCATCGGCACGGCGCAGCTCGGACGGCACGTGATCGTTCATGTCGTCATCATCCGCCAGAATGCTATGACTTTCCTATGAGGACCACGGTCTCGGTGGCATGGTCGGTGTCGGTGGCATGGTCTAAGGTCACGGCATGACTGCAGAGAGCATGAGCGAGGCAGCAGGCGAGACAGAACCGTGGCGTGCGGCCGCGGCGGAGACGGCGCACCCCCGGGATGTGGCCGAGGTCGCCGCGGCGGTACGAAGAGCAGGTGCCGAGGGGCGAGCGATCGCGGTGCGGGCCGGTGGCCATGGGCACTGGACTCCGGAACCAGGGGCACTGACGATCGACCTGCGCGCCCTCGCGTCGGTCGAAGTCGAGGGCGCCAGGGTGCGCATCGGCGGGGGAGCGCTGTGGCATGAGGTCGCGGAGCAGCTCGCGCCGCATGGTCTTGCCATCAGCTCCGGCGACACCGCGACGGTGGGCGTCGGCGGTCTCACCCTCGGCGGGGGCGTCGGCTGGATGGTCCGGGCCTGGGGGCTCGCGGCCGACCAGCTGCGGGGCGCGCAGGTCGTTGTGGCGGACGGGCGGATCGTCGAGGCCTCGGCGACCGAGAACCCCGAGCTGTTCTGGGCGCTGCGTGGCGGCGGCGGCAACCTCGGCGTCGTCACGCGCTTCGATTTCGAAGCCCATTCGCTCCCCGGCATCGCATTCGCGGACCTCAAGGCCGCCGACGATCACGGCGCCTTTCTCCGCGCGATGAGAGACGTCCTGCGCGATGCTCCGCGCGAGCTCACCACGACGTTCATGGACGTGCCTCCGATGGATCCGAGCGCGCCTCCCGGGGCAGGTCTCACGGCGGTCTGGGCCGGCCCCGAGCCGGAGCGGCTCGCCGGGGTCCTCGCACCGGTGCGCGCCCTTCCCGGCGTGGCGGGCGAGGTGACCACACCGTCCTATCGGGAGATCCTCATGGAGATGCCGGCGAACGACGGCCCCGCGGAAGAGCAGGGGCCTCCCGGCTTCCTCGGCGGGAACGGCCTGTTCGCCGAGCTCGACGACGACCTCATCGACCGGCTCGTCGCCTTCCGGCGCGATCACCCGGCCTCGGTGACGTTCGTGCGTTCCCTGGGCGGCGCGTTCGGCGACGTGCCCCAGGCTGAGACCCCCTTCCCCGGACGCGGGGCGTCCTGGTTCGTGATGGCAGGCGCCTTCGACCACCCGGGGATAGACGAGGAGAGCCGGACTGCCGCGCTGCGGGACTGGGCTGCGATCGGAGCGCGACGCCTGAGCGGGTACGGCAACTTCACCGATGCCGCATCGGGAGAGGACGTGCGTCGGATGTACGAGCCCGAGGCGTTCGCGCGCCTGGCGCGCATCAAGGCCGAGTGGGATCCGCGGAACCTCTTCCGCACGAACCACAACGTCCCGCCGACGGCCTGACCCGGCTCGCAGCCCGCCCAGCAGGCCCCGCCGGGGCGGGGCCTGCTGGGCGGGCTGCGCAGTCGGCCTGCACGCGCGATCGTTCGGCGAGCGTGGCCGATCGGCGCGACCGGTCGCGGTCGGGTCAGACCTCGATCTCGGTCCGGTCGCCCGACCACTGCGTGTGGAAGACGCCCGGCTTGTCGACGCGTCGATAGGTGTGGGCGCCGAAGAAGTCGCGCTGGCCCTGCACGAGGGCGGCGGGCAGACGGTCGGCGCGGATGCCGTCGTAGTACGACAGAGACGACGAGAACGCCGGCGCGGGGATGCCCGCCTGTGCGGCGGCGACGACCACCCGGCGCCAGGACGCCTGCCCACGGGCGAGGGCCTCGGCGAAGTACGGCGCGGTCATGAGCACGGGCAGATCGGGGGTCTCGCCGTAGGCGTCGGCGATCCGGTTGAGGAACTGGGCACGGATGATGCAGCCGCCTCGCCAGATCTTGGAGATCGCCCCGAGGTCGATGTCCCAGCCGTACTCGGCGGCGCCGGCACGGATCTCGTCGAAGCCCTGCGAGTACGCGACGATCTTGGAGGCGTAGAGCGCCAGGCGCACGTCCTCGATGAAGGCGTCGACGTCGCCGGGGGCGACCGAGAACGTCTCGTCGGGCCCGGGGAGGGCGGCCGCGACGGCGCGCTGCTCGGGGTGCGAGGACAGCGAGCGGGCGAAGGTGGCCTCAGCGATGCCCGACACGGGGATGCCGAGGGAGAGCGCCGTCTGCACGGTCCAGGCACCGGTGCCCTTGGCCCCCGCCTGGTCGAGGATGACGTCCACGAGCGGTGTGCCCGTCTCGGCGTCCACCTGCCGCAGAACCTCGGCGGTGATCTCGATCAGGTAGGACTCGAGCTCGCCCTTGTTCCACTCGGCGAAGATCTCGGCGATCTCGGCCGGCGTCTTGCCGGTGCCGCGGCGGATGAGGTCGTACGCCTCGGCGATGAGCTGCATGTCGGCGTACTCGATGCCGTTGTGCACCATCTTCACGAAGTGGCCGGCGCCGTCGTGGCCGACGTGGGTGACGCAGGGCTCGCCCTCGGCCACCGCGGCGATCGAGCGGAGGATCGGGCCGAGCGTGACCCAGGACTCGTCCGAGCCGCCGGGCATGATCGAGGGCCCAGTCAGCGCGCCCTCCTCGCCGCCGGAGATGCCGGCACCGACGAAGTTGATGCCCGTCTCGCGCACCGCCTTCTCGCGGCGGATCGTGTCCGGGAAGTAGGCGTTGCCGCCGTCCACGATGATGTCGCCCGGCTCGAAGACCCGCACCAGCTCGTCGATCACGGCGTCGGTGGGCGCGCCGGCCTTCACCATGATGATCGCGGTCCGCGGCTTCTGCAGCGCGGCGGCGAACTCCTCGTAGGAGTAGGCAGGGGTGAATCCGGCCTCGGGATGCGCGGCGATCAGCTCGTCGGTCTTCTCGCGGCTGCGATTGTAGATCGCCACGGCGTTGCCCTCGCGGCTCGCGAGGTTGCGGGCGAGATTGGATCCCATGACCGCGAGTCCGACGACTCCGATGTTGGCTGCGGCCTCGGGCACTTCTGCTTCGGACACGATGTGTGCTCCTGATCTCCTGGGTGACGGAATCAGCGTAGCGCCGCGCCATGACGGCGCTCGTCGAAGGACGGGTTCGGCCCGCGGGCGAGCCTCAGTCCTTCCGGTAGCCGGAGCGGCCCATGGTGAACATGGCGCCGAAACCGAGGACCACGCCGGCGACCGTCATGGCGCCGATCAGCCAGAAGAGGACATGGGAGAGGAAGGCGCCATCGAGCATGCCTTCAGCCTATCGGGTCTTCGGGTAGCATGGAGGGGTTCCTCGGCGAGGGACGGTGTGCGTCTGCGCCCGTCCGTGATCGACGCGGCGAAGCGGGCCCCGATGCTCTCCTCCTCGTGTCGTGCCCGGGAGGACACGACCCAGACCCCCGCGCGGAACCGCCCCGTGCGCATGAAGGAGAGCATCATGACCGAAGACAACAAGGTCCAGACCGAGATCCGCACGAACTTCGGCAAGGGCTTCGCCCGCCGTCTGCGTGCCGCCGGTCAGATCCCCGCCGTGCTGTACGGCCACGGCACCGACCCGGTGCACCTCGCGCTCCCCGGCCACCAGGTCTCGCTCATCGTCCGTCGCGCGAACGCGCTGCTCGAGCTCGTCATCGAGGGCAAGGACCAGCTCGCGCTCGTCAAGGACGTGCAGAAGGACCCGGTGCACCAGGTCATCGAGCACATCGATCTGCTCGTGGTCAAGAAGGGCGAGAAGGTCACGGTCGAGGTGCCCGTCCTCGTCACCGGCGTGTCCTTCTCCGGCACGATCGTCACGGTCGACATCACGACCATCAAGCTCGAGGTCGAGGCGACCCACATCCCCGAGCACGTCGAGGTGAGCGTGGAGGGCCTCCAGGAGGGCGCCCGCGTCACCGCCGGCGATGTGACGCTGCCCAAGGGCGCGACGCTTGCCGACGAGGCCGACCTGCTGCTCCTGACCGTGTCGGTCCCGGCGGCCGAGGTCGCCGAGGAGGCGGCGTCGGACGAGGCGCCGGCCGAGGAGGCCGCGGAGTAATCCGCCCGGGCATGCCCCGCAACGACTCCGAAGGGGGTGCGACCGCGCGTCGCGCCCCCTTCACCGTTCCGGAAGGATGAGGTCATGGCACAGACATGGCTCGTGGTCGGTCTGGGGAACCCCGGCCCCCGCTACGCGCCGACGCGGCACAACGTGGGCCAGATGGTCGTGGACGAGCTGGCGGCACGCCGGGGAGAGTCGTTCCGTGAACATTCGGTCCGTGGCCGGTCCAGCGGGGCCCGCGTCGTCGAGACCTGGCTGCGGCAGGGGGGCGAGAGGCTCGTCCTCGCCAAGCCGACCACCTTCATGAACGTCTCCGGACCCCCGGTGGCGGCCCTCGCCCGCTTCTACTCGGTCCCGCCCGAGCGGGTGGTCCTGGTGCACGATGAGCTGGACATCCCGTTCGACACGGTCAAGCTCAAGGTCGGCGGCGGACACGGCGGACACAACGGCATCCGCGATGTCGCCCGGGTGCTGGCGACCCCGGACTTTCCCCGCGTCCGGGTGGGGATCGGACGTCCACCCGGACGGCAGGACCCGGCGGACTGGGTGCTGGCGCCGTTCGGGAGCGCCGAGCAGCCGAACCTCCCGATCCTCGTCTCGGACGCGGCGGACGCTGTCGAGCAGCTGATCGAGGAGGGACTGCTCGCCGCGCAGCAGAAGCATCATGCGCCGCGCCCCTGAGCGTTCTTACGCCGTTCCGTGCGCCGTTTTCCGCCAACCTGGGAGTGTGCTCAGCGAAGCTCCCCGTATTATTGTTACGTTTTGATCACACACTCCGCGTCCCGAGGAGCCCATCATCAGTTCGTCACTGCCCGAAACCGTGCCCACTCCTGCTCGGCCGACGGGCTCCGCGACCTCGGACGCCGAAGCGGCTCCGGTGCGCCTGCGCCGTGATCTCCGACGTGAGCGGACGCAGCGGGGCGGCGGCGAGACGTCGCCGGCAGCTGTCGTCGCGTCCTCGACGGAGGCGCAGCGGCTCGGGGCGGTTCAGGGCGATGAGGCGGCTTCGTCCGACGACGTGACGCAGACCGACGCCGCACAGATCGATGCAGCACGGATTGATGACATCGCCGCGCCGAAGGCAGAGCCGGCGCAGGAGCCGAAGAGGCGTCGTCGTGCGGCCCGCGCGGTCCCGCCGGTGCCCCGACCCGGGCGCCGGGCCTCTACCGCCCCCGAACGTCCTTCGGCGGATCCCACCCACCCTCGTGGCGGGGCCGGGCGCACCACCACGGTGGGTGCCGCCTTCGCCATCGTCGCGCTGGTCTGCGGGACGACCCTGCCGGTGTCCGCCGCCCTGGTGCACGCCGACGACAAGGGGGGTGCGACGACGCTCGCTGCCTCCGATATCCGGGCGGCGCAGTCTTACACCGCCGATGAGGACATCCTTCCCGAGGTTCGCATCTCCGGCAGCTACACGGCCACCACGCCCGACGAGCTTCTCGACATCCGCGCAGCCGAGGCCGCGATGGCCAAGACCGGCATCGCCTCGATCGCGAAGCCCGGTCAGGTGGTCCAGCCTCTGACGGCGGGTAGCTACACGCTGACCGACGGCTTCGGCGCGGCGCGGTCGGGCCGTTCCCACATGGGCCAGGACTACGCGGCCGCCATCGGCACCCCGATCTATGCGGTCGCCGATGGCGTGATCTCGCTCTCCCAGGAGAGCTATCAGGGCTACGGTGTCACGGTCCAGGTCGAGCACACCGGTCTGGGGGACGGTCAGGCCGTCGCCACCCTGTACTCCCACATGCAGTACGGCAGCAGGGCGGTGGAGGTCGGCCAACGCGTGACCGCCGGCCAGTTCCTCGGGTACGTCGGCAACACGGGATGGATCGTCGGCTCCTGCCTGCACCTCGAGGTGCACATCAATGGCACTGCGATCGACCCGGTGCCGTGGATGGAAGCGAACGTGCGCTGATCGGGCGGTCAGCGCCGCCTCGGCCGTCCGATCGCCGAGCAGCGGCGTCCATCGGATCGTTCCCTCCCTGACGGCGCGGCGATGCCTGCGCCGGGAGTCCGTCCCGGGCGGGCGTCAGGCGCCGACGGACCCGGCTGCGGCACCGAGGGGCAGGAGCATCGACACGATGGCCCCGAACACGGCCGGGCCGAGCGTGGCCAGCACGATCGCGGCGATGCCCATGGGCCGACCGTTGCGCCGGACTGTCGCGACGATGCCGAGCACGAAGGCCGTGAGCCCGAGCAGGGTCCCGACCCAGAACGAGATCTCCGCCCACAGCACGATGTCGCGCACGGGGGAGAGGATGCGCAGCAGCGAACCGCTGAGCGAGCTCAGGTGTTCGTCGTCCACGACGCCACGGCCGATCTCGAAGGCGGCCCAGCCGCCCGCCAGGGATGCGCCGACCGTCGCCAGAAGCGACAGGATCAAGGCCGTGAGCCCGAGCCCGAGGGAGGGTCGCGCCGCCGCCGGCGTCGCCGCCGCGAAGGGGGCCGTGTACCCGCCGGCGGGGCCGAGGTAGGCACCGGGCGGGGCGTGAGGTGCCGGAGCCGACAGGGGCGACGCCGAGGGAGCCGAGCCGGGAGAGGCCGGAGTGAGGTCGGGCGTGGCTGTCCTGGGTGCCGTCGCCGCCGGGGGTGGGAAGCCCTGCGCCGGCGCGGCGGGAGGCGGGAAGCCCGGGGTCGCCCCTGGACCGGACGGCTGCTGCGGATCGCTCACGCGTTCATCCTAGACGTGACGGGAGGGAGCATCGCGATCGTCTGCGATCACGTCCGAGCCTCGGATGAGGTGGTCGTTGCCGGTGAGGAGCGGGGTGGGGGCATCGTCCGTCCGGGCCGACATCACGGTGACCGGTGCGGGATCGCGGGGCTGCGGCCGGCGGTGTCCGGGGGTCCGCGTAGACTCTTCCGGTGACTGTGCAGGGGATCATTCGCGCCTTGGAACAGGATGCGTCGTCGTTTCGCGATGCCCTGACCTGGGCTCAGACCGACGCCGATCTGGTCGCCGCGGGCGGCCTGGACGCTCCGATGCTCGCCGGGCTTCTCTCTCGGCGCGCCGGCTCCGGCGCGCCGGCCGCGCTGCTGGCGGTCACGCCGACCGGGCGCAGGACGGAGGCGCTCTCCGCCGCGCTGGCGTCGTTCCTCCCCGACGCCGAGATCCTCTCCTTCCCGGCGTGGGAGACGTTGCCGCACGAGCGTCTGAGCCCGAGCCCGGACACGGTGGGTCGCCGGCTCGATGTGCTGCGCCGTATGACGGTCTGGGACGGAGAGCGTCCGCTCGTCGTCGTGGCCTCGGTGCGAGCGGCCCTGCAGCCGATCGCGGCCGGTCTCGGCGCGGTCGCCCCGCTCGAGCTGCGCCAGGGGTCGCGTGGCCACGATCTCGACACGATGGCCCGCGCACTCGTCGAGCGGGCGTACTCGCGCGTGGACATGGTGTCGCGACGGGGTGAGTTCGCCGTTCGAGGAGGCATCCTCGATGTCTTCCCGCCCACGGCCGAGCATCCCGCGCGCGTGGAGTTCTTCGGCGACGAGGTGGACCAGATCCGCCTGTTCTCGGTGGCGGACCAGAGATCGTTGCCCGGCGCGGTCGAGAGTGTCTCGCTCCCCGCGAGCAGGGAGCTGCTGTTGACCCCAGAGGTCCGTGAGCGCGCGGGGGGCCTTGTCGCGGCGTTCCCCGGCATCGCGGGAATGCTGCAGAAGATGTCCGAGGGAATCCCTGTCGAGGGCATGGAGTCTCTCCTCCCGGTCGTCGCAGGACCCGTCGTCCCGCTGTCCGACTACCTTCCGCGGGGGGCGGCGGTGGCGCTCGTCGACCCCGAACGCTCCGGCGCGCGCGCGGCCAGCCTCGGCGACACCAACCGCGAGTTCCTGGAGGCGGCGTGGAGCGCGGCGACCGCCGGCGCCTCGGCGCCGATCGATCTGCAGCAGGGGGACTTCCTCTCGATCGCGGACCTCCGCGCGGCGGTGCACGGGCGGGAGGGGGTCTGGTGGCGGCTCAGCGCCTTCGACCCCGGTTCCGAGGACGCGTTCGCGGAGCACGGAGCGGACGGGCAGGCGGCCGTCGCGATCCCGTCCTTCCACGGGAACGTCGACGGCGCGATCGAGTTCGTCGCCGCGCGGGTCGCCGACGGCTGGCGGGTCGTGCTGGTCGCCTCGGGGACAGGGCTGGTCGAGCGGGCTCGGGATGTGCTCTCGGACCGCGGCGTGGCGGCGAGGGTGGAGGACGGGCTCGCCACGATTCCCCACCCCGGCGTCGCGACGCTCGTCGTGGGCTCGGTCGAAGCCGGTTTCCAGGTCCCCGAGGCCAAGCTCGCGGTGCTGACGGAGAACGAGTTCTACGGGCGGACCATCGGCGGAGACCAGCGCGTGGTGAAGAGGCTCGCCTCCCGCCGCAAGAACGTCGTCGACCCGATGCAGCTGAAGGCGGGCGACCATGTCGTGCATCAGACGCACGGCATCGCCAGATTCGTCGAGATGACCCAGCGGGAGGTGTCCTCGGGCGGGCGGAACGCGACCAAGACGACCCGTGACTATCTGGTCCTGGAGTACGCGCCGTCCAAGCGCGGGTACCCCGGCGACAAGCTCTATGTGCCGACGGATCAGCTCGACCTGCTCTCGAAGTACGTCGGCGGGGAAGCGCCCGCCCTGTCGAAGATGGGCGGCAGCGACTGGGCCGCGGCGAAGGGCAAGGCCCGTCGTGCGGTCAGAGACATCGCCGTGGAGCTCGTCAAGCTCTACTCCGCCCGCATGGCGGCCAAGGGGCACGCGTTCGCCCCCGACACGCCCTGGCAGCGCGAGCTGGAGGAGGCGTTCCCCTTCGCGGAGACGCCGGACCAGCTGCAGACGATCGACGAGATCAAGGCCGACATGGAACGGCCGACCCCGATGGACCGGCTCCTCTCGGGCGATGTCGGCTTCGGGAAGACCGAGGTCGCCGTGCGGGCGGCGTTCAAGGCGATCCAGGACGGCAAGCAGGTCGCGATGCTGGTCCCGACGACCCTTCTCGTGAAGCAGCACATGGAGACCTTCGCCGAGCGCTTCGCCGGGTTCCCGGTCAAGGTGCGCCCGTTGTCGCGCTTCCAGACCGAGAAGGAGGCGCGCCAGGTCGTGGAAGGGCTCCTGGACGGCTCGATCGACATGGTGATCGGCACGCACCGGATCCTCACCGAGAAGGTGCAGTTCAAGGATCTGGGCCTGATGATCATCGACGAGGAGCAGCGCTTCGGCGTCGAGCACAAGGACGCGCTGAAGAAGCTGAAGACCAACGTCGACATCCTCGCGATGAGCGCGACGCCGATCCCGCGGACGCTGGAGATGGCAGTCACCGGGATCCGTGAGATGTCCACGCTCGCGACGCCGCCCGAGGACCGCCACCCGATCCTCTCCTTCGTGGGGCCCAAGAGCGACAAGCAGGTCGCCGCGGCGATCCGGCGCGAGATCCTGCGCGAAGGTCAGGTCTTCTACGTCCACAACCGAGTGCAGTCGATCCAGCGGGTCGCCGCCGAGCTCGCCGAGCTCGTGCCGGAGGCGAGGATCGCCGTGGCGCACGGTCAGATGGGGGAGCACCAGCTCGAGCAGGTCGTCGACGACTTCTGGGAGCGCAAGTTCGACGTGCTCGTGTCGACCACGATCATCGAGACCGGACTCGACATCTCCAACGCCAACACCATCGTCATCGACCGTGCCGACCGTTACGGTCTGTCGCAGCTGCACCAGCTGCGCGGGCGCGTGGGACGAGGGCGTGAGCGTGCCTACGCCTACTTCCTCTACGACGACGCGAAGCCGCTGTCCGAGACCGCCGCCGATCGGCTGCAGACGATCGCCGTGAACAACGATCTCGGCTCGGGGATGCAGGTCGCCCTCAAGGACCTCGAGCTGCGAGGGGCGGGGAACCTCCTCGGCGCGGAGCAGGCCGGACACATCGCCGGGGTCGGTTTCGATCTCTACCTGCGCATGATCGGGGAGGCGGTGGCGACGTTCCGCGGAGAGGAGACCGAGACCGGTGCCGAGCTCCGCCTGGAGCTGCCGGTCGACGCCCGCATCCCCGACTCTTACATCGACAGCGAGCGGCTGCGCCTGGAGGCCTATCAGAAGCTCTCCTCCTCGGCGACCGCGACGGCGCCCGCCGAGGCGATCGACCTAGTCGTCGACGAGCTCGTCGACCGATACGGCGGGCTTCCCGAAGAGGTGCAGGGGCTCGTCGCCGTCGCGCGTCTCCGTCGACGGGCCGCCCGGGCGGGACTCCAGGACGTGGTGGCGATGGGATCGAACCTGCGGGTGGCGCCGGCGCGGCTGGAGGAATCGATGAAAGTGCGGCTGCAGCGGCTCTATCCGCAGGCGAAGCTCGTCGGCGGGGGAGAGGCGCTGATCGTGCCGCTGCCTCGGCCCGCGGGCGAGGCCCCGGCCGACGCTGGTCTGCTGGAGTGGGTCGGCCAGTTGCTGACCGCGCTGTTCCCCGAGCCCGCGGGCGATGACGCGGCGGTGCCACGGAAAGAGGCCGAGGCGCAGGTCTAGGTCGGGCGAGTGCGTCCGACATGGCCGGGTCGGCGCGACCGAGCGTGCATGGACAACGCCGACCGTGCGTGCACGCGGAAGAGGAGGATCAGCGCCAGAGGACGGCGAGACCGGCGTTGACGAGGGTCAGCGCCCCGATCCCCCAGAAGAGGACGGAGGGGACGGTGCCGTCCTTGCGCTGGCGAGCCGAGCCGATGCCCAGGAACGCGCCGATCACGAGGAGCACGACGAGCTTGGTGCCGATCTTCGCGTAGTTCATCGACGCGCCTTCGGCCAGGCCCCACGGGGCAGCGAGGGCGAGGCCGGCGACAGCGGCGATCGTCATTCCCACGCTCATCAGCCGGGTGACGTTCCTGCGGCCGCCGAACGCCTCCACGGCCCAGGCGCCGAACAGCGTGGCGAAACCGATGAGGTGGACGAACACGACGACGTGACGCAGGATCTCCATGACCTCACGCTACGCCGCCGTGCTCCGGCGCCGCTAGGAAGGCAGGCCTCACCCCGCCCGATGGTCTTCGCGCCGTCAGGCCCCGGCGCGGAGACCGCGGACCACGAGTGCGGTGCGGAGGGCCGCGTCCGCCGCCTCAGCACCCTTGTCCTCCTTCGAACCGGGGAGCCCCGCGCGGTCCAGTCCCTGCTGCTCGTCGTCGAGGGTGAGCAGGCCGAAGCCGACCGGTCGCCCCGCGTCGAGCGAGACCCGGGTCAGCCCGTCCGTGGCGGCCGCCGACACGTACTCGAAATGCGGGGTGCCGCCACGGATGATCACGCCGAGGGCGACGACCGCATCCGCGCCGCCGGCGAAGGCGGCCTGGGCGGCGACGGCGAGCTCGAACGAGCCTGGCACGCGCACGAGCCGGTGGGAGGCCCCTGCTTCGTCGAGGACGCGTCGCGCGCCGGCGATGAGCCCGTCGGTGATCGTCTCGTGCCAGGTGCCGGCGACGACGACCACGCTCAGGCCGTTCGCGTCGATCCCTCCGGTCGGGGGTGCTCCTGCTCCGCTCATGCTTTCTCCTTCTTGTTCGCGTCCGTGGCGCCGGCGAGGGCGGCGGCGAGCTCCGCCTCCCCGATGATGTGGCCCATGCGGTCACGCTTGGTCGCCAGGTACTGGTGGTTGTTGGGGCCGACGCCCACGATCAGCGGCACCTGCTCGACGACGTCGAGCCCGAGCTCGCGGAGCTGCGAGACCTTGTCCGTGTTGTTGGTCAGCAGGCGCACCTTCGAGATGCCGAGGTCGGCGAGGATCCCTGCCGCCGCGGCGTAGTCGCGGGCATCCGCGGGCAGCCCGAGGGCCAGGTTGGCGTCGACTGTGTCCAGGCCGTCCTCCTGGAGGCCGTAGGCCCGCAGCTTGTTGATGAGGCCGATGCCGCGCCCCTCGTGCCCGCGCATGTAGATGACGACGCCGCCCTCCTGCTCGATCGCGTCGAGTGCCGCGTCGAGCTGCGGGCCGCACTCGCATTTGAGCGAGCCGAACGCCTCACCGGTCAGGCACTCGGAGTGCACCCGGACGAGGGCCGTCTCGCCTGGCTCGCCGGAGACGACCGCGACGTGGTCGGTGCCGGTGGTGCGGTCCTTGTACGCGAGGAACCGGAAGACGCCATGCGCGGTCGGCACCGTCGCGCTCGCACGCAGGCTCACGCGGCGACGGGCCGTGGCCTGCGAGGCGTCGCCTGCGGTGCGCGGCTCGTGCTCGTCGAGGTAGGCGATGAGCTGCTCGATCGTGATCACGGGGATGCCGCTGGTCTCTCCGAGCTGGAGGAGACCGGGCATGCGCATCATGCTCCCGTCCTCCGCCACGACCTCGGCGATCGCGCCGACCGGGCGCAGCCCGGCCAGCCGCATCAGCTCGACGGCGGCCTCGGTGTGGCCGCCGCGCTCGCGCACGCCGCCGTCCACCGCGCGCAGGGGGAGGATGTGGCCGGGACGGATGACGCTCGTCGCGGTCGATGTCGGGTCCGCGAGCACGTTCAGCGTCCGCGCGCGGTCGGCGGCGCTGATGCCGGTGGTCACGCCGCTCGCCGCGTCGACCGTGACCGTGTAGGCGGTGGACCTGGCATCCTCGTTGACCTCGACCATCGGGGGGAGGTTCAACTGGTCCGCGATGTCCGCCGTCATCGGGGCGCACACGAGACCGGAGGACCAGCGGACGGTCCAGGCGACCCATTCGGGCGTCGCGAGCTCGGCGGAGAGGATCACGTCGCCCTCGTTCTCGCGGTTCTCATCGTCGGCGACGATGACGGGGCGGCCCGCGCGGAGGGCGTCGAGGGCTTCGGGGATGGTGCCAAGGCTCATCGCGAGCCTCCTTCCAATCGGGCGCGGAGGGCGCCAAGAGTGTCGGCGCGGAACGCGAGCAGGCGTTCGACGTGCCGGGCGAGGATGTCGGTCTCCAGGTTCACCCGGTCCCCTTCCGTGAGGGCGCCCAGGGTCGTGGCGGCGAGGGTCTCCGGGATCAGGGACACCTCGAACCAGTGCTCGACCGCGTCGGCGGCGCCCACCGCGCTGACGGTGAGCGAGGTGCCGTTCACCGAGATCGATCCCTTGTCGACGACGAGCGGCGCGGCGTCACGGGGCAGCGAGATCCTGAGCACGCGCCATTCCGCGCCAGGGCGGACCTGGAGGACCACGCCGACGCCGTCGACGTGGCCCTGGACGATGTGGCCGCCCAGACGGGCGCCGACGGGCATCGCCTTCTCGATGTTCACACGGGAGCCCACGGCCGCCTCCGCGATCGCGGAGACGTCGAGGGTCTGCTTCATGACGTCCGTGTCGAACGTGGTCTCCGTCGATCCGACGACGGTCAGACAGACGCCGTCGACGGCGATCGACTCCCCGTGCACGGCGTCGGCGGCGGCACGCGGTGCACGCACGGTCAGACGCCAGCCGTCTCCCGACGGTGTGACGGCGGTGATCTCGCCGATCTCCTCGATGATCCCGGTGAACATCAGGAACCTCCTTCTCCCGGGCTCTTCCGGGGCGTTTTTTCCTCGTCGGACGAGACGCTCGCGATGGCGAGCAGATCGGGCCCGAGGGGGATCCATGCGTCGACGCGCAGACGCAGGGCCTGCGCGATCCCCTCGACGCCGATGTCGCCGAGCGCCACGCGTGGGCCGCCCAGGAGCACGGGGGCGATGTAGGCGAGAACCGTGTCGGCGAGGCCTGCGGCGAGGAACGCGCTCGCGAGCGTGGGGCCTCCCTCGACGAACACCCGCTGCACCCCGCGGTCGTGGAGATCCGCGAGCACCGCGTGCAGATCGTGGTCCGGATAACGGGTCAGGGGTTCGGGATGACGGCGTACAGCGGCATCCGAAGGGATGGGGCGGCGCCCGATGACCACCGGCCGCGGCTGGCGAGGAAGGAGCGCGTCGCCGTCACGGGCGGTGAGGGCGGGATCGTCGGCGAGGAGCGTGCCGATGCCGACGACGATGGCGTCGGCACCGGCTCTGCGGCGGTGCACGTCCGCTCTGGCCTCGGGACCGGTGATCCACTGGCTGGAGCCGTCGGTCGCGGCGGCACGTCCGTCGAGGCTCTGCGCCCACTTCACGGTCACGTGCGGTCGGCCGAGGCGCTGGGCGGTCAGCCAGTCGCCGATGACGTCGCGCGCGTCTTCGGCGAGAAGGCCGGTCTCGACCTCGACGCCGGCGGCGCGGAGGCGCTCGGCCCCGCCGCCGGAGGACGCACCGGGATCCTCGAGCGCGTAGACGACGCGGGAGACGCCCGCCTCGATGAGGGCGAGGGAGCACGGTCCGGTTCGTCCGGTGTGGTTGCAGGGCTCCAGCGTGACCACGGCGGTGGCGCCGCGCGCCTCGCCGGGACCGAGACGCCCGAGCGCATCGACCTCCGCGTGCGGGGTGCCGGCGCCGCGATGCCAGCCTTCGGCGAGCACCTGCCCGCCGGGCGAGAGGATCACAGCGCCCACCTGCGGGTTGACGCCCCGGGGACCGCGGCGCGCGAGCTCGAGCGCGCGCGTCATCGCGTCCCGCTCCGCCGCCGTCGCAGCCATGTGTGCTCCCTGTCCTTCCGTGGTGTCACGGCTCTGGGGTCGGCGAGCACGACAAGCGTGCGTGCTGCCTCCCATCCGGACTGACGAGGCTCTCGCCTCGCATCACCGTCGGTCCCGGAATTCCACCGGGTCGGCCTCGGTCGCGTCCTTCGACGCGGCCTCGGCTCGCGGACTGTCACCGCCGGTTCGGATTCTCACCGACCCCGGAGCACGTTGATGCTCTCAGCCTACCCAACGCAGGGGCTCGGTTTTCATTCCCCGTCGTTCGGCGTCATCCTCGTCGTCACTTCAGCAGACGGGAAAGCCGACGGTCGGCCAGGGGCTTTCCGCCGGTCTGGCAGGTGGGGCAGTACTCCAGCGAGCGGTCGGCGAAGAAGACGCTGAGCACCGTGTCGCCGCAGACGGGGCAGGCCTCCCCGCGCCGGCCGTGGACCCGCATCCCCCGTCGCTTGGCGTCCTTGAGATCGGCCGGCGGCTTTCCCGAGGCCTCGGTCACCGCCTCTCGCAGCGTCGTCTGCATGGCGTCGTAGAGTCGGGTGGTCCCCTCGTTGCCCAGCCCTCCCGCGGGAGCGTACGGCGACATGCGGGCAGCGTGCAGGATCTCGTCCGAGTAGGCGTTGCCGATCCCGGCGATCACGCCCTGGTCACGCAACAGCCCTTTGATCTGCGTCCGTCGCCCGTCGAGGATGGCGGCGAAGGCCTCGCGGGTGAAGGCCGGATCGAGGGGGTCGGGTCCGAGCCGCGCGACCCCCGGCACATCGGCAGGGTCGCGGACCACGTACACGGCGAGCGACTTCTTGGTGCCCGCCTCGGTGAGGTCGAACCCGCTGCCGTCGTCGAAGGCCACCCGCAGTGCGATGGGGGACTTCCCTGGCCGCACGGGGGCGCTGGGGGCCTCGTCGTACCAGCGCAGCCAGCCTGCCTTGGCGAGGTGGAAGATCAGGTGGATCGAGTCGTCGGCGGTGGCCAGCGCGAGATCGACGAACTTGCCGTGCCGGCGGACCCCGCTCACGGCCCTGCCCGCGAGGGCGGAGAGCGGCGGGTCGAAGGTCTTCAGTGCGGAGATCGCCGAGACCGCCGCGCGGGCGACAGTCGCACCCGTCGTCCTCATCGCGAGGAAGTCGACGAGCCCCTGCACCTCCGGCATCTCGGGCATGGGCCCATCCTGCCATCCGCAGCCGACATCAGACAGGCCCGGGGTCGGGCGGCCCGTGTCAGGAGTCCAGGATCGGAGGCCGAGGTCTCGAAGCCCTAGCCTGTCAGGCCGCCGGCCGCATCACGCCGGTCTAGGAGGCGGAGCGGCTGGTGCTCACGCGGACCTTCCGGTAGGGATGGGTGTCGACGCGATCGGTGATCTCGGTCACGAGCCGTTCATAGGGGCGGTTGCGCCGAGCGAACCCGATCAGGCGCCGCGTCGTCCGCGCGGCGCGGCGGAGGTTCATCGGGCGCCCTTCGACGCCGTAGAGCAACAGCGCCCAGTCGGGGAGGAGGGAGAGGACGCCGTCCTGCACGATCACCGCCGTCCAGGCCGCGACGGGGTTGCCGGACAGCTTCGGCGCGCGCAGTGCCCTGGTCACCTCGGCGGCAGGCAGGCAGAGGGCCATCCAATGCCGCTGCTCGTCGATGTACGCCTCCAGCTCTGTCCTTGTCGCCGGAAGGCTTGAACGCTCGCAGCCGACGAGCTCTGCCGCGACGTGCTGCTCGCGGACGAAGGCATCCTGTTCGGCGGGCGTGAGAGCGAGGCCGAAGGCCTCGGCGGCACGAAGCAGGGCGAAGACCAGGGTGTTGTGCGTCCAGGCCAGCCACGCGGGCTCGTCCGCGCGGAGGGTCTGACCCGTCTGGGGATCGGTCCACACCGCGTGCGCATGCATCCGGCGCACCGACAGTGCCGCCGCGTCGGCGTGGGCGCGGTCGCCGAAGATCGTGGTCTCGAGGAAGCGTCCGGTGCGCTCGCCGCGCCCGGCGGGGTCGGCGTAGGCCGCGGTGGCCTGATCGAACAGGCGCATCATGTTCGGGTTGAGTGCCTGGAGCAGCAGCGCGGCCATCCCGCCGAGCTTGGTGGCGGGGTCGGAGAAGATCTTCCAGGAGACGCTCTCCGGCCCGAAGTACCCCTCGTCGGCGCGGGCGTCCGACGACACGGCGGGGAGAGGGGCGGGCGAGGTGCCGGACATGACACTCCTTCGTGCTCGGGTGGGGGTCCCCGGCGCGGGGTAGGCGCACCGTTGTGGATGGAGTCCATAATTGGACCATGTCTGATTCTGAGTTCGAGCGTAGCGGAGAAGCAGGTCCTGCCGCTATCGGGCGTCGGGAGCGGAAGCGTCGCCGGACGCAGGTCGCGATCGAACGAGCCGCCGTGGGGATCGCCTGCGAGCGCGGGCACGGCGCGGTGACGGTCGCCGAGGTGTGCGAGCGTGCGGACGTGTCGCGCAGCACCTTCTTCAACTACTTCTCGTCGCTGGACGCGGCGATCTTCGGGCCGCGGCTCCGGCTGACCGACCAGGCTGCCGCGTGGGCCGTGCTCGATGCCGGGGCGGCGAACATCCCGCGCGCCGTGAACGCGGTCTCCCTGCTGGCCCTCGGCGACGATCGCGTCGACCCCGAGGTCGTGGCGGGACGTCGGCGCCTCATCGCCGAGCAGCCGGAGACGATCGGACGGTGGGAGGAGACCTTCTCGACCTTGCGGCACCAGCTCGTCGAGCTCACGGCGCGGTGGCTCTCCGCGCATCCGGAGCGGCGGGCGCTGGGCGATGACGCACTGGTTCGGGAGGCGTTGCTGCTGGTCGGGGCTTCCGGAGCGGTCGCCTCGGCGCTCATGGACCAGTGGGCCGATGTCGACGCCACGTCCGATCTCGCCGCGACCTCAGCGGACTTCGACCGCGGTATGGCCGATCTGGTGCGCGTGCTCGCTGCTCACGCCTCGGCAGAGGACGGGTGCGAGACGCGACGGAGCAGCCCGACCCTGTCGTAGACGTCGGCGAGCGTCGCGTCGGCGACCTCGTCGGCCCGCGCCGCGTTCGCCGCAAGGATGCGGTCGAGCTCGGCGGGGTCGGCCAGGAGCTCGAGCACGCGCTCGCGTACGGGGCCGAACTCCTCGGTCACCACCTCGGCCAGGCCCTTCTTGAAGTCGCCGTAGCCACGCCCCGCGTACTCGTCCTCGATCACGGCGATCGGCCGGCCCGTGAGCGCGGCGTAGATCGTGAGCAGGTTCGAGACCCCCGGCTTGCTCTCCCGGTCGTAGCGGACCGAGCCCTCGTTGTCGGTGACCGCTCGCATGATCTTCTTCGCGGAGGCGGAGGGCTCGTCCAGCAGCCACAGCACCCCGGCGTCGCTCTCGGCCGACTTCGACATCTTCGACGTGGGGTTCTGCAGGTCGTAGATGCGCGCGGTGTCCTTCTGGATCACCGGCTTCGGTATCGTGAACGTCTTGCCGAACCGGGAGTTGAACCGCTCGGCGAGGTCGCGGGTCAGCTCGACGTGCTGCTTCTGGTCGTCGCCGACCGGAACGATCTCCGTCTGGTACAGCAGGATGTCGGCGGCCATCAGCATGGGGTAGGTGAACAGGCCCACCGAGGTCGCGTCGGCGCCGTAGCGCTGAGACTTGTCCTTGAACTGGGTCATGCGTCCGGCCTCGCCGAAGCCGGTGATCGTGCTGAGGATCCAGGCGAGCTCCGCGTGGGCGCGCACGTGGGACTGCACGTACAGCGTCGACTGCGACGGCTCGATGCCGGCGGCGATGTACTGCGCCGCGGTACGACGCGTCTTCGCCCGCAGCTCGGCAGGGTCCTGCGCCACGGTGAGGGCGTGCAGGTCGACGACGGAGAAGAAGGCGTCATAAGAGGTCTGCAGCTCACGCCACTGCAGGAGCGCCCCGATGTAGTTGCCGGCCTGGAGCGAGTCGGCGGAGGGCTGCATTCCGGAGTAGAGGCGGGGCTTGGTCACAGGACAATCCTATGGCCCCGATGCAGAGCGCCTTTCGCGCCCGCTCGCCGTGGGGCTCAGTAGGTGTAGTCGACGATGACGGGGGAGTGGTCGCTCCACCGCTCGGCGTAAGTGGCGGCGCGCGCCACCCGGTAGCCCGTCGCACGAGCAGCGAGCGGGGGCGTGGCGAGGTGGTAGTCGATCCGCCAGCCGCTGTCGTTGTCGAACGCCTGCCCGCGCATGGTCCACCACGTATAGGGTCCGTCGACCTCGCCGTGAGCGGCGCGACCCACGTCGATCCAGCCGAGTCCTGGTCCGATCGAGCCGTCCACGCCGGTGACGGTCTGACCCGCGGCGCCGAGGAACCGGTCGAAGTACCCGCGCTCGCGGGGGAGGAATCCCGCCTTGGTGCGGTTGCCCCGCCAGTTCTTGATGTCCAGCTCGCGGTGGCCGACGTTGAGGTCGCCCGTGACGAGGGAGAGCGCATCTCCGGCGGAGAGCTCTGCCATGCGCACGGTCATCGCATCGAGGAACTTCCACTTCTCGACCTGCTTCGGCGTGTCGGCCTCGCCCGAATGGACGTAGGCGCTCACGACCGTCAGCGGGGTGTCGCCGAGCAGGAAGTCGGCCTCGAGCCAGCGGCCCTTGGAGTCGAAGTCCTCGGCGCCGAACGCGGTCCGCGAGGCGAGGGCGGGGATGCGGCTCAGCACCGCCACGCCGGCTCGTCCCTTCGCGGTGGCCTCGTCGTGCAGGATCGACCACCCAGGGAACGCCGCCTCCAGGTGCTCGTCCTGTGCGCGGACCTCCTGCAGGGTGAGGACGTCGATCCCGGCGTCCTCGAGCCAGCCGTGCATCCCGTTGCGGACCGCGGCCCGGATCCCGTTGACGTTGACAGTGGCGACACGCAGATGAGGCATGCCTCCAGCGTATCGACGGTCACCGACATCCGATCCCGCCCTTTCCTCCGCCCGTTCTCCTTCCCGTTCCCGTCACGACATCTGTCGGTATGCGTCGCCCGTGACGACGGACACCACGGGAGGCGGAGGACGTGCCGGTGAGGGCGACGTCAGCGAGGGGCGTCCTCGGTGAGGGCGGCCAGGGCGTCCCAGGCCTCGCGCGTCTCGCGACGGAGCCGGGCTCGGCGCCACCAGGGAGCGGCGCGCTGGGCCTCGACAGCGTCGCGGAGCCGCCGCCGAGCCCTCTCGATCTCGGCGCGGAGCCGCTCGGCGCGGAGCTCGTCGGCGCTCGGCGGCACCAGGCGCTCGTCGTCGTCACGCGCGGCGACCGCGACCCAGGACGAGGCCACCAGCAACGCGACGCCGACCAGGCGGAACCACAGCAACAGGCCGATGAAGATCGCGAACGTCGCCAGCAGCGGGTTGGCCGGTGTGTAGCTCAGCAGCCATCCCGCGCCCAGTTGGAGGACGGTGAGCGCTCCGCCGCCGATCATCGCGCCGGGGAGCACGCCGCGCAGGGGGAGGGCGATGCCGACGAGGGAGCGCATCAGCACGCCGACGGCGACCGAGAACACGGCAAAGGAGATCGCGATCGATCCGAGGCGGACGGCGAGGGTGTACCAGCCCGAAGCGGTGTCCCAGGAGAAGAGGCCGAAGACGAGCCCGATCGCCCAGGTGCCCGTCGAGGCGAGCGTCGATCCCACCATGAGGAGCGCTGCGAAGACCAGGGCGGCCACGAGGTCGCGGGCCTTGAGCAGCAGATAGTTCCGGCGATCCGGCGGGATGCCGAAGATGTCTCGTACCGCGCGGCGGGCGAACGTGATGAACCCGATCGACGTCCAGAGCGCGGCAAGCAACGCCGCGACACCGGTCAGGGCCAGGACGCCGACGCTCTGCCGCGCGATCTGCGTGACCTGCATGGTGGTGAACAGACCGCCCTCATCGGCGATGAGACCGGGGAGGTAGCCGTTGATGACCTGGATCAGCCGACCGATCGCGGTCGCGTTTCCGCCGAGCCAGAGCCCGGCGCCGGCGAACGCGACGTAGATCAGCGCGAACATGCTGAACAGCGCCTGATAGCTGACGCCGGCGGCGAGGAGGAAGCCGTTGTTCTGCAGGAAATGCCGCCACACCCGGACCGGGAACCAGCCGAGGGTGCGGCGGGTGATCCGGACGGCGCGGTCGATCGGCGCCTCCCAGGGGGCGGCCGCGGCGCGGAGACGAGAGGAGAGCCGCTTCTCCGCGCCTTCCTCGTCGGGCGCGGTGGCGTCCTCGGAGAAGGGGGAAGGCGTGCGAGAGGTCACCCGGCCAGCGTATCGACTGGCTCGTCGACCTCGATGAGCCGCAGGGCGGCCACGCGGATCGCGTGACCGCCCTGAGCGGCAGAGATGAGGGTGGAGGAGTCAGCGCCCGCCGCGCAGCACCGCCTGCTTGACCTCGGCGATGGCCTTGGTGACCTCGATGCCACGGGGGCACGCCTCGGAGCAGTTGAAGGTCGTCCGGCAGCGCCAGACGCCCTCCTTGTCGTTGAGGATGTCGAGACGGACGTCTGCCGCGTCGTCGCGCGAGTCGAAGATGAAGCGGTGCGCGTTCACGATGGCGGCCGGGCCGAAGTACTGTCCGTCGGTCCAGAACACCGGGCAGGATGAGGTGCACGCCGCGCAGAGGATGCACTTGGTGGTGTCGTCGAAGCGCTCGCGATCGGTGATCGACTGGGTGCGCTCCTTGCCCTTCTCAGGGGAAGAACTCGCGATGAGGAACGGCTGCACCTCGCGGTACGAGGCGAAGAACGGCTCCATGTCGACGATGAGGTCCTTCTCCAGCGGCAGGCCCTTGATGGCCTCGACGTAGATCGGCTTGGAGATGTCCAGGTCCTTGATCAGCGTCTTGCACGCGAGACGATTGCGACCGTTGATGCGCATCGCATCCGAACCGCAGATGCCGTGCGCACAGGACCGGCGGAAGCTCAGCGAGCCGTCGACCTCCCACTTGATCTTGTGCAGCGCATCGAGCACGCGGTCGGTCGAGTACATCTCGACGTCGTAGTCCACCCAGTGCGGTTCGGCGTCGACCTCAGGGTCGAACCGTCGGATGATGAAGGTGACCAGGTACGACTGCACACCGTTGTCGTCGGCGGCCTGCAGGTCGGCGACGGCATCCGGGTCGACGAGAGCGGTGGACATCAGTACTTCCTCTCCATCGGCGGGTAGTTCAACTCGCCCTGCTCGTTCTTCGTGAAGACGACCGGCTTCCAGTCCAGCTTGATGTGGTCCGCTGCGTCGGAGGAGTGGGGGTCGCCCACGAGGTAGGCCATCGTGTGCTGCATGTAGTTCTCGTCGTCCCGCTTCGGGAAGTCGTCGCGCATGTGACCGCCGCGGCTCTCGTTGCGGTTGCGGGCGGCGTAGACGACGACCTCGGCGATGTCGAGCAGGAACCCGAGCTCCACGGCCTCGAGGAGGTCCGTGTTGAAGCGGTGGCCCTTGTCGTCCACGTGCACGTTCTTGTAGCGCTCGCGCAGCTCCTCGATGACCCCGAGCACGTGAGTCAGCGACTCCTCGGTGCGGAACACCTGGGCACCGCGGTCCATCTCCTCCTGGAGCTTCTTGCGGAGAACCGCGATGCGCTCGGTGCCTGCGTTGCCGCGCAGACCCTCCAGCATCTCGCGGACCTCCTTGGCCGGATCCTCCGGGAGCGGCAGGAACTCGGCGGTCTTGACGTACTCGACGGCGTTGCGGCCGCTTCTCTTGCCGAACACGTTGATGTCCAGGAGCGAGTTGGTGCCGAGGCGGTTCGCTCCGTGCACCGAGACGCACGCGCACTCCCCGGCCGCGTACAGGCCGGGGACGATCGTGTCGTTGTCGGCGAGCACCTCGCCGTTGTTGTTCGTGGGGATGCCGCCCATCGCGTAGTGCGCGGTCGGCATCACCGGCACCGGCTCCACGACAGGGTCGACGCCCAGGTAGGTGCGGGCGAACTCGGTGATGTCGGGAAGCTTGGTCTCCAGCACCTCGGCGCCGAGGTGGGTGCAGTCCAGCAGCACATAGTCCTTGTGGGGGCCGGCGCCTCGGCCCTCCGCGACCTCCTGGACCATGCACCGGGCGACGATGTCACGGGGAGCGAGGTCCTTGATGGTGGGGGCGTAGCGCTCCATGAACCGCTCGCCCGAGGCGTTGCGCAGGATCGCGCCCTCACCGCGGGCACCCTCGGTGAGGAGGATGCCGAGACCGGCGAGACCGGTCGGGTGGAACTGGAAGAACTCCAGGTCTTCCAGGGGGAGCCCCTTGCGCCAGACGATGCCGACGCCGTCGCCCGTGAGCGTGTGCGCGTTGGAGGTCGTCTTGAAGACCTTGCCGAAACCGCCGGTCGCGAAGATCACGGCCTTGGCATGGAAGACGTGCAGATCACCGGTGGCCAGCTCGTAGGCGACGACGCCTGCGATTCCCGTCTTGCCCGCATCGTCCTTCACGGTGAGGAGATCGAGCACATAGAACTCGTTGAAGAAGTTGATGCCGAGCTTGACGCAGTTCTGGAACAGCGTCTGCAGGATCATGTGCCCGGTGCGGTCGGCGGCATAGCAGGCGCGGCGGACGGGGGTCTTGCCGTGCTCGGCGGTGTGGCCGCCGAAGCGCCGCTGGTCGATCTTGCCCTCGGGCGTGCGGTTGAAGGGCAGACCCATGTTCTCGAGGTCGATGACCGCGTCGATGGCCTCCTTGGCGAGGATCTCCGCCGCGTCCTGGTCGACCAGGTAGTCGCCGCCCTTGACGGTGTCGAAGGTGTGCCACTCCCAGCTGTCCTCCTCCACGTTCGCGAGCGCGGCGGCCATGCCGCCCTGCGCCGCTCCCGTGTGCGAACGTGTGGGGTAGAGCTTGGAGATCACGGCGGTCTTCGCGCCCGGCCCCGCCTCGATCGCCGCGCGCATCCCCGCGCCGCCGGCGCCGACGATGACGATGTCGAACTGGTGATGGTGCACGCCGTCCTTGACGACGGAATCCTGAGTCTGCGTGGTCACTCTCGTTTGCCTTCTTCTGTGTCTCGGTGCGCTCAGTTGCCGATGGCCTGGCAGGTGGCCCACATGGCGCCGTCCTCGAACACGCCGTTGCAGGGGTCGAAGGTGAACACCACGAGGGTGCCCAGGACGATCAGCAGCGCGGCGGCGAGTCCGAGAGCCCAGACCAAGGCCTTGCGGAGAGCGGGGCGGGTCACATAGTCGTTCACGATCGTGCGCATGCCGTTGGCGCCGTGGATCAGCGCGAGCCAGAGCATGGTGACGTCCCACCACTGCCAGAAGGGCGTGGCGAACTTTCCGGCGACGAACGCGAAGTCGAGCGCGTGGATGCCCTCGCCGACCATGAGGTTGACGAAGAGGTGGCCGAAGATGAGGACCACGAGCAGCACGCCGGAGGCGCGCATGAACACCCAGCCCCACTTCTCGAGGTTGACGCCGCGGCGGCGACGCGGAGCGGCGACCGGAGCCTGTGCCTGAGCGGTCATCAGTGCGATCCTCCCGAGAACACGTTGATCAGGTGCCGCGGCACGAAGCCGGCGAGCAGCACCAGCCACACGCCGATCACGCACCAGAACATCTGACGCTGGTAGCGAGCGCCCTTCGACCAGAGGTCGATCAGGATGATGCGCAGGCCGTTGATCGCGTGGAACGCGATGCCGGCGACGAGCACGACCTCCCCGAGCCCCATGAGCGGGTTCTTGTATGTGCCGAGCACCGCGTTGTAAGCCTCGGGCGAGACGCGGATCAGCGCGGTATCGAGCACGTGGACCAAGAGGAAGAAGAAGATCGCGATCCCGGTGATGCGGTGAAGCACCCACGACCACATGCCCTCGCGTCCGCGGTACAGCGTTCCGCGGGGGGTCTTGGACGTGGTTTCCGAAATCGACGGTGTCAAGCGAGTGCCTGCGGACACGGTCGTCCTCCCTGGTCGAAGCAAGGTCGTGCGCCGCCTGCGGGCACGCCCGATCGTCTCCATCCTATTCCTGTCAGCAAGCTGAGAGCGACGAAGGCGACCCTTAGCCAGGGTCCTGGGCGCCCAGGGAAGGCAGGGGAGCGCTCGATAGGGTGGGCCTCATGCGCGATTCGATCCGTGACTTCTACGCCGTGATCCCGGCCGGGGGGATCGGCAGCCGGCTGTGGCCGCTCTCAAGGGCCGACGCCCCGAAGTTCCTGCATGATCTCACCGGATCGGGCCAGTCCCTGCTCCGCGACACCTGGGACCGCCTGGAGCCGCTGACGGGTCCGGGGCGGATCGCCGTCGTCACCGGTCGGGCGCACCGCGCCGCGGTGGAGGCACAGCTTCCCGGCATCGCCGACGCGAACGTGATCCTCGAGTCCGAGCCGCGCGAGTCGGCGGCGGCGATCGGTCTCGCCGCTGCGATCCTTCATCGTCGCGACTCCGATGTCATCATCGGCTCCTTCAGCGCGGACCACGTCATCCGGGGCACGCGTGTGTTCGAGTTCGCCGTTCGTGACGCCGTCGAGGTCGCAAGGGAGGGGTACATCTGCACGATCGGGATCACACCCACCGAGCCGGCGGTCGGCTTCGGATACATCAAGCAGGGGCGGGAGCTCGTCGTCGAGGGCGCGCGTGAGGCGGCCCTCGTGGAGCGTTTCGTGGAGAAGCCGGACCTGGACACCGCGAAGGGCTACGTCGCCGACCGCGCATACCTCTGGAACGCGGGAATGTTCATCGCCCGGGCAGGGGTCCTGCTCGACGAGCTCGCCCTGCACCAGCCCGAGCTGCACGCGGGTCTCATGGAGCTGGCCGAGGTCTGGGACGATCGGGAGCGCCGCGGCCCCGCGGTGGACCGGATCTGGCCGACCCTGCCGAAGATCGCGATCGACTACGCCGTGGCCGAGCCCGCGGCAGAGCGCGGGCGCCTGGCCGTTGTCCCGGGGCACTTCGACTGGGACGATGTGGGCGACTTCGCCTCGCTCACCAAGCTCGTGACCAACGGGCGCAAGAACGACCTGGCCGTCCTCGGGCCCGCGGCGCGGGTGCTCTCCGACGCGGCGAGCGGCATCCTTGTGAGCCAGACCTCGCGGGTGATCAGCCTGGTGGGCGTACACGACATCGTCGTCGTCGACACGCCCGACGCGTTGTTGGTGACGACCACCGAGCACGCGCAGCGGGTGAAGGGCGTCGTCGAGTCCCTCAAGGTCACGGGGCGTGATGACGTGCTCTGAAGCCGGTAGCGCGAAGGAGTTCATGCTCATATGAGCACTTCCTCCGCTCATTTGGTTTCAGGTTGGTAACCATTGCCTCGTGGCTGATCCCGCCGAGATGCGGGAAGCGCGTCACAGTAGGTAACTTTGATCGACCCGCGATGGCCGCGGGTGCGTTCAGGGGAGGCAAGAGTTGACCATCTCTACCACCAAGAAGCTGCTCGGAGCGACCGTCGTCGCCGCTGTGGCCGTCGCGCTGGCCGGCTGTGGCCAGGCTCCGACCGACAAGCCCGCCGGCACCGGTAAGCCCGCGGCCTCCGACTTCATGCCGTGCATCGTCTCGGACATGGGCGGGTTCGACGACAAGTCGTTCAACCAGCTCTCCTTCGAGGGGGCGACCACGGCCGCCGAGTCCCTCGGCGTGAAGCTGACCCAGGTCGAGTCCAACGCCGAGACCGACTACGCCCCGAACGTGGAGAGCCTCGTCTCGCAGGGATGCTCGACCATCGTCGCGGTCGGCTTCGCCCTCTCCGCCGCCACTGTCGATGCGGCGAAGGCCAGCCCCGACACCGACTTCATCCTCGTCGACGACGCCGCCGACAACGACCACGACGGCAAGGCCGACGCGGACAACGTCAAGCCGCTGCTCTACAACACGGCCGAGGCCGCGTTCCTCGCCGGCTACCTCTCCGCCGGATACTCGAAGACCGGCAAGGTCGGCACGTTCGGCGGCATGGAGTTCCCGACCGTGACGATCTTCATGGACGGCTTCAAGCAGGGCGTCGACCACTACAACAAGGAGAACGGCAAGAGCGTCGCGGTCGTCGGCTGGGACGGCAAGACCGGTTCCTTCACGGGCGGCTTCGAGGCCAACCAGGAGGCGAAGTCGGTCGCCACGAACATCCTCGACCAGGGCGTCGACGTGATCATGCCCGTCGGCGGCCCGATCTACCAGTCGGCTCTGCAGGCGATCAAGGAGACCAACAAGGACGTGGCCCTCGTCGGCGTCGACGCGGACCTGTTCCAGACCGACCCGTCGACGGCGGACTACGTGCTGACCTCTGTCCTGAAGACGATGGACCTCTCCACCGCGGACGCCGTCCTGGCCAGCGCCGAGGGCAAGTTCGACGCGAAGCCGTACATCGGCACCCTCGAGAACAAGGGTGTCGCGCTCGCCGAGCTGCACAACTTCGAGGGCAAGGTCGACGCCGCGCTGATGACCAAGGTCGACGAGGTCAAGCAGCAGATCATCGACGGCAAGATCGCCGTCGCGTCCTATCTCGCGAAGTAGGTCCCAGGACCGCACCGGGGAGGTCGGCTTCGGCCGGCCTCCCCTTCTTTCCGCTCCCGTCCCTGGCGCGCCGACGCGCCTGAATAGGATCGACACATGAAGCTCGAACTGCGCGGCATCACGAAGAGATTCGGCGCGCTGACGGCCAACGACCACATCGACCTCACGGTTCAGCCCGGCGAGATCCGCTGTCTGCTCGGCGAGAACGGCGCAGGCAAGTCCACGCTGATGAACGTGCTCTACGGTCTCTACCAGGCCGACGAGGGCGAGATCCTGCTCGATGACGAGGTGCGGAGCTTCACCGGGCCGGGCGATGCGATGGCGGCCGGGATCGGCATGGTGCACCAGCACTTCATGCTCATCCCGGTGTTCACCGTCGCCGAGAACGTCATGCTCGGGCACGAGCAGACGACGTTCGGCGGCCGTCTCGACGTCGCCGCGGCCCGCAGACGGGTGCGGGAGATCTCCGACCGCTTCGGCTTCGACGTGGATCCGGACGCCGTCGTCGAGGACCTTCCGGTCGGCGTGCAGCAGCGCGTGGAGATCATCAAGGCGCTCTCTCGCGACGCCAAGGTGCTCGTGTTCGACGAGCCCACGGCGGTGTTGACGCCGCAGGAGACCGACGAGCTGATGACGACGATGCGGCGGCTCCGCGATCTGGGCACCTCCATCGTCTTCATCACGCACAAGCTCCGCGAGGTGCGCGAGGTCGCAGACAAGATCACCGTCATCCGGCTCGGCAAGGTGGTGGGCGAGGCCTCGCCCACGGCATCGAACGAGGAGCTGGCCTCCCTGATGGTCGGCCGCGCGGTGGAGCTGACCGTCCACAAGGATCAGCCGGTGCTCAACGACCGCGCTCTCGTGGTCGAGAACCTCACGGTGACGGACGCCGCGGGGACCGTTCTCGTGGACGACGCCTCCTTCGAGGTCCGCGGCGGCGAGGTGCTCGCGATCGCCGGGGTGCAGGGCAACGGCCAGACCGAGCTCACCGAGGCCCTGGTCGGGCTCCAAGAGAAGGTGCGCGGGAGCATCCGCCTCGACGGCGAGGAGCTCGTGGGGCGCTCCGTCCGCCAGATCCTGGACAGCGGAGTCGGCTTCGTCCCGGAGGACCGCAGCGTCGACGGGCTCGTGAAAGAGTTCTCCATCGCCGAGAACCTGATGCTCGACCGCTCCGAGGGCGCGCCGTTCGTCCGCGGCGGGACCGTGCAGCAGAGGGCACTCGAGACCTTCGCCCGGGAGAAGATCGCGGAGTTCGACATCCGCACCCAGGGCCCGCGACAGGCGGTCGGACGCCTTTCCGGGGGCAACCAGCAGAAGGTGGTCCTCGCCCGGGAGCTCAGCAGGGAGCTGTCTCTCTTCGTCGCGGCCCAGCCGACCCGCGGCGTGGATGTCGGATCGATCGAGTTCATCCACAAGCGCGTGATCGAGACGAGGGACGCAGGCGTCCCCGTGATCGTCATCTCCACCGAGCTCGACGAGGTGGCCGCCCTGGCCGATCGGATCCTCGTGATGTACCGGGGCCGGATCGTGGGAATCGTGCCGGGGGACACCCCGCGCGACCAGCTCGGCCTCATGATGGCGGGGATGGCCGACGCCGTCCCCGAGGGGCCGGCCGCCCCGCACGCCGACGCGCCGTCCCCGGCCGTCGCCGCCGACGACCATGTCGAGGAGGACAGGGCATGACCGCCGCGCAGACCCAGACGCCGGGAACGCCGGCGTCACCCCCGCTCGACGGGAGCGCTCCCGAGCCCTCGAAGTGGCGGCTGGCCTGGCAGCGGGTCGTCACCGGAAACGGCCTGGTCTCGTTCCTCGCCGTCCTCGCCGCGGTGATCGTCGGCTCGATCATGATCGCCTTCACCGATCGAGAGGTGCAGGCCGCAGCCGGCTACTTCTTCCAGCGCCCGGGCGACACCTTCCAGGCGATCTGGGACGCCGTCTCCGGTGCCTACGTCGCGCTCTTCCAGGGGGCGGTGTACAACTTCCGTGCCCCCAGCTTCGCGCTGGGGATCCGGCCGCTCACGGAGACGCTCAAGTTCGCCACCCCGCTGATCGCCGCCGGCCTCGGCGTGGGCCTCGCCTTCCGCGCTGGCCTCTTCAACATCGGTGGACAGGGCCAGATGCTCATGGCCGCGGCCGCCGCCGGGTGGGTGGCGACCGCGATGGATCTGCCCTTCCCGCTGCACATGGCGCTCGCGATCATCGCGGGCATCGTCGCAGGGGCGCTGTGGGCCGGTATCGCGGGCCTGCTGAAGGCGCGGACCGGGGCGCACGAGGTGATCGTGACGATCATGCTCAACCACATCGCGTTCTACCTCCTGGCGTGGATGCTGGCGACCCAGGGGGTGCTGCAGGCGCCGGGGTCGAACAACCCCAAGACCGCGCCGATGGCCGAGACCGCGGTGCTGCCGCAGATCCTCGGGCCCTCGTACAAACTGCACGCCGGGTTCCTCATCGCGCTGGTCGCCGTGGGCTTCACCTGGTGGCTTCTGGAGCGGTCGAGCCTCGGATTCCGGTTCCGGGCCGTGGGCGAGAACCCCTCGGCCGCGAAGGTCGCCGGCATCAGCGTCGGACGGATGTACTTCCTGGTGATGATCATCGCGGGCGCGCTGGTCGGTCTCGCCGGCGTCAGCCAGGTGCTCGGGACCGAGACCAACGGTTTCAGCGGCGGGATCGACGCCGGGATCGGTTTCGACGCGATCACCGTCGCCCTCCTCGGGCGTTCCACCCCGCTGGGCATCCTCGGTGCCGGCATCCTCTTCGGCGCCTTCAAGGCCGGAGGCTTCGCGATGCAGGCGTCCCAGCAGGTGCCGGTGGAGATCATCCTCGTCGTCCAGTCGCTGATCGTGCTCTTCATCGCCGCGCCGCCGCTGGTTCGCGCCATGTTCGGCATCCCTCAGCCGGGAAAGCCCACGCGTCGCCAACGCCGCGCCGCGAAGAAGGAGGTGGGGGCATGAGTGCGTCCGTCGAAGCCCCGGTGATCGGCACGCCGCGGACCGTCGCCGTCGTGTCCTGGAAGACTCCGGTGATCTTCGCGATCTTCACGGTGCTTTTCGCTCTCCTGCCGCTCCTCGCGCCTCGCGAGGGGATGAGCACCTTCCGCCTGACGGCGGGGCACGAGGTCATCGCCCTGCCCGACCTCGTGCTCCCTGCGACTCCGACGGCGTGGGTCGCGGCGGTCCTGCTGGTGGCTCTCACAGCGGTCTCGTTCTGGCTGGCCCGGCAGCGTCGGAAGTCGATGTGGCTCGTCGCGGCCTACATCCTCGTCCTCCTGATCGGGTTCCTCGCCTGGGCGTCCGCCGGCGGGACGCTGCCGATGATCGGCCTTCTCGCCGGTGCGCTGGCCCTTGCGACCCCGCTCATCTACGGCGCGCTCGGCGGCGTCGTCGGGGAGCGCGCGGGCGTCGTCAACATCGCCATCGAGGGGCAGCTGCTCGCCGGCGCCTTCTGCGCCGCGATCGCCGCCTCGCTGACAGGAAGCCCGTGGGCCGGTCTTGTGGCCGCGATGGTGGCCGGCGTCCTCGTGGCGCTCGTGCTCGGCGTGTTCGCCATCACGTACTACGTCAACCAGGTGATCGTCGGCGTGGTGCTCAACGTGCTCGTGATCGGTCTCACCACTTTCCTCTTCCGTCAGGTGCTGGCCCCGAACAAGGAGCTGCTGAACAGCCCGGAGCCCTTCAGGCCGCTGCCGATCCCGCTGCTCAGCGAGATCCCTGTGCTCGGCCCGATCCTGTTCCGGCAGACGATCGTCGTATACCTCATGTACGTCGTGGTCTTCCTCGTGTGGTGGGGCATGTACCGCACCCGCTGGGGCCTCCGGCTGCGTGCTGTGGGCGAGCACCCGCAGGCCGCCGACACGGTGGGCATCAAGGTCCAGCGCACGCGCTACCTGAACCTCCTGCTTGCGGGCGCCATCGCCGGCCTCGGCGGTGCGTTCTACACGCTGGTCTCCGTGCCGTCGTTCAACCGGGAGATGACCGCGGGCGCGGGCTTCATCGCCCTCGCGGCGGTGATCTTCGGCAAGTGGGATCCGCTCAAGGCGACCTTCGCGGCGTTGCTGTTCGGCTTCGCCTCGAACCTGCAGGGGGTGCTCAGCGTCATCGGCTCTCCGGTGCCCAGCCAGTTCATGCTGATGCTGCCGTACATCGTGACGATCTTCGCGGTGGCCGGTCTCGTCGGGCGCTCGCGGCCGCCGGCTGCCGACGGCGAGCCGTACATCAAGGCATGAGAGGGCGAGACGACGCGATGGACATCGACTGGGACGAGCTGCGCGTGGTCGCGACGGAGGCGATGCGCAAGGCATACGCGCCGTACTCGGGGTATCGGGTGGGCGCCGCCGCGCTCGTCGCGGACGGACGGGTCGTCGCCGGCTGCAACGTCGAGAACGCCTCCTACGGCGTGACGCTCTGCGCTGAGTGTGCCCTGGTCGGCGACCTGCACATGTCGGGCGGCGGACGGCTGGTCGCCTTCGTCTGCGTGAACGGCGACGGGGAGACGATCATGCCGTGCGGCCGCTGCCGCCAGCTCCTGTTCGAGCACGCCATGCCGGGGATGCTCCTGGAGACCGTCTCCGGCATCCGCACGATCGATGAGGTGCTGCCCGATGCGTTCGGGCCGCGGGACCTGGAGGAAGCACGATGACCGCTGCGATCGAGCCGTTCGACGCCGTCGACGTCATCCGCGCCAAGCGCGACGGCGGTGCGGTGCCGGAGGAGGCGCTGCGCTGGATGGTGGACGCGTACACGCGCGGATACGTCTCGGACGCGCAGATGGCGTCGTTCGCGATGGCCGTGTTCCAGCGGGGCATGGAGCGCTCCGAGATCCGCATCCTCACGGACGCGATGATCGCGACCGGGGAGCGGATGAGCTTCTCGGCGCTCGGCAAGAGGACCGTCGACAAGCACTCCACGGGCGGCGTCGGCGACAAGATCACGCTCCCGCTGGCTCCGCTGGTGGCCTCTTTCGGGGTCGCGGTGCCCCAGCTGTCCGGACGCGGGCTCGGCCACACGGGCGGAACGCTCGACAAGCTCGAGTCGATCCCCGGCTGGCGCGCGGCATTGTCGAACGAGGAGATGTTCGTGCAGATGCAGAGCGACGTCGGTGCCGTGATCTGCGCGGCGGGCTCGGGTCTCGCCCCCGCGGACAAGAAGCTCTACGCCCTCCGGGACGTGACAGGGACGGTGGAGGCGATCCCGCTGATCGCCTCCAGCATCATGTCGAAGAAGATCGCCGAGGGCACGGACGCGCTCGTGCTCGACGTGAAGTTCGGCTCAGGGGCGTTCATGCAGGACATCGAGCGGGCCCGCGAGCTCGCCAGGACCATGGTCGAGCTCGGCACGGACTCCGGCGTCTCGACGACCGCTCTCCTCACGGACATGAACGTTCCGCTGGGTCTTGCGATCGGCAACGCCAACGAGGTGCGGGAGTCGGTCGAGGTGCTCGCCGGGGGAGGGCCCGCCGATGTGCGTGAGCTGACCCTGGCGCTCGCTCGGGAGATGCTCGCGCTGAGCGGCCAGCCGGACGCCGATGTGGAGGGGGCGCTGGACGGCGGACGCGCGATGGACGTCTGGAACGCGATGATCCGCGCGCAGGACGGCGACCCCGCTGCCGCGCTGCCCATCGCCCGCGAGACGCACACGGTGACCGCTGACGCGGACGGTTTCGTCACGAGGATGGACGCCCTGCCGTTCGGCGTCGCCGCGTGGCGGCTCGGGGCGGGTCGTGCTCGCGCGGAGGACGCGGTGGTGCACGCCGCGGGGATCGATCTGCGGGTGAAGCCCGGAGGCCGGGTTCGCGCGGGGGACGTGCTCTTCACGCTGTCGGCGGAGGAGGAGGCGCGCTTCCCGCGGGCACTCGAGGCGCTCGAGGGCGCGTGGGAGATCGGTGCGGAGGCGCCGGCGGAGGCGCCTCTCGTGCGGGAGCGGATCACCGCCTAGGCTGAGGGCGGGCAGCGTCTCGCGTCCGTCACTCCTTCTGCACACTCGACCGAGAGGGTCTGAAATGTCGATCGACGCGAACGGCGATGTCAACGTCCAGGGCATCTCCCTGCGGAGCCTTCCGAAGATCTCGCTGCACGATCACCTCGACGGCGCGGTGCGTCCGGCCACCGTGATCGAGCTCGCGGACGCGGCCGGGATCACCCCTCCTGCGCCGGACCCGGCAGCACTCGGGGCATGGTTCTCCGCGCAGAGCGATTCCGGCTCCCTCGTGGAATACCTCAAGACCTTCGAGGCGACGGTCTCTGTGATGCAGACCGCAGAGGGGCTCCGCCGGGTGGCCAAGGAGTTCGTCGAGGACCTCGCCGCGGACGGCGTGATCTACGGCGAGGCACGCTGGGCTCCCGAGCAGCACCTCGGCGGGGGCCTCACCCTGGAGCAAGCCGTCGAGGCCGTCCAGCAGGGGATCGAGGAGGGTGAGGACGTCGCGGATCGCGCGGGACACAGCATCCGCGTGGGTCAGCTCGTCACCGCGATGCGCCATACCGACCGCTCCCGCGAGATCGCGGAGCTCGCGGTCGCCTTCCGCGGCCGTGGCGTGGTCGGCTTCGACCTTGCCGGTCCCGAGGACGGATTCCCCGCCTCGCGGCATCGCGTCGCGTTCGACTACCTCGCCGACCGGATGTTCCCGGTGACCGTCCACGCGGGCGAGGCCGCGGGGGTCGACTCCGTGCGGGGCGCGCTCATCGACGGGCGCGCGTTGCGGCTCGGACACGGCGTGCGGATCGCAGAGGACCTGGAGATCATGGGGCGCGAAGGCGACGAGGTGCAGGTGAGGTTCGGAGACGTCGCACGCTGGGTGCGTGATCGCGAGATCCCGCTCGAGCTCTCGCCGTCCTCCAACCTCCAGACCGGCGCCGTCTCGGCCTGGGGCTCCGAGCTCGCCGACCATCCCTTCGACCTGCTGTACCAGCTCGGCTTCGCCGTCACCGTGAACGTGGACAACCGGACGATGAGCGCGACCTCCCTCACCCGGGAGCTGGCTCTCCTCGTCGACGCTTTCGGCTACGACCTCGAGGACCTGGAGTCGTTCCAGTTCAACGCCGCCGCCGGCGCCTTCCTCCCGGTGGAGGAGCGAGAGGAGCTCGTGGAGATGATCGCCGAGGGCTTCGACTCCTGAGCGGTGCCGCTCGGGGCAGAGAGGTGGCGCTCAGTCCGCGTGTCGACGGTCCAGCCGGGCGTCCAGGCCGTGGCGGACCGCAGGCCACTCGTGCGGGAGGATTGAGTAGACCGCGGTGTCGCGCAGTGAGCCGTCTGGCATGATCCGATGGCTGCGGAGGATCCCGTCGAGCTTCGCGCCGAGACGTTCGATCGCGGCACGGGAGCGATGGTTCATCGAGTGGGTGAACAGCTGGACCGAGATCGCGTCGCACTCCTCGAACGCGTGCCCCAGGAGCAGTCGCTTGGCGGCGGGATTGACCTCGGTTCCCTGCGCTTCGCGGCCGAGCCAGGTGTAGCCGATCTCCACCCGCCGGTGGGGCTGGTCGATGTTGCAGAACGTGGTCATCCCGACCAGGCGCTCCGAGGAGAGACGGCGGATCGCGAAGGGGTTCATCGTCCCGGCGTCCCGCAGCGCGAGGCGCCGGTCGATCTCGGAGGGGACCTCCTCCGGCGAGGGGACGGAGGTGTACCACGGGCGCTCCGCCTCGGACGAGGCCGCAGCGAGCTCCTCGGTGTGATCCACGTGGAGCGGTTCGAGGCGGACGAAGCCGTTCTCCAGGGTGACGGTCGTGGCGAACTCCATGCCCCGAGCGTAGTCCGGCCGTCGCCCCGGCTGTCTGCGGGGCCGATCGCGCTCGTGCCGATCGGAGCGGCTCTGCCGGCCGGTCCCGCTTCCCGGCGCCGGCGGAGGTGTCCTGATCCGACCGGGCTCCGCCGGCGGGCGGGTCAGAGATCGGCCTGGCGCGCCGAGACCGCCTCGCGGACGGAGGGGAACAGAGGATGCTCCGCCGTGAGCCCGGTGACCTCCGTGGTGAGGCCCTCCCCGTCCCGGGTGCGCAGGAGCACCTGCAGCCGGACGGACTCGTCGTCCTCGGGAACGTCGAACGCCAGGGCGGCGCCCACCGCGGCGACGAGCGCCGTGGTCGAAAGGCCCCGTTCCGCGGCGGTGGCGGCGGGGGCGATGAACCGCTCGTGACGCGAGAGCTTGCGCAGCGGCTGACGGCCGACGCGCGTGACCGTGTCGGGCAGCTCGGGGTTGCGGAAGCGGTCCAGGATCGTCGCCCGGTAGGCGGCCAGCTCCGCCGGGTCCAGTCCGCGAGTGGCGGTCAGCACCGCGGCGGTCTCCTCGAGCGCCGCCTCCACGGCCTGAGCGACCTGCGGATCGGCGAGCGCCTCGGCGATCGTCCCGTGCCCGGCCCGTGCCCCGTGGTACGCGGCGGCCGCGTGCCCGGTGTTGACGGTGAAGAGCTTGCGCTCGATGTACGGGGCGAGATCGTCCACGAAATGCGCGGCGGGGAGGTTCGGGAGACGTCCGCCGAACGGTCCCGACTCGATCGCCCACTCGAAGTAGGGCTCGACGACGACGTCGATTCCGCTCGCCGGCTGCGCGGCGGGGACGATCCGGTCGACCGCGGTGTTCGCGAACACCGCGCGGGCCAGCAGCGTCGTGGCGTCGTCGCCGGCGGCGGCCTCGACCTCGGCGCGGAGGAGGTCGGTCGCGCCGATCGCGTTCTCGCACGCCATGATCGCAAGGGGAGGAAGGTCGGAGGAGCGGCGGGTGAGCCCTGCGACGATCGTCGGTGCGACGAAGCGGAGGACGGTGGGGCCGACCGCGGTCGTGACGAGGTCCGCCTGGGCGATCTCGTCCGCGACGCGCTCGGGGTCCCGCCCGCTGTCGACGGCGTGGAAGCCGGTCACCTCGTGATCCCGGCCGCCCGGTCCCGCCTCGTGCACGGTATAGCGGTCAGCGGCATTGATCGCGTCGACGAGCGTCGAGGCGACGTCGGAGAAGACGACGTCGTACCCGCCCTGGTGCAGGATCAGGCCGACGAACCCGCGCCCGATGTTGCCGGCGCCGAAGTGGACCGCGGTCGGCATCAGCCGTTCACCTCCGAGAGGAGGGAGAGAAGCTCCTCGGGGGTCGCGGCGGCGGCGAGCCGCGCGACGTCGTCCTCCTCGGAGAAGAGGATCGCGATGCGGGACAGGATCTCCAGGTGCTCGTCGTCGCGTCCGGCGATCCCGATCACGAAGGTCACCGGGTCGCCCGCCCAGTCCACGCCGCCGTCGTAGCGGACGACAGCGAGAGCCGAGGCGAGGATCTCGTCCTTGGCCTCGTTCGTGCCGTGCGGGATCGCCAGGCCGTTGCCCATGAACGTGGACACCGTCTGCTCGCGCGCGCGCATCGCGTCGAGGTAGGCGGGGGTCACCGCCCCGGCGGCGCCGAGGAGTCCCGCCACTTCGCCGAGGGCCTCGTCCTGGGTGGCGGAGCCGGAGTGGATGCGGATCTGGTCGAGGGTCAGGATGCTCATCGGGGTTTCCTCTCTGCAGCGGACGACGTCCGCGATCGGTGGGACGGGAGGGCGGGCGGATGGTCTCTCCGCCCGCCCGGGATCAGGCGCCGGGCTCCTGCTGTCGGCGGACGAGCTCGACGACCTCCTCGTATTTCGGCGAGTTCATGAAGTTGTCGACGGAGACGTGCATCGCGTTCGGGCTCTGCGCACGCGCGCGATCGGTCAGCTGCTGCTGGGTGATCACGAGGTCGGCGGTGGCGTCGAGGTTGGCGATGGCCTTGTTGACCACGGTGACGCCCTCGATCCCGGCCTTCTTGAGCTTGTTGCGCAGCACGCTCGCGCCCATCGCGGAGGAGCCCATGCCGGCGTCGCAGGCGAACACGATGCTCGTGACCGGCGCCGCGGGCGAGGCAGCGGGCGTCGTCGTCTCCGTCGTCGCCCCGGCGGAGGACGCCAGGCCGGAGAGCGCGTCCGAGGACTTGCCCTTGTTGGCCTCGGTGCGGCGGATCGCCTCGGCGAAGGAGCCCGTGCCCGCGGCCTCCGCGGCCAGGTCGCGCTTGCGGGAGGCGCGCAGGATCACGGCGGCCACGAGGAAGGTCACCGCGGCCGAGAGGACGACCGAGAGGATCACCGCGAGATAGGCGCCGGTCGCCGTCTGCGCGAGCACGGCGATGATGCTCCCCGGAGCGGCGGGTGCGCGGAGGGCGCCGCCCAGCAGCATGTTGGTGGTCACTCCGGTCATCCCGCCCGCGATCAGCGCGAGGATGAGCGCCGGCTTCATCAGCGCGTACGGGAAGTAGACCTCGTGGATGCCGCCGAAGAACTGGATGATCGCCGCGCCGGGAGCCGTCGCCCGCGCCGCGCCGACGCCGAGGACGGCGAAGGCCAGGAGGAGCCCGAGGCCAGGACCGGGGTTCGCCTCCAGGAGGAAGAGGATCGACTGGCCCGACTCGGTCGCCTGCTGGGTGCCGAGCGGGGTGAGCACGCCGTGGTTGATCGCGTTGTTGAGGAAGAACACCTTCGCCGGCTCGATGAGGATGCTCGTGAGCGGGAGCAGGTTGTTCTCGACCAGCCAGTTCACCGCGGTGCTCAGCACGTTCATGAGGCCGTTGACGAACCAGGCGATCGGGTAGAACCCGACGATGGCCATCGCGAAGCCCCAGATGCCTGCCGAGAACATGTTCACGAGCATCTCGAAGCCGGCGCGGACCTTGCCCTCCCAGAGTCTGTCGAGCCATTTCATCGTGTAGGCGGCGAGGGGCGCCATGATCATCGCGCCGATGAACATGTGCACCTGACCGAGGGGCGCCGCGTCAGGGTCGGCGGCGAGGATCTCGGCGTTGTAGTTCGCGATGAGGAGGTCGGAGCCGGCGATGGCGCCGAACGTCGCGATCGCCGCGACGACGCCGCCGCGGACCGCGTAGACCATGGAGCCGCCGGTGTAGGCGATCAGCAGCGGGAGGAGGTAGTGGATCATCGGGCCGACCAGCGTCGCCAGCCCCTCGTTCGGCGTCCAGCCGACGGGGATGAAGAAGGCCGTGATGATGCCCCATGCGATGAGCGCGGGGATGTTCGGCATGATCATGCCGGAGAGGAACGTGCCGAACCGCTGCACGGCCACGCGAACGGAGCCGGGCTGAGCGGTGGGGGGTGACGTCGTCGTCATGGTGGTCGCTTTCTGTGCGGGGGTGGGTGTCGGGCAGGAGCGGTGGTGACGGGTCAGGACGACGCTGACGCGGCGGCGCGCGCGCTGGAGGCGTCGTCCGCGGCCATGGCAGCCGCGGCGATCCGTCGGGCGTCGTCGAGGGTGTGGGCGGCGAGCGCGCGGCGGACGTCGGCGAGCGCGGAGGGAGCCATCGAGAGCGATCCGACGCCGAGGCCCGCGAGCACGACGGCGAGGAGCGGGTCCGCGGCGGCCTCGCCGCACACTCCCACCGGCTTGCCGAGGAGGCGTCCGGCCTCGCCGACCTCGGCGACGAGACGGAGGACGGCGGGGTGCCACGGGTCCTGGTAACCGGCGACGGAGCCGAGCAGCCGGTCTGCGGCCATCGTGTACTGGGTGAGGTCGTTCGTGCCGATCGAGGCGAAGTCCGCCTCCCGGAGGATCCGGTCGGCCAGGAGAGCCGCGGAGGGGACCTCGATCATGACGCCCGTCATCCGCAGGCCCAGCTCTCCGGCGAGGGCGGAGAAGTACGCGGCCTCCTCGACCGTGGCCACCATGGGGGCCATGACCCACAGGTCGGCCTCGGTCTCGGCGTCGGCCTCGGCGAGGGCGGTGAGCTGCTCGCGGAGGATGTCCTCGCTCGCTCGCAGCGCGCGGAGGCCGCGGAGGCCCAACGCAGGGTTCTCCTCGTGAGCGTCGTTGAGGAACGGGAGGGGCTTGTCGGCGCCGGCGTCCAGCACCCGGACGACGACCTTCTTGCCGGGGAAGGCGGTGAGCAGCTCACGATACGCCTCGCGCTGCTGGGACACGGTCGGGGCCTGCGTCGCGGAGAGGAACAGGAACTCGGTGCGGAAGAGCCCCACCCCTTCGGCGCCCCGCGAGACGGCCTCTGCCGCGTCGGCGGGCCTTCCCAGGTTCGCCAGCAGAGCGATAGGCGTGCCGTCGGCGAGGGCACCGGGGGAGGCGGGCGCGGCGTCCGCGGACCGCCGGTCGGCGATCCGCTGCGCGGCGCGCTCCTGATCGTCCTTCCCAGGATCTGCGACGACGGTGCCGGAGGCGGCGTCGACGATCACCGGCGTCCCCGTGGCGAGGTCCCGGGCCTCGGCGGCGCCGACGACGGCGACGATGCCCTTCTCACGCGCGAGGATCGCGGTATGCGAGGTCGGTCCGCCCTCGAACGTCACCAGGGCCAGGACCTTCTCCAGGTTCAGCAGCGCGGTGTCGGCCGGGGCCAGGTCGCGGGCGACGAGGACGAACGGGTGGCCGGGATCGGGGACTCCGGGTGCCGGGAGCCCCCGAAGCTGTGCGAGGACCCGCTGCGAGATGTCGTCGAGGTCCGCGGCGCGCTCGCCGAGATAGCCGCCGACGGCCTCGAGCGTCGCCCGGAAGCCGGCGAACGCGTCGTGCACGGCCCATTCGGCGGTGACGCCGTCGTCGATCCGCGCGTCCACCTCGTCCTGCAGCGTCGGGTCCTCGGCGATCATGGCCTGCGCCTCCAGGACCTCCTGCGCCGATCCGCCGGCCTCCGCGCCACGGCGCTGGAGCTCGCCGGCGACGGCGGCGACGGCCACGCGCACGCGACGGCGCTCCTCATCGGCGCCGATCGCGCTGGGCGTGCTCTGCGGAGCGGGGAGGGGCTCCGCCATCCGGACGACCGCGCCTTGGGCGACCCCCTGCCCGATGCCGACGCCGCGGAGCGTCCTCACGCCGCGTCCTCGTCGTGGTCGGTCGCGAGGAACTCGGCGAGGACGTCGAGCGCTCGCTCCGCGCCCTCTCCCTCGGCGGAGAGGGTCACGTAGTCGCCCTGCTCCAGGCCGAGAGCGATCACACCGAGGATGCTCGCGGCATTGGCGGGCTTCCCTGCGTCCTTCGCGATGGACACGGCGAGACCGGTGTCCTTCGCGGCCTGCGCGAAGAGCTTCGCCGGACGAGCATGGAGTCCGTGGGACGAGGCGATGCGAACGGTACGGGTGATGGCGGTCATGGCGTTCCTTCCCAGGCGGTGGCCTCGATGAGGGCGAGCGTCTGTCTCCCGTCGAGGTCGGCGAAAGCGTCTTCGGGCAGCACGACGACACGCGCCCGTGGCGCGGATCGTACGATCTCCTCACGGCGGTCGGCGACGTGCGGCCCTATCAGGACGAGGTCGGCGAACGGGCTGAGGGCGTCGATCGCCGTGGCGGCGACCTCCCAGTCGTGGCCGGCGGCGAGCGCTGCACGGCGTAGTCGCGCCGCCACGAACGTGCTCGAGGCGCCGGCGCCGCACACCACATGGATCCTCATCGATGCCCTTTCCTCCTCTGCCATTCTTTTTCCGCGTCGGGGGAAGGGCCACCAGGATCTCTTCCGCCCCCGCGGAACCCCGTCTCCGACCCCCTTCGCCGCGCCACCTGACATCATGAGGAGGGACCGCGCGCGGCGCGGAGGGAACGGGCGGAGCGGAGGAACGTGTCGGTTCGGCGTCAGGATCGGTTGCTGAGCGCACTGCTGCGCGACGGCGCCTGGATGACCGCCGCTCGCCTCGCGGACGTGCTAGGGGTGACGCCGCGGAGCGTGCGCAACTACGTCGCGGCCCTCAACACGCGGGTGCCGGGCGGAGACGCCGTCGAGTCCGGTCCTGCCGGTTATCGGGCGGGAACGGCGGCCGGGGCGGCGCTCCGGGCCCGATCCGGCGCCGAGACCACTCCGCGTGCGCGGCTGCATCGGCTCGTGCGGGCGCTCCTGTCCGCTCCCGCCGGGATCGACGTCTACACGACAGCCGAGGACCTGCACGTGAGCGAGGCCACCCTGGAGGCCGACCTCGGGCGGGTCCGCTCGCTCCTCGAGGGGACGGGGCTCGCCCTGGACCGGGAACGGGAGACCGTGCGCCTCGGCGGGCCGGAGGAGGCGCAGCGGCGGCTGCTGAGCAGACTGGCGCACGACGAGATCGAGGCTGCAGAGTTCCCCGTCGACCCCTTCCGATCGGCGCTGGAGGGAAGCGTCGTCTCCGCCGAGGCCGTCGCCCCGTTCAAAGCCGACCTCGTCGCCGAGCTGGGAGCTCTCGGATACTACGTCAACGAGCTCGCGATCTCCGACGTCCTGCTTCACATCGCGATCGCGGCCGACAGGGTCGCGGCGGGCCGTGCGATCGACCGCGCGGCGGACGACGTCGACGAGCACGGCGCCGTCGCCGAGGTCATCGGACGGCTTTCGCGCCAACGCCTCGGCGTCGAGCTGGGCGCAGGGGATCGGGCGCACCTCGCGCGGCTCGTGCTCACCCGGGTCGTCGCGCCCGGCTCGGCGGACCCCGCCGCCGCCGCCCGCGCGGGCCTGGATCCCGAGGTGGAGGCCGCGGTGCGGGTGGAGGTCGAGCAGGCCGCCGCGGACTATCAGGTCGACCTCGTCGACGAGGCGTTCATCCTGCGCCTCGCCCTGCACGTGCAGAACCTCCGGCGGCGCGTGCAGGAGGAGACGCGGACCCGCAACCCGCTCACCCGCTCGCTGAAGTCCGCCTACCCGATGATCTTCGAAGTGGCGGTCTCGGTCGTCAGCGGTCTGCACGAGAGGCTCGGCCTGCGGATCGACGACGACGAGATCGCCTATGTCGCGATGCACATCGGCGGGCGCCTCGAGCGCAGCCGTCGCGCGGACTCCCTGCTCACCGCGACGATCGTGTGCCCCGGCTACTACGAACTGCACGAGGTGCTGCGTTCGCAGGTGGACCGGTCGCTGGGCCCCGCCATCGAAGTGACCGGGGTCGTCACCCAGATCGATCCGGACTGGGCGGGGATCGACACGGATCTCGTGCTGAGCACGATCGACCCGCCGACGGGGTCGGACCGGGTGGTGCGCGTGCAGCCGTTCCTCACGGACGCCGACGTGGAACGGGTCCAGCAGGCCGCCGCGCGGGTTCGGCGCGCGCGGCGGCTCACCCGGCTGCGGGACGAGCTCGGGCGATACCTCTCCGCGGACGCGTTCCTGTGCCCGATCCCGGACGAGGGGGCCGAGGCCCTGATCCGCCGCCTCGGCGCGCTTCTCGAGGCCAGGGGCATCATCGGCGCTGACTACGTCGAGAACACGATCCTCCGTGAGCGCCTGTCCTCGACCGCGTTCAGCGACGCGCTGGCCGTACCGCATGCGCTGCAGATGACCGCGCAGCGCACGGCGATCGCGATCGGTGTCGCCGACGGCTCCGTCGGCTGGGGTGCGGGACGGGTCCAGGTCGTGGCGCTCGCAGCCTTCAGCGAGAAGGACCGGGCAGCGTTCCAGACGATCTTCGAGCAGCTGGTCGAGGTGTTCGGCGAGGGCGAGAGCGTGCAGCGCATCGTCCGCCGTGGCACCACGTTCACCGCCTTCCTGGACGAACTGGTCGCGGTGATCGACGGCTGACCGGGCGGCCGCCTGGACGCGGGTCGGACGAGGCGCTCAGCCCGCGAGGATGCGCTCCAGAGCCCGCAGGAGGTCGTCCGCACCGGGGCCGTCGGCGATGAGGGTCACCTCGTCGCCGGGGAGCAGCGCGAGGTCCATGACCGCCAGCACGCTGCGGAGGTCCACGCGGGTGCCGTCAGCGGTGGCGAGCGTCACAGGTCCCGGATGCGACATGGCCAGCCGGGCCAGCTCCGCGACGGGGCGCGCGTGCGCCCCGCCGGCGGTGCGGATGACGACCGGTCGGACCGGCATCGTCAGCCGAGCCGGTCCAGGAGCGCTCTGATCGCGGCGGCGAGAGCGGCGACGGCGGCCGCGGCGTCGGCGGCCGACTCGGCTCTGGCGTCGATGTACACCTTGAGCTTGGGCTCGGTGCCGCTGGGCCGGACGATCACGCGGGAGCCGTCGGCCAGGCGATAGCGGAGCACATCACCGGCAGGAGCATCGCCGCCCACGGTCAGCAGGTCCTCGGCCGACGACACCGCCCGATCGCCGAACACCGCCGGAGGGTCGGCGCGGAGAGCCGACATGATCCGTTCGATCACGGCGACGTCCTCGACGCGGATCGAGACCTGGTCGCTCGCGTAGTGGCCGATCTCTCCGGCCAGCTCCTCCAGCAGGTCGAGCAGCGTCGCCCCCCGTCCTCGTGCCTCGGCGGCGAGGCCCAGCAGGGCGGCGGCGGCGGAGATGCCGTCCTTGTCGCGGACGGTTCCCGGGTTCACCAGATATCCCAGGGCCTCTTCGTAGCCGAACACCATTCCGGGCGCGCGTGAGATCCACTTGAAGCCGGTGAGGGTCTCGTGGAAGCCGAGCCCATGACGGGCCGCGATCGCCCCGAGGCCGGGGGAGGAGACGAGGGAGCACGCCAGCGACGCCCCCTCGGTCCCCTCTGACTCTCTGGCGGCGCGACGGCCCAGCAGCAGGCCGACCTCGTTGCCCGTCAGTCTCCGCCAGCCCCCGGCAGCCGAGGTGTCGGGCACGGCGACCGCGAGCCGGTCGGCGTCGGGGTCGTTCGCGATCACGAGATCGGCGGACACGTCGCGGGCCAGGGCGAAGGACAGGTCCATCGCCCCCGGCTCCTCCGGGTTCGGGAACGAGACCGTGCGGAAGGTCGGGTCCGGCTCGAGCTGGTCGTCCACCGTCCGGGGAGCGGGATAGCCGGCCGCGGCGACGACGCGCGAGAAGGTGTCCCATCCCACCCCGTGCATCGCGGTGTAGACCCAGCGCAGGCCCGCGGCGCCCTCCGGGGCGGGTGCGACGGCGGCGGTGGCCGCGACGTACGCGTCCACGACCTCTTCCGTCGCGATCTCGTAGGCGGCCGAGCGGGGGAGGGCGGCGACGTCGCCGGCCGCGGCCACCTGGGCGATGCGTGCGGCGATCTCCACGTCCGCGGGAGACACGATCTGCGACCCCTGGTCGTCGCCCCCGAGATAGACCTTGTAGCCGTTGTCGTTCGGCGGGTTGTGGCTCGCCGTGACCATGACGCCGGCGTCGGCGCCCAGGTGGCGCACCGCGAACGCGAGCACCGGGGTCGGGAGCAGACGCGGCAGGAGGACCGCGCGGAGCCCCGCGCCGGCGAAGATCTCGGCCGAGTCCCTCGCGAAGACGCGGGAGTTCTTGCGACCGTCGTAGCCGATCACCACCGTCGGCGTCGTGTCGGCGGCGCGCTCGCGGAGAAAGGCCGCGAATCCGGCCGCCGCCTGTGCGACGACCACCCGATTCATCCGGTTGCTGCCCGCCGCGAGCTCGCCGCGGAGCCCCGCCGTGCCGAAGGCGAGGCGCGCGCCGAAGCGGTCGTCCAGCTCGGCGAGCGCGGTGGCGTCGCCTGCGGCGGCTCGGGTGACGATCGTGGCGAGCTCGTCGCGGGTCTCGGGGTCCGGGTCCTGGCGGAGCCAGGCCCGAGCCTGGGCGAGCCGGTCCTCGCCCGGCTCGACGCTCACAGCGCCTCGATCACGCGCGCCAGCAGGGAGGAGATCACGGGCTCGGCCTCGCGACCCGCCTCGATCACCTCCGCATGGCTGAGCGGGGTCTTCTGGATCCCGGCGGCGAGGTTGGTGATGAGGGAGAAGCCCAGGACCTCCATGCCCGCCTCCCGCGCGGCGATTGCCTCGAGCGCGGTCGACATCCCGACGATGTCGCCGCCGACGGTCTTCGCCATCTGCACCTCGGCGGGTGTCTCGTAGTGGGGTCCGCGGAACTGACAGTAGACGCCTTCGTCGAGCGACGGGTCGACGGTGCGCGCGAGATCGCGCAGCCGGGACGAGTAGAGGTCGGTGAGGTCGATGAAGGTCGCGCCCTCGAGCGGCGAGTCGGCGGTGAGGTTGATGTGGTCGCTGATGAGGACGGGCTGCCCGGGCCTCCAGGTCTCGCGGACGCCCCCGGCGCCGTTGGTCAGCACCATGGCCTTGGCCCCCGTCGCCGCGGCCGTGCGGACGCTGTGCACGACCCGGCGGACGCCGTGACCCTCGTAGTAGTGCGTGCGTGCGCCGATGACGAGCACGTGCTTCCCACCGGGGGTCCGGATGCTGCGCAGCGTGCCCACATGACCGGCGAGCGCGGGACGGGAGAACCCGGTGACCTCGGTGGCCGGGATCGTCGCGACGGTCTCGCCGACGAGCTCCGCGGCCTTGCCCCAGCCCGATCCGAGCGTGACGGCGATGTCGTGGCTCTCGACCCCGCTGAGGCGGTGGATGTCCGCGGCGGCATCGGCGGCGATCGCGAACGGATCGGCGGACGGGTTGTCGAGAGGGTTGTTCGAGTCAGCCATGCAATCACCTTATGGCCAGCGGCCCATCACAGCACGGTCGGACGCGGATGAGCGGATGTGGGACCCGACGATGCGCGTCCGCGGCGCGGAGTACGGGAGAATGGGACCATGTCCTCGACTCCTTTCGCGAACAGGCAGAGCGTCGCCGTCCTCGGCGGCGGTCCCGGCGGCTATGAGGCGGCACTCGCCGCCGCCCAGCTCGGCGCGGAGGTGACGCTCGTCGAGCGCGTCGGCGTCGGTGGCTCCGCGGTCCTCACCGACGTCGTCCCCTCCAAGAGCCTCATCGCCACGGCGGATGCCGCGGTGGCGATCGCCGAGGCCACCGACCTCGGCGTCCAGTTCTATGCGAAGGGCGCGGAGGGCAAGCCCCTCAAGCCCCAGGTCGCAATCAACCTCGCCGCCGTGAACAACCGGCTTCTCACCCTCGCGCGGCAGCAGTCCGACGACATGCGCTCCGCGCTCGTCGAGGCAGGGGTCCGGATCCTCTCCGGTCACGGGCGGCTGGACGGGCCGGGGGCGATCGTCGTGTCCACGGGTCCCGGCGGGACGGATTTCGACCGGGTCGAGGCGGACACGCTCGTCGTCGCCGTCGGGGCATCGCCCCGCGAGCTCGACTCGGCCAAGCCGGACGGCGAGCGGATCCTCACCTGGACCCAGCTGTACAGCATGAAGGCGCTGCCGGAGCACCTCATCGTGGTCGGATCCGGCGTCACCGGGGCGGAGTTCGCCTCGGCCTACATGAACCTCGGCGCGAAGGTGACACTGGTCTCGAGCCGTGACCAGGTCCTCCCCGGCGAGGACCAGGACGCCGCGAAGGTGCTGGAGAAGGTGTTCAAACGCGGCGGGATGCAGGTCCTCTCCAAGTCTCGCGCCGATCGGGTCGAGCGGACCGACGACGGCGTCCTCGTCACGCTCGCGGACGGGCGCACGGTCGAGGGGAGCCACTGCCTCATGGCGGTCGGCTCGATCCCCAACACCACCGCCGTCGGCCTGGCGGAGGCCGGGGTCGAGCTCACCGAGACCGGGCACGTCAGGGTCAATCGCGTCGCGCGGACCTCGGTCCCCAACATCTACGCGGTCGGGGACTGCACGAACTTCTTCCCGCTCGCCTCGGTCGCGGCCATGCAGGGTCGCACCGCGGTGTTCCACGCTCTCGGCGACATCGTCATCCCGCTCGAGCAGCGCAAGATCACGGCGAACATCTTCACCGCCCCGGAGATCGCGACGGTCGGCTTCTCCGAGAAGGACGTCGAGGACGGCGCCGCCGACGGGATCGTCTTCAAGCTGCCGCTCGCCGCGAACCCGCGCGCGAAGATGATGGGCATCAAGGACGGCTTCGTCAAGATCATCGCCCGCAAGGGGTCAGGCACCGTGATCGGCGGCGTGATCGTCGCCCCCAAGGCCTCGGAGCTCATCTACCCGATCGCGCTCGCGGTCGAGCGTCGGCTGAACGTGGACCAGGTCTCCCGCGTCTTCGCGGCATACCCGTCGCTGTCGGGAAGCATCACCGACGCCACCCGCGCGATGCACCAGGTGAACATCTCCTAGCGATCCCGCGTCCGGCGGAGCGGCGAGGGCGCGGCGGGACGGATCAGCTGATCGTCAGGAGCTGGTGCCCGGCGGACACCGTCTCACCGGCGGCCGCGTTGATGGCCCCGATCACGCCGTCCTTGTGTGCCTGCAGCGGCTGCTCCATCTTCATCGCCTCGAGGATGACGACGAGGTCGCCCTTCACGACCTGCTGTCCCTCCTCGACCGCCACCTTGACGACGGTCGCCTGCATGGGTGATTTCACGGCGTCCCCGGATGCGCCGGACGACACGCTCGTCGCGTGGCTTCGTCGCGACGGCGGCACTGCGGCCGGCCGGCCGGCGCTGCCCGCGGCTGCGGCGACGCGGTCGGGCAGGCTCACCTCGAGCCGCTTGCCGCTCACCTCGACGACGACGGTGTGACGGCCTGCGGCTGCCGCCGGCGCTTCGAGCTCTCCATCCCAGGCGGGGATGTCGTTCACGAACTCGGTCTCGATCCAGCGTGTGTACACGCCGAATCCGCCGTCCTCGGCGGTGAACGCGGGGTCGCGGACGACCTTGCGGTGGAAGGGGAGGACGGTGGGGAGACCCGCGACCTCGAACTCGTCCAGCGCACGGCGGGACCGTTCCAGGGCCTCCGCGCGGTCCTTGCCGGTCACGATGATCTTGGCGAGCAGGGAGTCGAAGGCGCCGGAGACCTCGTCGCCTGCCGTCACACCGGAGTCGAGCCGGAGGCCGGGACCGCCGAAGGTCTTGAACGCGGTGACGGGGCCGGGCTGCGGCAGGAAGCCGCGACCGGGATCCTCGCCGTTGATGCGGAACTCGATCGAGTGCCCCTGGGGCGCCGGGTCGTCGTAGTCGATCGCGCCGCCGGCGGCGATACGGAACTGCTCGCGGACGAGATCGATCCCGGTGACCTCTTCGGAGACCGGATGCTCGACCTGCAGACGCGTGTTCACCTCCAGGAAGGAGATGGTGCCGTCGGCGCCGATCAGGAACTCGCACGTGCCCGCTCCGACATAGCCGACCTCGCGCAGGATCGCCTTGGACGACTCGTAGAGGACCCGGTTCTGCTCCGCGGTGAGGAAGGGCGCGGGGGCCTCCTCGACGAGCTTCTGGTGCCGGCGCTGCAGCGAGCAGTCTCGCGTGGAGATCACCACGACGTTCCCCGCAGCGTCGGCGAGGCACTGGGTCTCGACATGGCGCGGCTTGTCGAGGTACTTCTCCACGAAGCACTCCCCGCGACTGAACGCCGCGATCGCCTCGCGCGTGGCCGACTCGAACATCTCCGCAACCTCGTCGAGCTCGCGGGCGACCTTGAGGCCCCGGCCGCCGCCGCCGTACGCGGCCTTGATCGCGATCGGCAGCCCCACCTGCTCGGCGAAGGCCACGACCTCGGCCGCGGTCTCCACGGGTCCAGGGGTCCCGGGAGCGAGAGGGGCGCCCACCTTCTCGGCGACGTGACGCGCGGTCACCTTGTCGCCGAGGGCCTCGATCGCCTCGGGGGAGGGACCGATCCAGGTCATCCCGGCGCCGATGACGGCACGGGCGAAGTCGGCGTTCTCGGCGAGGAAGCCGTAACCGGGGTGCACGGCGTCAGCACCGGCACGGCGGGCGACGGAGAGGATCTTGTCGATCTGCAAGTAGGTGTCGGCGCTGGTGGCGCCGTCGAGCGCGTAGGCCTCGTCGGCGAGCCGCGCGTGCATGGCGTCGCGGTCCTGGTCCGCGTAGACGGCGACGGAGGAGAGACCGGAGTCACGCGCAGCGCGGATGATGCGGACGGCGATCTCGCCGCGGTTGGCGACGAGCACCTTGGCGATTTCAGGCATGGATGTCAGCCTATCGACCGGAGAGCGGATCCTTTTGACGACCCTCGACAAGAATCGCACGGCCCCGTGGGTGGCACTCTACTAAATCCTGTCGTGCTCAGGATGCTCGGCCGCGAGGGGCCCAGAGGTCTGTCCAGCGGATGCCGAGCTCGCCGACCATATGGCGCAGCGTCGACAGCGACATCCCCACGACCGTGGACGGGTCGCCCTCGACGCGCTCGATGAAGGCGCCGCCGAGGCTGTCGACGGTGAACGCCCCCGCCACGTGCAGAGGCTCGCCGGAGGAGACGTACGCGCGGATCTCCTCGTCCGAGACGTCGGCGGCGAAGGACACCGTCGCCTCGGCGACCGCGTGCACCTCGGTCGGCTCTGCGCCGGGGCGCAGCAGATGCACGCTGTGGCCGGAGTGCAGCACCCCGGTGCGACCGCGCATCTCCGCCCATCGCCGCGTCGCCTCCTCGGGGGTATGCGGCTTGCCGTACACCTTGCCGTCGAGGGCGAACATCGAGTCTCCTCCGACGATGATCCCTTCGAAAGCCGGGTCCTCGCGGCGCAGTCGGGCGGCGACGTCGGCGGCCTTGGCCCGGCCCAGCAGCAGGACGAGCTCGGCGGGAGCGAGGGCGGATCCGTGCCGCTCCTCCGCCGCCCTCGCCACCTCCTCCTCGTCCACCTCCGGCGAGAGGGTGAGCGGCTCGATCCCGCTCTGCCGCAGGAGTGCGAGACGGGCGGGCGAGGTGGAGGCGAGACAGACGCGCATGCGTCCACGCTAGCGTCGTGGGATCATCGGGAGGTGAACACCCCCGACGCCCTCCTCGATCTCGACGTGACCGGCATCGCCCACGGCGGTGTCATGGTCGCCCGGCACGAGGGGCGGGTCGTCTTCGTCGCGGACGCCATCCCCGGCGAACGCGTCCGTGTCCGTGTCAGCGACGCGACGAAGGACGCGTTCTGGCGGGCAGAGACGGTCGAGGTCATCGATCCCTCGCCGTACCGTCGCCGGCACGTCTGGGCCGAGGCAGACCTGGACACCCCGCCCGAGGGCCGCCCCGGCGGCGCGGACCTCGGGCACGTCGACCCCGCGCACCAGCGGATCCTCAAACAGCGCGTGCTCGCGGAGGCGCTCGACCGCTTCGCCGGCGTCGCGATCCCCGCACCGGAGGTCGAGGAGGCGGGCGGCGACGGAGACGGCTGGCGCACGCGGCTGACGCTGCACGTCGACGCCGAGGGGCGGGTCGGACCCTATGCCGCGCGGAGCCATCGGGTGGTGACCGTCGCTGATCACCCTCTCGCCCGGCCCGCCGTCGCAGCCGCGGCGCGCGAGCTGGCCGCCGCAGGATCGGAACAGAGGGGAGGGCGGGTCGAGCTCGTGGAGCCGGCGGACGGCAGGGTCAGGATCATCGACCGCCCGGCCCGTGCCGGTCGCCGGGGAGGGGCCGCTCGCCGGCAGGATGCGGCCCGTCGTGCGCCGGAGACCATCCGCGAGCGCGTCGGGGAGCGGGAGTTCGCGCTCGACGCCGACGGCTTCTGGCAGGTGCACCCACGCGCCGCGACGATCCTGGACGTCGCGGTCGCGGACGCGCTCGCCGGGCGCGTCGACCCTGACGCCGCGCACCTGGACCTGTACGGCGGCGTCGGGCTGTTCGCGGCCACTCTGGGACGGCTGGGCGCGCGGCGCATCACGACGGTCGAGGCGAGCGCCAGGGCGACCGCGCACGCTGCGGCGAACCTGGCCGATCTCGGCGTCGAGGCGGCGACGGCACGTGTCGACCGTTATCTCGCCGGGCTGCGCAGGGGAGACCGCGACGATCGTGCGGCGCTCGTGGGAGGGACGGTCGTGCTCGATCCGCCCCGCGCAGGCGCCGGACGTGAGGTCGTCGAGGCGGTCGCCGCCCTCCGGCCCGCGGCGGTCGCCTACGTCGCCTGCGATCCCGTCGCCCTCGCGCGTGATCTCGGCACCTTCCGTGGCCTCGGATATGAGACCGCCTCTCTCCGCGCCTTCGACCTGTTCCCGCATTCGCACCACCTCGAGTCCCTCGCCCTGCTCGTCCCCGACAGCGGCCGGAACGGGGCCTCCTGATCCGGCACTCGCCTGGGTAGGCTGGTGAGATGAGTAGCGTGGCCCTCATCGACGACCACGAGTCCGTGCGGATCGGCCTCTCGGCCTCTCTCGAAGGCGCGGGGTTCGACGTCGTCTTCGCCGGAGCAGGAGTCGGGGAGTATCTCGACCGACGGCGGGCCGCGGCGATGCCGCCGGCTGATGTGGTTGTCCTCGATCTCACTCTCGGCGATGGCACGACCGTGACCGAGAACGTGACCCGTCTGGTCACGGACGGCTCCAGCGTCGTGATCCACAGCGTCGCCGACCGACCTGCCGCGGTGCGCGAGGCGCTCGCCGCGGGGGCGGCGGGGGTCATCAGCAAGTCCTCGCCGCTGGACGACGTGATCGCGGCCGTCCGCACCGTCGCACGGGGAGAGGCGCTCAACAACGTCGAGTGGGCGAGCGCGGTGGAGGGGGACCGGGCCTTCGCCGACGCGTCTCTCTCCACGCGCGAGCGAGAGGTCCTGCGCCTGTATGCGACCGGGCTCCCGCTCAAGGCGGTGGCCGAGCGCCTCGGCGTCGCCTACTCCACCGCCAAGGAGAACATCACGCGGATCCGGGTGAAATACGTCGAGGTCGGGCGGCCGGCGCCGACCAAGGTCGACCTCCTGCGCCGGGCGATGGAGGACGGCATCGTCACCCGGCCGCCGGAGGATCCCTCGATTGTCTCCTGACACGAGCCTGCGCGAGGCCTGGGAGAAGATCCCCTCGCCCGGCGAGGCCGGTCCGGAGGCGGAGCGTTTCGCCGGTCGCAGGATGGAGCGCATCATCGCCATCGTCGTGGCGGTCGGTGCGCTCGCGCTCGGCGCCCAGGCGCTGCTCTCGGCGCTCGCGGGCGTCGACAGCTTCGATACTCCGCATCTGCTGCTCCTGGCCCTCGCGTTCGTGCCATGGGCGGGCATGCTCGTGGCCTGTGTGATCGGACGGGGCGTGCGCATCGCGGCGGGCGCGTTCACGCTCGGCTACCTCGTCGTCCTCATGTCCTGGCCGTTCGTGGCGTTCCCCGGCGATCTGCCGCATGCCCAGCCGTGGATCTTCTTCCTGGTCAACGTCGCGGGCGCCGCCGTGGTCGTCGCGTTCCCCATCGCGGTGCAGGTGCTCTGGGCGCTGATCGGCCCGTTCCTGTATGGTTTCGTGCGACTCGCCCAGGGGGGCTTCGCGCCGGCGTTCGGCGAGACCGTGGCGTTCGACGTGTCGTTCACCCTGATCCTCGGCAGCGTCATCGTCGCGCTCGCGTGGATGTTCCGCTCGGTCGCGACCGGGGTGGACGACGCGCGCGGGCGCGCGGTCTCGTCGTACACTGCCGCCGCCGCTGCGGCGGCCTCGGAGGAGGAGCGCGTGGCGGTGGCGGCGCTCATGCACGACAGTGTCCTCGCCGCCCTCATCGCGGCCGAGCGCGCGCGGACGGACAGGGAGCGAGATCTCGCCGTCGCCATGGCGCGTGAGGCGCTCACCCGGCTCGCGAACGCGGAGGCGTCCACCGCCCAGGAGGGCAGCGAGGAGCCCGTGGAGATCGTCCGGATCGCCGAGGATCTGGAGCGTAGCGTGCGGGAGCTGGACGTCGTGGCCCAGCTCGACTGTTTCGGGCACGGCTCCGTGCCCGACCGGGTGGCGCGCGCGGTGGCTCTCGCCGCCCGCCAGGCGATCGGCAACGCGGTCGCCCACGCCGGAGGGCGGGGGCTCACCATCGTCGTGGAGGGGCACGGGGAGACGGGCATCACGGTGAAGGTCAGCGACGCGGGGGCGGGGTTCGACCTCGGCGAGGTCGCCCCCGACCGTCTGGGGATCCGCGCGTCGATCCTGGCACGGATGGCCGCCGTGGGCGGCACCGCGGTGGTCGAGTCTGATCGTCGCGGCACGAGCGTGACCCTGGGATGGTCCGAACGATGAGGCTCACGGTACGCAGCGTCGCCACCATCCTCGCGATCGGGTTCGCGCTCTACTTCGCGTTCCGGGCACTGTGGTGGACGATCCCGCCGCAGACCCCATGGCTCCTCGTCGTCGCCGTCGTGCTCTTCCTCGGGATGATCGTCCTCGCCGTCACCGTCGGGACGGGGCGCAGGCTCCGCATGCCGTTGCCGGTGGCGGTCGCGGCGCCCGTCACGGGCGCCGCGGTCCCCGTGCTGGTGAACGTCGCGCTGGACCCCTCCGCGTTCCGCGCTCCCTACGCGACCTGGTATGTCGGCGGGGTCGGCTTGATCGGGGTGATCTGCGTCGTGCGACGTCGGCCGCTCCTGGGGTGGCTCGTGCTCGCCGCGCTCGCCACGACAACCTCGCTCTGGATCGGGATCGACGGGGCTCTCGAGCTGGGGCTCGTCGGCTCGACCGTGTGGATCATCGTCGCGCAGCTGCTCGCGGCCTTCTGGGACCGGGCCGTACGCGACACCGATCGGCTGGTCGGGATCCAGCAGGCGGCGTCCGCCTGGCAGGCGACCCAGGCGGTGCGTCGGCGTGAGCGCCGGGAACGCGTGCGCTACGCCCTGGCGGTGGCGGGCCCGGTCCTCGCACGTGTGATCGAGAGCAGGGCCGACCTGCTCCCCGAGGAACGGGTGGAGGCGCGGCTCGCCGAAGGCCGGCTGCGCGACGAGATCCGGGGGGCGAACCTCCTCAACGCGGACGCCCGTCGCTCGATCGAGGCGGCCCGCCGTCGGGGCGCGACGGTGACGGTCTTCGACGAGGGCGGGCTCGACGGTCTCGACGAGGCAGCCAGGGAGCGGGTGCGGAACGAGCTCGCCGTCGTGCTCAGGAGCGCGGACTCCGCGCGGCTGATCATCCGTGCCGCCCCTGACGCCGAGATCGCGGTGACCGTGGTGGGGCGTTCGGCGGCAGGGGAGTCCTCCGACGAGGACGCGGTGGAGCTGTGGCATGAGATCCCGCGCCGGGGCGGGGAGGATCCGTTGCCGGTGTGACGCCAGACGGCGGAAGGCCCCTAGCTGTATCTGGCGGGCGGATCGTCCACCCGCCAGACGGACGTCCACCCCGGTGAAGGGAGGAGAATCCCGGGGTGGGCGTCGTGAGGGCGAGGGGCGGCGAAGCCGCCCGCCCCTCGCCAGGTGCGGACCGGTTACCCGAAAACCGTCCGCGAGAGGACCGGTGATCGTCTGCCTACCCTGTGACAGAGGACCGGTCGAACGCGAAGCGTTGCAAGAAAGAGTCTTCCGGGTCTTAAGACCAATGTCTGTAGGTATTTTGGGGGACATTTGGCGCGGGCCGATCCGGCCGCGTCCGATGCGGATCAGCCGGCGAAGCGACCCCAGGGGATGTCCCGGCGCAGCGGTGTTCGCAGCGCGCGCTGCGTGCGGTTCCACGCCGACACGCGGGGCTCCGTCGCCACGGCGGCGGCTTCTTCGGCGCTGAACGCCTCGGAGAGGACGGCGATCAGCGCCGCGAGCTCCTCCTCCGAGGCTGCACCGCGCAGGACCTGGATCTCGACGGGGGGCGGATTCCCCGCGTCCCCCTGCCCGTGCACGCTCACAGCGGGATGTTCCCGTGCTTCTTCGGCGGGAGCTCCGCGCGTTTGCCGCGGAGGGAGCGGAGGGCCTTCGCGATCGAGACCCGTGTGCTGGCCGGCTCGATGATCCCGTCCAGCTCTCCGCGCTCGGCAGCGAGGAAGGGAGAGGTGACGTTGTAGGTGTACTCGTTGGCGAGCCGCGTGCGCACGGCGGCGACGTCCTCGCCTGCCTCCTCCGCGCGCTTGATCTCGCCGCGGTAGAGGATGTTCACCGCGCCCTGGCCGCCCATGACGGCGATCTCCGCGGTCGGCCAGGCGAGGTTGACGTCGGCGCCGAGCTGCTTCGATCCCATCACGATGTATGCACCACCGTAGGCCTTGCGGAGGATGACGGTCACGAGAGGCACGGTCGCCTCGGCGTAGGCGTAGATGAGCTTGGCGCCACGGCGGATCACGCCGGTCCACTCCTGATCGGTGCCGGGGAGGTAGCCCGGCACGTCCACCAGGGTCACGATCGGGATCGAGAAGGCGTCGCAGAAGCGCACGAAACGGCTGGCCTTCTCCCCGGCCTCGATGTTCAGTGTTCCCGCCATCTGCGAGGGCTGGTTGGCGATGATCCCGACCGATCGCCCTTCGACCCGGCCGAAGCCGATGACGATGTTCGGCGCGAACAGCGGCTGCACCTCGAGGAAGTCCCCGTCGTCGACGACGTGCTCGATCACCGTGTGGATGTCGTAGGGCTGGTTGGGGGAGTCGGGGACGATGGTGTTGAGGGTCCGGTCGGCGTCGGTCGTCTCGAACGGGAAGGCGGTCTCGTACGAGGGGAGCTCGGCCATGTTGTTGTCGGGGAGGAAGCCGAGGAGGGTGCGGGCGTAGTCGATCGCGTCGTCCTCGTCCTCAGCGAGGTAGTGCGCCACACCGGAACGGGTGTTGTGGGTGTGGGCGCCGCCGAGCTCCTCCATGCCGACGTCCTCGCCCGTGACCGTCTTGATCACGTCGGGGCCGGTCACGAACATCTGGCTCGTCTTGTCCACCATGATCACGAAGTCGGTCAGCGCGGGGCCGTAGACCGCGCCGCCGGCCGCTGGGCCCATGATGATGGAGATCTGCGGGATCACGCCGGAGGAGCGGGTGTTCAGACGGAAGATCTCGCCGTACTTGCTGAGGGCGAGCACCCCCTCCTGGATGCGGGCGCCCCCGGAGTCGAGGATTCCCACGATCGGGACGCCGCTGCGGAGCGCGAACTCCATGATCTTGATGATCTTCTCGCCGGCGACCTCGCCGAGCGATCCGCCGAAGGTCGAGAAGTCCTGCGAGTAGACGGCGACGGTGCGGCCGTGGATCGTGGCGACGCCGGTGACCACGGAGTCGCCGTAGGGGCGGGACCTGTCCATGCCGAACGCGGTGGTGCGGTGGCGCACGTACTCGTCGAACTCGACGAAGCTGCCGGTGTCGACGAGCAGGTCGACGCGCTCGCGGGCCGTCATCTTGCCCTTCGTGTGCTGCTTCTCCTTCGCGATCTCCTCCGGCGCGACGACGGCCTCGTGGTAGCGCGCGCGCAGGTCGGCGATCTTGCCGGCGGTCGTGGAGAGGTCAGGCGTATCCGTCACGCGTTCCACCCTAGCGGCGGGCCCGCGCACGACGTTGGATGCCTCGCACAACGAGGTCGCCGTTCGTCTGTAGGTTGCCGTCTGTCGGTAGGGTGTCGGGATGAGCTTCCCGCACACCGCCGCGGCGGCGTCTCGTCTCGACGTGCTCAAGATGACCGGGTCCACCAACGCCGACCTTCTCACACGTGCGGCGGACGAGGACGGGTGGCCGCATCTCTCGGTCCTTCTCACCGATGACCAGCGGAGCGGGCGCGGGCGTCTCGACCGCTCCTGGGTGATGCCGGCCGGTGCGGCGGTGGCCGTCTCGGTGCTGCTGCGCGTGAGCGAGGTGCCGCTCGCTGCGCGAGGGTGGATCCCGTTGGCAGCGGGTGCGGCGATGACCGAGGCTGTCGCCGCGCAGCTCCCCGAAGCGCCCGTCGGCCTGAAGTGGCCCAACGACGTGCTGGTCGGCGGACGCAAGATCTGTGGGATCCTCGCCGAGGCGTCCGGCGCGGACGCGATCGTGGTCGGCGCCGGGGTGAACACGGCGATGACGGCGGACCAGCTTCCGGTGCCCCACGCGACGTCCTTCGCGGTGGAGGGCGTGACCTGCGACGTCGACCTGCTGCTGGCGGGATATCTCGCCCGTCTGGACGCGCTCGTGGCCGGTCTCGCGGCGCACGGCTCCGCGGCGGCGAGCGGCCTCCGCGATCGTGTCGCAGCGCTGTGCCTCACGATCGGTCAGGACGTGCGCGTGGAGCTTCCCGACGGCGGCGACCTCGTCGGCCGCGCGACCGGCCTCGCCGACGACGGGTGTCTTCTCGTCCGTGACGGGGTCGACGAGCGTCCGATCGCCGCCGGCGACATCGTGCACCTTCGTCCCGTCTGACCGGCGAAGCGAGCGGATTCGGCCGGACACACCAGGGGGCTCTCCGGCGAATGTCGGGGGCGGGGGCCAGAATGGGCGTATGACGCAACCCGTGGGTCTCGGAGGGCGGCCCCTCATGCCGCCGCCGGGTGCGCCGCCGGCCGAAGAGCGGCTGATCGCGCGGTTCCACGGGAGCGCCCGCCATCTCTTCTGGTCGGCCCTCGTGTTGATCGCCGTCGCCGGCGCGACCGGGTTCTTCTATCGGAACCTTCCCTCACCTCTCCAGGACTGGATGCTGTTCGCCGCGGCGGGAGCGCTGGTCCTGCTCGCGGTGATCGTGCCGTTCTCTCTCTGGCGTGCGCGGAGCTACACGGTGACCACGCGGCGGGTGATCGTGAAGCAGGGCGTCGGCACGCGCAGCCGGCGCGAGATGTCGCATGCCCGCGGGTACACGATCGCCGTCCGTCGCGGTCCCCTGCAGCGCCTGACCGGATCCGGCACCGTCACCCTCACGAACGGCGTGGACGCTCCCCTGCGCCTGATCGACGTCCCCTACGTCGCGCTCATCCACGAGACGCTCGCCGATCAGGTCGAGGTCGGGCAGATCCTCGCCCATCGGGACGCGCAGTCCGCGACCACCGCCTTCTGACCTCCGGCGTGCGACCGCTCCGGGCGGGGCCGTCGTGCGGGAGAATGGTGCGGACGACGAAACGGAGAGACGGCGATGACGTTGCGTGTGGGTGTGATCGGCGGAGGACAGCTGGCTCGGATGATGATCGCCCCGGCGGTCGAGTTGGGACTGGAGATCCGCGTGCTCGCGGAGGACGAGGGGATGGCTGCGCGGCTGGCCGCCACCGCGGTCGGCGACTACCGGGACCCTGCCGCCGTGCTTCCGTTCGCTCAGGGGGTCGACGTCGTCACCTTCGACCACGAGCATGTTCCGCAGGAGGTGCTGAGGATGCTCGTCGAGGCGGGCATCGCCGTCCGTCCCGGCCCCGATGCGCTCCGCTTCGCCCAGGACAAGCTCGCGATGCGGGCGCGGCTCGCCGAGCTCGGCGTTCCACAGCCGGAGTGGGCACGGGTCTCGGACGAGACGGCTCTGCAGGGGTTCCTCGATGCCCATGGCGGCCGTGGCGTGGTGAAGACCCCCCGTGGCGGATACGACGGCAAGGGCGTCCGCGTGGTCTCGGCCGCCACCGAGGTCGCCGACTGGCTCGCGGCGCTCGGTCCGGACGACGCGCTGCTCGTGGAGGAGCTCGTGCCCTTCGTGCGCGAGCTCGCCCAGCAGGTGGCGCGGCGTCCCTCCGGCGACGTCGCCGTCTACCCCGTGGTCGAGACGGTGCAGCGTGACGGCGTGTGCGCAGAGGTCATCGCCCCCGCTCCCGGCGCGAGCGAGAAGCTTGTGGAGATCGCGGCCCGGATCGCGGTGCAGATCGCCGAGGGGCTGGACGTCACCGGCATGCTGGCCGTCGAGCTGTTCGAGACCGACGACGAGCGGATCCTCGTCAACGAGCTCGCCATGCGCCCGCACAACAGCGGGCACTGGAGTCAGGACGGCGCGGTCACGGGGCAGTTCGAGCAGCATCTGCGCGCGGTCGCCGATCTGCCCCTGGGCGACCCGACCCCGCGGGCGACCTGGGCGGTGATGGTGAACGTCCTCGGCGGCCCCGCCGAGGGAGGGATGATCGCGCGCCTCTCCGACGTGCTCGCCGCCCATCCTGCCGCCAAGGTCCACACCTACGGCAAGTCGCCACGACCCGGACGCAAGGTCGGGCATGTGAACGTCGCCGGGGACGACCTGGACGACGTCGTCTACGAGGCGCGGGCTGCAGCGGTGCGGTTCGCCTGAGCGTCGTCCGTCCGAGACCACGATCCCGGCAGCGCCCTGTTCGCGGGGTGCCGGTGCAGAGCGAGAGGCGTGCCGCGCCGGGGATCTCCCAGCCCTCGCCCGTAGCCTTGTCGGGTGACCTCTCCTCTGCACTCCTCCGACGCGCCGGTGGTCGGTGTCGTGATGGGCTCCGACTCCGACTGGCGCGTCATGAGCGATGCCTCGCAGGTGCTCACCGACTTCGGTATCCCGCACGAGGTGGAGGTCGTCTCCGCCCACCGCACGCCCGACAAGCTCGTCCGCTATGGGCGGGAGGCCAGGGCGCGGGGGCTCAGGGCGATCATCGCGGGCGCCGGCGGCGCCGCCCATCTCCCTGGGATGCTCGCCTCGGTCACCGTGCTTCCCGTCATCGGCGTGCCCGTGCCGTTGGCGCTGCTCGACGGGATGGACTCCCTGCTCTCGATCGTGCAGATGCCCGCGGGCATCCCGGTCGCGACGGTGTCGATCGGCGGCGCCCGCAACGCAGGGATCCTCGCGGCCCGCATCCTCGGATCGGCCGATCCCACGCTCGCGGACCGGGTCGAGTCCTACGCGGCGGAGCTCGAGTCGCAGGTGGAGGAGAAGAACCGCCGGTTGAAGGACTCCCTATGACGCTGCTCCGCGAGCGCTTGACCGCATCCCAGGGCGGTCGCGTCATCGAGACACGTCCGATCCGGAACCCGGACACGGCCTCCGAGCCCGAGATGACCAGGAGGGGCTGGTGGCTCATCCTGCTCAACATCCTCGTCCCCGGCTCCGCGCAGGTCCTGGCCGGGAACCGACGGCTGGGAAGGTTCGGCCTGGGGGCCACGATCGCGCTGTGGGCGCTCGTCGTCGTCGGTGTGCTCGCGGGCCTCCTCTGGCGGCAGGGGCTGCTCTGGCTCACGGTGGGCGGCGGCTGGATGTCCTGGATCGTGCTCACGCTGATCCAGGTGCTGTTGGTCGGATACGCGGTGCTCTGGGTCGTCCTCACCTTCGACACGCTGCGCCTGGTGCGGCTGGTCAAGGTGCGTCCCTACGCGAAGGTCGCCCTTCCGCTCGTCGCCGTCCTCGTGCTGGGCATGCTGAGCGGTGGCGTGGCCTACGGTGCGAGCATCGTGGGGACGAGCCGCGGTGCGCTCACGACCCTGTTCGGGGCGGGCGGGCCGAGTCTCCCGCCCAGCGAGGGCTACTACAACATCCTCCTGCTCGGCGCCGACAGCGGCGAGGGGCGCGACTCCATGCGGTTCGACAGCATCTCGGTCGTGTCGCTGAACGCCTCCACCGGGGCGGTGACCATCACCGGGATCCCTCGCGACATGCCGGGCTTCCCGTTCGCGGACGGTCCGATGAAGGATCTTTACCCGGACGGGCACGAGGGCGTCGCGGACGACGAGTGCGGCTGGGGGAGCGGGGTCAACCAGCTCTATCCCGAGGTCGAGATCTGCCGCAACGCGCGCGAGGGGCAGAACCTCTATCCCGAGGCGAAGTCGCGGGGCTCCGAGCCGGGGATCGAGGCGACCAAGGACGCCGCCGAGGGGATCCTCGGCATCAGCATTCCCTACTACGTCTTCATCGACATGCACGGCTTCGCCGCCCTCATCGACGCGCTCGGCGGGGTGGACATCAACGTCACGGAACGGCTTCCCAAGGGCGGTGGTCCGGCATACGAGGGGCAGTCCGCCGAGGACTGGGCCATCGGCTGGATCGAGCCGGGGCAGCAGCGCATGGACGGCGACACGGCGCAGTGGTATGCGCGGTCACGTTACACCACCAGCGACTTCGACCGGATGCTCCGGCAGCGTCAGCTGCAGCAGGCGATCCTCGCGCAGTTCACACCGCAGAACGTCCTGAGCCGCTTCAACGAGGTGGCTGCGGCCGGAACCGCGATCGTCCAGACAGACATGCCGCAGGACAAGCTCCCCGAGTTCTTCGACCTGCTGGTCAAGGCGAAGGAGCAGCCCGTCGCGACGATCGAGCTCACCCCGGACGGCGGCGTGGACGAGCGCACCCCGGATTACGAGGCGATCCGCTCGACGGTGCAGGAGAGGCTCCATCCGCCGAGCGCTCCGCCGGCGGGCTGACCTCAGCCGACGGGACGGGGAACGGGAGCGGAGGACGCCGCCGCGTCTCAGGGGAATGCCAGCGCCTGCTGGCTAGGCTCGCTCCATGGCTCAGTTGCGCGTGGTCCTCGATCAGCTCGGGCCCTCGTCTACATCGGATCTCGCTGACGCGTCGCGCGCCCTGGTGTCGGCCCTCGCCGTCACCGCACCGCAGGGCTGCACGCTCGAGGCGATCGTCCCGTCGGGGACGGCGGAGCCGATCGAGGGGGTCTCCTCCGTCCGCCGCCTGCCACTCGCCCGTCGTGAGCTCGCCGCCGCGTGGCAGCTCGGCGTCACCGCGGGCGTCGGGGGTGGGATGATCCACTCGCCGACGCCGCTCGCACCGCTCGTCCGGCACGATCGCTTCAACGACCACGACCAGACCGTTCCGACGTTCTGGGACCTCAGGGCCTGGGAGGCGCCCCACCTCCTCCCGAAGGGCGTCGTCGCGGGGCATCGCGCGATGCTGCGGCGAGCGGCGCGTCATGCCGACGCCGTCGTCGTCCCCTCGCATGCGATCGCCGAACGCCTGAGTGACCTCGCGCCGCTCGGAGACCGCATCCGGGTCATCGCCGGCGCCCCCGATCCGGAGATCGCCGCGCCCCTCGACGCCGCCGCGCGGCGGCGGGCGCTCGGCCTCCCCGAGCGCTATGCCGCCGTCTCGATCTGCGCGGAGCAGTGGCCGGACGGGCTCGCCGCCGCCCTCGCCGTGGTCGTCGCCGCGGGCGCGGACGTCGTCATCCTCGACGCGGATGAAGACGGGGAGCATGCCGTCGCCGCGCGCGCGGTCGCCGCCGGGCTCCCTGCAGCCCGCGTGCACGTGAGGGGGCGACAGGAGACGCCGGACCGCGCCGCCCTCCTCGGTGGCGCCGCCGTCGTCCTCGTCGCGGATCAGACGGCGTCCTGGCCGTGGCGTGCCGGGGAGGCGATGAGCCTCGGCATCCCGGTCGTCGCGATCGACTCGGCCGTGCATCGCGACGTGATCGCCGACGGAGGACGGATCGTCGCGGAGGAGGATCTCGCCGTCGCCGTCGAGGACGCGCTCGGCGACGGGGCCTCTCGCCTCGCGGTGCTCTCCGCCGATCGCTCCCGAGCCTTCTCCTGGCCGAGCGCGGCAGAGCACGTCTGGGCGCTGCACGCCGACCTCTGAGGCCTGTCGGCCCTCGTTGCAGGGCCTCTGTGTGCCGATGGGCGGGTCAGGAGCGCATGAGGGTGACGGCGTCCTTGCTGGACCCGTCGATGCGGACCTTGCCGTCCTGGAGGAGGATCCCGCGCTCGCAGAGGTCCGAGACCATGTTGAGGTCGTGGCTGACCACCACGAGCGTCTTGCCCTGGTCGTGCAGCTCCTTGACCCGCGCGATGCACTTCCGCTGGAACGGCTCGTCGCCGACGGAGAGGATCTCGTCGATGAGGAGGATGTCCACCTCGGTGTGGATGGCCACCGAGAAGGCGAGGCGCAGGAACATCCCGGAGGAGTAGTGCTTGACCTCGGTGTCGATGAACTTCTCGATCTCGCTGAACTCCACGATCGAGTCGAAGCGCTCCTCGATCTCCTTCTTCGACATGCCGAGGATCGCCGCGTTCAGGAAGACGTTCTCGCGCCCAGAGAGGTCGGGGTGGAAGCCGGCGCCCACCTCGATGAGGCCGGCCACGCGTCCTCGCGTGAGCACGCGGCCCTCGTCGGGACGCAGGACGCCGGAGATGAGCTTGAGCATCGTCGACTTGCCCGAGCCGTTGTAGCCGAGGAGCGCGACCGACTCGCCTTCGCCGATCTCGAAGGACACGCCGTCGAGAGCCTGGAAGTCGGAGGTGAGCTTCTTGCGCTTCATCGCCGCGACGAAGGTCTCTTTGATGGAGTGCGTGTGACGGAGCTTGAAGTGCTTGTGCACGTCGTCGACGACGATGCGCGTGCGGGGATCAGAGGTCTTGGGCAAAGCGACCCTCCAGACGGCGGAACACGAGCTCGCCGATGACGACGAAGAGGACCGCGACGCCCAGTGCGATCGCCGACCGCGGCCACAGCCCGGGGATCGTCGCCGCGCCGAGCGGGTCCAGAGGGAACCAGATGCCGTAGTGGAAGAGCTCGACGGCGATCGTGATGGGGTTCAGTGTGTAGATCGAGAACATCCAGTCCGGGACCTTGCCCGCGACCATCTGCCACTGGTACATGACCGGCGAGGCCCAGACGGAGATCATCACGATGATCTCGACGAAGCTCTGCGCGTCGCGGAAGGTCACGTTGATCGCGCCGAAGAGCATCCCCAGCCCGGTGGCGAGCAGCGCGATGATGACGAGGCCGAGGAGCAGGGCCGCGATGTTCAGGACCCCGGGAGCCCAGCCGAAGAACAGCGCGATCGCGAGCACGACGATGATCTGCGGGACCGTGTTGATCGTCGCGACCAACATGCTGGCGACCGGGAACATCTGTCGCGGGAAGTAGATCTTCTTGATGAGGGCCGCGTTGTCCACCAGTGACCGGGTGCCGTTGGCGAACGACTCGTTGAAGAAGGTGACGACCGTGATGCCGGAGAGGAGGTAGATCGGGTAGTACTCGATGGACTTGTTGAGATCGAGGAAGACGCCGAGGGCGAAGAAGAAGACCAGGAACTGGATGAGCGGCTTCACGTACGACCAGAGCCAGCCGAGGACGGACCCGCGGTACCGGATGCCGACCTCCTTCTTCACGATGAGGCTCAGCAGGTAGCGACGGCGGAAGACATCGATCAGCCCGGTGGTCGAGCCAGGGGCGACGAAGCGCTCCTCAACGGATGTCGACATTCGGGACAACGCGGTTCTCATTCCTTACGGGAGTCGGCGAGATCTGAACCATCTTATGGGTCCGACGGCTCGAAGCCGGTCTTGAGGGCGGGATCGGTAGAATCATCCGGTGCCCGACGCCTACGCCGTCTCCGAACCCCCCGCCCGAGCTGGTCGCGATCGAAGAAACGAGGACTCGCTGCGATGACGTGGTTGGCCCTCGCCCTCTCCACCGGCGCTCTCGCGCTGATCGTCCTCGTCCCCGGGGGGATGATCGCCGCCCTCCTCGGCTTCCGGGGCCTGTGGCTGCCGGCGATCGCCGTCCCCGCGGGCGTCTCGGTGATCGCGATCGCGGCGACGGCCGGTCCTCTTCTGGGGATACGGTGGGGCATCCTGCCGGTCCTGATCTCGACGGTCGGGATCGCGGTCGTCGCCGGGGTCCTCCGGCTGCTGCTGTGGCGCGGCACCGCTCTCCTCGAGGCGCCCCGTCTGAGCCGCGGCGCGATGCTCGCCGTCGCCGCAGCAACCCTCGCCGTCGCCGCCCAGGTGGTCCTGGTGATCCGTGCGCCGGAAGCCATCTCGCAGACCTTCGACAACATCTTCCATCTGAACGCGATCCGCTACGCGCTCGACACGGGGAGCGCCTCCCCGCTCACCCTCGGGCAGATGACGAGCGGCGAGAGCGGGGGCATCCCGTTCTATCCGTCGGCATGGCATGCGATGGGATCCCTCCTCGTCCAGCTCACGGGGGTGTCGATCCCGGTCGCCTCCAACGCGATGACGATCTTCTTCGCCGCCGCCTGGCCCGTCTCGGCGATCCTCTTCGCTCGTGTCCTCTTCAGCGGCGGCACGGCGCTGGTCGTGGGCGCGGCCGCGGTGAGCGCGGCCCTTCCCGCCTTCCCGCTGCTGATGATCCGGTACGGAGTCCTGTTCCCCTACATGGTGTCGATCGCGCTCATCGGGACGGCGCTGGCCCTGCTCTGGGGGGCGCTGAACGCCCGCGGCCGTGCGAGGTGGCCGTTCACGGTGGCTCTCGCCGGGGTCCTTCCGGCGCTGGTCATCAGCCACCCCGGCGGATTCGTGGCGTTCCTCTTCTTCGCCACCATGGTGCTCGTCCCGTTCTTCATCGGTTTCCTCCGCGACGCGCGATCGGCGGGCGCCAGGGCGGGAGCCGTGGCCGGGGCGGTCGCATACCTCCTCATCGGCGGCGTCGCCTGGTACGTGCTGCGACCCCCCGCGGCGGCGCGAACCTGGCTTCCCGAGGAGACGATCGGGCAGGCGGTCGGCGAGGTGCTCACCGTCTCCGTCTACCGGATGCCGGTGAACCTGGTCATCGCCGCTCTCGTCGTCGTCGGCATCGTCGTCGCGCTCCGGCGCCGGAGCAGGGCGGACGTCGTCGCGCTCCTCGTCTTCCTCGCCGCCGCCGGCCTGTACATCGTCGTCTCCGGTCTGCCCTATCCGCTCCTGCGTGATATCCTCACCGGTACGTGGTATAACAACGTCCCGAGGCTGGCGGCCCTCCTCCCCGTGGCCTGGGTCCCGCTGGGAGCCCTCGGCGCCGCCGAGCTCTGGCGGCTCGTGACGGACCGGATCGCGCGGACGGGGGGCGCGCGATGGAAGTCCGTCCTCGCGACGGCGCTGTCCGTGGTGCTCCTCGTCTTCGTCCCACAGGCCGTCACCATGCGTCAGGCGATCGGGACTGCCCACGCGACCTTCAGGATGGACGCGGACTCGCAGCTCCTCTCGTCCGACGAGCAGATCCTGCTCTCGCGGCTGGACAAGGAGGTCCCGGAGGGCGCGCTGATCGTCGGCAGCCCCTGGACCGGGACCGCTCTGGCCTACGCGCTCGCCAACCGCCCGGTGATGCTGCCGCACACCCTCACCGACATCACCGAGGGGAAGAAGGCGATCGTCGACGGTCTCGATCACGCCGATCCGCAGAGCCCGGCATGTGCGGCGGTACGTGATCTGAAGGCGTCCTATGCGCTCGACTTCGGCACCCGGCAGGTCAACGACTCGCACGTCACCTACTCAGGACTCGACGACCTGTCCGGCTCCCCGAACCTGACGCTCGTCGACCAGCAGGGCGAGGCGAAGCTCTACAAGATCACCGGATGCGGGGTCGACGGGTGACCCTGGAGATCTTCTGTCCCTTCTGGGGCGACCCCGACCTGCTGTTCGAGACGGTGGCCTCGGTCCGCGCCCAGCGCAATCCCGACTGGCGCCTGATCGTGATCGACGACTGCTATCCCGACGAGTCGGTCGCGGGGCGGTTCGCCGCGATCGACGACGATCGCATCACCTATGTGCGCAACGAGCGGAACCTCGGCATCACGGAGAACTATCGCGAGGCCATCCGCCGTGCGACGTCTCCGTACATCTCGATCCTCGGCTGCGACGACCTCCTCCACGCCAACTATGTCGACGTGATCCTGCGGGCGATCGAGGCGGCTCCGCAGGCGGACGTGATCCAGCCGGGCGTCACGGTGATCGACGAGCACGGCACCGTCGTGTCGCCTCTCGTGGATCGGGTCAAACAGGGGATGCTCGCGCCGAGGACCGCCGGTGAGACGGTCGTGCTCACCGGTCAGGACATGGCGACGAGTCTCATCCGCGGCGACTGGCTCTACTGGCCGTCGCTGACCTTCCGGACGCAGACCCTCCAGCGCATCGACTTCCGCGAGGGTCTGCCCATCATCCAGGACCTTGCGCTCCTCATGGACATCGCCTTTGACGGCGGGTCGCTCGCCTATACGCCGGAGGTCGCGTTCTCCTACCGGCGCCATGGGTCCAGTGCATCGCAGAAGACGATCCTCGACGGGCGACGTTTCCGCGACGAGCGCGCGTATTACCGCACCGCCCGGAGCCTCGCGCGGGCGAAGGGCTGGAACCGGACGGCACGTGTCGCGGCGGTCCGGATCATGTCCCGGCTGCATGCCGTCACGGAGCTGCCCGGCGTCATCCGGCACGGGGACGGCGCTGCGCTAAAATCGACGCTGGCGCACATCTTCGCGAGCTGAGGCCTCCGCCGACGCGTCGAACGCCGAGACCGTCTGACCGCCGAGGAGAGCATCGATGCCGGAACACGTCCTGATCACCGGAGGGGCGGGATTCATCGGAACCCGTCTGGCCGCACGCTTCGCCTCCGACGGCCACCGGGTCACGGTCCTCGACGCGCTCATCCCTCAGGTCCACGGAGACGACCCTGCCGTGACGTCGCCGTTGCTGCGCTCGCTCGACGGCGTGGCGGAGGTGGTCGTCGGGACGGTCACCTCCGCCGACGATCTGCGTCGTGCGCTGACCGGCGCCACGATCGTCGTCCACCTCGCGGCGGAGACCGGAACGGGTCAGTCGATGTACGAGATCGACCGATACGTCGAGGCGAACGTCGGCGGCACGGCCAAGCTCCTCGACATCCTCGCGAACGAGGACCACACGGTGCGCCGGATGGTCATCGCGTCCTCGCGGTCGATCTACGGTGAGGGCGCCTACGAGACGGAGGACGGACGACGGGTGTACCCCGGTCACCGGTCCGACGCCGACATGGCCGCCGGGGACTTCGACGTCCACATGCCGGGCGAGGGCCCGCTGCGGATGGTCCCCACCGACGAGGCGGCGCTGGTGCATCCGTCGTCGGTCTACGGCATCACCAAGCAGATGCAGGAGTCGCTGATCATGACGGTCGCGCCGACGATCGGCGTCGAGCCGGTCTCGGTCCGCTACCAGAACGTGTACGGACCCGGCCAGTCGCTGAAGAACCCCTACACGGGCATCCTCTCGATCTTCTCGACCCTGATCCGACAGGGCAAGGACATCAACGTCTTCGAGGACGGGGAGGAGAGCCGCGATTTCGTCTACATCGACGACGTCGTCGAGGCCACCTTCCGCGCGGCGACGCTGCCGGCCGCCGCCGGGGGCGTGTTCAACGTCGGATCCGGCGTCGCCACCACCGTGAACCAGGTGGTGGCCGCGCTGTTCGCCGCCTATGGCACGGAGGTCCCCGTCCGGGTCTCCGGCAACTATCGTCTCGGTGACATCCGCCACAACGTCGCCGACACCTCCGCGCTGCGCGAGGTGCTCGGATTCACGCCGTCCGTGACGTTCGAGGACGGCGTCCGCCGCTTCGCGGAATGGGTCCTCACCGAGCCGGTGGAGAACGACGGCTACCAGCGGTCGCTCGACGAGATGAGCAAGCGGAACCTGCTCAAGTGAGCCGGTCCGCCCTCCTGACGCGGGCGTCGTTCCCGTACCGGGACAACAGCCTCAACCTGTTCCGTCTCCTCCTCGCCTTCCTCGTGCTCGTCGCGCACGGGTACTACATCGTGGGGCGTTCGGACAGCCCTGGCTTCAACGGCGAGAACCTGGGCGGCTGGGCTGTCATCGGCTTCTTCGTGATCAGCGGCTTCCTGATCACCCGCTCGCGGTTCCGCACCGACCCCGGGACCTTCCTTCTCCACCGGGTCGCGCGGATCATGCCGGCGTTCCTCGTGTGCCTGATCGTCACCGCGTTCGTGTTCGGGCCCGTCGCCCAGCTCATGACGCACGGAAGCCTCGCCGGGTATCTCACGACGGGGCCCACGCCCCTGCAGTACATCTGGTCCAACCTCTTCCTTCACATCGACACGTATCAGATCGGCGAGACCCTCTCCACGGTGCCCTACCCGAACGCGTGGAACGGCTCGCTCTGGACGCTGTATTTCGAGTTCCTCTGCTATCTGACGGTCTGGGTCCTGGGCGGGCTGGCCATCTATCGCCGGTCGATCGTCTTCGTCGCGACGGTCTGGGCGCTCTCGGTCCTGGTCAGAGGCGCGGGTCTTCTCGGGGTCAACGGAGGGATGGACACCGACTTCGACCTGTTCGCTCGGCTGCTGCCGTCTTTCCTCGGAGGCTCGCTTCTCTACCTGATCATCGAGCGGTGGGGTCTGAGCCGCGCGATCGGGCTGCTCTCGATCCCCGTCGCCGCCGTGCTCATGGTCTTCGTACCCGGTCTGGGGGCGCCGCTCGCCGCGCCGTTCCTCGGCTACGCTCTTCTCACCCTTTCGACGATCGTCCCGCAGCCGGCCTGGATCGCGCGCAACGACGTGTCCTACGGCTTCTACATCTACGCGTGGCCGGTCCAACAGCTCACGGTCGTCTTCGGCGGTGCCGCTCTCGGGCTCGTCCTCTACACGGCGATCACCACCATCGTCACCCTGGTTCTCGCGTGGGCGAGCTGGACCTTGGTGGAGCGACGGGCGATGCGGGCGGTGCGAGCGAAGAGGTCGGACGCGGTCGGAGGGGTCGTCGCGCCCAGCGGTCCCATGACCGACGTGTCCTGAGTCTCGCCTGCGGTGTCTGCTCGCCGGAGCGGAGAGCTCAGCGCCGGCGGAGACGGCGCCGGGCCTCGACGTACAGGCGGAGCAGGAGCAGCCGGGAGCGCAGGGCGGCACCGATCCCGCGCGGTCGCGAGGATGACGCGTTCTCCTCGTGCACACGTCGCAGGAGCGTCGGCTGCTCCAGGTGGGTCATCCGGTGCGCGGCGTTGGCGACGGTCGCGATCCACAGGTCGTGGGACTCGGTGAGGTACGCAGGGAAGGGCAGCACGAGGTCGAGGGCGTCGCGGTCGATCGCCATCGCACAACCGTAGTACGGGATGTTGCCGGCGAGGATCGAGAGCTCGTTGCCGAGCCCCCCGCCGTGCTCCTGCGCGCGCAGTCGCCAGGGCCGTCCGGTGAGAGGGGAGGGCAGTGGTGCCCGTTCGTCGAGGGTGAGCAGGTTCGAGGCGGCGAACCCGGAGGCGCTCGCGGTCACCAGGGCGTCGCGGCGACCGTCGATCCATACGTCGTCCTGGTCGCTGAGCAGAATCACATCGCGAGAAGCCAGGGAGAGCGCTCGCTCGAACGTGCGGACGTAGCCGAGGTTTCGCTCGTTGCGGACGAGACGGATCCGGGGATCGGCGTACTCGGCCACGAGCCCGACCGTGTCGTCTGTGCTCGCGTCGTCGACGATCACGACCTCGTCCTCGTCCTGAAGCTCACGGAGGATCGAGTCGAGCTGCTCGCGCAGGTAGGCGGCCCCGTTGTATGTCGCCATGCAGACGCTCACCGATCGGCTCTTCGGGGGAGTGCGCATCGGTTCGTCTCCTTCTCTCGGTTCTCGGCGTCGGCTCACGGTCATGACCGGGAGAGGAGGATCCGTCGGAGCTCCCTCGTGTTCCCCTCGTAGGTCGTCTCAAGGAGGCGGGCACGAGCGCGGTCGGCGCGTTCCTGCGCGGCGGAGACGTCGTCGAGGGCGGCGATCACCTGGTCGGCGAGCGCGGTGACCTGGCCGGGCGGGGCGTACAGGGCGTCGTCGGCCATCGACGCCCGCACGCCGCCGATATCGGTCGACACCACGGCGGCGCCGGAGAGGGTGGCTTCCGCCGGCGGCAGATGCCAGCCCTCTGCGTCGCTCCCGCAGAGGTAGACCCGGCTGGTCTGGTAGAGATCCCGGAGCTGCGCGGGCGTCGGGTCGGCCACGTAGTCGATGGCCGAGGCCATCGACGGCCGTTCGCGGCTCGGCCCGAAGACCCTGGCGGTCGTGGACGGGCGGCGACGGAGCACCTCTTCGAGGACGCCGATGACCACGTCGGGGCGCTTGTACCCGTGCGGGGAGAGGAGCGAGGTGACCTGTTCCGGCCGGTCCGCGAGCGCGGGACCCTTCGGGAAGTCCGCCGCGACGATCGCGTTCGGCAGGAGCCGGCTGCTCAGGCCGAGCTCCGTGGACCTCTCGGCGAGCCAGGGGGCGATGACGATCCGTTCGTCGACCGCGCGCCAGGCCGCGGCGATCGCCTCAGGAGTGTCGGCCCAGCTCTCGTCGTGCTGGATGAGCGCCGCGGAGCGGGCTCCGGCCCGGCGTGCGACCCGGCCGGCGAAGGGCATGGTCTGGACCGCGGTCGCGAGCACCGCGTCGCCCCGTCGCAGACGGAGCGGGGGGAGGCCGCCGACGGCGCGGACACGCACCTTCGTGTCGAGGCGGAACCACCGCACGCCGGTCCGGCGCCAGCCGGCCCGTTGCCCCCGCAACCACCAGGCGAGGACGCTGCGCATCGCCGGCCACGCGTGGAACGAGCCGTTCCGCTGCGCCATGAACGCCTCCGAGTGCCAGACGGTCACCGCGACCCCCTGGGCGGCCAGGGCGTTGGCATATTCGTAGGCGACCTTGTAGCCGCCGATCGGCACCGGAGAGACCGCCGGGAGGAGGATGTGCACGGCGCCGGAGCCGTCTCGTGCCTCGTGGGCGCTGTCGTCGTCCATGCTCACTCTCCGTTCCGGTCCGATCTCTCCGGGTCGACGCCGGGGGCGGGCCGAGTGTCGCCGACGCCGACGCGCAGGGTGAGCAGCAGGGTCGCGACGAGCGTGATGACCTCGCTGAGGGCGAAGCCCACCGCCACTCCCACCACCCCGAAGAGGAGCCCGCCGCCCAGCATCGCTGCCAGGCCGACGGCCGCAGCGGCGATGTTGACGGTCAGCACCTGGCGATCGCGTCGGGCCGGGATCAGGATGTTCCTGATCAGCGGGGTGGACATCGTCACCGCGACGAAGGCGACCCCGTACAGCTGGAGGACCACCGGGTCACCCTGCTTGTCGGCGCCGAACATCCATCCGCTCAGCATCGGCCCGAACACGACCAGGATGACCCAGCCGATGATCGCGACCACGGCCATGACCCCGATCGCCGCCAGGTTCCGTGGCCGACGATGCGGTCCTGACGCCTCCAGCACCCAGCCCTGGAGCGCGTTCCCTGCCGCGCTCACGGCGAGGGTGCCATACCGGTAGAGCTTGTCGCTCGACGAGAACGACGCGGCGGCTGTCGCCGACGCCAGCCCGCTCGCGAACGGCACCGGCGCGTTGGCGTAGAGGCTCCCGATCGACTCGACGCCCCACGCGTGCCGCATGTCGGCCACGTCCGAGCGCAGCCTCGGCATGCCAGGCCAGCGGGGGAGCAGCTGCCCGAGGAGCCTGGCATGGAACAGCGCCGTGCCGATGAGGATGGAGACCAGCAGCAGGATGCCGTACCAGAGGACGTTCCTCGTCACGAGCACCACCCCGATCGCGAGAGCGGTCGCGATCGAGCGGGGGATCACCTCGTACCAGAAGATGAGCCACGGCGAGGAGACTCCGACGGCGTACCAGCTGAGGCCGATCCCGTTGAGCGCGCTCGCGATCGCGAAGACGGCGGCGACGCCCCCGGCGCCGGCCGGAGCGACGAGCGAGGACACCACGGCTCCGATCGCCGAGGCGAGCACGACCAGCGCGGATCGGATGTAGAACGAGCGCGCGTAGAGGTCGATCCGGTGCGCCGTCGACTCCGCCATCGCGACGAGCGGCGTCCCGAGGACGTTCCAGCCGACCATGCCGAGGGCGGCGGCGAAGGCGCCAACGCCGAGGCCGGCGTTGAGCGCGGCCCAGTCGTCGGTCGTCGCGGCGCGGGAGACGAACGGCAGCGCGATGAGCGGAAGGACGGCCGCGATGAAGGGGAGGGTCGTGAACCCCATCAGACGCCGGGCGAGCACGGCGGTGGCGGACCGGCCGGGCGCGGGGGCGCTCTGATCGTTCGTCGGAGGGGTCGTCACCGTCGGCCGGCCCCGATCGGGCCGCCGGGGCGGTCGAGTCCCCGGACGGGAAGCGGTGTGCGGGTTCCGGCCATGCGCTCGATTTTACAGGGGCCTCTCCGCCGGTCGTCGCCCGGGCGGGAGAGCAAGGCGGGCCGCCTCTAGAATGGCTCCGATGGGACGAGATGAAGAGGGACCCGACGGGGGCGCAGGGGGCAGAGCGCCGGGCCGGGGCGCGATCGTCCTCGCGGCATATGAGCCGGACCCCGCGCTCTTCGCCCGTCAGATCGACTCGCTGCGGGCGCAGACGGTGCAGGACTGGGAGTGCGTCATCTCCGTGGACGGCGGCGAGGACGTCATCCGACGAGTGCTCGCCGAGGTGGCGCACGACGATCCCCGGTTCCGTCTGCTGGCCGGGGGCGAGCGCCTCGGTTTCTACCTCAACTTCGAGCGGGGCCTGTCGGCGGTCTCCGCGGACGCCACCTGGGTCGCGCTCTGCGATCAGGACGACTACTGGTACCCGGAGAAGCTCGAACGCCTGCTTCCGCATCTCGCGCACGTGTCGCTCGTCTCCGGCCAGGCCCGGCTCGTCACCTACCCCGACGAGACCGTGACGGGTCACACCGATCGCCGCGACCTCGGCCCCGTGATGACCATGCTCAACAACCAGTTCACGGGATCGTTGTGCGTGCTGCGCGCCGATCTCGCCCGGCAGAGCCTGCCGTTCCCTCGGATGTCCACGAGGGCGGCGGCGCACGACCACTGGATCGGCGTGCTCGCCGGGGCCGCGGACGGGACCCGGATCGTGGACGACGTGGTCCAGGACTACGTGCAGCACTCGGCCAACGTGTTCGGCGACCCCAGCCGCATGCAGGCGACGGGGTTCCTGAGCGCGATCAGGGTCGCCTTCGCCAGTGCCCGCGCGTTCACGCGTCGTTACGAGGGATCGGCAGGACCGGTCGCCACCCTCCGCATGTTCTTCCGGATCTACGTCGGCTGGCGGCAGCTGCTCGCGCAGACCCTGGACGAACGCGTTCCCGGGGCGACCCCCGAGGTGGTCAGGGTTTTCGGCGCCCGGCGCAGGCTCCTGCCCACCTGGCGCCTGCTCCGACGCGCGCGGCGCGCCGGACACGTCGCCCCGCGATTCGTCCTCGAGTACGTCGGCAGCTGGTTCGCCGGCGTGCTCGTCGGAGGTCGAAGGCGGCTGGTCAGCTCTCGCCGGACGACCAGCTGATCGCCGTCGCTCGCCGGGCGAGCTCGGCGGGGATGCGTCCGCCCCGGCCGCGGACGCCGTCGCGGAGACCTCTCGCCAGCAGGGCGCCCATCGCTCTCCTGGGGCGTGCGCACAGCAGGATCAGGCCGAAGTAGACGAGGTCGACCAACAGGTCGCGCGTCATCCGCAGGGGCGCCTGCCGGAAGTAGCGGCGTGTGAGGAGGATCCGGTTGCGGGCACGGTAGTAGTACCGGAACGGGGTGCTGGCCATCGTCGTGACCGTGAAGGGCAGCCGGTCGAAGGGTCGCAGCCGCACGGTCCGTCCCAGCTCGTGCGCGATCCGCGTCGATGCGGCGACGATCCGGCGCCGCTGGCCGAGGATGCGCAGCTCGAAGTCGGTGTCCACCAGGTCGATGAACAGGCTCTCGTCGAACTCGCCGATCGCGGCGAAGGTCTCGCGCGGGACGAGCATGCCGGACTGGATCACCCGGCGGGCGTCCGGTGCCTCGGCGGAGGAGACCGCCTGACGTACCTCGGCGAACCGGCCGGGGACGACCGCGGCGACGTTCTCTCCCGCGGATTCGAGGCGGTCGAAGGTGGCGCGCAGGGCGTCGATCGTCTCGGGCTCCGGTGCGGAGTCCTGGTCGAAGGTGACGACGAACCGGCTCACACCGTCGAGGGCTGCACGGACGCCAGCGTTCAGCGCGGCTCCGATCCCGGAGTTCTCGGGCTGGTGCACGACCACGGCTCCGAGTCTCGCCGCCTCGTCGAGCACGTCCGCACCTCGGCTGCTCCCGTCGTCGACCACGACCACGGGGCGGTGCCGCAGCACCTCTCTCACGGTCTCGACGAAAGAGGGAGAGGGGTTGAACGTGGTGAACACCACGGTCACATCATCACTCATCGGTCGCGTCGAGCCGCGAGCGCAGCTCCTCGACGTCGCGTTGGAGCTGCTCCTGCGCGAGACGGGCGATCGCTGACTCCTCGGCCAGCCTGCGCAGACGCTCCTCGGAGCGGGTGAGCTCCCAGGACAGGTGCAGCGACACCGCGAGAAGGAGGCCGATCGCGAGGGTGAAGACGAGGTTCGCCGGCAGCTGGAACCCCAGGGTCCCGGTCAGCCAGACCAGCGCGTCGGGGAAGATCCCGAGGAGGAAGACCGCGAGGCCGATGGTGAGCCAGAGGACGGCGTACTTCTCGCGCAGCTGGCGTCGCAGCAGGAGCGTCGTGACCGCCGTGAGGATCACCAGACCCAGTGCCAGGGCGCCGAAGGAGATCATGCGCGCCCCCGGATCGGACGACGGATCGCCGCCAGGGTGAGCGCGAAGACCGACCGCGCCAGATAGACGGCGGAGCCGAGGAAGCCCTGGCTCGGATTCCCGGACATACGCGGGCGCATCGCCACGGGCACCTGGACGACGGTGAGGCCGGCATGCAGCGCGGCGACGAGGCTGTCGATCGTGTCGCCGAGATACTCGGCGGGGTAGTAGGCGACGTACTGGTCGATCGCGCGACGGTTGGCGGCGCGGAACCCGCTGGTGACGTCCGTCAGGCGGGTGCGGGCGATGCGGGAGATGACGGAGGCGAGGAAGACCATGGCCCAGCGGCGAGGGCCGGTGGCCTGGTAGGTGCCGACCTCGGCGAAGCGGGCGCCGATGGAGATGTCGGCTTCGTCCAGGCCGGCGAGGATCTTCAGGATGTCGTCCGGGTTGTGCTGGCCGTCGGCGTCCACCTGGATCGCCTTCTCGTACCCGTGGCGCTGGGCGTACGCGTAGCCCGCGCGCATCGCCCCGCCGACCCCCATGTTGTAGGGGAGGGTGAGCACCGCCGCGCCGGCGGAGCGGGCGACGACGCCGGTGTCGTCGGTGGAGCCGTCGTCCACGACGAGAAGGTCCGCCGCGGGGAGGGAGGAACGGATCTCCTGGACTGTCACGCCGACGTTGGCCTGCTCGTTCCACGCGGGCACGATGACCAGCAGCTCCTGTCTCATCGAACCCATGCGACCAATCCTAGAGGGGGCCTCCTGGGGATCCCGGTCCGAGCGGGCGACACCGGATGCCTCACGGGATCGGGGTGCCCTCCGTGTAGCTGCCGCGCCACCCGGCGGGCAGCGCCTCGATGCTCGGCCACCCCGGGCTGGCCAGCTGCAGCAGTGTGGCGGTCGACTGCACGTGACGGACGGCGCCGCCCTGTACGACGTAGATCTCGGGCCCGCCGAAGGAGACGAAGGAGCCGTCGGCGAGGAGCGGTGCTCCGACGGCGAAGGCTCCTCGGGTGTCCGCGTTCCATGACAGGAACGTCAGCGGACGCCCGGCGTTCGCCTCCTGGAGCCGTTGCTGGCTGCGCACGTGGCGCAGCTGCGCACCGGAGATCAGGTAGACCGGATCCGCCTGCGGCGACTTCGCGAAGAGGGCGTAGCCGTTCGTGCGCCCTGTCCGCGGGAGCGCCGCGCACAGCGAGTCGGGGAGCTGGGCCGTCGGGGCGCCGGCCGTCGGATTCTGGATGCGCGTGAGCCCTCCTCCGTCGACTGCGAAGGTCGCCCCGCCGCACACGATGAACGGCGCGAGGCCTCCCGGCGTCCGAGGGTTCTGGGCGAGGGCGCCGTCGTCCAGGACGGTGACCCCCGTGACCCCCGCATCGGCGGCGATGCCCCAGCTCGGGATGTGGGCGATCTCGGGGCCGGTCCCCGAGACATAGACCTCGGGGGCGTTCGCCTCCTTGACCAGGGTCCCCGAGGGGAGGATCGCCGCGCCCTGCGGGATCGCGGCGACGTTCGCCTGCGGGATCGTCGCCACATAGCCCCGTCCGGCGGCGGGAAGCTGGTTCCAGGCGCCGAGCGTGGTGACGTGGCGCTTCTTCCCGCCCTCCCAGCGGTAGTAGGCCGTCGAGACGTCGTCCTTGAAGTAGACGCCGACATCCGCTCCGGTGGGGAACCGGTCGATCAGGTTCCCGGGGAGCGAGGTGTAGACGGACATGCTGAACCCGTAGCCGGTGACGAGCTCCGCGCTCGGGAAGTGGTGCTTGGTGCCGTCCGTCTCCAGCAGGTACATCGCGCCGTCGCGGGCGTCCCGGATGAAGCGGGTGGCGTTGGTGGTCTCCGGGATCGAGGAGAGATAGCCGGACGAGACCGTCTGATACCAGCCGAGACGTGACATGTAGGCGGCGAGGTCGGTCCCGCTGACGATGTGGTACTTCTGCGACGCGGCGTACAGATAGATCGCGTCGCTGTCGGACGCCTTGACCAGCCGGGACGAGGGCAGCTGGGTCGAGCCGAACCAGTCGGTGAAGTAGTTGAAGAAGTTCCGGTTCCCGTATGCGGAGCAGTAGTCCCCCTCGCCGTAGCCGGCCGCGAGCGCCGCCCGGTTCGGCTGATAGGGCGTGTAGTAGTACAGCGCCGCGGTCGCGCCGTTCTCGATGAACACCGGAGAGGAGCCGCAGCTGCGGTCGGGGTTGTAGAGGATGCTCCAGGTGTTCCCAGGGGCGTACCACTGGAAATAGCGTCCCTCCAGGTAGATCTTCATCTGGCGGGCGGCGCCGTAGATCTGGTGGAAGAACCCGACGAAGCTCGGGTCGCACGGGGCGTCGTCGGGGCAGCCCTGGCCGAGGGCCGCGTCGTAGCGCCACTGGCTTGGCCAGGTGTGGGTGACCAGGCCCTGCTCCTTCTGCAGCATCACCACGAGCACCTGCGGGTTGATCCCGCAGGACTGCGCGACTCGGGCGAGGATCGAGGAGGCCCGCTCGTTCGAGACGCCGGAGTAGCCGTTGCAGTACCGATCCGCCGGGCGGTTCACGCTGGAGATGCGGAAGTCCTTCAGACAGGTGTATCCGGGCTGGCAGGTCCCGCCCTTCGACTGCAGGAAGGCCTGGATCTGCTCGGCCGTCATCGTCCCCGCGTCGGTGAGAACGGCGTCCGAGATGATGTTCCCCGCACGGAACAGAGAGAGGTCCGCTGCGGGGCGGATGCCGGACGCGGCGACGGTGCGGGACGGGGGCTGAGCCGAGGTCGACGCCGAGACGGATGCGGACGCGGGCGCCGCGCTCAGGACGCTCAGGGCGACGAGCGCCGTCGAGAGCATGGCAAGCCACCGTCGGGGGGAGAGACGGCGACGTCGGAGGGGACGTGTCGGGGGCACCCCGCCATTCTGCCCGATGTCGGACGGAATTCCTGGGCTGCCGCGCCCTGGACGGTGCGTTTTCCGTGCGTGTGTCACGATAGTCGGGTGAAAGGCATCATTCTCGCGGGAGGTTCGGGGACGCGGCTGCACCCGATCACGCTGGGCGTCTCGAAGCAGCTGATCCCCGTCTACGACAAGCCGATGGTCTACTACCCGCTGTCGACGCTGATGTTGGCGGGGATCAGGGAGATCCTCATCATCACGACGCCGCACGACGCGGAGCACTTCGAGCGTCTCCTCGGTGACGGCTCCCAGTTCGGCGTGTCGATCACCTTCGCCCAGCAGCCGTCGCCGGACGGCCTCGCGCAGGCGTTCACGATCGGTGCCGACTTCATCGGGGACGACAAGGTCGCTCTCGTGCTCGGCGACAACCTGCTCTACGGCCCCGGTCTGGGCACGCAGCTCAAGCGTTACGCGGACGTCGACGGCGGAGCAGTCTTCGCGTACTGGGTCGCGGAGCCGAGCGCCTACGGCGTGGTCGAGTTCGATGCCGATGGCACGGCGGTGTCCCTCGAGGAGAAGCCGGCGAGCCCGAAGAGCAACTACGCGGTCCCAGGCCTGTACTTCTTCGACAACGATGTCGTGGAGATCGCACGGAACCTCGCGCCGAGCGCGCGTGGCGAATACGAGATCACGGACGTCAACCGGGCCTACCTGGAGCGAGGAAAGCTGCAGGTCGAGGTGCTGCCCCGGGGCACGGCGTGGCTGGACACCGGCACGTTCGATCAGATGACCGACGCCGGCGACTACGTCCGCACGATGGAGCGCCGCACCGGCATGCGCATCGGCGTGCCGGAGGAGGTCGCCTGGCGACAGGGCTTCCTCTCCGACGACGAGCTGCGCGAGCGCGCGCAGAAGCTCGTCAAGTCCGGTTACGGCACCTATCTGCTCGAGATCCTGGAAAGAGGCCGCTGATGGCGCACCTGCTCGTGACCGGCGGTGCCGGCTTCATCGGCTCGAACTTCGTCCACCACGTCGTCACGCACACCGACCACACGGTCACGGTGCTCGACGCTCTCACCTACGCGGGCAACCGCGCCTCCCTGGACGGCCTCCCCGCCGACCGGGTGAGGTTCGTGCAGGGCGACATCACGGACGCCGAGCTGGTGGACCGTCTGTTCGGCGAGGTCGACGCGGTCGTGCACTACGCCGCGGAATCGCACAACGACAACTCGCTGCACAGCCCACGGCCGTTCCTGGACACGAACATCGTCGGCACCTACACGCTCCTGGAGGCCGCGCGGAAGCACGACCGCCGGTTCCACCACATCTCCACGGACGAGGTCTACGGCGATCTCGAGCTCGACGATCCGGAGCGGTTCACCGAGCAGACGCCGTACAACCCCTCGTCGCCGTACTCCTCGACCAAGGCGGGCAGCGACCTCCTCGTCCGAGCCTGGGTCCGCTCCTTCGGCGTGCGGGCGACCATCTCGAACTGCTCGAACAACTACGGTCCTTACCAGCACGTGGAGAAGTTCATCCCACGGCAGATCACGAACGTGATCAGGGGCATCAGGCCGAAGCTCTATGGAGCGGGGGAGAACGTCCGGGACTGGATCCACGCGAACGACCATTCCTCGGCTGTCCTCACCATCCTCGACAAGGGACGCATCGGCGAGACCTATCTCATCGGCGCCGACGGGGAGCGCAACAACAGGGACGTCGTCGAGCTGATCCTGGAGCAGATGGGTCAGCCGCGCGACGCGTACGACCACGTCACCGACCGTGCAGGGCACGACCTCCGCTATGCGATCGACTCCACCAAGCTCCGCGCCGAGCTCGGATGGACCCCGCAGTACGCGGACTTCGAGTCCGGTCTCGCGGCGACGATCCAGTGGTATCGCGACAACGAGGAATGGTGGGCGCCCGCCAAGGACGCGACCGAGGCGTTCTACGCGTCGAAGGGACAGTGATGGCGGTCGAGTTCGGCAAGCCGCTCGCCGTCCAGGAGACTCCCATCCCGGGGATGATCGTCCTCGACCTGCCCGTGCACGGCGACGCACGCGGGTGGTTCAAGGAGAACTGGCAGCGCGAGAAGATGACGGCGCTGGGCCTGCCCGACTTCGGGCCGGTGCAGAACAACATCTCGTTCAACGACGCGGTGGGCACCACGAGGGGCATCCACGCCGAGCCCTGGGACAAGTGGGTCTCGGTCGCGACCGGACGGATCTTCGGCGCGTGGGTCGATCTCCGCGAGGGCCCGAGCTTCGGGCAGGTGTTCACGACCGAGCTCGATCCGTCGCGCGCGATCTTCGTGCCGAGGGGGGTCGGGAACTCCTACCAGACTCTTGAGCGCGACACCGCCTACACCTATCTCGTCAATGACCACTGGTCGCCGGACGCGACGTACTCCTTCCTCAACCTCGCCGACGAGACGGCGGCCATCGACTGGCCGATCCCGCTCTCCGACGTCGAGATCTCGGAGAAGGACCGCAATCATCCGCGGCTGGCTCAGGTGACCCCGATCCCGCCGCGCAAGATCCTCGTCCTCGGCGCGGGAGGCCAGCTCGGGACGGCGCTGCGCAGGCTCCTCGGCGACGCGACGCACGTGGAGTACGCCGACCGCGCGACGCTCGACCTCACCGGCCCTGGCCTCGCCGGCGCTCGTCGGTGGCGGGACTACGGAGTGATCGTGAACGCCGCGGCGTACACCGCCGTCGACCTCGCCGAGACCCCCGAGGGTCGCAGGGACTCCTGGGCGGCGAACGCGGAAGGACCCTCGCGTCTCGCCGGGATCGCCGCGGAGAACGGCCTCACGCTCGTGCACGTGTCGAGCGACTACGTCTTCGACGGGTCGACGGAGGGCGCGCATGTGGAGGGGGAGCCCTTCTCTCCGCTCGGCGTCTACGGGCAGTCCAAGGCCGCGGGCGATCTCGCCGTCGCGACCGCGCCGCGCCACTACATCCTCCGCACCTCCTGGGTGATCGGCGAGGGGAAGAACTTCGTCCGGACGATGGCGTCGCTCGCCGAACGGGGCGTCGACCCCCAGGTCGTCGACGACCAGGTGGGGCGGCTGACCTTCGCCGACGAGATCGCCAGGGCGATCTCGCACCTGCTCACGACCGAGGCCCCCTACGGCACCTACAACGTCTCCGGCGCAGGGGAGCCGGCGTCCTGGGCCGACATCGCCCGCGAGGTCTACCGTCTGGGTGGGGCGGACCCGGACCGGGTGAGCGGGATCTCGACCGAGGAGTACTTCGCCGGCGCGACAGGGCCGGTCGCGCCGCGGCCGCGCAACAGCGTGCTCGACCTCTCCGCGATCGAGGCGACCGGGTTCCGGCCACGCGACTTCCGCGCTCAGCTGGCCGAGTACCTCGCCGGCTGAGCGGGCCGTCGTGCTGAGGCCTGCGTCCGGGCGTGCCTCCGGCAAGGTGAGGTTCTTAGAGACCTACGGGTAAACTCTTACCCTCTGTGCTGCGCGAACCCGAAGCCGCGCGACGCCGCAGGAGCGGTTTCCTCCCGACCGCCGCTCCCGCCGCGCAGGAGGAGCGTCGCCGTATGACCCTCATGGCCCAGGAACGGCCCGTCGCGACCTCGGTCCCCCCGCGCCGGCACCGCGTCGACATCGACGGACTACGCACTCTCGCCATCCTGCTGGTGGTCGTGTACCACGTCTGGCTGGGCCGTGTGTCCGGCGGGGTCGACGTGTTCCTCATGATCTCGGCGTTCTTCCTCACTGACTCGCTCGCCCGGCGCGTCCTCGGCGGGGAGCGGCTCCGTCTCGGGACGTTCTGGCTCCGCCGCTTCCGCCGCCTGCTCCCCGCGGCAGCGGTCACGCTGCTCGGCGTCCTCGGCATCGCGTACCTCCTCTACCCGCCGAGCAGCTGGTCCGCCGTGTGGGGGGACACCTGGGCGAGCCTCTTCTACGGGCAGAACTGGCGCCTCGCGTTCTCCTCTGTCGACTACTACGCCCGCAGCGCCGCCAGCACGAGCCCGCTGCAGCACTTCTGGTCGCTCTCGGTCCAGGGACAGGTCTTCCTCCTCTGGCCCGTCCTCATCGCCCTGGTGGCCCTCGTCATGAGGAGGAGGCGGCATCAGGCCAGGGCCGCGCTGATCGTCGTGTTCGCTCTCATCTTCTCCTCGTCGCTCTGGTACTCCGTCATCGAGACGGCCGAGTCTCAGGCGTTCGCGTACTTCGACACGTTCACGCGGCTCTGGGAGTTCGCGGCGGGCTCGCTGCTCGCCCTGGTCCTCCCGCTCCTGCATCTCCCCGCGTTGCCCAGGGCGATCCTCGGATGGGCGGGCGTCGCCGGGATCGTCACGTGCGGGATCGCCCTGGACGTCCGCGGCGGCTTCCCCGGCGTCCTGGCACTGTGGCCGGTGCTCTCCACAGCGGCGATCATCGTCTCCGGCGCGGGGGACACGACGCGAGGGGGACCGGCGGCGCTCCTGGCGTCCCGGCCGATGCGGTTCCTCTCCGGCGACGCCTACGCGCTCTATCTGGTGCACTGGCCGGTGCTGATCACGGTGATGGTCGTCGCAGAGACCGACCGGATCGGCCTCTGGCAGGGAGCCGTCATCATCGCCGCCTCGTTCGTCCTTGCCCGCCTCCTCTCCCGAGGGGTCGAGCACCCGTTGCAGCGCGCGACGTGGTTCGACGGCGCTCCATGGCGGAGCGCGCTCGTGATCGCGGTGTGTCTCGCCCTCGTCTCGTCCGCCACCTCCGGCTGGCAGGCGAAGGAGGAGCAGCGTGCGGCCGCGATCATGGCCGCGGCCGACGAGGGGTACCCCGGCGCGGCGCAGGTGAACACGCCACTGGACATCAGCGGGTCGGGACAGCCGCTCATCCCTGTGGCCACGGCCCTTGAGGACGAATGGCAGGCGGTCGGCGGCCACTGCGAGGGAGGGCTCGCCCCGGAGAGCGAGATCCTCGACGGCACGTGTCAGCAGAGCCCTGTCGCGGCGACCGCGGACCAGACGGTCGTCGTGATCGGGGACTCCCACGCCCAGCAGCTGGGGACGCCGATGGCCCTCTACGCCGCGGAGCGCGGGATCGGCGTCGTCACGCTCCTCAAAGGAGGGTGCACGATCGGCGCCGCCGAAGATGACCGCGGACCGGCCAACCCGTACACGTGCGAGGAGTGGCTCCCCGCGGCCGTCGACTACACCGTCGCGCTCCAGCCCACCGCGGTCTATGTCGTGGCCACCCGTGCGGACGCCGTCGAGTCAGAGCGTCTGCTGGACGGCGTCGAGGACACGGTCGAGACCTTCCTCGACGCGGGGATCGCCGTGATCGCGGTGCGGGACAGCCCTCGTTTCTCCTTCGACATGTACTCCTGCGTCCACGCGGGGAGGCGGTGCTCCGTCCCGCGGGAGCAGATGCTCCACAGGGAGAATCCCGCGGAGGCCCTCGATCGCAGGGTGACGCTCGTGGACTACACCCCCTGGCTCTGCCCGGACGGGGAGTGCGTGGGAGCCATCGGGAACATCGCGATCTACATCGACGACAACCACGTCTCGCACGCCTACGCACGGACGCTCACCCCGATGCTCGACCGCATGCTGCGGTCCCACGGGGTGTTCTCCTCGGCGTGACGTCCACTCAGTCGCTTCCCTGCTCCGCGCTCGTCGGTCGGTAGACTAGGCCGGTGCGCCTTCTCGGCGCAGACGCATGTGAAGGGCCGGGCGCACCGGCGGAAAGTGACACAAATGGACCTCCTCGTCGTCGGATCGGGCTTCTTCGGCCTCACGATCGCTGAGCGCGCGGCCGCCGCGGGCCGCAGGGTGACCGTCATCGATCGACGGCATCACATCGGCGGCAACGCGTACAGCGAGGACGAGCCGACCACCGGCATCGAGGTGCACCGCTATGGCGCTCATCTCTTCCACACCTCGAACCCCACGGTGTGGGAGTACGTGAACCGTTTCACGACCTTCACCGACTACGTGCACCGGGTGTACTCGACCCATAAGGGCGTCGTGTATCCGCTGCCGATCAACCTCGGCACGATCAACCAGTTCTTCCAGGCGGCCTACACCCCCGACGAGGCCCGCGCCCTCATCGCGAGCCAGGCGGGGGAGTTCGACGCCCATGAGGCGAAGAACCTCGAGGAGCGTGGCATCGGTCTGATCGGCCGTCCGCTGTTCGAGGCCTTCATCCGGGACTACACCGCCAAGCAATGGCAGACCGACGCACGGGAGCTGCCCGCGTCGATCATCAGCCGCCTCCCGGTGCGGTACACCTACGACAACCGCTACTTCAACGACACCTGGGAGGGGCTGCCCACCGACGGCTACACGGCGTGGCTGGAGCGCATGGCCGACCACCCCCACATCGACGTGCAGCTGAACGTCGACTTCTTCGACGAGACCCAGCCCCTCAACAAGAAGGCGACCGTCGGACAGGTCCCGATCGTCTACACCGGCCCGGTCGACCGCTACTTCGACTACAGCGCGGGCGAGCTCAGCTGGCGCACCATCGACCTGGAGGAGGAGGTCCTCGACGTCGGAGATTTCCAGGGCACCTCGGTCATGAACTACCCGGATGCCGACGTGCCGTACACGCGCATCCATGAGTTCAAGCACTTCCATCCCGAGCGGGCCGATCGCTACCCGACGGACAAGACCGTCATCATGCGTGAGTTCTCCCGCTTCGCCGAACGCGGCGACGAGCCCTACTACCCGGTCAACACCACCGCCGACCGCGAGGGTCTCCTCGCCTACCGAGAGCTCGCCAAGGGCGAGGCCGACGTGCACTTCGGCGGACGTCTGGGGACCTATCAGTACCTCGACATGCACATGGCGATCGGTTCCGCTCTGTCGATGTGGAACAACCAGCTGGCATGAGGATGGACGACGCAATGGCGAAGGACGAATCGACGGAGTACATCGCCGTCAACCACACCGTCTTCCCGACCGAGGGCGTCGCGGAAGTGTCCGCGCTCTACGTCGATACGGGCACCGGGGACGGCTCACAGCCGGGCGAGTCCTATGAGATCGTCGGACGACGCTCCATCAGGGTCTTCGCCCACCGCCGCGTCTCGCTGAGCACCTACTTCAACACCTTCCCCGCCAGCTACTGGCAGCACTGGACCAAGATCCGCCAGGTTCGCCTGGTGGCCACGGTCCAGGGCAAGGGGCTCTTCTCGGTGTACAAGTCCAGCGCGAGGGGGCGGGCGTCGGCTCTGGCCTCCAAGACGTTCGAGGACGAGACGGTGACGTTCGACCTCCCCGTGACCTCGTTCATCGACGGCGGCTCCTACTGGTTCGACATCGCCGCAGGATCCGTCGACGCGGTTCTCGTCTCCGCGGAGTGGCAGGTCGCGGCGCCCGCGGACCTGAAGTCGGGGAAGACGACCGTGGGGATCACCACGTTCAACCGTCCCTCCTACTGTCTGAACCAGATCATCGCCGTGGGGCAGAACGAGCATGTCCATGACGTCCTCGACCGCGTCGTGGTCGTCGACCAGGGGACCGACCTCGTCTCCGACCAGCCCGGCTTCGCGGCGGCGGCGGAGCGCCTGGGCGACAAGCTCGTCATGCTCCGGCAGCAGAACCTCGGCGGGTCCGGCGGGTTCTCACGGGCGATGCTCGAGTCCCTGGAGTCCGAGGAGAGCGACTACGTGCTCCTCCTCGATGACGACGCGATCTCCGAGCCCGAGGCGATCGTCCGCGCGGTGCGGTTCGCGGACTTCGCGGTCACGCCCACGATCGTCGGCGGAGGGATGCTGCACCTCGACGACCGCTCCGTGCTGTACACGCAGGGCGAGGTCTGGGATCAGCGGGCGTCCTGGATGCGGCCCTCGGGAGCGAGCGAGTACGACCATGACTTCGCCGAGGAGCCGCTGCGCGAGACGCCCGAGCTGCACCGTTACCTGGGCGCGGACTTCAACGGGTGGTGGATGTGCCTCATCCCGACGGTGATCCTGCGTGAGATCGGCCTTTCGATGCCGGTCTTCCTCAAGTTCGACGACATCGAGTTCTCGCTTCGCGCACGCGGCCATGGGTACCCGACGGTGTGCCTGCCAGGCGTGGCGGTATGGCACATGGCCTGGCACGACAAGGACCCCACCCGCACCTGGGAGGAGTACTTCATCCACCGCAACCGGACGATCACAGGCCTCCTGCACTCCCACGTCAAGAACGGCGGACTGCTTCCGCTGAAGAGCTTCCTGGGCGACATCAAGCTGCTGTTCATGCTGCAGTACTCGGCCGTTCGCCTGCGCCACGAGGCGCTGCGGGACGTGTTCGCCGGGCCGGGCCGACTCCCCGAGGCCCTGCCGACCAAGCAGGCGGCCGTGAGGGAGCTGCGCTCCGAATTCGTGGACGCCGTCGTGCTCGACGACCTGACCGCGGTCCCGCCCGTGCGGCGCTCCTCCCGTGCTCTCCTCGGCGGGGTCTCCCGTCCGACGAACCCGATCGCGACCCTCGTGCTCGCGGCCCGTGTCACCGTGCGGCAGCTGTTCATCAAGCAGTCCGCGGGCAGCAGGCGCAACCCGGAGCGCATCATCTCGGCGCCGGACATCACCTGGTGGCGCTTCGCCGACATCGACTCCGCGCTCGTCACATCGCCGGACGGGATCGGCGTCGCCTGGTATCAGCGCGACCGGGCGACCATGCACCGCTTCCTCCTGCGCAGCATCCGGATGAACTGGCGGCTTTTCCGGCAGTGGAAGAAGTACGCGGCGCTCTACTCCACGCAGATGCCGGAGGTGTCTTCGCCCGAGAAGTGGCGGGAGACCTTCTCCGCGGCGACGGTGAAGTGACCGCGGGTCGCGGACACGCGCTCCGACGCAGGACGGGGACACAGGACAGGCGATGAGCGGAACAACGATCGGCGCGCCGGGGAGCGCGCGGCGGTACGTCCACTCCCTGTGGCTGCTCTCCGCCCGTGACCTCCGCGTCCGCTATGCGACGAGCTTCCTCGGCTACTTCTGGTCGGTGCTCGACCCGCTCGTGATGAGCGTGATCTACTGGTTCGTCTTCACCCAGGTGTTCCATCGCAAGGTGGGGGAGGAGCCGTACATCGTCTTCCTCATCTCGGCGCTGCTCCCGTGGGTCTGGTTCAACTCCTCGATCGGCGACTTCACCCGCGCCTTCCGCAAGGACTCGCGGCTGATCAGGTCGACGGCGATCCCGCGGTCGACCTGGGTCACCCGGGTCGTCCTGAGCAAGGGGATCGAATTCCTCTGCTCGCTGCCCGTCCTCGTCCTGTTCGCCGTCTTCAGCGGCGCCCAGGTGGGCTGGGGGCTGTTGGGCTTCCCGGTGGCCGTCGCCTTGCAGGTGGTGCTGCTCGTGGGTCTCGGGCTGCTGATCGCCCCGCTCACCGTCCTGTACACGGATCTGGAGCGGACGACCGGCCTCGTTCTCAGGGCTCTCTTCTACGCCTCGCCGGTGATCTACGGGTTCTCGGACCTTCCGCATCCCTTCCAGTCCCTGGGTCTCATCAACCCCCTTTCCGGGATCTTCACGTTCTACCGGGTCGGGTTCTTCCCCGATCAATGGCATGTGGAGCCGGTCGTGACCAGTGTCGTCGTCTGCTTCGGGGTGCTCGCGCTCGGCCTTCTGGTCTTCCGGCGCCTCGAGCCTGCCGTCCTGAAGGAGCTGTGATGGGGAGCGCGATCGAGGTCGAAGGGCTCGGCGTCCGCTTCCGCCGCGGGCGGCGCGGACCGAGGAACATCAAGGACCTGTTCGGAGGGGCGGCGCGTCGTGCACGGCCGGGGGAGTTCTGGGCGCTGCGCGACGTCTCGTTCGCCGTCGAGCAGGGCGAGGCGATCGGCGTCGTCGGGCGCAACGGACAGGGCAAGTCGACTCTTCTGAAGCTGGTCGCCGGCGTCCTCCTCCCCGACGAGGGGCGCGTGTCCGTGACCGGCGGCGTCGCACCGCTCATCGAGCTCACCGGCGGCTTCGTCGGCGACCTCACCGTGCGCGAGAACGTCCGGCTGACCGCCGGCCTGCACGGGATGCCGAAAGCGGAGATCGCCCGCCGCTACGACGGGATCATCGCCTTCGCGGAGCTGGAGGACTTCCAGGAGACGCCGTACAAGCATCTCTCGAACGGCATGAAGGTGCGGCTGGCCTTCTCCGTCGTCTCGCAGCTCGACGAGCCCATCCTGCTCGTGGACGAGGTGCTGGCGGTGGGCGACAAGGCGTTCCGCGAGAAATGCTATCGACGCATCGACGAGCTGCTCGCCGACGACCGGACGCTCTTCTTCGTCTCCCACAACGAGCGTGACCTCCGACGCTTCTGCACACGGGGCCTCTACCTCGACGGCGGAGGCCTCGTGCTCGACGGCCCGATCGGCGAGGTCCTCGACCGCTACAACGCGGACCACACGGGCGGGCGCTGAACGCACGGCGCGGACGCGCACGGGTCGTGCCGAGGGCGTCGTCGCGCGGTCAGGCTCCGAGGATGCGACGGAGGCCGTCGATGTCGCCGCGCACCGCGCCGACCTCGCCGGCGGTGTCGCCGCCGGACGCGGAGGTCCGCAGCGTCGTCAGATCGGCGGCGTAGGCGGAGATCGCGGCTCGCCACCGTTCCGCGATCGACGACGGGGGCTGGGCGTCGGAGAGCCGCTGCGCGTCCTGCTGCAGCTGGTCGACGATGTCGACGGCCTCCTGGCCGCTCTTGCCGGCGAGCAGATCGAGCCCGACGAGCGCGTCATCGAGTCGGGGGGCGACCTGACCGCGGAACGTCTCGACGTCAGGGTCTGCCGGCGCCGGCGGCTCGGTCTGCGGCGCCGTGGGCTCCGGCGTCGTCGGGAGGGGCGTCGCCGTCGGACTGACGGTGGGCGTCGGGGTCCTCGTCGCCGTGGGGGAGGGCGAGGGTGAGGACGTCGGATCGGGGATCGCCGAGGAGCGCGGGAAGAGGAGGAAGACGATGAGGCCCGCCACGAGCAGGGCGGCGACGACGAGGGTGATGACGAGAGCGATCCGTCGCCCTCGCCGCGGACGCTCGGGCGGGAAGATCCACTCGGCCTTCGGGCGCTGCTCGCTCATCTCAGTCCTCCAGGGGTGCCATCGGGCGCCAGGCGGCGTCCCGTGCGATCTTCCCTCCGTCGCGCAGGCCGCGGAAGAGGTTGCTGGTCCCGCGGAGGGTGCGCTCCACGAAGATCAGGCGGATGATCTCCTTCGCGAAGGTCATCGCGGTCCCGAGAGCGAACAGCGGCGGGCTGTAGGCGCCCTGGGCTCGGTAGTAGTGCTTGATGTACGCCCGGTTCCGCATGATGTAGTAACGGTAGGCGTCGCTGGACGCGTTCATGTGGCGGATGCCCATGTCCCACTGCTTGATCTCGCGGGTGCGGCGGAGCACGAACTCGTCGACGATCACCGCGGTGGTCTGTCGAGAGGCGAGCCAGCCGTACACCTGGTCGTCCCAGTAGATGAAGAAGCGAGGGTCGGGCAGCCCGATCCGCTGCACGATCGAGCGGTGGATGAACATGCCCTCGAAGCAGCCGCTGTTCATCTCCTTGAATCCGGAGGAGTCGAAGCCGGCCGGCGCGAACGGGATGGGGATGCCCATCCGCTCCGCGATGCGGTACTGCCAGTAGAAGGCGCTGCCGTCGTAGTCGTAGCGGCGGCCCTGGATGCTCTTGAAGCGGGGGGTCCAGCGGCCCATCCGGGCGAGGCCGTCGGGAAGCACCTCGACGTCGTCGTCCATGAGCCAGATCCACTCGGCGCCGAGGTCGTAGGCCGTGCGCACGCCCTCGCTGAAGCCTCCCGAGCCGCCGGTGTTGGCGTCCAGGCGTCGGTAGACGACCTCGGTGCCGAGGTCGGCGCGCAGCGCGTCGACGACCTCGGTGGTGTCGTCCGCGGAGGCATTGTCGATCACGACGACCCTGCCGGGCTTCGGCTCCATCCGCGAGATGCTCTCCAGAAGGCCGCGGAGCAGGTGCGAACGGTTGTAGGTGACGATGACGATCGCGGCGGAGGCGGGGTCGAAAGGCGTCGCGGGCGATGTCATTCCTGCTCCTCGAAGATCTCTTGCCAGGCGCGCTCGGACACGAGGTCCGGCAGAGCGTTGCGGTAGGCGCGTTGGAGCTCGGGCCAGCGGCGCTTGAGCTGACGGTGCAGGCGTATCGACTCGCGCAGCATGCGCCGATATCGTGCACGGTCCCTGGTGTAGACGGTCTTGCCCGATCCGTCGGCCGTGCTGATCAGCGCGCTCTCATACCCGGACACCCGCCACCATTGCGCGTCGTCCTTGCCGAGCTCGACCTGGGGGCGCTCCAGGTTCTCCCTGTGCGGCGCGCGGAACCAGTGCGAGACGAGGATCCTCAGCGTGAGCAGCCGCAGACGCACGCCGCTCGGAGCGTCCGCGTCCGGGCGGATCCGCGGCGGGAAGACCGCCCGCCCCTGGCGGGAGCGGGGCGTCTCCTCCCCGTCGCGGTGTACCTGCGTCTCCCCGAAGCCGGTCGCGAGCGCTCTGGCCTCCGGCATCCCGTGCCGCAGCGAGTGCCGCAGATGCCCCGGGCCGGACAGCAGGTCGCGGAGGGCCTTCGCGCGCAGCGCCGCGGGGTAGTACTGCATCATCATCAGATGCTTGAGGTCGACGCGGAGGCTGTGCGTGAGCAGACGCCCGCCCTGGGGGAGCGTCGAGTGCAGGAGGCCGGCGAGGATCCGGTTGCGGGCGTGGAAGTAGGCCTGCCAGTCGATGCTGTCGTCCTTGTTGACCCAGGAGACGTGCCAGAGCGCGACACCGGGGAGGGAGACGGTCGGGAAGCCGGCCTTGCCGGCACGGAGGCAGAACTCCGCGTCGTCCCACTTGATGAAGGCGGGCAGGGAGAGCCCGACCCGACGGATCGCCTCGACCGGGATCAAGCACATCCACCAGCCGTTGTAGTCGGCGTCGAGCCGCATGTGCAGGAGCCGGGACTGGCGGAGGTTCGCCGCTCCGAAGTCGTGCGGCATGCTCTCCTGATAGAGGTTGCGCCACATGAACGGCGCCTCGTCGACGACCTCGGCCCAGCCGTGGAGCCGCGCTCGGTCGAGCAGGTCGAACATATGACCCCCGACGAGCGTCGGCTCGGTCGCGAACCGGCCGAAGACGATGGAGCGCCGCAGCGCCTCGGGCTCGATCTGCACGTCGTCATCCAGGAGCTGGACGAAATCGCTCTCGTCTCGCCGCAGCGTCTCGTGCATGGCACGCGCGAACCCGCCCGACCCGCCGAGGTTCGGCTGCCGGATGGCGACGAGACGTTCGCCGAGCGCTGCGGAGGTCTCGGCATAGCCCGGCTCGTCGGCGACCATCCGTGTGCCCTGGTCGACGAGGAAGACCCGGTCGACGAGCTCGAGCACATCGGGGGACGCGGCGAGCGCCTGGAGCGTCCGGACGCAGTAGTCGGGCTTGTCGAACGTCGTGATCCCGATCGAGGCCAGGCCGACGCGGGCCGGCTCCTCCTCGGTGGTCCACATGGCGTGCTCGAGGGTGGCGGACTCCTCGTCGGCGACGAGGTCGAACCAGATCCATCCGCCGTCGCTGTACTGAGTGAGCGAGAGCGGGAAGGTCGTGGTCGCGTCGCCCTGGACCTCCTGCGTCGCGAGACGCTGGCGGACCCCCGATCCGTTCGAGCGATAGACGAGCACGGTGGCAGGACCCGTGGTCCGCACCGTGAGGGCGATCTGCCGGACGCCGGTCCAGTGCTGCCAGTACGACGCGGGGAAGGCGTTGAAGTAGGACGCGAAGGAGACGCGCCGCCCTGCGCCGATGCGCGCGCGGTGACGGCCGAGGACGTTGCCGAGGTGGGCGCGTGCGGAGACGCGGACCGGCTCGTCCTCGATGGAGGTCCAGGTCTCGGGATCGGCGTACAGCGGCAGGAGGTCAGGGTCCCGATCGAGAGGGAAGACGACGTTCTGCAGGACGTAGGTCACGGGCACGGACTCCGAAGGATCAGGGGCACACGAATCGGGCCGGGAGTAGCCTATCGGCCCGAGGCGGAACGGCCCTGAGAACGCCCGGCAGTGTCGTGCGTCTCCGTGACGTCAGCGGGCGGGGAGCGTGGGCGCGGTGCCGGTCTGGGCGGCATCGATGTTCTCCCGCCAGGAACGGGACTGGCCGGCTCGCAGCGCGCACAGGACCAGCAGGAACCAGCCGGCGTCAGCGAGCGTGAAGCTCTCGAACATCGACTCCGCCGCGAGCGTCACCAGCACGAGCGGCGTCCAGGCGTACACGATCGAACGGCGGATGCTGGCGACGAGCCAGGAGCGCACGAGCGCGATGCCGCCGAGGAGGAGGAAGAGGAGCAGGCCCGCGGCTCCCACCTGCAGAAGGGTGTCGAGATAGGCATTGAGGGCGGTCCGGTGGTGGTCCGCGGTCAGGAAGTTGATCGCGTTGAACGGGTAGTCAGAGCGCTGCCAGGGCCCGTACCACCCCCAGCCGTGGACGGGGCGGGGCTTCCAGCAGTCCAGAAGCACGTCCCAGAGCTTCGTGCGCGTGCTGAAGTCGGACCCGGCGTTGAGGACGTCGACGATGCGCTGCCGGAAGAGGAAGGCGACGGCGAGGCCGACCACGACGAGCCCGCCGAGGGTCCACTGCATCGCCACCCGCCCCTCGGGTCCGGCGCGGCGGACGAGGACCAGGACGATGCTCGCGGCACCCACCACGAGGCCGAGCACCATCACCGTCGGTGACGCGGAGAACAGGGCGAGCAGGACCGCCAGCGCGATCGAGGGAACGGCGACGGCGGTGGACACCGACTGCGAGCGCCATTCGACCACGAAGGTGATGAGGGCCACGACCGCCACGAACCCGAGCATGTTGCGGCTGCCGAAGAGGCCCTGCACCGGGCCGCCTGCGGCGAGGTTGCCCTGCACGCCGAGGAACGCGATCGGGATGTCGAGGAGGACGCCGGACAGGATCTCGATCCCGAGCGACGTGGCGAGCAGGATGCGGAGGGTGTCGCCGAGAGCCCGGACCGTCTGCAGCGTGTCGCGGACGTGCCCGATCGTCACGGCGAGGAAGGCGAAGCCGAGGAGCGCAGCCCACCCGCGCAGCGTCTGGGCCTTGTCGGTGGACCAGATCGAGCTCGCGAGGGTCCAGGCGAGGAAGGCGAGGAGGGTCGACGGGACGAGGCGGAGGAGAGAGAGCTCGTCGCGGCGGACGAACAGGATCCCCGCGCCGATCGCGCAGAGCACGGCCACGACGGTGACGAGCGTCACCGTGCTGGAGAGCCGCTCGATCGCGAACGAGCCGAACACGGTCAGGAGCACGGCGAGGGTGAAGGCACGCGCGATCTCGGCCGACGCCAGCAGCCGGGCCACCCCGTGCCGCCGGACGGTCACGGCGCTCGCCTCGCCGGGGTCCCGGTCTCCACGGTGCGATCGCGTTCGCTGAGGCCGCGGCCGACCAGCGGCACGGCCTTCATCTTGAAAGAGAGGAGAACGACGAGCAGCCAGCCCCACAGCATGATCGGCCCGGACTCCACGAGCCCCTGGACGAGGAGCATGGTGCCGACGAGGACCGGCAGCAGCGCGAGCGCCGAGTAGGGGCGGTCCGTCCGCAGATCCCAGCGCGGGCGGTCGACGGCGAAGAACCAGGCCCGCCAGATCATCGCGAGGAGGACCATCGCCATCAGCGCCACGCCGATCACGCCAAGCTGCAGGAAGACGTCGAGCCACATCTCGTGCGCGTGGAACACCGTGATCCCATGATCGACGATCCATCCCGAGAAGGCCGGGTCCCACGGCACCCAGGGCGAGGAGAACCCGTTGCCCACGACAGGCCGCTCGACGGCGCGTGCGAGCACGGCGTCCCAGATCCCCTGACGCCCCGTGAGGTCGGAGCCGCGGCCGAGGAGGCCGAAGACGACGTCTCGCTCCAGCCACAGCACGAGGATCGAGGCAAGGCCGAAGCCGGCGAAGAGCAGATAGAGGCGGGTCCTCTGCTCGGGGCTGCGGGTGCGACGCATGAGCAGCGTCAGCGCGAGGACGACGGCGACCGCGAGGAGGCAGAGCACGGAGGTGGCCGAGGCCGCCCGGAACAGGAGGAGGACGGCGACGCCCGTCCAGACGACGAGCATGCCCCTGCGGCGCGCTCGGGCTGCGAAGAGCACGCCGAAGACGATCAGGGCGAGCACGCACAGGAAGGCGAGGGTGTTGGCGTTCCCGACGATCCCCTGCAGGCGCCCGCCGTCGAAGAGGTTGCCGCGGATCCAGTACCACTGCGGGTCGACCTTGCCGGCAGGGACGTCGGCGAAGTTCGGCAGCAGGGGCCGGCCGCGCAGCGCGACCCACGTCTCCATCACGAGAGAGAGGCCGAGGATCCACTTCAGCGCCGAGGAGAGGGAGCGGATGAGCTGCTGCCAGCTGAGGACGAAGGCGGCGAACAGCGCGGCGACGGTGATCGCCGCCTGCAGGCTCCAGGTGAGAGCGGTCGCCTGCGGCCAGCGCGACCACAGCAGCGAGAGGAGAGCGAACGCCACGTAGGCGAGCGCGGCCCACGGGAGGCGTCGCCAGGGAAAGCGCACAGGGCGCTGCCGGATGACGTGCGGGATCGCCGTCGCCAGGGTGCCCGCGAGGAGCACGGCCAGCGCGGTCGCCGCGCCGGGGGCCCCGAGGAGGTTGAACACGGCGGTGTGGGCCAGCACGGCGAAGAAGGTCAGCGTGACCTGACCGCGCAGCAGAAGCTGCCCCGTGGACACGCGCGCCGGCGGAGTCGGTGGCGGGGCGACCGAGAGTCGGGAATGCTGGGCCATCGTGGATCAGGGTACCCTGCGGCCTTCGTCTCTCCTTCTCCTAGGCTGGGCGTATGCTGCATGAGATCTCCAACGCGCCGCGCGACTACGCCTGGGGCTCGACGTCGCTCCTCGCCGCCCTCGAAGGGCGGCCGGCGACGGGAGCGCCCGAGGCCGAGGTCTGGTTCGGCGATCATCCGGGCGACCCGGCAGACCTGCACGATGGGCGGACGCTCGATGCTCTGACCGGTGGCGGACTGCCCTATCTCTTGAAGCTCCTCGCGGCAGGCGCACCGTTGTCGATACAGGTCCACCCGACACGGGCCCAGGCGCAGGAGGGGCACGCCAGGGAGAGCGGGATGGCTCCCGACGACCCGGCACGGAACTATCGCGACGACAACCACAAGCCGGAGCTGGTCGTCGCGCTGAGCGAGCGTTTCGAGGCCCTGTGCGGCTTGCGTGGGATCGACGAGACGCGCGCGCTCCTCGCGGCGCTGGGCGACGCTCCGGGGGTCGCCCGTCTGCGAGCGCTGCTCGCCGAGGACGACGATCCGCTGCGCCGCGCCATCCGCTGGGCACTGGACGAGGCGACCTCCGAGGAGATCTCGGACGTCGTCGCGGGGGTCGAGGCGGCGGACGTCGAGGAGCTGGCGACCGTCCGCTCCATCGCGGAGCGCAGTCCGGAGGACCCGGGGGTCGTCGTCGCGCTCTTGATGAATCGCGTCATCCTGTCCCGTGGCGAGGGGGTCTTCGTCCGTGCCGGTCTCCTGCACGCCTACGTCTCCGGGCTGGGGGTGGAGATCATGGCCGCGAGCGACAACGTGCTGCGAGGGGGCCTCACTCCCAAGCACGTCGACGTGCGGGAGCTGCTCGCGATCGTCGACACGACCTCGGGCGACGTGCCGGTGCTCCGTGCCGAACCCGACGCCGCGGTTCAGGGATACCCCGTACCGGTGCCCGATTTCGCCCTCCGGCGGGTGCGCGTGGACGGTGAGGTCTCTCTCGACGTACGGACGCCCGCGATGGTGCTGGCGACCGCCGGCGAGGTGGGTGTGGCCGGCGATGCGGGAACGGTCGTGTCCGTGCCGGTGGGGTCCGCGGTCTTCGCCGACGGCGCGGAGCCGAGGCTCGTGCTGTCCGGCGTCGGGGAGGCGTTCGTCGCAGAGCCCGGAGCCGGGCCCGTCTGAGACGCCGAGGCGGATCGCGACACGCCGATGTGTTCGATGAACCCTCAAGAGGCGCTTGAGGGTTTACGATCCGCGACTTGACCGGGGCGAATCACACGGGTGTAATTAGGGGTGCACGCGGCCCGCGATGCGACCAGGGGGGCCACGATTGGGAGGGCATACATGACCGGTTATCGTTCCGAGGTCCCCGAGGACTGGTTCGTCGATCCGGTCAACCTCGGCGTTCCCGGCGTCCGCCGCATCACCTCCGACGAGGAAGAGTCCCTCAGCTGGCAGACCGACGCGCTCTGCGCGCAGACCGATCCCGAGGCCTTCTTCCCCGAGAAGGGCGGCTCGACCCGGGACGCGAAGCGGATCTGCGCCTCGTGCGACGTCCGCGGCGAGTGCCTGGAGTACGCGCTCGCCAACGACGAGCGGTTCGGCATCTGGGGCGGCCTCTCCGAGCGCGAACGTCGCAAGCTCAAGCGTCGCGCCAGCTGAGCGTCGCGGCGGCGTCTGCGTTCGTCACGCGACCGGATCCTCGACGCGCCCGCCCGCAACCGGCCAAGCGGGGACTCGCCGCTTAGGCTGACTTCGCCATGCCTGCTCGAGTACATGCCATCCTCGTCGCCCGTTCGAGCGCGAACGCCCTCGCGCGAGTGCTGCGTGCCCTCGACGCGCTGTCCGTGCAGACCCTTCCCCTCGCGGCCATCACGATCGTGATCCGCGGCTCCTCGGCGCCTTTGCGGGGGAGCGCCGGGGTCGCGGCCGCGGCCGAGGCGGTGATCGAGACCAGGACCAACGCGACGATCGCGTCGGCGGTGTCTCTCGCCCTTCCTCGTGTGCAGGATGGCTTCTCGGCCTGGATCCTCACCGACGAGGCGGTCCCCGAGCTGGAGGCGCTTGAGCATCTGGTCGGCGCCTTGGAACGGTCGCCGTCCGCGACCGTCGCCGCGCCCAAGCTCGTGGACCTCGATGACCCTCGGCGCATCGTCTCCTTCGGGCAGAGCATGACCAGGTATGGGCGGGCGATCGACCCGGCGCACGGGGAGCTCGACCAGGCGCAGCACGACGCCCAGGACGACGCGCTCGGCGCCGACGTCCGCGGTCTCCTCATCCGTGCCGGGAATCGAGCCGAGCTGAGCCCTGACCCGGGCCTCGGCGGCGCGGACGAGGGCCTGGATATCGGCGTCAGAGCACGCCTCGCCGGCGGGCGCGTCGTGCTCACCGCCGCCGCGCGCGTGGCGATCGAGGTCGATCGGGGCGCCGAGGCGACCGCCGGCCATGCCTTCGCCGCCCGTCGCGCCCAGCTGCACCGGCGGATGAGCTACGCTCCGGCGTTCGCGGTCCCGCTGCACTGGCTGTCCTTCCTTCCCCTCGCCCTCTGGCGGTCGATCACGCACCTGGTCGGCAAGAGGCCGGCGGCTGTTGCGCCCGAGTGGGGTGCGGCGGCGGTCGCCCTGGTGAGCGGCGGCTCCGTCGCCCATACGCGCCGGTCGATCCGCACCCGCCGTTCCGCGTCCTGGGCGAGCATCGCCCCGCTCCGTGTCACGAGGGCCCAGCTCCGTCAGCGCCTGGACGACGGGCACGGCGCCGAGGGGGGAGCAGTCCAGGAGCTCGGCTTCTTCTCCGGCGGCGGCGCCTGGGCGGTGCTCGCCGCTCTCGTCGTCGGCATCGTCTCGTTCATCGGCCTGCTCGCCTGGCCTGCGATCGGGGGTGGAGCGCTCCTGCCCCTTCGGCAGACGGTCGCCGCACTGTGGCGGGACGCCGCCTACGGGCTGCGGGGAGTCGGCGTCGACCTGATCGGCCCCGCAGACCCGTTCTCCGGGGTCGTGGCCGTCATCGGCTCGCTCTGGCCCGCCGCTCCTTCCTTCGCGATGGTGCTGCTGTGGGTGGCGGCGTTGCCTCTTGCGACCCTGGGCGGCTGGTTCGCCGCGACGCGGATCACAGATCGTCCGGGGCTGCGGATCTTCGGCGCCGCGGTCTGGGCGTTGGCGCCGACGTTCGTCATCGCCCTCGCGCAGGGGCGCCCGGCCGCCGTCATCGCGCATCTCCTGCTTCCCTGGCTCTTCTTCGCCGTCGTCGTGGCCCACCGTTCCTGGGGGGCGGCGGGGGCCGCGTCGATCCTCGTCGCCGCCACGCTCGCCTGTGCGCCGTCGCTCGCTCCGGCGCTCGTCCTCCTCTGGCTCGTGGCGATGGCGATCCTGCTCGTGAGGGCGCGTTTCCGCGGAGCCGTACGGCTCCTGTGGACTGTCATCCCCGCGGCGGTCGTGTTCCTTCCCCTCATCGTCTGGCAGGTCGGGCACGGCAACCCCTGGGCGCTGCTCGCGGACCCGGGGGCGATCGTCGGGCTGCCCCAGGCGGGAGCGGACCCGGCGGGGCGCCTGGCGCTCGTCTCCGGGAGCCCGACCACCGGCGACGCGGGCTGGGAGGTCATGCTCGGCGGCCCCGCGGCGTGGGTCCCCTGGCTCGGCGCTCCGCTCGCGGCGCTCGCCCTGCTCGCTCCGCTCTCCCGGCGCTGGAGCGCAGGGATCCTCTCGATCGTGATCGCCGCGGCGGGCCTGGTGACCGCCCTTTCCGTGGTCGGCATCGTGGTGAGCTTCGACCAGTCGCAGCCGGTCGCGGTCTGGCCGGGAACCGCGCTGAGCCTCGCCTGGATCGGTGTCGTCGCGGCGGCGCTGGTGACCCTGGACAGCCTCGTCACGCTCCCCGCCCTGCGGCGTCTCGCCTCGATCGTCGCCGCGGTCGCCGTGGCCGTCGTCGCGGCTCCCTCGCTCACCGCGTTGCCCAGGGACGCGTCGATGCTGACGAACGGGCCGTTGAGCACGCTGCCGGCCTATGTGAACGCGCAGGCGCGGGATGACCGGGATCTCGGCACCCTCGTCCTCGCTGCCCAGCAGAACGGCGGGCTCGGGGCACAGGTCGTCTGGGGCGCGAGCGCGACGCTCGGCGCGCAGGCGACGATCCTCAGCACGGCGCAGATGCCGCAGGACGCCGGCGTCGCCGAGCTCTCGGTCGACCTCATCTCGGCCAGGGACTTCGACGCGCCGGGGCAGCTCTCGCAGCGGAGCATCCGCTACGTCCTGCTCGAAGCGGCCTCCCGCGACGAGTCCGAGGCCGCCAAGGATCGGCGCCTGAGCGCCGTGACGGCCCTCGACCAGCGGGCCGGCTTCGTCCGCGTCGGCGAGACGACGAAGGGAGTCCTCTGGCGACTCGAGGCCGAGCCTGCTCCTCGCGCGGAGCCGAGTCTCGCTCAGCAGAGCACCGCACGTCTGTTCACCCTCCTCGAGATCGTCGTGCTCTTCGCCGCCTTGCTGCTCGCGATCCCGACCCGTGCGTCGCGCCGCGCCGCACGGGGACTGCCGCGTGCCGTCGGGCTCGTCGCGGAGCGCGAGCCGCGGCCGGAGAAGAACCGGAGACGCGTGGGCGCGGTGCGCGCAGAGAAGGCGCGCGCAGAGAGGCCGTCCCGGAGGAGGAAGGCAGGCGATGCAGCCGATCCCGCCGCCCTGGCGACGACGGCCGAGGCGCCGGCGTCGTCAGACGCGACGGAACCGCCTGTCGACGGATCCGTCGCCGACCCCGCGCCGTCGGTGGCCGAGGCGCCGGAGGACACGGAGCGGGCACCCACGCGCCGTGAATCCGTCACGGAGGAGGGTCCGGAGGAGCCCTCTGCCGAAGAGCAGGGCGAGGAGGCGTCCTCCGTGCCCGAACCGATCGTCGAGTCGGCTGATGCGCCGGTCTCCGGCCCGGCTCACGACGCCGGCGGCGTCGCCGCCCCGGTGCAAGGGGACGGAGCGCAAGGGGACGAGGCGCAGATCGGTCAGACGCAGGACGAGAACGGCCCTGGCGAAGAGGCGCGACACGACGCGGCCTCGGAGATCGATGAACCGGGCGCAGGCGAACCGGACGGCGGCGCGCCGAACGGCGCGGCGGAGGGAGGCGACCGATGACGACATCGAGCGCGGGACGCGCAGCGACCATCGGAGTGCGCATCGTCGCCGGAGCGATCGTCTCCGCCGCCTGCGTCGTGGGCGCCGCATTCGCGGTCCCCGCCGCGTGGCCCTCCGTCGTGCACGAGCCCGCGCAGACCTCTGTCGCTCCCGTCCCGGGCGACACGCTGCTCACCTGCGCGGGACCGTTCAGGGCGCTGGGGCGAGACGCGCAGAACGCTGGTCAGATCTCGGTCGCGGGCACCCCGACCACGACGGTCGGTGCAGCGGACGGATTCACCGTGGACACCGAGGACCTCGGGCTCGCCGATCTCGTCGGTGCGGCGACCATGCCGCTGTACGTCGCGCCACCCGTCGATCGCACGCCGGCGCTGGCCGCTGCCGCGTCGTCGGTGTCGATCGCCGCCACGGACCTCGCCGGCTTCGCGGCCGCCGCCTGCCGTCCGCCGAGCATGCAGTCGTGGATCATCGGCGGCGCCGGGACGACCGGCTCCAGCGACATCCTCCTTCTGGCGAACCCCGGCGAGGTCTCTGCGACGGTGTCGTTCACGATCTTCGGGCAGGAGGGCGAGAGACGCACGAGCGACGTCGTCGTGCCGCCGCGGACGCAGCGCTCGCTGCCGTTGGCAGCGGGCGCGGCCGGCGAGACGAGCCCGGTCGTCCAGGTCGTCTCGAGCGGGGCGCCGATCCGTGCGGCGTTGCAGTCCAGCCTCATCCGGACGCTCGACCCCGCCGGCATCGACCTCCAGGACGGCGTCGCGCGGCCGGAGACTTCGCAGTCCCTGCTGGGAGTCCGCGTCGTCCTGCCCGCCACCGGCGAGGGCGTCTCGACGCTCGTCCGTCTCCTCGCGCCCGCAAGCGACGCGACGGTGCGCATCCAGGCGCGAAACGCGGACGGCGGTGCCTCTGCCAGCGAGGAGAAGACCGTCGCCCTCACCGCCGGGCAGCCGGCCGAGGTCGACATGTCCGCTCTCAAACCCGGTCTCTACAGCATCGACATCGATGCGACGGCACCGGTCGTCGCCGGCGCATGGCAGACCACCAGCTTCGACAAGGGCGCGGACTTCGCCTGGATGACGCCCGCACCGCTCCTCGACGGCACGACGGCGTTCGCGGTCGCGCAGGGGCCCTCGCCCCAGCTCCAGGTACGCAACCAGGGGGCGGCCGAGGCCAGGGTCACGCTCACTCCGACCGCTGGCGGGAAGCCGGAGGAGAGGACGATCCCGGCCGGGGGCTCGGCGACCGTCCCCCTCAACGCGGGGGCCGTGTATACGCTCGAGGCCGACCATCCGGTCCGCGCGGCGATCGGATACGTCGGGACGGGGCAGATCGCGGGCTATCCCGTGTGGCCGGCCACGACGACGTCGCCGGAGATCACCGTCTATCAGTGATCACGAGGGCCGGATGGCCCGAGATCCCAGGGATCGCGACCGGCGTACTCCGCCGCGGCGCGGAAGACCGACCCCTCGATCGCGATCCGGCGATGCGCGTCGTCGTCGTGCCCGGGGAGGAGAAGCCGTTCTATCGGCACGCGGTACAGCGTGATCCGGCGCTGCCGCGCATCGACGCGCCAGCGGGGCATCCCTTCCCCGTCCGAGGACGCGGGCATCGAGGCGATGTCGAAGCGGACATCGCGCAGCTCGGGCCAGGTCGCCCGGAGGAACTCCACGGCGGTCCCGACCGTGAGGTCGAACCGGTCCCTGCGGCCGTCGAGAGGGGGCAGCGGCGGGCGGACCACCGGGCTGCGGCCGAGCCGCCCGTGCCGGTCGTGCCGCGCGCCGCGACGGGGGAGAGCGATCTTCCTGTGCGATCGGCGGCGAGGCATGCGGCCAGTCTAGGTGCATCGCCGCGCGGCTCCGGCGCACGGACGGGACAGGGACCTATGCTGACGACGATATGTACGGACGACTCTGCTCCAAGATCGGCTGCGCGCGTGAGGCCGTCGCCACGCTCACTTACGACTACGGCGACAAGATGGCCGCGCTGGGACCGCTCGGGGCGGCGGACGATCCGCATGCGCATGACCTGTGCGCGATCCACACCGACCGTCTCTCGGTGCCGGCGGGGTGGATCGTGATCCGGCACGAGACCTTGCAGGCCTGATCCCGGGCGAGACCCGGCTCGGCCGGGATCAGACCCGGATCCGGACGCGAGTGAGCCGCTCGGCGCGGTCGTCGGCGATCGCGAGGGCCCTGGTCTCACGCTCGCGGCGCAGCACGGTCGCGGCGACGAGCACCATCTCGTCGGGGGCGGCCGGCATCGGGGAGATGTAGGGGCCCGCCTCGGCGAGCAGCTCAGCGGCCACACGCGTCCTTGCCTGCGGCAGCATGCGATCGGCATGCTGCAGGAACTGGGAGATGCGCCGGGCAAGCCGGTCCGGCATACGGGCGACGTCGGCGATCCCGGCCCAGCCCGCGAGGGACGGCGGCATGGTCGGCGCGTGCACGGGCAGAGGCGGCGTCCGGACGCGCTGGCTGTACGTCCCGGCGAGCAGGTCGCCGAGACGCTGCGAGCGAGGGGAGAAGACCCCGGTGAGCAGGGCGACCGCGCCGACGGTGAGGTAGATCTCCAGGACGCCGACGAGCGCGCGGATGAAGGCGTGCCGGAAGCCGGTCCCTCCGCCGTCCAGCCGCACGATCCGTCCGCCCACCGCGAGCCTTCCGAGGCTCCGGCCCCGAGTGGCGGCCTCGACTGTGCAGGGCACGACGACGAAGGCGACCACGGCGGCGAGGACGACGAGGATGCGATCGATCGCAGGGCCGACGCCCGCAGCGCCGAGCCAGAGGCGCAGGACGAGGAAGGCGACGAACACGCCGATCGACAGGAGCACGTCGATCGCGGCGCCGAGCGCGCGGAGGAAGAAGCCGACGGGCTGGACGTCGATCGCGACGGCCTCGCCGGACAGGATCTCGTCGTCGGCGGTGGGGCGATCGGACATGGGTCCAGTAAAGCAGCTGGGCGTACTGTTGGTGAGGTGGATGCCGATGCCCTCGCCGATGCCCGCCGCGCCGAATGGGAGCGGCTCGACGTGCTCGCGCGCTCGCGTCTGGACGGCGAGGGCGTCGACGAGCTGATCACCCGTTACCGGGCCGCCTCCGCCGATCTCGCCGACCTCAAGACCTCGGTGGGCAGCTCGCCGCAGAGTGCGCACGTGTCCACGATCCTTGCCCGCGCGCGGCTGCGCCTCACCGGGACCGGGGACAACGTGCTCCGTCAGGCCGGTCGGTTCTTCGCCCTCCAGCTCCCCGCCGCCCTCTATCGGGTGCGATGGACAACGCTCGCCATCGCGCTCGTCACGCTCGCCGTCGTCGCGGCGATGGCGATGTGGATCACCGCGGATCCCGCCCGCGTCGCCGCTCTCGGGCCCGCCGATTTCCTGCAGCAGTACGCCGAGGAGTCGTTCACCGACTACTACACGGAGAACCCTGCCGCCGTCTTCGCCGGATTGGTGTGGACCAACAACGCCTGGATCGCCGCGCAGTGCGTGGTGTTCGGGGTCACCGGGATCTGGCCTGTCTACGTCGTGGTCTCGAACGCGGTCAACCTGGGGGTCTCGGCGGCCGTGATGTTCGCCCATGGGCGGGGCGACGTGATGGTGCTCTATCTGCTTCCGCACGGGCTCCTCGAGCTCACCTGCGTCTTCGTCGCGGCGGCCGCGGGACTCCACGTGTTCTGGGCCTGGGTCGCTCCGGGGCCGAGGACGCGAGGCGTGGCGCTGGCCGATGCCGGCCGCTCGCTCGGCACGATCGCTCTCGGCCTGGTCTTCGCCCTCGCGCTGGCCGGACTCATCGAGGGTTTCGTGACCGGCTGGGCGCTTCCCTGGCCCGTGAAGATCGGGATCGGTGTCGCCGCGCTCGCGGCCTTTCTCGTCTACATGCTCGTCATCGGCGGTCGCGCGGCGCGGCGAGGCGAGACCGGGGATCTGGTCGAGTTCGAGGCAGGGACTCCGACGCTCACGGCCGCCTGATCAGGACGCTGTGTCCGTCCCGGCCGGGACCACGACCATGGTGTCGAAGAGCGCCCGGTAGGTGAAGCCGGCGATCAGGGCGCCGACGGCGGGGAAGACGAGGAACACCCAGAGCTGGGACAGCGGGCCGATCCCGCCATAGATGGCCGTGGCGAGCGAGCGCGCAGGGTTCACCGAGGCGTTGTCGACCGGGATGCTGACGAGGTGGATGAGGGTCAGGGTGAGGCCGATCGCGAGCCCGGCGAACCTCGTGCCGCGCTCGGGATGGGTGGTGCCGAGGATGATGAACAGGAAGAGGGCCGTGAGGACGAGCTCGACGATGATCGCCGCGAACATGCCGAAGCCGCTCGGGGAGTGGGAGTCCCATCCGTTGCTGGCGAACCCCGCGTCCTGGGCACGGGCCAGCCATCCCTGCGGGCCGAACGTGCCGATGAGGGTGAGAACCGTGGTCGCCACGGCGCCTCCGACGACCTGGGCGATCACGTAGCCGAGGACCTCGCTCCACGGCATGCGTCCGGCGGCGGCGACGCCGAGCGTGACAGCGGGGTTGAAGTGGCCGCCCGAGATCGGGCCGAACGCGTATGCCCCGGCGATGACCGTGAGGCCGAACGCGAGGGCGACGGCGAGATAGACGGTCGAGCGGGCGGCAGGCTCGGCGAAGAGCGCGGAGGCGAAGACGGCGGTGCCCACGCCTCCGAAGACGAGCAGGAAGGTGCCGAAGCCCTCGGCGACCAGACGGGCGCCGGTCGACGGCATGGACACGGTGGGCGGAGACGCGCTCATGGAGGCTCCTCTTCTCTCGATGAACCGGGAGGAAGCGGGCCCGAAGGACGCCGCGCCCCTGCACATCCTCACGCCCTGTCGCGGTCGAGCCGCCGGGGCACGCCGAGAGGGGTCGGATGCCGACGCATCCGACCCCTCTCCTGTGCCGTTCTCGGACGAGTCCGTCAGGCGGCGATCCTCGCCCGGATCGCGTCGGGAAGCTCGGCATCGACCTGGCCCCAATACCAGAAGAAGCGCTCCTGGATCGCGGGGACGGTGATTCCGCCGTACTGCCCCGCGAGGGTCTCGACGAAGCGCGCGCGCTGCTCGTCGCTGAAGACCTCGCGGTACAGCGTGCCGGCCTGGCCGAAGTCGTCGTCCTCGGCGTGCAGCGTGGCGGCGGAGCGCACGAGCTCGCCGTCCGACTCCCAGCTCGCCTCGACGCCGGCCAGCGGGTCGGCCTCGGGGCCTCCGGCGGCGCCATACGAGTTCGGGGTGTAGACCCGGTGCTCGGGGGCGTTGAAGTGATACTGCATCTGGCCCTCGTGCATGTAGTTGCGGACCTCGGCAGCGTGCGGCTGGTTCACCGGCAGCTGGTTGTAGTTCGCCCCGATGCGGTAGCGCTGCGCGTCAGCGTAGGCGAACACGCGGGCCATGAGCATCTTGTCCGGCGAGATCCCGGTGCCGGGGACCTGGTTGCCGGGGGAGAACGCGGCCTGCTCGATCTCGGCGAAGAAGTTGCGCGGGTTGCGGTTCAGCGCGAACGTGCCGACCTTGATCCGCGGGTAGTCCTTCTTCGACCAGGTCTTGGTGAGGTCGAACGGGTTGAAGCGGTACGATTTCGCCTCCTCGTACGGCATGACCTGAACGTAGACGTCCCACTTCGGGAAGTCGCCCGCTGCGATCGCGTCGAAGAGGTCGCGACGGTAGTGGTCGGCGTCGGCGCCGGCCAGACGCTCGGCCTCGTCCGCGAAGATCGGCTCGACGCCCTGCTGGGAGAGGAAGTGGTATTTCACCCAGAAGCGCTCGCCCGCGGCGTTGACCCACTGATAGGTGTGCGAGCCGTAGCCGTTGACGTGACGCCAGCTGCGCGAGAGCCCGCGGTCGCCCATGAGATACGTGACCTGGTGGGCCGACTCGGGGGAGAGGGTCCAGAAGTCCCATTGCATGTCGGCGTTGCGCAGCCCCGAGGCGCCGAGGCGTTTCTGCGAGTGGATGAAGTCCGGGAACTTCATGCCGTCGCGGAGGAAGAAGGTCGGGGTGTTGTTGCCGACGATGTCGAGGTTGCCCTCGGCCGTGTAGAAGCGGAGGGCGAAGCCACGCACGTCGCGCCAGGTGTCGGGGGACCCCTGCTCCCCGGCGACGGAGGAGAAGCGCAGCAGCACCTCGGCCTTGGCGCCGGGCTGGAAGACGGCGGCGCGGGTGTACCGCGAGACGTCCTCCGTGACCTCGAACTCCCCGAACGCGCCGCCGCCCTTGGCATGCGGGTTGCGCTCCGGCACGCGCTCGCGGTTGAACGACGCGAGCTTCTCGACGAGATAGCGGTCGTGCAGCGCCGTGACGCCGTCGGATCCGACGGTCAGCGAGTGCGCGTCGCTGGCGACCGGGGTGCCGGTCTGGGTGGTGGTTGCGGGCTTGTCAGCCATTGCTCTTCCTTTCGCATTCGGAACACAGGGCACGGAACGTCACGGTCGCCTCGAGGATGCGCATGCCGTGATCGTGAGAGGGGTGGAGACAGGGAGCGGCGCCGACGGCGCACGCGACGTCCTCGACACGGCCGCAGCCGACGCACTGGACGTGGTGGTGGTTGTCGTCGCCGTGCTGCAGCTCGTACAGCGCCCTCCCCGCGTCGGGAAGGCTGACTCGACGAACGATCCCGCCGGAGGTGAGATCGCCCAGGATGCTGTGCACGGTCGGGAGGGCGATCACCGGGGCTTCCGCGCGGAGGGCGGCGAAGATCGTCTCCGCTGAGCTGTGCGGGCGTGTCCGCAACGTCTCCAGCACCGCGAGACGCTGCACCGTGACACGCAGGCCGGCCGCGCGGAGCCGGTCGGCGGCGGAAGGTGTGGCCCCGGCGGTCGTCATGCGTCCACCGTACCTTGTCCTGAATCATTCAGAAGAAGGAGGGAAAGGGGAGTGGGCGACCGTCGGCGTTGCGTCGGTCGGCATCGCCGTTGGGAAGACGGGGCTGACCGGGGAAAAGGAGGTGAGTCGGGTGGTCCTCAGAGTCGCCCGGTCGCCTTGAGCTCGAGATAGCGATCGGCGATCCGCGGTGGCAGATCTTCCGGATCGGCGGCCAGCGGCTCGCCTCCCGCGCGGCGGATGGCGAGGGCGACGGCCTCGGCATCGCGAAGGGTGCGCTCCGCCGCGGCGGCGAGATAGATCTCCTCGCGCGTCTCGCGCTGCCGGGCCAGGGCGGCGATCGACACGTCCGTGGCGGAGCCGACGAGGATGGTGGTGGAGCGTGAGGGGCCAGGAAAGGCGCCGAGAAAGCCCCTGGCGCTCTCCGGCGCGTCTTGCGCGGTCAGCACGACGATGAGCGAAGGTCGGGTGGTGACGGTGCGGACCGCCGCGAAGGCTGCGCCCCAGTCGGTGTCGACGAGGCGCGCGTGCACCGGGGCCATGGCGTCGGACAACGCAGGCAGGAGGCCCGGACCGTCGACGCCGGTGACGCGCCCTCGCACCACGCGGTCGAACAGCAGCAGGTGCACGTGATCGCCGGCGCGCTGAGCGAGGGCCGCGAGCAGGAGGGAGGCCTCATAGGCGGCGTCGAGCCGGGTGCCGTCCCCGACGCGCGCCGCGGCGGTGCGACCGGTGTCGATGAGGACGACGACGTGGCGGTCTCGCTCGGGGCGCCAGGTACGCAGCATCGTGGTGCCTGCGCGCGCGGTGGCACGCCAGTCGATCGAGCGGACGTCGTCGCCGCGGACGTACTCTCGCAGAGAGTCGAACTCGGTGCCCTGGCCGCGGACCTGGACGCTCGTGTTGCCGTCGAGCTCGCGCAGGCGGGCGAGCCGTGAGGGCAGGTGCCGGCGGGAGGCGAAGGGCGGGAGGACGCGGACGGCCCCGCGGACCGCGTGTCTGCCCTGCCTCCCGGCGAGCCGGAGCGGGCCGAAGGCGCGAACCGCGACGAAGGCGCTCTCCAGCTCGCCGCGTCGCCGGGGGAGCAGCGGGATCTCCACCCGCCGCCGCTCGCCGGCCGGCACGTCGAGGAGCATGCGGGCGACCGGCGCTCCGGCCGTCGGCTGCCAGGCGTCGCGCAGCAGGCCGCGCAGGCGCCTCGTCCCGAGGTTGTGCACGGCGACGGACGCGCTCGTCGGCTCACCGAGGCGGACCCTCCCAGGGACCTCTCTGCTCACGCGCAGCGCCCCGACCGACGCCGCCCGCAGCACGTCCACGAGGACGAGCAGCGCACACAGCAGCAGCCAGGCGCACAGCGTCAGCCATGGCGAGAGCCCGGCACCCGTGAGAAGGGCTACCGGGATCGCGCCGAGGGCGACGAGGACGACGAGACGGCCAGAGACGAACACCTAGATCGGCACCCGGGTCTGCTGGAGGACGGAGGAGAGCACGGCGTCGGCCGAGACGCCCTCCATCTCCGCGTCGGGGCGGAGACGGAGCCGGTGGCGCCAGGCGGGGACGAGCATCGTCTGCACGTGATCCGGGGTGACCGCACTCGAGCCGTTGAGCCAGGCCCAGGCCTTGGCCGCCGCGAGGAGCGCCGTCGACGCGCGCGGGCTCGCGCCGAGCTGCACGGACGGGGCCTGTCGCGTCGCGCGGGCGAGGTCGACGACGTAGCCGAGCACGTCGTCGGTGACCTCGACGGCGGCGGCCGCGCGCTGCGCGGCGACGATCTCGTCCCCCGTCACCACCGCGGCGAGGTCGGTGAGCTCCCGCGGCGAGAAGCCGGCCGCGTGCCGCCGCAGCACCGAGACCTCCGCATCGCGTTCCGGCATGCCGACGACGAGCTTCATGAGGAACCGGTCCAGCTGCGCTTCCGGCAGCGAGTAGGTCCCCTCGTGCTCGACCGGGTTCTGGGTCGCGGCGACGAGGAAGGGATCGGGGAGAGGCCTGCTGGTGCCGTCGGAGGAGACCTGCCGCTCCTCCATGGCCTCCAGGAGGGCCGCCTGGGTCTTGGGTGGCGTGCGGTTGATCTCGTCCGCGAGCAGGATGTTCGTGAAGACCGGGCCCGGACGGAACTCGAACTCTCCGGCGCTCGCGTCGTAGACGAGGGAGCCTGTCACGTCGCCCGGCATGAGGTCGGGAGTGAACTGCACGCGCGTGGTGTCCAGCCCGAGCGCGCGGGAGAACGCCCGCACGACGAGCGTCTTGGCGACGCCCGGCACGCCTTCCAGCAGGACATGGCCACGGGCGAGGAGCGCGACGAGCAGTCCGGTCACGGTCCCGTCCTGGCCGACGACGGCCTTCGCGACCTCGGCGCGGACCCGCTGCATGGCGGTACGCAGCTCCGCGTCCTCCTCCGCCCGCGCCTCGGGCAGATGCACGGAAGCCGAGGCCGGAGGAGCGGCGGGCGGGGGTGCAGGGGCGGGGTCCGGGACGAGCGGATCGGTCACGGTGTGCTCCTTTCGGTGCGGTCGACGTCGTCGACCGCGGTCTCGAGCGCGGCGAGCCGACGCGCGAACGCGATGAGCTCGATGTCGCTGGCGGGCAACGGGCCCGCCAGCAGGTCACGGACGGAGTCGCGGGAGGCCCTGACCCGGTCGGCGGAGGCGTCGGCCACCGTCTCGGGGACGGTCCCAGGGGCCAGGCCGAGGCGAGCGGCGAGCCGTGCCGCGGTGCCCTCGCGCAGCGCGGCACCGGCGTGCCGTGCGTCGGCGGCCTTCGCCGTGAGCCGGGCGCGACCCTGCATGGTCTCCGATGCGCGGACCATGACCGGCAGCGACTCCGCCACGAGCGGGCCGAGGCGTCGTCCGCGCCAGATCGCCGCGACGATCGCCGCGACGAACAGCAGCACGATCGCCGGGGTCACCCAGGTCGGCGTCAGCGACGACAGCGTGGCCTCCGGGTCGGCCCCCTCCTGGTCCGTGTCCTCGAACGACGGGACGTACCAGAGGACCTTCCCGTGCTGGCCGAGAAGCGCGAGGCCCAGCGCGGCGTTGCCGTTCTCCGCCAGATGCTCGTTGGACAGCAGCCGGGCGCCGTCGAACACCGTGCGGCGCTCGCCGTCCGTCTCCGAGAAGAGCACGGCCGCGCCGTCACCGCTCTCGAAGCAGCCCGTGACGCCGACGGCAGGGGAGTAGAGGGTCCCCGTCGCGATGTCGCCGACGTGGGCGAGCTCCGGGAGCGGGCAGCCCGGCTCCGTCGTCCCCGAGCCGTTCCCCGAGTACTCGCCGATGTCGAGGAGGCGCAGGGTGCGCGAGCCGGGGGAGAGCACGACGGCGGAGCGGGCGTCCTCCAGCAGGTCGTCCACGGCTCCGTCGCTCAGGGCGAACGGCTCGGTCGTCACGAGCGTCGTGTCGGCGTCGAGCAGGGCGGTCGCCGCGGTACGGTCGCGGACGACGGTCACCTCGACGCCCTGCTGACGGAGCAGCTGGGCCAGCGCCTGCGCGCCGGCGGGACCTCTGCCCTCGGGGTCCAGGCCGCCGCGGATCGCCGGCGTCGACACCGCGACCTGCAGGCCCACGAGAGCGAGTCCGCACAGCGCCAGGGCGATCGCGAGCCAGGCGATCGCGCGCCGTCCGCGGCCCGGCGCACGCACGAACGTCGGCTCTGCGCCGCGTGACGGGTAAGGGGAGGCGTCGCCGACGGACGTCGTGGCGTGCGTGCCCGGGCGAGCGCCGCCCTTGTGCGCGTCGCTCATACGGGCACCGGGTCCAGCCGTGCGGCCTGCGTGCGTGCATCGGTCTCCGCGAGCTCGCGATAGCGCTCCGCGGAGCCGGGATGGCGCAGGTAGCGCACGTCGTCGAAGGCGGCCGCAGCACGAACCAGGGCGGAGGCGAGCGGGGGGAGCGCGAGCCCGCCGTCGTGGGCGATGCGCTGCGCGGTGGCCCCTGGCACGGGAGAGATGAGGTCTCGCTCCCACAACGAGCGGGCGATCGCTCGATAACGCAGGACGATCGCCTCGTCCCACTCGCCCGACCTCGCGTGGCGTTCGGCGTCCGCGCGTAGCTGGGCGGCGGTCCGTCCGTCGTCGCTGCCGAGCAGGTCGACCGGTATGCGCTGCGTGCGAGAGCGGCGAGGCCTTCCCCAGAGGATCAGCACGACCACGAGGACGGCGACCACGATCACGCAGACGAGGATCAACCCGAGCGGACCGAATCCGGCGGCGGCGCGCGGATCGAAGAGGCCGGCGACGAAGTCGGCGATCGCGCGCGCCCACTGGTCGAACAGCGTCGGCCTGGCCTCCGCGTACTCCGTCTTGGCCAGCTCCTGCTCTGCCCACCGCCGCGCCTCGTCGCCGTCGGGGATCAGCGGGATCGTCCCTCCGAACGAGCCGGTCATGCGCTCCCTGGGCCCGATCCCGGTGCCGTCCATCGCCGATCGGGGTGTTCGCCGAGGTCGTCGCCGACGGGCGGCGCCGCGGCAGGAGCGGGCGGCGGCGCGGCAGGAGGAACGGCGGGCGCGTACGTGCCGTAGCCGCCCGTGGCCGGCTGTCCGTGTGCCGGGGGGAAGACGGGGGTCGCAGGGTGCCCCGTGGCGGGAGAGGGATACGGCGGGGCGGGCGGAGCATCCCAGACCGTGCGAGCGAGAGGACGGTATTCGCGGGTCACGGCGCGGGCGGGATCCACCGCGAACGGATCGGCGCCATGGCCGAGCCCGGCATGACGACGCTCCACCGCGGCCAGCAGATCCTGGTCCAGCCCCTCGTGGCGCATCCGGCAGTCGAGGTAGACGAGGGCGGAGCCGGTGGACTGCACGACCGTCGAGACCGCGCCGATCACGATCGTCAGCGTCTGCGCGAGCAGGGTCGTCAGCAGAGTCGCGATCACTGCCGACGCCGGGTTCTCCCCGGTCGGGGCCACGACGGGCACGAGGATCGAGGCGAGCATGGTGAGCGGCGTGCTGACCACCTGCGCGGCCACGCTCATGATGACGCTGATCAGGACCATCACCCCGAACGCGACCCAGAATCGTCCACGAGTCAGGCGCCACGATCGGACCATCGCGCCGCGCACCGTCTCGTGCTCGAGCACGAGGACGGAGGGCACGAGCTGCAGCTTCGTCCCCAGCCAGAGCAGGAGCGGGATGACGCCGAGGAAGGCGAGGAAGGCGACCACCGCGCCGATGATCATCGCCGGCCTCTGGAAGCCGCCGAGCGCCCCGATTCCCCCCACAGCCACGAGGCCGATCACGAGGAGGAGGACGAAGACGGCCCCCATCACGAGCGCGGCGTAGCCGATCAGGCGCCAGGCCACGGGGCGCACCCTGGCCCAGAGCGTGCGCAGAGTCGCCTTCTCGCCGAGCACCGCCTCGGCGACGTCGGCGGCGACGACCCCCTGCACGAGGGCGGTGAAGGCGACCGACCCAAGGCCCACGACCAGGCCCACGACGGCCACGATGCCGGCCGAGCCGATCATCAGCGTGGTGTACTCCTCGGAGCCGGGTCGGAGCGTGAGCACGCGCGAGAAGGCGGCGACCGTGACCGCGCCCATGATCAGCGCGGTGAGGAGGACGACGGCGATCTGCACCACCACGGCGAACCCGAACAGAACGCGCGGGTTCTGTCTCAGGGCGGCGAAGGACTTCCCGAGGATCGTGCCGAAGCCCAGGGGGTGCAGGGGGATGAGCCCCGGGCGCGGGGCAGGGGTCCAGGTCGATCCGCTCACGTGCTCCTCCGACGGTCCGTGTCGTTGCTCCATCGTGTCACATGCGCCGAGAGCGTGGTCCTGCGGTTTCGGACAGGTGCCTGGGCGGTCTGATCGACGGCGCGTCGCCCGCCTCCGCGGCCTCTCCGTGTGCGTGAAGTACGCTGGTCCCGACGCGAAGGCCGGGGCTCGCCCGCGCCCGCGCGTGAAAGAAAGACGATCCAGGCCCATGACCTCACGCATCCTCGTGGTCGATGACGACACCGCCCTCGCCGAGATGATCGGCATCGTCCTGCGCACCGAGGGCTTCGAGCCCGTCTTCTGCGCAGACGGGGCGAAGGCCGTCGAGGAGTGGCGTGCACAGCGCCCCGACCTCGTGCTGCTGGACCTCATGCTCCCCGGCATGGACGGCATCGAGATCTGCACCAGGATCCGCTCGGAGTCCGGCGTTCCGATCATCATGCTCACGGCCCGCAGCGACACCGCCGACGTCGTGCGCGGCCTCGAGGTCGGCGCCGACGACTACATCGTCAAGCCCTTCAACCCGAAGGAGCTGGTGGCGAGGATCCGCACGCGTCTGCGTCCGACGCCGCAGTCGACGACCGAAGCGCTGCGGATCGTCGACCTCGTGATCGACGTCGACGCGCATGAGGTGCGTCGGGGCGCGGACCCCATCGCCCTCACCCCCCTCGAGTTCCAGCTTCTCGTCGCCCTGGCCTCCAAGCCGCAGCAGGTGTTCTCGCGCGAGATGCTCCTGGAGCAGGTCTGGGGATACCACTACAAGGCCGACACTCGGCTGGTGAATGTGCATGTGCAGCGCCTGAGGGCCAAGGTCGAGCTCGATCCGGACAACCCGCGGATCGTCACGACCGTGCGCGGCGTCGGCTATCGGGCCGGGAGCGCAGGCTAGACGCCGTGCCGCCCCTCGCCTCCGTCGCCCCGCGCGCCGCGCTCGTACGCGACTGGCGGGGGTGGCCCGCCTCGTTCGCGGCGTTGTGGCGTCGCTCCCTCCGCTTTCGGACGTTGCTGGCCACACTCGCGCTCACGTCGGTCGCGATCCTCGTCACCTGCGGGGCGATGGCCCTCGCGATCCAGAACAACCTCTGGGAGGCGCGCAAGGACCAGGCCCTCGACGATGCGCAGCGCGCGGTGACGGACGTTCAGAAGACCCTCGCCTCGGCGGAGGTGCAAGGGGACAGAGCCGCGTTGCAGCGGCTGATGCGCAACGCGCTGGGAAGCGTGTCGTCCTCGACCATGATCGCCACCTTCCGGATCGACGACTCGCCCTCGGACGTGGCGCCGTCGGACTTCTTCCTGGGCGGACTGTCCAAGGACCTCCTGTCCGATCAGCTCGTCAAGCGGGTCTCGGACAGCCCCGAACAGCAGTGGTGGCAGCCGTTCGCGATCACCGAGTCCGACGGGCGGCAGCACGCCGGACTCGTCGTCGGCCATCAGATCACGATCCCGGAAGCCGGTGCGTACGGGCTCTACATCGCTTACGACCTCGCGGACACGGAGCAGACCCTCCTGCTCGTCCAGAGCAGCCTCTGGGTGGCAGGCACGATCCTGGTCGGCATCATCGGGGTCATCGCCTGGTTCGCCGTGCGCTCGGTGGTGCTGCCGATCGTCGAGGCGTCGGAGACCAGCGCCCGCTTCGCCGAGGGCGACCTCGAGATTCGTCTTCCGATCCGGGGCGAGGACGAGCTGGCGACGCTCGGCCGGTCCTTCAACGCGATGGCGGACAGCATCGAGGCTCAGATCAAGGAGCTCGGAGAGCTGTCGATGGTGCAGCAGCGGTTCGTCTCTGACGTCTCGCATGAGCTGCGCACGCCGCTGACGACGATCCGGCTCGCCGCCGAGATGCTCAACGACCGGCGCGAGGCCTTCGACCCCGCCACCGCTCGGGCGGCCGAGCTGCTGCACGCACAGGTGGAGCGCTTCGACACGCTGCTGGCCGACCTCCTGGAGATCAGTCGATACGACGCCGGCTCGGTGCAGCTGGAGAAGGAGGCGACGAGCCTCGCCCATCTCGCGGAGGAGCTCGTGGAGGAGATGACGCCGCTCGCTGCGAACCACGACACGGAGCTGCGGTTCGTCGCGCCCGGGGGACACACTCCGGTGGAGATGGATCCCCGACGCGTGCGGCGCATCCTCCGCAACCTCCTCGGCAACGCCATCGAGCACGGCGAGGGGAATCCGATCGTCGTCACTGTCGACAGCAATCAGCACGCCGTCGCGGTGGGCGTGCACGACGCGGGGATGGGCATGGCGCCGGCGGACGCCGAGCGTGTGTTCGACCGATTCTGGCGCGCCGACCCGTCACGGCGTCGGACGATCGGGGGGACCGGTCTCGGCCTGTCGATCGCGCTCGGCGACGCGCGGCTTCACGGCGGGACGCTCGGGGTGTGGTCGCAGGTGGGAGTCGGCACCAACTTCGTCCTCACGCTGCCCCGCGACGACGGGGGGATGTCCGGAGCGTCCCCCGTGCCGCTCGAACCGCAGGAGGCGCTCGCCGACATCGGCGCCGCGACCGAGCCGATCCCCCTCGCGACCGCGTCCAGGCCGCTCCCGGACGAGCCCGCGGCGGACCAGGACCGAGGAGAGCGGGAATGAGCATGCGCCGTGTCCTTCGTGGCCTGACCGTGGTGGCCGTGTTGCTGAGCCTCGCCGGGTGCGCCTCGCTTCCCACCAGCGGCGACGTCCGCCCCGGTCACAACGCCGACCGTCGCAGCGACGACGCGGACGTCACCTACCTGCCCTCCGGGCCGATCAAGGACGCGGACCCGGAGCGCATCGTCCGCGGCTTCCTCGAGGCCGCCTCCAGTCCGGCCGACAACTGGGCGATCGCGCGCCAGTTCCTGACGCCGGAGCTGAACGAGCGATGGAAGCCGCAGGCCAGCGTCACGATCGACTCCGGGGAGAGGGATCGCACCCTCACGGCACAGAGCGGGGAGAGCGCGGAGGACGGCGTCCTCCTGCGCCTCGGCTTCCGGCAGACCGCGAGCGTCGACGACCAGGGCGCCTATGCGCCGGTGGACGGCACCGCCGGCGCGGCGGAGCTCAGCTACCGTCTCACGAAGGGCGCCGGCGGTCAGTGGCGGATCGCGGCGGCGCCGGACGGCGTGCTGCTGGCCGAGCAGGTCTTCGAGGCGCAGGACGTCTTCAGCCCTTATCCGCTCACCTTCTTCGATCCGTCATGGACCTACGGCGTCCAGGACGTCCGCTGGTTCCCGAAGCGCAAGAACACGGCGACCCGGATCGTCCAGTCCCTGGTCTCCGGTCGGCCGAGCCCCTGGCTCGCCGAGGCCGTCCGCACCGCCTTCACCGGCGAGGTCGAGCTCGCCAGGGACGCGGTCACGGTCAACGCGCAGATCGCCGAGGTCGACCTGACCTCCTCGGCGCTCGGTGTCGATCCGCTCGCCCTCGCACGGATGCGGACCCAGCTGGAGTCCAGCCTCGCCAAGCTCGATGTGACCGAGGTGCGGCTCACCGTGGGCGGGCGGCCGCTGGAAGCGGGACTGGTATCCCTCGCGCCGACCGCCGCGGACACGCGTCCGCTCGTCCTCACCGAGGCCGGCTTCGGTCATCTGGCCGGCGGCGAGCTCACGCCGGTGGGCTCCCTCTCAGCCGACGTCCTGCGTTTCTCGCAGCCGATCCGGTCGATCGTGGTCGGCGACGGCGCCAGGCACGCCGCCGTCCAGGGGGAGAACGGCGTCGCCTATGTCGTCGGCGAGGGCGGCATCGACGAGCTGGACGCGCGGCCAGGACTCCTCGCGCCGACCTTCGACCCGTTCGGCTACGTCTGGACCGTCCCCGCCGCAAGCCCGGCCGCCGTCACGGCCTGGAGCACCTCTGTCGTCTCGCATCCGGTCTCCGGGTTCGCCGATGCGACGTCGATCGGCGCGTTGGCGGTCAGCCGCGACGGCGCACGCGTCGCGGCGGCGGTGACGGTCGGCTCCCATCAGCGCATCGTCGTCGCCGGCGTGCGGCGTGACGACCGCAACGTCCCCATGGCTCTCGGGGCGTCGCAGACGATCGGCGGGCTGCCAGGAACGCCGATCGGGCTCGCCTGGCTCGACGAGCTGACGGTCGGAGTCCTCGTCGACGTGAACGGCGACATCCGCCTGGTGAAGCAGACGGTCGGCGGGACCATGACCAACGCTGATGTCCCTGACGACGTCCGCGCGCTCTCCCCGATGACGCCGGCGTCGACTCTCCGGCTGCTCGACGAGAACGGCGATCTCCGTATCCAGAGCGGGCCGACCTGGCGCGTCGAGACGAGCGGCGTCAGGGTGCTCGCAACGCAGATCGATGGCTTCTGAGGCGGAGCCGCCTGCACCGGAGGGATGCTCGACGGGTTCTCCACCGCTTCCGGAGGAGCGCGTCTCCTGCGCTGAGCGTGCCGGGAGGATCGGAGCATGTCGCCCCCGCCCCGGCCGTGTGTCCGTCCTCGGAGAGGAACACTCCGCGCCGCCCTCTCCGAGGCTGTCGCCCTGGTCCTCGCCCAGGAATGCGGCGGATGCGACGTTCCGGGGGAGTCCCTCTGCGCACGGTGCGCAGAGGGACTCCGCCCCGTCCCCGTGCGGCAGCGGACGCCAGACGGGAGGGCGGTCGAGGGCGGCCTGGCCTTCGACGGCGTCGCGGCGCACATGATCCGTGCGGTCAAGGAGGGCGGTCGGACGGCGCTCCTCCGGATGCTTGCTCCCCCGTTCCGGGAGGCGGTGCGGCGGGCGGCGGCGGGGTCGACCGAGATCGAGGCGCTGGTGCCGGTGCCCACGTCGCGTGCGGCGTTCCGGCGTCGCGGATACCGAGTTCCCGAGCTTCTCGCCACGGGTACGGGGGCCAGGGTGCTCCGGGCGCTCGTCCCCCGTCGCGCCGTCGCGGATCAGAGGGGACTCGGCCGCCGGGCGCGGCGACGCAACGTGGCGGGCAGCCTCCGTGCGACCATGGCGGGGCAGGGGTGCCGGGTGCTGCTCGTCGACGATGTGGCGACGACAGGAGCCACGCTCGATGAGGCCGCGCGGGCGCTGGAGGAGGCTGGCTTCGTCGTCGTCGGATGCGCCGTCCTGGCCGTCACGCCGCGGGATCCGCCGGCGGCGGGGGCCGCCCTCCGGACCGGGTGCGCGGACACACAGGCCATTCAGCTGATTCAGTGATGACAGCGAGCGTGCGGCCGACTACGGTAGGGGGTCACAAGGCGACCACGGTCCGCCCTTGGCCGGGAGGACCGGAACAAGGAGGTCAAGGATGGAAACGAACATCGTGGGTGTCGGAGTGAGCATCAGCGATCGATTCCGGACGGTTGTCGAGGAGAAGACCGCGCGCATCGAGGCACTCGCCACGAGAGCGCAGCGCCTCGACGTCAAGGTCACCCATCGGTCCTATCGGAACGGGCGCGTCGAGGACGAGACGGTGGAGCTCACCCTCGTCGGTCGCGGCCCCGTCATCCGAGCCGAGGCGCGCGACGGAGACAAGTTCGCCGCTCTCGACATGGCGGTGGACAAGCTCATCGAGCAGCTGCGTCGCGCGAAGGGCAAGCGGGTCGACGGTCGCAACCATCCGCGTGGTGCGCACTTCGAGAAGGGAAGGGGTGAGCTCTCGGGCATCGATGTCGCCCCGGTCTCGGCCGACGTCCTCCGTGCGGTGGCGACGGGCGAGATCCCGCTCGCCGACGAGGGCGAGGAGGAGTACTCGCCGGTCGTCATCCGCACCAAGAACTTCGACGCCGAGTGGATGACGGTCGAGGAGGCGGTCGACCGGATGGAGCTGGTCGGACACGACTTCTTCCTCTTCGTCGACGTCCGCACCGACCATCCCAGCGTCGTGTACCGGCGCAAGGGCTGGGACTACGGCGTGATCTCGCTCGAGACCCAGGCGCCGCCGGCAGAGGAGCTCGCGTCCTGACGCTTCGATGAGAGAGAGGGGGCGACCCGGCGCCGAAGCCGCGGGTCGCCCCGTCTCTCCAGGGCTCAGTCGTGGTGGTCGGGCTCAGTCGAAGATGCCGTCCAGGATGCTGCCGATCACAAGCCCGCCGAGCACACCGCTGACGATGTCGCCACCGCCCATGCCGCGTCCCCCGCCGCCCTGGGGACCGCCCCATCCCTGGTCCGGGCGTGAGGAGTCGATGTCGTGCTGGGCGAGCTGCAAGGCCTCGGACGCGAGCTGTGCGACGCGACGGGCCGTCGCGAGCGCCTGCTCACGAGTGTCCTCGGGAGCGACCATCGACGGAAGGTCGACGCGCAGGCGCTCGGCCTCGGCCAGGCGAGTGCGGGCGTCGGCGCCGATCCAGCCGCGGTGACCGGCGATGAGCCCGCGGGCCACGCCGAGCTGCCGGTCGGCGTCGTCGATCGCGTGCTGCACCTGCTGGACGGTCGGCAGGGGATTCTCGGCGCGGTACCGGGCCTCGGCGACCGCCTTGTCCAGGGCGGTGTTCGCGGCCCGGAGGCGGCTGAGCTCCTCGAACGGATCGGTCGGCGTGCCGGCAGGCGCCAGGGACACGAGCGTCTGCTCGAGGTCGGCCATCGCGCTGCGCACCGCGGGCGTCGTGTCCGCGCCGCGTGCGGCCGCGAGGTCTCCGCGCGAGTCGAGCACGACCTCGGCGAGCGTGGATTCGGCCCGCAGCGCCTCGATCTCGAAGTCCTCCACGGCGTCGAGCAGGACGCCGGCACGACGGGTCGCCTCCGTCGCGGTCTCGAGGGCGAGCACGGCCTCCTCGTTCTGCTTCGCGGCCCGGCGACGTTCCGAGACGTCCGCCCCGTGACGGGCGAAGGTCAGGAGCTGCTCCGCCTCGTCGGCGCTGCGGACGATCCGCTGCATCGCCGCCTCGGAGTACCGGCCGGCGAGACGCGCGATGGTCTCCCTCGCCTGCGGCAGCCGCAGCTCCAGGGCGTCGGCGTCGGCGCGGACCTGCACGGTCACCTCCGGGGCACGGCGCACACGGGAGACGGCGTCGGCGAGGGCGGCAGACTTCTCGTCGATCAGCTCCTCGGCCCATTCGCACAGCTGCATGATCCGCGCGTTGCGGGTACGCAGCTCCTCGGGAGTGTCCGGGATCTCGTCGTGGTTCAGCTGGTGCAGCTGGAAGGCCTCGCGCATGTGGGTCTGGACCGCCTGGAGCGCCTTTCGGAAGTCGGCGGTGAGGGACTCGCCCAGTTCGGCGCTCGCGAAGGCGAGCTCGTCGCCTGCGGTGCGAATGCGCTCGTCCGCCGCGACGAGCGCCTGCTCGGCGCGGCGCGCCAGATCGGCGTCCTGCGCGTCGAGCGCCTCTTGCTCACGTTTGCGTCTGCCCCAGAAGCCGGCCATGGTCCGATCCTACGGCCCTCGCCCATGCGCGCGCTGGGACTGGGCTACGCTCTGCGCGATCAAGACGCGCTGAGTGCAGCCCCCGCCAGAGGTCAATGGCGGGAGGCGCCGGCGGGGCGACCGCGACGGGGTCGCTCCGTCACGAGAGCCAGCGGGGATGGTCGTGACTCGCTCAGCATCCGCTCGACCTCGTCCAGCCAGCGCAGCTCGCCTTCGGCGGCGGCTCGCTGCGACCCTGCGACGATCGCCGATGCGATCGTCGCAGGGTCGGCTCCCGGCTCCGGCGTCGCGGGCGGGAGGGCGTCGAGGCGCCGTTCGGTGGCGGCGCGCTGGGCCGCGACGAGCGCGGCGGCGTCGGCTCCGGGGAGCGTCGTGGCGAGGGCGAGCTTGATCGCGAGCTCGTCCCGTGCCGGCTGCTCCCGAGCGAGGGGAGAGGAGAGCCAGGCGTCCGCCTCCGCGGAGCCGGCCGCCGTGATCCGCCAGTAGACGTGGCCCTGGTCGTCGACGTCGTCGCGGGCCACCATCCCGTCGCGTTCCAGACGCTCCAGGGTGTTGTAGATCTGCCCGACGTTGAGCGGCCAGACGGAGCCCGTGCGCCGGTCGAACTCCGCACGCAGCTGGTAGCCGTAGCACGGGCCTTGACGGAGGATGGCGAGGAGGCTCTGCCGCACCGACATCGACGACCCCTTTCCCGGTATCTGTTTCCGAGTATATGGACGCGGCGAGAGGAGGGGCGCAGGCCCCCCTTGCGACGGTCGGACGTCGCCGACGCCCCCGCGGGGATCGGTTGTGCGCCGTGCAGGCGACGCGCAGGTCACGGGCCGGTAACATGACTTTGCATGCCGGTGCGCACCCCGCTGTCCCGCGCGACGTGCCGGCACCCACCACCGACAGGGAGAAGACATCCGTGGCGAATCCTCTTGAGAAGCTGCTGCGCGCCGGCGAGGGGCGGACGCTCCGCCGCCTCAACCAGGTCGTCAAGGCCGTCAACGCGCTGGAAGAGGACTTCGAGAAGCTCAGCGACGAGGACCTGCGAGGCGAGACCGGGCTGCTGCGTGCGCGGCACGAGAAGGGCGAGACGCTCGATCAGCTCATGCCCGAGGCCTTCGCCGCCGTTCGCGAGGCGGCCAAGCGGACTCTCGGCATGCGCGCCTACGACGTGCAGATCATGGGCGGCGCCGCCCTGCACGGCGGCAACATCGCCGAGATGAAGACCGGTGAGGGCAAGACGCTCGTCGCGACCTTCCCGAGCTACCTCAACGCGATCGCGGGCGCGGGCGTCCACGTCGTCACGGTGAACGACTTCCTCGCGGGGTACCAGTCAGAGCTCATGGGGCGCGTCTACCGCGCGCTGGGCATGACCACCGGCGTCATCGTCTCCGGCCAGACGCCCGAGACACGCCGAGAGCAGTACGCCGCCGACATCACCTACGGCACGAACAACGAGTTCGGCTTCGACTACCTGCGCGACAACATGGCCTGGCGACAGGAGGACCTCGTGCAGCGGGGTCACTTCTTCGCGATCGTGGACGAGGTCGACTCGATCCTCATCGACGAGGCCCGCACCCCGCTGATCATCTCCGGTCCGGCCTCAGGCGAGGCGAACCGCTGGTTCACCGAGTTCGCGAAGATCGCACGCACGCTCGAGCCCGGCGAGGACTACGAGGTCGACGAGAAGAAGCGCACGGTCGGCGTGCTCGAGCCCGGCATCGAGAAGGTCGAGGACTACCTCGGCATCGACAACCTCTACGAGTCCGCGAACACGCCCCTCATCTCCTTCCTCAACAACTCGATCAAGGCGCTCGCCCTCTTCAAACGTGACACCGACTACGTCGTGATGAACGACGAGGTCATGATCGTGGACGAGCACACCGGTCGCATCCTCGTCGGACGGCGTTACAACGAGGGCATCCACCAGGCGATCGAGGCCAAGGAGAACGTCCCGGTCAAGGCAGAGAACCAGACTCTCGCCACCGTCACCCTGCAGAACTACTTCCGCCTCTACGACAAGCTCGCCGGCATGACCGGCACGGCGGACACCGAGGCGGCGGAGTTCATGTCGACCTACAAGCTCGGCGTCGTGCAGATCCCGACCAACAAGCCGATGGTCCGCAAGGACAACCCCGACCTCGTGTACAAGAACGAGACGGCGAAGTTCGCCCAGGTCGTCGAGGACATCGCCGAGCGCCACGCGAACGGGCAGCCGATCCTGGTCGGCACCGTGAGCGTCGAGAAGAGCGAGTACCTCTCCCGTCTCCTCGCCAAGAAGGGCGTCAGGCATGAGGTCCTGAACGCGAAGAACCATGCGCGCGAGGCGGAGATCGTCGCTCGCGCCGGACGTCTCGGCGCTGTCACGGTCGCCACGAACATGGCCGGCCGAGGCACCGACATCATGCTCGGAGGCAACGCGGAGTTCCTCGCCGTGCAGGAGCTCAAGGCGAAGGGTCTCGATCCGGTCGAGACGCCGGAGGAGTACGAGGCCGCGTGGGACGACGCCTATGAGGCGATGAAGGCGAAGGTCGCCGAGGAAGGCGCCAAGGTCGCCGAGGCCGGAGGACTCTACGTGCTCGGCACCGAGCGCCACGAGTCTCGCCGCATCGACAATCAGCTGCGCGGCCGCTCCGGTCGTCAGGGTGACCCGGGGGAGAGCCGTTTCTACCTCAGCCTCACCGACGACCTCATGCGCCTGTTCCAGTCCGGCGCGGCCGAGGCGATCCTGGCCCGCTCCAACTTCCCGGACGATCAGCCGATCGAGTCCGGCCTGGTCACCCGCGCGATCCGCAGCGCCCAGAGCCAGGTCGAGGCGCGCAACGCCGAGATGCGCAAGAACGTCCTGAAGTACGACGACGTCCTCAACCGTCAGCGCGAGGCGATCTACACCGATCGTCGCCACATCCTCCAGGGCGATGACATCGCGGACCGCGTGAAGCACTTCATCGAGGATGCGATCACCGCCGTGGTCGACGACCACACCCGTGAGGGGCACACGGAGAGCTGGGACTTCGACAGCCTCTGGACCGAGCTGAAGACGCTGTACCCCGTGGACGTGACGATCGACGAGGTCGTCGCCGAGGCGGGTGGGCGCAAGGGCGGCATCACGGCGGAGGGGCTCAGGCGCGAGCTCATCTCCGACGCGATGGTCGCCTATGAGAAGCGCGAGGCGGCGCTCGGCGAGGCCGCGACCCGCGAGCTGGAGCGCCGGGTCGTGCTGCAGGTCCTCGACCGTCGCTGGCGGGACCACCTGTACGAGATGGACTACCTCAAGGACGGCATCGGCCTGCGAGCCATGGCCCAGCGCGACCCGCTGGTCGAGTACCAGCGCGAGGGCTATTCGATGTTCCAGGCCATGATGGGTCAGATCAAGGAGGAGACCGTCGGCTTCCTCTACAACCTCGAGGTCGAAGTGCGCCGTGCCGACGATGAGGGCGTGGCCGAGGTCGAGGCGAAGGGTCTCGCGAACGGCACCGCTGATCAGCGTCTCGAGTACTCGGCGCCCAATGACGCCGGGGACGTCGAGGTGCGCAACGATCGTGGGCAGGTGCAGCAGGCCGCCACGGACCGGATGCGTCAGGCCGCGGCGCGTGCGGCTCAGCCGGAGGGCGAGGGGCAGGATGACGCCCCGGTGGCGCGTGGCGCCTTCGGCCAGCGTGTCGACGGTGAGGCTCCCGCGGCCAACCGCGCTGAGCGTCGCGCCAACGCCCGCAAGAAGTAGTCGCAGCGCGCTGTCGGTGCCGGAGCGTCTCGATCGCTCCGGCACGCGGCGCGTCCGCGGGGCAAGCGGTCATCCGCCCGCCCGCAGGCCGGTATTCTTTGTCGATGGCTCCCCGATCCTTCGACCAGTCGTCCAAGCTCAAGAACGTCCTCTACGAGATCCGCGGCAACGCGCTCGCCGAGGCGGCACGGCTGGAGGCAGAAGGCCATGCGGTGCTCAAGCTCAACACCGGCAACCCGGCCATCTTCGGCTTCGAGGCTCCGCAGCAGATCGTGCAGGACATGCTGACGACCCTCTCCACCGCGCACGGCTACAGCGACAGCAAGGGGATCGTCTCCGCCCGCCGTGCCGTGGTCAGCCGGTATGAGGAGGTCGAGGGGTTCCCCGCATTCGATCCGGACGACGTCTTCCTCGGCAACGGTGTGTCCGAGCTCATCACCATGACCATGCAGGCACTCCTCGACGAGGGCGACGAGGTGTTGATCCCGACACCGGACTATCCGCTCTGGACCGCGATGACGAGCCTCGCCGGGGGGACCCCTGTGCACTACCTCTGCGACGAGCAGAACGGGTGGAACCCGGACCTCGAGGACATCCGGGCCAAGGTCACGCCGCGGACCAAGGCCATCGTCATCATCAATCCGAACAATCCCACGGGCGCGGTCTACTCGCGTGAGGTGCTGGAGGGGATGATCCAGATCGCGCGTGAGAACGACCTGCTTCTCCTCTCCGACGAGATCTATGACCGGATCCTCTTCGACGGCGCGCAGCACATTCCCACCGCGAGGCTCGCCCCCGATCTGCTCTGCCTGACCTTCAACGGTCTCTCGAAGACCTACCGGGTCGCGGGATACCGTTCGGGGTGGCTCGTGATCACCGGGCCCAAAGACCATGCCAAGGGCTTTCTGGAGGGGATCACGCTCCTCGCCTCCACACGGCTGTGTCCGAACGTGCCGGCGCAGCATGCGGTGCAGGCGGCGCTCTCGGGAGTGCAGTCGATCGACGCCCTCATCGCGCCGAGTGGTCGCCTGCACCAGCAGCGCGACGCCGCATGGGAGGGGCTGGAGGCGATCCCCGGCGTCTCCTGTGTCAGGCCGGCTGGAGCGTTGTACGCTTTCCCGCGCCTGGATCCGAACGTGCACGAGATCCACGACGATGCGCGGCTCATCTACGACCTCCTCGTGGCCGAGCACATCCTGCTGGTCCAGGGGACGGGATTCAACTGGCCCTCGCCCGACCACCTGCGAGTCGTCACCCTGCCCGAGCCCCGGGTCATCTCGGAGGCCATCGAGCGTCTCGGCAACTTCCTGGCGAGTTACCGGCAGTAGCGACGGTCAGGACGTGTCGGAGGGTCGCGCGGCGATCCCCCTCCGTCGTCGGATCGGCTCGGCTTTCTCGGCCTTGTGCCCCCTTCGGCGGCGGAGGCGGAGGGCGGCCGTGGCGCCGCTCGTCTTCGCGGATCCGTCCGCGGGCAGCAGGGCCGGTGCCACTTGCGCGACCGCAGCGGCGAAGGCCGATCGTGGGGCGGCGTCGGAGACCGGGCGTCCGTGCAGGAGCGCTGCATCGACGCCTCGGGGATCGAACGGCAGGAAGCGGACGTCGTCGATACCGGAGAAGCGTGCGAGGGCTCGGCGGATCTGCCGGCGTGCGTCCACCCCGAGCGGTCCGGAGCGCAGGCGGTTCACCAGGACCGTGACCGGCGTGCTCCCCACCAGCGCGCGCAGCTCGGCGTGATCGCGGACGAATCGGGCGACGCCGAGGGGATCGGCCGAGACGACGGCGACCACGCGGTCCGCCGCCTCCAGCGCGGTGAGGGTCGCGGCGTTGCGGCGGGGCACTGCGATGTCGCTCACCATCTCCTCATCGGTCTCCAACGGCGCGGCGACGTCCACAACGGTGATGGCTGCCCAGTCGCGGCAGGCGAGGAGTGCGGCGGCCAGACGCGTGGCGGAGAGCTCGGGCCAGCGTGAGGGACGATTGATCCCGGCGAGCACGTCGATGGGACCGGCGCCGCTGTCGACGGTCATGGCGAGGCGGCTCAGCTCGGCCCCGTCGAGCAGCCCGAGGTCGGCTCGTCGGCAGGCAGCGGCGATGCCGGGGGCGTCCTCGCCGAGGCCGAGGAGGAGCGCGGCAGACGGCGCGTGGGTGTCGGCGTCGACGAGGGCGACGTGCCGCTGCGGGGAGGCGAGCGCGGCGCAGAGCTGGACCGCCACCGTCGTGCGCCCCGGGGCGCCGTGCGGCCCCCAGACGGCGATGATGGAGCCGGAGTCCGGAGCCCTCGTCGGCTCCGTGGCGGACGGGCGGACGGCGAGGGCGTCCGCGATGTCCCAGGCGCTGGACTCGGGGTCGAGAGGAGGGGCCAGACCGGCTCTGCGGGCGAGCCGGGCGGCCGGATCGCCTCGGCCGAGCAGGAGGAGGCGGACCCCTGCCCGGTCGCAGGCCGCGCGCAGGGCGACCCCCAACAGCCCTCGATCGGCGGGGAGGACGAGGGCGTCGACCCCGCGGAGGGGAAGGGCCGTCAACGCGTTCTCCGCATCGTCTCCGGCCAGGGATTCGGGAGCGATACGTCCCACCACCTCCACGCCCGCGAGCGGCAGGTCCTGCGCCAGTGCGAGGGCTCGATCGTCGGCGACGGCAAGGATCACGCGCATCATGGTCGCGCCCTGAGCGGTACCACCGAGAGCGCCGCGCCTTCGGCCACGGCGCCGAGAACGGTCCCGACCTCGGCGCGGTCCACCACCAGTTCGACCGAGGAGTGGCCGCCGGCGAGGAGGCCGTCCGCACGGGTGACAGAGGCGACGGTGGCCTCGTCGAGGAGGATCCGCGGGGCGGCGAAGCCTTTGGCCTCTCCCGAGGGCGCGGACGACCAGAGCTCCACCGCGGCGCCGGCGGCGACGCTGCCGGGGATCGCCGTGGTGCTCTCGACGACGATCGAGGTCACCCGGCTCGACTCCGCGGGCGCCGCGGCGGTGCGGGGGACGAGCTCGCCGTCCTCGATCGTCCTGGTCGCGACCATGCCGTCGGGAAGAGCATCGGGGGCGAGATAGCCGTCGGCTGCCGTGCCGAGGGCGACCTCCACGACGCGGACGGCTCCGCCGATCGTCTCGCCGGGGACGATCGTGCGCGTCGCCTGCAGGACCGGCATCGTCTGGCGTGCCGAGGAGACGACCAGCCAGACTCCGGTGACGGCGGCGACGATGAGGGCGATGCCGATGAGGAAGCGCACGTCTCCCCACAGACGGCGCGGGCGCGGGAACGAGATCATTTCGCCATCGTCACAGACCGAGGGCGGAGACTCGTGAGTTATCCACAGGGGAGCAGGTGGGTCGCGACCACCGGGGCATCGGAGGACAATGGGGACATGCCCGATGCGACAGACCCGATCGCCCGCTACCTCGCCCCCGCGCAGGTCGCGGAGCTGCTCTGCGTCGAGGTGGACGAGGTGGTCGCGCTGGTGATGGAGGGGCGTCTGCGCGGCGCACGTCTCGGCGTCCCCGCCCGGTGGCGGATCGAGGAGGCGAGCATCGCGGAGTACCTGGAGGCGCAGACCGAGGAGGCGCGTCTGATCGCGCTCTGGAACGAGGCCGACGCTGCGAGCTTTCCGGAACTGTGGGGAGGACGTCGCACGCGGCCGTGACTCGCCGGCGCAGCAGGACGCGGCATGAGGGTTGACCGGAGGCACGGATGTGGAGGTCAGCCGAACGGGCGCTCGGAGGCACCTGCGGCGGTGACGCTGAGCAGCGCGCTGAACGGGATGATCCGGAACCCGTGGACGGCGCGGGCTCGGCGCGGCTCTCCGGCGTCGTGCAGGGCGAGATCGAGATGATCCGCTCCGGCGCGATCAATGGTCCCCGACAGGATCGTGCCGGCCCGCGTCCTGATCGTGACGCCGGTGCGGCGTCGCGCGAGGTCCCGGAGGACGAAGCCGAGCGTCAGGCGCTCTCGGAGCGGTGAGAGCGGCTCGGCGGCGCTCCCGCTGCCGAGCAGAGCGCCATGGTCCAGCGTCCACAGCGACACGGCGTCGAGAGGGAGCAGAACGTTCACCCGGACGCCCTCAGGGACCAGCGCCGCCCAGTCTGCGCCCACCGCGCACGGACGTCCGGTGATGGTCGTGCCGTCGTGGAGCGTGGCGGCGAGGGGCGCCGGCGCCCGGACGAGAGCGCCCAGCCGGGCACGCAGCTCGAGCCGGGAGAAGCGCAGACGCTCGGACTCGGCGTCGAGAGCCGCCCTCTCGGCCTCCCAGCCGGAGGCGAGCTGGTCCTCGAGATCGTCGAACAGCTGCTCCCAGTCCACGGCACGAGCGTAGGGGAGGCCTCGGGCGGTCGGCGGGTTATCCACAGAGCAGGCCGGCTCTGCCCCGGTGATGACGAGCGCTTTCATGCCTGGCGGTTCGGGGCAGGTGGCTCAGACCCATACGGGTTGTCCACATTCCTCGAGCAGAGCCGCGGCCATGGCGGAGGCGGCGTGCTCTACTGCAGGCATCTGATCCGGGGGGAGTCTGATATGTCGCCGTTCGAGGATTTCGCGCCGCAGCCGACGTCGTCCGAGGACCTGCCTGACCCCGTGCCGTTCCTCGAGGGACTGACGCACGGTGTGCTGGAGGTGCTGGCCGGCGTCCGTGAGGTCGACCAGCTCGCGCGCTGGTTCACGGCCGACGCCTATCGGACCCTGGTGACCCGGGCGGGGCTTTCCGCACGGGCGCGAAGCGCGCGCGGCATCGCTCCGGTTCGCCCGGTCTATCGGATCGTCTCGACGCACTGCTCGACGCCGGCCGACGGGATCGTCGAGGCCACCCTCGTCGTCGCGGGACCGGCGCGGACGAGGGCCGTCGCGATCCGGCTCGAAGGCCTGGACGGCCGATGGCGAGCGACGACTCTCGCCGTGCTGTGAACCGTTGGCCGGGAGCGGCATCTAGGCTGAGACGGTGTCGACTCTCAGTGACCTCGTGCATGCCCAGGGCCGCGTCCACGACGACGACGTCGAGTGGCTCCACCGTCTCGCGGGCGACGGTCAGCTGCTCGCCGACCTCGCCTTCGCCGACATCGTCGTCTGGGTGGTGGCGGCCGACGGCTCCTTCGTCGCGGTCGCCCATACCCGCCCGAGCGGTGCGGCGACGCTGTTCTACCGCGACATCGTGGGGGAGCGCGTCCGCCCGCAGTGGCGCACGCAGGTCCAGGAGGCCTTCGACACCGCGCAGATCGTCGACTCCTCGTCTCCGGACTGGTTCGAGGAGACGCCAACGCGTGTCAGGGCGGTCCCGATCGTGCGGATGCGTCCGAAGGAGGGCGAGGCGCCGCGGGTGATCGGCGTCCTCACCCGGCACACGAACCTCGGCGAGGCGCGTACGCCATCGCGGCAGCAGATCACGTTCAACGAGTGCGCCGACGATCTCTTCCGTATGATCGCGACGGGGGAGTTCCCCGACCTCGCGGCGCCGACCTCGCCCCGGCGCGGAGCGCCCCGCGCGTCTGACGGCCTCATCCGGATCGACGTGGACGGCATCGTCACGTTCGCGAGCCCGAACGCGCTCTCGGCGTTCAATCGCATGGGCTTCGACGACGAGCTCGAGGGGGAGCCGCTGGTGGAGGTGACCACGAGGATCCTCCCCGCGACCCGTCAGGTCGACGAGTCCCTTCCGGTCGTGGTCACCGGGCGTGCGCCCTGGCGCACCGACATCGAGGCGCGAGGCGTGACGGTCTCCCTTCGAGCGATCCCGCTCCGTGACCACGGCACGCGCATCGGCGCGATCGTGCTGTGTCGCGACGTCTCGGAGCTCCGTCACCAGGAGCAGGAGCTCATCACCAAGGACGCCACGATCCGCGAGATCCACCATCGTGTGAAGAACAACCTGCAGACGGTGGCGTCGCTGCTGCGGATCCAGGCGCGGCGCACCCATTCGGAGGAGGCGAGGGATGCGCTCACGCAGGCGATGCGCCGTGTGGAGTCGATCGCGGTCGTACACGACACGCTCGCAGGCGGGCTGGCTCAGAAGGTCGACTTCGACGAGGTCTTCGCACGGGTGCTCAAGCTGGTCGCGGAGGTCGCCGCCGCGCCGAACACGCGGGCACGGACGCAGTCGACCGGTCGGTTCGGCGTCCTGCCGAGCGAGTACGCGACGCCGTTGGCACTTGCCCTCACCGAGGTCGTCACGAACGCGGTCGAGCACGGTCTGGCGGGGCAGGAGGGCTTCGTCACGATCGAGGCGCAGCGGACCGACCAGAATCTGCGCGTGATCGTTCGGGACACGGGTCACGGTCTCCCGGAGGGCCGCGTGGGCCAGGGGCTCGGCACGCAGATCATCCGCACGCTCATCCAGGGCGAGCTGGGCGGCACGATCGACTGGCGTGGGGTCGAGGGGGAGGGCACCGAGGTCACGATCGATCTCCCGATGCGGTGGGTCAACGCCTGACCCGGGTCCGGGGGAGGTTCAGCCGGCGCGGCGGGCGCGGGCTGCGCGGCGCTTGAGCGCGCGGCGCTCGTCCTCGCTCAGGCCGCCCCAGACGCCGGAGTCCTGGCTGGACTCGAGCGCATACTGCAGGCAGATCTCGGTGACGGTGCACCGGGCGCACACGGACTTCGCCTTCTCGATCTGGTCGACGGCAGGACCGGTGTTCCCCACGGGGAAGAACAGCTCGGGGTCGACAGTGAGACAGGCGGCCTTGTCGCGCCAATCCATGGGGGCTCCTCGTGTGGAATCGTCGGGGCGCGTGGATTACGCGTCCTCGGATGCGGGCGGCGATCGGGGGGTGCTGCCCAGAAGTGCAAGCGGTGAACTCGCCCCACGCCGCTGTGGGAGCACATGACTGTGTTCTATTCTCGTACATGGAACGCAGATGATCAAGGGTTTTCTGCGCCCGCTCTTCGGCGCGCGCAGCGGATCCGCTCGGACGGGAGGGCCATGCGCGCCTCGAAACTGACTGTCGCCGCATCGACGCTGCTTGCCCTTGAGGGGGCTGCGCTCCTCGTCGTCGCCCTCGTCGAGGTGTTCGGGCTCAGCGCCGGCGACGCGGCACTGCTGCCGTCCGCCCTCGCGCTCATCGCGCTCACGGTGATCGGCGGCGCGGGTCTGATCGGGTTGGGAGTCGCCGTGTTCCGCGGACGCTCCTGGGGACGCTCCGGCGGGATGGTGCTGCAGATCATCGCCGTGGCCATGGCGATGAGCGCGCTGGGGGTTCGGCCTTTCCCTGTGCTCTTCTTCCTCGCCCTCGCGATCCCCGGGGCGGTGGGAGCCGTCCTGCTGTTCCTCGTGTCTCGGAGCGAAGGGCCGCGGTCCCGTCTGCGCGGCGACGAGTTCGCGGACGATGCCGACGGCGCGAACGGGCGCTGAGCCGCTCTCGCCCCTCGCGGGCGCCGAAGATTCAGGCGTCGATGCCGAGGAGCTTGCGCAGCCGTGCGACGTGCCCGGTGGCCTTGACGTTGTAGAGGGCCTGGTCGATCACGCCGTCCTCGTCCAGGACGAACGTGGACCGGATGACGCCCTCGACGACCTTGCCGTAGTTCTTCTTCTCGCCCCACACGCCGTAGGCCTCGTGGACCGCGTGGTCGGGGTCGCTGAGGAGGGTGAAGGTGAGCCCGTCACGCTCTTGGAAGCGTTTGAGCTTCGCGGGCTCGTCGCGGGATACGCCGATGACCGCGTAGCCCGCGCCCTGGAGCGAGGAGATGCTGTCGCGGAAGTCGCACGCCTGGGTGGTGCAGCCCGGGGTCATCGCCGCCGGGTAGAAGTAGAGGACGACCTTGCGGCCGCGCAGGTCGGCGAGTGAGACGGGCGCGCCGTCCTGGTCGAGGAGCGTGAAGTCGGGGGCGGTGCTGCCGGGTTCGAGTCGCTGCGTGGTCACCGTTCCAGCCTAGCGCCGGACGCTGCTCAGCGTCGGTCTGAGAAGGTCTCCAGCAGACGCTGGAGCGAGTCCAGGCGAGCGCGTCCGGTCTCGCCGAGCTCTCCGGCGGCTGCCGCCTCGTTCAGCGCGCAGTCCTCGGCGTCGGGGAGGTGGGTGCAGCCACGGGGGCAGTCCTCGGCGACGGTGGCCAGCTCGGTGAACGCCGTGAGGATGTTCGCGGGATCGACGTGGCCGAGACCGAAGGACCGCACGCCGGGGGTGTCGATGACCCAGCCTGCGCCGGCGCGCGACCGGAAACGCAGCGAGACGGTGGAGGAGGATGTGTGCCGCCCCCGCCCCGTGACCTGGTTCACATGACCCGTGGCGCGCCCCGCCCCGGGGACCAGCGCGTTCACGAGGGTGGACTTGCCGACCCCGGAGTGGCCGACGAACACGGTCGCGTGGCCGACCAGCGCGGCGCCGATCTCCTCGACCGGCATCTCACCGCGCGCGCTCGTGAACACAGTGAGGTCGAGCCCGTCGAAGTGGGTGAGGAACTCGGTGGGGTCGGCGAGGTCGGTCTTGGTCACCACGAGCAACGGCCGGATCCCGGCGTCGAGCGCCGCGACGAGATAACGGTCGACGAGACGTTGCCGGGGCTCGGGATCGGCCGCGGCGACGACGACGAGCATCTGGTCGGCGTTCGCGACGATGACGCGCTCGACCTGGTCGGTGTCGTCGGCGCTGCGCCGCAGCAGGGAGGAGCGATCGACGATCCCGACGATGCGGGCGAGGGTGCCCTCGCCCGCCGAGGTGTCGCCGACGACACGGGCCCGGTCGCCCGTCACGATGGCCGTCCGACGCAGCTCGCGGGCTCGGGCCGCGGTGACCGTGCGCTCGTCCTTCGTGTCCTCGCCGAGGAGCACCGTGTATCGGCCGCGGTCCACGCCCAGCACACGTCCGACCTCGGCGTCGGTGTGCGCAGGACGGCGCTTGGTGCGTGGACGGTTCGCCTTCGGGTTGGGGCGCACGCGGATGCGGGACTCGTCGAACTCGTCCTCGAGCGCGTCGTCCTCGTCGTCCCCCAGCCAGCTCACGCGGTGGAGCCTCCTGCCGGGTCCTGGCTGATGCCGAGCATACGGTCCCAGAGAGGGGCGAACTCGGGGAGCGTCTTCGCGGTGGTGCCGATCTCGTCGACCTCGATCCCGGCCACCCGCAGGCCGATCAGCGCTCCGGTGGTGGCCATGCGATGGTCGTGGTGGGCCGGCCATTCGCCCGCGTGAAGGGGGGCGGGGACGATCCGGAGTGCATCGGGGAACTCCTCCACCTCACCGCCGAGCGCGCGGAGGTTCCCTGCGAGCGCCGCGATGCGGTCGGTCTCGTGCAGCCTGATGTGGCCGATCCCGTGCAGAGTGGTGGGTGTGTCGGCGAAGGCGGCGAGGCCGACGAAGGTCGGGGTGAGCTCGCCGACCGCGGACAGGTCGAGGTCTCCGCCGCGGACGCCTCGGCCGCCGCGGACGGTCAGGGAGCCTCCGCGGCGCGTCACGTGCGCTCCGAGCACGGTGAGGAGCTCCGGCAGCTGGGCGCCCGGCTGAGTGGAGTGCGTGGGCCAGCCGGTCACTGTGACCTCGCCGCCCGCGATGAGCGCGGCGGCGAGGAACGGGGCCGCGTTGGAGAGATCAGGCTCGATCGGCAGCTCCTTGGCCCGGGGGACGCCCGCCTCGACGAGCCATTCCCCTGGTGCCGGACGTTCGACGCGGATCCCGCGGCGGTGCAGCGCCTCGACGGTCATGTCGATATGCGGCGTGCTGGGCAGGCGTTCTCCGGTGTGGACGAGGTGCAGCCCCACGTCGAAGCGGGGGGCCGCGAGGAGAAGACCCGAGACGAACTGACTCGAGGCGGACGCGTCGATCTCGACCCGCCCGCCTCGGATCCTGCCGTGGCCGCGGATGGTGAAGGGGAGGGACCAGCTGCCCTCGTCGTCGACGTCGACGCCGAGATCCCTCAGCGCATGGATCATGGCTCCCATCGGACGGTGCAGCGCGGTCTCATGGGCGGTGAGCACGATCTCGCCGTCGGCGAGCCCGGCCAGCGGCGCGACGAAGCGCATGACGGTGCCTGCCTGGCCGCAGTCCACCGTGACACCGGCGCGGAGGGGGGCCGGCGTCACGAGCAGGTCCGGGCCGAACATGCCCTCCCCGCCCGCGACCTCGTCGACGCCGACGCCGAGCATGCGCAGCGCATCGACCATGCGTGCCGAGTCCTCGGAGTGCAGCGGGGAGACCAGGCGGCCGGGCCCGTCGGCGATCGCGGAGAGGATGAGTTCGCGATTGGTGAGGGACTTGGACCCCGGGACCGACAGGGAGCTGGACAGCGGCCCGTTCGCGACGGGCGCGACCCAGCGCCCGCGGGCGAGAGACGGGGAATACCGGTCGTCGTTCATCGGTTCCTACCCTACTGAAGGCTCTTGCATGGCGAGGGCGGGAAGGCGGCGATGATCGCGACACTCGAGCCCGTGATCGCGGAGACGGACGGCCTAGACTGGCTGGCGATGGATCACGAGACGACCGACGAGGCCGTGGGCGGCGACGCCGTGCGGCGCGAGTTCGAAGAGCAGGCGATCCCGTTCATGGATCAGCTGTATGCGGCGGCGATGCGGATGACCCGCAACCCGGCCGACGCGGCGGATCTCGTGCAGGAGACGTTCGTGAAGGCCTACGCGTCCTGGGCGAGCTTCGCTCAGGGCACCAACCTCAAAGCCTGGCTGTACCGCATCCTCACGAACACCTACATCAACATCTATCGCAAGAAGCAGCGCGAGCCTCATCAGGGCACGATCGACGAGCTCGAGGACTGGCAGCTGGGCGGTGCGGAGTCCACGACCGCCTCGCACAGCCGCTCGGCCGAGGCCGAGGCGATCGACCGGATGCCGGCGTCCGTGGTGAAGGACGCGCTGCAGGCGGTGCCGGAGGACTTCAGGATGGCGGTGTACCTCGCCGACGTCGAGGGCTTCGCCTATCAAGAGATCGCCGACATCATGAAGACACCGATCGGCACGGTCATGAGCCGCCTGCATCGCGGGCGTCGCATGCTCCGGGAGCTGCTGGCGGATTACGCCGCGGAGCGAGGCATCGCCGCGGCCGGCACGAGGAGCACGAAATGAGCGACTGCGGCTGCGAGAAGGCGCGGCGTGACCTGGAGGAGTATCTCCGCAACGAGGTGTGCAAGACGGAGCATGCCGACATCAAGGCGCACTTGGAGAGCTGTGCATCCTGCCGGGAGGAGGCCCTGGTCGCGACGACGCTGACCGAGGTGCTCTCCCGTGCCTGCAAGGAGACGGCGCCCGAGGAGCTCCGCGATCAGGTGCTCGCGCGACTGCGCGCAGTCCAGGCTGCGGCGCACTGACCCGGGTCGTCGCGGGCAGACCCGGGCGAACCCATCCGCTCGGGTCTCTGCGGCCGTAGGGTGGGAGGATGAACCTCCTTGACGCTCGTGATGTCCCGGCAGACGCTCGATCAGCGCAGCGCCTGAGCGATACGGGGCTCTCCTATCGTGTCGTCGACCTCGCCGATGAGAAGGCCGGGGAGGCGTTCGTCCGCGCCGTCGCGCGCGGATTCATCGACCCGGAGCCAGAGGCGGAGTCGCGCACGCAGACGCGCACCGCGTTCTCGGCCCGGCGCAACATCGGCGTCTTCGAGAAAGAGGCTGCCGAGGAGGCGCTCCCGGTCGCGACCGTCAACTCGTGGGTCACGCCGCTGACCGTGCCCGGCGGGCCCGGCAGCCTCGGGGGTGAGGTGCCGATGTGGGCGATCAGCGCCGTCACCGTCGCGGCGACCCACCGTCGCCGTGGCATCGCCAGGAACCTCCTCGAGGGCGAGCTCCGCGCGGCTGCGTCTGCGGGGATCCCGATCGCGGGCCTGACCGTGAGCGAGGCGACGATCTACGGTCGCTACGGATTCGCCCCCGCTGTTCCCACGGCGTTCGTACGGGTGTCCGACACCAGGAAGGCGGGATGGGCCGCCCCTGCGGCCCCCGGTCGTCTGGAGTACCTCGAGAAGGAGGATCTCGCCACGGCGCTCGGGGCGGTGCACGAGCGCTCCCGGAGGCTCCGGCCAGGCCAGATCCCCGGCTGGCCGGCGCGGTGGGAGCGCATGGCCGGTCTCGCGGCGGGCGATCCGCAGGCCGCCTCCGTGCGCGGGGTCCAGTACCTCGACGTCACGGGCGAGGTCCGCGGGGTCGTCGCGTACACGGTCACCGAGATCCCTGAGGCGGCCAAGGCCGAGATGGCGATCCAGCATCTCGGCGCGGAGACCGACGAGGCACTGAGCGCGTTGTGGGGCTTCGTGGTGAACCACGATCTCGTGACGTCCGTGACCGCCCACCTCCGGCCGGTCGACGACCCGCTGCCATGGCTGGTCGTGGACCAACGCGTCGTGGAGGTCGCCGTGCACGATCACGGCTGGCTCCGTATCCTCGATGTCCCCTCTGCTCTGGCCGCGCGCTCCTACCGGGCGGATCTCGACCTCGTGCTGCAGGTCGAGGACCCGCTCGATCTCGCCGCGGGAACCTGGCGCCTCCGCGTGGTCGGCGGGGCGGCGACCCTCGAGGCGACGGAGGACGAGCCCCAGCTCACCGTGGGCGTCTCGACCCTGTCTGCGCTGTACGTCGGCGGCGTCAGCGTGGCACAGCTGCGTGCAGCGGGCCGGATCCAGGCCTCAGACGGCGTCGTGGACGCGCTGGACGCGGCCTTCCGTACGGCACGGTCCGCTCAGCTCGGCATCTGGTACTGAGCGCGGTCATCCGGTCTCAGTACCGTCCGAACGAAGCGGGAGCGTCCTGTTCGGGACAGAGTTCGCATCGATCCGGCCATTGCCGACACGGAGGGCGGGTACGCGCTCCGTGACCCGACGGGGCTGGCTAGCGTTCTAGGATGACCCCGTCTGCCGCCCGCCTCGGACTCGCCCAGGGCGTCGCCCTTTACCTCGCCTCGGTGCTCGGCACCGGACTCCTCGTCCTCCCCGGCCTTGCCGCGCGGGTCGCGGGGCCGGCGAGCATTGTCGCGGTCGCGGTGGTGACCCTGCTCGCCATCCCGCTGGCCGGGGCCTTCGGCGCGCTGGCCGCCCGCCATCCCGATCCCGGAGGAGTGGCCAGCTCCGTCCGGAAGGCGCTCGGCCCCACTGCGGCACGGGCCACCGGATACTGGTTCCTCTTCGGCGTCGCCGCCGGCGGTCCCGTCGTCGCGGCGCTCGGCGCTCGTTACATCGCCACGGTCGTGGGGATCGATGCCGGTGCCGTTCCCGTCCTCGCTCTCGCGTTCCTCGCTGTGACCTTCGCCGCCAACCTCTTCGGGGTCCACGTGACGGGATGGATCCAGCTGGCGCTGACGGCCCTGCTCCTGGGCGTGGTGGTCCTCGTCGTGGCGGTCGCGGCCCCGGCGGTCGAAGCGGCGCGCTTCACGCCGTTCCTGCCACACGGGTGGGGTGGTGTCGGGACGGCGATCGTGATGTTCGTCTGGGCCTTCGCCGGCTGGGAGGTGGGCACTCACATCTCCGGCGAGTTCGCGCGCCCACGGCGCACGATCCCGATCGCGACCGCGATCACCCTGGTTCTGGCGGGAGCGAGCTATCTCGCGTTGCAGGCGGTCACCGTCGGCGCGCTCGGCGACGCCGCGGGCGGAGGCGACGTCGTCCTGCTCGATCTCGCCCGCGCCGGGGGCGTCGAGGCCGCGCCGGTCCTGATCGGTGTCGTGGCGGCGATCGTCGCCGTCGGCGTCCTCAACGTCTATCTCGCCGCCTTCGCGAAGCTGGGGGCATCGCTCGCCTCGTCCGGCGACCTGCCCCGTGTGTTCTCACGGGGTGTGGAGAGCGGAGCGGTGCCGCGGCGGGCGCTCGTCTCCGTCTTCGGCCTGGAGCTTCTCTACCTCGGAGCGGTCGTGCTCACGGGCCTCGACCTCCAGCCCTTCATCCTCGTCCACACGGCGAGCATGGTCGCGATCTACGTGCTCGGGATGATCGCCGCCGTCCGTCTCCTGCCTCGTCGGAGCCCTGGCTGGTGGTTCGCGGTGGTCGCACTGGTGCTGACCCTCGGGCTGCTGCTGCTCACCGGCTCCGGGCTCGTGGTGCCGGCAGCGCTCACCCTCGCGGCGGTGGCCGTGGGACACGTGCAGCGCAGACGCCGACGCGGCGCCCCGGTGGACGGGGACGCCGCGTCGGCGGATCTCGTCGCCGAGGGCGACGAGGCGATCAGAGCGTGAGCGCGCGCTGGAGCAGGTCGGCCTGCTCGGCGGCGTGCACCTTCGAGGAACCCGTGGACGGAGCGGCGGCTGCCGCCCTGGTGACGGCCCGTACCGGGCGGGCACCGGGGACGGCGAGGAAGCTCAGCGCCAGGAACGGCCAGGCGCCCTGGTTCTCCGGCTCCTCCTGCACCCACACGAGCTCTGCGTTCGGGTAGGTGTCGGCGACGGCCTTGAGCTCGGCCAGCGGGGCCGGATACAGCTGTTCGACGCGAACCAGGGCGATCTCCGGGTTCGGGTTCTTCTCCAGCTCCGCGCGAAGATCCCAGTGGACCTTGCCGGAGTGGAACAGCACGCGCTTCACGGCAGCGCGGTCGAGCCCGCGGTCGTCGTCGAGCACGGGCTCGAAGCGCCCTCGAGTGAAGTCCTCCACCGGGCTCGTCGCGCCGCGCAGGCGCAGCATCGCCTTCGGGGTGAACACGACGAGCGGCTTGCGCGGCCGGGCGTAGGCCTGGCGGCGGAGGAGATGGAAGTAGGAGGCAGGCGTGGACGGCCGGGCCACGACCATGTTGTCCTGAGCGCACATCTGGAGGAACCGCTCCATGCGGGCCGAGGAATGGTCCGGTCCCTGCCCTTCGTAGCCGTGGGGGAGCAGGAGCACCACCCCGGACTGCTGGCCCCACTTCTGCTCGGCGGCGGAGATGTACTCGTCCACGACCGACTGCGCGCCGTTGGCGAAGTCGCCGAACTGCGCCTCCCAGAGCACGAGGGCCTCGGGAGCCTCGACCGAGTAGCCGTACTCGAACGCGAGCGCGGCGTACTCGCTCAGGAGCGAGTCGTACACGAAGAAGCGGCCCTGGTTCTCGGAGAGGTTCGAGAGCGGCAGCCACTCCTGCCCGTTCGCGCGGTCATGGAGCACCGCGTGACGCTGCACGAAGGTGCCACGTCGCGAGTCCTGCCCCGCGAGACGCACGGGAGTGCCCTCGACGAGGAGGGAGCCGAAGGCGAGCAGCTCGCCGAATCCCCAGTCGATGCCGCCCTTTCGGCTCATCTCGACCCGTTTGTCCAGCTGCTGCTGGAGCTTCGGATGCACCGTGAAGCCCTCGGGCTTGTTGGCGTGGGCGTCACCGATGAGGTTGATGACGTCCTGCGAGACGCCGGTCACCTCCGGCTCGCCGTTCTGCGTCTCCACCGGTGCGAGCTCGGGTGCGATCGGGGTCGCGCCCGTCTCCGCGGCGTGCGTCTCGGCGAAGGCGATCTCCAGGCGGTTCTGGAAGTCGGCCTTGGCCTGGTCGTACTCCTCTTGGGTGATGTCGCCGCGCCCCACGAGGGACTCGGTGTAGAGGCTGCGCACCGAGCGCTTCGCCTGGATCAGGTCGGTCATCAGCGGCTGGGTCATCGACGGGTCGTCGCCCTCGTTGTGGCCGCGGCGGCGGTAGCAGACGAGGTCGATGACGATGTCACGGTGGAAGCGCTCGCGGTACTCGAAGGCGAGCTGCGCGACGTGGATCACCGCCTCGGGGTCGTCGCCGTTGACGTGCAGGATCGGCGCCTGGATGGTCTTGGCGACATCGGTGGCGTACACCGATGTCCGCGAGTCGGTGGGGAGGGTGGTGAAGCCGACCTGGTTGTTCACCACCACGTGCACCGTGCCGCCGGTGCGGTATCCGCGCAGCTGCGACATCTGCAGGGTCTCCACGACCACGCCCTGACCGGCGAACGCGGCGTCTCCGTGCACGAGGATCGGCAGCCAGGTGAAGGTGCCGATGGGCTTGCGGTCCTGCTTGGCGCGGACGATGCCCTCCAGGACGCCGTCGACCGTCTCCAGGTGCGACGGGTTGGCGGCGAGGTAGACGGGGAGCTCTGCGCCGCCGTCGGCGACGAAGGTGCCCTCTGTGCCGAGGTGGTACTTGACGTCGCCGGAGCCGCGGCGGTTGCCCGGGGTCATCGAGCCCTCGAACTCGCGGAAGACCTGACCGTAGGTCTTGCCTGCGATGTTGGTGAGCACGTTAAGACGGCCGCGGTGGGCCATGCCGATCGCGGCGCCGTCGAGGCCGGCCGCCGCGGCGCCCTGGAGGATCTCGTCCAGCAGCGGGATCAGCGACTCGCCGCCCTCGAGCGAGAAGCGCTTCTGTCCCACGTACTTCGTCTGTAGGAATGTCTCGAAGGCCTCGGCCTCGTTGAGCTTGCTGAGCACGCGCAGCTGCTCGTCGTGGCCCGGCTTGACGTACTTGACCTCGACCTTGTCCTGGAACCAGGTCCGCTGCTCGGGGTCCTGGATGTGCATGTACTCGATGCCGACCGTGCGGCAGTAGGAGTCGCGCAGGACGCCCAGGATGTCTCGGAGCTTCAGCTGACGCTGCCCGCCGAAGCCGTTCGTGACGAACTCTCGGTCGAGGTCCCAGAACGTGAGGCCGTGCGTCTCGATCTCGAGGTCGGGGTGGGTGCGCTGCACGTACTCGAGCGGGTCGATGTCGGCCATCAGGTGCCCGCGCACCCGGTAGGCGTTGATGAGCTCCTGCACGCGAGCGGTCTTGTCGATGCGCTCGGCGAGGTCGACCGCGATGTCGTCCGCCCAGCGGATCGGCGCATAGGGGATGCGCAGCGCGCGGAAGATGTCGTCGTAGAAGTCGCGCTGGCCGAGCAGCAGCTCGTGCACCTTCTTCAGGAACTCGCCCGACCCCGCACCCTGGATGACGCGGTGATCGTAGGTGCTCGTCAGGGTGATGGTCTTCCCGACGCCGAGAGCGTTCAGCGTCTTCTGGCTGGACCCCTGGAACTCGGCGGGATACTCGAGGGCGCCGGCGCCGATGATGCAGCCCTGCCCCTTCATCAGCCGCGGCACGGAGTGGACGGTGCCGATGCCGCCCGGGTTGGTGAGCGAGATCGTGGTGCCGGCGAAGTCGCCCGCCGCGAGCTTGTTGCCGCGGGCACGGGTGACCAGGTCCTCGTAGGCGGCGAGGTACTCGTTGAAGGTCATCGTGTCGGCGCGCTTGATGCTCGGCACGAGCAGAGCGCGGGTCCCGTCGGGCTTGGGGAGGTCGATCGCGATGCCGAGGTTGATGTGCGCGGGAGCGACCACGGCCGGCTTCCCGTCGACCTCGGAGTAGAAGACGTTCTGGCTCGGGAACTCCTTGAGCGCCCGGATGATCGCCCAGCCGATCAGGTGGGTGAAGCTGACCTTGCCGCCGCGCGTGCGGGCCATGTGGTTGTTGATGACGATGCGGTTGTCGATCATCAGCTTCGCCGGGATTGTCCGCACGCTCGTGGCGGTCGGGACCGTGAGGGACTGGTCCATGTTCGCGGCGAGGGTCTTCGGCATGCCGCGGAGAGGGGTGACGACGTCCTCCTGCTCCTCAGCGGCAGAGGTGTCCGTAGACTGCGTCGGGGCCTGTGCGGGGATCGGGGCCTGCGCAGCCGGCTTGGCGGTCGTGCGTGCGACCGGCTGCTGGCCGATGACCGGGATCGGCGCGGTCACCGGATGCGCCTCGGCGGGGGCGGAGACCGCGGGAGCCTGGGCGGTCGCTGCCTGGCCGGGCCGGTACTTCTCGAGGATGGGCCACCACTCCTTGTCCACGGAGTCGCGGTCTGCCTTGAACTGCTCGTAGAGCTCGTCCACGAGCCAGGAATTGGCCCCGAACCCTCCGTCGTCCGAAGTCCCGACGCCGGTCACCTGGCTCGACACGCTCGATCGCCCTCTTTCGTCGCTGAATGTCGGTGGTCGCCGATCCGGGACCCTCCCGGGGGTGCCACGCTTCGGACATCAAGCCTAACGCGTTTCGGAGATCCCATGGCAGCGCACACGTCCGCGCCCGACGGCCCTGTCGGTAGCCTGGAGGCATGCAGTTCTCCGGCGAGCGACCCATGGTGGACCTGACCTACTCGGACGTGTTCCTCGTCCCCCGGCGATCAGACGTCACCAGTCGTCTCCAGGTGGACCTCACGCCGCAGGACGGGACCCCGGCGACGCTCCCGCTCGTGGCGTCCAACATGAACTCGGTGACCGGTCCGCGCCTGGCCGCGACGCTCGCTCGCCGCGGCGGGATCGGGGTCCTCCCTCAGGACATGCCGCTGCAGGAGCTCGACGAGGCGATCCGCTGGGTCAAACGTCAGCCCGTCGCCTGGGACACGGCGCTCGTGCTCGCTCCCTCGGCGTCGGTGGAGGAGGCCCTGCGGCTGCTTCCCGCCACCGAAGGGCATGGGGTCGTGATCGCGGAGCGTGCCGCCGACGGCGGGATCGACGCAGCCGCGATCCACGGCGTCCTCCCGGCGGTCCGCCTCGCGACGGCCCTCCGCGACGCCAAGCTCGGCGATCTCGTCCGTGCGGGCTCTCCCGCCCTGGACGCGGAGGACGTGGAGGGCGGGAGAGCCGCCTTCGACGCGATCACGGCGACCGGGGCCGAGATGGTGTGCGTGCTCCGGCACGGCCACCTCGTCGGCACGCTGACCGCCCGCAGCGCGCTCCGATCGACGCTCTACCGCCCCGCGCTCGACCGCGACGGGCGCCTGGCCGTCGCGGCCGCGGTGGGCATCAACGGAGACGTGGCCGCCAAGGCCAAGGCGCTGGCCGCCGCCGGTGTCGACGCGCTCGTCATCGACACCGCGCACGGGCATCAGGACGGCATGCTCCGGGCGCTGCGCGCGGTCGCCGCGCTCGACCTCGGCCTCCCGATCGTCGCAGGGAACATCGTCACGGCGGACGGGGTGCGCGACCTCGTCGACGCCGGGGCCTCGATCCTCAAGGTCGGCGTCGGTCCTGGCGCGATGTGCACCACCCGCATGATGACCGCTGTCGGCCGCCCGCAGTTCTCCGCCGTCCTGGAGACCGCGGAGGCGGCAGGAGCGCTCGGGGCCCATGTCTGGGCCGACGGCGGCGTCCGCTATCCGCGCGACGTGGCGCTCGCGCTCGCAGCGGGGGCGGCGTCGGTGATGATCGGCTCCTGGTTCGCCGGCACCATCGAGGCTCCGGGAGAGCTGCAGACCGACGCCGACGGGCGCGTGTACAAGGAATCCTGGGGGATGGCCTCCACCAAGGCGGTGCAGGCCCGCTTCGGACGTCTCGACGCCTACGAGAGGGCCCGCAAGGAGCTCTTCGCGGAGGGGATCTCGTCGTCGAGGATCTACCTCGACCCTCTCCGCCCCGGGGTCGAGGATCTGCTGGACATGATCACCTCGGGCGTGCGCTCCTCGTTCACCTACGCCGGCGCGTCCTCGGTCCCGGAGTTCCACGAGCGCGCGCTCGTGGGCCTCCAGTCCGCGGCCGGTTACGAGGAGGGCAAGGCGCTGCCTGTCAGCTGGTAGCCCGATCGCGGTCGGCTCCCGCTTTCAGGGAGCGGCCTCCGAGGCTCGTCCCAGGGATCGTGGTTAGAATCTCCTCACCATGGACGACCCTCCCTCTTGTAGTCCCTCGCCCCACGATCCGCCCTCTGCTTTCGCGGAGGCTGAGTCATGATGGACTACATCTGGCTGGGCGTGGGGCTTCTGCTCACCATAGGGACCGGTCTGTTCGTCGCGAGCGAGTTCGCACTGGTCAACCTCGATCGGGCCGAACTGGAAGCGCGACGCGAGCGCGGCGAGACCCGCCTCTCGATGACGATCGCGGCCTTGAGGATCACCTCGACCCACCTCTCCTCGGCGCAGCTGGGCATCACCCTCACGACGCTGCTCACCGGGTTCACGATGGAGCCGGCCCTGTCGAGCCTGCTGCGCCCCCTCCTGACCGGCTGGGGGCTTCCCGACGCGGCCGTCGCGCCGATCAGCGTGATCGTCGCGATGACCGTCGCGACGATCCTGTCGATGATCCTCGGTGAACTCGTGCCGAAGAACTTCGCCCTCGCGCTTCCGAGGCAGACGGCCAAGCTGGTCATCCCGTTCCAGACGGCGTTCACCTGGATCTTCCGTCCCGCGATCGCCGTGCTCAACGGCAGTGCCAACGCCGTGCTGCGTGCGATGGGCGTGGAGCCGAAGGAGGAGCTCTCCGGCGCGCGCTCGGCGGAGGAGCTGTCGTCGCTCGTGCGCCGCTCCGCGAGCGCTGGCGTGCTCGAGGCCGACACGGCGTCGCTGCTGGACCGCAGCCTCACCTTCTCCCGGCTGAGCGCCTCCGACGTCATGACGGCCCGGCCGAGCATGCACGCGGTCGCCGCGGGCGACTCGGCCGACGAGGTCATCCGTCTCGCGCGACGCACGGGTCACAGCCGTTTCCCGGTGTACGACGACTCGCTCGACGACATCACCGGGGTGGTCCACCTCAAGGCCGCGGTCTCCGTGCCCCGGGAACGGAGGGCGGAGGTCCCGGCCGCGGCGCTCGCGACCGAGCCCCTCCGGGTTCCGGAGACCGTGCATCTGGACGTCCTCATCTCCGAGCTGCGCAACCGCGGCTACCAGATGGCGATCGTCGTCGACGAGTACGGCGGGACGGCCGGCGTCGTCACGCTGGAGGACCTCGTCGAGGAGATCGTCGGCGAGGTGTCCGACGAGCATGACCGCAGCAGGGCCGGTGTGGTCCGCGGCCGTGACTCGGTGACGTTCCCCGGCGAGCTCCGCCCCGACGAGCTGCGCGGCAGCACGGGGATCGAGGTGCCGGAGGGTGACGTCTACGACACCGTCGGCGGCTACGTGATGAGCGTGCTCGAGCGCGTGCCGGCGGTAGGGGACGAGGTGCCCGTGGAGGGCGGCGTCCTCGCGGTCGTGCGAATGCACGGCCGGCGCGTCGACCGGGTCCGGTTCACGCCGACCCCCGCCGAGTCCGCCGAGAACGAGGGGGGCGAGCGATGAACGACTGGGCGGGAATCGTCTGGCTGTTCGTGCTGCTGCTCGCGAACGCCTTCTTCGTCGGCGCGGAGTTCGCGGTCATCTCCGCGCGGCGCTCGCAGATCGAGCCTCTCGCGGAGCGAGGATCGCGGGCGGCGAGGACGGCGCTGTACGCGATGGAGCACGCGACCCTCATGCTCGCGACCTCGCAGCTGGGCATCACCGTCTGCTCGCTGCTGATCCTGAACGTCTCCGAGCCGGCGATCCACCATCTGCTCGCGGCTCCGCTGGGAGCGACCGGTCTCGCCGAGGGGGCGGTGGACGCGATCGCGTTCGCCGTCACCCTCGTGCTGGTCTCGTTCCTCCACGTGGTCTTCGGCGAGATGGTGCCGAAGAACCTGGCCTTCTCGCTCCCCGATCGTGCGGTGCTGATCCTCGCGACCCCTCTGGTGTGGGTCTCGAAGGTCTTCTATCCGGTCATCCGCGGCCTGAACGCGACGGCCAACGGGGTGCTGCGTCTCTTCCGCGTGGAGCCCAAGGATGAGGCCGCTTCGACCTTCACCCTCGACGAGGTCGCGACGATCGTCAGCCAGTCCCGTCTCGAGGGAGTGCTCGACGACACCGCGGGCACGGTCACCGCGGCGGTGGAGTTCACGGACAAGAAGGCCCGCGACGTGGCCGTCCCGCTGGCCTCCCTCGTGACGCTTCCGATGGGCTCGACGCCGGACGATGTCGAACGGGCCGTGGCCAAGCACGGGTTCTCGCGTTACGTGTTCGTGGACGCGGAGGGCGCGCCGATCGGCTACGTGCACCTCAAGGACGTCCTGCGGACGGCCGAGGGACCGGACGCGGAGGACAGAGCGCATCGTGCGGTGCCGGCCAAGCGCATCCACCACATGGTCCCCGTGCAGGAGGACACCGACCTCGAGGACGCGCTGACGATCATGCGTCGCGCCGGCCGTCACCTCGCACAGGTGCGCGACGCGCACGGCGAGACCACCGCGGTCCTGTTCCTGGAGGACATCATCGAGGAGCTGGTGGGGGAGGTGCAGGACGCGACCCGTCGCGGCCACGGTCGCTGACCGGCGCCTCCTCGTCCTCCCGCCGCCCTCCTCGCCGCACCGGCGGTCCGGGGACGCGACGTCTCCGGACCGCCGGTGTGCGTCAGCGCCAGCGGGCGCGGAAGTACTGCTCAGGCCAGTACGGCAGGTCGACGCCGAGCTCGTGGGCGGCGCGGAGGGCGAAGTGCGGGTCGCGGAGCCATTCGCGGCCGGCGAAGACCGCATCGGCGTCGCCCGCGGCGAGCACCGCCTCGGCCTGCGGGCCGGAGATGATCAGGCCGACCGCGGAGGTCGCCACACGCCCGCCGCGGCGCACCGCTGCCGACAGCGGGACCTGATAGCCGGGATGCACGTCGATGCGCTGATGGGCGACGAGGCCGCCGCTGGAGACGTCGACGAGGTCCGCACCGCTGGCGATCGCCCATTCCCCGACCGTCGCGGCCTCCTCCGGCACGAAGCCGCCCTCCGCATGGTCGGAGGCCGAGATGCGCACGAGGACCGGGACGCGCTCGCCCGCGACGTCGCGGATCTCCTCGACGACGCGCAGCAGCAGCCGTGCCCGGTTCTCCAGCGCTCCGCCGTGCTCGTCCGTGCGTCGGTTGCTCAGCGGCGAGAGGAACTGATGCAGGAGGTAGCCGTGCGCGGCGTGGATCTCCAGCACGTCGAACCCGGCCTCGAGCGCCCGGCGGGCGGCATCCGCGAACGCGGCGACGATCCGGTCGATCGCCTCGGCGTCCAGCGCGATCGGCTCGGCGTAGCCCTCGTAGGCGATGGCCGAAGGCGCGACGGTGGTCCAGCCGCCTCGATCGGCGGGGACGGAGTCACGCTCCTTCGCCCACGGCCACCACGTGGAGGCCTTTCGCCCGGCGTGGGCGAGCTGCACGCCGATCGCCCCGCCGCGGTCGTGGACAGAGCGGACGATCGCGGCCCACGCGTCGCGTTGCGTGTCGTTCCAGAGCCCCGTGTCGCGCGGGGAGATGCGTCCTTCGGGAAGCACGGCCGTGGCCTCGGTGAGGATGAGGCCCGCGCCGCCCGAGGCGAACTGTGCGAGGTGCGTGCGGTGCCAGTCGTCGGGGAGGCCGTCCTCGGCGCTGTACATGCACATGGGGGAGACCCACAGGCGGTTGCGGAGGACGAGGCCGCGCAGGACGAGCGGGGAGAAGAGAATGCTCACGGATCGACGGTAGCGCGCTGTCGACGGGCGGATGGCAGTGAACGGAGGAGGGCCGTGAACGGTACCGTGGAGGGATGCCGCTGCTTCGGGACTGGACCCGTGACGACGTCCGCCCCGTGCTGCGGGCGCCCGGAGCCTCCGACGACAAGCGCAGCCGCGGCGTCGTTGCCCTTCTCACGGGATCGCCGGCATACCCGGGAGCGGCCGTGCTCGGGGTGAGCGGAGCCTGGCGCGCCGGCGCGGGTTATGTCCGCTACCTGGGCGAGGGGGCGGCTGCGGACGCTGTCGTCGCGCGTCGCCCGGAGACGGTGGTCTCGCCGCCCCGTGCCGACGACCTCCCTCGGGTCGACGCGTGGGTCGTCGGTTCCGGAACGGATCCCGCGCATCGCACGGAGGATGAGGCGGGTCTGCTCCGGACGATCCTGCGGGGCTCCGCGCCCGTCGTCGTCGACGCCGGTGCGCTCGACCTGATCGCGACGGCGTCCGCCCCCACGGTCGCAACGCCGCACGCAGGGGAGCTGTCCCGGCTGATCGACCAGCTCGGGCTCGCGCCGGTCGATCCCGACACGCTGCGGTCCGATGACGGTGCGCGTGCTGCCGCCGCCGCGGAGGTGGCCGCCGCCGCCGACGTCGTCGTGCTGCTCAAAGGGGCTCGGACGCTCGTCGCCGCCCCGGGCGAGGAGCCTGTCCTCGTCTCCTCCGAGAGCACGGGCTGGCTCGCGACCGCGGGGACCGGCGACGTGCTGGCCGGCGTGCTCGGAGCACTGATCGCGGCGAATCCGGCCGTATCCTTGTCCGAGGTCGCCGCATCGGGCGCCTGGGTGCACGGACGTGCGGGGCGGATCGCCGCGGACGCCGTGGACGACCGACCAGGGCACCCGATCGTGGCGCTCGACGTGGCCGACGCGCTCCCGCGCGCGATCGAAGGGATCCTCGCATGAGGCGTTCGTCGCCCGCCGTCCTGTGGACGGCGTTCCTCGCTGCCCACCTGCTCGTCGCCGGGCTGGGCTGGGTGCTGCCCAGCCAGCCCATGGGCGACGTCCACCTCGTGTACGAGCCGTGGTCGACCGATGCCCTGGGCGGGGGCGAGATCGTCGGTCTCACGGAGACGTGGGTCTATCCGCAGCTGGCGCTCATCCCGATGCTCCTCACCCAGGGGCTCGCGACGGTGCTTGCGCCGCTCGCCGGAGCAGGCAGCTATCTCATCGCCTGGGCGTTGCTCGTGACCATCGTCGACGTCCTCGGGTTCGCGGTGCTCCTGGGCGCAGGCGGCAGCGCGACGCGCCGGCGGGCGGCCTGGTTCTGGATCGCGGCGATCGTGCTCCTCGGCCCCATCGGGATGTACCGGATCGATGCGATCACCGTCCCGATCGCGGTCGTAGGCGGCGTGTGGCTCCTGACCCGGCCGGCGATCGCCGCAGCGCTGTTCACGATCGGCGCCTGGATCAAGATCTGGCCGGCGGCCCTCGTGGCCGCCGGCGTCGCCCTGCTCCGCGCACGGTGGCGGATGGTGGTCTCCGCGGCGACCGTGACCGCGGTCGTCGTCCTCCTGCTCCTGTCGCTGGGAGGGGCCCCGCACCTCCTCGGTTTCCTCACCGAGCAGACCGGCCGGGGGCTCCAGATCGAGCCGGCCGTCGCCACGCCCTTCCTCTGGATGGCCGCGTTCGGGGCTGCGCGGATCTTCTACAGCACCGAGATCCTGACCTTCCAGATCAAGGCCCCTGGCGCCGACGTCGTCGCGGCGCTGATGACACCGCTCATGGCGCTCGTCGTGCTGGGGATCGCCGCGCTCGCGATCTGGCGCCTGCGGGCGGGGGTCGAGCCCCTGCGCCTCCTGCCGCCGACCGCGCTGAGCCTGGTGGTCGCGCTCATCGTCTGCAACAAGGTGGGCTCGCCGCAGTTCCACACGTGGCTGCTGGCGCCGACGATCATCTGGTTCCTCTACGACAGGGGCAGGGCGACGCTCCCCGCCGCCCTGGTCCTGGTGTCGTGCGCCCTCACGCAGCTGGTGTACCCGATCACGTACGACGGGCTGCTGGCCGCGCAGGTGCTGCCGATCCTCCTCATCACCGTGCGCAACGCCGTGGTCGTGGCGATCGGCGTCGTCAGCATCCGCGCGATGCTGCGCACCCCCGCTCCGGTCCCGCCCTCGGCCCGCGTCCCGTCCGTCTCAGCCTGAATCGGAGGCTCCCATGCTCATCGCGTTCTCCGTCGCTCCCAGCGGCACTCCTCGCGGCACCTCGCAGAGCGGCGAGGCCGGCGGCACGGCGACAGACGGCTCGGTGCACGATGCCGTCGCCGCCGCCGTCCGGGTCGTGCGCGCCTCCGGCCTCCCGCACCGAACCACCTCGATGTTCACCGAGATCGAGGGGGAGTGGGACGAGGTCATGAGCGTGGTCAAACGGGCTACCGAGGCCGTCATGCCCTTCGGATCACGGGTGTCGCTCGTGCTGAAGGCCGACATCCGGCCCGGGTACTCCGGAGAGATCGAGGCCAAGGTCGAACGCCTGGAGGCTGCGCTGGGCGACGAGGGCGCGCAGGACTGAGGGTGACCGACGTACCGGGGTCCGAGGTCCTTCCTGTCGCCGGCACTGCGGTGATCCTGCGGGACACGGCGGTGGGCCCGGAGGTGCTCCTCATGCGGCGTCCGGACCGGGGGTCGTTCGCGAGCGCCTGGGTCTTCCCCGGGGGCAGGGTCGAGGAGGTCGACCGGCGCCCTGGCGCGATCGAGCGGGAGGACGCGGCGCGTGCCGCCGTGCGGGAGACAGCCGAGGAGGTGGGGCTCGCGATCGTCGCTCCCGTGCCGTTGTCGTGCTGGTCGCCGCCCGCGGAGGTGCGGCCGCGCATCCGCACCTGGTTCTTCCTCGCCCACGATCCTGACGGCCCGCTCATGCTGTCGGAGGGCGAGGTCGTCGAGGCCGCGTGGATGACCCCCTCCGCCGCGCTCGCCGCGCACGCCGAGGGGAGGCTCGTCCTCGTGCCGCCGACCTGGGTCACCTTGCACGGCCTGACGGCGGCGAGGGACGTGGCCGCGGTCGTCGCGGCGGTGCAGGAGCCCGAGGTTCGGCAGACGCGTCTGCGCCGGACGGACGCGGGTCTCGTGCACTTCTGGGAGGGGGACGAGGAGCACGAGAACGGAGTCCCCGGCGGACGGCACCGGCTGATCGCCGAGAGCCTGCCCTGGCGCTTCGAGCGGAGCTGACGCTCACCGGCCCCAGAGCCCGCCCTCTCCGCGACCGGGGCCCGGCCGATCCGTTCCGAGCCGGCGGACCCGACGCCCCTCCCGGGTCGCCGTCGCCGTGCCAGGGCCGGCCGTACGCCGGCTCAGGCGTCCAGGAGCCGACGCAGGTGCATGCTCACCTCGTCCGTCTCGATGAGGAAGCCGTCATGACCGAAGTCGCTCGCGATCACGACCGCGTGGTCGCCGTCGAGCGTGCGGGGGATGCCTCGGGCGATCCGGTGCTGCCCGTCCACAGGGAAGAGCCGGTCGGTGTCGATTCCGAGGACGAGCGTGGTCGCGGTCACGCGGCGCAGCGCGTCTTCGACGCCGCCCCTGCCGCGCCCGATGTCGTGAGAGTTCATCGCCTCGACGAGGGTCAGGTAGCTGTTCGCGTCGAAGCGGCGGGTGAACTTGTTGCCGTGGAAGTCGAGGTAGCTCTCCACGGCGAACCGCCCTCCGTGACCGAGCGGTGAGACGTCGGACTGCCAAGAGCGCTGGAAGCGCTGGTTGAGCTCGACCGGGCTGCGGTAGTTCAGCAGGGCCATCCGGCGGGCGAGCGCGAGGCCGCGGTGCGGACCCTCGCCCGCTGGTGCGTCGTAATATTCCCCGCCGGCATACCGCGGGTCCATCCGCACCGTCTCCAGCTGGACGAAGTTGAGCGCGAGCTGGTCGGCGGTCGTCACGGGGGGAGAGGAGAGGATCGCGAGCCGTTCGACCCGCTCGGTGTGCCCCACCGCCCATTCGAGGGCGTGCATCCCTCCCATCGACCCGCCGACCACCGCGCCCCAGCGCTCGACCCCGAGGGCGTCGGCGAGGAGCGCCTGCGCGGCGACCTGGTCGCGGATGGTGAGATAGGGGAAGCGTGCCGCCCACTCGTATCCGTCCGGCGCGATGCTCGACGGACCGGTCGACCCCTGGCAGCCGCCGAGGATGTTCGGGGCGACGACGAACCATCGATCCGTGTCGATCGCACCGCCGGGGCCCACGACGTCGCCCCACCAGCCGCTGGTGGGATGCCCTGCGCCGGCCGGGCCCGCCACGTGGCTGTCACCGGTGAGCGCATGCAGGACGAGGACCGCGTTGTCGCGCGCGGCGTTCAGCTCTCCCCAGCTCTCGTAGGCCAGCCGGATGCCCGGCAGCTCATGTCCGCCCTCGGTGCGGAAGGCGCCGAGGGCGGCGAACCGTCGCTCTCCTGCGGGATCGCCGTCCCGCCAGGCTCCTGTCGCCGGAGGTCGTCCGCGCAGCAGGCGGGCATCCTGCTCCGTCACCGGAGCCGAGGGCACGGTGTCCTCGGAGGTCGTCTGCCAGTCCATGGCTCCATTCTCGCCCGCCGTGGCGGCGTGCGGAGGAACGTTACGACGGCGGCCGGAGACGCGGATGCCCCGGATCGGGGGATCCGGGGCATCCGCGTCTCTCGGGGGCGGCCCCCACCTCCCGCCGGCCCCGGGCCCCGCCCCCCCCCGGTCGGGGGGCCGGGGGGCCCCCCGCGTCTCTCGGAGGGAGGCCGGGCCGAGACCTCGTTCAGGCGGGCGCGGTCTCCGAGACCGAGCGGGCCGCGGCGAGTGCCTGCTCGAGGTCGGCCTTGAGGTCCTCGATGTTCTCCAGCCCGACCGACAGGCGCACCAGGCCCGGCGTGACGCCTGCGGAGAGCTGCTGCTCGGGCGTGAGCTGCGCATGGGTGGTGGAGGCGGGGTGGATGACGAGCGAGCGGACGTCGCCGATGTTGGCGAGGTGGCTGAACAGCGAGAGGTTGTCGACGAACGCGCGTCCTGCCTCCACGCCGCCCTTGAGCTCGAAGGAGAGCACCGCGCCGACGCCCTTGGGAGCATAGGTGTTGGCGGCGGCGTACCACGGCGAGGTGGGGAGACCGGAGTAGTTCACCGAGGCGACGTCGTCGCGGCCGTCCAGCCACTCCGCGATCTCCTGCGCGTTCTGCACGTGGCGCTCGATGCGCAGCGACAGGGTCTCGACGCCCTGGATGAGGTTCCAGGCGCTCTGCGGCGCGATCGCCGACCCGAGGTCGCGGAGCAGCTGCACGCGGGCCTTGATGATGTACGCGAGTCCGTCGCCCACGGCCGTCGTGTAGCTGGCGCCGTGATACGAGGGGTCCGGCTCGGTGAGACCGGGGAACTTCTCCACGTTCTGCGACCAGGCGAATCGTCCGCCGTCGATCACGACGCCGCCGATCGTGGTGCCATGGCCGCCGAGGAACTTGGTGATCGAGTGCACGACGATGTCAGCGCCGTGCTCGAACGGACGGATGAGGTAGGGGGTGGCGATCGTGTTGTCGACGATCAGCGGCACGCCGTTCGCATGGGCGATGTCGGCGACCGTGCGGATGTCGAGGACGTTGATCCGGGGGTTGCCGATCGTCTCCGCGAACAGCAGCTTCGTGTTCGGACGGATCGCGCGGCGCCATTCCTCCGGGTCGTCCTGGTTCTCGACGAAGGTGACCTCGATGCCGAGCTTCGCGAGCGTGTACTTGAAGAGGTTGTAGGTGCCGCCGTAGATCGAGGAGGAGGAGACGAAGTGGTCGCCTGCCTGGGCGATGTTCAGGATCGCGAAGGTCGACGCCGCCTGCCCGCTGGAGAGGACGAGGGCGCCGGTGCCGCCCTCGAGCGCGGCGAGGCGCTGCTCGAGCACATCCTGCGTCGGGTTCTGGATGCGGGTGTAGATGTTGCCGAACTCGGCGAGTGCGAAGAGGTTCGCGGCGTGGTCGGCGTTGTCGAAGACGTAGGAGGTCGTCTGATAGATCGGCGTCGCACGGGCCTTGGTGACGGGGTCGGGAGCGGCGCCCGCATGGATCTGCGTGGTCTCGAAACGCCAGGTGTCGGAGGCGGACATGGTATCTCCTCTGGGGGCGGACATCCGGACGGATGCGGGTGGGGCGAGCGGGGGGGGCGAAGCGGTGTCGGTTCGGGTGAGCCGATGATAGTGAGAGTACGGAGTTCCGCTCCCTGTCAACAACGCGGGGGAAATGTGACGTAACAGGCGGGTTCCGGGCACGGAGCGGTTTCGTCGTACGGTGGGGGAATGGTGAACAGACGAGCTGTGGTGACCGGTGCGAGCACCGGGATCGGAGAGGCCGCCGTCCGGGCGCTGCGCGCGTCGGGCTGGGAGGTCGTCGGCGTCGCGCGCCGGGAGGACAGGCTCCTGGCTCTTGCCGAGGAGACCGGGTCGAGCGCCTTCGCCGCGGATCTGACGGTGCCGGAGGAGGTCGCGGCCCTCGCGGCGCATCTGGACGGGACCGGCGGGGTGCACGCCCTGGTCCATGTCGCGGGAGGCGCTCGCGGGACCAGTCGGGTGGAGGACGGCTCGGCCGAGGACTGGCTCTGGATGTACGAGGCCAACGTGCTGAGCGCGCAGCATCTCGTGGCCGAGCTCCTGCCGCTCCTTCGCGAGGCGGCGCAGCGCGACGGCCACGCCGACACCCTGTTCGTCACCTCCACCGCCGCGCAGGTCGCCTACCCCGGCGGCGGCGGCTACAACGCCGCGAAGGCGGCCGAGTCGATGCTCGTGCACGCTCTGCGCCTGGAGCTCAACGGCGAGCCGATCCGGGTGTCGGAGATCGCGCCGGGCATGGTGCACACACCGGAGTTCACGCTGAACCGTCTCGGCGGGGACGCGGAGGCGGCCGCCTCCGTGTACGCCGGTGTGGAGGCTCCGCTCGTCGCGGCGGACGTCGCGGACGTCATCGCGTACGCCCTCAACGCCCCGGGACACGTGAACCTCGACCTCGTGACGATGCGCCCCGTGGCCCAGTCCGCTCACCATCTGCTCGCCCGGGGCCCGCTGCGGGTGCGTGGCGGAGAGGAGTGAGCATGGCGCGGTCGCTCGCGGAGCTTGCCGAGGACGGGCAGATCGATCAAGGCTGGGCGGCGGCGCTCGCCCCGGCGGGGCCGCTGATCGCCGAGCTCGGAGACCGGCTCCGCGCCGAGAACGCCGCCGGCCGGGGATATCTCCCGGCCGGCCCGAACGTGCTGCGGGCGTTCTCTCGCCCGCTCGACGCCGTGAAGGCGCTGATCGTCGGGCAGGACCCCTATCCGACCCCCGGACATCCGATCGGGCTCTCCTTCGCCGTCGAGCGCTCGGTGCGCCCCCTTCCGCGCAGCCTTGCGAACATCTACCGCGAGCTGGAGACCGACCTCGGAGTTCCGCCCGCGGAGCACGGCGACCTCTCCTGCTGGAGCGATCAGGGCGTGCTCCTGCTCAACCGTGTCCTCACCGTCCGCCCTGGCGCCCCGGCGTCCCATCGAGGGTGGGGCTGGGAGAAGGTGACCGAGCTCGCGATCCGGGCGCTCGTCGCCCGTGATGCACCGCTCGTCGCGATCCTGTGGGGGCGGGACGCGGAGGGGCTCCGCCCGATGCTGGGGAAGACCCCGGTGATCGCCTCGCCTCACCCCTCGCCGCTCTCGGCGAGCCGCGGGTTCTTCGGCTCGCGCCCCTTCTCCCGTGCGAACACCCTCCTCGCCGAGCAGGGGGCTGCGCCCGTGGACTGGCGGGTCGTGTGAGCGCCGGCGTCCAGGTCCGCGACGTCGTCCCCGACGACCTCGCCGCGATCAGCGCGATCTACAACCACTACGTGCGGGAGTCCGTCGTCACCTTCGACGAGGAGGAGGGGACCCCCGAGGACTGGGCCGTCAAGCATGCCGGGCTGGGCGAGGCGGGTCTGCCCTTCCTCGTCGCCGCGGACGCGGTGTCGGGGCGGGTGCTCGGGTACGCCCTCGTGCAGCCGTGGCGCGTGAAGTCCGCCTATCGATTCACGGTGGAGGATTCGATCTACCTCTCCGCCGATGCCGCGGGGCGGGGCATCGGACGGGTGCTGCTGGGCGCGCTCTTGGAGGCGTGCGCGGCGGCGGGGCTCCGCCAGGTGATCGCCGTGATCACCGCGGGCGGCGCGGAGGCCTCGATCGCGCTGCACAGACGGCTCGGCTTCGTGGAGACGGGAAGGCTGCACGATGTCGGCGTGAAGTTCGGTCGTCCTCTCGGCACCGTGCTGCTGCAGAAGTCCCTCTGACGGCGGCTCGGTCTTTTCTCCTGTGCTCCAGTGGCGGATTCTGTCGCTCTGAAACGCAGGAACCGACAGAGTTCGCGACCTGATGGGAACGGGAGAAGCGGGTTCAGGCCGAGGCCCCATCCCGCGACGGAGCCTCGGGAAGGACGGGGACTGCCGCGAGGAGGCGGCGGGTGTACTCGTGCCGCGGGCGGCGGAGCACGTCCTCGGTGTGCCCGTGCTCGACGATCCTGCCGTCCTTCATCACCGCGACCGCATCGCAGAGGTTCTGCACCACGCCGATGTCGTGCGAGACGAGCACGAGGGTGAGACCGTCGGCCCTGAGTCGGCGCAGCAGGGCCAGGATCTGCGCGCGCACGGTGACATCGAGCGCGGACAGGGGCTCGTCCCCCACGAGGATGCGCGGGCGGTGCGCGATCGCACGGGCCAGCGCGATGCGCTGCCGCTGTCCGCCAGAGAACTCGTGCGGATAGCGGGCGGCCATCTCGGAGGCCAGGCCGACCTGTTCGAGGACCTCGGCGACCCTGGTCTCGTGGTCCTCGCCGACGCGCAGCGCACGCAGCGGCTCGGAGATGATCCGCGCGACGCTCTGCCGGGGATCGAGCGAGGCGTAGGGATCCTGGAAAACGAGCCCCGTCTGACGCCGCAGCCACCGCAGGTCGCGGGCGCGGGCGCGGGCATCGACCGCTCGGCCGTGGACCTCGACCGAGCCCTCGGTCGGGCGGTCGAGGCCGAGCAACAGGCGGATCAGTGTCGACTTGCCCGAGCCCGACTCGCCGATGATACCGAGGGCGGAGCCCGGGGCGATGTCGAGGTCGACCCGGTCGAGCGCGGTCGTGCGTCGTCGCGGCTCGCCGAGCCGGCGCGGCGAGGCGAAGGAACGTGACAGGCCTCGGGCGCGGATCGCGGGTGTCTCGGTCATGAGGTCTCTCCGTCCTCGTCGCCCTGACGCCAGAGCGTCGCGGTCGCGTCGCGCAGCAGGCCCTGCGTGATCGGCGAGGCGGGCGTCGTGAGCAGCGTCGCCACGGGGGCGTCCTCGACGACGCGACCGTCTTCGAGGACGACGCCGTGCGTCGCCACCTGGGAGAGGACCGCGAGATCATGGGTGATGAACACGAGCGACATCCCCTCCGCATCGACGAGAGAGAGGAGCAGACGAAGGATCTCCGCCTGGATCGTGACGTCGAGCGCCGTGGTCGGCTCGTCGGCGATGAGCAGACGTGGCCGGGCGGCGAGCGCCATCGCGATCGCGACCCGCTGCCGCTGCCCGCCGGAGAGCTGGTGCGGATAGCGGTCGATGAGCGTGGCGGGATCGGGCAGGCGGACCCGACCGGCCTCGGCGATGGCGCGAGCGCGGGCGTCGCGTCTCCCGATCCGCTCGTGGATGCGCACGCTCTCCGCGATCTGCCGGCCGACCGTGCGGATCGGGTTCAGCGCCGTCCTCGGCTCCTGGAAGACGACGCCGATCTCGTCTCCGCGAATGGCGGCGAGCGCGCGGTCGGGGAGGTTCAGGATCTCGCGGTCGTCCCAGCGGACCGAGCCGGTGGCGCGCGCGCCCTCTGGGAGGAGCCCCAGGATCGCGAGGGCGGTGAGGGACTTCCCCGACCCGGACTCGCCGATGAGGCCGAGGCGGGCCCCGTCGGGAACCGCGAAGGAGACGCCGTCGACGATCCGCCGCCCGTCGATGTCGATCGTGAGATCGGAGACCACGAGCGTCATGCGACCACCCCCGGCACGTGTGAGCGGGCGGCGACCGCGCGAGGGTTCTGGCGGAGTGTCGGATCCGTCGCCTCGCGGAGACCGTCGCCGAGGAGGTTCAGTGCGAGCACGGTGACCGTGATCGCGAGTCCCGGCCAGAGCACCGAGAGCGGATGCACCGCGATGTAGCGCTGCAGATCGGAGAGCAGGATGCCCCAGGACGGATCCACGACGGAGGCGCCGAAGCCGAGATAGGACAGCCCGGCCTCGGCGAGCACGGCGACGGCCATCGACCAGGACAGCTGCACGATGAAGACCGGGGCGATGTTCGGAAGCAGGTGCTGGACGAGGTTCTGGGCCGGGGTGAGCCCCGACGCCCGTCCCGCGGCGACGAAGTCGCTCTGCTGGACGCGACGCAGCTCGGGCCGGGTCACGCGGGCGATGTTCACGCCGAAGCCGATGCCGACCGCCCACACCACGACCCAGAGGGAGCCGCCCCAGACCGCCGAGATCATCATGGCGATGATGAGCACGGGGAAGGCGATGAGGATGTCCACGAGCACGGAGACGGCCTCACGGATCCATCGCGCCGTGAGGGCACCGAGGGCTCCGAGCAGCACGCCGACGGCGGTGGCGACGACCCCGGCGCCGAGGGCGACGAGGACGGTCGTCCTGGCGCCGGCCATGAGCAGGCTCAGCACGTCCCGCCCTGTCCCGTCGGTGCCGAGAAGATGCGGCCATCCCGGCGCCGCCCAGCGTGCCGTGACGTCAGCCGCCCTGGGGTCGAAGGGCGTCCAGAGCAGCGAGACGAGGGCGGTGAGGGCGATGAGTGCGACGACCACAAGGCCGAAGCGTCCTCCGCCGGTCCGCCACAGGCGGCGCAGGGCGTTCATTCTGCCTCCCGCTGTCGGGGGTCGACGCTCCGATGGACGAGATCGACGACGAAGCCGACGACGAGCACGAAGCCGGTCAGGACCAGCAGTTCGCTCTGCACCTTGACGAGGTCGCGCGTCCCGACGTCCGTCACGAGCATCCGCCCGATCCCCGGCAGGGTGAACAGCTGCTCGATCACGACGGAGCCCACGATGATCCCGGCGACCTGGAGTCCCAGGACGGTGACGATCGAGAGGCCGACGGCCGGGATGCCGTGCAGGATCAACGCCCGGTTGCGGGTGAGGCCTTTCGCCGCCGCCGTGCGGACGAAGTCCTGGCCCGCCGCCTGGAGGGTGGCGCTGCGGACGAAGCGCAGCAGCATGGCGCCCTCGACAGCGCCGATCGTGAGCGCAGGCAGGAGGAGGGAGCGCAGAGCGGCCCCCGGATCGGCCCAGCCGTCGCGGGGGAAGCCCTGCGCCGGAAGCCAGCCGAGCCAGACGGCGAAGACCACGACGAGCATCATCCCCGCCCAGACGACAGGGACGGCGGCGACGGCCTGCGCGCCGACGTTGACGGCGGTGCCGGCGGCCCGTCCGCGGAGCATGGCGGAGAGGATTCCGAGCGGCAGCGCGATCACGAGCGCGATGAGCAGCGACAAGAGCCCGAGCGGCACCGTCACCTGGGCTTTGAGAGCGAGCTCGTCCGCGACCGATGCGCCGCTGAGCTGGGAGGTTCCCAGGTCGCCGCGGAACAGCCCGCCGATCCATTCGGCATACTGCACGTACAGTGGCCGGTCGAGCCCGAGGGAGGCGCGGATCGCCTCGATCTGCTCCGGGGTGGCCTTGTCGCCGCCGATGAGCTGGGCGACGTCGCCGGGAAAGACCCGGAGGGCGAGGAAGATGACGATGCTCGCGACGAGGAGCCCTGCAATGAGCAGGGCTCCTCTGGTGAGCACGTACCGGATCACTCGCGTCCTCAGTCCGCGCTATTTGGCGAGGGTCACGCCGCGCAGGTCGATGCGCGAGTTGATCGAGTCCTTCGGGAACCCGGAGACCCCTGGCGCGAGGGCGGTGATCGTGGCGCCGTTGTAGAGCCAATCGGCCGCGTGGTCCTCGGAGACGATGCGCGCGGCCTGGGCGAGCAGATCGGCGGACTTCTTCTCGTCGAGCTCGGCGAGCGCCTGCGCGTACAGCTTCTGCACCTCCGGGTTGTCGTAGCCGAAGTAGTAGGCGGGGTTGGCGAAGTTGCCGAAGTCGCGGGGCTCGACGTGCAGGACGAAGCTCAGGTCGTAGTCCCGGTTCTTGTAGACGTCCTCGAGCCAGGCGGGGAACTCGACGGACTTGACCTTCAGGGTCACCCCGACCTTCTGGAGGTCCGAGACCAGGACCTGCGGCACGGTCGTCCCGTAGAACGACGGGATCGTCAGCGTGAGGGACAGCTTCTCCTGGCCCGCTTCCTTGAGGAGCTGCCTGGCCTTGTCCGGGTCGTGGGGGACGCCGTCCGAGAGGTCCTGGTAGCCGGGGTCGAGCTCGGGGATCGGTCCGTAGAGCGTCTCGCCCGCGCCGACGGCCTCGACGAGTGTCTTGTGGTCGATCGCCAGGCGCAGCGCCTCACGCACGCGCTTGTCGTTCAGCGGGGCCTTGGTGTTGTTGAAGGCGAGCGTCGCCTTGTCCGTGGTGCGCCCGGTGGTGAGGGTGAACCTTCCGCTCTTCTCCAGCTGCGGGGCGAGGTTGGGGTCGACAGCGGTGAGCACGTCGAGGCTCCCGTCGAGCGCGGCGTTGACACCGGCGGTGAAGTCGGGGATGTAGTCGAAGACGACCTCGGCGAGGCCTGCCTTCTCGCCCCAATAGGAGTCATTGCGGGCGAAGGTGATCGAGCTGCCCTTCTTCCAGGCCTTCAAGGTGAAGGGGCCTGTGCCGTTCTCGGCGTCCTTCAGCTCGGTGGTGTCGCCCTGCGCGTACACCAGCCCGGCGACGCCGGTGAGCGAGAAGAGGAAGTTCTGGCTGGGTGCGGTGAGGGTCACCACGACCGTCTCCGGGTCAGGCGCGGTGATCGAGGCGACTCCGGCGAGGTCGGCGTGGCCCTGGAGCGTCGCGTCGTCCTTGACCGCCTGGAGAGAGGAGACGACGTCGCCTGAGGTCAGGGCGGCCCCGTTGTGGAAGGTCACGCCCTTCTGCAGGGTGAAGGTGTAGGTGAGGCCGTCCGAGGAGACCTCATACTTCTCGGCGAGTCGCTCGGCGATGCCGTTGTCCTGGGTGCGGGTGACCAGACCCTCGTAGATGTTGCCCACGAGGATCTGCTCGAGCGCTGCACCGCTGGTGCGTCGGATGTCGAGGTTCGTCGGCTCGAGGACCAGGCCGACGGTGAGGGTGGCGTCGGGATCGGCGACGCCGGGGGCGGTGGTCTCGGGGGAGCCGGACGGGCCGGCGCAGGCGCTGAGGGCGAGCGCGGCGACAGCGATGCCGGTCAGCAGGGTGATGCCCCGGAAGCGACGGGTCATGGGGTTTCCTCTCGGTGCAGGACGACGGGGTGCTGTGCGTCGTACGTGCGGTTCGGGTTCGGGTTCGGGTGCTGCGCGGTCGAGCCTAGGGGCGGCGTGGGGCGGATGGCGCGGTGCGCGGAACGGAACGTCACAGACGGTCTGCCGGACGGTCGTCAGTCGCGACTCCCTTCGAGGTGCTGCCGCACGAGATCGGCGAGCGCGGCCGGCGCGGTCTCCTGTGCGTTGTGCGGCGCGTCCACGGTCGTGACGCGTGCGGAGGGGAGACGGCGGGCGAAGTCCGCCGCGTCCTCGGCCGTGACGAAGCCGTGGAGCGCGCGGACGAGGGTGATCGGCGCGGAGGCCTCGGCGAGGTCGTCCCAGCCGTCCTGCTGCAGGATCTGACCGGGGGCGTCGGTGCCCTCCCCGGCGAAGGCGTGCGCGGCCAGATGCGCGAGGTGGTGCTTCCACTCCACGCGGCCGTCCGGCCGCACGCGGGTGTTGAGGAAGACCCCCCGCTCGGCGTTCTCCCTCGTGCCGCCGAGACCGAAGGACAGGGCATGGTTCACCGCCTCGTCACGGGAGGCGAAGTCGGTCACGCCGTAGAACGCGCGGAGGGCCGCAGGGCCGCCGCTCGCGTCGATCCCGGGCGTGATGTCCACGATGACCGCGGCGCGGACGAGGTCGGGGCGGGCCGCGGCCAGCGCGGCAGCGGTCAGTCCGCCGAGGGACTGGCCGACGACGACCTGCGGGATGTCCGTCCATGCGTCCAGAGCGGCGGCCACGTCCGCGGCGTGCGGTCGGGCGGTGTAGTCGAGGTCCTCCCGCCAGGAGGAGTCTCCATGGCCGGCGAGGTCGATGGCGAGGGCGGGGAGGCCTAGCGCGAGGATCGTCGCGTCCCAGGTGTGGGCGTTGAGGCCTGCGCCGTGCAGGAACGTCGCGACCGGTGCGGCATCGCCGTATCGGAGAGCGCTCAGCGAGCGCCCGTCCGGCAGGTCAAGAGCGATCCGTGAGACGGTGGGGACGGCGACGCCGATGGCGGCGGCCTGGGCGTCCAGGAAAGAGAACTCGGTGGTCTCGGTAGGCACGCCCTCATTGTGCGCCCCGGAGCGGGGATCCGAGAAATGCGAGAGCAGATCGCCAAGTAACAGTCGGTTTATGATTGTTGTTATGCCTAGCAGCAAGCGTATTTGATGTGCTTTTTGATTTCTCGGCCTGAGGGTTGGTTGCCCACGGGACCGCCCCGCAGGTCGGCCGGATCGGTAGGCTGGGCGACATGAGCGAGACGCGTGTGCACCTGTCCCGGACGGAGCCGTCCGCCTACAAGGCGCTCGACGCCTTCTCTGCCACGGTCAACGACATCTGTCGGGCCAACGGCATCGAGGACCGGCTCAAAGAGCTCGTCCTCATCCACTGCTCGCAGCTGAACGGATGCGCCTACTGCGCGCGGATCCACGTCGACCGGGCTGTCGCCGCCGGTGTCGATGTCGACACCCTGACGCAGATCCCCGTCTGGCGCGAGTCCGGCGTCTTTTCCGACCGTGAGCGCGCCGCGTTGGAGCTCGCCGAGGCGTTCACCTTCATCCATGAGGGCGGGGTCTCAGACGACGTGTACGATCGGGTCGGCAGCGTCTTCACCGAGAAAGAGTACGCGGCGCTCAGCTGGGCGTGCATCTCCATCAACGCGTTCAACCGTGTCGTCCTCGCCGGCCGCTACCCGGTTCCTCCGCGCGAGGCGAAGTGACGATCCTCGACGTCCCCGGCGCCGTCAACCTCCGAGACGTCGGCGGGATACCGGTGGGGCGATCGCGGATCCGGGAGGGCGTGCTCTTCCGCTCGGGGCAGCTGGCCGGCCTCACGGAGGAGGGCCGCGCCCTCCTCCGCCCGCGGATCCGGCACGTCGTGGATCTGCGGGACGACGCAGAGGTCGCGCAAGAGCCGTCTGCCCTGGGGGATGTCCGGACGACCAGGGTCCCGCTGTTCCTCGGATCGGTCGCCTCGCTGTTCACCGAGGACGTGAGCCTGGAGGGCATGTACGGCCACCTCGTCCACGACGCGGCGCCCCGAATGGCAGAGGTGATGCGGGTGCTGGGGGCGGGGGAGCCGACCCTGGTGCACTGCACCGCGGGCAAGGATCGGACCGGTGTGAGCGTGGCGATCGCGCTCACGGCGGTCGGCGCGGACCGGGAGGCGGTCGTCGAGGACTACGCGCTGACCGCGCAACTGCTTCCGGCCGCACGGCGGGCGGCGATCGTGCAGTACCTGAACGCCAGGCACCCGGATGCCCGGCATGCCGTCGCGCTCGCCGTGGAGTCGCCGGCTCCGGTCATGCGGGCGCTCCTGGCCGGGATAGACGAGCGCTACGGTTCCGCCGCCGAGTACCTGCTCTCCGCCGGTCTCACGCCCTCGGAGCTGGAGGCCCTCGGCGCTGCGCTCGTCGAGTGACCGCTGGCGTACGCCCCGGGACGAAGGGCGTCGGGACGCGACCTTCGCGACGAAGGTTAGGCAACCCTTTCCAGGTGGTATCGTGGACTCACGATGACAAGAACCGCCCTCACCCCGACGCCCCGCGCGCAGCGCAGGGCGTCTCGTCGTCCCCGGGTCCAGCACCTGATCGCGGCGGACGAGAGCGGTCTCGCCGAACTGGAGGCCGTACTCGCGACGCTTCCGATCTGCGCTGTCGGTCGGGTGTTCATCGAGGTCGCAGACCCTTCGGATGTCTCCAGGATCGATGTCCCCCCGCGAATGACGGTGACGTGGCTGCCGCGTGCGGCGCGGACAGGCGCTCCGGGGTCGGGGCGTCGCTGCGGGGCCGGCGAGGCGCTGACTCGAGCGGTCACCGCCTGGGCCGACGAGATGCTCTGCGGCGAAGAAGCGCTCCCGACACAGATCACTCTGCTCGCCGGCTACCTCGGCACGGCCGACATCGTCGATCACCTGCTCGATCGCGGGATGCGCCCCGAGACGATCGACGCTCCCGCACGATACGGCCTTCTGCCCACGCGCTGAGAACGACGAGGCGCAGGCGCGGTCAGGCTTCCGCCCTGCGCCGCGGCAGGTAGTTGCCGTCCTCCAGGCCCGCCTCGATCTCGAAGCGGTTGCGCAGTGGGTCGCGTCCCGCGCCGAGGTACAGGAGCGGCATCAGGAAGCCGTAGCGCAGCCATTGTCTCTTGTGCACACCCTCGTGCCGTAGCACTCGCGCGTCGGGGTCGACGTCGCCGGTCAGGTAGCAGCCGCCGACGCACACGCCACCGCGTCCGTAGGTCCACCCGGGCATCCCTCGGAAGACCCACAGGCCGCCTCGCCGTTCGACCGGACCGGTGCTCCACAGCGTTCCCCAGATCCACCCCACCGCGGTGCCCCAGAGATACCCCAGCCTGCTCACGGGCGACCGGAGGAGGACGGAGGGGAGACGGCGGTCGAAGCGGCGCCCACGGGCGAGGATCTCCTCCGTGGACGCCTCCGCTGCGGGGCGCGCGGCGGGAACCGTCGGATCCGGGGTCACGCGACGGCGCCGATCAGGCGCAGCACGGCACCGAGGTCGTTCACGGCGTCGTCCGCGGTGCGCGGGGCGAAGCCGGCGATCGTGGCTCCCGCCAGCGGGACCGCGTCGCGAAGGGCGCGCAGCGCGGTCACGAGCTCGGACACTCCGAGCCCGAAAGGAGCGGGGGACGAGACGCCGGAGAGCTTGGACGGGTCCAGGACGTCCACGTCCAGGTGGACATAGACGCGCGCGGCGTCGGTCGCGGCGACCGCCCGGGCGATGCTCTCCGGATCGTCCAGAGTCGGCACGCGGATGATCCCTGCCTCCTCCGCGAACCGACGTTCGGCGTCGTCGACCTCACGCGCCCCTACGAGCACGAGGCGTGACGCCGTGATGCCCGCTCGCCCGGGAAGCGGGAAGGTCGTGTCGGCGAGCACCGCGCGCAGCGCCATGCCGGAGTAGGCACCGGACGGCGAGGTGTCGGGTGAGTGCAGGTCGGGGTGGGCGTCGCACCAGACGACCGCGACGTCGTCGAGGTCGCCGGGGAGCGCCGAGATCGCTCCGACGCTCACACCGCAGTCGCCCCCGATCACGACCGTGGGCTCCTCCGCGCCCGCCAGCGCCTCTTCGAGAAGGCTCCTCGTGCGCCGGAGGCTGCTCAGCCGATGCACCGCGGTGCCCTGCGCGTCGCCCGCCTCCAGTGGCACGTCGAGCGTGGTCGTCCGTGCGCGAGGCAGATCCCCGGCGATCGCCGCCGCGCCTTCGGTGAGGAGCATCGCACGCGGTGCGGGCGAGCCCTGCCACTGCGGGACGACGAGGAAGCGGGTCATGGCAGCCTCCGGAGGACGGGAAACGGATGAGGGGCGGATGCCGACGGCAGCGGCCGCGGCACCCGCCCCGAGAGTCTGCGCGGACGTCAGCGCGATCGGCTCACTGCGCCTCGATCGCCGGCTTCGCGGCCGACGGGCCAGCCTTCAGCTCGGCCAGGCGCGCCTCGACCTCGGTCAGCTCACCGAGGTCCTCCAGGCTCTCGAACTGGGCGTCCAGGGAGGAGGCGGCGATCTCGGCCTTGCCCTGCGCGATCGCCTCCTGACGGCGGATCTTGTCCTCGAACCGGCCGAGCTCGCTGGTCGGGTCGAGCACGTTGATCGAGCCGACCGCGTCCTGGACCTTCGTCTGCGCCTCGGCGACCTTGGCGCGGGCGACGAGCTCGCTGCGCTTGTTCTTGAGCTGCTCGAGCTTCTCCTTCATGCCGTTCAGGCCGCTCTTGAGCTTGTCGACGATCTCGGTCTGCTGAGCGATCTGCGGCTCCGCCGAGCGCGCCTCCCGCTCGGAGCTGATCTGACGCTGCAAGGCGACCTTCGCCAGGCTGTCGAACTTGTCGGCGTCGGCGGTGTTGCCCGTGGAGCGCAGCTCGTCGGCCTTGCGGCTGGCGGCGAGGGCCTTGTTGCCCCACTCCGTGGCCGCCTGCACGTCCTCCTGGTGGTCGCGCTCGAGCAGGCGCAGGTTGCCGATCGTCTCCGCGATGGCGGACTCCGCGTCGGCGATGTTGTTGGTGTAGTCGCGGACGAGCTGGTCGAGCATCTTCTGCGGGTCCTCGGCGGAGTCGAGGAGCGCGTTGATGTTCGCCTTCACCAGGGTCGAGATGCGGCCGAAGATCGACTGCTTGGTCATGGGTTTTCCTTTCGATGGAAGGTCAGGTCGGTGGAGTCGTGTGTGGATCGTAGAACGACGGGGCTGTGAGTCGGCACGGTCGGGCTCAGAAACGACCACCTCCGGATCCGCGTCGCGAGCCGCCGAAGCTGGATGGGCTGAACCCGCCGCCTCCGCCGCCCGAGCGCCAGCCGGAGGAGCCGCCACCCCAGCCCCCGCCGTTTCGACGTCCGGAGCTGCCGCTGGCGAGGATGCCGCCGATGATGCCGCCCAGGATGTCTCCGGCGATGTTGCTCCCGCCCCCGCCGCCTCCGCCGTAGGGGCCACCGTAGCCGTTCACGTCGCTCTGCGCGCTGGCGATCGCCTCGCGGGCGAGGGCTGCCGCGCGCTCGGCGGACTGCTGTGCCCGTCGCGGGTCGGCGTCGCGGGACGCCTCGGCTCTGGTCAGCTCCGCGGATGCCTCGGCCGCGCGCGTCCGGGCGGTCGCGCCGACGGCGCCGCGGCGGGTGGCGATGAAGTCGTTCGCGGAGGAGACCTCGGCCCTGGCCTGGAGGATCGTCTGGTCGAGGACCTGCCGTGCACGCTCCTCCTGTTGCTGCGCGTCCCGGATGCGTTCGACGGCGGTGTCGATCCGTGTGTTCGCTGCGGCCAGAGCCTCGAGCACGGCCTGCGGACGCCGTGCGGCACCGGACAGGTTGGCACCGGCCTCGTCGAGCTGGGCGCGGGTGGCGGCGGCGATCTGCTGAAGCTCGGAGGAGGCGGGGAGCGCGCTCACGCCGGCGAGGTCTCCTTCGAGATCGGCCATGAGCGCCCGCGCCTGCTCCTCGGCGGCGGCCAGATGGGCGCCGAGGAGCCCGATCGCCTCGGCGAGCTGCTGGGCCTGGACCACTCCCTCCTCCGCGGTGCGGATCGCAAAGGCGGCCGGTCCTCTCTCGCCCGTGGCGAGCTTCGTGCCCGCCTCGGCGATCGAGGCGTCGGCGAGCTGGAGCCGGCTGCGCGCCTGTGCGGGGTTCTCGGCGACCGTGCTCAGCGCCGCAGGGTCGTAGACGGCGGCGAGCTGCTCCAGTGCGGCGGGGGCCGAGGCGACGGCGGCCTCGGCCTGCGCACGGTGCGCGGTGACCTGTCGCAGAGCCTGCTCGGCGTTCTGCTCCAGCTTGCGCAGCTCGTCGAAGGCCGCGACGTTCGCGTCGAGCGCGGCGTCGGCCTCCTCGCAGAGTTCGATGATCCGGATGTGCCATTCGCGTCGCTGCTGCGCGGTGTCCGGGATCTCGTCGTCGAGCTTCTGCTTCAGACCGAAGGCCTCGTCCAGGCGTGTCTTGGCATCGGCGACGATCTGGGTGAAGCTTGCCGTGGCGCCGTCGCCGAACTGCGCCGTGGCGAATCCCAGATCCTCGGTGCTGGAGGTGATGGCGTCGTCAGTGCGTACCAGGGCGGAGCCTGCCCGCTTCCCGAGCTCTTCATCGCCGATCCCGTCGAACGGCCCCGTGGGACCGGCGACCTGCCCGGCGCCATTGCCGATCACCTTGCGCCGCCGGGTGCGGACGACGAGCCAGACGACCAGGCCGACCGCGATCACCGCGACGATCAGGAACAGCGTGAGCCCCCAGCCGCCGCCGGAGGAGGACCCGGCCGCCGAGCCGCCGCGGAAGCCGTCGGCGGCTGTCCCGACCGCGTCCGCCCAGCGACTCTGCTGCAGATCGGGCTGCATCGCGCGCTCGATCTCGGTAAGGCGCTCGTCGCTCACCGGTCCGCCGGACACGCCCGAGATGAAGTACTGCCGTCCTTCTGTCGCGATCGCGAGCAGGTACTGCGACGGGCCGAGCCCGTTGTCGTCGGCCACCTTGTTCGTCCAGGCGATCCGGTCGGACGGGTCGGTGAACTCGTCCACGAGGACGACGAAGAGCTCGACGTGGCGCTCTTGGCTGAGGGCGCCGAGACGCTGGTCGAGATCCGACCTCTCGGCCCCGGAGAGCACGCCGGCCTGGTCTGTGACGAACCCGCTGCCGAGTGTCACTGGGGGAGCGGCCGCGGCGGGGACCGCGGGCAGCACTCCTATCATGGCCAGCACAAGCCCCGTCACGACGGCCAGACGTGCCCGCATTCTCGCTCCTCCGGGGCGGTCGCATCCCCAGGGCCGAGTCTATTCACAGGCGTGCGCAGCTCGGTAGCGCTCCCGTGTCGCCGAGAGCGAACGCCCTCGCCTGGTGTGGCATCGCCGCGTCGATCCCGTCGGTCCCCGGGACGGAACCTAGGCTGGACGGGATGGACGACAGGTATGGATCGGACGTGCTCGCAGCGGGATGGCGCGAGCACGGCGCCAAGGTCGTCGCCGATGTGACGGCAGAGCGCGACCTCGTGGTCGAGGTCGCCGTGGACGGGTTCTGCGGCGCGGTCACGCGGGTCGAGGGCGGGCATGTCGAGCTCGAGGACCGTGCCGGGCGGCGCCGGCTGTTCCCCCTCGGCGGAGGGTTCATGATCGATGGCGAGCCGGTGCGGCTGACCGCCCCGCACGCCGCGGGGCGGCGACCGCGTCGGACCGCGTCCGGCTCCTTCGCGGTCGCGGACCAGCGCGCGAGGGCCGCGCTGCCGAGCCGCATCCTCGTGGAGGGGAGGCACGACGCCGAGCTCGTGGAGAAGGTGTGGGGCGACGACCTCCGCGTCGAGGGCGTCGTGGTCGAGTACCTTCAAGGCATCGATCTCCTCGACGACCTGCTCGCCGAGGAGCCGCCGAGCAGGAGCCGGCGCTACGGCGTGCTCGTGGACCATCTCGTCCCCGGCTCCAAGGAGTCCCGGATCGTGGACGCGATCATGCGCGGGCCGCACGGAGGGCACCTCCGCATCGTCGGGCACCCGTACATCGACGTCTGGCAGTGCGTGACGCCCGCCGCGATGGGGATCCGCTCGTGGCCGCAGATCCCTCGCGGCACCGACTGGAAGACCGGGATCTGCCGTGCCTTCGGCTGGCCCGCCGAGAGCCAGGCCGACATCGCGCACGCCTGGAAGCGCATCCTCTCCCGCGTCTCCACCTACCGCGATCTGGAACCGTCTCTCCTCGGCCGTGTGGAAGAGCTGATCGACTTCGTGACCGAGCCCGCCGGCTGACCGTCCGTCCTGGTCCCGGCAGGAGCCGGACGGCACGTACCCTGGAGGGATGTCAGAGACCCGCCCCTTCCGCGACGAGCCGGTCTCGTTCGTCCGGCGCAGCGGCCGCATGTCCGAGGCGCAGGAGCGTGCGTTCGTGGAGCTCGCGCCCCGCTATCTCGTCGACGTACGCCGTGACGTCGCCTGGACATCGGTGCACCCCGAGGCGCGGTTCGAGCCCGCCGAGCGCTTCGGACGGGTCGCGCCGCTCGTGGTCGAGGTCGGCTCCGGTCAGGGGCACGCGATCGTCGCCGCCGCGGCTGCACATCCGAGCCGAGACTTTCTCGCGGTCGAGGTGTTCCGTGCGGGCCTGGCGCGGACGATGCTGGACGCCGACCGTGCCGGAGCCCGCAACCTGCGCCTCGTCGAGGCGAACGCCCCGGAGGTCCTGTCCACGTTCCTGCCGGAGGGTGCAGCCCGAGAGGTCTGGGTGTTCTTCCCCGACCCATGGCACAAGAAGCGCCACACCAAGCGACGCCTCGTGCGTCCCGGGTTCGGCGCGGCGGCCGGCCGTGCGCTGCGCGACGGCGGCCTGCTGCGTCTGGCGACGGACTGGGAGGACTACGCGCTGCAGATGCGCGAGGTGCTGGATGCGGAGCCCGAGTTCGAGCGCGCGTTCGAGGGGGAGTGGGCGGAGAGGTTCGAGGGCCGGGTCATGACCGCGTTCGAGCGCAAGGGGATCGCGAAGGGCCGCGAGATCCGCGACCTCGTCTACCGCAGGACGACGCGCACCGCAGGCTGATCCGGCGCACCTCTCGCCAGGGAACGCTCGACGCGCGCGGGCGTCCGGGTGGTTTCCGTCCTCGCCGGCGCGCGGTGATAGGGTCGATCAGTACGCCTCCGTAGCTCAGCGGATAGAGCGCCGGTTTCCGGTACCGTAGGTCGCAGGTTCGATTCCTGTCGGGGGCACCATCTCAGGCCCGGTCTCTTCGGAGGCCGGGTCGCTCTCGTGTTCCGGTCAGGGCACGGGATCGTGCGTCCCTCGCCCCATGGCCTGCCCGGACCGCACGGACGGAGCCTCCGAGCGGCGGCTCCGTCCGTGCGGTCGAGCTATTTCGAGGCGCCCTGGGTCACGGATCCCTGCAGCTGCCGCTGGAAGAAGATGTACGTGATGAGCACGGGCACGATGGTGATCACGACGGCGGCGAACAGCGCGCCGAAGTCCACCTTGTAGCCCGCGGACGAGGCGAAGGCCGCCATCCCCTGGGAGAGCACGTACTGACCCTGGTCGGTGTTCAACGCGACCGGAAGCAGGAACTGGTTCCACAGGCCCAGGAAGTTGAGGATCGCCACCGCGGCGAGCCCCGGCTTGGCCATTGGCAGCATCACCTGGAAGAACGTCCGCCACTCGCTCGCGCCGTCGACGTACGCGGCCTCCTGGATCTCGTACGGCAGGGACTTGAAGAACGAGAACAGGAAGAACACGGTGAAGGGCAGGGCGAACGCGACGTAGGTGAGGATGAGCCCCGGGAGGGTGTTCAGCAGCCCCATGCCCTGCAGCACGAAGAACAGCGGCACGATCGCGAGGAACACCGGGAAGGTGAGGCCGGCGAGCATGAGGTAGTAGATCACCCTGCTGCCGGGCAGCGCGAACCGTGCCAGCACGTAGGCGCACATGGCTCCCAGCACCATGACGAGGACGAGCGAGACGCCCACCACGATCACGGTGTTGACGAACATCTGGCCGAAGTTGTACTGGGTCCACGCCGAGATGTAGTTGTCCAGGCTCCACTCCGCCGGGAGGCCGAACGGTGAGGCCAGGACCTCGCGAGAGGTCTTGAACGAAGACATCAGCGTCCACAGCAGGGGGACGATGACGATGATCGACCAGATGACGAGGACGACGTGCGAGATGCCGCCGACGACCTTGTCGCCCGAGGTCGTCTTGACCGTCCTGGTGCCCGTGTTCCGGCGGGCGGCCTTCTTGTCGATCGTGATGAGGTTCGAGGTCCGGTCGCTCATGAGCGGCCCCCTTCGTCCTTGCCGCCGGTGAGGCGGTTGACCGTGAAGACCACGGCGGCGAACAGCAGCGTGATCACCGCGAGCACCACTCCCATCGCGCTGGAGAGGCCGAACTGGCCCTTCTCGAACGCGGTGCGGAAGAGGTACTGCGACATCACGAGCGTGGAGTTGCCCGGGCCGCCGGTGGAGTTCAGCGCCGCCATGTAGACGAACGCATCCAGGGCCATGATGCCGATATAGATGTAGGCGGTCTGCACGTTGTCGCGGATGAGCGGCAGCGTGATCGAGACCGTCGTGCGGAAGCGGCCGGCGCCATCGAGGCGGGCCGCCTCGTAGACCTCGGCCGGGATCCCCTTGATCGCCGCGATGAACAGCACCATGTAGAAGCCGACCATTCCCCAGACGATCACGAAGATCGAGGCTCCCATCGCCGTGCGCTCGTCGCCGAGCCAGGCGAAGTCGCGCATGTCGATGCCGACCGCCTCGAGGAGGCCGTTGAGCAGACCGCTGGGTTGGTAGATCTGCGACCACAGGATGCCGATCACGATCGCGGGGATGACGTACGGGAAGAACGACACGACGCGATAGAAGCTGGAGCCCTTGAGCCCCCGCACCTGTCCGCTGCTGGGCCCTCCGATCGTGATCATGCTCGCGAAGATCAGAGCGATGGTCAGGGTGACCAGCGGGACGAGGATGGCCAGGACGATGTTGTTGCCCATCGCCTGCAGGAAGGTGGTGTCCTGGAAGAGCTTGACGAAGTTGCCGAATCCGATGAACTGCATGTCCGGCGAGAAGCCGGTCCAGTTCGTCATCGAGTAGTACACCGCCTGGACGAACGGAGAGATGACGAACACCAGGTAGATCGCGAGAGGCACCCCGAGGAACGCGATCAGGAACGTCACGTAGTCGAACGTCAGCTTCCGCCGCCCGATGCGGGGCGCCTTACGGCGCCCCGCAGGAGCAGCGGTCACGGCCGCGGTGTTCAGCGCCGTGTCGAGGCCCTGACCGCTGAGGCTCATTTGATCTCGATCTTCTCGATGGAGCTGTCGTTGCGGATCTTGTCGGTGAGGTCCTGCAGCTGCTTGGTCAGCGTCGCGACGTCCATCTTCCCGTCCAGGAAGGAGTTCCAGATGGGGAGCTGGTCGGAGTTCATGCCGTAGAGGTTGAACGACTTGATCGTGAAGACGTTGTCCCCGGCCTTGTCCAGCAGCTCCTTCTGCGACACGAGAGCGGTCGAGCCGAAGCCGTCGTCTGGCACGATGCCCTTGACGATGGTCGGCGCGAGCTTGTTCTTCGCGAACCAGGTCGCCGACTCCTTCGAGAGCATCACCCGCAGCAGCTCTTTGCCCGCCGCCGGGTTCTTCGCCTTCGACGGGACCATGAACGGCTCGCCGGCCTCGGCGCGGAGCGTGCCCGCCGGGGTCTTCTGGCTGCCGTCGAGCGGGAGCTCGCCGATGCCCTTCATAGCGAAGCCGTCGGCTGTCTGATCCTTCATCTCGTTCTCGATCCACGAGCCGGACGGGTACAGCAGCGCCGCCTTGTCGAGGCTCCACTGCGCCTGGGCGGCGGTGAACTGGGTGCCCGATCCGCCGGGCTTGACGTAGCCGGACTGGATGAGGTCGTAGAAGATCGTCAGGATGTTCTGGATGATCGGGTGCGACCAGCAGCCCTCCTCCAGGTTCTCCAGCGGAAGGCGCACCTCGTCGCCGCCCTGGATGACCGCCGAGTCGACGACCATCGTCTGGTAATAGGTGGACGCCTCCTTGCCCCAGAGGAAGAGGAACTTGCCCTTCTCCTTCGCTGCGGCGCCCAGCGCCTTCAGGTCCTGCCAGGAGGTGGGCACCTGGAAGCCGTTCTCCTTGAAGACGGAGTCGGAGTACCAGAGGCCGTAGACCGTCATCACGTAGTTCAGCGCGGCGAACTTGTCGCCGAACGTTCCCGGTGCCTCCACGCCGCCGTAGAGCGTGTCGCGGATCTTCTCGCCCTCGAGGTTCTTCGCGTCGAGGACGTCGGTGAGGTCTTCGAGCTGGTCCAGGATCGTGTTCCAGCCGATGGAGTTGGCGCCGGAGTTGTCCACGAGGTCCGGCGGGTTGCCACTCACGAAGCGAGGCTGCAGCTCCTGGGCGATCTTCGTCGAGGCCGAGACCTTGACGCTCAGGCCCTTCTGCGCCTTCTCCATGATCTTCGCGGAGTTCTCCACGTAGTCCACGCCGTAGCCGCCGTCGAAGATGACCGCGTCGACCTTCGAGTTCGCGGCGACGCCGAACGGGTTGTCGGCGGTGACCTCCCCCTTCGGGCCGCTCGTCCCGCCGCCTCCGGGGGCCGCGCAGGACGCCAGGCTGACGCCGAACGGGACGAGCACGGCCGCGAGCGCTGCTCCGCGCAGGAGTGAGCGGCGGCTGATGGACGCGTCGTTGAGTTCCATGTTTCTACCTTCCGTGTGGATTGCGGGTGACTTTCTCGTGCATTTCAGGGGTGGATGGGATATCGGGATGGGGAGGAAGGACCGTCGCGTCAGGCGCCGCGGCGGATCCGGTCTCGGTAGCGGTCCTCGAGAGCCGAGTTGTGCTCGTCGCCCCCGGGGATGTTGGCCGAGATGTAGAGGGGAGGGACCTCGCCGCCGTCGGCGATGGAGCGGGAGACGCCCAGGGTGAGCAGCTGCGCGATGAAGGCGGCCGTGATCGAGGAGATCGCCCCGACGCCGATGCCGTTCGCGATCTCCAGCGTGGAGTCGCCGTAGGGGGCGAGGTTGTCGATCACGACGTCGGCGATCTCGCTGAGCCGCTTCCCGCTCGGGTGCTTGGGCTCGACGCGGGAGGTGTGATCGAGGCTCGTGACCGCGATCACCGGGTGGCCGTGTTCCTTCGCCCAGAGGGCGACGCCGACGATCGAGCCGTTGACGCCCGAGTTCGAGGCGATGACGAACGCGTCGGCCGGGTTCACGGGTGTCGCCGCCATCAGCTCCTCGACGACCCAGGGCTCCCGCTCCAGGGATCCGGTGAGCACCTCCGCGGGCCGGCTTCCATGGAGCACGATGTCCCGCAGGGCGATCCGGTTGGTCGGGATCAGGCCGCCGGCGCGCCCCGCGATCTCCATCGCGAACGCCTCGGAGTGGCCGGTCCCGAACGCCTGGACGACGCCGCCCGCGCGGATCGCCTCGGTCAGGAGGACGATCGCCCCGTCGTAGTCGCCGGCCTCCGCACGGGCGGTCAGACGTTCGAGGCGGGTCTGTGCCTCGCGGAGCAGGTCGGATGGGCTGGCGGTCATCAGGAGGCCTCCTTGGGGTGGGGGGTGGGACGGCGCGAGGAGCGGAGCGGAGGGCGGCCGGAGCGGCGGTGTCCCGAGACCGCCATCGCGCTCGCGGCGAGGCGACCTGCCGCCTCGCCGAAGGTGTGCTGGGCGACCAGGAGGTAGAGGAGGTCGATCACCAGGAGCTGGGAGTGCTTGACCGAGAGGTCGTCGGGGCGCAGGTAGGGACTCGCGGCCGCGGTGGTCAGCGCGACGTCGGCGACCGAGGCGAGCCAGGACTCGGCGTCGTGCGAGAGGGCGACCGTGAAGGCGCCTGAGGCGCTGGCCTGGGAGAGCATCTGGATCGTCTCGTCGGTGCGTCCGGTGTTGGAGATGCCGATCGCGACGGAGTCGGCGTCCTGGAGGACGGCGCTCGTGAGTCCTTCGTGCACGTCGGACCAGGAGTGGGCGTTCACGCCGATCCGGTAGAGCCGGCCCTGGAACTCGTCGGCGATCACGCTGCTGCCGCCGACGCCGTAGATGTCGACGTGTCGGCTGTTCGCGATCGCCCTGGCGACCCTCTCCACCTCGCGGAGATCCAGCCATGCGGTGGTCGTCTCGAGGCTGCGGATGTGCAGCGAGAGGAGGGTGCGCAGCACCCGGTCGGGGGAGTCGTCCGGGCCGAACTCGTGGCCGATGTCGGCCTGCCAGGTGGTGTCGGCGTCACCGCGTCCGGACTCGGATGCGACGCCGACCCGGAACTGCGTGTAGCCATCGAACCCGATCGCCCGGCAGAAGCGGGTGACGGTGGCCGGGGAGGTGCCGGCACGGTCGGCGAGCTCGGTGATGGTCAGTTCGACCGGCGCCGTGGGATGCTCGCTGATGACGTCGGCGATCTTGGACATCGCGGCGGGCATGGCGGAGCGATGCAGCGCGATGCGCTGCGCGATTGTCGGTGCGTTGCCGACGACGTTGCTCCGTGGCACCATTGCCTCCGATGAAAATGTCTCGCGAGCTTCGATGCTCGAGTGAAAAGCATTCTCATCCGATTTCGATCGCACGTCAATAGTCCGATCACACGTCGACGAGGACAGGGCAGGGGATGGGGCGAGAAACGCTGATTCTGGGAGTGGACGCCGGCGGCACCTCGACGAGAGCGGTGCTCTCGCACGCCGACGGCACGGCGGTCGGCTACGGCGCGGCGGGCAGCGGGAACCCGATCTCCGTCGGCCGTGACGGTGCCGTGCGTGGCGTCAGGGCCGCCGTGGCCGACGCGCTCGCGCAGGCCGGCGCCCTGATCGAGGACGTGTCGCTCCTTGTCGCGGCCATGGCGGGCAACGACGCGAACGGGCCAGGCGGATGGCTGGGCGACCCGCTCGCTGCCGACGGTTTCCACGGACGCCTCGCCTTCGACTCGGATCTCCTCGCGATGTACTTCAGCGGCACCGTCTCGGAGGCCGGCTACGGCGTCGTCTGCGGGACGGGAGCGAGCGTGATCCGGATCGAGGGCGGACGCACCGTCGCCACCGCAGACGGACTGGGCTGGCTTCTCGGCGACCGAGGGAGCGGCTTCTGGATCGGTCACCGCGCGGCCAGAGCCGTCGTCGAGGACCTGGACGGCACGGGCGCGGCGACGACGATCACCGACGCCGTGCTCACGCGGCTCGGCGTCGACCCCGGCAGGGAGCCGGACAGCCCGAACGGGCGACGGCGAGAGCTGGAGGCGGTCATCCGTGCCTTCTACGCCGCGCGCCCGATCGAGCTCGCGGGTCTGGCCCCTCTCGTCTTCGATGCGGCCGAGGGCGGCGACGCGGTCGCCGACGGCGTCCTGCGCGGCGCGGGCGCGGAGCTCGTGCGCACCTTCGCCGCCGTCCACACGGTCCCTGGCCCGGTCGTCGTGGGCGGGAGCATCCTCGCTCGTCCCGGTCCCGCGCAGCGGGTCTTCGCCGACGGCGTCGCCCGCATCGGTGCGGGAGGCGAGATCATCCGGGTCTCCGACGGCGCGGTCGGCGCGGCCTTCCTCGCCCTGCGGCATGCGGGGGAGGGCCCCGGCGCCGCCGAGCGCGATCGGCTTGCCGATACCATCGCGCGGCGCAAGGTCGAGCGCGGCGTGGACGGCACAGGGAACGCCCGCCCGCACGCCTAGAATTGGTGCTCTATGAGCCCTGAATCCCTTGCCGAAGCCGTCCTCGCCGTCCTGGACCCGATCGCGGCGGAGCGACGACCCGGCGAGCCGCTGGAGATCGCCGTCGCGGACATCGTGCTGGACCGGCCGCGCAACCGCGAGCACGGCGACTGGGCGACCAACGTCGCGATGCGGCTCGCCAAGCCCCTCGGCGTCGCCCCGCGGGAGCTCGCACAGCAGATCGCCGACGGACTCGTCCACGCGGACGGCGTCGCCGGGGTCGAGGTCGCGGGACCGGGGTTCATCAACATCCGCCTGCAGGCGGGGGCCGCGGGCTCCCTTGCCCGCGCCATCGTCGAGGCCGGCGATGCATACGGGCGCAACGACTCCCAAGCCGGGCGCTCGATCAACGTCGAGTTCGTGAGCGCCAACCCCACCGGGCCGCTGCACATCGGCCACACGCGCTGGGCGGCGCTCGGCGACGCGATCGCCCGTCTTCTCGACGCCTCGGGAGCGCGGGTCGCCAGGGAGTTCTACATCAACGACGCAGGCGTGCAGATGGAGCGCTTCGCCCGGTCCGTGCTCGCCGCGGCGAAGGGCGAGCCGACCCCCGAGGGGGGGTACGCGGGGAGCTACATCGGCGACATCGCCCGGCGGGTGCTGGCTGAGCGCCCCGACCTGCTCGATCTCCCCGAGGCGGAGCAGGTCGTCGTGGCGAGGGAGCTCGCCTACTCCTCTCAGCTCGCGGAGCAGCAGGAGTCGCTCGCGGCGTTCAACGTCGACTTCGACGTCTGGTTCTCCGAGCGGGTCCTGCACGCCGAAAGCGAGGACGGGGGACCGAGCCTGGTCGATCGGGCCGTGGACCGGCTCCGTGCGCAGGGACACGTCTTCGAGCAGGACGACGCGGTCTGGGTGCGCACCACCGATTTCGGCGACGACAAGGACCGGGTGATCCGCCGCTCGAACGGCGAGTACACCTACTTCGCTGCCGACGCCGCGTACTACCTCGACAAGGGCGACCGCGGCTTCGAGCACAAGATCTACCTGCTCGGCGCGGACCACCACGGCTATGTGCACCGCCTCAAGGCGCTCGCCGGGGCGGCGGGCGACGACCCCGAGAAGGACATCGAGGTGCTCATCGGTCAGCTCGTCTCGGTGGGCGGGGCCAGGCTCAGCAAGCGTGCGGGCAACATCATCGAGATGGACGATCTGCGCGAATGGCTCGGCACCGATGCGCTGCGCTATTCGTTGGAGCGCTATCCGGCCGACTCCCCGCTCTCCCTCGACCCCGAGCTGCTGCAGAAGCGGACGAACGACAATCCCGTCTTCTACGTGCAGTACGCGCATGCCAGGACCCACAACGTCGCGCGCAACGCCGCGGACTCCGGCGTGGACAGGTCCGAGTTCGTGCCGGAGCTGCTCACGCACGAGACCGAGGCCGCGCTGCTCGGGGCGTTGCAGGAGTTCCCCCGGATCGTCGGCTTCGCCGCGGCCGTGCGCGAGCCGCATCGCATCGCCCGCTACCTCGAGGAGCTCGCGGGCCTCTACCACCGCTGGTACGACAACTGCCGCGTGATCCCGCAGGGCGACGCGCCCGTCGAGACCGTCCACCGGACCCGCCTGTGGCTCAACGACGCGACAGGACAGGTGCTGCGCAACGGCCTGCGTCTGCTCGGCGTGTCCGCCCCCGAACGGATGTGATGACCATGAGCGATGGCGGCGAGGGGAACACCGAGCCCTATCCGCGGGACCTCGGCACACGCTATCCGACGCCCACAGGCCCGCTGCCGGCGTTGTCGCCGTCGGAGGAGATCGTCATCCGGCGTCGTCCGAGATGGCCGTGGCTCACGGCGGGAGCGATCATCCTGGTCGCGGCGCTCGCCGTCGGCGGCGAGTTCGTCGCGCGCGGGCTCGTGGCGTCCTCGGTCCGCGAGCGGGTGATCACCGCGCTCGACCTTCCGGCCGATCAGCAGCTCGACGTGCAGACCTCCGGCGTCGTTCTGCTACAGCTGATCGGCGGACGCCTGGACAGCCTGCACCTCTCCTCGGATCGGGTCGCACTGGGCCCGCTCGCGGGCGCGGCCGCGGTGGACCTCAAGGGCGTGCCGCTCCACGGCGGAGAGATGGAAGAGGCGCGGGGAGCCCTCCGCCTCACCGCCGCGCAGTTCGCGGACGTCGCGAAGACCACAGGGCTCCCGATCCATGATGTCGCGCTCTCCCCGCCCGACCTCACTGCGACGGGCGAGGTCTCGATGCTCGGCGTGAAGGTCCCGCTGTCGGCGACCATCACCCCCGGTGCGGAGGGCGGCCAGCTCACCCTCAAACCCGTGTCAGCGAGGATCGGGAGCCTTCAGCTCGATGCCGACGCCATCCGGTCACGGTTCGGATCCGTGGCAGACGGACTGGTCAGGACGCAGCGGATCTGCATCGCAGACCGTATCCCCGCCGGCCTCCGCCTGGCCGCGGTCGAGGTGACCGCGGATGCCGTCGTGGTCGGCATCGAGGCAGACGGCGCGATCGGGATGGATCCCGCCCTGCGGGAGAAGGGCACCTGCCCGAAGACCTAGGCGCGTCGATGCGCTCAGGTCTTCGCACGCTCCTCCTGCACGACCGCGCGAGCTGCCTCGCGCTCCGCCTCGGCCGCGGCGAGCGCACGGTCGGCGCGTTCCAGCCGTCGTTCGGCGAACGTCCGCGGAGCGCGGCTGCCGTCGTCCGCGGCGTCCTCCGTCGCGGTGACGATGTAGGCCCCGGCGTAGAGGATCACCTGGGCTGAGAGGTTGAGCCACAGCAGCAGCGCGATCAAGGCGGCGAAGGAGGCCAGGAGAGGATTCGCCCGGGCGCCGCCGACGAAGAGGCTCGAGAGCTGCTGGAGCACGACCAGCCCGGCGCCGCCGAGGAGCGCGCCGGGCCACAGAGCGCGCGCGGGGGCGCGGATACCGGCGAGCACGGCGAACAGCGCGACGATGAGGAGAGTGTCGAGGGCGAAGACGACAGCGAGGTCGAGGATCCGCTCGGCCCAGGACGCAGCCTCGCCGTCGCCGGCTCCGAAGAGGCCCATCAGGGCACGGATCCCGGCGGTCCCGGAGAAGGTCACGAACGTGGTGACGACGAAGGACAGGCCGATCCCCACAGCGAGCGCGAGGTTGCGCAGGACGACCCACAGCCAGAAGACGTCGTCGGCGATCGTCCCGGCGAGGGCGCGCAACGCCGTCCGCAGCGCGCCGATCGCGCCGATCGCCGCACCCACAAGGGCGATGAGCGAGGCGGCACCGGCGACGGACAGCTCGACGGGGGCGGTGATCCTGGCGGGGTCGACGATCCCGTCCTCGCCGACGAGCCCGGGTATGGCGGTGCTCACGGTGCGGACCAGCGCCTCGAACGCCCCGGGGTTGCCGGACAGCCAGAGCGTCGCGGCGGAGAACCCGAGCAGCACGGCGGCGAAGACGCTGAACAGCGCGCGATAGGTGATGCTGTCGGCGAGGGTGGGGCCGCGTCGTTCGAGGTAGAGGAGGGCGGCGCGGGCGATCCGCTTCTCCAGCATCCAGGCGATGGTCGCCGAGACGGCGCGGGCGATCGGCGTGTCCGCGGCGCCTGGTCTTCCGTTCTCGTCCATGCCACGAGCGTACGACGCGTCGGCGGGCGTCCGAAGCGGCTCGGCAGGTGCCCTAGAATTCTGGGAAATCGGCATCATCTGTGCCGGACCGTCTGCGTCAGCACCCGCCCCGATCGGGCGGCTGGGTGAGGCGGTGCATGTTCCCGACGATTGGCGTCCCGTGGTCTCCGCCCTGCCCGATGAACCGCTCGCCCCGGACTGGCTTCCTGTCCCCGAGGATGCGAACGCGCTGCCGGAAGCGATCTGGCCCGCCTCTGCCGAGCGCGGCGATGACGGTGCCCTGCGCCTTGCGGGCGTGTCGGTCGCGACGTTGCGGGAGAGGTTCGGGACGCCGCTGTACATCCTCGACGAGGACGAGGTGCGCGGGCACGCGCGCCGCATCCTCGTCGCCTTCTCCGCTGCGGCCGCCGATCACGGCACGACCGCCCGGGTCTATTACGCCGGGAAGGCGTTCCTCAGCGCGGAGGTCGCGCGCTGGGTGACGGAGGAAGGCCTGGGCGTCGACGTGTGCAGCCGGGGCGAGCTCGAGCTGGCGCTGGCCGCGGGCGTCGGGCCGGCGAGGATCGGCTTCCACGGCAACAACAAGCGCGTCTCCGAGCTCGAGCGTGCGGTCACGACGGGGGTCGGCACGATCGTCGTCGACAGTCTCGTCGAGATCGAGCGCCTCGGGGCGATCGCTGAGCGCGTCGGGCGGACCCAGCCGGTGCTGCTGCGGGTGAACAGCGGCGTCCACGCCGAGACCCACGACTTCCTCGCCACGGCGCACGAGGACCAGAAGTTCGGCCTCCCTCTGGAGGAGGCTCCCGCGGCCGCGGCGCGGATCCGCGAGCTTCCGGGCCTCTCGCTTCTCGGTCTGCACTGCCACATCGGGTCGCAGATCTTCGGTTCGGCGGGCTTCGCGGAGTCGGCCTCCCGGGTGGTCGATCTCCATGCGCGGCTCCTCACGGACGGAGACCTCCCGCTGCTGAACCTCGGCGGGGGCTTCGGCATCGCCTACACGGTCGCCGACGATCCGACCCCGATCGAGGAGCTCTCCGCCGCGATCGTCGACGCGGTGGCGCGCGAGTGCGAGGTCCGCGGCATCGCCGTCCCCGAGCTCGCGTTCGAGCCCGGCCGATCGGTGATCGGTCAGGCGGGGGTCACCCTCTACGAGATCGGCACGACCAAGCCGGTCGCGCTCGGCGAGCGGGGAAGCCGTCTGTATGTGAGCGTCGACGGCGGGATGAGCGACAACGCGCGGCCCGCCCTCTACGGTGCGCAGTACTCCGCACGCATCGCCTCCCGTGAGGCCGGCGGGGAGCCCGTGCTCGTCCGCGTCGTCGGCTCGCACTGCGAGTCCGGCGACGTCGTGGTCGACCACGAGTATCTCCCTGGCGACGTCGCGCCGGGCGATCTCCTCGCCGTGCCCGCCACCGGCGCCTACTGCCATGCTCTGGCGAGCAACTACAACCACACGCCCCGCCCCGCCGTCGTCGCCGTCCGCGGAGGAGAGGCGCGCGTCATCGTGCGGGGCGAGACGATCGACGATCTCCTCGGGCGCGACGCCGGGCTCGCCGTACCGGCTCCGCGCGCGACGACGAAAGACCACGAGACCGGCCGTCGGGCCGGAGAAGGAGAAGCATGACGGAGCACCGCACCCTCCGCGTCGCCCTGCTGGGCGCCGGATCCGTCGGGTCCCAGGTCGCCCGGCTCCTGCTCGCGCACGCCGACGACCTCGCCGAGCGCAGCGGCGCACGGCTCGAGCTCGCCGGCATCCTCGTCCGCGACCCGGACGCGCCGCGGGACGCCGAGCTCCCGCGGGAGCTGCTCACCACCGACGCGGAGGCGCTGATCCTGGGCGCGGACATCGTGATCGAGCTCATGGGCGGTATCGAGCCGGCGCGCACGCACGTGCTCGCCGCGATCCGCTCCGGCGCTGATGTCGTGACGGGGAACAAGGCCCTCCTCGCCACCCATGGCGCGGAGATCTTCGAGGCCGCCGACCAGGTCGGCGCGTCGGTGTCCTACGAGGCGGCGGTCGCCGCGGCCATCCCGATCATCCGTCCGCTGCGGGACTCGCTCGCCGGCGACCGGATCGTGCGCATCTTCGGCATCGTCAACGGAAGCACGAACTTCATCCTCGACAGCATGGATCGTGAGGGGCTCTCGTTCGAGGAGGCCCAGCGGATCGCCACCGAGCTCGGCTACCTCGAAGCCGATCCCACGCTCGACCTCGAGGGCTACGACGCGGCACAGAAGGCGGCGATCCTCGCCAGTCTCGCGTTCCACACGCAGGTCTCCTTCGAGGACGTCCACCGCGAGGGAATCGAGGCGATGACCGCCGACATGATCGCCGACGCCCGTCGGGCCGGCTACGTGATCAAGCTCCTCGCGGTGTGCGAGCGGCTCGGCGGCGCGGAGGGCGACGAGATCTCGGTGCGCGTGTACCCGGCGCTGATCGACCGCGACCACCCCCTGGCCTCTGTCCACGGCGGCAACAACGCGGTCTTCGTCGAGGCGGAGGCTGCCGGCCCGCTGATGTTCTACGGCGCGGGCGCCGGCGGTGTGCAGACCGCCTCCGCCGTGCTGGGCGACGTGGTCTCGGCCGCCCGGCGGCACATCGCCGGTGGCGTCGGCGTGGGGGAGTCGGCCAGGCAGAGCCTGTCGATCGCACCGATCGGACGGATCACCACCCGCTACCAGATCACGCTGGAGGTCGAGGACCAGCCAGGGGTCCTGGCCACCGTGGCCGGCATCCTGAGCGAGGAGCACGTCTCGGTCGCCACGGCCTTGCAGACCGTGGACACCGACGCGACCGCCACCGCGCGCCTCGTCATCGGCACCCACTCCGCCACCGAGCAGGCGCTCAGCGGGACGGTCGCGCGGCTGGCGGAGAGTCCCGTGGTGACGCGGGTCGTGTCGGTGCTGCGGGTCGAGGGGGAGTGACATGAGCGGAACCCCTTCCGTGACCGCTCCTCGCGCCGGCAGGTCGGTCCGCGTCCGTGTGCCGGCGACGAGTGCGAACCTCGGCCCCGGCTTCGACACGCTCGGCCTCGCCCTCAGCATGTACGACGAGCTGGAGGTCACGGTCCTTGATCGGCCTGACGTCGAGGTGGAAGTGAGCGGAACGGGCGCGGCGGAGATCGCGCGCGACGAGAGCAATCTCGTCGTCCGCTCGATCGCCCATGTGTTCGCGGACGTCGGAGCTGCTCTGCCCGGGATCCGGCTGGACGCGCGCAACGGCGTGCCGCACGGTCGTGGCCTGGGCTCGTCCGGTGCCGCCGTGGCGGCGGGCGTGCTCGCGGCGAAGGGACTGCTCGAGGGCATCGCCGAGCTCGACGACGATGCGCTGCTGCGTCTGGCGACCGAGCTGGAGGGACACCCGGACAACGTGGCCCCCGCTCTCTTCGGCGGCCTCACGATCGCCTGGATGGGCACCGAAGGGCCCCGGCACAAGAAGCTCCTCGTGCATCGCGGGGTGTCGCCGCTGGTGCTCGTCCCGGGATACACGATGTCGACCGAGGCTGCGCGAAGCCTGCAGCCGCAGCACGTCCCGAGCGAGGATGCCGTGTTCAACGTGTCGCGGTCGGCGTTGCTCGTCGCAGCCCTCACCCAGAGCCCCGACGTCTTGCTGGACGCCACGGACGACCGGTTGCACCAGGACTACCGCGCCCCGGCGATGCCGGAGACGAGCCGCCTCGTCCGGTCGTTGCGGGCCGCGGGCTTCGCCGCCGTCGTCTCCGGCGCCGGTCCCAGCGTGCTGGTGCTGTGCGACGGCCCCGGTCGTCGGCTGGACGCCGCCGCCGTGGCGGACACTGTCACGGACACACCCTGGGAACGGCGTATGGTGGCAGTGGACGTGCGGGGTGGTACGATGAGGACCAGAGCGGAGGGCACCTCGTCACGATCGTGACTCCGGCCCGAGACGCAATCTCTGCGTCACCCGTGCACCATCCGAACGGCTCGTCGAGCCGTGGTCACAAGCGCTGAGCAGCCGGTTCTGCGCAGGATGCCGTGCGGCCGCGCCCAGTCTCTGCTGTGCGCGACGCTCACCCCCCAGCGACTTATTGAGGAGCACTCGTGGAGACCATCTCCGAGACCCAGACCGATGCCCAGACGCCGTCGGAGACGGCCGCACCGGAGGCGGCCGAGACCGTCAAGGCCCCGGCCCGCAAGCGCGCGCCGCGCCGCGCGACCACCGCCTCGACCGCGGCGGCCAAGACCGAGGAGGCCGCGAACGCCGCCGCTCCGACCGCGGATGCCGCTGCGCCCGCCGAGACGGCTGCGCCTGCCGACGAGGCGCCCAAGGCCAAGGCTCCGCGTCGTTCGCGCGCCAAGAAGGCCGATGAGAGCGCGACCGAGGCCGCGTCATCCGTGGACGCGGCGCCGGCGGCAGACGCCGCGGCGGAGGCCGAGCCGGCGAAGAAGCCCGTTCGCGCCCGCAAGAGCCGGGCCGCCAAGGCCGAGGACGCGGCCGCTGACAGCCCGTCCGCGGACGCGGCGGAGACGCCGGGCGAGAAGCCCGCGACCGAGGAGAAGCCCGTCGCGGTCGGCGAGAAGAGCGGCGAGCGTGCCGACGAGGCGTCAGCGCCGGGCGACGCGTCGTCGGCGGAGAAGGCCGGGAAGCCGGAGAAGACCGAGGACGGCACGGACGGCGGCGACGAGCAGAGCGGCCGCGGCCGTGGTCGCAACCGCAGCCGCAATCGGAACCGGAATGGTGCGAACGGCGCCCAGGGCAACGGCGGCGAGCAGCCTTCCGCCGAGGACGAGAGCTCGTCCTCGCAGCGCCAGCGCCAGCGCAACAAGCGCCGAGGAAACAGCAACGGCGACGAGTTCGAGACCGAGATCGGCGAGGACGACGTCCTCATCCCGATCGCAGGCATCCTCGACGTGCTCGACAACTACGCGTTCGTGCGGACCACCGGGTACCTCTCCGGCCCGAGCGACGTGTACGTCTCGCTCGGCCAGGTGAAGAAGTACAACCTTCGCAAGGGCGACGCGATCGTCGGCGCGATCAAGCAGCCCAGAGAGGGCGAGCAGCAGGGTCGCCAGAAGTACAACGCGTTGGTGAAGGTCGACTCGATCAACGGTCTCTCGCCCGACGACGCGGGCACCCGCGTCGAGTTCAGCAAGCTCACCCCGCTCTACCCGCAGGAGCGGCTGCGTCTGGAGACGGCGCAGGAGAAGCTGACCCAACGCATCATCGACCTCGTCGCCCCGATCGGCAAGGGCCAGCGCGGCCTCATCGTGGCGCCCCCGAAGGCCGGCAAGACGATCGTGCTGCAGCAGATCGCGAACGCGATCGCGCAGAACAACCCCGAGGTGCACCTCATGGTCGTGCTCGTCGACGAGCGTCCCGAAGAGGTCACCGACATGCAGCGCACGGTCAAAGGCGAGGTCATCGCCTCGACGTTCGACCGCCCCGCGGAGGACCACACCACGGTCGCCGAGCTCGCGATCGAGCGCGCCAAGCGGCTCGTCGAGCTCGGCAGGGACGTGGTCGTCCTGCTCGACTCCATCACCCGTCTCGGACGCGCGTACAACGTCTCGGCCCCGGCGTCGGGCCGTGTGCTCACCGGAGGCGTCGACGCATCCGCCCTGTACCCGCCGAAGCGCTTCTTCGGCGCCGCCCGCAACATCGAGAACGGCGGCTCGCTGACGATCCTCGCCACGGCGCTGGTGGAGACCGGTTCCAAGATGGACGAGGTCATCTTCGAGGAGTTCAAGGGCACCGGAAACAGCGAGCTGCGTCTGTCCCGTCAGCTCGCCGACAAGCGGATCTTCCCCGCGGTCGACGTCAACGCGTCGAGCACCCGCCGCGAGGAGATGCTCCTCTCTCCGGACGAGGTGAAGATCACGTGGAAGCTCCGCCGTGCGCTGGCCGGCCTCGACCCGCAGCAGGCGCTCGAGGTCGTGCTCGGCAAGCTGAAGGAGACCCAGTCCAACGTCGAGTTCCTCGTGCAGATGCAGAAGTCGATCCCGGCGCCGCCGGCGACGGGCCACAGCCACGGGCACGAGAACAGCATCCGCTGACCCGTCGGCGCGCGACATGTTCGAGTCGGTCCAGGCCCTCGTCGAGGAGCACCGCGCCGTCGAGCGGGAGCTCTCGGATCCTGACCTGCACGCCGACGGCGCACGCGCCAAGAGGGTGAACCGCCGTTACGCGGAGCTCAGCAGGATCGTCAAGGCGCATGAGGACTGGGTGGCCGCGGGGGAGGACCTCGAGGCCGCTCAGGAGCTCGCCCGAGAGGACGAGGCGTTCGCCGAGGAGGTTCCCGCCCTGGAGGAGCGTCGGCAGGCCGCCCAGGAGCGCCTGCGGCGTCTGCTCATCCCGCGAGACCCCGATGACGCACGCGACGTGATCATGGAGATCAAGGCCGGCGAAGGCGGTGCCGAGAGCGCGCTGTTCGCCGCGGACCTGCTTCGCATGTACATGCAGTACGCCGCGTCCCGCGGGTGGAAGACCGAGCTCCTGGAGCGGACAGAGTCCGATCTCGGCGGGTACAAGGACGTCCAGGTCGCGATCAAGGGGACCTCCTCCGACCCCGCCCAGGGTGTCTGGGCGCACCTGAAGTACGAGGGCGGCGTGCACCGGGTGCAGCGAGTGCCCACCACCGAGTCCCAGGGGCGGATCCACACGTCCACGACCGGCGTGCTCGTCTTCCCCGAGGTCGATGAACCGGACGAGATCGAGATCAGCCCGAACGACCTGAAGATCGACGTCTTCCGTTCCTCGGGCCCCGGCGGCCAGTCGGTGAACACGACGGACTCGGCCGTGCGCATCACGCACGTCCCGACCGGGATCGTGGTGTCGATGCAGAACGAGAAGTCCCAGCTGCAGAACCGCGAGGCGGGAATGCGCGTGCTCCGTGCGCGGCTTCTGGCGAAGCAGCAGGAGGAGCTCGACGCGCAGGCCGCAGACGCCCGGCGCTCACAGATCCGCGGTATGGACCGATCGGAGCGCATCCGCACCTACAACTTCCCGGAGAACCGGATCGCGGACCACCGCACGGGTTTCAAGGCATACAACCTCGACCAGGTCATGGACGGCGCGCTCGATCCGATCATCGAGTCGGCGATCCACGCCGACGAGGAGGCGCGGCTGGCCGGTCTCGGCGCCGAGTCCTGACGGGGACGGGGCCTGGCCCGCCTCGTTGCCGTGGAGTCGCCACCCGTGTCGGTGACGGCGCCGTCAGGAGCGTATGGCGTAGCGGTGCTCGGGCCGCCCCGTCGCGCCGTAACGGAGTCTGACCTCGATCACGGCTCGCGTCGCGAGAGCCGCCAGGTGGCGCTGTGCGGTCGCCCGGGAGATCCCCACGCGCTCGCCGACCTCGGCCGCCGATGCCTCGCCGTCGCCGAGCGCCGCGAGCACCCGCTGCTCGGTGGCCGAGCGCGACAGCGACACCGGCTCTCCCGCGCTGTGCAGGATCGAGAGCGCGCGGTCCACGTCCTCCTGCCGGAGCGGTCGATCGCCGGAGAGCAGGTTGCGGAAGCGGGCGTAGCGGTCGAGGAGATCGGTCAGAGCCCGCTGCTCGAAGGGCTTCACAAGATAGGCCAGCGCCCCTGAGCGGAGCGCGCGCCGGACGGTCGGGGCGTCGTCCGCAGCTGAGACGAGGATCACGTCCACGCCCGCGTCCCGCGCCAGGGCGATCCCATCGCCGTCCGGAAGGTAGACGTCGGCGAGGAGGAGATCGGGGCGGGCGCTGCGGATCGCGGCCTGGGCCTCGGCGATCGTCCTCACCGGCTCCCGTGCGACGAAGCCGGGATGGCCGTCGACGGCCGCCTGGTGCAGCCGTCCCACCCGGAAATCGTCGTCCAGCACCAGCACACGGATCGGATTGGTCATGGGCTCTCCATCGGGTCGGGGCGGACCGGGTCCGTGCCAGGGCCGATGGGGGCGACGGCACCGCCGATCCGTGCGGCGAACACCGCGCCGCCGTGCAGGCCGCCGGGGTCGATGATCCAGAGGTCGCCACCGCTGCGACGGGCGATCTCCCGAGCGAGGGGAAGCCCGAGGCCGTGGCCGTGCACCGCGTCGACGACGTCGCGGTCTGCGCGGGCGGCGGACTCGTCGGCGGAGTGGTCACGGGGGAGTCCCGGCCCCGAGTCGGCGACGGTCAGGACGAGGGCGTCGTCGTCGTCGAGGACCGTCACCTCGGCCCATGACGGCGCGGAGCCGGCCACCGCGGCGCCGACGGCGTTGTCCACGAGGTTCCCCAGCACCGCGGCGACGTCCTCCGCCTCGCGGACGGTCCCGAGGATCTGGCTCTCCTCGCCGATGCGCAGAGCGACCCCTCGCTCTCCCGCCTCGATGCCCTTGGCGCCGAGGAACGAATGCAGGAACGGGTCGGAGACCCGGTCGATGCCGGGGATACGGAAGGCCACGGCGCCGCGCTCCACCATCTCGTCGAGGAAGGCCCGCGCCTCGGGCACGCGCGCGGCGTCGATGAGGCCGGCGGCGACGTGCATGCGGTTGGCGAACTCGTGCCGCTGCACGCGCAGGGCTGCGGTCATCGTACGGACGGTCTCAAGACGCTCGGACAGCGCGACCAGGTCCGTCCGGTCGCGGACGATGACGACCGTGCCGAGATCGCGTCCGTCGCGCTCGACGGGGCGGCTGTCCAGGTAAAGCACCCTGTCGCCCACGCGCACGCCCGCACGGGGCTCTGCGCCCGCCGCGGCGTCGTGCACCGCCGCAGGGAGGCCCAGCGAGGCCAGCGGGCGCCCGACGGGGGAGCGGAGCCCCAGCAGCCTCTCCGCCGCGTCGTTGCAGACGCGCACGATCCCGGCCTGGTCGATCGCGAGCACGCCTTCGCCGACGCCGTTGAGCACGGCGGTCTGGTTCTGCACCAGCGCGACCAGCTCCTCGGGCTGGACCCCGAGGGTCAGCCGCTCCCAGCGTCGGCGCAGGAGCAGAGAGGCGAGTGCCCCGAGGATGAGCGCGCCCGCTGCGGCGAGGCCGGCCGTGAGGAGGAGGGAGGGGAGGTTGTCGAACACGCCGGCGCGGGCGAAGCCGACGCTGACCTCGCCGACCGGGGTGCCCTCCTCGTCCCGCACCGGGACCTTCGCACGCGCCGACTCGCCGAGCGTGCCGTCGTTCCACTCGACCACCTCACGGCCGGCGAGCGCCTCCTGGTACGGAGTGCTCACCTCCTCGCCCAGACGGGCGGGATCGGGATGGGCCAGGCGGATCCCGTGATCGTCCGTGATCACGACGAACAGCGCCCCCGTGCGGCCGGCGACGGCGAGCGCGATCCGCTGGAGCTCACCGTCCCTGAGCCCGTCCGCACGTGGCGTCCCCGGATCCGCCGAGGCGATCGCGACCGCGGTCCGGACCTGAGGATCCTCGGCCAGGGTCCTGGCGATCCCGAGAGCCGAGGACTCCGCCTCCTCCCGCAGCTGCTGCACGGCGAGGAGCAGGTGGGCCCCCGTGCACAGCGCGACGACGAGGACGACCGTCCCCAGCTGCAGGAGCAGCGCGCGCGTCGCGAGACGCAGGCGTGTCCGATCCGATCCCGGCATCCCATCCCCTTGAGCAATATGCGCAGAACTCACGCTACGCGAAGAACCGCGCGGAATGCGAGATACCGCGCCCGCCTCCGACGGATTCCCTAGGGTCGGCAGCACCCGTCGACGACGACGGGCAACGACGAAGGAGTCCCCGCATGTCCACCGCGCTCACCGGTCTGCTCGTCGCGTCGGCCGAGAAGCCCTCCTACGACGTGGCCTTCGTGCCGCCGGAGTGGGTCCTCGTCGTCCTCGGCTTCACGATGGTGCTCGTCTTCATGACGCTCATCATGACCAAGCGGCTCACTCCGATGGTCGCCCTCATCCTCGTACCTACCGCCTTCGGCCTCTTCGCCGGCGCCGGGCTCGGGCTCGGCGACATGATCCTCGACTCGATCGCCAAGATGGCACCGACCGCGGCGCTGCTGATGTTCGCGATCATGTTCTTCGGGATCATGATCGACGTCGGCCTCTTCGATCCGCTGATCCGCCTGATCACGCGCCTGCTGGGTGACGACCCGGCCAAGGTCGTCCTCGGCACGGCGATCCTCGCCGGCGCCGTCTCGCTCGACGGCGACGGGTCCACCACCTTCATCATCACCACCTCGGCGATGCTGCCGATCTACCTGCGTCTCGGCATGAGCCCCGTGGTCCTCACCTGTGTCGCCGGGCTCATGAACGGCACGCTCAACATCGTGCCCTGGGGCGGTCCGACCGTCCGCGCCGCGACGGCGCTCGGCCTCCAGCCCACCGACGTGTTCGTCCCGATGCTCCCGGCCCTCGGCGTCGGCCTCGTCCTCGCGCTCGGCTTCGCCTGGCTGCTGGGCGTCCAGGAGCGCAACCGCCTCGGACGGATCGACGAGAGCCGTCTCGACGGCACCGCCGAGGGCGGCGTGCTCGCCGGGGGCCCGCGGATCTTCCGCGGCGCCGACGCCAAGCCAGGAGCCCGCGCCTCTCTGCACACCGGCAACGTCGTGACCGTGGCCGGAGGCCGGGGCGCCGTTGCCGCGGCCGGCGTCGACCCGACCGACACCGCGATGGCCGACACGATGCTCGACCCGGCCCGTGCGACCCTGCGCCCCCGGCTGATCTGGTTCAATCTCGTGCTGACGGTCGCGGTCATGGTCCTGCTGGTGCTCGATGTTCTCCCGCTGCCCTACGTGTTCATGGTGGGCTCGGCGATCGCGCTGCTCGTGAACTTCGGCAGACTCAAGGATCAGGCGTCTGAGATCGTCGCCCATGCTCCGAGCATCGTCGGCGTGGTGTCGATGGTCATCGCCGCGGGCGTGCTCGTCGGCGTTCTCACCGGCACCGGGATGGTGGACGCGATGGCGAACTGGATCACGAACGTGCTGCCGCCGGCCCTCGGCCCGTTCCTCGCGCCGATCACCGGCGTGCTCTCGATCCCGTTCACGTTCTTCATGTCGAACGACGCGTTCTATTTCGGCATCCTGCCCGTGCTCGCGCAGAGCGCAGCGCACTTCGGCATCGACCCGGTCGAGATGGCACGCGCGTCCGTCACCGGCCAGCCGGTCCACCTCCAGAGCCCGCTGGTGCCGGCGATCCTGCTGCTCGTCTCGCTCGCGGGCGTGAACCTGGGCGACCACCACAAGAAGGTGCTGTGGCGGGCGGCGATCGTCTCGCTCGTGATGCTCGGCGTCGGGATCCTAACCGGAGCGATCCCGTTCTTCGTCGCCTCATAGACTCCGGCGCCCGCTGTCGGAGACGCGCGGGCGTCGGAAACCACGGGATCGCGCTCGCCCCGTCGGGGGGCAGGGCGGGCGCGATCCACGTGTTCGTGCTCGGGTTTCCTCCGGCTAGATCGAGTACTCCGGCGCGGAGAGCAGCCGGGTGATGTCGTCGTCAGGGCGGCGCGCCCGCACCCGGGCGGGGACGCCGGTGAGGACCGCGTCCTCCGGCGCGTCCCTGGTGACGACGGCGTTCGCGCCGATCGCCGTCCGCGCACCGATCACGACGGGGCCGAGGATCTTTGCCCCTGCGCCGACGAGCACGCCGTCGCCGAGCGTGGGGTGGCGTTTTCCGCCCTCACGCTGGCGACCGCCCAGCGTGACGCCGTGGTAGAGCATCACGTCGTCACCCACCTCGGCCGTCTCGCCGATGACGACCCCCATGCCGTGGTCGATGAAGAAGCGGCGACCGATCGTCGCGCCGGGATGGATCTCGATCCCGGTGAGCCAGCGCGTGACCTGGGAGCCCATCCGTGCGGGGAAGCGGATCCCACGTCGCCACAGCGCATGGTTCAGCCGATGCGCCCAGATCGCGTGCAGCCCGGGATAGAGGAGGACCACCTCGAACGCGCTCCGTGCCGCAGGGTCGCGCAGACGCGCTGCCGCCACGTCCTCGCGCAGGCGCGTCATCCAGCCCACGCCGTTCACTCCTCGCGGAGGTCCTCGAACAGGGCGGTGGAGATGTAGCGCTCCCCGGTGTCCGGGGCGATGACGACGATCGTCTTCCCCGCGTTCTCGGGGCGTGCGGCGACCTTCAGCGCGGCGGAGACGGCGGCGCCGGTGGAGATTCCGACGAGCAGGCCCTCCTTCGCGGCGAGCTCGCGGGCGACGCGGATCGACTCCTCGAACTCCGCGGTGATCACCTCGTCCAGCACCTCACGGTCGAGGATCTCCGGCACGAAGTTCGGGCCGATGCCCTGGATCTTGTGCGGTCCGGGGTGTCCTTCGGAGAGCACGGGGGAGTCCTTCGGCTCGACGGCGATCACCCGCACGCCGGGCTTGGCCGCCTTGAGAGCCTGTCCTGTCCCGGTCACGGTGCCGCCGGTGCCCACACCGGCGACGAAGACGTCGACGTTCCCGTCGGTGTCGCGCAGGATCTCCTGCGCCGTGGTCTCCCGGTGGACCTGGGGGTTGGCCGCGTTCTCGAACTGGCGCACCCAGACGGCGCCCGGAGTCTCGTCGACGATCTGCCTCGTGACCTCGATCGCGCCGGACATGCCCTTGGTCGGATCGGTGAGGACGAGCTCGGCGCCGAACGCCTTGAGGAGCACGCGGCGCTCCTTCGACATCGAGGCCGGCATGGTGAGGATCACCCGGTACCCACGCGCCGCGCCGACCATGGCCAGGGCGATGCCGGTGTTGCCGCTGGTCGACTCGACGATGGTCCCGCCGGGCGCGAGCGCCCCTGAGCGCTCGGCCGCGTTGATCATCGCGATGCCGATCCGGTCCTTCACGCTCGAGGCCGGGTTGTAGGACTCGAGCTTGACGAGGACGGTGGCGTCGAGGCCCTCGGTCACCCGGTTCAGCCGCACCAGCGGCGTGTTCCCGAAAGCGGTCGTGATGTCGGAGTGAATACCGGCCATGGCTGCCCTTCCCTGGTGCGTCACCGGATGCGCGGGCTCGTCGGTCGAGCCGGCCCGCGGCTGCCAGCCTAGGCGAGCGCATCGGGAAAGGACCGAATATGACGAAAGCGCGGCCCGGCGGGACGGCCGCCTCGCTGGCCTCGGCGTGCCTCGCCGCGCCCGGTCACGTCGTTAGGCTTGGTCTCTGTGCCCCAGCCGATCGACGTCCTCCTCCGCGACTCCGCGCTGATCCTCGCCGGCGCCGGCGTCCCCGCCCCGGTCGTCGACGCCGAGCTGCTCGTCGCCCATGTGCTGGGCGTCGGCAGGGGAGAGGTTCAGGCGGCTGCGGTGCGCGGGGACGATCTCGCGGACGCGGACGCAGGGGCGATCGCGGCGCTCGTCGCACGCCGGGCCGGGCGCGAGCCGCTGCAGCACCTCACGGGGCGTGCGCCGTTCCGTCACCTCGAGCTCGCGGTCGGCCCCGGCGTCTTCGTGCCCCGCCCCGAGACCGAGGTCGTCGTCCAGTTCGCGATCGACGCGCTGACCGCTGCCGTGTCGTCGGAGCCCATCGGCATCGACCTGGGCACGGGCAGCGGAGCGATCGCGCTCGCGATGGCCACCGAGGTGCCCCATGCCCGAGTGTTCGCCGCGGAGATCTCGCCTGAGGCGTACGCCTGGGCCGCCCGCAACACCTCGGGGGCGGCGAACCTCACCCTCGAGCTCGTCGACCTGGGATCGGCCTTTCCGCAGCTCGAGGGGAGCGCGGACGTCGTCATCTCCAATCCGCCCTATGTGCCGGACGACGCGGTTCCCCGTGACCCCGAGGTCCGGCTCTTCGATCCCGCTCTCGCGCTGTACGGGGGAGCGGACGGCCTCGACGTCGTCCGGGTCGTCAGCCGCCGCGGCCTCGCGCTCCTGCGCCAGGGCGGAGTCCTCGTCCTCGAGCATGGCGAGCTCCAGGGACCGCAGATCCGTGCTCTTCTCGACGCTGACGGGTGGATCGCCACGGCGACCCACCCCGACCTGACCCAGAGGGATCGAGCCACCACGGCGGTGCGTCCCTGAGCGGTGACCGGATCGACGGGAGCGCCCGCGTAGAATGAGGGGTCATGTCCTCCGTCTTCGACTGCCGCGATGCGGATCAGCTCCTCACCGGAATGCGTCACGCGCGTCAGGCCATCGGCCGCGGCGAGCTCATCGTGCTTCCCACCGACACCGTCTACGGCGTCGGTGCCGACGCCTTCGACCCTGCCGCGGTACAGCGGCTCCTGGACGCCAAGGGGCGGGGGAGGAACCAGCCGCCTCCGGTCCTCATCGGCAACGCCGCGACCCTGAGCGCCCTCGTGGAGTCGGTGCCAGAGCCGGTGCAGCGTCTGGTGGACGAGTTCTGGCCCGGCGGCCTCACGATCGTCCTCCCGGCGCAGCCTTCGCTCGTGTGGGACCTCGGCGACACGCACGGGACGGTCGCCGTGCGCATGCCCGAGATGCGCGTGGCCCTGGAACTGCTGGAGGAGACGGGGCCGCTGGCGGTCTCCAGCGCGAACCTCACCGGCCAGGACGCGGCCGTCGAGGTCGGCGCCGCGGAGCGGATGCTCGGCGACAGCGTCGCGGTCTACCTCGACAACGGACCGAGCGCCACGGGGGTCGCCTCGACGATCGTGGACGCCACCTCCCTCGTACGGCCAGGCGGAGAGGACGCGAAGGTGCGCGTTCTCCGCGACGGAGCGGTCTCCCGCGACGAGCTGCGGCGAGTCCTCGGGGACCTCCTCGAGGAGCCCGCGACCCCCGGCGCCGCCGTGCCCGCGGACCTGCAGGCCGCCTCAGAGCAGCCCACGGACGCCGAGGCACCTGAGATGTCGGGGACGTCCGCGTCTTCCCCCGCGACCCCTGAGCCGTCGGCGACGCCCGACGAGCCAGAAGGGCCCGCGTGAAGCAGTATCTCTTCACCGTCATCCTGACAGCGGCGATCACGCTCGCGCTGACGTGGGTCGTGTGGCAGCTGAGCCTGCGCTTCAAGATCTATCCCGGCATCCGCGAGCGCGACGTCCACAAGACCCCCACTCCTCGGCTGGGCGGCGTGGCGATCTTCCTGGGCATCGCGACTGCGATCGGCGTGTCCTCGGCCAACCCGTTCTTCGGGATCATCTGGTCACAGCCGCAGACCATGTGGGCGGTGCTGGGGGCGGCGCTGCTCATCGCCGTCATCGGGGTGATCGACGATCTCTGGGACCTGGACTGGATGATCAAGCTCGGCGCGCAGTTCCTCGCCGCCGGTGTCATCACGGTCGTGGGCGGCCTGCAGATCCTGTCCCTGCCCATCGGCGAGCTGTTCGTCGGCTCGAACTGGGTGAGCATCGCGATCACCATGGTGGCCATTGTCGTCGTGATGAACGCGGTGAACTTCATCGACGGCCTCGACGGGCTCGTCGCCGGCGTGTGCCTGATCGCGAACGGCGTCTTCTTCGCCTACTCCTACATCGTCGCCCGCGACACCGGTCAGTCGTCCTACTTCAACCTCGCCTCCTTCCTCGCCGCAGTCCTCATCGGGGCCTGCATCGGCTTCCTGCCGCTGAACTGGAGTCCGGCCAAGCTCTTCATGGGGGACTCCGGCGCACTCGTGCTCGGTCTCCTCATGGCGACGTCGGCGATCGCCTTCACCGGTGAGCTGAACCCTGAGATGCTGACCCCGGACCGGTTCGGCAGGTCTCAGCTCCTCGGCGCTTTCATCCCCATCCTCCTGCCCGTCGTCGTGGTGCTGCTGCCGCTCCTGGACTTCGGGCTGGCCGTGCTCCGGCGGATGAGAGCGGGCAAGTCGCCGTTCTCTCCGGACCGCAAGCATCTGCACCACCGCATGCTGGACCTCGGGCATCGCGACCGGGACGCGGTCCTCATCTTCTACGCCTGGACGGCGATCATCTCGCTGTCGGTCCTGCTCATGTACATCGGCACGAGGGAAGGCTGGTACGGCGACTATCTGTTCGGCGTGCTGTTCGGCGTCGTCGGCGTCGCCGCCTGCCTCGTCGTCACCTTCCTGCCCACACGCGGCCGCCCGTCGCGCCGCGTGACCGCGATCGTCCCCCCGGTTCCCGCCCCTGCCGTCTCCGACCCCGAGGATCCCCGATGAGCCCGAGTCCCGTCTCCAGCACCCCGATCCTTCGCCGCACGCTGATCTGGTCCGCGATCGCCGCCGTCGTCCTCGCGGCGATCGCGGCGACGATCGGGGGCCTCGTCGCCGGCGCGGACGGCGTCTGGAGCGGCCTTGCGGGCGTGCTCCTGGCCGTGCTGTTCCTCGCGATCACCGCGATCAGCATCCTCATCGCCAATCGGTGGTACGGCGAGCCCCTCTACGTTCAGCTCTTCTTCGCGATCGTGCTGGGCGGGTGGCTTCTCAAGCTCGGACTGTTCGTGGTCCTCATGCTCGTGATCCGGGGCATGCCCTGGGTCTCGCCGATGGTGTTCTTCCTGTCGATGATCGCGGGCGTCGTGATGTCTCTCGTGGTGGATGTGATCGTCCTCACCCGGATGCGCCTGCCCGCCGTCAGTGACACCTCGCTGCCCACCGAGGTCCCCGAGGACCGGGCGCCCGGGGCCGCGTCCGCTCTCAGGGACGGGGAGGGCGACGCGGATTCAGGAAACTCTCGGGTCTGATAGGCTGAATCCCGAGCCCGCTCGCGGACTGCGAGCGTTGCGCCGAGAAGCACACCGACCGTCGTCGCCCCGGTTTGACCGGTGCCCCGAAGCTGGAGCCCGCGCTGTTTAATCTTGCTGCGACCCTGACCACCCGTATGGCCGCCGACGGGGGCGAGTTCCACGGTCCGTCGATGGACGAGTTCTTCCCGGAGATCCTGTTCGACGTCTTCGGCGTCCCGGTCCACCGCATCCACCTGGTGCAGTTCCTCTCGGTCGTCGCGGTCGTGCTCATCCTCTGGCTCGGTACGCGCCGCATGCGTGTGGTCCCCGGTCGCTTCCAGAGCCTCGTCGAGATGGGCCTCGGCTTCGTCCGCAACGGCATCGCGCACGACCTGCTCGGCCGCAAGGACGGCGACCGGTTCCTGCCGATCCTCACGGCCATCTTCTTCATGGTCCTGTTCATGAACATCACGGGCATCATCCCGTTCCTGAACATCGCGGGCACGAGCATCGCGGCCGTTCCGCTCCTGCTGGCCGTCGTCAGCTACGTCACCTTCATCTACGCCGGCATCCGCCGCCATGGGTTCCGTTTCTTCAAGAACGCCCTGATGCCGCAGGGCGTCCCCGGGTTCGCGCTGCCGATCGTCGCAGTCATCGAGCTCGTCTCGACCTTCATCCTGCGTCCGGTCACGCTGATGCTCCGACTGCTGATGAACATGGTGGTCGGGCACATGCTGCTGGTGCTCTGCTTCGCGGCGACCCAGTTCTTCTTCTTCACGGCCGGAGGCGGCTGGGCCGCTCTCGGCGTCCCCACCCTCGCCTTCGGCGGCGCCTTCACGGTCTTCGAGATCCTGGTCGCTGTCCTGCAGGCCTACGTCTTCACGATCCTCACCGCGGTCTACATCCAGCTCGCGGTCGCAGAAGAGCACTAAAGCACAACGCGGGCGCGGACGACTGGCCGCCGCCCACAACCGAAAGGAAACAAATCCGTGGACGCTACTACGGTTCTCGCTGACATCAACGGCCACATCGCCACGATCGGCTACGGCCTCGCCGCCATCGGCCCCGCCATCGGTGTGGGCATCGTGGTCGGCAAGACCATCGAGGGCGTCGCCCGTCAGCCCGAGCTGGCCGGCCGACTGCAGGTCCTCATGTGGATCGGTATCGCCTTCACCGAGGCGCTTGCGTTCGTCGGCATCGCCGTCGGATTCATCCCCTTCTCGTAATCCGTACCGACCTCTGAAGGAGACAGGATGCTGAACGCTCTTGTCACGAACCTCGCGGCAGAGAGCGAGCCGAAGAACCCGCTCATCCCCGCGTGGTACGACATCATCTGGTCGGGGCTGTGGTTCCTGGTCATCCTCGTCGTGGTGTGGAAGGTCGCCCTTCCGCGCCTGACGAAGATGCTCGACGAGCGTTCGGCCGCCATCGAGGGCAACATCGCCAAGGCGGACGAGGCCCAGAAGCAGGCCGAGGCAGCCCTGGAGGAGTACACCCGCCAGCTGGCCGAGGCTCGCGCCGAGGCCGGTGAGATCCGCGAGGCCGCCCGTGAGGACGGCAAGAAGATCGTCGCCGAGGCCAAGGAGACCGCGACGGCCGAGGCCACCCGCATCACCACGGCCGCGAGCGCGCAGATCGAGGCGGAGCGTCAGGCGGCCTTCGTCTCGCTGCGCGGTGAGGTGGGCACGCTCGCCCTTGACCTCGCCGGCGGCGTGGTCGGGGAGACTCTCAGCGACGACGCTCGTGCGACGGCCGTCGTGGACCGCTTCCTCGCGGACCTCGAGGCCTCCGAGGCGGCGAAGTAATGGGCAGCGCGACCACTCAGGCACTCGCGGCGTCGAGCCAGGCGCTGGCGGCGACGCAGGGTCTCACCCTCGGCAGCGCGAGCGAGCTGTTCTCCGCCGCCCGCCTGGTGGGTGATTCCTCCGCGCTGAGCGGCGCGCTGGCCGACCCCTCGGCTCCCACGGAGGCCCGTGCGGCCGTCGTGGGCCGTGTCTTCGACGGGGCCACGGCCCCGGTGCAGAACGTGCTCCGCGCCGCGGTGTCCGAGCGTTGGTCCGGTGCCGCCGACCTCGTCGACGGCATCGAGGAGCTCGCGATCCGTGCCGCAGCGATCGCCGCGCCCGAGACGGACATCGAGGGAGAGCTGTTCTCGGTCTCGCGTCTGGTCGCGGGGAACCCGGAGCTCGAGCTGGCCCTGGGCAGCAGGCTCGGGGACGGAGCGGCTAAGGGCGCGCTCGTCGAGAAGCTCCTCGGCGGTGGCGTCAGCGCCGCGACGACGTTGATCGTCTCCTCGCTGGTGCGCCAGCCGCGGGAGCGTCGGGTGCGCCAGCTCCTCAGTCGGGCGATGCGGATCGTCTCCGCGCAGCGCGATCGGATCGTCGCGACGGTTCACGCCGTCGCACCGCTCAGCGCGCCGCAGCGCGGTCGTCTCAGCGACGTCCTCGCCCAGCGCTACGGTCGCCCCGTCGCGCTCAACGAGGTCATCGACCCCACGGTCGTGGGCGGTCTGCGCGTGCAGGTCGCGGACGACGTCATCGACGGCAGCCTCTCCGCCCGACTCGCCGATCTCCGGCACAAGCTCGCGGGTTGACACAAGGACTTCGCGCGGGGAACCGCGCACCCAGATACAAAGGGAAGACAATGGCAGAACTTTCGATCAGCCCCGACGTCATCCGTGACGCGCTGAAGGACTTCGCCGCCGCGTACGAGCCCACAGGGGCTGCGGCGACCGAGGTCGGCACGGTCATCGACGCGGCCGACGGCATCGCTCACGTCGAGGGACTGCCCGGCGTCATGGCGAACGAGCTCGTGACCTTCGCCGACGGCACCAAGGGTCTCGCGCTGAACCTGGACGAGCACGAGATCGGCGTCGTCGTCCTCGGCGACTTCGCCGGCATCGAGGCGGGCCAGGAGGTCACCCGTACCGGCGAGGTGCTCTCGGTCCCGGTCGGCGACGGCTACCTCGGCCGTGTGGTCGACCCGCTCGGCGCCCCGATCGACGGCCTCGGCGAGATCGCGACCGAGGGCGTGCGCGAGCTCGAGCTGCAGGCGCCCGGCGTCATGCAGCGCAAGAGCGTGCATGAGCCGATGCAGACCGGGATCAAGGCGATCGACGCCATGATCCCCGTCGGACGCGGCCAGCGTCAGCTCATCATCGGCGACCGTCAGACTGGCAAGACGGCGATCGCGATCGACACGATCATCAACCAGAAGGCCAACTGGGAGTCGGGCGACGTCAACAAGCAGGTCCGTTGCATCTACGTCGCGATCGGCCAGAAGGGCTCCACGATCGCCTCGGTGAAGGGCGCGCTCGAAGAGGCCGGCGCGATGGAGTACACGACGATCGTCGCGGCTCCTGCCTCTGACCCGGCCGGCTTCAAGTACCTCGCTCCGTACACGGGCTCGGCGATCGGCCAGCACTGGATGTACGGCGGCAAGCACGTCCTCATCATCTTCGACGACCTGTCGAAGCAGGCCGAGGCTTATCGTGCCGTGTCTCTGCTCCTTCGCCGCCCGCCCGGGCGCGAGGCCTACCCTGGCGACGTCTTCTACCTGCACTCGCGTCTGCTCGAGCGTTGCGCGAAGCTGTCCGACGACCTCGGCGCCGGATCGATGACCGGCCTGCCGATCATCGAGACCAAGGCGAACGACGTCTCTGCCTACATCCCGACCAACGTGATCTCGATCACCGACGGACAGATCTTCCTCCAGTCCGACCTCTTCAACGCCAACCAGCGTCCGGCGGTCGACGTGGGCATCTCGGTCTCGCGTGTCGGCGGCGACGCCCAGGTGAAGTCGATCAAGAAAGTGTCCGGCACACTGAAGCTGGAGCTGGCGCAGTACCGTTCGCTCGAGGCCTTCGCGATGTTCGCGTCCGACCTCGATGCCGCCTCGCGTCGGCAGCTCGCCCGAGGCGCGCGCCTGACCGAGCTGCTCAAGCAGCCGCAGTACTCGCCGTACCCGGTCGAGGACCAGGTCGTCTCTATCTGGGCCGGCACGAACGGCAAGTTCGACACGATCGAGGTCGAGGACGTGCTCCGCTTCGAGCGCGAGCTCATCGACTACCTGCGTCGAAACACCAAGGTCCTGGACACCCTGCGTGAGACCAACGTCCTCGACGACGACACGGTCGCCGAGCTGGAGAAGGCCACCGACGCCTTCGTCCTGGAGTTCCAGGGCGGCAAGAGCCATGGCATCGGCGCTCCCGGTCACGAGGAGCACGCGGCGGCAGACGTCGACGACGTGAACCAGGAGAAGATCGTCAAGGGCCGTCGCGCATAGTCGCGGAGGAGTCTGAGATATGGGCGCACAACTCCGGGTCTACAAGCAGAAGATCTCCTCTGCTCAGACGACCAAGAAGATCACGAAGGCGATGGAGCTCATCGCGGCTTCGCGCATCCAGAAGGCCATGGCACGCGTGAAGGCGTCCTCGCCGTTCGCGCGCGCGGTGACGAGGGCTGTCTCGGCCGTCGCAACGCACTCCAACGTGGATCATCCGCTCACCCGCGAGCCCGAGACGATCCGCCGTTCCGCGGTCGTGATCTTCGCGGCCGACCGCGGTCTCGCCGGTGCCTTCAACTCGCAGATCCTCCGCGAGGGGCTCGAGCTGGCGGAGCTCCTGCGGGAGCAGGGCAAGGAGCCGGTGTTCTACCTCATCGGCCGTCGTGCCGTCGGCTACTTCCAGTTCCGTCGGATCGAGGCGGCAGCGGAGTGGACCGGCGACACGGACACACCGTCGTTCCACACGGCCGAGGAGATCTCGGCGACGCTGCTCGAGGCCTTCGGCCGCGGCGGCGACGCCGGGGGCGTGGACGAGATCCACCTCGTCTACAACCGGTTCGTCAGCATGATGACGCAGTCGCCCGAGACCGTGCGTCTGCTTCCGCTGGAGATCGCGGAGGCCGACGAGTCCGACGCCGGCACTGCGGTCTACCCGCTGTACGAGTTCGAGCCGGATGCCGAGACGGTGCTCGACGCCATCCTGCCGGTGTACATCCAGAGTCGGGTCTTCAACGCCCTCCTGCAGTCCTCGGCCGCGAAGCAGGCCGCGACACAGAAGGCGATGAAGTCGGCCAGCGACAACGCCGACAAGCTCATCACCGACTACACCCGCCTCCGCAACAACGCGCGCCAGGCCGAGATCACGCAGCAGATCGCCGAGATCGTCGGCGGCGCCGACGCGCTGGCGACGAGCAAGTAAGCCTCTAAGAGAGAGACGAAGATATGACCACCACCGCCACGGCTGACAACGCCGCGACCGCGGTCGTCGGGCGCGTCGCGCGCGTCAACGGACCGGTCGTCGACATCGAGTTCCCGCACGACTCGATCCCCGACATCTACAACGCCCTCAAGACGACGATCACGATCGGTGACGAGTCGACCGAGATCACGCTCGAGGTCGCCCAGCACCTCGGCGACGACCTCGTCCGTGCGATCGCGCTGAAGCCGACCGATGGCATCGTTCGCGGCCAGGAGGTGCGCGACACCGGTGCGCCGATCTCCGTGCCCGTCGGTGACGTCACCAAGGGCAAGGTCTTCAACGTCATCGGCGAGGTCCTCAACGGCGAGCCGGGCGAGCAGATCGAGGTCACCGAGCGTTGGCCGATCCACCGCAAGGCACCGAACTTCGACCAGCTCGAGTCCAAGACCACCATGTTCGAGACCGGCATCAAGTCGATCGACCTTCTCACCCCGTACGTGCAGGGGGGGAAGATCGGCCTCTTCGGCGGTGCGGGTGTGGGCAAGACCGTCCTCATCCAGGAGATGATCCAGCGTGTGGCGCAGGATCACGGCGGTGTGTCGGTGTTCGCCGGTGTCGGCGAGCGCACCCGTGAGGGCAACGACCTCATCGGCGAGATGGAGGAGGCGGGCGTCTTCGACAAGACGGCCCTCGTCTTCGGACAGATGGACGAGCCGCCGGGGACCCGTCTGCGCGTCGCGCTGTCGGCTCTGACGATGGCGGAGTACTTCCGTGACGTGCAGAAGCAGGACGTGCTGCTCTTCATCGACAACATCTTCCGCTTCACGCAGGCCGGTTCCGAGGTCTCGACCCTCCTCGGACGTATGCCCTCTGCGGTGGGCTATCAGCCGAACCTCGCCGACGAGATGGGGCTCCTCCAGGAGCGCATCACCTCGACTCGCGGTCACTCGATCACGTCGCTGCAGGCGATCTACGTCCCCGCCGACGACTACACCGACCCGGCGCCGGCGACCACCTTCGCGCACCTCGACGCGACCACCGAGCTCTCGCGTGAGATCGCCTCGAAGGGCCTGTACCCCGCGATCGACCCGTTGACCTCGACCTCGCGGATCATGGACCCGCGCTACCTGGGCGAGGACCACTACCGGGTGGCCACGACGGTCAAGCAGATCCTGCAGAAGAACAAGGAACTGCAGGAGATCATCGCGATCCTCGGTGTCGACGAGCTCTCGGAAGAGGACAAGATCGTCGTCTCCCGCGCCCGCCGCATTCAGCAGTTCCTCTCGCAGAACACCTACATGGCGAAGAAGTTCACCGGTGTCGAGGGGTCGACGGTGCCGCTGAAGGACACGATCGAATCGTTCGACGCGATCTGCCGCGGCGACTTCGACCACGTCGCCGAGCAGGCCTTCTTCAACGTCGGCCCGATCTCGGACGTCGAGGAGAAGTGGGCGCAGATCCAGAAGGAGAACGCCTGATCATGGCAACTCTGCACGTCAGCCTCGTCTCCGCCGATGCGGAGGTCTGGACGGGTGAGGCGAGCCTGGTGGTCGCCAAGACCGTCGAGGGCGAGATCGGCATCATGCCCGGGCACGAGCCGGTGCTGGCGATCCTCGCCGAGGGCCAGGTGCGGATCACTCAGGGCGACGGGTCCAAGGTGCTCGCGAACGCGCAGGACGGCTTCCTCTCCATGGAGGGCAACGTCCTGACGATCGTCGCGGGCAACGCCGCGCTCATCGCCTGAGAACCGAAACACGGCCAGAGGCAGAGCCACGACGAGAGGGAGTCCCTTCGGGGTCTCCCTCTCGTCGTCTGCCCGGCCGCACAGCAGGCGCAGCATGACATGGAGCAGCAGGAGCGCATGAGAATCCTCCTTCCCCCTTCCGAGACCAAACGACCGGGAGGCGTCGGTGCGCCGGCGGCGATGGCGTCGTGGGCGCTGCCGGAGCTCACGCCGCAGCGCGAGGCGGCGGTGGACGCGCTGATCGCCCTGTCCGCGGACGAGGAGCGGGCGGCTCGCGTCCTCGCGCTCAGCGAACGTCAGCGCGGCGGGATCGGCGACAACGCGGTGCTCCGCACTGCGCCGACCATGCCCGCGGTGGACCGGTACACCGGCGTGCTTTTCGACGCTCTCGACGCCTCTTCCCTTCCGCCGGCGGGGCGCCGGTGGCTCGGCGCGCACGTGTGGATCCACAGTGCGCCTTTCGGTCCCGTCGGTGCGCTCGATCCCATCCCCGCCTACCGCCTCGGGGCCGGGGCCTCGCTTCCCGGGCTCCCGCCGCTCCGCCGGCACTGGGCTGCCGCGGTCAGCGAGGCCATCGCCGCGGCGGCGCCCCGGTTCGTGCTCGACCTCCGCTCCGAGGCCTATGTGGCGCTCGGCCCCGTGCCCGACGGGGTCCCCGCCGCGTATGTCAGGGTCGTCGCCGAGTCGGGCAGGGCGCTCAACCACTTCAACAAGCATGCGAAGGGCCTGCTGGTCCGTGCTCTGGCCGAGAGCCGTCCGCGTGCGGCGACGAGGCGAGGGTTCCTCGCCTGGGCACGGGGCGAGGGACTGGAGGTGCGCGAGACCTCCGATCCGCGGGTGATCGAGCTCGTGACGGCGCAGGTCGCCGCGCGCCGTTCCTGACACACGCGGGCAGAGAAACGACCGTTCACGCAGGCATACGGCATTCGACGCCATAGCACGCTATTGTTTATGTCGCGATGCGACGGGCATCGTGACTTCCACCCGGAGGGATCCATGGACGACTACTACTACTACGGCGCGGCGTGGGCCATCGTCGGGGGCCTTGCCCTTTTCGCCGTCTTCTTCGCTCTCGTCTGGTACGTCATCTCGTCGATCTTCATGATGAAGGTCTTCGAGAAAGCAGGTGTCCAGGGCAAGTGGCGGGCGTGGATCCCCGTGTACAACACGATGATCTTCGCCAAGCTCGGCGATCTGTCGCCGTGGCTGCCGCTCATCGCCTGGGGCGGTGCGATCGTGCTCTCCTGGATTCCGATCCTCAACCTCTTCGCCGGTCTTCTCGGGCTCGGCGGCACGGTCGTCATGGTCTTGGCCGCCTGGCGCATCGGGCTGAAACTGCAGAAGGACGCCGTCTGGGTCGTCCTGTACTTCTTCCTGAGCATCGTCTGGCTGGGCATCAACGCCTTCGACCGCTCGCGGTGGAACCCGAACATCGCTCCGGCCCCGTGGGGCGGGAACAGCTTCTTCGGCGACCGCACCCAGTGGGAGGGCATCCCGGTCCAGCCGTCCGCTGCGGCACCGACTCCCGGTGCCTACGGCGCTCCGCAGGGATACGGCGCTCCGCAGGGCTATGCGCCGCCGCAGGGCTACCAGGCTCCCGGGCAGCCCGGTTATCAAGCTCCTGCCGCTCCGGCGCAGCCTGGCTACCAGGCTCCGGTCGCTCCGCCGACGCCTCCTGCCGCCCCGGCCAGCGCACCGGTGGTGCCTCCGGCACCGCCTGCCGCCCCTCCGGCCGCGCCGCCCGCTCCGTCGGCACCGGAGACGGCATCTCCTGCCGTCCCTGCTCCCGAGAGCGAGGCCGAGCAGGACAAGCCTTCCGACCCGAACACGCCGCCCGCCTGAGTCGCGGTCGACCGGAAGGGGCGAGGATCACACGATCCCCGCCCCTTCCGCCTTTCCGGTGGAGGCGTCACGACGGTCGACGAGTTGATAGCGTGGAGGAATGGTGATCTCCGAACGTCGTGTCGGCTCCTCTGGACTCCTCGTCTCCGCCGTGGGCCTGGGGTGCAACAACTTCGGGCGGGCCGGGACCGTGACCGAGACGCGGCAGGGGACGAGGCTCGTCCTGGACGCGGCGATCGACAACGGGATCACGTTCCTGGACACCGCGGACATCTACGGCAAGGACCCCGGTCTCAGCGAGACGCTGATGGGCGAGGCCCTCGAAGGGCGCAGGGACCGCGTGGTCCTGGCCACGAAGTTCGGCCACGGTCACTACGACATGGGATATGACTTCCCGGGAGGGATGGGGTCGCGCCGCTACGTCCGTCGCGCCGTCGAGGAGTCGCTGCGCCGTCTGCGCACAGACTGGATAGACCTCTACCAGCTCCATTTCCCCGACCCGGACACGCCGATCGCCGAGACGATCGACGCGCTCGACGACCTCGTCCGGGAGGGGAAGATCCGCTACTACGGGCACTCGAACCTCACCGGATGGCAGATCGCCGAGGCGGAGCTCACGGCCAGGGCCCGCGGCGGCTCCCGTTTCGTGTCCGCGCAGAACCACTACTCTCTTCTCGCGCGGGCAGCTGAACGGGAGGTGCTCCCGGCCTCCGAGCGGTTCGGTTTGGGGTTCTTCCCCTACTTCCCGCTGCACAACGGACTCCTCACCGGCAAGTTCACGAGGGAGGGTGGTCCCGCGGGGAGCCGGATCATGTCCACCAGGGCGCACCTCTGGGAGAACGCCCCGTGGGACGCGCTCGACTCCTATCGTGACTTCTGCGCGGAGCGGGGCATCACCATGCTGGAGGCCACCTTCGGTTGGCTCCTCGCCCGTCCGACGGTCGCCTCGGTGATAGCGGGGGCGACCACCCCGGAGCAGATCGAGGCGAACGCCCGGGCCGGCGCGGCGTGGACGCCGACGGCAGAGGACCTCGCGGCGATCGACTCGCTCTTCCCCTTGCCCGCCGACCCGGGCGCATGAGCGTCCCGACGGCCTTCGACTACGATGAGTGAGACTCCGACGGTCACGATGATCGTCCGAGGAGGGGGATGGTTTCAGTGACCCAGACGTCGACGCCGTACACGCGGGAGGTCGTTCTCGCGTCCGGGGACGTCATCGGACTCCGGTGGGCGGGCGCGACGGACCGCGGCAGGCGGCGGGAGAACAATCAGGACGCCTTCCTGGCGGAGTATCCCCTCTTCGTCGTCGCCGACGGCATGGGCGGGCACGCCGGAGGCGAGATCGCCAGCCAACGGACGATCGCCCGTCTGCAGGAGAGCGTCGAGGCCGGCGAGATCACGTCACCGGCGATCGAGCAGGCGCTGGCATCGGCGGTGGAGGACATCGCCGAACACCCCGAGACCACCGACGAGGGCACCGGAACCACGCTCACCGGCGTGTTCCTGGCGCTTGGCCCCGATGAGCCGCGATGGGTGTCGCTGAACATCGGCGACTCACGCGTCTACCTTCTCCGCGACGGCGCGCTGAAGCAGATCACCACCGACCATTCGGTGGTTCAAGAGCTCATCGCCGCCGGGCGGCTGAGCCCCGAGGAGGCGGAGGGGCACCCGTACAGCAACGTCATCACCCGCGCGGTGGGCGTGAGCGAGGCCGCGCCGCCCGATTACCGCGAGTTTGCCGTTCGCGACGGCGATCGTTTCGTGATCTGCTCAGACGGTCTCACGAAGGAACTGACCGACTACGGCATCCAGCACTTCCTGAACCAGCACTCTGAGGCGTCGACCGCGGTCGACGCGATGCTCGAGGCCGCCCTCGAGAACGGCGGGAGGGACAACGTGACGCTCATCGTCCTCGATGTGACGCGTCATCCCGCCTCCTCCACAGCCGCCTCCGAGGCCGAGTAGTACACCGATCCCGGGGACGGGTCTTCGACGCCCTCGCCGTTCCGGTGGACTGTCGGCATGGAATCCGCAGAGCCTCTCCTGCTGCCTTCGGCACCCGCCGCACCACGCCGGGCCGCACTCCCGCTGATCGCCGCCGTGGTCCCGGTCGCCTCCGGCGTGCTCCTGTGGCAGATCACCGGCAACGCGATGATGCTCTGGTTCGCGGCGATCTCACCGCTCATGCTTCTCGCATCATTCCTCGACCTCCTGCGGAACGGCCGGAGGGAGCGACGACGAAGCGCCACGGAGGAGGACGACGCATGGGAGCGTGTCGCGCAGCGCCTCTCCGCCCGATCCGATGCCGAGCGTCGCCGGGCCGCCCGTGAGGCACCGGACGTTCTTCGCTGCCTCACAGAACTCCCGTTGCGTTCCGCGGACACAGGGGAGGATGTTCGTCTCGCCGTCGGCCGCGGAAGCGTGCCCAGCCCGGTCCGGCTCTCCGGCGGTGAGGGGGACAGGGCGCATGCCTTTCGCGAGCGGGCGGCGACGATCGACGACATGACGGTCACCGCCTCGCTGCACGGCGGAATCTGCGTGCGCGGTGCCGGAGCGGTCTCGCGAGCCGTGCTCAGGGCGCTCGTCCTGCAGCTGTGCCTGCGGTTCGCCGCCGACGCGATCCGCCTGACCGGAGAGGGGGTGGCGGAGCTCGGCCTTGACTCGGCCCCGCAGGTGCGCCGACGGAGCGGCACGCTCCTGCAGGTGCATGTCGGCATCGGAACACCGGCGACGGACGGCCGCGATCATGTCGCCTTGCTCCTCCTCGCGCCGGGCGCCAGGCCGCCGGTCGGGGTCGAGACGGTGATCGATGTCGACGCGCCCGAGGCGGCGATCGTGCGATCCGCGACGCAAGAGATCCGCTGCGCCGTCGAAGGCGTCTCCGCCGCGCAGGCACGAGCGGTGCTCGCGGCGGTGGAAGGGGGACGCCGGGCGGAGGGTCCTCCGGCGGCCGCTGGGCTCGCCGAGGTGCGTTCGGCCGCGGGCACGGCCGAACGACCGACGCGCGAGGACGGGCCGGGCCTTCGCATCGCGATCGGCCTCGCGCCGGGAACGACGCCGGTCTTCGTCGATCTCGTCCGCGATGGCCCGCATGCCTTGGTCACGGGGATCACCGGTGCAGGCAAGAGCGAGCTCCTGGCGACCTGGGTCGCCGCGATCGCGGCGTCGTACCCGCCGGACGAGGTCGCGTTCGTGCTGGCCGACTTCAAGGGCGGGACGGCATTCGAGGCGCTGCGCCCGCTTCCTCACGTCGCCGCCGTCCTCACCGATCTTGATGGTGCCGGGGCCGAGCGTGGTGTTCAGAGCTTGCGGGCGGAGCTGCGCCGCAGGGAGGCCGCGCTCGCCGAACGCGGTGCTCGCAGCATCGAGGAGGCCCCCGGGGTGCTTCCCCGGCTCGTCATCGTGGTCGACGAGTTCGCGGCCTTCCTGCACGAGCATCCGGAGCTCGGGGCGGTGTTCACCGACCTCGCCGCCCGTGGCCGGGCGCTGGGGATGCACCTGGTCCTGGGCACCCAGCGGGCGACGGGGGTGATCCGCGAGGCGCTGGCGGCGAACTGCCCGCTGCGTATCTGTCTGCGGGTCTCGGAGCCTCAGGACAGCAGGCTGATGCTCGGCACGGAAGATGCCTCCTCTCTTCCGGGCGATGACGAGGGCCGCGGCCTCGCGTTCGTCCGGCGCGCGGGCGACGACGAACCCGTCCTCTTCCGTGTGGCCCGGACCGACCGGAGCGACGTCCGCGCCATCGCCGGGGAGCACCAGGGGGCGAGGCGGGCGCCCAGCCCTTGGCTGCCGTCGCTGCCTGCAGCGGTCTCCGTGGCGGAGCTGAGTCCTCTCCGAAACGACACCGACGACGTCACAGGCTGTCGCGAAGGAGCGGGGGCGGCGGGGCTCGTGCTCGGGCTCGTCGACGAGCCCGAGCGGCAACGTCAGTCCGTCCTCCTCCTCGATCCGGTGCGAGAGCGGGGCGTGTCAGTGCTGGGCGGGCCGGGGACGGGCAAGAGCACCGTCGTCGCGGCGCTTCGGGGGCAGAGCGCGTCGGTTCTCGAGGTCCCCGGCGACCTCGAACGCGCATGGACGTCCGTCGCGGAGCTCGCCGAAGGACGCCGACGCTTCCCCGAGCTCCTCCTCGTCGACGATCTCGACGTGATCCTGAGCCGATTCCCGATCGACTACGCGACCGCCTGGGCGGGTCTCCTGCAGCGGGTGATCCGCGCCGCACCCGCCCGAGGGACGGTGGTCGTCGCCACGGCCTCCCGGTGTCCCGGGTCGGTCTCGGCCATCGCCGACCTGCTGCCACGCCGGGTGCTGCTCCGGCTGCCGAATCGCGCCGAGCACCTCGCGGCAGGTGGCGACGCGAACGGCTTCGACCCCGCGCGTCCGCCGGGACGTGGAAGGAGCGGCGCGCACGAGATACAGCTTGTGGGAGTGGCGGTCCACGACCGGCGGCCGGACGACGGGCGCGGGGCCGGTCGCCGGATGCGTGACAGCGCATCACTGTGGCGCCCGGAGGCGAGGATCACGGTCGTCGTGGGGCCAGCGCCGGAGCGGACGGCAAAGGCGCTAGAACGGACGTTCCCCGACAGCCGCGTCCGTACCCTCGATACGCTGCCGCCGACGGCGCGAGGAGTGGACGCGGAGGCGCTCTGCGACGGTGGCCGGGTCATCCTCGTCGGAGACCCCGACTCCTGGCAGCGCCGGTTCTCACTGTGGCAGGATCTGCGGGAGCGCGCCGAGGTCCTAGTGCTCGCCGAGGCGGCGCGCGAGCTGCGGACGCTCGCTGGGATACGCGAGCTTCCTCCGTATGCCGAGATCGATGCCGGCCGGGCATGGGCGCTCCGAGACGGTGCGCTGCGAGGCCGGGTCGTCGTCCCCGGCCTCGCAGCGCATGGTCAGTGACCGTGTCAGCCCAGGACGTCGCCGATCGGAGCCAGCGGCAGACCGTGCGCGGACGCGACGCCGGCGTTCACCACGGCGCCTGCCGCGACGTTGAGCCCGCTGGCCAGTGCCTGGTCGGCGCGCAGCGCATCCTTCCAACCCCGGCCTGCGATGGCGCGGATGTACGGGAGGGTCGCGTTCGTGAGCGCGGAGGTGGACGTGTTCGGGACGGCGCCCGGCATGTTCGCGACACAGTAGAACACCGTGTCATGCACACGGAAGGTCGGATCGTCGTGCGTGGTGGCGTGAGTGTCCTCGAAGCATCCGCCCTGGTCCACCGCGATGTCGACGAGGACGCTCCCCGGGCGCATCTCGGCGACCATGTCGTTGGTCACGAGCTTGGGCGCCTTCGCGCCGGGGATGAGCACGGACCCGATCACGAGGTCCGAGGCGACGACGGCCTTGCGCAGGTCCAGCGGGTTCGAGGCGGCGGTCTTGACCCGACCGGCGAAGTGGTCGTCCAGAAAGCGCAGACGAGCGATGTTCGTGTCGAACACCGTCACGTCGGCTCCCATGCCCGCGGCGATCACCGCGGCGTTGGCTCCGGCCACTCCGCCGCCGATCACGGTCGCCGTCGCGGGGCGCGTGCCGGGCACCCCCGACATCAGCAGGCCGAGGCCGCCCTCGGAGCGCATGAGCGTATGCGCGCCCACGAGAGGGGCGAGCCGACCGGCGACCTCGCTCATCGGGGCCAGCAGCGGGAGACCTCCGCCGGGGAGCTGCACGGTTTCGTAGGCGATCGCGGTCAGACGGGTCGCCGTCAGACGGTCGGTGAGGGACCGGTCGGCGGCCAGGTGCAGATAGGTGAAGAGCACGAGGTCGTCGCGGAACCGGTGATACTCGCTGGCGATCGGTTCTTTGACCTTCAGCAGGAGCTCGGCACGCGCCCATACCTCGTCCGCCTCGTCGAGCAAGGTGGCGCCCGCCTCGCGATAGTCGGTGTCCGACATGGACGAGCCGGCGCCGGCACCGGACTGCACGAACACCTCATGCCCGGAGAGCACGAGGTCGTGCACGCCCGCCGGCGTCAGCGCGACACGGAACTCGTTGTTCTTCACCTCGGCGGGGACGGCGATCCTCATGGTGCTTCCTTTCTTCTCCCGGTCCGGAGAGGGGAGATCGGCCCCTTCTGGGGGCTCTCAGATTCCGGCGCCGGGGCGGATGGCCCCGACGACCGTGCCGCCTCCGTGGACGGCGAGGGGAAGGGCGGCAGCGAGGTCGGCCACCTGAGCGTCGGTGACGGCGCCGGCGCGGGCGAGCATGGTCGCGGCGACCATCGTGCGCGCACGGAGCGAGCCGTCGAGAGTCTTCAACGCCACGGTCGTGCCATTCGGCGCGATCATGACCATCACGCCCTCGGCGCCGCCCTTGGCGAAGACTCCCAGCTTCTCGATCGCCAGCGTGTCGGCGCGTCCGGGACCGTCGATCGTCCACGGCTGCTCCCGGACCGTGCGGACCAGCGTTCCCGCGACGCGATGGAGCGCGAACGGGGAGCGCTCCGAGGCGGCTCCGATCCGATGGCTCGCGCGGGCGAGGCCGATGAGGGTGATCGCATGGACCGGGGCCCCGCAGCCGTCGATCGCGGTCATGGCGACCTTCTCGCCGGACAGCCGTTCGACGACGTCGCGGATGTGCAGCTGAAGCGGGTGGTCGGGGGAGAGGTAGTCGTGGGTGCTCCAGCCCGTCGCCACGCAGGCGCGGAGCATGGCGGCGTGCTTGCCGGAGCAGTTCATCCGGATGCGCGCGGGCTCGCCGTTCTCGCGGACGAGCTCGTTGCGGGTCGCCGAGTCGGTGGGCCAGTCGGGCGGGCAGCCGAGATCGTCTTCGGTGAGACCGCCGTCGACGAGCATCCCCCGTACGACCTCGGTGTGGCGGTCGGTCCCGGCATGGCTGGCCGTGGACAGACCGATCTGCTCGCCGGCGAGAGGGGACCCAGCGGTGAGGCACGCGACGGCCTGCAGCGGTTTCAGGCTCGAACGGGGCAGCACCAGCGCCTGGGCGTTGCCGTGCGCGACGATCACCTCGCCCTCGGGGGAGAGCATGACGGCGGCGCCGGCATGCCGGGATTCGACGAATCCGTTGCGCTCCACGACGGCGAGCTCGACGGCGTCCTTGACGGTCAGGGTCTCCAGCACGCCAGCAAGCCTAGCGGCGTGAAACGATGGCGTCATGGTCATCGGAACCCACGACTACGCGCTTACGACCGTCTGGACCGGGAATCTCGGGACCGGCACCAGCGGCTACCGTGACTACGCCAGGGATGTGACGGTCGTGGTCCCCGGCAAGCCCGAGCTTCTGGCCTCCGCCGACAAACCCTTCCGCGGCGACCCCTCGCGGTGGAACCCCGAGGACCTCCTGCTCGCCGCGCTCTCTGAATGCCACCTGCTCTCCTATCTGCACGCGTGCGTCGTCGCGGGCGTGGTGGTCACCGACTATCGCGACGAGGCGAGCGGGACGATGCGGGAGGACGGACGGGGAAGCGGCGCGTTCACCGAGGTCGTGCTCCGTCCCGTCGTGACCGTCAGCGAGCCGGAGATGGTGGCTGCGGCGCATGCGGCGCACGCTCAGGCGAACGCCTGGTGCTTCATCGCGAACTCGGTCGCGTTCCCCGTACGACACGAGGCCACGATCCTCGTCAACGACGCTCGTGGGGCAGGGCCTGCTTGATCTTCTCGATCGCCCCCTGCGCGGGAACCTCGTTGTAGACCCCGGCGAGCTCCTGGCCGGAGAGGTCATGGATCGCGGACATGATCGCATCGGTCGCCTGCCGGCGCGCGCGGCCCGACCCCGCCGCGCCGAGGTGCGACAGGTCGATCGGCTCGCCGAAGCGGATCGTCACCCGGTGCCCGAAGGTCGGAATCTTCGCTCCGACGGGCATGGCCTTGTCGGTGCCGATCAGGCCCACCGGCACGACGACGGCACCGGTCTCGAGCGCGAGGAAGGCGGCGCCCGTCCGCCCCTTGTAGAGGCGCCCGTCGGTCGAGCGCGTGCCCTCGGGGTACAACGCGACCGCCTGTCCGTCGGAGAGGAGCTGTCGCTGCTGCTCGAGCGCGTCGAGGGCGGCCTGACCCGCTCCGCGGTTCACCGGGATCGCCCCGACCGCCTGCATGAAGTTCCGGATCAGCGCGCCGCGAGCCCCGTGTCCTTCGAAGTAGCTGGACTTCGCCAGGAAGTGCACACGCCGCGGGGCGGCGACGGGGATCGCGATCGAGTCGATGAAGGACAGATGGTTCGAGGCGATGATGACCGGACCGGTGCGGGGGACGTTGCGGCGTCCTTCCACTCGCGGCCGGTAGACGAGCCGGGCGAGCGGGGCGAGCACGATCCGGCCCAGGAGGTAGAGGAGTCCGGCCCTGCGTGGATCCGTGCCGGGGAGGTCTTCGGAGTCTGGCGCGGTGGCGGAGACGGGGTGCTCTGGTGTCACCCGACCACAGTAGAGGAGCCCACATGCCGTCGCAGGAATGGCTCGGAGGCGCGTTCCGGTGTCGGATTTCGCGCTCTCAGCACCGGCAAAGCGAGATGGGGCAAGATGGTCGAGGCCGGGAAGCTCTCGGTCGTCTCCCATCCCGGCTCTCCGTCTCGAGGTTTCCCGTGCGTCTTCGTCTGCTCGCCGCCGTCTCGGCCATCTCCGCGTCTGCTCTTCTGCTCGCAGGCTGCGCCGGCGGGTTCGGCGGGTCGCCGGACCCGACCTCGTCGCCGTCGGCGGGCGGCTGTGTCCTGGACACCAAGTCCGGCGCGGCGTCCGACGCCGTCACGGTGTCCGGAGAAGGCGCTGACGCCAAGGTCGAGATCCCGGCGGGCACCGAGATGACCGATCTCGAGCGCACGGTGCTGGAGAAGGGCAAGGGCAAGGACATCGGGCAGAACGACCTCGTGTCTGTGCAATACCAGATCGTCGACGCCACGAACAACACCGTGCTCGACTCGAGCGCGCGCGGGGAGTCCGGCGTCCTGCCCGTGCTGCTCGACCAGCAGTCCTCGCTGTTCGTCGCCGCACTCGAATGCCAGCCCCTCGGCTCCCGCATCGTGATGACGGTGCCGTCCTCGATGACGAGCGGCGGCAGCTCCTTCGTCGTCTATGCGAAGGCGACCGAGCTGCTTCCGACGAAGGCGACCGGCACCTCCGTCGCCGCCGACAAGAGCATGCCCGCGGTGGAGCTCGACAAGGACGGCGCGCCGAACATCACCATCCCCCAGGGCGACAGCGTCCCGACCGAGACGAAGGTCGCAGTGCTGAAGCAGGGCGACGGGCCGACCGTCGGCGCGGGCGACCTCGTCGCGGTGCAGTATCGCGGTGTGAAGTGGAGCGACGGGTCGGAGTTCGACTCCAGCTGGAAGCGGGGCGCCCCGGCGCAGTTCGTGACGAGCCAGGTGGTCGCCGGGTTCCGCACTGCCCTGGAGGGGCAGAAGGTCGGATCGCAGGTGGAGGTCGTGATCCCGCCGAAGGACGGCTATGGCGAGAAGAGCGACGGCAACACCGCCGAGCTCGCGGGGGAGACCCTTGTCTTCGTGGTCGACATCCTGGCGACCACGCCCTCCGCTCCGAAGTAGGCCGCGCAGAGGGCGAGACCGCGGAAGACGGCGGCGGCGCCCTAGGCTGGGGGTATGCGGCGCGTCATCGTTCTCGGATCCACCGGCTCCGTCGGCACCCAGGCGCTGGATGTGATCCGCGCCAATCCTCGACGCTTCGAGGTCGTCGGCCTCGCGGCCGGCCGTGACGCCGAGGGCCTCGCGGCCCAGGCCGCGGACCTCGGCGTGGAGGACACCGCCCTCGGCGCCGCCGAGGCGGAACAGCTCGTCCGCGACGTCGACGCCGATGTGGTCCTCAACGCGATCACCGGCTCGATCGGGCTGGGGAGCACGCTCGCCGCGCTCCGAGCGGGGCGGACCCTTGCCCTCGCGAACAAGGAGTCGCTCATCGTCGGCGGCACCCTCGTCACCGCGCTCGCACAGCCGGGGCAGATCGTCCCGGTCGACTCCGAGCACTCCGCGATCGCCCAGGCGCTGCGGAGCGGGACGAGGAGCGAGGTGCGTCGCCTGGTCGTCACCGCCTCCGGCGGGCCGTTCCGCGGCCGGACGCGAGAGCAGATGACCGAGGTCACTCCCGGGCAGGCCCTCGCGCACCCGACCTGGGACATGGGGAGGATGGTCACGACCAACTCCGCGACCCTCGTGAACAAGGGGCTGGAAGTGATCGAGGCCCGCCTGCTCTTCGACGTGGACTACGACCGCATCGACGTGGTTGTGCATCCGCAGTCGATCGTGCACTCGATGGTCGAGTTCGTCGACGGATCCACCATCGCCCAGGCCTCGCCGCCGGACATGAGGCTGCCGATCTCGCTCGGCCTGGACTGGCCGAACCGCGTGGGCGGGGTCGGGACTCCTCTGGACTGGCGTTCGGCGAGCACCTGGACATTCGAGCCGCTTGACGACGTCGCGTTTCCCTCCGTCGCACTGGCGAAGGCGGTGGGACGCGCGGGTCGCACCTTTCCCGCGGTGTACAACGCCGCGAACGAGCAGGCCGTGGATGCTTTCCACGAGGGGCGGCTGCCGTTCCTCGGGATCGTCGACACGATCGCTCGGGTCGTGGACGCGCATGAGCCGCCCGAGACCCTCACGGTCGACACGCTCTTGGACGCGGAGCGATGGGCGCGGCGCACCGCGGATCGGCTCATCGCCGTCGCATCGGAGTAGCACGGCGGTTTCCTAGTTCGCGCCGGTAGCGTAGCGGGGTGGAAATCCTGCTGTACGTCGGCGGCCTGCTGTTCATGCTGGTCGGCCTGGGCGTCTCGATCGCCCTGCACGAGATCGGCCATCTCGTGCCTGCGAAGCTGTTCGGCGTGCACGTCGGCCAGTACATGATCGGGTTCGGGCCACGGCTGTGGTCGCGACGTGTCGGCGAGACGGAGTACGGGATCAAGGCGCTGCCGGTCGGCGGCTTCATCTCGATGTCGGGGATGTACCCGCCGTCTTCCTCGAACGGAGAACCCGCGCGAGGCGTCTTCCGTACGCTCATCCAGGACGCGCGCGCGGCGAACGACGACACGATCGACCCGGATCGTGAGGAGCGGGTCTTCTATCGGCTGTCGGTGTGGAAGCGGGTCGTCGTCATGTTCGGCGGCCCGTTCATGAACCTGTTGCTCGCGGTCGTGATCTTCACGATCCTGCTCAGCGGCATCGGCGTGCAGCAGGGGACGACCACGATCGCGACGGTGTCGCAGTGCGTCCTCCCCGCCGGGACCAGCCAGACCGCGTGCACCACGGGCGACCAGGTCGCCCCCGCTGCGGCGGCGGGGATCATGCCGGGCGACGTCCTCGTCTCGGTCGGCGGCACCGATGTCGACACGTTCGCCGAGGCGAGCACGATCATCCAGGCCTCGCCGGGGAAGACGCTCCCCGTCGTCGTGGACCGCGGGGGCGAACGACTCACGCTCGATCTCACGCCGGTCGCGGCGCAGCGCCCGGCGTCGGACGAACGGGGGCGTCCTCTGCGGGATGCGGACGGCAAGCCGGTCCTGAAGGACGTCGGGTATGCCGGCGTGGGAGCGCAGCTGGCCTACGTCCCGCAGCCGTTGACGGCGGGTATCGAGGCAGCGGGGGCGAACGTCGGCTCCGTGGCGTTGATGATCATCACGCTTCCCGCGCGGCTGTGGGACGTGGGGGTCTCGCTCGTGACCGGCGGAGAGCGTGACCCGAACGGTCCGCTGAGCGTCGTCGGGGTGGGCCGGCTGGCGGGGGAGGTCGCCGCGACCGACGCGCCGGTCCTCAACAGGTTCGCGACTCTGCTCAGCCTCCTGGGCTCCCTCAACATCGCGCTGTTCGTGTTCAACCTCATCCCGTTGCTTCCCCTGGACGGCGGCCACATCGTCGTCGCGCTGTGGGACGGGGTGAAGCGGGCGTGGGCGAGACTCTTCCGTCGCCCGCCGCCGAAGCCCGTCGACGCGACCCGGCTGGTTCCGCTGACCGTCGTCGTCGCTGTGGTCCTCATCGGGATGGGAGCCCTGCTCCTCGTCGCCGACCTGTTCAATCCGGTCAAGCTTCTCGGCTGATCGGCGGAGGCGTCGTTCCTGCCCGAGAGGGTCGGAGGACAGGCGTGGACGTCAGATCAGAGCGTGGGCGATGAGACGTTCGAGCGTGCGCATGCCGTCGCGAGAGAGGATCGACTCCAGGTGTCCCTGCACGGACGCCACGCCCGTGCCTCGTAAGGCGTAGACGTCACCGGTCTCGGCGTCGGCGGAGACCTCGACCTCCCCGACGCGCGTGGTGCCGGGAGCCACACGCGCGGTGAAGGTGTTGTAGAAGCCGATCGACGCGTCCTCCTCGAACACCGGCACGGTCTTCTGCAGTCCCTGATGGGGGCTCGCGAGCGGCGCGAGCGCGATCCCGAGCCGGTCGGCGAGGATCTGGTGGCTCAGGCAGACGCAGAGGAGCGGCCGGCCGTGGTCGAGGCGGCGGGCGACGAGCTCCCGCATCCGGGCGATGCGGGGTGAGCCCGTGTCGCGCGGGTCGCCGGGGCCGGGGCCCGCGACGAGGAGGTCCGTACGGTCGACCTCCTCGTCCTGGGCTTCAGCCCAGGGCACGATGCGCACGTCGAGCTCGAGGTGGCGCAGCTGGTGGGCGAGCATGGTCGTGAACCGGTCCTCGGCGTCGACCACGACGGCGGTGCGTCCGGCGAAGGGACCCGTCGAGCCGTCGCCCTGAGGATTGATCCAGAACTCGGCGAGACGCGCGTTGCGGGAAGCGAGGAGGGCGGCGATCGCCGGATCGTCGGCGATGTCAGCGGAACGCGCGGACGAGGCAGAGGGGTCTCCGCTCGGGGCGTCGGCATCGGGGACGTCGTCTCGGGGGACCGCACCGATCGCGCCGAGGACGCCTGCCGCCTTGCCGTGCGTCTCGCCGACCTCGCCCGCGGGGTCGGAATGACGCACGAGCGTCGCGCCGACCGGCACGGCCAGCTCGCCGTCCTTCAGATAGACGGTCCGGATGAGGATGGGGGCGTCCAGATCGTGCCCGCCCGTGTCGTTCGGGGAGAACAACGCGGCGACGCCCGAGTAGTAGCCGCGGGGCTTGTGCTCGTGACGACGGATCACGGCGCAGGCGTTCTGCATCGGCGAGCCGGTGACGGTGGGGGCGAACATCGTCTCGCGCAGGATGTCGCGCGGATCGAGTCTGCTGTGTCCGCGCAGCATGTACTCGGTGTGCGTCAGCCGGGACATCCGCTTGAGGTGCGGGCCGGTGATCCGTCCGCCGTCGGAGCATACGGCGCTCATCATCTTGAGCTCTTCGTCGACGACCATGAACAGCTCCTCGGTCTCCTTGGCAGAGGAGAGGAAGGCGGTCAGGGTCTCGGCGGTCGCGCCGCCTGCCGGGTGGCGGAAGGTCCCCGATATCGGGTTCATCGTCACGACGCCGCCGCGGGCGACCACGTGCGCCTCGGGGCTCGCGCCCACCGCGACGACTCCGGGGGTGACGACCGCGAAGGTCCAGTACGCGCCGCGCTCATGCTCCAGGAGGGCGCGGAACCAGGTGAGGGCCGCCCGCCTCTCGTCGACGTCGATCTTGGCCGTGTAGTCGCGGCGGATGACGAAGTTCGCGCCCTCGCCCCGCCCGATCTCGTCGGCGATCACGCGCTCGACGATCGCGGCGTATCCCGCGTCGTCGATGTCGAAGCCGCCGTCGGACAGAGGGATCGGGGCGTCGGGCAGGGCCTCTCTGATCGGTCCGGCCGCGGCATGCAGATGCTCGATCACGAGCAGGCAGCGCAGCGGCGCCCCGTCGTCCTGCGTCTCGAAGCCGCGTTCGCGCACCTGACGATAGGGGACCATCGCGAAGACCTCACGGGCGTCGCCGAGCGGGATGTCTGCGAGTTCCTCGACGTCGACCACGTTCCCGGAGAGGAGCTCGATTCGTTCCGCCCCCTCGCGGGCGAGGAGCACGAAAGACGAGCCGGGGTCGTCGGCGAGGTCCCGGATGCGCGCGATGAAGGCGTCGGATTCCGGCGAGGAGGAAGAGGTCATCGGTGTCTCCTGATTCGGGCATCCGGTGCGGCGAGAAACGACGAAGACCGCCCCGGAAGGCGGTCTCGATCTCGTCTGTACGCGAAGCCACCGCCTAGAAGGCGGGCCACCAGGTGCGGGTCGCGGACATGCGCCGAAACTATCACATCGACGTATGCGCTCCGTGCGGCGCGACCGCACCGTCAACGATCACAGGGAGGTCCCGTCCAGCCCGGGCGGCGTAGGCTGGTGGAGTGCCAGCAGTGAACCTGGGGATGCCGCGCGTCCCGGAAGTCCTCGCGCCTCGTCGCAAGTCCCGGCAGATCCGGGTCGGCAAGGTGCTCGTCGGCGGAGATGCTCCCGTCTCGGTCCAGTCCATGACGACGACGAAGACCACCGACATCAACGGGACCCTGCAGCAGATCGCCGAGCTCACCGCCTCTGGCTGCGAGATCGTCCGCGTCGCCGTCCCCTCGCAGGACGACGCCGACGTGCTGCACATCATCGCGAAGAAGAGCCAGATCCCGGTCATCGCCGACATCCACTTCCAGCCCAAGTACGTCTTCCAGGCGATCGACGCCGGCTGTGCGGCGGTGCGTGTGAACCCGGGCAACATCCGTCAGTTCGACGACAAGGTGGGCGAGATCGCCAAGGCGGCGTCCGACGCCGGCGTCTCGCTCCGCATCGGCGTGAACGCGGGCTCGCTCGACAAGCGGCTGCTGGAGAAATACGGCAAGGCGACTCCGGAGGCGCTCATGGAGAGCGCCGTGTGGGAAGCATCGTTGTTCGAGGAGCATGACTTCCACGACTTCAAGATCTCGGTCAAGCACAACGACCCCGTCGTCATGGTCAAGGCCTACCGGCTGTTGGCCGAGCGGGGCGACTGGCCGTTGCACCTCGGCGTGACCGAGGCGGGACCCGCCTTCCAGGGCACGATCAAGTCGGCGACCGCGTTCGGCATTCTCCTGTCCGAGGGTATCGGCGACACGATCCGCGTCTCGCTCTCGGCGCCGCCGGCCGAGGAGGTCAAGGTCGGCCACCAGATCCTGCAGTCGCTGAACCTCCGGGAGCGGAAGCTGGAGATCGTCTCCTGCCCGTCGTGCGGACGGGCGCAGGTCGACGTCTATTCCCTCGCCGACAGTGTGACCGAGGGGCTCAAGGACATGACGGTCCCGCTCCGCGTCGCGGTCATGGGGTGTGTCGTGAACGGACCGGGTGAGGCCCGTGAGGCCGACCTCGGTGTCGCGAGCGGCAACGGCAAGGGGCAGATCTTCGTCAAGGGCGAGGTCATCAAGACCGTTCCGGAGACGGAGATCGTGGCGACCCTCATCGAGGAGGCGAACCGCATCGCCGCCGAGATGGGGCCGGACGCTCCGCTCGGGACGGCGCAGGTCGTCACGAGCTGAGGCTCCTGAGGCCGGCCAGGGAGCGGACCAGGAAGCGGGCGGCCTTGTCGAACCGCTCTGGGGCAACGCCCGCGTATCCGAGACGGATGTAGGGGGCGGGGGTTCTGCGGGGAACCATTCGCCGCCCGCGATGATCGCCAGCCCGTTCATCGACACTACCCGGCGACGCCGCTCGTCCTTCCGTGTCGCGTGGCAGAGTGGAGGAGCCGATATCCGCATCGAGAACCGAGGAGGAATCATGACCGACCAGACGCTTCCCGCCCCCGTGCGGAGGATGATCGACGCGATCAACGCGGCCGACACCGACGCTTTCGTTGCGGCGTTCGCGCCGGATGGCTATGTCGACGACTGGGGACGTGTGCTGCGCGGTGCAGAGGGAGTGCGCAGCTGGGCTGGATCGGACGCGATCGGCGCCGGGGCGCAGATGACCGTGCTGAGCGTCGAGTCCGACGGAGGCACCACCCGGGTGCATTTCGACTGGCGCAGCAACGTCTTCAACGGCGAGTCCGACGGGATCTTCGTCGTCGAGGGCGACCGGCTCGCCAGCTTCACGATCCCCCCGGTGCATTGACCGCGCCCGGTGTGGGCGCGATGCGCGCGCAGACGACGGTCGTCGCATTCCCTGCAGGAGCCGTCACCGGCGAGGCGCGGGTGGTGGCCGTGCATCCGGAGGACGGAACGACGGTCGTCGTCCTCGATCGGACACCGTTCCATCCCGTCGACCACACCTGGCCCGACCAGCCGGGCGATCGGGGAGCGCTCGAAGGCGGGGGCTTCCGCGTCGACGTCGTGGAGGCGGTGATGGCCGCGCAGGACGACGACGGCGCATTCGCGGTGGCGGCGGACATCCCGGTCAAGCGCGGCACCGAGGGGTGGACGTGGCTTGTCGGGCATCGGATCGTCGGCGGGGCGCCCGCCGGCCTGGTCCCCGGTGTGACGGTGCGCGCGTCGGTGGACGAGGCCCTTCGCTCCGGGCTCAGCCGCGGGCACACCGCCTGCCACCTCGCCTCGCTCGCGCTGGACGCCGCGGTCGCCGACCTGTGGCGGAAGGAGCCGGGCGTCGATGCGCTCGGCTTCCCGGACTTCGAGGGACGCGCCAATCAGACCAGCCGAATCCGTCAGGACGGCGCGGTGGACGAGTACCGGCTCGGCAAGAGCCTGCGCAAGGCGGGATTCGACACCGAGGGGCTCGCCGCCTCGCTCGCCGAGCGGGAGGAGAGGATCAACGCGCACCTCGCGGGATGGATCTCCTCCGCGGCGGCGAGCAGCATCGAGACCGAGGGGCCGACGATCGCCGACCGTCGTCGCTGGGTGTGCGCGTTGCCCGAGGGGACGGCCTCGATCCTATGCGGCGGCACTCACACCGCGTCACTCGCGGATTTCGCGTCGATCAGGGTCCGGCTCGACCTCAGCGACCCGCAGCTGCTCGTGATGACCACGAGCGCGGTGCCGGCGCCCTGACTCCGCCCGTCACCGCGAACATCTCACAGCGCGAACGTGATCTCTCCCCGCGCGATGTCCGCCCCCCTCACGAGGAGCGTCACCCGATCGCCCGGTCGGGCCTCGGGCGGCGCCGGCGTGGAGGCGGTGACGACGGGGTCGGCGAGCTGGACGGTGGCGCGGTCCTCGCGCAGCGCGATCACGGTGGCCGTCACACGCGACCCGACGAGGGGCGTGATCAGGGCGGCCTCGACAGCGTTGATCGTCGCGGCGCCCAGCCGTGAGGCCCGCTGCCCCGACTCCTGCATGAGCGCAGGCAGGGCGGACAGCGACGAGCGTGCCCATGCCGGCGGCTCCTTCCCCTCGGCGACTGCGAGACAGATCGCGAGCGACCAGCGATCGACCAGGCGGCGCAGGGGCGCGGTCGCGTGCGCGTAAGGGGCGCCGATCGCGGCCTGGACGGGGTCTTCGGGAACCGTGCCGTCGAAGGCGAGGTAGCCCGCGCCGCGGAAGAGTCCCGCCGCGACCTGCAGGACCGGGAGGGTCATCGGATCGGCCCGATCGAGGGCTCGCAGGTAGTCGCCATAGCGTCCCTCGGTCCAGGGGCGGCCCAGCGCCTTGGTCTGCGCGCGGAACGCGGCGAAGGCTCTCTCGTCCGGCTGCGGCATGGTGCGAAGCACACCGACCCTGGCGCTGATCATGAGCTCCGCGGCCGCCATCCCGGTCATGAGCGACAGCTGCGCGTTTGCGTCCTCGATGGGCAGCGGGCTCCGGCGCACGATGGCGTAGGCGCCGTCGTCGCCCCGGACGACCTCCTCGTCCGGGAGGTTCAGGCTTGCGCCCCCTCGCGAGGCCTCCTGGGCCAGGCGGAGCGCGCCGATCTCGGGCAGGAGGGCCGCCGGCGACTCGGCACCCGCGTCCAGCGCCCGCTGCGCGGCGACGTAGTCGAGCTGGGCGCGGGATCGGATGAGCGCTCGCTCCAGCCTGTGCTCGACGACGACTCCGTCCCCGTCCAGCCGGAAGGTCCAGACGAGCGCGGGGCGATCGACGCCGGGGAGGAGCGAGGCGCGCCCCTCCGACAGCACTCGCGGGTGCAGCGGGATCGAGCCGTCGGCCGCGTACAGCGTCTGACCGCGTTCGCGGGCGGCGACGTCGATCGCCCCGTCCGGAGCGACGAAGGACGGAACGTCGGCGATCGCGTATCGAACCCGATAGCCGGCGCCCTCGCGTTCGAGATGGAACGCCTGGTCGAGGTCACGGGAACCCGCGGGGTCGAGCGTCGCGAACGGGATCTCGCGCAGGTCGAGCGCCGGGGTGGATGGGACGACCGCCTCCGCCTCGGCGATCGCTGCGGGAGAGAAGTCCACCGGGGCGTCCATCTCCGTGCGCAGGGCGGAGAGTGCGGTCGCGAGCTCGCTCTGCGCGGCGGACGGGGCGACGTGGGATCGGCGCTGGGGCATGGACACATGCTAAGGCGGCCCGTCCCCGTCTCCCGCGCGTTAGCGTGGAGGGATGAGCACCCTCGCAGAGAAAGCGCAGTCCCTCGCCGGTCTGTACGCCGCCCCGCAGATCCTTCGTGTCGTCAACGTGTGGGACGTCGTGTCCGCCCAGGCCGTCGCCGCGCTCCCCGAGACGCGCGCGATCGCGACCGCCGGGCATTCCATCGCCTCCTCCTTCGGCTATGCGGACGGTGAGATCCCGCGAGACCTGATGCTGGACATGGTCGGCCGGATCGCCGCGGCGGTCGATGTGCCCGTCACCGCCGACCTCGACGACGGCTACGACGACGCGGGGGACACCGTTCGTCGGGCAATCGGCGTCGGCGTGGTCGGGGCGAACGTCGAGGACCGTCTGCGACCGCTCGCGGAGTCCGTCGCGAACGTGGAGGCGATCATCCGTGCCGGCGCCGATGAGGGCGTCCCGTTCGCGTTGAACGCCCGCACCGACGCGTTCGTCCGTGCCGGAGGGCGCCCGGTCGAGGAGTCCGTCGCCGACGCGATCGAGCGGGGCCGGGCGTATCTCGATGCGGGAGCCACTTGCGTCTTCGTTCCTGGGGTCCTGGACGCCGAGACGACCACGCGCCTGGTCGAGGGCATCGGCCGCGGCAGGGTCAGCGTGATCGGGCTGCCCGGCGCGCTCACCTCGACGGCCTACGAGACGCTGGGGATTGCGCGGATCTCCTATGGGCCGCTGCCGCAGCGGGTGGCCCTGACCGCGCTGCAGGACGTCGCGTCGGACATCTACGCGGGCGGCGTGATCCCGGAGGGTACCCGTCCGCTGAACTGACGCGAGATGACGGGTTCGTCCGCGACCGATCCGTGAGTCCGGTCGCGGACGGCGCGCCCCGCGTCACTAGACTTGTCCCGTGGTCACCCGTCTCTCGAACTTCTTCCTGCGCACCCTTCGTGAAGACCCCGCCGAGGCGGAGGTCGCGAGCCACAGGCTGCTGATCCGGGCGGGGTACATCCGCCGCCAGGCCGCCGGCATCTTCGCCTGGCTTCCGCTGGGTCTGCGGGTCAAAGCCCGGATCGAGAAAGTCGTCCGGGAGGAGATGGCCGCCGCCGGCGCGCAGGAGGTTCATTTCCCGGCGCTCATGCCCCGGGAGGCATACGAAGCGACGGGCCGCTGGGAGGAGTACGGCGATCTGCTGTTCCGCCTGCAGGATCGCAAGGGTGGCGACTACCTCCTCGCTCCCACCCACGAGGAGGCCTTCACCCTGCTGGTGAAGGACCTCTACTCCTCGTACAAGGACCTGCCGCTGACGATCTACCAGATCCAGGACAAGTACCGCGACGAGGCGCGTCCGCGTGCCGGTCTCCTCCGCGGCCGTGAGTTCACGATGAAGGACGCCTACTCCTTCGACTCCTCCGACGCCGGTCTCGACGCGTCCTATCAGGCCCAGCGGGACGCCTACGAGCGGATCTTCCAGCGCCTCGGCTTGGAGTACGTGATCGTCCAGGCCGATGCCGGGGCGATGGGCGGCTCGCGCAGCGAGGAGTTCCTGCACCCCACCCCGGTCGGCGAGGACACTTTCGTCCGCTCCGCGGGCGGCTACGCCGCGAACGTCGAGGCGTTCACCACGGTCGCCCCTGCGGCTACTGGCTGGGACGACGCGCCGAAGGCAACGATCTTCGACTCGCCGGACACGCCCACGATCGAGACGCTGGTCGCGCACAGCACCCGCGCGCTGGCCCGTGAGGTCACGGCCGCAGAGACCCTCAAGAACGTCGTGCTCGCCCTCACCCACCTCGACGGCACGCGCGAGCTTGTGGTCGTCGGCATCCCCGGCGATCGCGAGGTGGACGAGAAGCGCGCCGAGGTCGCGTTCGCACCGGCGGAGGTCGAGCCCGCGACCGACGCGGACTTCGAGCGGCATCCGCTGCTCGTGCGCGGCTACATCGGCCCCTGGTCGCCCACCGGGGCGGTCCTCGGTGAGGAGTCGGCCACCGGTATCCGCTACCTCGTCGATCCACGCGTGGCCGACGGCACGTCCTGGATCACCGGCGCGAACGTCGACCAGAAGCACGCGCACTCGGTGACCGCGGGCCGCGACTTCGTCGCCGACGGAACGGCGGAGATCGCCAGCGTCCGCGAGGGGGACCCTGCCCCCGACGGTTCGGGTCCTGTGACGCTCGCGCGCGGGATGGAGATCGGTCACGTCTTCCAGCTCGGCCGCAAGTACGCCGAGGCGCTCGGCCTCAGGGTGCTGGACGAGAACGGCAAGCTCACCACGGTGACGATGGGGTCGTATGGCATCGGCGTCACCAGGATCCTCGCGATCATCGCCGAGCTGAACAACGACGACAAGGGTCTCATCTGGCCCTCGTCGGTCGCACCCTTCGACGTGCACGTCGTCGCGACGGGGAAGGACGAGACCGCCTATGCCCTCGCCGAGGAGATCTCCGCTCGTCTCGAGGAGGCCGGGGCCGACGTGCTCTACGACGACCGTCCGAAGGTGTCACCAGGGGTGAAGTTCGGCGATGCCGAGCTTGTCGGCGTGCCGCGTATCCTCGTCGTCGGCCGTGGCGCCGCCGACGGGCAGGTCGAGCTCTGGGACCGCCGCACGGGCGAGCGGGAGGCGCTCCCGGTGGACGACGCGGTCCGTTCCCTCCTCGCCTCGCGCTGACATCGCCGGCGAGCCCTGGGAATCGGGGAAGCGCCTGGACGTGGGAAGGTGGAGGCATGAGCGACCTCACCCTTCCCGAAGGACTCCAGAACGAGATCGACGCGCTTCTCGAAGATGCGGGCGTACGCACCGAGCGGAGCCTGGTCGCCCGCATGCTGCGCAGCGCCGTGCTCCTCGGCCAGGAGGGGGCCGACCGGCTCGACCTGAAGATCGCCTCCGCCGCTCTCGCCGAGATGAGGGAGGCGTTCGCCCTGTTCCGGCCGTTCCAGGGCGTCCCCAAGGTCACCGTCTTCGGTTCGGCGCGCACGAGGCAGGATGATCCCCTCTACGTGCAGGCGAGGGACGTGGCCGGCGCGCTCGCGGCCGAGGGCTGGATGGTCGTGACCGGCGCAGGCCCGGGGATCATGCAGGCCGCGGCCGAGGGGGCGGGGGCGGCGATGTCGCTGGGCGTGTCGATCCGGCTGCCCTTCGAGGAGAAGGCGAATGCGATCGTCACCCAGGAGTCGCAGGTCGTGTCAATGAAGTACTTCTTCACTCGCAAGCTCATGCTCATGAAGGAGTCACGCGGGTTCGTGTGCCTCCCCGGCGGGTTCGGGACGATGGACGAGATGTTCGAGCTGCTCACGCTGCAGCAGACCGGCAAGGCCGAGCCGATGCCGATCGTGCTGCTCGACGAGAGGGGCGGGACCTTCTGGGCGGGCTTGAAGGAGTATGTAGACCGCCACATGGTCCCGACCGGGGTGATCTCCCCGGACGATCTCGATCGGGTCCTGATCACCGACTCGGTCGACGCCGCCGTGGCGGAGATCACCGGGTTCTGGCGGAACTACGACTCTCTTCGCTGGGTGGGGGACCGGCTCGTCCTGCGCCTGCGCCAGCCCGTCACCGATGCGCAGCTGGCCGATCTCAACGCCCGGTTCGGCGGGTTCTGCGCCTCGGGCGCGATCGAGAGGACCGAGCCGCTCGCCCCGGAACGCGCCGACCACGACCGCGTCGATCTGCCGCGGCTGATGCTGCGGCTGGAGCAGCGTTCTGTGGGCTCGCTCTACCGGCTGATCGGGGCGGTCAACGCGCTTGTCGAGGGCTGATCGCCGCGTGCAGGTCGCTTGTGCCCGCACGCCCACAGGCCGCGGAGGACTTCTCCGCGGGGAGGAGGAAGGCGGTGGGGGGGGGGGGGGGGGGGGGCGGCCCCCCCCCCCCCCCCCCCCCCCCCCACCGCCTTAGCGCTCTCTCAGAGTCGGCCGTGACGGCGGCGGATCGCCAGGAACGACCCGCCGAGCACGATCAGGCCCGCGGCGGCGGACAGGAGGATCGGGAGCACCGTCTGATCCAGACCGGTGGTCGCGAGCTCGCCGCCCCGACCCGGACCGTCGACACCGGGTGCGCCGCCCTGGCCTGGCGCGCCGTCGCCGGGCGTCGGAACGGGCGTCGGCGTGGGCGTGGTCGGCGCCTCAGCGATCGCGAAGCTCGTCGACACCGGCTCCGCCGCGCGCGTCCCCAAGGCCTGGGAAACGTGGGCGCCATAAGCGCCGGCACCCAGCCCGCTGACGGCGAGCGACCAGGTCCCGTCGGCCGCGACGACCGCGGAGGCCTCCGAGACCGGGCTCCCGGCCTCCCGGGCCGCCGCGTCCGCGGCGTCGGCGGTGACCTCGAGCCGCACATCTGCGCCGGGGAGGCCCGTCCCGGCGAAGGCGACGCTCTCGGTGCCGGAGGGCAGCGTGCCCTGCGGCGCGCTCGTCAGCGTCAGGCCGGACAGATCGGCACGCTGGGTGAGCCACTCGTCCGCGGTGGTGGCGTGGTCGATGATCCGCGTCTCGCCGATGCAGCCGTTCCATCCGTTGCGGGCCGCGTCGTCCACCCAGTCGGCGCCGAGGATCCAGGGCATGCCCTTGTTCCACGTCATCCCTGCGGTGTCGAGGGCGTTGCGGAGCACCGGCGCACCGTCGACGTACATCGTCGTGGTCTTCTGGGCGGGGTCGTTCACGATTGCGACGTGCGCCCAGCTGTCCGTCATGATCTCGCCGGACCAGTTGACCCGATCGCCCTTCCTGGCATCCGCCGAGAGGCTGGTGAACTGGAACTCGCGCAGGTTGGAGATGCCCAGGGCTGTCGGCGAGGCGGTGTAGTCCCATCGGCTCGGAGGCATGTCGGTCCAGGAGCGGTTGCCGGTGCGCACGATCGCCTTGGACCAGCCGTTCCGTTCCGCCGTCCAGCTCGCGTCCATCTTGAGGAAGGTCTCGATGGTGTATCCGCGGCTGAGGTCGACGTCGTTGATCGCGGCGTCGGCCGCTGTGGAGAGGTAGCTGAAGCGGGTGGCCGACGAGTCTGCGAAGCAGACGGCGGCGCCGTCGGAGGAGAATCCGTGGACGTCCGCGCTCTGGACCCTCACGTCATCCCATTCGGCGCCCTGCGCACCGGTGGCGGCGGGGTCGATCCGGCGCAGGTCGTTGCCGCCGGCGACGTCGGGCACCACCACATCCGGGCCCACGACGCCGTCCAGGCCGTTGAACCGCCAGTGCGCCACCGTGCCGGGAACCTCGGCGAAGTCGCGGGAGTCGCCAGGAGCCTGGGTGTCGATCGGGTCCGGCCCCTCGAAGCCGTCCAGCAGGATGTCGCGCACCCGCTGGGTCAGGGACGGCTCATCCGGCGTGATCCCTGTCCCGAACCCCGGCGCGAACCCGGCGAAGCGCTCGGCGAAGTCGATGTCGATCCGATACTGCTGCTGCGGGCCTTCCAGGAGCGGCTGGTCGTAGCGGGTCAGCGCCTCATGAGGCTTGGAGACCACCCACGGCGAGGCGGTCTGCGCGCTGATCCGGCCGTTGCTGAGGTCGAACTCGAACAGACCGAGGTAGCCGTTGCCGCCCTCGTACGCCATCTGGTAGTCGAGGAGCACCTCGTGCACCTCATGGCCGAAGTCGTTGGTCTTGGTCAGGCGGGTGGCGCCGTGGAAGTGCCCGTTGAAGGTCAGGAAGATCTGATCGTTCTTCCTGATGAGCTTGTCCCACAGGCGAAGGCCGTACTCGGTCTCGCGGGGGCTTTCCGCGTCGGCGGCGATGTTCAGCACCTCGTGGCTGGTGAGGATGACCGGAAGGGTGGGATGCTCCGCGATCACCCGGTTCGCCCAGTCGAGTGTGGCGTCCGAGGCGCGCCAGGGGAGGGTGAGCACCATGAACTCCTGGCCCTCGCTCTCGAACACGTGATATCGGCTGAACCCGGTCGGGTCGCTGCCCTGATAAGAGCGATCGCGGGCGGCGCGGTCGGTGCCGAACCACTTCAGGAACGGCTCCGCCGAGACATCGTAGGAGGTGTCCATGAGGCGGTCGTCGCTGTTGAGCACATCGTGGTTGCCGGCGATGATGGAGTAGCTCCTGCCCGAGTCCTCCAGGTTGCGCATCGCTTTGTCCGCCGCGGCCCATTCGGCTTCGACCGAGACTCGGTCCACGACGTCGCCGACATGGGCGGTGAACGGGATGTTCAACGCCTCGGCGTTGTCCGCGATCCACCGGGTCTGAGTCGCGAACGGGTCGGTGCCGTAGCGGGGGACGAACTGGTCAGCGGAGTAGCGCGAGTAGAACTGGGTGTCAGGGAGCACGGCGAGGGTGAACCGGGAGGCGAGGTCTGTCTCCTCGGCGGCGGAGGCCGGCGTACCGGCGGCGGCGAGGAGCCCCGCCGACAGGAGCGCGGCGGTCCCTGCGGCGATGGTCCTTCGAGCGAGGCGGTCTCTGGTTCTGGGGATGGGGGAGTGCAACGAGATCTTCCTTCTGGGTGGGAGTTCGGCGGAGGGGGAGGCGCGGGTGAGGAGAGCCGACGCCTCCGGCATGCTCGTCGGCGCGTCTGTACGAGAGGTTGACGGCGAGATACTGCCGGGTGGCGGGACGGTTGACGACGGGGTCGTGTCGGATCCGGCAGGCGCGGAGGGCGGATCCGATATCGTGGAACGGATGTCGGCGCGTCTGTGCGCGGCGACGAGAGCTGAATAGGGAGGCCGGCCATGGACATCGATCTCGGACTGCTGCGCACGATCGAGCGGGAGAAGGAGATCCCCTTCGACGAGCTCGTGGCGATCATCGAGCAGGCGGTGCTCACCGCGTACGCGAAGCACGCCTCCGCCGATGGCGAGCTGCCGGAGAGGACCCGTGTCGAGCTCGACCGCAAGTCAGGTCACGTCGCCGTCCTCATCCCGCTGAAGGACGACGAGGGCGCCGTCGTCGGCGAGGAGGACGCCACGCCCGAGGACTTCGGCCGGATCGCTGCCTTCGCCGCCAAACAGGTCATCGGCCAGCGCCTGCGCGACATCGCCGATGACGCAGTGTTGGGGGAGTTCCGCGGCAAGGAGGGCGACATCGTCGCCGGAGTCGTCCAGCAGGGGCCGAACCCGCGGATGATCCACGTCGACCTCGGCTCGATCGAGGCGATCCTCCCGCCCGAGGAGCAGGTGCCGGGAGAGGAGTACCGCCACGGCTCGCGACTGCGCGTCTACGTCACGTCGGTGTCCAAGGGTGCGAAAGGGCCGTCGATCACGGTCTCCCGCACACATCCGGGGCTCGTTCGCAAGCTCTTCGCTCTTGAGGTCCCCGAGATCGCCTCCGGCCTCGTGGAGATCGTCGCCCTGGCCCGCGAGGCGGGTCACCGCACCAAGATCGCGGTGAAGGCGAACGACCCGTCGATCAACGCGAAGGGGGCCTGCATCGGCGAGATGGGACGTCGCGTCCGAGCGGTGACGGAAGAGCTCGCAGGGGAGAAGATCGACATCGTCGACCACAACCCCGATCTGGCGACCTTCGTCGCCCATGCGCTGTCGCCGGCCAAGGTCACCAGCTCGTTCGTGCTGGACGCGTCGACAAAGGCGGTCCGTGCCCTGGTGCCTGATTATCAGCTCTCGCTCGCGATCGGCAAGGAGGGGCAGAACGCCCGCCTCGCGGCCAAGCTCACCGGCGCCAAGATCGACATCCAGCCCGACAGCGTCATGGACTGACCGCGGCGGCACGGAACGACGACGAGCGGGCGAGGTGTAAGATGGAACCCGTACGAACGTGCGTCGGTTGCCGCGCTCGTGCGCCTCGCTCCGCCCTGCTGAGGGTGGTCGCGCGGAACGGCGAACTCGTCATCGACGAGCGCGCGGTGATGCCGGGGAGAGGCGCCTGGGTGCATCCGGCGCCGGAGTGCGTGGAGACCGCCTTGCGGCGCCGCGCTTTCGCCCGTGCGCTCCGTGTGTCCGCTCCGCTGGACACGCAGACCATCGAGAAACGGCTGAACGGCTATGGAAACAAAGTGAACGGCTCGAAATGAGACCCGTCCGCGACTAGTGGTCTGCCCTGCCTGGGCCGACCGACCCAGACAGGAGAATTGTGGCTGCCAAACCACGTGTGCACGAGATCGCCGCCGAACTCGGCGTCGACAGCAAGTTCGCGCTCGCCAAGCTGAAGGAGCTCGGCGAGTTCGTCAAGAGCCCGTCCTCGACGATCGAGCCTCCGGTCGCGCGCAAGCTGCGCGCGGCGATCGAGGCCGACCAGCCGTCGACAGGCGCGGGTGCCGCTTCCGCGCCGAAGCCCAGCGCCGCGCCGAAGCCCGGCCCGAAGGCTCCGGCCCCCAAGCCGGGTCCCGCTCCGAAGCCCGCGCCCGCCGCTGAGGCGCCGTCGGCACCCGTCGAGAAGGCGACGACGTCTTCCGCGGCGCCCAAGCCCGGCCCCGCCGCGGCTCCCAAGCCGGACGGTCAGGACCAGGGCGGACAGACGCCCCGGCCCGGGGCGCCTCGTCCCGGCAACAACCCGTTCGCCTCGCAGCAGGGGATGGGTCAGCGTCCGGCAGGGCCTCGTCCCGGCAACAACCCGTTCGCCTCGCAGCAGGGGATGGGTCAGCGCCCGACGCCTGGCAACATCCCGCGCCCGCAGGCACCGCGTCCCGGTTCACCGCGCGTCGGCGGCCCTCGTCCCGGCCCCGGCGGCCGTCCCGGTCGTCCTGGCGGTGGCGGTCGTCCGGGCGCGCCGTTCCAGCAGCGTCCCGGCGGCCCCGGTCGTCCTGGCGGTGCCGCCGGCGCCGGCGGCGGCTTCCAGCGCCCCGGCGGTGGCGGCGGCTTCGCCGGTCGTCCCGGTGGTGGCGGCGGTCGAGGCCGCGGTCCTGGCGGCGGCACGGCCGGTGCATTCGGCAAGGGCGGCGGCAAGAGCAAGCAGCGCAAGTCGCGGCGGGCGAAGCGGCAGGAGTTCGAGATGCGGTCGGCGCCGGTCGTCGGCGGCGTCAACGTCCAGAAGGGCAACGGCGAGACCATCCGCCTCCGCCGCGGTGCATCGATCGCAGACTTCGCGGACAAGCTCGAGGCGCTCAACGGCTACACCGTGCAGCCGGGCACGCTGGTGACCATCCTCTTCAACCTGGGAGAGATGGCCACGGCGACCGAGTCGCTCGACGAGGCGACCTTCGAGGTCCTCGGCGCCGAGCTCGGCTACAAGATCCAGATGGTCTCGCCCGAGGACGAGGACAAGGAGCTGCTCGAGGGCTTCGGTCTCAACCTCGAGCAGGAGCTGGAGAACGAGAGCGAGGACGACCTCGAGATCCGTCCTCCCGTGGTCACCGTCATGGGACACGTCGACCACGGTAAGACGCGACTGCTCGACGCGATCCGCAAGACCAACGTCATCGAGGGCGAGGCCGGCGGCATCACCCAGCACATCGGCGCGTACCAGGTCTGGACCGAGCACGACAGCATCGAGCGGGCGATCACCTTCATCGACACCCCGGGCCACGAGGCGTTCACCGCCATGCGTGCCCGTGGCGCACAGGTGACCGACATCGCGATCCTCGTGGTCGCGGCCGACGACGGCATCATGCCGCAGACGGTCGAGGCGCTGAACCACGCTCAGGCGGCGGATGTGCCGATCGTGGTCGCGGTGAACAAGGTCGACAAGCCTGAGGCCAACCCGGCCAAGGTGCGTCAGCAGCTGACCGAGTACGGTCTGGTGGCCGAGGAGTACGGCGGCGACGTGATGTTCGTCGACGTGTCGGCACGTGCCGGCACCGGCATCCAGGAGCTCCTGGACGCCGTGCTGCTCACGGCGGACGCGGGGCTGGACCTCACGGCGAACCCGAACAAGGCCGCCCGAGGCGTCGCGATCGAGGCCAAGCTCGACAAGGGTCGTGGCTCGGTGGCGACGGTGCTCATCCAATCGGGGACGCTCCGCGTCGGCGATGCGATCGTCGCGGGCACCGCTTACGGCCGCGTGCGCGCCATGATCGACGAGAACGGCGAGACGGTCGAGGAGGCCGCCCCGTCGCGTCCGGTCCAGGTGCAGGGGCTGAACTCGGTCCCGCGTGCCGGCGATGTGTTCATCGTCACCGACGAGGACCGCATGGCTCGCCAGATCGCCGAGAAGCGCGAGGCCGTCGAGCGTAACGCCCAGCTGGCCAAGGCGCGCAAGCGTATCTCGCTCGAGGACTTCACCCGTGCTCTCGAAGAGGGCAAGGTCGAGACGCTCAACCTCATCATCAAGGGTGACGTCTCCGGTGCGGTCGAGGCGCTGGAGGAGTCGCTGCTCAAGATCGAGGTCGACGACTCGGTGCAGTTGCGGATCATCCATCGCGGCGTCGGCGCCATCACGGAGTCTGACGTCAACCTCGCGACGATCGACAACGCGATCATCGTGGGCTTCAACGTCCGCCCGGACACCAAGGCACGCGAGGCCTCGGCCCGGGAAGGCGTGGACATCCGCTTCTACTCGGTGATCTACAACGCCATCGAGGAGATCGAGAACTCGCTCAAGGGCATGCTCAAGCCGGAGTTCGAAGAGGTCCAGTCGGGTGTGGCCGAGATCCGGGAGGTGTTCCGTTCCTCGAAGTTCGGCAACATCGCCGGCGTCATCGTCCGCTCCGGCACGATCACGCGCAACGCCAAGGCGCGTGTGATCCGTGACGGCGTCGTGATCGCTGATGGTCTGGCCATCGAGTCGCTGCGTCGGTTCAAGGACGACGTCACCGAGGTCCGCACCGACTTCGAGTGCGGTATCGGCCTCGGCAAATACAACGACATCCAGATCGGCGACGAGATCGAGACGACCGAGATGGTGGAGAAGCCGCGCGGCTGATCGGTTCGTGTGACGCCTGAGACACCCTGTGCCGACCTTAGGGGGCCTCGGTCCGCTGGCGCGGACGCCCCAACGGTCGTCACAGGGTGTCTCAGGCTTCGCGCTCGCGTTCAGCGCGGGCGAAGAGTGAGAGGGTAGGGACATGGCCGGAGAACGACAGGCACGGCTCGCGGACCGCATCCGCGTCATCCTCGCCGAGCGTCTCGAGAAGGGTCTGCGCGATCCGCGTCTCGGCTTCGTGACGCTCACCGACGTGAGGGTCTCGGGCGATCTCCAGCACGCCTCGGTGTTCTACACGGTGCTGGGGAGCGAAGAGGAGCGCGTCGCCAGCGGGGCGGCCCTCGCCTCGGCGACCGGCATGCTTCGCAAGGAGGTGGGGCGGCAGCTCAACGTCCGGCTCGTGCCGACGTTGGAGTTCATCCCCGATGCGCTGCCCGAGACGGCGGACCACCTGGAGGACCTGTTGCGTCAGGCGCGCGAGCGTGATGCGCAGGTCGCCGAGCTCGCGTCCGGCGCGCATCCGGCGGGGGAGTCCGATCCCTACCGACGCGAAGAGCAGAGCCCGGAGGACTGATCTCACGAGACCTTTCGAGGCCGACCCCGTTCGCGGGTCGGCCTCGGTCGTCGAGGACCGCCGTTGTGGACGGTTGCTATGCTGCGCACGCGATCGACGACGAGAGCGGGGGGCTCGAATGCCGGCGAACCTGAACCGAGCGCAGGCTGCTGCGCACGGCCGTGCGCACGGTCGTTCTGGGGCGGACCGGCCGGAAGAGGCATGGCCCACGGCGACGCCCGCCGTCCGCGCCGAGGTCCTGGCCGGATGTGCCGGAGACCCCGCGGCCGCAGGCGAGGTGCTGGCTGCGCTGAGCGACGCTCAGCGGCGCGGACACCGCGTTCTGCCCGACCCGCTGCCGCTCACGCCGTCGGTGACGGCCTATGTCGACCGGTGCGGCCCGTGCCATGACGACCTGCCGCTTCTCCTTCTGGTGGCATTGACCGACGTCGATCGCTTCGGCACCCTCCGGAGAGCTTCGGGCCGGGGCGTCGGCGAATGGGAGAGGCTGGCCGCGGTCGCGGGCGGCGTGCTGTCCGACGACCGTGTCTATGTGGATCCACGTACGCGCATCTGGGCGCAGGCTCAGGCGACCGCGTCTCAGCGGCGGCGGGCACATAAAGCCCTGGCGCTCGCCTTCGAGGCCGAAGGCGAGGAGGAGCGCGCTCTCTGGCATCAGGCCAAGGGCAACCTCGACTCCGCGGCGACGCGCGCAGGAGACCTGCTCGAGGTCGCCGTCGCGCGGAACGCGCGCGGCGACGCCCGCACGGCGGTCCGGTACGCGGACGAGGCCGCCCGTCATGGCGGCGTCCCGATCCGTCGCAGGGCGGCGATCGTCGGCGGGCTCGCCGCGTTGAGCGGCGGATGGCTCGACGACGCGCTCGACCTCCTCGAGCCCGTGGTCGTGGGCGGCTCCGTGGCAGAACGCCAGGAGGCGCTCGGCGCCTTCCTTGTCGCGGCGGCGATGCGCCGGGGTACCCTTCCTGCACTCGGCGCCGTCCGCACTCTGTGCGGAGAGGAGCCGTCGCCGGCGATCGCGGGGACGGCGGCGATCCTCTGCGCGGAACGCGGCGCACGGTCCGAAGCCAGGGCATGGCTCATGCACGCCCGTCGTGGTGAACGGGGCGATCAGCGGGGCGCCCTGTTCGCTTCCTGGTGCGCTCTGCTGGCCGGAGAGGCGGAGGGAGAGAGCAGGCTGCCGGACGGACGGAGCGGGCCGGGCGGTCCGGCCGCCCCGCTCGGCCCACTCGCTGTGATCGCCGCGGCGCTGCGAGCCGGTCTCGAAGGCGACCACGATCAGGCACTCCGCATCGTCCGCGCCGCCCAGTCGCCGACCGAGAGCGGCAGCGACCCGCTTCTCACCTGGATCAGACGCGGCCCCTTGCAGCAGGCGCATCTGGTTGTGGTGGAGGCGTTGCTGCTGACCTGGGCGGGGCGGCTGCGGCTGGCGTACACCGGACTGGGCTCGGCCGCGCTGTCGCTTCCCGTCGCGCTGCCGTTCGCCGGCCTCGCCGCCGTGCTCGCCCGTCGCCTGGAGCTCGCGATCGATGGACGTCCGGGGCATCTCTCCGACCTGCTCGCCCAGGGCGACGCGACGGCGACCGGCCCGGGTCGCCATCTGGATCGGGCGATCGAGGCGCACCTCCACGGGCGGGCGGACGAGGCCGCCGCCGCCCTGCGTCTCTGGGTCGACCAAGGCGCACCCGGTCCGGTGCTCGGTCTTCCCGGCCTCGACGAGGTCGGGCCCGTGGGCGCGCACGAGCCGTCTGGGCCAGCCGATGCGCGCCGCGCGGCGCGCCTGCGCCGTCGGATCCGGATGAGCGGGGAGGGAGGATGGGTCGGTGAGCGCTCTGTGCTCGCCGAGGAGGCGCGCACGATCGTCTCTCCGTTCGAGCGCGGACGCGTGGAGGCGCTGCTCGGCGCGCAGCGCCTGAGCCGGGGAGAGCGATGCGATGGGGAGCGGCATCTGGCGCTCGCCGTCGCGCTGTTCGACGACGCGGGCGCAGACGCCTGGCGGACGGCGACACAGTACCGCCTCGACCGTGCGGCGGAGGTACCGGACACGGCCGAGGAGCCGGGAGCACCCGTCGCCTGCCGCGCGCTATGGGAGCCATTGATGACGACACGCGAGCTCGAGGTCGCGCTGCGGATCGCCGACGGGCGCACCAACCGTCAGATCGCCGAGTGCCTGCACCTCTCCGTGCGTACGGTGGAGGTATACGTCGGGCGGCTGTTCGCCAAGCTCGACGTCCGTTCCCGCGGCGAGCTCATCGCTCTCGCGCATCGCACGGCCTTCCACTCCTGAGGCCCTCGTCCGCACCGCGCCGGGCGAGGATGTTCAGCGAGGGAGCAGGAGATCGCCGCCGTGGGCCTCGATCAGCCCGTCGGCGATGAGGGAGTCGATCGCCCTGTCGCGCTGGGCCGCCTCGGGCCACTCGTGAAGGACCTCCTGCGCCGGCAGCCGGTGCGTCGGCGCCTCCCGCAGAGCGCGCAGCACGCCGCCACGGGCCTGACGGTCCGAGCCCTCGTACGTCGCCTGCTTCCGTCGCCGGTCTTCCCCTGGCGGATGGCCCGTCGTGTGCCAGGCGCATTCGGAGGACAGCGGGCACGGCGCGCACCGCGCGCTGCGGGCGCCGCAGAGTGTGGCGCCGAGCTCCATCATGGCCGCGTTCACGACGGTCGCTGCGGCAGGATCCTCCGGCAACAGCCGTTCCATGTCGGCGAGGTCCTGCCGCGAGGGTGGGCCTGGCTGTTCCTGCCCGTGCACGACGCGGGCGATCACGCGCCGTGTGTTGGTGTCGACGACCGGATGTCGATCGCCGAAGGCGAAGGCGGCCACGGCGCGCGCCGTGTAGTCGCCGATCCCCGGGAGCGCCAAGAGCGAGGCGACGTCGCGGGGCGTGTGCCCACCGTGGCTGCGGACGATCTCCTTCGCGGCGCCGTGCAGCCAGAGCGCGCGTCGCGGATAGCCGAGATTGGCCCATTGGTGCACGACCTCGGCGGGAGACGCCGCGGCGAGCGCCGCCGGGGTGGGCCACCGCTCCAGCCAGGCCGACAGACGTGGGATCACGCGCGCGACGGGCGTCTGCTGCAGCATGAACTCGCTCACCAGCACGCCCCAGGCACCGTACCTGGTCAGATACTCCGGGCGTCGCCACGGGAGGTCCCTGGCCTGCGCCGCGTACCAGCGGTCGAGCCGGGTCAGCGCGTCGGAGGCGGCGGAGATCGGCACGCAGCCAGCCTAGTTCGCCAGCGGCGCCGGCCGGCTGGCCTGCGGACGGATGCGTCTCTGCGGCGAGGAGAGGCCGGGCGTCGTCCCGCGGAGCGCCTAGGCTGGGGGGATGGCGAGAGCAACCGGGACGGAGGCGCCGCCTCCCGGGTTCCTCCTCGTCGACAAGCCGGGAGGCCTCACGAGCCATGACGTCGTGGCTCGGGTGCGACGAGCCTTCGGCACCCGGAAGGTCGGTCATGCCGGCACCCTCGACCCGATGGCGACCGGGCTGCTGGTGATCGGGGTCGAGGCGGCGACGCGGCTGTTGACGTTCGTCGTCGGCGCTGACAAGACCTATTCCGCGACGATACGTCTCGGGCAGAGCACGACGACGGACGACGCGGACGGCGAGCTCGTGGCCCAGGCCGCGCCTGACACCGTGACGGGCCTCGGGGACGAGCGGATCCGCGCCGGCGTCGCCGCGCTCACCGGCGAGATCTCCCAGGTCCCGAGCGCGGTCTCGGCGATCAAGGTCGACGGGCGCCGCGCCTATGACCGCGTGCGCGCGGGGGAGGAGGTCGTGCTCGCCGCGCGCGACGTGACCGTCTCCAGGTTCGCCGTGCTGGAGACTCGCGCAGGCGACGGCGTCCTCGACCTGGACGTGGTCGTGGACTGCTCTTCGGGCACCTATATCCGCGCGTTGGCTCGTGACCTCGGCGACGCGCTGGGGGTCGGCGGGCATCTCACCGCGCTGCGCCGGACGAGGGTCGGCCCGTTCGACGTGGCGGCCGCGACCGGCGTCGATGATCTCGCCGGAGCGCGGATCCTCCCGCCGGCCGAGGCCGCCGGGTTCGTCCTGGAGCGGCTGGACGTGACCGAGAAGGAGGCGAGGGACCTGCGCCAGGGGAAACGCCTGGTAGGGGAGCGGTCGCGCGTCGCGGGCTCTCGCGCGGCGGCGATCGACCCGGCGGGTGATCTCGTCGGCGTGGTGGAGCCCCGAGGAGAGGACGTGAAGAGCGCCATGAACATGCCCGAGCGGTCGGGGCGGCAGTCGAAAGGGGAGGAGAGGCCGTGATCCTGTGGCTCACGGTCGTCCAGCTCGTGGTCGCGGTCGTGGCGGGGCTGCTGTGCCTCGGCCTGGGGCTCGCGGGGCGTCGCCCGAGCGATCTCTCCGTCGGCGCTCTCGCTCTCGTCGAGGTGCTGCTGATCGTTCAGGTCGTCGCCTCGATCGTCGGCCCCTTCGCCGGAAACCCGCCGCTCGGGGACCTGTTGGAGTACTGGGTGTACCTCGTCTCGGCGGTGCTGCTGCCGGCGGGGGGCGTGCTGTGGGCGCTCCTGGACCGTACCCGGTGGAGCACGGTCATCCTCGGGGTCGTCGGCCTCTCTCTGGCGGTGATGATCTGGCGTATGCAGGTCATCTGGACCACGCCGCCGCTCTGAGGGACTGTCGGCGTCCGCTGTCGCCCGCTCGCCGTAGGATGGGATCCGCTATGGGCACCGCTTCTCCTCGCATCGATCCCGCTGAGACGACATCGCGCTCCGGCACGTCCCGCATGCGCGGGATCGGACGCGTGCTGGTCATCGTCTACGCCATCATGGCGCTCGCCTCGACCGGGCGCTCCTTCGTCCAGATCGTGCAGCGGTTCGACGAGGCGCCGCTCGCCTACACGCTGTCCGCGGTCGCGGCGGCCGTCTACATCGTCGCCACTCTCGGGCTCGTCCTCGCCGGGCGGCCTGGCTGGTATGTGGCGGCCTGGATCGCGATCGTGTTCGAGATGACCGGCGTGCTCGTGGTCGGCGCCCTGAGCCTGATCGCGCCTGAGCTGTTCCAGCACCAGTCCGTCTGGTCGCAGTTCGGGCTCGGTTATGTCCTGGTGCCGCTGTTCCTGCCGATGCTCGGGATCTGGTGGCTCGTGACGCATCGTCCCGCCCCGTCTGAACCCGCGCCTTCCGGCTCTGCACCGTCCCGCCCGGCGGAGGCGCGGTCGTGATCGTGTTCCGCGATCCGGCCGAGGTGCCGGAGGAGTTCGGACGCACCGTGGTGGCGATCGGGAAGTTCGACGGCGTGCACGCGGGACACCGCGTCGTGCTGGAGAGAGCGCGCCGCGATGCTGAGGCTCTCGACGCCCGCACCGTCGTGGTGACCTTCGACCGCAACCCGCTGAGCATCCTGCGTCCCGACCGGTGCCCTGAGAACGTCGTGGGCGTCGAACGAAAACTGGAGCTCCTCGCAGAGACGGGCGTCGACGCGACGCTCGTGCTCACCTTCGACAAGAAGCTCTCCCTGCGCGATGCCGAGGACTTCGTGCGGTCGATCCTCGTCGATTCGCTCCGTGTCGCTGCGGTGCTGGTGGGAAGGGATTTCCGCTTCGGCCGCGGCGGCGCAGGCACCCCTGAGCTTCTGCAGCGCCTCGGCGCGCAGCACGACTTCACGGTCGACATCGTCGAGGACGTCTTCCTGGCGGGCTCGGACCGCCGAGTCTCCTCGTCCTGGGTCCGTGAGCTGCTCGCGGCGGGTGACGTCGCACGTGCCGCCGCCGTGCTCGGTCGTCTGCCCTCGGTGCGCGGCACGGTCGTGCACGGGCTCAAGCGGGGCCGGGAGCTGGGCTTCCCGACTGCGAACCTGCCGTCGTCCCTCGACGAGCTCGTGCCGGCGGACGGAATCTACGCCGGATGGCTCGACGACCACACCGACGGCGTCCGGCACCCGGCCGCGATCTCGGTGGGTACCAACCCGACCTTCGACGACGTGCCGGAGCGGCAGGTGGAGGCGCACGTGATCGACCGGTCCGGTCTCGACCTGTACGGGCACGACGTGACCGTCGAGTTCGTCCATCATCTCCGTGGGATGACGGCCTTCACCGGTGTCGAGGCGCTCAAGGAGAGCATCGCCGCGGACATCGTGCAGGCCAGGGCGCTGCTCGCCGCCGACACGGCGTCGTGAGCGTCGTTGGCCCCCTCCAGACGCATCCGCTGACGCAGGGCAGCCTCATGCCGTAAGCTGATGGGAGAGGCTTCTGCCCGCCGTACACCGTTCCCGGTGATCTGCGCCGCGTTCCAGAGGCCGCCCGCCGGTTTCGACGCGAGTCAGGCGCGGGCACCCGTACCGTTCGCCACAAGGCGAAGAGGCATCCACGCTCAGGAGGAGCATGCCGACCACGGCGACCACCGCGCGGTCCACCGCCGCATCGCGGAAGAAGACGGCGCGTCGCGATGACGACGCGCCCCTCATCCCGATCCTCGCGCGCAAGGTGCGAGAGATCGAGGCGAAGGCCCAGCGCGGGAAGCTCGGGCCGACCAACCGCGTCAAGTTCCAGGTGATCGCCTTCCTCGTGCGCGAGGAGCGCGCCAGGGTGAAGGCGGAGCCGTCGATCCCGGATGGGACACGCGCCGAGCTGCTCAAGCGGCTCGACGGCGTGGCGACGATCCTGGCCAAGACCGCCGCGCGCGACACCTCTCTCATCCAGCTTCTCGAGGCGGACCAGGCCACAAGCCCCGTCGCCAAGCGGATGCGTCGCGACTGGCTGCTGGAGTCGGGCGCCGAGCTCCCGCCGGAGGAGCTCATCATCACGGATGTCGCGCCGGTTCAGGCTCCTGTCGTGCCTGCGGCGCTCGCGGAGAGGCAGGTGACACCGCCCTCGGTCGAGTCGCGACTGATGGCCAATCCGTTCCTCGCGCCCGATCTCACCCCGCGCCCTGCGTCCGTCCCGCGACGACGTCTCGACGGCTGGGAGCTCATGGGCCCGCTGTACAAGGCGTTCGAGACCGGCGCCGGCGGCACGGCCGCATCCATGGAGCTGCCTCCGGTCCCGGAGTACGACCACATGTCGCCCAAGGGGCTGGAGGTGATGGTCCACCAGTCACGCTTCCTCGAGGCCGTGCGGGCCGGTCATCGCGCCTTCCTGCTCGCGGATGAGCCCGGGCTGGGGAAGACCGCTCAGTCGGTCCTCGCGGCCTCGGTCGCCGACGCGTATCCGCTGCTCGTGGTCGTGCCGAACGTGGTCAAGATGAACTGGGCGCGCGAGGTGGAGCGGTGGACTCCGCAGCGCCGCGCTGCGGTCATCCAGGGAGACGGGCAGGACATCGACGCCTTCGCCGACGTGTTCATCGTGAACTACGAGATCCTTGATCGTCATCTGTCGTGGCTCGGGGCGATCGGCCTGCGTGGCATGGTCGTGGACGAGGCGCATTTCATCAAGAACCTCAGCTCGCAGCGGTCGCAGAACGTGCTCGCCCTGTCCTCGCGCGTGCGCGAGCAGACTCCGGGCGGCGCGCCGCTGCTCATGGCCCTGACGGGGACTCCGCTGATCAACGACGTCGAGGACTTCGACGCCATCTGGCGCTTCCTCGGTTGGACCACGGGCGACAAGCCGGCCCCCGCGCTCATGGAGAAGCTCGATGCGACCGGGCTGACGCCCGCGGACAAGGCGTTCTACGGTGAGGCCCGCGACGCGGTGATCTCGATGGGCATCGTCCGTCGCAAGAAGGTGGACGTGGCCGCCGATCTTCCGGACAAGCTCATCGCCGATCTGCCCGTGCAGCTGGATGACGAGTTCGGGCGAGGCATCAGGGCGGCGGAGCGTGAGCTCGGCGAGCGGATGGCGGCGAAGTACCGCCGCATCATCGAGGCCCGTGGCGATCGCGGTCTCGCGCCGGGCGAGATCGACGACGACATCGTGCGGCTCGTCGCGCACAACGAGCTCGAGGAGTCGAAGGCGGCCGGCACCGGCGGCGACAACGTCTTCACGATGGTGCGCCGGATCGGGCAGGCCAAGGCCCTGCTCGCCGCCGACTATGCCGCTCAGCTCCAGCGCTCGGTCGGCAAGGTCGTCTTCTTCGCCAAGCACATCGACGTCATGGATCAGGCGGAGGCTCATTTCGCAGCCGCCGGCATCCGCGCGGTGTCGATCCGCGGTGACCAGAGCACCCCTGCACGTCAGCAGGCGATCGACGAGTTCAACGGCGACCCCCAGGTCGGGATCGCCGTCTGCTCGCTCACTGCCGCGGGCGTCGGCGTCAACCTGCAGGCAGCGTCGAATGTCGTGCTCGCGGAGCTCAGCTGGACGGCGGCAGAGCAGACGCAGGCGATCGACCGCGTCCATCGGATCGGGCAGGACGAGCCGGTGACGGCGTGGCGGATCATCGCCGCGCACACGATCGACACGAAGATCGCCGAGCTCATCGACCAGAAGCAGGGCCTCGCGGCGCGTGCGCTCGACGGCGAGGCGGTCGAGGAGAGCGCGAGCGAGTCCGTGCAGATGGCGGCGCTCATGCATCTCCTTCGTGACGCGCTCGGCGGAGAGTGACCCGATCGCGGTCGCATGCGTGCCGTCAAGAATCATGCTTCTTGAGCCCCATTTTCTTTGATTCACGAGAGATCTGCTCAAGAAGGTCGAAACTGGCCGAACCACTTAGTAAGAAGACCGATTTTCGGCGGGCGGGAATGGCGTCCGGCGGGCCGACGGCGCTAGGGTCGAAGCAGGCAGCGTCGCCGGCCCCTTACCAACCCGAAGTGTGAAGGCAGCAGCATGAAGATCGGCATTCTCACCAGCGGCGGCGATTGCCCCGGACTCAACGCCGTGATCCGTGGCATCGTGCTCAAGGGGACCACGACCTACGACCTCGAGTTCGTCGGGATCCGCGACGGCTGGCGCGGCGTCGTGGACGGCGACTTCTTCCCGCTCACTCGGCACGAGGTGAAGGGCCTGTCCAAGGTGGGCGGGACGATCCTCGGGACGAGTCGGACCAACCCCTACGAGGGAGAACGGGGCGGGGCCGAGAACATCGCGAAGACCCTGTATGGCCACAAGATCGACGGGATCGTCGCGATCGGCGGCGAGGGCACCCTCGCTGCGGCCGATCGGCTCGCGAAGGACGGCATCAACGTCATCGGGGTGCCGAAGACGATAGACAACGATCTGCGCGCCACGGACTACTCCTTCGGCTTCGACACGGCCGTGAACATCGCCACCGAGGCGATGGACCGTCTGCGCACGACCGGTGACTCGCATCAGCGCTGCATGGTCGCCGAGGTCATGGGCCGTCATGTCGGCTGGATCGCCCTGCACGCGGGCATGGCGGCTGGCGCCCACGTGATCTGCATCCCCGAGGTGCCGATGTCGCTCGATGACATCGCCGAGCTCGTCACGAGCGCCCACGAGCGGGGGCGGGCGCCGTTGGTCGTGGTCTCCGAGGGGTTCAAGCTGCTCGGCATGGAGGAGGCGTACAGCGACAAGGGGCTCGACGCGTTCAACCGCCCCCGCCTCGGCGGCATCGGCGACCAGCTGGCACCGGAGATCGAGCGCATCACGGGCATCGAGACGCGTGCGACGATCCTCGGCCACATCCAGCGCGGCGGGTCGCCGTCGGGGTTCGACCGCGTGCTGGCGACGCGTCTGGGCCTGCATGCCGCAGACGCGATCGTCGATCGGGCCTGGGGACAGATGGTCGCGATGCAGGGCACCGACATCGTGCGCGTGCCCTTCGCCGAGGCGCTCGGAGAGCTCAACACCGTCCCGCAGCACCGGTACGAGGAGGCCGCCGCTCTCTTCGGCTGAGGTCCGATCGCTGTGGGCGCGGTCGACGGAGCGGTCAGGCCAGGCCGAGACGGTCCAGGATCCAGGCGAGCTCGTACGCGCGCTCATGCCAGGAGCTGTAGCGGCCGCTGACGCCCCCGTGCCCGGCGACCATCTCGCATTTGAGCAGGACGTCCCTCGCACCGGCGTCGCGCAGGCGCTGGACCCACTTGGCCGGTTCGACGTAGAGCACGCGCGTGTCGTTGAGCGAGGTGACAGCCAGGATCGGCGGGTACGGGGCGCCCTCGCGCACGTTCTCGTACGGCGAATAGGACTTGATGTAGGCGTACGCCTCGGGATCGTGCAGCGGGTCACCCCACTCGTCCCACTCGATGACGGTGAGGGGCAGTGACGGGTCCAGGATCGTCGTCAACGTGTCGACGAAGGGAACCGAGGCCAGGATGCCGGAGAACAGCTCGGGGGAGAGGTTCGCCACGGCTCCCATCAGGAGGCCTCCGGCGCTTCCGCCCTCCGCGACGAGCCGGTCTGGGCTCGCCACACCCCTGTCCACGAGATGCCGCGCCACGGCGACGAAGTCGGCGAACGTGTTCTTCTTGTGCGCCAGCTTGCCGTCCTCGTACCACGGTCGACCGAGCTCGCCGCCGCCGCGGACGTGCGCCACCGCGAACACCGCGCCGCGGTCGAGCGCCGAGAGCCGCATGACGGAGAGGCCGGGGTCGATCGCGTGCTCGTACGAGCCGTAGCCGTAGAGATGCACGGGGCGGGCGCCCGTGCCGTCCGTCGGATCCCCGAACGAGCGCTTCCACACGAGAGACACCGGGACCCTTGTGCCGTCCTCCGCGATGGCCCACTCCCTGGCCTGGGCGTAGTCCTCGGGCTCGTATCCGCCCAGCACCGGCTGCCGCTTGCGGAGGTGCAGCTCTCGCGTGCGCCAGTCGAGGTCGTAGACGGTCGACGGCGTCACGAACGAGCCGTAGCCGAGGCGGAGGAAAGGCGTCGCCCATTCGCCGTTGCCGCCGAGCCCGACGGAGTAAAGCGGCTCCTCGAACTCCAGCTCGTCGATGGCGCCGCTGGCGAGATCGAGGAGCCCGACGCGGCTGATCCCCTCGCGACGGTACTCGATCGCGGTCACGTCCTGGAAGGCGTCCACGCCCTCCAGCCTCCGGCCGGGCACGTGCGGCACGAGGACGCGCCGCTCGCCCTGGGGATCCTCGAGCGGCACGGCGACGAGCTCGAAGTCGGTGGCGCCGTCATTGTGCAGGATCAGGAGCTCGTCGCGTCCGTCCACCACCGCGTGCTCGGCCGAGTACTCCACACCCTCCCTGCGCGGCCAGACCACGCGGGGAGCGGCCGTGAGGTCATCGGGATCCAGGGTCAGGACCTCGCTCGTGACGTTCGATCCCACGCCGATGACGAGCAGGCGACGGCTCCGGGTGAGCATGGCGCCCACCCAGAACCGCTCGTCGGGCTCGTGGAACAGCTTCACGTCGTCGGCCCTGTCGGTGCCGATACGGTGCAACCAGAGCGTGTCGGGCCGCCACGACTCGTCCACGGTGGTGTAGATGATCGAATGCCCGTCGGGGGTGAGGAATGCGCCGACGGTGCCGGGGATCTCGTCGGCCAGGGTCTCGCCCGTCCCGAGATCGCGCACGTGGACGGTGTACCGCTCGTCGCCTTCGAAGTCCGTCGACCAGAGCAGGCGTGTGGCGTCGTCCGAGACGTCGAGGGCGCCGACCGCGAAGTACTCGTGCCCTTCGGCCTCGGCCTCGCCGTCGAGGAGGATCTCCTCGCCGAGGATCGGCACCGCGGGATCCAGCGCCGGCGGCGTCCAATCGTCAGGGGAGGAGACACGGGCACGGCACTGCAGCCCGTACTGCTGCCCCTCCACGATGCGGGAGTAGTACCACCAGTCGCCACGACGGGACGGCACGGACAGGTCCGTCTCCTGTACCCGTCCCTTGACCTCCTGGAACAGGCGCTCGCGCAGAGGAGCGAGGTGCGCCGTCCGCGCCTCCGCGTAGGCGTTCTCCGCCTCGAGGTGGGCCACCACCTCCGGGTCGTCCTTGGCGCGGAGCCATTCGTACGGATCCTCGACCGTGTCACCGTGGTGGGTGCGCGCCTGCGGCCGGCGCGCGGCGCGCGGGGGGATCGGTGCGGTGCCGTCGAGAGCGGTGTCGGTACGGGTGCGCGGTGCATCGGTGGTCACGGAACCACGGTATCCGAGCAGGCTCTGCTGGCGCTCCCAGATCGGGTTTGACCGTGGCCTGTGCCGGTGGGAGGATTCACTGGGCCCGAATAACGGATGCTGAACCCACGGTGAACTCTTCGTTCGTCACGCCGATCCCGTCGGCACACCTGAGTCAACCCAACGAAAGCGAACGGTGGAAACCGCAGCCCTCATCGTCGTGCTGGTGATCGCGCTGGCACTCTTCTTCGACTTCACCAACGGCTTCCACGACACCGCCAACGCGATGGCCACGCCCATCGCGACCGGCGCGCTCAAGCCGAAGACCGCCGTCCTCCTCGCCGCGCTCCTGAACCTCGGGGGCGCCTTCCTGTCCACCGAGGTCTCGAAGACGATCTCGGGCGGCATCGTCCGGGAGGACCAGATCGGACAGGGGATCCTTCCCGCCCTGATCTTCGCGGGGCTCATCGGCGCGATCACCTGGAACATGCTCACCTGGCTCCTCGGCCTTCCCTCCAGCTCCTCGCATGCCCTTTTCGGCGGCCTGATCGGGGCGACGCTCGTGGGCGTGGGAGCCTCGGGGATCGACTTCGGCATCGTTCTCTCCAAGGTGGTCCTCCCCGCGCTCATCGCGCCGGTGACCGCCGGTCTCATCGCTTTCATCGCCACGAAGATCGCCTACGCCGTCACCCGTCGCTACGACGACAAGCCGGACGGCAGGGACGGGTTCCGCTGGGGTCAGATCTTCACCTCGTCCCTCGTGGCGCTCGCCCATGGCACGAACGATGCGCAGAAGACCATGGGCGTGATCACGCTCACGCTGATCACGGTCGGCTGGCAGTCCGGTGCGCACCATGAGCCGCAGCTCTGGGTGGTCGTCGCGTGCGCATTCACGATCGCTCTCGGCACCTACCTCGGCGGCTGGCGGATCATCCGCACGCTCGGCAAGGGCCTCACCGACGTCAAGCCCGCCCAGGGTTTCTCCGCCGAGACCTCGACGGCGGCCACGATCCTCGCCTCGAGCGCCTTCGGCTTCGCCCTCTCGACCACGCAGGTGGCCTCCGGATCGGTCATCGGCTCCGGGCTGGGGCGGAGGGGATCGACGGTCCGCTGGCGGACGGCCGGCCGGATCGCGGTCGGGTGGGTCCTCACCCTCCCCGCCGCGGGCGCGGTGGGAGCGGTGGCGGCGGTGCTCGTGGTGTGGCTCGGGATGTGGGGCGTGCTCATCGATGCGGTCCTCGCCGTCGCCGTGATCCTCGGGCTCTTCCTGCGCTCTCGGCGCAACGCCGTCACCGCGCACAACGCGTTCAGCGAGGTGGCAGCCTCCGGTCACGCCGTCGAGGTCCCCGACGCGCCTCCGCCCACCCCGCGCCAGCGTCGGCTGCACCGGGAGCGGAAGGCGCAGAAGCGCGCGGAGAAGGAGGCAGGCCGATGAACGTCATGGTCGACTGGTTCGCCTTCGTGAAGGTGCTCGGCGCGGCGCTCGCAGGCGCGGTGATCGTCGTCACGTTCTACGCGCTCGGTCTGCGGATGCTGGTCCGTTCCGGGCATGCGCCGGTCGTGACACCGGCGGAGTTCACGGACGCGATCACCGTGATCAGCCCGAAAGAGGCCAAGCGCGCCGCGAAGGCGGCGGCGAAGGCGGCGAAGAAGAGCCCGCTCTCCGAAGGGCAGAAGCGGGCGGCCCTGATCGCCGCCTTCGCCTGCTTCGCCGTCTGCGCTCTCGCGGTGATCAGCGGGATCCTGCTCATCGTCCTCGGCTAGGACTAGCCTGGCGGCATGCCCCAGTTCGGACGCTATGCCCCTCCCACGCACACGATCGTGCACGTGAGCGACCCGCATCTGCTTGCCGGCGGGGCGCGTCTGGCCGGACGCTTCGACGTCGAAGGGACGATGGATCGCACCCTCGCCGCGATCGAGCGCGCTGTCGAACGCCCGGATGCGATCGTCATCACCGGCGATCTCGCCGATCTCGGCGAGCCCGAGGCGTATCGTCGGCTGCGCGCGGCGGTCGAGCCGGTCTCCGCGCGTCTCGGCGCACCGGTGGTGTGGGTCGCGGGCAACCACGACGAGCGCCCTGCACTGCGTGAGCACCTGCTCGGCGTCGCGCCGTCCGAGGAGCCGGTGACAGGGGTGTGGGACCTGAACGGGCTCCGCCTCGTCGCCCTGGACTCGACCGTCCCCGGATGGCATCACGGCGACCTCGACGCGGAGCAGCTCTCCTGGCTCGGGGAGGTGCTGCGTGAGCCCGCCGAGCACGGAACGCTCCTGGCCTTGCACCATCCGCCGGTTCCGAGCCATGTGCCGTTCTTCGACGTCCTCGAACTGCGCCATCAGGACGAGCTGGCGGATGTGCTCCGCGGCTCCGACGTCCGCGGCATCCTCGCCGGGCACCTGCATTACTCGATGCACGCGACCTTCGCGGGCATCCCGGTGAGCGTGGCCTCCGCGACCTGCTACACGATGGACGTCGCCCGTCCCGCCGACCGGGTGAACGGGATGGACGCGGCGCAGTCGTTCCAGCTCGTCCACGTTCGGCCGGAGACGATCGCGCACACGGTCGTGCCGGTCGTGGAGTCGCTCTCCGGCGAGGAGGCGGAGACGTTCTCTCCGGAATGGGTGGCGCACATGGCGGCCCTCACGCCGGAGGAACGACTCGAGGTGTTCTCGCGGAAACCGGCTCCCTGAGCGGCAGGCCTGGGGAGGGGCCGAAGACGAAGAGCGGGCGGACGGCGGGGGAGCGGCGAACGGAGAGTCGGCGGAGATAGACTCGTCGCATCCCTCGTCACTGTTCGCCACCACCCACAAGGATGTGTCCATGGCCGCCGATGCGCCTGCCCTGACTCGTACCGAGACCGACTCCCTGGGGAGCAAGGAGATTCCCGCCGACGCGTACTGGGGGGTGCACACGCTTCGCGCCGAGGAGAACTTCCCGATCACGAAGCGTCCGATCTCGGTCTATCCCGACCTGGTGCGAGGCCTGGCCATGGTCAAGCAGGCAAGCGCCAGGGCGAACAAGGAGATCGGGGTTCTCGACGCCGAGCGCGCAGACCTCATCGACGCGGCCGCGCAGCGGGTGATCGACGGCGAGTTCCACGACCAGTTCGTCGTCGGCGTGATCCAGGGCGGGGCCGGCACCTCGACCAACATGAACGCCAACGAGGTCATCACCAACATCGCTCTCGAGATGGCGGGGCGCCCCAAGGGGGACTACGCTTACCTCTCGCCGATCGACCACACCAACCGCAGCCAGTCGACCAACGACGTCTACCCGACCGCGATCAAGATCGGCCTCTCGCTCACGCTCCGTTCGATGCTGGACGAGCTCGACCTTCTCCGTCGCTCGTTCCTCGGCAAGGCGGATGAGTTCCACGACGTGCTCAAGGTAGGACGGACCCAGCTGCAGGATGCGGTTCCGATGACCCTTGGCCAGGAGTTCCACGGCTTCGCCACGACCCTCGGCTACGATCACACCCGTCTGACCGAGAACGCCTCGCTCCTGTTCGAGATCAACATGGGGGCGACGGCGATCGGCACCGGCATCACCACCCATCCCGGCTACGCCTCGGCGGTCCTGCGCCATCTGCGGGCGATCACGGGGCTGGATCTCGTCACGGCGACCGACCTCGTCGAGGCCACGAGTGACACCGGCTCGTTCATGTCCTTTTCCTCGTCCCTCAAGCGCAACGCGATCAAGCTGTCGAAGATCTGCAACGACCTGCGGCTGCTGTCCTCGGGCCCGCAGGCCGGGCTCGGCGAGATCAACCTTCCTGCTCAGCAGGCGGGATCGAGCATCATGCCGGGCAAGGTCAACCCGGTGATCCCGGAGGTCGTGAATCAGGTCGCGTTCGCCGTCGTCGGCGCCGACACGACGGTCACGATGGCGGTCGAGGGCGGTCAGCTTCAGCTCAACGCCTTCGAGCCCGTGATCGCACACTCGATCTTCCAGTCGATCACGTGGATGCGACAGGCGATGTGGACTCTGCGCGTCAACTGCGTCGACGGCATCACCGCGAACCGCGATCGCCTCGGCGCGATGGTGGGCTCCTCGGTCGGCGTCATCACGGCTCTCACGCCCTTCATCGGCTACGCGGCGTCGGCGGCGCTGGCCAAGACGGCCCTGCTCACCGGCCGTTCGGTCGCCGACCTCGTCGTCGAGGCGGGGCTGATGTCGCGCGATGAGGTCGCCAAGCAGCTCTCGCCGGCGCGCCTGTCGGGTCTCGAGACCGCGACCGCGGCGATCCCGATCATCGCGGCCGAGGACGTCACCGAGAAGGATCCCGCCGCCATCTGATCCTGTGGAGGCCTGACGGAGACAAGAGGGCCGATCCACATGACGGCGGCGGAGCGTCCTCTCGCTCTGCCGCCGTCCTGTGCGTGCTGCCAGATCAGTCCAGGATGCGGCAGTGTGTGGTGAGTTCGCCGATCCCGTCGATCCCGACCGTCACCGTGGACCGGTCGCGGAGGAAGATCTGCGGGTCGCGGGAGTAGCCGGCGCCGCCGGGGCTCCCGGTCGAGATGAGCGTGCCAGGCAGCAGCGTGAGGGACTGCGAGAGGTGCGCGATGAGCGTGGCCACGCTCCGCACCATCTGCCTCGTGGTCGCGTCCTGGACGGTATGGCCGTCCACCACCGTCCAGATGTGGAGATCCTGCGGATCCGGGATCTCGTCCGCGGTCACCGCGAACGGTCCGGTCGGCGTGAAGCCGTCGAAGGACTTGCACCGGGACCACTGCGCTTCGGCGAACTGGATGTCGCGGGCCGTGATGTCGTTCACCACGGTGTACCCCCAGACGTGATCGAGGGCGTCTGCGGCGGCGACGTCTTTCGCCGCGGTGCCGATGAGCACGCCGAGCTCGGCCTCGTAGTCCACGGACTCGCTCAGCGTGCGTGGCCAGGACGTGGTCTCCTCGTGGCCGGTGAGCGAGTTGGGCCAGAGCGTGAAGACGGTCGGTGCGGCATCGGTCTTCAGCCCCAGCTCGCTCGAGTGCGCCGCGTAGTTCAGCCCCACCGCGAGCACGGCCGGCGGCGCGATGACGGCCGAGGCGAAGGAGAAGCCCGCCACGGCGTGCCGAGGCGCGTCTCCTGAGGCCAGAGCGGAACGGAGAGCGTCGAGCAGAGCGTCGCCGCCCTCGATGAGCTGCTGAAGGGAGGAAGGCGCGGGGTCGACGAGGTCGGACACGAGGATCGCCGCGTCGGATTCGACGACGGCGAGGACGGTGGCTGAGGACTCGGGACGGCGCAGATGGGCAAACCGCATGTCTCTACGCTACCCGGGTGCGCTCCCAGGCCGCGGGCGACGGGCCCTCTAGGCTTTCACCATGAGCTTTGGAGGACCCTACGAGCCCACCCGGTCCGCGGATCGTCCCGCTCCGGGTGCGGACGACGGAGGTTCGCCCTGGACGGTCGGCACCGAGATGTCGCAGGGGCGGCCGGTCTATGGGTCGGTGTTCGCGCAGCGCCCCGAGACGGGGACCCAGCCCGTCTACCGCCCCCCGGCGCCGGTGCCCACCGTGCCGGCGCTCCCGGTGCCGCGCCGGACGGGCCGAGGCGCCGTCATCTGGTCGCTCGGTGCCCTCTTCTTCGTCCTCATCGCTCTCGTCGGGTACTTCCTCGGCACGCTCGGCGCTGCCGCGTCGCTCATCGGTCTCGTCCTCGCCCTCATCCCGCTCGGGATCGTCCTCTTCGGCGTCCGGCTCATCGACCGCTGGGAGCCGGAGCCCAGATCGCTCGTGGTCTTCGCGCTCGGCTGGGGCGCGCTCGCCGCGGTGGGCATCGCCTTGCTCGTCGACCTGGGGCTCACGTCCCTTCTCGGCTCGCGGGGCGAGACCTTCGTCTCCGTCATCCAGGCGCCGATCGTAGAAGAAGCGGCAAAGGGCTTCGGCGTCTTCCTCGTCTTCCTGATGGCCCGCAGGGCGTTCGACGGGCCGGTGGACGGGATCGTCTACGGCGCTCTCGTCGGCGCCGGCTTCGCCTTCGCCGAGAACATCCAGTACTTCGCGGTCAGCCTCATCGAGGGCGGGGGAGCGGACCTCACCGTCACCTTCGTGCTCCGCGGCCTCATGTCCCCCTTCGCGCACGCGATGTTCACCGCGCTCACCGGCTTCGCGATCGGCCTCGCGGTCCGGCGCGGACGCAGCAGGGGCGGGGTGCTCTCGGCCGCTCTGACCGGACTCGTCGGGGCCGTGCTGCTGCATGCGTTCTGGAACGGCTCGTCGCTGTTCGGCGACTTCTTCGCCCTGTACGTCACCGCGCAGGTGCCGTTGTTCATCGGCTTCATCCTCGGGATCGTGGCTCTTCGGCGAGAGGAGGCGCGAGTGACGCAGGAACGCTTGGCCGAGTACTCGGCGGCGGGCTGGTTCACCCCGCAGGAGGTCACGATGCTCGGGACCCCGGCCGGACGCCGCGCGGGGCTCCGCTGGGCCGGCGGTCTGCGCGAGGACCGTCGGCCGCTCATGCGTTCGTTCATCAAGGACGCCACGGCACTCGCCGCGACGCGACAGCGGATCATCGGCGGCCGCGACCTCCATGCCTCCCACGACGAGCAGCTGCTGCTCCGGCGCATGCAGCTGACGCGGTCGGAGCTGCTGGCATACTGACCGGCGGCTCACTCTGTCCGCGGTTCGCGGTGGCGGATCCCGAGACAGACTCAGCGCCCGGTGCTGCGGCGATGCCTGCATGTCTCCCGGGCGCTGAGTTGATCTGATCCCAGGCTGCACCCGCGGCGCCTCGCTGTCAAGGATTTTCGGATGTTCGCTGTGGGCAGGTGTCGTCGCGTTGACCGGCCGTCCCCGCTCGCGGTTGGATGGGACCATGACTGAGCGCACCAAGCCTGAGTTCGATGCCCCCACCGGTCCCGCTCCCACCGAGCTGGTCATCCGCGACATCATCGAAGGGAGCGGCGACGAGGCCAAGCCCGGCGACACCGTGACCGTGCACTACGCCGGCGTCGAGTTCGACTCCGGAGAGGAGTTCGACTCGTCGTGGGGACGGGGCGAGACGATCCAGTTCCCGCTGCGCGGTCTGATCCAGGGCTGGCAGGACGGGATCCCCGGCATGAAGGTCGGCGGACGTCGCGAGCTGATCATCCCGCCGCACCTGGCGTACGGCCCCGCCGGATCGGGACACTTCCTCGGCGGCAAGACCCTGATCTTCATCATCGACCTCGTCGCCGTCGGCTGACCACGACGAACGGAGAGCCCCCGCCGACCGAGCGACGGGGGCTCTCGTCGTCTCCGTCATCTTCCGCAGCGGCCGCGGGGCGTCACCCGCCCGTTCCCCGGAATATATTCACTCGTATGTAAGTTGGATCCAGCGTCGCCGGACGGCGACCCCGTTCCGACAGAGGAGAACCACGATGACGATCGACATCCCCGGCTACCGCCCCGGCACCTGGGTCCTGGACCCGGCGCACAGCGAGGTCACCTTCAGCATCCGCCACATGATGATCTCGAAGGTGCGCGGCACGTTCGGGATCAAGAGCGCGACCCTCGTCGCTCCGGAGAACCCGCTGGAGGCGAGCGTGGAGGCGAGCGTCGACGTGGCCTCGATCGACACGAAGGACGAGAACCGTGACGCGCACCTCCGCTCCGGCGATTTCTTCGACGTCGAGAACCACCCCACGATGGAGTTCCGCTCGACCGGCGCCCGCGTCGACGACGGCGATTTCTTCGTGGACGGCGACCTCACGATCCACGGGGTGACCAAGCCGGTGAGCTTCGCCTTCGAGTTCGGCGGCTTCGGCACCGACCCCTACGGCAACTACAAGGCGGGTGCGTCGGCGAGCACGGTGATCAACCGGGAGGACTTCGGCCTCACGTGGAACGCGGCGCTCGAGACCGGAGGAGTGCTCGTGGGCAAGGACGTGACGATCACCCTTGATCTGCAGGGGGCGCTGCAGCAGGACTGAGCAGTCTCATCGCCGCGACCGCGGGAGCCCTGAGCCTCGGCGAGACGTCAGGGCTCGGGGCTCTCCGCGTCGTATGCGCGGAAGCGGGGGTGGAGGCGCACGAGCACCGCCACCAGGGCGATGACGAGGAGGCCGCCCAGCAGCGGCGGGAACCACAGCGTGGTGAGCGAGGCGAGTCCGCCCGCATACAGCGCACCGACGCGGGGGCCGCCGGCGACCACGACGACGAAGACGCCCTGCAGTCGTCCGCGCATTGTGTCGGGGACGGCGGCCTGCATCATCGTGCTCCGGTAGATCGAGCTGACGTTGTCGGCGGCGCCGGAGAGCGCGAGGAACGCGCACGCCGCGACGATGAGCGCGACGTTCGGCGCGGTCTCGGTCGCGTCTTCGGGGAGCAGGGACGCGACGAGGAGGACCGCGCCGAAGAGCAGGATCGCGGTGCCGTAGATCTGGATCGCGCGCGCGATGCCGCGACCGTGCCAGCGATACTGCGCGACCCGGCCCGAGAACAGGCTGGACAGGAAGGTCCCTGCGGCGACGGCGGCGGTGAGCAGGCCCGTCGTGACCGCTCCGCCGCCGAGGAGGACCGTGCCCAGCGCGGGGAACAGGGTCAGCGGCTGGCCGAAGGTCATGGCGATGATGTCGAGGACGTACTGCATGCGGATGTTCCCCGCCTGCCGCAGGAACCTCGCGCCGTCGACGAGGGAGGACAGGCCCGGGCGCACGGTCTCACCCTCGGGGCGAAGTGTCGGCAGGGTCCACAGGCCCAGGAACATCGAGAGCATCAGCGCGACGTCGATCGTGTACGTCCATCCGTAGCCGGTGAGGGCGACGAGGAGCCCGGCGAGAGCGGGGCCGACCATCACCGTCAGGCCGAAGGAGACGCCGTTGAGCGCGGAGGCGGCCGCCAGGTGTGCGCGGGGGATGAGGCGGGGGACGATCGCGGTGCGGGTGGCCATCCCCACCGATCCCGCGGCGGAGTTGATCATGCTCAGCGCGTAGAGCCACCAGATCGTCTCGGTCCCCGTCCAGGTGAGCGCGGCCAGCAGGGCGGTGGAGAGGAAGCCGACGGTCGCCGAGACGAGGGCGACCAGGCGTCGGTCGAAGGCGTCCGCGAGCATTCCGCCGTAGAGGCCGGCGAGGATCATCGGGAGGAGGCCGGCCACTGCGATCATCGACACGGCGAAGGTGTCCTGCGTCAGCGCGAACACGTGCAGCATGACGGTGACGAGGGTCAGCTGGCTCCCGACCCCGCTCAGTGCCGATCCGATCCACATCCGTGCGAAGGCGGGACTCTCGCGCAGCGGACGGAGGTCGATGAGATGGCCCACCGTCCGAGGCTATCGGCTCCTCCGGGTGGGGCGGCAGCGTGGGCGGGGACTGATAGACTTGTGCGGTTGCCGTTAGATCGGCCGCGGAGAAAGAGAGCCTGCGCATCCGGTGACAGGCACCGCGCAACGGGAGAAAGGGGATCGGTTCTATGGCACTGGAAGCAGACGTCAAGAAGGCGATCATCGAAGAGTACGCGACGCACCCCGGTGACACCGGTTCCCCCGAGGTGCAGGTCGCTCTGCTGACGCAGCGCATCAAGGACCTCACCGAGCACCTGAAGGAGCACAAGCACGACCATCACTCGCGTCGTGGGCTGTTCCTGCTCGTCGGTCAGCGCCGTCGTCTGCTCGGCTACCTCCAGGACATCGACATCGAGCGCTACCGCTCGCTGATCGAACGCCTGGGCCTTCGCCGCTGAGCGACCAGCGTTCAATCGCGCAGAACATTCTTGAGAAGGCCGCCCCGGGTGTGGGGCGGCCTTCGTCGTGTCCGGCGGGTTCGGGGCCCGGGAGCCGTGGTTCGGGAGGGGCCTCTGTGCTCAGAGCCGGGCGGAAAGCAGGTCCGCGTGATGGATCGCCGCGACGTCGGGGTGGGCCCGCAGGCGCGACTTCAACGCGTTCTCGCCGTACAGGCTGTGGATCGGATTGGTCGGGTCCTCGGTCACCCCGCGTGCCTGAGCGGCGAGCTCGGCGGGCAGGTCGATGATCGGCAGCTGCCGGTCGAGCGCGGGATTGAAGAAGAACGGGATGGAGATCCGCTCCTCCGGGGCCCTCGGTGAGACGACCCGATGGTTGGTGGCCTTGAGGTATCCTCCGGTCGCGTATTCCAGGAGCTCGCCGATGTTCACCACGAACGCTCCGGGAACAGGCGGGGCGTCGACCCACTCGCCGTCCCGCTCGACCTGGAGGCCGCCCTTGCCTGGCTCGACCCAGAGCAGGGTGAGCACTCCGGAGTCCTTGTGCGCGCCGACGCCCTGCTGCGGCTCCGGCTCACGCGTGCCGGGGTAGCGGACGATCTTGATGAGGGTCGAAGGCTCGCCGAAGTTCTCTTCGAAGTAGGACTCGTCGGCGCCGAGCGCGAGCGCCCACGCGCGCAGGAGCTTGCGTGCCACCCCGCTGAGGTGGTCGTGCCACTCCGCCACGACCTCGCGGAGCTCGGGCTGCGCCGCGGGCCACAGGTTCGGCCCGATCAGTCGGTTGAAGGAGGGGCCGTCGCCGACGGGCTCCCGCTCGGGGCCGATGTCGATCTGCTCGCGCCAGTCCACCTTGCCCTGCGTGCGTTCGCCGCCGATGCGCGTGTAGCCGCGGAAGTGCGGGCTCCTCACGTTCTCGATCGCGAGCTTGTCCTCCTCGGGGAGGGCGAAGAAGTCCTGAGCGGCGCGGTGGAGGCGATGTTCGAGATCGGCGCTCACGCCCGTCCCGGTCAGGTAGAAGAAGCCGACGTCGTGCGTGGCGGCGCGGAGGTCGTCGCGGAACCGGGCGGCGGACTCGGGGCTCTCGTCGAGCTGGGACAGGTCGAGGACGGGGAGGGTGAGCTCAGACATGGGACGAGGCTAGGTCCGTCGGAGCGCTGAGGGCGCGAATGTTGCCGAGGATTACCATGGAGCCCGCGGGTGTACACTCTCTGAGGTTTGCCTAACCTCATGACCGGCAGGCCTCCCACGTCAGAAAGCCGCCTGTGCTCGCCACCTTCCTGATCGGCCTTCGCGAAGGCCTCGAAGCCGCCCTCGTGGTCGGCATCCTCGTCGCCTACCTCAGACGCCTCGGGCGCACGGACGTGCTGCCCAGGCTGTGGGCCGGCGTGGCCCTTGCCGTCCTCCTCGCGCTCGGGATCGGCGCCGTGCTGACCTTCGGCGACTACATGCTGACGTTCCAGGCGCAGGAGATCATCGGCGGGTCGCTGTCCCTCGTCGCGGTCGGCATGGTGACGTGGATGATCTTCTGGATGCAGAAGGCGGGTCGCACGATGAAGGCGAGCCTGCAGGGCGGGGTCGACCGGGCGCTCGCGGCTGGGACGATGTGGGCGCTCGTCGCCGTCGGATTCGTCTCCGTGGCCCGGGAGGGCATCGAGACCACGCTCCTGCTGTGGTCCATGATCCAGTCCTTCGGCGATGCGCCCTCCGCGTTCCTCGGCGCCGTCCTCGGCCTCCTCGTCGCCGTCGTCGCCGGATGGCTGCTGGCCCGAGGCGTCGTGCGGCTGAACCTGTCGCGGTTCTTCGCCTGGAGCGGCGGCTTCCTCGTGATCGTCGCCGCGGGCGTGCTCGCCTACGCGGTGATGGACCTGCAGGAGGCGGCCGTCCTTCCCGGCCCCTTCTCCGCGAGCGCCGTGGTGGACCCGGGGACGGGCGCCGAGGCGGTCGGCTGGGCGGCGCTCCCGTTCGGCTGGGCTTTCGACGTGTCCGCGGCGGTCGCGCCAGACAGCGCGCTCGCCGTGATCCTCCAGGCCACCGTGGGGTTCATGCCCCGGATGACCTGGCTCCAGGTGATCGCCTGGACGGTCTACGTCGTCGTGGTCGGGCTCCTCTTCGTTCGTGGCCTGCGGCGCTCACGCGCACCGCGTCCTCAGCCGGCTGCCGTGCAGCCTTCGTCCTCTCTTACCCAGCAAGGAGCAGCATGATCTCCGCCCGACGAACACTCGCCACCGCGGGAGCGGTTGCCGCGATCGGCCTCGCCCTCACCGGATGCGTCGCGAAGGCCGACACCACGGCCGGCTCGCGCATCGGCGTCACCTCGACCGATGACGCATGCCAGGTCGCGGAGGCCACCGCGACCAGCGGGACCCTCTCCTTCGACGTTCGCAACGAAGGCACCAAGGTGACGGAGTTCTACCTTCTCGCCGCAGACGGCCTGCGGATCGTCGGCGAGGTCGAGAACGTCGCGCCGGGAGCATCGCGCACCCTCACCGTCGTGGCGCAGCCGGGGGATTACCACACGGTCTGCAAGCCGGGGATGATCGGCGACGGCGTCGGCAAGGCCTCTTTCGCCGTGACGGGGAAGGCGGTCGAGGCAACCGGTGACGACGTCGCGCAGAAGAAGAAGGCGGTGGAGCTCTACGCCGCCTTCGTGAAGGACCAGGTCGGACAGCTGATCCCTGCGGCGCAGACGTTCGTTGCCGCGTACGCCTCCGGCGACGATGCGACGGCCAAGGCGCAGTTCCCGCTCGTGCGCTCGTTCTACGAGCGGATCGAGCCGGTCGCGGACAAGCTGGGGACGCTCGATCCCCGCCTGGACTACCGTGAGCTCGACGCGAAGGCCGAGGGCCTGGACTGGACCGGCTTCCACAGGATCGAGAAGGATCTCTGGACGCCGGCGTCGGACGCGATGAACGCCGACGGCGTCACGCCCGCGTGGCAGGACTGGGCGCCTTCGAGCCCCGCCGAGCGCGCAGAGCACGGGAAGAGGCTTCTGGCCGATCTCCAGGAGCTCTACGACCACGTCCACTCCGACGCCTTCGTCGCCGACCTCGACGCACAGGGGATCGCGGAGGTCTCGAACGGTGCGATCGGGCTTCTGGACGAGGTCGCGACGGGCAAGATCAGCGGCGAGGAGGACTGGTGGTCCGGCACCGACCTCTACGACTTCGTCGCGAACGTCGAGGGCTCGAAGATGGCGTTCTCGCTCGTCAAGGACTTCGCCTCGGCGAAGGACGCCGAGGGCAAGAAGCTCGTGGAGCGGATCGAGGCCGGATATGCCGATCTCGAGGAGGCGCTCGCCGCCCACAGGGTCGGCGACGGCTACGCCGCGTACGCGACGCTGACGGACGCCGACAAGCGAGAGCTCACCGACCTGCTCAACGCTCTCGCCGAGCCGCTGTCCAAGCTCACCTCGACCCTCCTCGGGTGACATGACCGCGGAAGGTGCGGCCCCCGAGGAGGAGGGCGCAGCCGGCTCTGCAGAGTCGGCGACGGCTCAGGCTGAGGAGTCGGCGGGCGTCAGCCGCCGCGGGCTCCTCGGGTTCGCGGTCGGCTCCGGCGTCGCCGGGCTCGCCCTCGGCGCGGCGGGCGGGGCGGTCGCCGCCTCCGCGCTCGGCGGGCAGGGAGCCGAGGAGCGGTTCGCCTTCGGCGGCGAGCATCAGGCGGGGATCTCCACCCGAGTACAGGACCATCTGCACTTCGCGGCGTTCGACATGATGCCGCGGGCGGACCAGGCCGATCTCGTCGCCCTCCTTCAGGACTGGACCTATGCCGCGTCGCGCATGACCCGCGGTCTGGAGGTGAGCGCGACGGGCGCTGTCGGCGGCACGCCCGACGCGCCGCCCGACGACACCGGCGAGGCGCAGGGACTGTCTGCGAGCGGGCTGACGATCACCTTCGGCCTGGGGCCGTCGCTCTTCCTCGCCGAGGGGGACCGCTTCGGGGTTGCCGACCGACGCCCGGCAGAGCTCGAACGGCTTCCGGCCTTCCTCGGCGAGGCGCTGGACGCCGGCCACTCGGACGGCGACCTGTGCATCCAGGCCTGTGCGGACGATCCGCAGGTGGCGGTGCACGCGATCCGCAACCTCAGCCGCATCGCATTCGGCCGGGCGCGCCTCCGCTGGTCGCAGCTGGGGTTCGGCCGCACGTCGCGCACGGCCGCGGACCAGGCGACGCCGCGGAACCTGTTCGGCTTCAAGGACGGGACGGCGAACATCCTCGCCGACGACGCGGCGGCCCTCGCCGAGAACGTCTGGGTCGGCGAGCAGGACGAGCCGGCCTGGATGCGCGGCGGCTCCTACCTCGTCGCGCGCAAGATCGCGATGATCATCGAGACCTGGGACCGTGTCCGTCTCGCCGAGCAGGACCGCATCATCGGACGTGAGAAGGGGAGCGGCGCGCCGCTGTCCGGCGGCGACGAGTTCACCGAGCCGGATCTGCGTGGCGGAGCCCTCGACGCCTCCTCCCACGTGCGACTCGCCCATCCCGCCGAGAATGACGGGATCCGCATCCTCCGCCGGGGATACAACTACGTCGACGGCAACAACGAGCTGGGGCGCCTCGACGCTGGGCTCTTCTTCCTCTCCTACCAGCGCTCGCCGTCGCAGTTCATCGCGCTGCAGAGGAAGCTGTCGACCGACCTGATGAACGAGTACATCCGTCATGTCGGCTCTGGACTCTGGGCGATCCCGCCCGGCGCGGCGGAGGGCTCGTACATCGCCGAGCCCCTCTTCGCCGCCTGAGCGGGAATATCCCGTCCGGCCCTGCGTTGGACCAATTACATTCATCTGAATAGAATTGGATGCGCAGGCATCCTGAGCGGAGACGAACGTGGACGAGATCACCAGCGCAGGTCGCGGCGAGGAGAGCCCGAGCGGCATGCAGTTCGGCATCATGTCGGTCAGCGACATCACGGCCGACCCGACGACGGGGCAGACCCCGAGTGAGCGTGAGCGCATCCAGGCGACGCTCGCCATCGCGAAGCACGCGGAAGAGGTCGGGCTGGACGTCTTCGCCATCGGCGAGCACCACAATCCGCCGTTCTGGTCCTCGAGCCCGACGACCACGCTCGCGTACATCGCCGCACAGACCGAACGCCTCATCGTGTCGACCTCGACGACCCTCATCACCACGAATGACCCGGTCAAGATCGCCGAGGACTACGCGATGCTCCAGCATCTCTCCGCAGGGCGCATGGACCTCATGATGGGGCGCGGCAACACCGGTCCCGTCTATCCGTGGTTCGGCAAGGACATTCGACAGGGGCTCCCGCTCGCGATCGAGAACTACGCGCTGCTGCACGAGCTCTGGACGAAGGACGTCGTGGACTGGGAGGGGAAGTTCCGCACCCCGCTCCAGGGCTTCACCTCGACGCCGCGTCCGCTCGACGGGGTCGCGCCGTTCGTCTGGCACGGTTCGATCCGCACGCCCGAGATCGCGGAGCAGGCCGCCTACTACGGCGACGGGTTCTTCGCGAACAACATCTTCTGGCCCAAGGAGCACTATCAGCGTCTGATCGAGCTGTATCGCCAGCGCTACGCCCACTACGGCCACGGGACTCCGGAGCAGGCGATCGTCGGCCTCGGCGGGCAGGTGTTCATGCGTGCGAGCTCGCAGGATGCGGTGAACGAGTTCCGCCCGTACTTCGATAACGCCCCGGTCTACGGACACGGGCCCTCGATGGAGGACTTCACCGAGATGACGCCTCTCACGGTCGGCTCGCCGCAGCAGGTGATCGATCGCTACGCCGCGATGCGCGACCACTTCGGCGACTACCAGCGACAGCTCTTCCTCATCGACCACGCGGGTCTCCCGCTCAAGACCGTTCTGGAGCAGCTGGACATCCTCGGCGGCGAGGTCGTGCCGGTCCTGCGGAAGGAGCTCGCGCAGGACCGGCCGGCCTCCGTCCCCGACGCGCCGACGCATGCCGCCCGTGTTCGCGGGGTGTACGGCGACGGCCCTGCGCGCGAGGCGCGGCCGGGAGTGAATCGCGGAGACAACCTCACCGCGGGATCCCCGTACCAGGACGCTGCTGCTCCTGCCGGTTCCGCGTTCGGGACCGCCGCGACCAGGGCAGGGGCCTGAGATGGGCACCCGGCGCATCGCGGTGATCTCCGCGGGACTGTCCAATCCGTCCTCGACGCGGATGCTCGCGGACCGGCTCGCCGCCGAGACCGTGCGGGCGCTGAACGGTCTGACCGCGCCTGACGGCGTCCCGATCGAGGCGACGGTCGACGTGATCGAGCTGCGCGACCTCGCGCACGACATCACGAACAACCTGCTGACCGGGTTCGCCCCCGCCGCGCTGGACTCTGCGATCAACACGGTGGTCTCGGCCGACGCGTTGATCGCCGTCACGCCGATCTTCTCGACGAGCTACTCCGGGCTTTTCAAGTCGTTCATCGACGTGCTCGACCCCGATGCGCTCACGGGCAAGCCCGTGCTGATCGGCGCGAACGCAGGGACCGCGCGCCATTCCCTCGCCGTGGACTATGCGATCCGCCCGCTGTTCACGTATCTGCACGCCGACCCCGTGCCGACGGGGGTCTTCGCCGCATCGAGCGACTGGGGCGCGAACGCGGACGAGGTCGCGCCGCTGAGCGCCCGCGTCGAGCGAGGGGCGCGTGAGCTGGCCGAGGCGGTCGCCCGACGGCGGGCGACCGTGGACGGCGACCCCTTCGACCCCGACACGTACCTCGGCAAAGGCCGTTCCTTCGGGCATCTGCTCGGCGGGCTGGCAGGAGAGTAGCGGCACGCGGAGCTCGCGCTCTAGTACCAGCCGGTGCTTTCGGAGTGCGCCCATGCGCCACACGGCGATCCGTAGCGGTCGGCGATGTAGCCGAGCCCCCAGTCCACCTGGGTGCGGGCGTTGGTCCGCCAGTCGGGTCCCGCGGCGGCCATCTTCTCCCCGGGCAGTGACTGCGGGATGCCGTACGCTCCGCTGGAGGGGTTGAGCGCATTGGCACGCCATCCCGACTCCCGGTTCCAGAGGGACAGCAGGCAGGAGAACTGGTCGGTCGACCAGCCGTAGGAGCCCAGCCTGCTCCGGGCGTAGTCCTGAGCACCGGCCGGATCGACGATCACACCCTGACCGGGGTCCGGATCGGGAGTGGAGCCGCCGGAGTCCCCTCCCGAGCCGCCGGAACCGCCTCCCGCGCCTCCCGAGCCGCTCGACTCGTGGTCGGAGGCATCCTGCCGCTCAGCCTCCTGACGCTGTCGCTCCTGCTCGGCGACCTGCTGACCGATCCGGAACCGACGCTCCACGTCGGCGGTGGTGTTCTTCAGCGTGGCGAGCTGCGCGTAAAGGGTGTCGACGTGCCCTTGGAGCGAGGTCACAGCCCTCGCCTCGGTCGCCGCGGCCTCGCGAGCCCCCGCCGCCTTGGACTCGGCGTCCGCGGCCAGCCGCGAACGTTCGCGCTCGGCGTCTGCGGCCTGCGCGGTCAGCGACGACGCGACGGCCGCGCTCGCCTGCGCCTTGCGGGCGACGGTCGCCCACGTCTCGTCCAGCCGATCCATGGCGCCGAGCCGCGTGAGGAGCTCCTCGGGGCTGCCCGTCGTGAGCAGGCGCAGGCCTATGGGCGTGGAGGACTCGAGCCGATAGCGGTGGGCGACCACCTCGGCGGTGCTCTGCCGCGCGGTGTCGAGCGCCGTCTGGGCCCGGGCCGCCTGCGCGGAGAGGACACGGGCACGCGTGGTGGCGACCTCGGCCTCCGTCCGTGCGGAGGCCGCGGCATCGCCGGTGTCCAGAGCGAGACGAGAGGCGGAGGCCGACTGGGACTGCGCGGTCGCCAGCGCCGTCCCGATGCGTGCGATCTGCTCCTGCGTCGCCTGCTCGTCGCCCTGGGCGGCGCGCACATCGTCCCAGCTCGGATAGTCGTCGGCTGTCGCCGCGGGTGGGGCGAGGAGCGAGAGGGCGCAGGCCAATGTCAGCGCCGCCGATGTCCCTGCCAGGCGTCGTCGCGTCGTCCGTCCCCGTGTCCTCACCGAACGACGCTAACCCGACCACGTCCGGATTGCCACCTCGCCCGGCCTGGATCGTCCCCTGCCCTCGGCGGTGGGACGGGAGGGAGGGGCGAACGCTCAGCCGCTCTTGCGCCGGAACTCGCGCTTCATCTGCGGCGCGTTGGTCGCGTGGACGGCCGAGTCGCCGTCGAGGTGAGCCTCGCCCTCGCGATGCTTCGCGTTCTTGCGGTCCAACGCCTCCTTGAACTTGCGCTTCATCTCCTCCGACGGGCCTGCCTTGTCCTCGGTGCTCATGAGCGTCAGCCTAGTGCGGTGGGAGCGGAGCGTCACCGGCCTGTCCGTCTCCCCGACCGGCGGAGCGCCTGGAGCGCGAGACCAGGAGGTCGATGAGCACGCCGACGCCGACGGCCACCGCGATCGAGACGACGATCGCCACGACGGGTCCGCCAGGGACGATCGCAGCGACCACGGCGCCGATGGCGGCCTGATAGGCCGCCCAGCCGGCGCCCGCCACCGCCACGAGGCACAGATACCGCACGGGGTGGATCCGCGAGGCTCCGGCGACGAGGTTGATGGCCAGCCGCGCGAAGGGGACGAAGCGGGCGGTGAACAGCACCGTCGCCGTGCCGCCGTCGAGACGGCGTCGTGCCCAGGACAGCGCGTCCTGCACGCGGCGCGCGCGCATCCACCGCCAGCGCTCTGTGCCCACGAGGCGGCCGATCAGGTAGCACGCGGCGTCGCCGGCGAAGGCGGCCGCCGCCGCCCAGAGGATCACGAGCCAGAGCGCGGGGCTGCCGTTCGCGATGGCCAGCGCCCCGAGAGCGGTCACCGCGATCTCGCCGGGGACGACGACGAGGAAGGCATCGCCGAGGACGAGGAGGAACATCAGGGCGAGACCCCAAGGTCCGGTGAGCAGCGCGTCGAGTCCTTCTGGAAGCACAGGCCCACTCTCTCGGAGGAGGGTGAGGCGTCGGTGAACGGGAGCCGACCGGCGGACGTCCGGTGTCCGGCGGGCGTGCATCGGGTGAACTCTGTGCGAAGGGCGCCGTTCCTCGTCCTCTCATCCCATGCGGGGCGTCATCCTGAGGGCGTGAGAGTCGCGATCGTGACCGAGTCCTTTCTCCCGCACATGAACGGCGTGACCGGGTCCGTGCTGCAGATCCTCCGCCACCTCGAGCTCCGTGGGCACGATGCCCACGTCATCGCACCGGCGGCCCGGGACATGCCGGTGCGCATGCGCGATGTACGGATCGAGGCGATCCCCAGTGTCGGGCTGCCCGGATACCGCTCCGTGCGCGTCGTCGCCCCGAGCACGAGGCGGATCGCCGCCGCGCTGCAACGGTTCCAGCCGGACGTCGTGCATCTGGCCTCGCCGTTCGCGCTGGGGTGGCGAGGCGCGCTCGCTGCGGAGCAGCTGGACCTGCCGACGGTCGCCGCGTATCAGACCGACGTCGCCGCCTACGCCTCGCGCTACGGTGTCGCCCTGACCGCAGCCCTCGCGGAGCGGCACATCGCACGCCTGCATCGACGGGTCACGCTCACGCTCGCGCCGTCTTCGGACGCGGAGGCGCAGCTCGCCCGTCTGGGGGTGGACCGAGTGCGGCGCTGGGGGAGGGGCGTGGACGTCGAGCGGTTCCGTCCTGAGCGTCGGGAGGAGAGCGGCGAGCACCGGCATCGGGAAGAGGCCGTGGTCGGCTATGTGGGCCGGCTCGCCCCGGAGAAGCAGGTGGAGGACCTGCGCGCCCTTGTCGGTCTCCCCGGCGTGCGGCTCGTGATCGTCGGTGACGGTCCCTCGCAGGCGCGGCTGGAGGCTCTTCTCCCCGAGGCGGACTTCCGGGGGCACCTCGGCGGGCTGGAGCTTGCGCGGGTCATGGCCTCGTTCGACGTGTTCGTCCATCCTGGCGAGAGCGAGACGTTCGGGCAGACCCTGCAGGAGGCGCATGCGAGCGGCGTGCCGATCGTGGCGACCGGTCGCGGCGGACCGCTCGACCTCGTCCGGCCGGGGATCGACGGATGGCTCTACCGGCCGGGCGACCTGGCCGATCTGCGGGCCAGGGTCGTGGACCTCGTGGGGGACCGGCGCAAGGCCCGCTCGTTCGGCGAAGCGGGCCGTCTCTCCGTGCAAGGACGCTCATGGACCGCGGTGTGTGAGGAACTGGTCCCGCACTACGCCGGCGCGCAGGAGCTGCACGACATCGACCGCGCTCTCCGGGCGCCGCGCTCGCGCCGCCCCGAGCCCGCTCCGCGTCTCGCAGCCCCCTCTCCGCGCTGGCGGAGGTACGTCGCCCTCGGCGACTCGCTCACCGAAGGGCTGTGCGATCCCGCCCCGGACGGCTCTCTGCGCGGATGGGCCGATCGGCTCGCCCTCCTTCTCGCCTCCAGGGGCGGGCTGCGATACGCCAACCTCGCGATCCGCTCCAAAAGGGTCATGGACGTCTGTGGTCCTCAGCTGGAGCGGGCGCGCACTCTCCGCCCCGATCTCGTCTCGATCCTCGTCGGGGCGAACGACCTCGTGAAGGGAAGGGCGGACGTCGCTGCTCTCGCCCGTCAGATCGAGGAGGCGGTCAGGCAGCTCCGCGGAGACGGCGCCGATGTCGTCCTGATCACCCCTTTCCTTCCCCGGCGGCCGGAGTCCGCGCTCTACGCCGGCCGGTTCGCGGCCTTCGCGAGCGCGCTCGCGGCGGTGGCGGAGCGTACCGGCGCGATGCTCGTCGACACCGACCTGCACCCGGAGCTCGGCGAGCGGCCGAACTGGGGTGAGGACCTCGTGCATCTGTCCAGTCGCGGGCACCGGTTCCTCGCCTACCGGGTGGGGGAGCTCCTCGGTGTGCCGCATGCGGAGGCCCTGGGCGCTCTGGACGAGGTGCTCCACGCGCATGAACGGCTCACCCGGCGGCTCTGGTGGCGGCGGCATGCACTGCCGTGGATGTGGCGGCGGCTGCGCGGTCGCGCTGCGGGCGACGGGCGCGTAGCCAAGCACGAGGACTATGTTCTCCTCGGCCGGTCCTCCGGAATGCGGGAAGAGGCCGTGGTCTGAGGCTCGGACGGGTTCCCCGTCGGCGTGATCCATGCGCCCGGCTGCTACGCTGAAAGCGGACTCCCATGCGGAGTCATCAATTCAACACATGCTTCACGGAGCGGGTCGGCAGGAAGCTGGTCCCCTGTGGTGGGTTCCTCGGCTGCGCGATCACGCCGGGTGATCTTCTACTGGTGGCCAGCGCAGGCGGAGAACACGGATCCTCGTGCGCCCATATCTGCCCGTCTCCGCTCCTTCATGATGCTCGCTCCCCACACGGGGGAGCGAGCCTAAACAAAGAAGGAGAGACCTCTTGGAAGGTCCTGAAATCACCGCCGCGGAGGCTGTGCTCGACAACGGTCGGTTCGGCACCCGCACCATCCGCTTCGAGACCGGCCGCCTCGCGCAGCAGGCGCAGGGCGCGGTGGCCGCGTACCTCGACGAGGAGACGATGCTCCTCTCGGCCACGAGTGCGGGCAAGCACCCGCGCGAGGGCTTCGACTTCTTCCCGCTCACGGTCGACGTGGAAGAGCGCTCCTACGCCGCAGGCAAGATCCCCGGCTCGTTCTTCCGTCGTGAGGGGCGCCCCTCGACCGAGGCGATCCTGGTCTGCCGTCTGATCGACCGCCCGCTGCGTCCGTCGTTCGTCGACGGGCTGCGCAACGAGGTCCAGATCGTCATCACCGTCCTCTCGATCGCGCCGGGCGAGTTCTATGACGCGCTCGCGATCAACGCCGCGTCGGCTTCGACACAGATCTCGGGCCTGCCGTTCTCCGGCCCGATCGCGGGTGTGCGCCTGGCGTTCATCCCCGGTCACGGCGAGCACGCCGATCAGTGGGTCGCCTTCCCCACCGCCGCGCAGCTCGAGGAGGCCGTGTTCGACCTCGTCGTCGCGGGGCGTGTGGTCACCAAGGCCGACGGCACCGAGGACGTCGCGATCATGATGGTCGAGGCCGAGGCCACCGAAGGCAGCTGGAACCTGATCAAGGCCGGTGCGACCAAGCCGGACGAGGGCGTCGTCGCGCAGGGGCTGGAGGCGGCGAAGCCGTTCCTCAAGCAGCTCGTCGAGGCGCAGGCGAAGATGGCCGCGTCGGCGTCGCGCGAGCCGGGCGTGTACCCGGTGTTCCCGCTGTACAGCGACGAGGTCTACTCGTTCGTGTCTGAGCGCGCCTTCGCGGAGCTCAGCGACGTATACCAGATCGCTGACAAGCAGGAGCGCCAGGACGCCGACGACACGATCAAGGAGCGCGTCAAGGGCGAGCTGACCGCCGCGGTCGAGGCAGGAACGCTCCCCGAGAGCGCCCTCGCCGAGTTCGGCAACGCATACAAGTCGGTCACCAAGAAGATCGTTCGCGGCCGTATCCTCACCGAGGGCGCGCGCATCGACGGTCGCGGCCTCGCCGACATCCGTCCGCTCGACGCCGAGGTGCAGGTCATCCCGCGTGTCCACGGCTCGGCGATCTTCCAGCGCGGCGAGACCCAGATCCTGGGCGTCACCACGCTGAACATGCTCAAGATGGAGCAGCAGATCGACTCGCTCTCGCCCACGACGAGCAAGCGTTACATGCACCACTACAACTTCCCGCCCTACTCGACCGGTGAGACCGGCCGGGTCGGCTCCCCGAAGCGTCGCGAGATCGGGCACGGCTTCCTTGCCGAGCGCGCCCTTGTGCCGGTCCTGCCGAGCCGCGAGGAGTTCCCCTACGCGATCCGCCAGGTCTCCGAGGCACTCGGGTCCAACGGCTCGACCTCGATGGGCTCTGTCTGCGCCTCGACCCTGTCGCTGCTGAACGCGGGCGTGCCGCTGCGCGCTCCTGTCGCCGGCATCGCCATGGGCCTGGTCTCGGACGAGGTCGACGGTCAGACGCGTTATGCCGCGTTGACCGACATCCTCGGCGCCGAGGACGCCCTGGGCGACATGGACTTCAAGGTCGCTGGCACCAGCGAGTTCGTCACGGCGATCCAGCTCGACACCAAGCTCGACGGCATCCCCTCGGAGGTCCTCGCCGGCGCGCTGACGCAGGCCAAGGATGCGCGTCTGACGATCCTCGGTGTGCTGAACGCCGCGATCGACGCCCCCGACGAGATGGCGCCGACCGCGCCGCGCGTGATCAGCGTGCAGATCCCGGTGGACAAGATCGGCGAGCTGATCGGCCCCAAGGGCAAGACGATCAACGCGATCCAGGACGAGACCGGCGCGCAGATCTCGATCGAGGACGACGGCACGGTGTACATCGGCGCGACCGATGGCCCCTCGGCCGAGGCCGCGCGCGCTCAGGTCAACGCGATCGCCAATCCCACCAACCCGGAGGTCGGCGAGCAGTTCCTGGGCACCGTCGTGAAGATCGCGACGTTCGGCGCCTTCGTCTCCCTGCTCCCCGGCAAGGACGGCCTGCTGCACGTCACCGAGGTGCGCAAGCTCGCCGGCGGCAAGCGCGTGGAGAACGTCGAGGACGTCCTCGGCGTCGGCCAGAAGATCCTCGTGCGCATCACGAAGATCGACGACCGCGGCAAGCTCTCGCTCGAGCCCGTGCTCGACGACGCCCCGGTCGAGGGCCAGGCCGTCGAGGAGGCCGTTTCGGCCGAGGCGTGACCTTCGGGGCATGACCTCAGAGAGATAGTGAGAGCCCGTTGCGTCCCCCAAGTGGGGATGCAACGGGCTCTTCTCTCCTATCGTGATCCTTTCGTTATCGGATGGTCGTTCGGTGCTCTTCGTCAAGGACGGAACTGTCGGTCGGCTCCCTTACGCTCTAAGTACGGGCAACGCAAGCATCAGCGGGGGTGAGGGCATGCGACTTTTCAGCGTCGGGACTCCGAACGACGTGCAACGAGCCGAGAGCGCCCCTCATCCTTCGGCGCCGCTCCCGGTGATCGGCCCGGGCGTCGGCGAGAGGGTCAGAGTGCCGTTGGGCGAGACGGGTCTCTCGGTCTTCCCCCTCGTGCTCGGTGGAGCGGAGTTCGGCTGGAACACCGACGCCGACGCGAGCAACGCGATCCTGGATCGTTACGCGGAGTTCGGCGGCAACGCCGTGCACACCGCGGACAGCTTCGCGGGCGGGCGGAGCGAGCATGTCATCGGCCGGTGGCTGCGCAGCCACGGATGTCGAGACGAGATCATCCTCGGGGTGCGCGTCGGAGCCCATCCGGACAATCCCGGACTCGGCTCGGTCAATCTCGTCCGGTCGGTCGAGAGCTCGCTCACTCGTCTCGGCGTGGAGCGGATCGATGTGCTCTACCTCGATGGCAGCGACGATGACGACGCCGCGCTGGAGGACACGCTGGCGACCGCCGAGTGGCTCAAGGAGACCGGGAAGGTCGGGGCGCTCGGCGCCTATGGGTTCACTCCGGAGCGACTGGTCGAGGCGCGGATCCTCGCCTCGGCGGGCTATCCGCGGATCGAGGTGCTCGACGAGCCTTACAATCTGCTCCGGCGGACAGGCTACGAGGGCGATCTCCGCCTCGTGGCGGGAGCGCAAGGCCTGGCGGTCACTCCGTCGCATGCTTTGGAGCACGGGTTCCTCTCCGGGCGCCATCGCACGAAGCAGACGCTGAACGGGGCACGAGGAATGCAGCTGCGCAGCCACCTCAACCGTCGAGGCATCAAGCTGCTGCGTGCCCTCGATCTCGTCGCCGAAGACCTGCAGGTGCCGGTCGCCGCCGTCGCCGTCGGCTGGCTCCTCGCTCAGCGGACCGTCACGGCGCCCATCGTCAATGCGTTCTCCACCGCGCACGTCGATGAGCTCATCCAGGGGGCTGGTCTCCTGATCAGCCGTGCCCAGCTGGCCGAACTCGCCCGCGCCGCCAGCTGACGGCCGCTATCCGTCGTTCCGGGGCGACGCGCCGGCGGTGTCGGAGGGCGTGGCGTAGGCTGAAAGAAGCTCCGACACCAGCGTCGGCGACGAAGCGAGCGGTTTGTGACCCATTACATCTATCTGGTCAGGCATGGCGAACACCAGGACGCCGAGTACGGCGTAGACGACGGGCCCCTCTCCCCGCGGGGACGACGGCAGGCCGAGCTGATCGCCGACCGGCTGTCCGGTCTCGCGCTCGACGCGGTCTGGCATTCGCCGCTGTCGCGCGCAGCCGAGACGGCCCGCGCGATCGCGGAGCGGCTGCCGGCCGTGGACGTGCAGCCCACGGCGCTGCTGTTCGACTGTGTCCCGAGCGGGATGACCGACGACACCCCCGCCGTCTTCGAGCCCTTCTTCGGCTCCGTCACCGAGGCGGAGATCGAGGCAGGTCGTGCGCAGATGGGCGACGCGGTGAACGAGTTCCTCGTCCGCAAGCCAGGAGAGGTGCACGAGGTCCTCATCACGCACAACTTCGTGATCTCGTGGTTCGTCCGCGAGGTCATCGAGGCGCCGGAGTGGCGGTGGATGACACTCAACCAGGCGCATTGCGGACTCACGGTCATCGCCCAGAAGCAGGGGAGACCCTGGAGCCTCGTGGCGCACAACGATCTCGGGCACCTGCCGTTCGAGCTGCGCACGGGGATGCCTGACCCGCTCCCGGTCTGAGACCGGCGCGCGACGGGAGGGGCGGACGTCAGCCCAGCGTCTTGCGATACCAGCGTGTCGCGTTGGGGTTGTCGTTGTACGGCTCGATCTCCACGTAGCCGTTGCGGCGGTACAGGTGTCCCGCCGCCTTGAGGGTGTGGTGGGTGTCGAGCACGAGATCATGCGCGCCCCACTCCGCGGCACGGCGTTCCAGCTCGTCGAGGAGCGCGCCGCCCCATCCGCGGCCCCGCGTCTCGGGACGGAGGAAGACGTGCTTGACCTCGTAGCGCACGGCGGTGGACGCGGTGACGGGGATCCGGCGGATGCCTCCGCAGCCGACGACGGCACCGTCCTCCTCGACGAGCAGCAGCACGCCCGCTGGCGGAGTGAAGGCCGCTGCGGTGGGGAAGACGGGGGAGTAAGTGTGGCCGGGGAAGTCGGCGGCGCGGGCGGCGAAGTACTCGACGAGGGCCGCATGGGCGTCGGCGTCGTCGGGGAGAGCCGGACGGAAGGTCACCATTCTTCGACGGTACGCCGCGCGCGTCCGGGATGGCGTCCGCCGCGCTGAATAGAATCGAGCCATGACGACGCGCGTGGCCCTTGTAGGCGGGACCGGCAAGCTCGGCGCGATCATCCGCGCGGTGATCGAGGAGCTCGACGGCTTTGCCGTGCACGCCGTCCTCACCTCCCGCAGCGAGCTCGACGACCTCGACGGGTCCGACCTCGTCGTCGACGCCTCCGTTCCCGCCGTGAGCGTCGACGTGGTCCGCGCCGCCGTCGAACGCGGCGTCAACGTGCTGGTGGGAACCTCGGGATGGTCGGCGGAGCGGATCGCGCTCGTGCGTCCTCTCGTGGACGCCGCGGGGACCGGCGCGGTCTTCGTCCCGAACTTCTCGCTCGGATCCGCGCTGGGCACGGCCCTCGCCGCGCTGGCTGCTCCCTTCTTCCCCTCCGCTGAGATCGTCGAGGCCCATCGCCACACGAAGATCGACTCGCCGAGCGGGACCGCCGTGCGCACGGCCGAGCTGATCGCCGAGGCGCGGGCGGGCCAGGGGCCCGTCGACGCCCCGCACGTCGACCAGCGCGCCCGCGGCCAGCAGGTGGCGGGCGTCCCGGTCCACTCGCTGCGTCGTCCGGGGGTGATCGCCCGCCAGGAGGTCGTGCTGTCGGGGAAGGGCGAGTCGCTCACCATCGTCCACGACACCGTCGACTCCGCCGAGGCCTACGGGCCGGGGATCCGGCTGGCGCTGCCCTTCGCGCGGGACGCGAAGGGCGTGGTCGTCGGGCTCGACAAGATCATCGACCTCGGCATCAGTCCGCGCGCATGATCCCGCGCATCGGCGTTCTCGGTCCGGTGCAGCTCGCCGGAACAGACGCCGGCGGTGCGGCCATGCGTGCCCTGCTCGCCGCGCTCGTCCTCGGCGGGGTGGGAACGGCCCGGTCGGTCGGCGCGCTCGCTGACGACGTCTGGGGCGAGGACCAGCCGCAGAACCCGAAGGCCGCGCTGCAGACCCTGGTCTCTCGTGCGCGAGCCACCGGCGGCCCCGACCTCATCCGCAGCGTGCCCGGCGGATACGCCCTCGGCACCGACGACACCGACCTGCATCGCGCCAGGGCGCTCGCGACCGCGTCCACGGCGTTGCCGGAGCAGGACCCTGGCCGCGTCGAGCTGCTGGAGACCGCGTTGGACCTGTGGCGGGGGGATCCGGGCGCTGATCTCGGCGTCGCCCCGGTCGGCGAGGAGCTTGAGGAGGCCGCCCGACGCCTCCGGCAGGAGACGCAGTCGGCGCTCGCCGACGCCTACGCCGCCGCCGGTCGCGGTGCAGAGGCCGTCGCCCTGCGGACGCAGCTGGCCGCGGCCGCGCCCCTTGACGACGTCGCGCACCGGGACCTCATGCAGGCTCTCGCCGAGGAGGGACGCACCGCAGAGGCCCTCGGGGTCTTCGCGGGTTTCCGGGAACGGCTGCGCGACGAGCTCGGCAGCTCGCCGGGACCGGCGATCACCGAGCTCCACGCCCGCCTGCTGAGGGACGAGGACGACGGGCCGCGCGTGCGCGTGGGACTGCAGGCGGCTCCCAACGACCTCATCGGCCGTGACGAGACGCTCCAGGAGGCACGCGCCCTCCTCGCGCGAGCGCGGCTCCTCACGATCCTCGGGGCGGGCGGACTGGGGAAGACGCGCCTCGCCCAGTCCCTCGCCGGGGAGTCCGAGTCGCCCGTGGTGATCGTGGTGCCGCTCGCGGGCGTGCGCGAGGACGCGGGGGTTCCGATTGCCATCGCCGCCGCGCTCGGCATCAGCGAGAACACGCCCGGCGGACGTCTGGCCGACTCCCGCCCGCGGCTCGATCTCGGGGCGCGCATCGCCGGCGTGCTCGGCGAGCGGGAGACCCTGCTCGTCCTGGACAACTGCGAGCAGGTGATCGACGGCGTGGCACGATGGTGCGCCGACCTGCTCGCCGCGCTGCCCCGGCTGAGGATCCTCGCCACGAGCCGCACCCCGGTCGCGATCGCTGCCGAACGCGTGCTGCCGCTGGAGCCGCTCGGGATCGCCGCGGACGAGACCGCCCCGGCCGTGCGCCTCTTTCTCGAGCGGGCCAGAGCGGCTCGTCCCGAGGCGACGCTCGACCTTGAGGTGGTCGCGCGGCTGTGCCGTCGGCTGGACGGGCTCCCGCTCGCGATCGAGCTCGCCGCCGCCCGTGTCCGGACCATGACGCCGGAACAGATCGAGGCGCGGCTGGAGAACCGGTTCGCCCTGCTCACCACGGGCGATCGCGCCGCTCCCGAGCGCCACCGCACGCTCGAGGCCGTGATCGAGTGGAGCTGGGATCTGCTCGCTCCGGAGGCGCGGTCGGCGCTCGCGAAGCTCTCCGTCCTTCCCGGAGGGTTCGCGGCGTCCACGGCCGCGGCGGTGCTCGGCGACGGCGCCGCGGACGACCTGCTCGACCAGCTGGTCTCGCACTCCCTCCTCATGGTGGTCGAGGCGCCGGACGGCTCCGGCGTCCGGTTCCGGATGTTGGAGACCGTGCGCGAGTTCGGTCACGCGCGCCTGGCCGGCGAAGGCGCTGAGGACGCCGCCTGGGAGGCCGTCATCGGATGGGCGCTGGCGCTCGCCGACCGTCACGGGAGCCGCACCCGGGTGTTCCCGAGCGGTCTGACCCCGGACGGTCATCGCGTGATCACCCGTGAGCACGACAACCTCGTCTACGTCCTCCGCCATCTGCTGGCCGTGGGACGCACGGCCGACGCGGTCCCCCTGTTCATCGCTCTCGGGCAGTCCTGGTTCATCCGCGGCTCGTTCACCGAGTTCCTCGGCTACGCGCCGCAGATGATCGTCGCGACCGCGTTGATCCCCGCGGGCCGGATCGACGCGGACCTCGTCGTGATGGCCCTGGCGATGGCTGCCCTCGGCTGCCTGATCAGCGGTGATCCGCTCGCGGCCAGGGGCGTGGCGCTGCTGCGCCGTCGAGTCGAGGACGCGGGAGAGGCCGTGGCCCCCGCGTGGCGGGTGCTCTCCTGTGCGCTGGTCGGGTCGGCGCGCGGCGCGATGGTCGCCACGACCGACCGGCTGGACGTCTCCGTGGACCCGGACGATCCCCATGCGCGCCTGGTGTCGGACGTTCTCCTGTCCCACACCGCCGAGAACGACGGCGAGGCCGAGATCGCCATGGATGCCGCGCGGGACGCCTGGAAGCGGGCACGCGCGATCGGCGAGCGCTGGGCCGAGGGGATGGCGGCCGACCTCGCCGCGCAGCTTGCGGCGCAGTCCGCTCGTCCGGCCGAGGCGATGCGGTGGATCGAGCGCTCGACCGCCGTGTTCGAGGAGTACGGCGCGCAGGACCAGCTGGACCACCAGGAGTGGGTGCGAGGAGGGGCGCTCCTCTGCCTCGGCCGCGTCGCCGAGGCGCGTGCTCTCTTCCAGAGGCTGATCGACGAGGGAGGTCTCAGCCAGGACGGGCTCGAGATGACCTCGATCGGCGCCTACGGGCTCGCCGAGGCCGATCTCCTGGAGGGACGGACGGACGTGGCCGCCGCATCCTTCGCCCGGGCGATGTCCGCGTTCGCGGATCCGAGGCAGCGCCGTTCGCCGTGGTACCTCATGGCGCTCTCCGGGTACTTCTCCGCGGCGTCGCGCACGCTGGGCATGGACGAGGACGAGCTCGCCCTCTGGGAGCGCCGCCTGCGAGTTCGCACCATCGCCGTCTGCCGGCAGCGCAGGGAGGGGGTCGATCGACCGGTCCTCGGGACCGCTCTCCTCGGCTGGTCGGCCTGGGCCGTCCGTCGGCCGGCCATGGCGGCACGGGGCGTCGAGGCGCTCGTCCTCGCCGAGGCGCTCGGCGGCCGGCAGAACATGCCGACGCTCGACATGGCTCAGCACTTCGCGGACGCGGAACGGCTCGTCGGGGTCTCCGCGATCGCGGCGGCTCGAACGGCGACGGCGCAGCTGGACCCGGCCGGACGGGTCCGCCGCGGTCTCGCTGTGCTGGGGTACCAAGCGCCCTGATCCCGGCGCCTGCTCCGCGTGCTGTGCCCCATGCCGCCCCGATCCGCGCGGGTGACCCGGCCGGGACATGGCGATGCGGGGCGTCCGCCGCTCGGCGAAACGCCCCGCATCGGGGGCGCCGTCAGGCTTTGCGCATGTACGCGCGCACCGTCAGCGGGGCGAAGATCGCGACGATCACCGCCGCGCCCAGGAGGGAGAGCCAGGCGTCGGCCCCGAACGTGCTCGTGTTGACCAGGTCCCTGACCGCGGTCACGAGATGCGAGACAGGGTTGACGTTCACGAACCACTGCAGCCAGGTCGGCATCGTGTCGACCGGGACGAAGGCGTTCGAGAGGAAGGTGAGCGGGAACAGCACGATCATCGAGATCCCCTGCACGCTGGAGGCCGTGCGGGCGATCACGCCGAAGAAGGCGAAGATCCAGCTCACCGCCCAGGAGCAGACGATGACGAGCGCGCCGGCCGCGATCACCATGAGGAGTCCGCCGGCCGGGCGGAAGCCCATGACATAGCCCATCACGAAGGTCAGAACGGTGGCGATGCCGTAGCGGACGGTGTCTGCCAGCAGCGCGCCGGAGAGCGGGGCGATACGGGCGATCGGCAGCGATCGGAAGCGGTCGAACACCCCCTTGTCCATGTCCTCGCGCAGCTGGGTGCCGGTGACCACGGAGGTGGTGATCACGGTCTGCACGAGGATGCCCGGGATGATCACGGGCAGGTAGCTGCCCACGTTTCCGGAGATGGCTCCGCCGAAGATGTAGGTGAACATCAGCGTGAACAGGATGGGCTGCAGGGTCACGTCGAAGAGCTGTTCCGGCGTGCGGCGGATCTTCACGAGACCACGGCCCGCCATCGTCAGCGTGTTGCGGAGGGTCTGCCCCAGGCTGGCATGGTTCTTCAGCTGTCGCTCGGAGGCGGGGACGATGCGGGCGACGGTGATGGCGCTCATGCGAGCACCTCCTGGTTCTTGAAGGAGTCGTGTGTCGCGTCGGGATCGTCCTCGGCGGGGTGACCGGTGAGGGTGAGGAAGACCTCGTCGAGCGTCGGCTTCTGCACGCTCATCTCCGCGAGCCGGATGCCCGCCTCGCGGAAGGTGATGAGAAGGTCGGCGACGCGGTCGGGATCGGCCATGGGAACAGTGATCCTGGCGGCCTCGGGGGAGAGCACTCCCGGCACGTCGAGCACGCGGGCGATCACGGCCAGGGCGTCTTCGGTGTCCGCGGCCTCGGCGAGCCGGAGCTGCAGCGAGGAGGTGCCGATCGAGGCCTTCAGCTCGTCGGTGGTGCCTTCGGCGACCACCTTGCCGTGGTCGATCACCGCGATCCGGTCGGCCAGCTGATCCGCCTCATCGAGGTACTGGGTGGTGAGGAGGACGGTGGAGCCGGTGGCGACGAGATCGCGGATCGTGTCCCACATCTGGCCTCGTGTGCGCGGGTCCAGTCCGGTGGTCGGCTCGTCGAGGAAGATGAGCGGAGGCTGGGCGAGCAGCGACGCGGCCAGGTCGAGCCGGCGCCGCATACCCCCTGAGAACTGCTTGAGCGGGCGCGTGGCGGCCTCGGCGAGCCCGAAACGCTCCAGCAGGTCGGCGGACTTCGCACGGGCTTGGGTGCGCCCGAGGCCCAACAGGCGGGAGAAGATCATCAGGTTCTCGTTGGCCGACAGCGTCTCGTCGACGGACGCGAACTGCCCGGTCACGCCGATCAGCTGCCGTACGACGTGCGCTTCGCGGACGACGTCGTGGCCGAAGATCCGGCCGTGACCCGCGTCTGGCCGCAGGAGCGTGGCGAGCATGTTGATGGTGGTGGTCTTGCCGGCACCGTTCGGGCCGAGGACGCCGTAGACGGTGCCGGTGCGGACGCGCAGGTCGACGCCGTCGACCGCACGGTTCTCGCCGAACACCTTTACGAGCCCGTCGGCTTCGAGCGCCCAATCGGTGGTGGAGTTCGTCATGGGATGAGCATCCCTCCTCGTGCTTTCACGACGCTGTCCCACCGCTGTCGTCCGCTGTCGCGGCTTCCGTCGGGCGGGTGCGCGCGGGTGCGAGCCTAGGATGGAGCGATGGGCTCCCGAATCGGCGTCGCCGTCATGGCCGTGCTCCTCGTCCTCTACATCGCTCTGGTCGGGTGGCGCGCGTTCGTCCTCCTGGGCTCAGGGGAGCCGATCGCGATCGCGATGGGGGTCGCCCTCATCGTCATGCCGTTGATCGGGGTCTGGGCGCTCGTGCGTGAGATGCAGTTCGGCGTCGCCGCCGAGCGGCTGGGGCGGCAGCTGGACGGTGAAGGCGGGATGCCGGAAGCCCCGGGCGAGGTGAGCCCCAACGGGCGTCTGCGCAAGGACGATGCCGAACGGCTGATCCGCGAGTACGGCGACGCGGTGGCGCAGACCCCGGCCGACTGGCGCGCCCAGTACCGTCTCGGCGTGGTGCACGATGCGGCTGGGAACCGCAAGCTCGCGCGCGCGGCGATCCGGGAGGCGATCCGACTCGCCCGAGTCGCCGCCTAGGCGACCCGGGCTCGAACCTCAGGCGAGTGTCGCCTCGAGTGTGATCTCGATGCCCGAGAGCGCCTGCGAGACGGGGCAGCCGGTCTTGGCTTCCTCGGCGATGCGCTGGAAGGTCTCGGCATCGATGCCGGGTACCGTCGCGTTCACGTTCAGGTGGCTCCCGGTGATGCCCGCGCCCGGCTTGAAGGTCACCGAGGCGGTGGTGTCCACACGTTCCGGCGGGGTGCCGTTGCCGGTGAGCGCATGGGAGAGGGCCATGCTGAAGCAGGAGGAGTGCGCAGCGGCAATGAGCTCCTCAGGGGTGGTGGTCGTGTCGGAGCCCTCGGCGCGCGCCTTCCAATCCAGGGCAAAGGTACCCAGGTGCGAGGACGAGAAGGAGACGGTCCCCGATCCCTCCGTGAGGCTTCCGGTCCAGGTGGCTGCTGCTTCGCTCGTGACGGGCATCTCGATTCCTCCGGGGAGTGGGACGGTGTCAGCAGCCAGCCTAGCGATCAGGCGGCCGCGGAGGAACCGGCCTGTCCGACGATCCCCGCCCGCTGCAGCAGCAGGTACAGCTGGCATCCGAGGCAGACACCGAACACGGCGTTGAGGAACGCGGCGACGAAGGCGGCGGCGGTCGCGATCGGCAACGCCCAGGGCACGCCGATCAGGTGCAGCACGAGCCCGACGGTCACGACGATCAGCCCGACGCCCTGGGCGAAGCGCGGCGGACGAGGGTCCTCCACCTCGACAGGCGGGGCGAGCCGCGGACGGACCATCCTGCGGAACAGCACGCTCCAGGGCTGTGTGCGTGGCGACAGCACTCCCCAGAGGAAGAGCAGGGCGATCGCGAGGGTGAGGAGGAAGGCGGGGTCGAGCACACGGGCGGTCAGCATCGCCGTCCAGGAGGCGTCGGGGGCGAAGACCTTGACGGCACGCGGCTGAGAGGCGAACCAGCTGGAAGAGGAGGCCTCCACGGACAGCGGCCCGGTCACGAGGCCGAGCACGGTCGCGAGGAGCAGCAGGGCTGCGGTGATGCGCGCGGCGAATACGGGACCGCGGGGGTCGATGCCGGCAGGAGCGCTCATGGGGTTCCTCCCTGGTGGGCGATGCGGGGGCTGACAGGCAACGCGGCGAGCGCGGACTCGAGCTCGGGGGGACGCGGCACGCCGACGAAGCGAGAGCGGATCGTGCCGTTCGCATCGACGAGGAACGTGGTGGGGGTGGACAGGATGCCGTAGCGGACGGCGAGGTCACGCCGATGCGTCAGGTCGATCTCGGCGTGTGCGACGCCGTCGTGTCCGGCGGCCCAGGAGGAGAGCACGCGCCTGGCCTGAGGGCAGCGGGCGCAGAACTCGGTGCCGAACTGGACCAGGGTCGCCCTGGCGCCGAGCCCCGCGGGCGTGAGTTCGGTGCGACGGATCGAGGCGACGGTCCCTCGGGCGGCGCGTCGTCGCCCTTCGCGACGGCGCAGCACGAGGCCGAGCAGGGTCGTCGCCGCAAGCAGCGCGACGGCCACGAGGAGCGCGACGGGCACGGACATGGTCCGAGGGTACGTCGGCACGGGAGGTGCAGGGGCGGATGTGACGCAGGATGTCCGCGCGCGCGTGTCCTCGGCCCCCGTGACCTCGGGTGTCGCGGCCACCGCCACGGGGCTCGCCGCCGCAGACGGGGCCTTCGCCCATGACCGGCGGGTTATCCTGACGGTCATGAGCGCCGCGATCCCCACGCCGTATGAAGACCTGCTGCGCGACGTGCTCGCGCACGGCGCGCACAAGGAGGACCGCACCGGCACGGGGACGACGAGCGTGTTCGGCCGACAGATCCGGTTCGACCTCGCTGAGGGGTTCCCGCTCGTCACCACCAAACGGGTGCACTTCAAGTCCATCGCCTACGAGCTGCTGTGGTTCCTCCGCGGCGACTCCAACGTTCGCTGGCTCCAGGAGAACGGCGTGACGATCTGGGACGAATGGGCGGACGAGGCGGGGGACCTCGGGCCCGTGTACGGCGTCCAGTGGCGCTCGTGGCCCACGCCGGACGGAGGCCACATCGATCAGATCGCGCAGGTGATCGACCAGATCCGGGCGACGCCGGATTCACGGCGCCTGATCGTCTCGGCCTGGAATCCGGCCGACATCCCCGACATGGCGCTCGCGCCGTGTCACGCGATGTTCCAGTTCTACGTCGCTGACGGGCGGCTCTCCTGTCAGCTCTACCAGCGCAGCGCCGACCTCTTCCTCGGCGTCCCGTTCAACATCGCGTCCTACGCTCTGCTCACCCTCATGATCGCGCAGCAGACCGACCTCGAGCCGGGCGAGTTCGTCTGGACCGGGGGCGACTGCCACATCTACGACAATCACGTCGAGCAGGTGCGCGAGCAGCTGACACGGGAGGCCTTCCCCTCGCCGCTGCTGCGCTTCGCCCGCCGGCCGGCCTCGATCTCCGAGTACGCCTATGAGGACTTCGTCGTCGAGGGTTACCGGCACCATCCGGCGATCAGGGCGGCGGTGGCCGTATGACCTGGGTGGGTCTCATCTGGGCCGAGGCGCGCGGAGGGGTGATCGGAGCGGACGGCGGCATGCCCTGGCATGTGCCGGAGGATCTCGCTCATTTCAAAGAGGTCACGATGACGGCGCCGGTGGTGATGGGGCGCAAGACCTGGGATTCCCTTCCTGAGCGGTATCGTCCTCTGCCTGGCCGGGAGAACATCGTCGTCACTCGCAGCCAGGACTGGGCGCATGACGGTGTCCGCCGTGCGGCGACCGTCGCCGACGCGGTGCGCGGCCGCGATCGGGCATGGGTCATCGGCGGGGCGGAGATCTTCCGACAGGTGATCGGAGACGCCGACCGCCTGGAGGTGACCGAGCTCGCCCTCGACGTCGAGGGCGATGCCTACGCTCCCTCCCGTGCGGGCTGGCGACTCGTGGACGAAGGGGAGTGGCAGACGTCCCGGACCGGGATCGGCTACCGCTTCCTCCGCTACGAGCGCTGACCCGCCGTTCGCCGCCGCCGGAAGGAACGCTCATGCCCACCGCCCTCATCACCGGAGCCAGCGCCGGGCTCGGCGCGGAGTTCGCCCGCCAACTGGCTGAACGCGGTGCCGATCTCGTGCTGGTCGCACGTTCCGAGGAGCGGCTGGAGGAGCTGGCTGCCGAGCTGCGCACGGCGCACGGCGTACGGGCGGACGTGCTTGTCGCCGACCTCTCGGCGGAGCGTGACCTCGTCCGCGTGGCCAGGCGTGTCGGAGACGCGCGGAAGCCGATCGACGTCCTGGTGAACAACGCCGGGTTCGGGCTCCCGCTGCACTTCGCCGACAACGACATCGCCGACGAGACGCGTAATCTCCGTGTGCACGTGGAGGCGACCATGCATCTGATGCACGCGGCGCTCGGCGCGATGCGTGGTCGTGGCGGCCGGATCGTCAACGTGGCGTCGGTCGCGGGCTTCATCTCCCGGTCGACGTACTCGGCCTGCAAATCCTGGGTCATCGGGTTCAGCCGATGGGCGAACGCCGAGTATGCGCGCGACCGCGTGAGCGTCACGGCCGTCTGCCCCGGGTTCACCCACACGATGTTCCATGCCCGGATGGGCCTGGAGGCGGGCGAGGAGGGCGTGCCGTCAGCGCTGTGTCTCGACGCCGGGATCGTCGTGCGCGAGGGGCTGCGTGACGCCGCCCGAGGCAAGGCCGTCTCGATCCCGTCATGGCGGTATAAGGCGATCGTCGCGCTCGCCGGCGTCCTCCCGCGGTCCGTCACGGCCCGCGTGGCTCGTCGAGGCCGGGTCTGAGCGCTGGCGGGGGAGCGTGCCCCGCGCGGGAGGCGGAACGGGGCAGGCGGCGTCAGCGGAAGCGGCCCATCGCGATGCCGGCGTAGGCAAGGGCGGCGATCGTCTCGCCGTCGGTGATCCGGCCGTCCGCGATCATCCGCAGCACCTCGGGAAACGGGACCCAGGAGACGTCGTCGATGCCTTCCTCGGCCCGGGTCTCCGCGCTGTCCGTGGTCTCGCGCAGCTCGCGGGCGAGGAAGACGTGCTCGGGCGCGACGGTGACGCCGTTGAGGGCGTTCATGGAACCGAGCGCGGTCCACTGGGCGGCCTCCAGGCCGGTCTCCTCCCTCAGCTCACGCTGAGCTGCCAGGACAGGGTCCTCGCCGTCGGTCCCCCCGGCGGGCACCTCGATCGATGGGCCTGTCGTATAGCGCTCCATGGTCACGAGGCACACGCGGTCCTCCTCGTCGATGGCGACGACGAACACCGCGGGGTGCTTCACCGTGACCACGCCGTAGATGCCGTCGCCGAAGGGGCCGGTGACCCGGTCCTCTCGCACCGAGATCCATCGGTTGTCGTACATCACGCGGGAGTCGTGCGTCTGCCAGGCCATGGCGCGAGCCTATCCGAGCCGGTCTCCTGCCGGACCTAGGATCGAGGCATGGGCTGGTTCGGGAGGAAGAAGGCGCCGCGCGACGCGAACGAGATGCTCCGGCAGTACAACGAGGAGCAGACGACTCGGATCGCAGAGATGATGCGTGGCGAGAGTCCCGCGGCGTCGTCGTCCGATATCGCGACACGCGAGGCCTCCGTCTCGACGGCCGGTGCCGGCGGAATCGCGGAGTTCACGGTCGAGGACGTCTTCACGATCACCGGCCGTGGTCTCGTCGCCACGGGCGCCGCACGGATCGGCACGTTGCGCGTCGGCGACGGCGTCGTGCTGCTGCGCGGAGGTGAAGAGAAGGGCACGGCCAGGATCACCGGGATCGAGATGTTCCGGAAGAAGGCCACACAGGTCGAGGCCGGGAGCACCGCCGGTCTGCTGCTGAAGGGCGTGGCGGACGTGACGCGCGGGGACGTGCTCCGCGTCGCTCCGGCGGCGGGGGCATAGCCCGACCCGATACGCTGTGACCATGACGCACACGGGCAACCCTTTCGGACAGGTGCTCGTCGCGCTCGTCACCCCGATGACGGCGGACGGCGAGGTCGATTGGCCCGCCGTGGAGAAGCACATCGACCGCGTGATCGTCGACGGTGCCGACGGTATCGTTGTGACCGGGACGACGGGGGAGACCTCCACGCTCACCGACGCTGAGAAGCTGCGTCTGGTCGAGGTCGGCAAGGACGTCGCCGCCGGAAGGGCGAAGATCATCACCGGAGGGGGGTCGAACGAGACCGCACACGCGATCGAGCTCTACAAGGCGAGCGAGAAGGCCGGCGCCGACGGCATCATGATCGTGACCCCGTACTACAACAAGCCCACCCAGGCGGGCGTCCTCACGCACTTCCGGCTCGTGGCCGATGCGACCGATCTGCCGGTGATCCTCTACGACATCCCCGGCCGCACCGGCGTGCCCATCCGGTACGAGACGATCCTGCGCCTGGCCAAGCACCCGAACATCCTCGCGGTGAAGGACGCCAAGGGTGACTTCTCCGAGGTGAGCCGTGTCCTCAACCAGACCGACCTGATGTACTTCTCCGGCGACGACGCCAACGTGCTCCCCCATCTCGCGATCGGGGCGACGGGCCTCATCGGCGTGACCGCGAACATCACGTCGGCTCCCTATCGCACGATCGTGGACGCCGTGAACCGGGGCGACCTGGCGACCGCGACCGCGGCGCACCAGCGGCTGGAGCCCCTCGTCCGCGCTGTCATGACTCACGTGCCTGGCACCGTCTCGGCCAAGTACATCCTGCACGGCCTCGGCCGTATCGGAAGCCCTCGCGTCCGCCTGCCCCTTGTCGGGCCGGAGGAATGGGAGGCCGCCATCATCGAGGACGAGCTCGCGCTCGTCAGGGACGTTCCGGGAGCGGACTTCTCCGACTTCCGTCCCGACCGCAACGCCGCCGCCGGCGGCGCGCTGCCCAAGGTGCACGGGACCACCCGTTGAGCACCGCCGGGCGTTGACCCGCATCGAACGGGCACGCCTGGTGTCCGACTGAGGAGACCGTATGTCCACTCCCATCGCCGAGCCCGAGGCACTCGCGTCCGGCTCCCTTCGCGTGACCCCGCTGGGCGGGCTCGGCGAGGTCGGCCGCAACATGACCATCTTCGAGTTCGACGGCAAGATCCTCGTCGTCGACTGCGGCGTGCTCTTCCCCGAGGAGCACCAGCCGGGCGTAGACCTGATCCTTCCTGACTTCGAGCCGATCAAGGACCGTCTGGACGACATCGTCGGGGTCGTGCTCACCCACGGACACGAGGACCACATCGGTGCCGTCCCCTATCTCCTCCGCCTGAAACAGGACATCCCTCTCATCGGCTCAGGCCTGACCCTCGCGCTGGTGGAGGCGAAGCTCAAGGAGCATCGCATCAAGGCCTTCACCCTGACGGTCGCCGAGGGGCAGCGCGAGCAGGTCGGCCCGTTCGACCTCGAGTTCGTGGCGGTCAACCATTCCATCCCCGACGCTCTGGCCGTCGCGATCAGGACGCAGGCCGGACTCGTGCTGGCGACGGGCGACTTCAAGATGGACCAGCTCCCGCTCGACGGGCGTCTGACCGATCTCCGTGCCTTCTCCCGTCTCGGCGAGGAGGGGGTCGACCTGTTCCTCGTCGACTCCACGAACGCCGACGTCCCCGGGTTCACGCCGCTCGAGCGCTCGATCGGTCCCGTGCTCGACCAGGTGATCGGCAAGGCGCCGCGCCGCGTTATCGTGGCGAGCTTCTCCAGCCACGTGCATCGCGTCCAGCAGGTCATCGACGCCGCCCACGCGCATGGTCGTCGCGTCGCCTTCCTCGGCCGGAGCATGGTCCGGAACATGACGATCGCAGAGGAGCTGGGCTATCTCAAGGTCCCCGGTGACGTGCTGATCGACTACAAAAAGGCGCGCGATCTGCCCGACGACCAGATCGTCTACATGTCCACCGGCTCGCAGGGCGAGCCGATGGCGGTGCTGAGCCGGATGGCGAACCTCGACCACGCGATCGAACCCGGCCCCGGTGACACGGTGATCCTGGCCTCCAGCCTGATCCCCGGGAACGAGAACGCGGTCTACCGCGTGATCGACGGCCTGACCAAGCTCGGTGCGGACGTGGTGCACAAGGCCAATGCGCGCGTCCACGTCTCCGGACACGCGGCAGCTGGCGAGCTGCTCTACTGCTACAACATCCTGAAGCCCAGGAACGTGCTCCCCGTGCACGGCGAGTACCGGCACCTCATCGCGAACGCGAAGCTGGCCCAGGACACCGGCATCGCCGAGGAGCGCACGATCGTGGCCGCCAACGGGACCGTGATCGACCTGCGCGACGGCGATGCGCGGGTGGCCGGTCAGCTCGACCTGGGCTTCGTCTACGTGGACGGCTCCACGGTCGGGGAGATCACCGACGCCGACCTCAAGGACCGGCGGATCCTGGGCGAGGAGGGCTTCGTCTCGGTCATCGTCGTGGTCGACTCCACGACGGGGCGGATCATCTCAGGTCCCGAGATCCACGCCAGGGGCGTGGCGGAGGACGACGCCGTGTTCGACGACGTCGCCCCCAAGATCGTGGCCGCCCTCAAGGAGGCCGCGGGCAACGGCGTGCGCGACAGCCACGCGCTCTCGCAGATCGTCCGTCGCACGATCGGTCGGTGGATCAACCAGAAGCTGCGTCGTCGGCCGATGATCGTCCCCCTCGTGATCGAGGCCTGAGCGCCCGAGCGAGGACGATCCCGCGGCCGAGTTCGCGTACGCCCGCGTCATTACGGGGGAATGTCGTCCTCCGGCCGTAGCGTGGGAGTATGCCCAGGAGTACGAGTGCGACCAAGAGCGGCGGGTCGGCCGAGAAGTCCTCGACGCGCTCTCGCTCCGGCTCGGGTTCCGCATCCGCGCCGAAGCGCCGAAGCGCCGCCGCGCCCAAGAAGTACATCGACGAGGTCGAGAAGCCCCCGGTGATCATGCGCGCCTGGGGCGGGCTCGCGCACGGCGTGGGGGGTCTCTTCCGGGCGTTCGGCCCCGAGACCCTCGAGAAGGATCAGCGTCGCGACGGCTTCCCGTTCCTGTTGGTGCTGCTGGCCGTCGCCGGCGCCGTGAACGAGTGGTTCTTCATCAACAACGAGGTCGCAACCAGGATCAGCGCCTACACGTTCGGCGCGCTCGTCGGCCGTACCGCCTTCATCCTGCCGGTGCTGCTCCTGTTCCTCGCCGGGTGGCTCTTCCGGCATCCGTCCTCCGTGCACGACAACGGGCGGATCGGGATCGGTTTCGGACTGTTCGTCATGACCCTGGCGGGCTTCTGCCATGTCGCCGGCGGTCTTCCGCAGCCGCAACAGGGCATCGAGGCGCTGAGCCGGGCGGGCGGTCTGTTCGGATGGCTGCTGGGGCAGCCGCTGAGCTATCTGACCTCGGTCGTCGCCTACGTCGTGCTCTCGCTGCTGGCGGTCCTCGCCGTCCTCATCCTCACCAAGACGCCACCGAATCGGATCGGCTCCCGCCTCGGTGATCTCTACGCCTGGATGTTCGACGCCGAGCGCGTGCCGAAGGGCGCCGACGCTTCGTCCGATCAGGCTCAGGAGCGCGAGGAGAAGGACGACACGCTGCCCTGGTGGCGGCGCAACAAGACGGGCCGCGAGGAGGATCCGGGCGAGGCGAGCACGCTGGGGTCGCAGGATCTCACCGAGCTGCTGCCGGTCGCGGGGCCGGCCGACCAGACGCCCGCATACGATCAGGCCGTCATCCGCGATGACGACCCCTATGACGCCGCGACCGAGGTCCTGTCCGACCTCCAGTCGATGACCGACGGGCTCGCCGAGCAGCAGACCACCGCGCTCCTCGACGACGGCGCGGACACGGGGGAGCTCCCCGAGCTGCCTGGGTTCGACGGCTTCGGCACCGATGGGCCGGGGGAGCGAGGGCCGCAGGCTCCGGTCGCGCCCTACATCCTTCCGTCGCCGGGCGTGCTCAGCGCAGGGCCGCCGTCGGTTGCGCGCTCGGAGGCGAACGACCGCGTCGTCGAGCAGATCACGAGCGTGCTGACGCAGTTCAAGGTCGACGCCAAGGTCACCGGCTTCTCTCGGGGGCCGACCGTCACGCAGTACGAGGTCGAGGTCGGGCACGGCGTCAAGGTCGAGAAGATCACGCAGCTCGCCAACAACATCGCCTATGCCGTCGCCTCCAACGATGTGCGGATCCTCTCGCCGATCCCGGGCAAGAGCGCGATCGGCATCGAGATCCCCAACGCGGACCGGGAGACGGTCTCGCTCGGTGACGTTCTGCGCTCTCCCGCAGCGCAGAAGAGCACCCACCCGCTCACGATCGGCGTCGGCAAGGACGTGGGCGGCAATTTCGTCGTCGCGAACCTGGCCAAGATGCCGCACCTGCTGGTCGCCGGGTCGACCGGGTCGGGGAAGTCCAGCTTCGTCAACTCGATGATCACGAGCCTGCTGATGCGGGCACGCCCCGCCGACGTGCGCATGGTGCTCATCGATCCGAAACGGGTGGAGCTCACCAGCTACGCCGGCGTGCCGCATCTCATCACCCCCATCATCACGAACCCCAAGAAGGCGGCCGAGGCGCTCCAGTGGGTCGTGAAGGAGATGGACATGCGGTACGACGACCTCGCGTCGTTCGGCTTCCGTCACATCGACGACTTCAACCGCGCCGTGCGCGCGGGCGAGGTCGAGGTCCCGCCGGGCAGCGAACGCGTGCTCAAGCCCTATCCCTATCTCCTCGTCGTGGTCGACGAGCTCGCCGACCTCATGATGGTCGCCCCGCGCGACGTCGAGGACTCGATCGTGCGGATCACCCAGCTCGCGCGAGCGAGCGGCATCCATCTGGTCCTCGCCACGCAGCGGCCGAGCGTCGACGTGGTCACCGGCCTCATCAAGGCCAACGTGCCCTCACGTCTCGCGTTCGCGGTCACGAGCGTCACGGACAGCCGCGTGATCCTGGACAGCCCCGGCGCCGACAAGCTCATCGGCCAAGGAGACGCGCTGTTCTCACCGATGGGCTCCTCCAAGCCCTTCCGCCTCCAAGGCGCATGGGTGCAGGAGGACGAGATCGACGCGGTCGTGAAGCATGTCACTGCCCAGGCGCGGCCGGAATACCGTCCGGACGTGCAGGAGGCCATGGCCCCGGCGAAGAAAGAGGTCGACGAGGACATCGGCGACGACCTCGAGCTCCTGCTGGCCGCTGCCGAGCTCGTCGTCTCGACGCAGTTCGGGTCCACCTCGATGCTGCAACGGAAGCTCCGTGTCGGGTTCGCCAAGGCAGGGCGCCTCATGGATCTCCTGGAGTCGCGTGAGATCGTCGGTCCCTCGGAGGGGTCGAAGGCGCGAGACGTGCTCGTCACCGCCGAGCAGCTGCCGTCGGTCATGGCCAAGCTCCGTGGCGAGGATCCGCCCTCGGGCGGCCCCTCGGCCGGTGCCGCCCCTTCGTCGGGTGCGGCTGCCGCGGCCGCCTCCTCCGCCGATCCGTACGGGGCGGATGCGATCGAGGCGCAGTTTCGGGGACTTCCCGTCGTCGAGGCTGAGGGCGATGAGGACGCCTGGGGTCTGACGGGACGCGACTGATGGCCATCCCGAGACAGCTCCCCAACGCGATCACGATCGCTCGGATCCCGCTCGCGGTCGTCTTCTTCGTGCTGCTGTTCCTGGGCGGCACGTATGGCCTGGGCCAGCCTGCGCTGCGCTGGACCGCGGCTGCCCTGTTCATCCTCGCGATCTCGACCGACTGGGTCGACGGGTACCTCGCGCGCCGCTACGATCTCGTCAGCGACTTCGGAAAGCTCTGGGACCCGATCGCCGACAAGCTCCTCACGGGGGCGGGCTTCATCGGCCTGGCCATCCTCGACGAGGTCTCCTGGTGGATCGTCGGCGTCATCCTCCTCCGGGAGTGGGGCATCACGGTCCATCGCCTCGTGGTCGCCAAGGAGCACGTGGTCGCCGCCGCCTGGATGGGAAAGCTGAAGACCGCCGTCCAGGGGGTCGCTCTGGGGTGGGTGCTGCTGCCGCTGCACGTGCTGATCGGCCTCGGCCCGTGGACGCTCGTGACGTTCGTCCTCATGATCGTCGTGCTGGTGCTGACCGTCGCGAGCGGCGTCGACTATGTCGCGGCGCAGATGCGCGGGGCGCGGAAGGAGCGGCGCGCATCGTGACCGACCAGGCGGAGGAGCTTCTGGCGTTGCTCCGCCATCGCGGACTGCACCTCGCGGTCGCCGAATCGCTGACCGGGGGAGCGCTCTCCGCCGCGTTGGTCACGGTTCCCGGGGCCTCGGATGTGTTTCGCGGCGCCGTGATCGCCTATGCCACGCCGGTCAAGCAGACCCTCCTCGGCGTCGATGCGCGCCTCCTGGCCGAGCGAGGACCGGTCGACGGCGAGGTGGCGCGCCAGATGGCTCGTGGCGCGCGCAAGGCCTTGACGGTAGAGGGCGGGGAGGCCGAGGTCGGCGTCTCGACCACCGGGGTCGCGGGCCCGACGATGCAGGACGGGGCTCCGATCGGCACGGTCCACATCGGAGTGAGCCGCGGAGACCGTCAGGAGAGCAGAGCGTTCCGCTTCGAGGGGGACCGCGCTGCGATCAGGGCTGAGGCCGTCTCGGCGGCGCTGTCGTATCTGCGCGAGTGGATCTCGGAGGACGGGGAATAACACCCTCCGCTCCGAAGTTGAGTCCAGTGTGCTCACATTCAAAGCACAGGATGAAAAACTAGATTCGATGCCAGCGGGTCGGGTTAGACTGACCATCCGATCGGGCAGAAGCGTCCGGCCGGACGATGAGGAGAGGGGGTTCCGATGATCCTTGTACGACAGGAGATCGGCGACGTGCTGCGGGACTTCCGCCTGCAGAAGGGTCGCACGCTGCGCCAGGTGGCGAGCAAGGCCTCGGTTGCCCTCGGTTATCTCAGTGAGGTCGAGCGCGGGCAGAAAGAGGCGTCCAGCGAGATCCTCGCGTCCGTCGCGGACGCGCTCGACGTCCCCATCTCGACGATCATGCGCGAGGTCGGCGACCGGATCTCGGTGCTTGAGGGCATCCAGGTCTTCCCGGATGTCGTGCCGGACGAGCTGGTCGCCGAGGTCGAGCCCGAGCTCACGCTCCGCTGATCGGATGCGCCGTAGCGAGTTCCTTCGTGCCGTCGAAGCCGAGTTCGGCGCACGGGCGTCCTCTCTGGTCGATGACCTCGTGCTGAGCGCACTGGGCGGGCGGACCTCTTCTGAGGCGTTGTCGGCGGGGGTCCCTCCCCGCGAGATCTGGCTCGCGCTGTGCGAGGAGACGGACGTGCCTGCCGATCGGCGCTATGGCGCTGGCCGATTGGAGCCGCGCCGACGCTGAGCGGGTTCGGCGTGTTCGAACGGAGGTCCGGACGCATCGGCGTGTCATCGAAAATCCGTTCGATGGCGAGCGTAGGCTCCTGCACAGATGACGTCCACGGGTGGTCGTTCACGGATCCTGCAAGGTCTTCTCCGGATGTCGGAGGCCTCTCATACCGTGGTCGACATGACCGAGGTGTCATACGCCTTGTCGGAGAGCGGGCCCAGCCGGGAACGTCGCGACAGCCTACAGGCGGCAGGAAACGAGCACGAAGGAGCACGCCATGCCATCTCCCGCAGACCGTGAAAGGGCCCTGGAATCGGCTCTCGCGCAGATCGACAAGCAGTTCGGAAAGGGCTCGGTCATGCGCCTGGGCAGCGACGAGCGCGCTCCTGTCGAGGTCATCCCCACCGGCTCCATCGCGCTCGACGTCGCGCTCGGCGTGGGCGGCCTGCCGCGAGGACGCATCATCGAGATCTATGGTCCGGAGTCTTCTGGTAAGACCACGCTGACTCTGCACGCGATCGCCAACGTGCAGCGGGCGGGCGGCATCGCTGCCTTCGTCGACGCCGAGCATGCGCTCGACCCCGACTATGCGAAGAAGCTCGGCGTCGACATCGACCAGCTGCTCGTGTCCCAGCCTGACACCGGCGAGCAGGCTCTCGAGATCGCCGACATGCTGATCCGCTCGGGGGCGATCGACCTCGTGGTGATCGACTCGGTCGCGGCCCTCGTGCCGCGTGCCGAGATCGAGGGCGAGATGGGTGACTCGCACGTGGGGCTTCAGGCCCGGCTGATGTCCCAGGCGCTCCGCAAGCTGACCGGCGGTCTCAACCAGACCAAGACGACCGCGATCTTCATCAACCAGCTGCGTGAGAAGATCGGCGTCTTCTTCGGGTCACCCGAGACCACTGCCGGCGGCAAGGCGCTGAAGTTCTACGCCTCCGTACGGCTCGACATCCGTCGGATCGAGACGCTGAAGGACGGTGCCGAGGCCGTCGGCAACCGGACCAGGGTCAAGGTCGTCAAGAACAAGATGGCCCCGCCGTTCAAGCAGGCCGAGTTCGACATCCTGTACGGCACGGGCATCTCCCGCGAGGGCAGCCTGATCGACTTCGGTGTGGACCACGGCATCGTGAAGAAGTCCGGCGCGTGGTACACCTACGACGGCGATCAGCTCGGCCAAGGCAAGGAGAACGCCCGAAACTTCCTGATCAACAACCCGGACGTCGCCGGCGCGATCGAGACGCAGATCAAGCAGAAGCTGGGTGTGGGCGGCGCGGCGGCGCCGGCCGAGGCCCTGGGCGACGAGCTCGCGCAGCGTCGTCCGGCCTGATGGGCATCGAGAACGGGGGCGAGCAGCCGGAGGAGCTCGCCCCCGTGATCCCTCTCTTCGGCCGCGGCGGTTCACGTCAAGACGCGTTTCACGACGCCGTGGCGCAGAGCGCTGATCCCGAGAACGACCGAGGCCCGGGGCCTGATCATCCCGCACATCGTGCCCGTCTTCGAGCGATCGGGAGACATACGAGCCCCGCTGAATCGCGGGTTCCTTCCGATCGTGACCACGCGTCTCATGAGCAAGACCGGTCGTCTCATCCTGACGCGCGGGAGCTCCTCGTGCGGCGGCTGCGGGCAAAGCAGCTCTCCTCGGTCGAGGCGCGTGACCTCCTGCGTGGCCAGGGCGTCTCGCGGGAGCGGATCGACGAGGTGATCGTCGAGTTCGAGGGACGGGGCTATCTCAACGACCAGGCGCTGGCCGAGTATCTGGTCACCGCGGGGTCAGAGCGCAAAGGCCAGGGGCGGGTCGCGATCGGGCGGACGCTGGCGCAACGGGGCGTGCCCCGCGACGTCGCTGAGGCGGCGCTCTCCTCTCTGGCTGATGACGACGCCGAGCGCGCGCTTGATTTCGCTCGGACGAAGGCTCCGTCCCTCGTCCGTTTCGACGAGGACACGGCTCTCCGGAGGCTCGTCGGCCAGCTCGCCCGTCGAGGCTATGCCGGCAGGGTGGCCATGGAGGCGGCGCGGATCGCCATGCGGGAGGCGCGACGTGGCGGCGGACGGATCGGCCTCGGCGGGACCGGTGGCGTGCAGGACGCCCGTTCTCGGGTCCGCTTCGAGGACGCGGACGAGGACTGACGGCGAAGGCCCGCAGGCGAGGAGTATCCGCGGGAACGCGACGTAGAATGGCTGACATCATGACCAGTCCTGCCAGTGAACCGACGATTATCGCGCCCTCCTCAGCGGCACGGGATGCCGCCGGGCGTCAGCGCACCTACGAGGTGCGCACCTTCGGGTGCCAGATGAACGTCCACGACTCCGAGCGGCTCTCCGGATCGTTGGAGAGCGCCGGGTATGTGCGTGCGGGCGAGGGCGACGAGGCGGACGTCGTCATCATCAACACCTGCGCCGTGCGCGACAACGCGGCGGGCAAGCTCTATGGGACGCTGGGACACCTCAAGTCCCGCAAGGACAAGCGGGACGGCATGCAGATCGCCGTGGGCGGGTGCCTCGCTCAGATGGACAAACAGGCGGTCCTGGACAAGGCGCCCTGGGTGGACGTGGTCTTCGGCACGCACAACATGGGCTCGCTGCCCGGTCTCCTGGAGCGTGCGCGGCACAACGGCGAGGCCGAGGTCGAGATCCTCGAGTCGTTGGAGGTCTTCCCGTCCACGCTCCCGACACGACGGGACTCCGCGCACAGCGGATGGGTGTCGATCTCGGTCGGCTGCAACAACACCTGCACCTTCTGCATCGTCCCCAGCCTCCGGGGCAAGGAGAAGGATCGACGCCCTGGCGACATCCTGAACGAGATCCGTCTTCTCGTCGACGACGGGGCGATCGAGATCACTCTTCTCGGGCAGAACGTGAACTCCTACGGAGTGGAGTTCGGGGATCGGCAGGCGTTCGGCAAGCTCCTCCGCGCCGCGGGAGAGGTCGACGGGCTTGAGCGGATCCGTTTCACCAGCCCGCATCCCGCCGCCTTCACCGACGATGTGATCGACGCCATGGCTGAGACTCCGGCGGTGATGCCTCAGCTGCACATGCCGCTGCAATCGGGGAGCGATCGGGTCCTCCGTGCCATGCGCCGCTCATATCGCAGTGAGCGGTTCCTCGGCATCCTGGAGCGGGTGCGCGCTCGCATCCCCCACGCGGCGATCTCCACCGACATCATCGTGGGATTCCCCGGCGAGACCGAAGAGGACTTCGAGGAGACGATGCGGGTGGTCGAGCAGGCGCGGTTCGCCAGCGCGTTCACCTTCCAGTACTCGATCCGCGAAGGCACCCCGGCGGCGGTCATGCCCGATCAGGTGCCCAAAGAGGTCGTGCAGGCTCGCTACGACCGCCTGATCGCCCTGCAGGAACGCATCTCGCTAGAGGAGAACCAGAAGCAGCTCGGACGTGAGCTGCAGGTGCTCGTATCGGTGGGCGAGGGCAAGAAGGACGCGGAGACGCATCGTCTCACGGGCCGGGCGGAGGACAACCGCCTCGTGCATTTCGAGGTCCCGGCGGGCTCCGACCTTCCGCGGCCGGGAGACGTCGTGACGGCCCTGGTCACGCATGCGGCGCCGTTCCACCTGCTTGCCGATGCGCCGGACGGTTCCCCTCTCCGCATTCGCCGGACGCGTGGCGGCGATGCCTGGGATCGGGCGCAGGCGGAGTCGTGCGGTGTGCCGACCCCGCTCGCCGGAGAGGGCCCGCGGTCCGTCTCGCTCGGGCTGCCGACGCTCCGCACCGGCGTCTGACGCGGCTCGGACGGTGAACCTGCCTGTGGGCCGATCTCGACCCGCGGACGCGCCGCGTCTGTGGGCGATCGTCGGGGCCACGGGCACGGGCAAGAGCGACCTGTCGCTCGCGTTGGCCTCTGCGCTCGCGGAGCGGGGACGGAACGCGGAGATCGTCAACGCCGACGCCATGCAGCTTTATCGCGGCATGAACATCGGCACGGCCAAGCTGCCCGTCGCGGAGCGCTGCGGGGTGCCGCACCACCTTCTCGACGTCTGCGACGTCACCGACGAGGCCGCGGTCGCCTGGTATCAGCCCGAGGCCAGGGCGGCGATCTCCGCGATCCAGAGCCGAGGAGCCGACGCGATCCTCGTCGGAGGGTCGGGCCTGTACGTCTCCAGCGTGCTCTTCGACTTCCGGTTCCCGCCGCGCGACGCCGGCATTCGTGCACGTCTCGAGGCAGAGCTCGACACGGTGGGCGCGGAATCGCTGTTCACCCGTCTGGAACAGATCGATCCGCGGACGGCGGCACGGGTCGATCCGCGCAACGGGCGCCGGATCGTCCGCGCGCTCGAGGTGCTCGAGCAGGGCGGGAGCACGCACGGAGCCGCGCTGCCTGAGGCTCCGGAGCCCTGGCAGGAGAACACCCGTGTCCTCGGTGTCGATGTCGACAGAGCGGCGCTGGTCGAGCGCCTCGACCGGCGGGTGGAGCGCATGTGGTCGGACGGGCTCGTCGACGAGGTGAGCCGCCTGCGTGACGCGGGCCTCGAACAGGGGGCGACGGCTCGTCGCGCGATCGGCTACGCACAGGCGCTCGCTCAGCTGAACGGCGATGTCACTGAGGCAGAGGCGATTGCCCGGACCCAGGCGCTCACCCGGCGTTACGCCCGGCGCCAGGTCTCCTGGTTCCGCCGCTATGCCGCCGTCGAATGGATCGACGGCGGCGTGACGATCAACCCGCGGAGCGTGTCCGGCTTTCTGCTGTGAGCGGATCGGCTCGTCCCGGCCGTCCCTCCGCATCTAGCATGTGGCCATGACCGACCTCGCCGAGACCTCCTCCCGATTCGCGTCTCCCGGCCGCTCTGGACCGGAGCCCCTGTGGCGGGAGGTCGTCGGCGAGCTGCTCCGTGAGGAGCGTGCGGATCGGGGCGAGACCCTCGCCGAGACGGCCCGCCGCGCCGGCGTCTCGCCCCAGTATCTGTCGGAGATGGAGCGCGGGCTCAAAGAGCCGTCGAGCGAGATGCTCGCCGCGGTCGCGGGCGCGCTCGGTCTGACCCTTCTCGACCTGACCAGGGGAGTGGGCGAGCGGGTCGCATCGCCCTCGTCCACCGTCTCGACGTCGATGCGGACCCGCGCCGCTTTCGCTCTCGCCGCCTGACCGCTTTCGCTCTCGCCGCCTGGCCGTTCGCCGGATCCTTGGCCTGGCGGGCAGATGGATCAGAGGCCGGGTCTGGTGCGTTCAGCGACGACCTCGTCGATCAGACCGTACTCGCGAGCCTCCTCTGCAGTGAGGACGAGGTCGCGGTCGGTGTCGGCACGGAGCCGTTCCGGGGTCTGACCGGTGTGGTCCACGAGGATCTGCTCCAGGTCCCCCCGCACTCGTACGACCTCGTCCGCCTGCAGGATCAGGTCGGGGATCGCCCCCCGGCCCTGGGCTGCCGGCTGATGGAGGATCACTCGCGCGTGCGGCAGCGCGGCTCGCTTGCCCGGAGCGCCGGCGGCGAGCAGCACCGCGCCGACGGCCACGGCCTGGCCAACGCAGAAGGTCGCGATGTCCGAGCGGACGAATCTCATCGTGTCGTAGACGGCGAGCATGGCGCTCGGATCTCCGCCCTCGCAATTGATGTAGAACTGGATGTCCCGATCGCTGCCCCTGGCATCGAGGTACAGCAGCTGGGCGACCAGGGCGTTGGCGACGTCGGCGTCCAGCGGGGTGCCGAGGTAGACGACCCGCTCAGCGAGCAGGTGCGAGTAGACGTCCATCACACGGTCACCGCGCGGTGTCTCGGCGACGACGTTCGGGATGAGGACCTGTGCCATCTCAGGCTCCTTCGTTCGTGGGGGCGAGTCCGACCGGTCGACGGGCGGGGCGCGGCATGATCGACGGGAAGTCAGTGGTGATCTCGTCGATGAACCCGTAGGCCTGCGCCGCCTCGGCACTGAACCACCGGTCGTGCAGGGAGTCCTCGAACACGCGGTCGAGCGGCTGACCGGTGTCCTGGGCGATGAGGGCGAGGACGGTGTCGCGGGTCTGTCGGAGATCGGCGGCCTGCAGCTCCACGTCGACCGCGGTGCCGCCGATGCCCGCGGACCCCTGATGGAGCAGGATCCGGCTGTGCGGGAGAGCACGTCGTTTGCCGGGGGTGCCGGCGGAGAGGAGGAACTGCCCGGCGCTGCAGGCGAGGCCGAACGCGATCGTGACGACGTCGCACGGGATGGTCCGCATGAGGTCGCGGATCGCGAGCATGGCCGGCACCGAGCCGCCGGGAGAGTGGATCCACAGGGTGATGTCCGCCTGCGGGTCCTCGGCGGCGAGCGCCAGCAGCTGCGTCATGAGCAACACGCCGTTGTCGTCATCCAGGGCGCCGTCGAGCACGAGCACTCTGCGGGCGTAGAGCATTCGACGCGTCTCACTGTCGAAGAGGTTGCGGGCCATGTCTTCGGTCATGCATCCAGACTGCGCGCCGACGGGCGAGCACGACGACCTGTTCTGCCTCGGGCGGATCCGCCGTGAGCGGCGTCCCGCCTAGACTGAGGGCATGGTCGCATTCGCCAAGGGACACGGCACAGGAAACGACTTCGTCATCATCGCCGACCCGGAGGGCGTCCTGGAGCTCTCGGCCGAGCGAGTCGCCGCCCTGTGCGATCGACGATTCGGCATCGGAGGAGACGGTCTGCTCCGTGTTGTGCGGTCCTCGGCCGTTCCCGAGGGAGCCGCCTCCCTCGACGAGGAGCCGGCCGCGGAGTGGTTCATGGACTATCGCAACGCCGACGGCTCCGTCGCGGAGATGTGCGGAAACGGCATCCGCGTCTTCACCCACTATCTGATCCGCAGCGGCCTGGCGACGATCGAGCCGGGTGGGACTCTGCCGATCGCCACCCGTGCCGGCGTGCGAGACGTCATGCGCGGCGGCGACGGGTATCAGGTGGACCTCGGCCGCTGGGGCCTCGCTGGCGGTGAGCCGCTGGCACGGGCCACCGGTCTCGGCGTGCCGCGTCCTGGGCTGGGAGTCGACGTGGGCAACCCGCACGTGGTCGTCGCCCTCGCCTCCGACGACGAGCTCGACGGGCTCGACCTGTCTCATGCCCCGGAGCTCGCGCCGGCGCATGAGGAGGGTGCCAACGTGGAGTTCGTGGTCCCGTCGGACCCGCTCGTGCACGACGGCATCGGCCAGGTGCGCATGCGCGTGTTCGAGCGGGGCGTGGGCGAGACGCTGAGCTGCGGGACCGGTGCCGCCGCGACCGCTCTGGCGGTGCGCTACTGGGCCGGCCCCGCCGCCCCGAACAACTGGCGGGTGGAGGTCCCGGGAGGGACACTCGGTGTGCGCATGTTCCCCGCCGAGGACGGCGAGCACGTCGCCCTGTCCGGCCCCGCCCAGCTTGTCTTTCACGGCGAGATCGAGCTTGCCTGACGGCTCGGCGATCCTCGCCGGAGGTCAGACGGTCTCGATCGCCTCGGTCGGCGGGGTTCCGTGGCGACGCACCTTCAGGGTGCGGAAGCCGCGGCCGGTCGCGGTGCGGTAGACGCTATAGCCGTCCGCGAAGGTCGCCGCCAGCCATCGCTGGAGTGAGTCGGCGCCGAGGTTCCTGCTGACGACGAACCAGCCGTCACTCCGCTCGTCGAGCCGAGGGATCCAGCGCTCGAGGAGTCCGTGGAGCTCGTTCTTTCCCACCCTGATCGGAGGGTTAGAGCGGATCGTCCGGAAGACGACGTCTTGGGGAACATCCTCGGGTCTGACGGCGTTGACGTTGTCGAGGCCGATCTCCTTCGCGTTCCGGCGGACGAGGTCGAGGGCGCGTTCGTTCACATCGACCGCCCAGACCGTGGCGTGAGGTGACCGGAGGGCGAGGGAGAGCGCGATCGGCCCCCAGCCGCAGCCGAGGTCGAGCAGATGCCCTCCCGGTGGCGGAGGGGGCGTGTTCGTGAGCAGCACAGAGGTGCCGACATCCAGATGATCTGGGCTGAAGACGCCGGCGGCGGTGGTGAGCTCGAGCTCTCGGCCCGCAAGGAGGACCCGGATCCGCCGGAGGCTCTCAGGGCTTGCGGGGGCCGCGGTGAAATAGTGGTCGGACCCCATAGTGCGAGCGTAGCGGAGCGGCCCCGCTAAAGTTAAGGTGCTGTACAGCAGCAGAAAGGCGCGGATGACGCAGTCCACAACACATGACGATCACGATGACGCGGTCGAGCGGATCCTCGCGGCCGGCGAGCGGAGAAGCGAGGTGCGCGTCTTCGGGACGGCACAGGCGCTGCAGGATCAGTCGACCGCGGCGCACACGGCGGCCGACGGCGAGCAGTGGGATCTCGAGGAACGCCACGCGCTCCGTCGGGTCGCGGGCCTGTCCACCGAGCTCGAGGACGTCACCGAGGTCGAGTACCGCCAGCTCCGGCTGGAGAACGTCGTGCTCGTCGGCGTGTACCCTCAGGGCGCTCAGGACGACGCCGAGAACTCCCTGCGCGAGCTCGCCGCTCTCGCTGAGACGGCGGGCGCCGTCGTGCGGGACGGTGTCCTACAGCGCAGACCGCATCCGGATCCGGCCACCTATCTTGGTCGGGGCAAGGCGCAGGAGCTCAAGGAGATCGTCGCTGCCGTCGGAGCCGACACCGTGATCGCCGACACGGAGCTGGCTCCGAGCCAGCGCCGGGCGCTCGAGGACGTCGTGAAGGTCAAGGTCATCGACCGAACGACGGTGATCCTCGACATCTTCAGCCAGCATGCCAAGAGCCGCGAGGGCAAGGCCCAGGTCGAGCTTGCTCAGCTCGAGTATCTGCTCCCGCGCCTTCGCGGGTGGGGTGAGTCGATGAGCCGCCAGGCGGGAGGACAGGTCGGCGCCGGAGGGGCGGGCATGGGCTCTCGAGGGCCCGGAGAGACGAAGATCGAGCTGGATCGCCGTCGCATCCGCACGCGGATGGCCATGCTGCGCCGGCAGATCCGCGACTTCGCTCCGGCGCGCGAGGCCAAACGCGCGGAGCGACGACGCAACACGGTCCCATCCGTCGCGATCGCCGGCTATACCAACGCCGGGAAGTCCAGCCTTCTCAACGCTCTCACGAGCGCGGGGGTGCTGGTCGAGAACGCGCTGTTCGCCACGCTCGACGCCACCGTGCGCCGGTCGGAGACCGCGGACGGGCGTGTGTACACGCTCACCGACACCGTCGGGTTCGTCCGCAACCTGCCGCATCAGCTGGTCGAGGCGTTCCGCTCGACGCTCGAGGAGGTCGGCGACGCCGACGTCGTCGTGCACGTCGTCGATGGCGCGCATCCCGATCCCGCAGGGCAGCTTCAGACCGTTCGCGACGTGATGGGCGACGTCGGGGCACGCGACGTCCCGGAGCTCGTGGTGTTCAACAAGGCCGATCTTCTCGGCGAGGGTGAACGACTCGTGCTTCGCGGGCTCGTCCCCGGGGCGCACTTCGTCTCCTCGCGAACGGGCGAGGGGATCGCGGGGCTCCGTGCGGCGATCGACGACGCCCTGCCCAGGCCCGCTGTCGAGATCCGCGCACTCGTGCCCTACGACCGTGGCGATCTCGTGTCGGCCGTGCACGAGACAGGGCTGCTCCTGTCGGCGGAGCACGAGGAGAACGGCACCCTCCTCCATGCGCACGTTTCGGAGCGGCTGGCCGCCGAGCTCTCACCGTTTGAGATCTGAATGCAGCCGGGAGCGAAGGGGCGCCTGAACCGGAGACCGGCGGCAGCCCTCCGGCGCCCGGCCCGCATCAGGTCCAGCTGATCTTGATCCAGCCGTTCCCCGCGGCGCGCACGTCGAGCGGGCTGCTCGGGATCGCCTGGTTGTTCGCAAGGCTGGTGCTGACGCCACCGGGGATGTGGGTGCCGTTGACGTAGCTGTATCCGCCTCCGCCTCCGCCTGAGCTCCCGCGGCCGTCCGGGGCGGCGGAGATGCCACCGGCACCACCGCCGGTGTATCCGCCTCCGCCTCCGCCGGAGCCGACGGTGTGGGTGCCGCCCGATCCCAGACCCCATGCGCCGTGGCCGCCGTTCGCCGTGGAGGACCCCGACGGGCCGGTGCCTTGATTGCCGGTTCCGCCGGCGCCTCCGGCCGAGGCCGTGCCGGCCTCGCCGCCTCGTGCGACGACGGTTCCGGCGATCGATGCGGACCCAGCGCCTCCGGCGAAGCCGCCGGTCCCGACCACCAGCGGCGAGGGGCTCCACGAGCTCCCGGCGCCTCCGCCTCCTGCGGCGACGATGACGGGGGTCGTGCCGAGAAGGATGGCCGATGAGCCTCCGCCTCCACCGCCGCCCGCGGCCGCCACCGTGCTGGAGAGGCCGGGTCCGCCGGGTCCGCCGTTGCTGTAGCCGCGACCGCCCGCGCCGCCGGGCGCGCCGGGATTCGCAGTTCCGAGGATGGTCCCTGTGACGCCGCCGTTGCCGACCGTGAGGGTGAGGGTCTGGCCGGCGACTCCGACGAGGACGCCGCTGTGCACGAACGACGAGCCGCCGGTGGCCTGCGGGTTCGGGCTGGCCAGGCATGCGCCGCCTCCGCCGCCGGCGATCTCGAAGGTGACGGTGCTCGCGCAGGCCGGGATGGCGACCGTGGTGCTCTGCTCATAGCTGGTCAGAGAGATGGGGCCGCCCACGCAGCCGGGGGAGGCGACGGCGGTGGGGACGGCGACGGCCGAGGCGATCACAGGGACCGACCAGGCGACGCCCTTCACGATGGTCCGACGACCGACGATGCGTCCGTTTCCGGGTTCGGGGTCGCTGGCGGGGGTGGGGGATGTGTTCTTCTCCACGACGAGAGGACCTTCCATGGGGGATGGGGAACCCTGAGCGAGGGCTTCGTCCTCCTATTGACCCGGACTTCGCGTCGGTGCGTCTCCCAGGACGGGATTCCGGGGAGAAACCCGACCGTCCGGGGGGACATTCCTCCGCCCGGGCCGGCCGGGCCACTCCTCTGCGGCTCTGCCCGAGACCCGTCAGGCCTGGGACGGGCGGTGATCCGGAGACCGCGTGGCCCGATGGGCCTTGATCCTCGAGCGGATGCGTCGGGCGAGCGACGTCGAGGGCGCCTCGATCCATCGATGGAAGGCGATCGCGACGAGGAGGGAGACGGCGATCCCCCCTGGGATGGACCACCAGGAGGAGCCGTCGCCGGCGATCTTGGCGATGCCGACGATGATCGGCTCGTGGACCAGGTAGAGACTGAAGGAGATCGTCCCGAGCCATCGGAGGGCGCGACGCTCGAAGAGGGCGCGCACGGGCGGGCAGTACAGGGCCAGCGTGAGGAGGACCGTGGCGGCGGCGGATGCCGCGCCGATCTCGGCGGCACGGCGGACGCTCTCGTTCTGCATGGTGAGGAAGAAAGGGAGGGTCCATGACGCGGGGATGAAGAGGACCACGAACGCGATCGCCGCTCCCCAGAGGGGGACCGCGCGGCGCGCGCGGGCGTTCGCCCACGCCGCGGCCTTTGCGAGACGATCCTGATTGCTGGCGAGGAGGGCGCCGAGCAGGAACAGGAGCATGAACCGGCTGCCGTTGACGGTGAGGAGCATGAACACGGCGAGAAGCGCGGTGCCGCCGACCCAGAGCCATTGCTGTCTCGCGCGGGGATTCGCGAGGAAGACGAACAGGGGCAGGAGCAGGGAGAACCATATCTCCCACTGCAGGGACCACAGGGGAGAAGCGGTGCCCCCGGCGCCGAACAGCAGGGTCGCATCCCGGAGGAGCACGTTCGCGCTCACCGCATCCGGTCGGTTCTGGACCCAGAGGCTGGCCATCTGGCCTCCGTCTGCGCGACCGGTGAGGGACACCAGCAGGGCGGCGAGGGCGAGAGCGGCGAGAGTAGGGAGATAGAGCCGGATGAGGCGGCTCGGGTAGTAGGCCCCCCAGTCGAAACCTGCGGGCTCTCGGATGGAGAGGAAGAGCACATAGCCGCTGAGCACGAAGAAGACGAAGACCGCGGAGGTGCCCTCCCAGAGGATGTGCAGCGGCGAATGGATGATCAGGCCCTCGAGCCACCCTGCGGTGTCCCGCGACCGTGCGGCGTCGAAGTAGGGCAGCGCAAGGACAGGGACGGTCAACAACGCGTGGTGCAGCACGACGACCGCTGCCGCCGTACCGCGCACGCCTTCCAGCGCGGCGATACGGGTGACGGTCCCGGCGCGGTTCTGTCCTTTGCCCACCTGCGCTCCTCGCCCGGGGAATGGATCGTGATCCGGTGACGCAGGGCGCACCGTCAGTCACCTTCCCACCGCGCGGACACCGGCCAGATCGCCTGTCGCGAAAGCCCACCTGACCGCGCCGCATTCCTCTCCTCTGGCGTTCGCCACACGTCGAGGGAGAACAGACGATGAATCCTGACAAGGTGGATACGGAGAAGAGAAAGCCCGGCAGGGAACTCGTCCTGATCAGGCGCCTTTTCGTCTTAGCTGGTGCACCCCCAGGGACTTGAACCCTGAACCCACTGATTAAGAGTCAGTTGCTCTGCCGATTGAGCTAGAGGTGCGTGGCCGGTGTGCCCCCGGCCGAGGAACAACGTTACCAGGGGATGCTCGCGACACGAAATCGGGGCGGGCACAGGCGCGCCCTTTATCCTGGAGGGGTGCCAGACGCCGCCCTCCCCGCTGATCTCCAGGCCGACCTCGACCTGGCCCTCCGCCTCGCGGAAGCCGCCGATGCGGAGTCTCTCGCGCGGTTCGACGCCGCAGATCTCCGCGTCTCGAGGAAAGCCGATCGCTCGCACGTCACGGATGCGGATCTCGCGGCCGAGCGCGCGATCCGCGCGGTCCTCGGCGCGGAGCGTCCCTTGGACGCCGTCTTCGGCGAGGAGTTCGGCAGCGAGGGTGACGCGGCACGGCAATGGATCGTCGATCCCATCGACGGCACGGCGAACTTCCTCCGGGGCGTGCCGATCTGGGGCACGATGATCGCGCTCGCGGTCGACGGGAACCCTCGGATCGGCGTGGTCAGCATGCCGGCGCTCGGTCGCCGCTGGTGGGGTGTGGTCGGTCACGGCGCCTGGACCGGGCCGACGGACGGCGAGGCGGGCTCGTCGCGCCGGATCAGGGTCTCCAGGGTCTCCGTGCTCGATGAGGCGAGCGTCAGCTTTCAGAGCATCGCACAGTGGGACGCGGCGGGGCGCCTCGACGCCTTGATCGCTCTGAGCCGTCGCGTCTGGCGTGATCGCGCCTACGGTGATGTCTACTCCTACATGCTGCTTGCGGAGGGGCGGATCGACATGGTCGCCGAGTTCGACGTGAAGGAGTATGACATCGCCGCCGCAGTCGCGATCGTGCATGCGGCGGGAGGACGGGCGACGGCGGTCGGGGGAGCGGAGACGCTGTCTGATCGATCGGTTCTCGCCACCAACGGCGTCCTCCACGAACAGTTCCTCGCCATGTTGGCGAACGGCGGCGACGCCTCGGCCGGCGACGACCAGGGCATCCCGGCAGGTGTCGAGGGCGCGTGAGATGAGCCGACGCGCGCTCGTCCCGGTCCTTTTCCTGGTGCTCGCGGCCGGGCTTGCGGCGTGCACGCCCGGTGGCGGGGAGGCGGCGAGTCCCTCCGGTTCCAGCGCGGCCGGATCCCCCGAGGCCTCGGGATCGCCCGCTCCCTCCGCATCTCCCACGTGCGAGACGCTCATCGGCCCCACCACCGTCGACACCCTCCGGAAGCAGGGGTGGACGGCACGACAGCGGGAGTTCTCGATCGGCCCTGACGTGATCCCCGGCGGTCTCGAGTGCCCATGGTCGGACTACGGGAGCGCTCCCGATCGGGGCCTCCTCTACGGATGGGCGCCGATCTCGGCGGAGGTCGCTGCGAACGCGCAGAAGGAGCTGGTCTCTCAGGGGTGGATCCTCGAGGAGAGCGACCATGGAGTCTATGTCACGGTCGATCCGGCCTTCGCCTTCGTGAAAGACGAGGACGGCTATGGGACCACCTATCTCTTCGGCGACGGATGGGTGACGGTCTCGGACACCAAGCAGGGCTTGCTTCTCATCGACCTTCCGGGGTGAGATCTCTCGGCGGAAGAAGGTCGCGAGCGGAAGGCGACCTCAGGCGCAGTCATGTCGCATTTTCGCGGAGATGCCTGTCGCGTGTGAGGCTTTACGCCGTTTCTCCGATCGCGGAGGATGGAGGGCACGGACGCATCTTGCGCGAAGGCTCCTCGTTGGGGACGAAAGAGCCGGGATCGGTAGAGGTGACGCCCTCGTCCTGATGCTGGGGGGCAGAGGACGAGGACCCTGGAACCCTCGGACAGGGTTCAACTCTCTGGACAGGGTTCCGTTCATGGCCGGATGGGGCGCCCGTCGGACACGTCGGGCAGCATGACGAAACCCCCTCGACCCGTGCTCCCACGGGTCGAGGGGGTTTCCCACCGGCGACAGCGGATGGTGGAGCTGGGGGGAATCGAACCCCCGTCCAACGCTGAGTCTCCACGCCTTCTCCGGGCGCAGTCTGCGAAGACGTTCTGCTCGGCCCCGACCTTTGTCACAGACACCTAAGTCGACAGGCCCAGTCTGGGAAGAGTCCCGTACGGCGTCCAGACGCCGCCGCACAGCAAGATTCCTAGATGACGCCAGGACCCGTACCGGAATCACATACGGTCTGACGGACTATCGGGCTCGCTTAGGCAGCGAGGGCGAAGTCAGTGCGCTTTGCATTGGCACTTATTGTTTTGCAGGGGGCGTTCACGAGATAACCCTGCATCCTCGGCCCGCTTCTCGTGGATTCACAGGCGCTGTCGAAACCGATCAGCCCCGTGGTCCTTCTCTCGAAGGAGCCGCTGTCGCGCTGTGGAGTTGTCACCGGGCGCCGAGACCCCCGAGCATCACAGACTACAACGCTTCGAGGTGCGACGCTATTCCGGTGACCTGTCGCCTTGGTGCCGTAGAGTCGCGTCCATGAGCAGCGAGGTCACGATCACGGTCCGAGGCGAGCACGAGACACGTGTGGTGGCGGAACGAGCGGTCGTCCGTCTGTCCGTGGCCGACGAAGGGGACGAGCGGGAGAAGGTCGTCTCCCGTGCGTTGGCTCTCGCCGAGCCGATCCGGGAAGGGCTGGCCTCACGGGCGGAAGCGGGGAGTGTCACAGAGTGGTCGAGCACTCGGCTGTCCGTTCGCGCCGAGCGGCCGTGGAACAGCGAAGGCAGACGGCTGGCGGTGGTCTACACGGCGTCCGTCGACTTCGCCGCCACGTTCGCCGACCTCTCCGAGCTGTCGCTCTGGGCGACCGAGGTCGCGCTCGGGGAAGGCGTCTCGCTGGAATCGACCGAATGGCGGCTGACCCCGGAGACGCGAGCGCGTGTCGAGCGGGAGGTCGCCGCCGAGGCCATTGGCGCGGCGGTGGCCAGGGCCACGGCGTACGGCGAGGCACTGGGCCGTCAGGCGGTCGAGGCCGTCGAGATCGCCGATGTGGGCCTCATCTCCGCCCTCGAGCCGCGTGCGAAAGGCGGAGGGCTGCGTACGGTCGCTTTCGCCGCTCCGATGGCCGACACCGCGGCGATGGCGTTCCATCCCCAGGACATCGTCGTCTCCGCGACGGTCGAGGGCCGCTTCGTCGCGCGCTGACCGACAGGCGCGCTGGCGGGCAGAGACGCTGACGCTCGCGCGCTCTTCCGCAGACGTGGCGCACGGAGGCTCAGACGTGGCGCACGGAGAGCAGGCGGTATCCCTCGGGGACCTTCGCCTCGAGCGCGGCCATGTCGTCCGCCTCGATCTCCTGCACACCGTCGCGGCGGACGATCGTGCCCTCGGCAGTGAGGAGTGTGTCCTTCTTCGCCATCGACACCGGTGCGGACGCCAGCGCCCATCCGGAAGGAGTCTGGGCCGCCAGGAGCTCTTGGATCTCGTCGAGCTCGTGCCCCTGCACGGTGACGGTCTTGGACTCGACAGGGCGGATGAGGCCGATCAGCATGGCTTCAGACTAGCTCTGCTCGCGGGGCCTCAGGTCGCGTCACCGATGAGGACTGCCTCCGCGTCCTCCGCGACGTCGTGCGAACCGCGATCGATGTGGGCGAGGGAACGGCGCCCGAGCAGTATCACCAGGGCGGCGAGGAGCATGGAGACGGCGGCGAACAGATACGGCACGGTGGCCGTGAACGTGTGCCACAGCAGTGCGGCGAGGGGTGGGGCCACGGCGCCGCCGAGGAAGCGCACCGCCGAGTACGCGGACGAGGCGACCGCGCGGGGGAGGTCTGTCGCCTCCATCACCGCCTCGGTGAGGACGGTGTTCATGATGCCCAGCAGCAGACCTCCGATGACGATGCACGTCACCAGTGCGGCAGGAGAGGCGACGAGGAGGCCGGCGATGAGCAGATCGACGGCCAGCAGGGGGAGCGCGAGCAGGACGATCAGGGTCATCGACATGCGGCGCATCAGGATCGGCGCGACCCACACGCTCGTGAGGGCCAGGGCGACGCCCCAGCCGAAGAAGGTCAGCCCGATGCCGATCGCGCCGAAGCCGAGGGGGAACGGCGAGAAGGCGAGCAGGACGAAGAAGCCGACGTTGTAGAACAGCGCCGTGACGGCGAGGACGGCGAGCGCCGGGCGGCGCAGCGCGCGGAACGGGGCAGCGAACGGCACGGGATCGCGCTTCTCGCGAGGTCCGCGGAGCAGCACGAGGACCGCGATGAACGCGATCGCCATGAGGGCGACGACCCCGAAGAACGGACCACGCCAGCTCTGCTCTCCCAGAAGCCCGCCCAGAAGCGGGCCGACGGCGATCCCCAGTCCGAGAGCCGCCTCGTACAGGACGATGGCGGCGCTGCTGCCCCCGCTCGCCGCGCCGACGATCGTGGCCAGGGCGGTCGAGATGAACAGGGCGTTGCCGAGTCCCCAGCCCGCGCGGAAGCCGATGACGGCGTCGACGCTGTCGCTCAGCGCGCACAGCAGGGCGAAGGCGACGATCAGCCCGAGACCTGTCAGCAGCGTGGCCTTCGCGCCGATCCGGCTGGAGATCCAGCTGGTGATGAGCATGGCGAGCCCGGTCACCAGGAGGTAGCTCGTGAAGAGCAGCTCGGTCTGCACTGGCGTGGCCTTCAGGGCCTCCGCGATCGCGGGGAGGATCGGGTCGACGAGGCCGATACCCATGAAGGCCACGACGCAGGCGAAGGCCACGGCCCACACCTGCGCCGGCTGGCGCCAGATCGACGGCGAGACGGATCCTCCCGTGACGGGTTCGTCGGTGCGCCCTGGGGTGCTCTCCGGGGCGGCAAGGGAAGACGAGGTCACCGGACGTTCCTTTCCGAGAGGGTGTGGAGGCGGAGGATCTCGGCGGCACGGGCGAGCGTCGCCCAGTCGTCGGGGTCGAGGTCGGCGAACCGGGGCTCCAGCGCCCGCTGGATCTCCTGTCGCCAGGCGGCGATCGCGGCGCGGCCGTCCGTGGTGATCGTCACGACGGTCGCCCTGGAGTCCTCTGGATCGGCACCGCGCTGGACCAGTCCCTCCTCGTCCAGCTGCCCGATCAGCCTCGTCATGCCGGGCTGGGTCGTGCGGCTCGCCCGCGCGAGCTCGCCGACGCGGAGCGGTCCTTCGCTGTCGAGCAGGCTGAGCGCTCGCCACTGCGCGGCGGGTGCCTCATTCCCCGTCACCTGGGCGGCGATCCTGGTGAGCGCATGCGCGGAGAACACGATCGACAGGATGGTCTCGCCATGTTGCATGCCCAAAGTATATACCTACGGCATTGAAATGGCTCCGATGTCGAATCAGCGTCGAGCGCCGGCGATCCGCGAGGACAGCTGATGGGCGTGTGCCAGCAGGGTCCGTCCCAGCAGCGGCAGGCGCTCCGGGCCGAAGCGGAACTCGACGCCGGTGAGACTCAGCGCCCACTCGGGACGACCCTGGCGATCGAACACTGCGGCGCCGATGCCCCAGCTGCCCTCCACGATGAGGCCGGGGTTCACCGCATAGCCCAGGGCCTTCGTCTCGGCGAGTCGGGTGCGTAGCGGCAGCTCTCCGTGCGGGCGTCCCCATCTGTCGGCGAGCTCGGGGTGACGGTCGAGGTAGGCATCCACATCGTGGTCGGGAAGGAAGGACAGGATGGCGAGCCCCGCGCTCGCGACGCCGAGTGGGAAGCGCACCCCCTCGCTCAGGACGAACGAGCGGATGGGGAAGGCGCCCTCCTCACGGAGCAGGCAGACGGTCTCGTCGGCGCGGCGCACGGAGAGGAAGGCGCTCTCCTCGGTTCGCACCGCCAGGGATCGGACGATGTCGCGGCCGAGCTCGGTCACGTCATAGCGCGCCGCGGCCACCGATCCCATGAGGTAGAGCTCGGGACCGGGCATCCATCGTGTCGTCGCCTCGTCCTGGTCGACCAGGCCCTCCACGCGGAGCGCCGTGAGCAGGCGGTGCGCGGTCGAGCGGCTGAGTCCCGATGCGCTGGCAAGGCTCTGCAGGCTGGCGCCGTCGGGAGCCGCGGTGACGAGCCGCAGAAGCTCCGCGGCGCGGGCAACGGCCTGCGCGCCGGGCACCGTGCGCCGGGAGGAAGGATCTCGTTCCACAATGTGGACGGTAGCGACGATCGCGACCACATCGCAACCAACGGCTTGGCAGAGCCTCGGCGGAGGCGGAAGCTGGGAGGACAGCCCACGACGGGGAGCGCCACCACGAAGGAGTGCGGAGTGGACGACGAGCGCGGCATCGACAAGCCCGGGATCGACAAGCAGTGGCCGTCGGCGGCGGATGCCGTCGCCGATATCCGTGACGGTGCCTCGATCGCGGTCGGCGGGTTCGGGCTCTCCGGCAATCCGATCGCGCTGATCCAGGCGTTGCTCGCGCAGGGGACGTCGGATCTGAGCATCGTCAGCAACAACTGCGGCGTGGACGACTGGGGGCTCGGCGTGCTCCTTGCCGCGAAGCGCATCCGCAAGATGACCTCCTCGTATGTGGGAGAGAACAAGGAGTTCGAGCGCCAGTTCCTGAAGGGCAGCCTCGAGCTCGAGCTCACCCCTCAGGGCACGCTTGCCGAGAAGCTGCGCGCGGGTGGCTCCGGCATCGCCGCCTTCTACACCCAGACCGGCGTTGGCACGCAGGTCGCCGAGGGAGGCCTGCCTCGGCGCTACGCGGCTGACGGGACGGTCGCGGTCGCCTCCCCGCCGAAGGACATCCGGTCCTTCGCCGTCGAGGGGAACCCGCGCGACTTCGTCCTAGAGGAGGCGATCACCACCGACTTCTCGCTCGTGCATGCGGCGCTCGGAGACCGGCACGGCAACCTCGTGTTCTCGAAGGCGGCGCGTAACTTCAATCCGCTCGCGGCGATGGCAGGGCGCATCTGCATCGCCCAGGTCGAGCGGCTGGTCGAGCCGGGCGAGCTGGACCCCGACCGCGTGCATCTCCCCGGCGTCTTCGTCCATCGGATCATCGAGGTCGGGACCGACATCGAGAAGCGCATCGAACGTCGCACGGTGCGTCCGGACGGGAAGGGGAACTGACATGGCGCGCACTCGCGAGGAGATGGCGGCCCGCGCGGCGGCCGAGCTGGTCGACGGGTCCTATGCGAACCTGGGAATCGGGCTGCCGACGCTCGTGCCCAACCACGTGCCGCCCGGGGTGACGGTCGTGCTGCAGTCCGAGAACGGCATCCTCGGTGTGGGGCCCTATCCCGAGGAGTCCCAGGTCGACCCCGACCTCATCAACGCGGGGAAGGAGACGGTCACCGTCCTCCCCGGCGCCGCTTACTTCGACTCGGCGACGAGCTTCGGGATGATCCGCGGCGGCAAGATCGACGCGGCGATCCTCGGCGCGATGCAGGTCTCGGCCACGGGCGATCTGGCGAACTGGATGATCCCGGGCAAGATGGTCAAGGGTCCTGGCGGGGCGATGGACCTCGTGCACGGCGCGGGCCGTGTGATCGTCCTCATGGAACACGTCGCGAAGGACGGCACGGCGAAGATCGTGAACACGTGCTCGCTGCCGCTGACCGGTCGCGGGGTCGTCGACCGGATCATCACGGACCTCGCCGTGATCGACGTGACGCCAGAAGGCCTCCTGCTCGTGGAGACCGCCCCGGGCGTCTCGGCGCAGGATGTGATCAACGCGACCGAGCCTCCGCTGATGGTGACGGGACAGGACCTTCGCGAACACGCAAGACAGGAGAAGGCATGAGCATCGCATCGGAGAACGCCGGGAGCCACGGGCCGGAGGACGTCGTCATCGTCGCGGCCGCGCGCACGCCGCAGGGACGGCTGAAGGGTCAGCTTGCCTCTTTCATGGCGCCGCAGCTCGGCGCCATCGCCATCCGTGGCGCGTTCGAACAGGGCGGCGTCGCACCGGACGAGGTCGACGCCGTGATCGTGGGCCAGGTGCTCGCCGCCGGCTCCGGCCAGAACGCGGCGCGACAGGCCGCCGTCGGTGCGGGGATCGGATGGGATGTGCCGTCGCACTCCGTGAACAAGGTGTGCCTCTCGGGCCTCACCGCTGTCATCGACGCCGCCCGCATGATCAGGACCGGCGACGCGACGACCGTCGTCGCCGCGGGGATGGAGTCGATGACCCGCGCGCCGCACCTGCTCATGGGGTCGCGCGACGGCTGGGCGTACGGCAGCGTCGAGGTGCTCGACCACATGGCCTACGACGGACTCACCGACGCCTACGACCGAGAGAGCATGGGAGCGTCGACGGAGCGACACAACGCGCGCTTCGAGATGGCCAGGGAAGCGCAGGACGCGGTCTCCGTCCGCTCGCACCAGCGCGCGGCCGCCGCCCGTGAGGCCGGAGTGTTCGAGGCGGAGATCGTCGCGGTGACGGTGCCGCAGCGGAAGGGCGACCCGCTCGTCGTGCGTACCGACGAGGGCGTGCGCCCCGAGACCACCATGGAGACGCTCGCCGGCCTCCGCCCCGCGTTCGCCGACGGCGGGACGATCACGGCGGGAAATTCCTCGCCGATCTCGGACGGCGCCTCCGCGGTCATCGTCACCACGCGCGCCAACGCGGAGCATCGCGGCTGGTCCGTGATGGCGACGATCGGCGCGAGCGGCCAGACCGCGGGCCCGGACAACTCGTTGCACGCGCAGCCCGCCCGGGCCATCGAGAAGGCGCTCGAGAAGCAGGGGATCGGCGTGACGGACCTCGACCTGGTCGAGATCAACGAGGCCTTCGGCGCAGTCGTCGCCCGGTCGCAGATCGAGCTGGGACTCTCGGACGACGTCGTCAACGTGCACGGCGGCGGGATCGCGATCGGACACCCCATCGGGGCGTCAGGGAACCGTCTCGTGGTGCACATGGCGCACGAGCTTGCGCGGCGGGGCAGCGGGACAGCGGTCGTCGCGCTGTGCGGCGGCGGGGGTCAAGGGGACGCGCTCATCCTCACTCGGTGACCACGTCACCGGATCGGACCGCGCTCCGCGGACGGCTTCACCGCTCGGCCTTGGTGACGCGCTTCGCCTCCTTCTTCGCGCGCTTGATCTGCGCGGCGGCGACGGGGGAGTCGGGTGCCACGGCGACGCCGCGGCTATCACGGCGCATGTCGACGATCGCCCCGATCGCGAGGGCGAGCGTGATGCCCCAGCTGAGCCAGGCGAGCAGCGCGCGCCAGGTGATCGGCGTGTCCTTCGACCCCCGCAGCAGAGCGATCCCGCTGGTCACGGCGGCGAAAAGGCCGCTTCCGAAGAGGTAGTTGCGCATGGGAACACGCTACCCGCCTGCGCTAGAATGTCGGGCGAGCGGCGCTCGGCGCCCTCCGCATCCGTGCATCTACCAACTGTCGGCACCCCGACGGGAACGGCGGCACCCGACCCGCGTCCCGTGACGCGCGAGAGCCATGACTTCGACGCACACTGCACCGACGACCTCCGTGTCGCCCGGCCTCTTCCGCCTGGCCGGGCTGCCCTATTTCCTGATCGCGTTCGTCGCGCGACTGCCTTTCGCCATGATGGTGGTCGGCGTTCTCACGCTCGCGGTCGCCGCCCGCGGCTCGATCTCGCTGGGCGGTCTCACCTCCGCGGCGGTCGGCCTCGGGACCTTCTTCTTCGGTCCTCTTCTCGGGGCCGCGGCCGATCGCTTCGGGCAGCGCAGGGTCCTGCTCCTTCTGGCCGGGGCGAACGCGGCGGCGCTCGCGCTCTTCGCGATCGTCGCCTACGGCACCCTTCCCGATCCCGTGCTGCTTCTCAGCGCGTTCGCGATCGGCGCGACCGCTCCTCAGGTGTCGCCGATGTCACGAGCGCGCCTGATGACGATCATCGCCGAGCGGGTGCCGGAGCCGCGGCGGCCGAAGACGGTCTCGTCGACGATGGCCTACGAGTCGGCGGCCGACGAGACCGTCTTCGTGATCGGGCCGTTCCTCGTCGGCATCCTCGCCTCGTTCATCTCCCCGGCCGCGCCGCTGCTGATCGGTGCCGGCCTGACCGTGTTGTTCGTCGGGGCGTTCGCCCTGCATCCGAGCGGTTCGCTCCTTTCCGCCCATCGGGGAGAGGACGGCAGGGCCGCCTCGCCCGTCTCGGAGCTTCTTCGGCCGCGTCTGCTCGTGGTCGTGGTGGGCATCGTCGGCGTCGGCCTCTTCTTCGGCGCGATGCTGACCTCCCTCACCGCCTTCATGGCGGAGCGCGGCGACTCCGAACGGGCGGGACTCCTCTACGGCGTGATGGGCATCGGCTCGGCGATCCTCGCTCTGGGCGTCGCCGCGCTGCCCGCCCGGTTCACGCTCCGTGCCCGGTGGCTCCTCTTCTCCGGCGTCCTCCTTGCCGGCGCGCTGCAGCTGCTCATCGTGCACGATGTGCCCGGCATGATCCTGGCGCTGGCGATCATGGGGATCGGAATCGGGCCGACCCTGGTGACGCAGTACAGCTTCGGCGCCGCGCTCAGCCCGGTCGGACGCTCGGCGACCGTGATGACGATGCTCGGCTCCGGCGTCATCGTCGGACAGTCGACCGGCGCCGCCGTCACGGGCGCGGTGGCGCAGGACGCGGGAGCGGCGGCGGCTCTGGCCCTCCCCGGAGTCGCGGCGGCGCTCGTGGTCGCCGCGGGCGTGGCGAACTTCTTCCTCAACCGCGGCATACGCTGACGGCTCTGCCTCGACGGACGGAACGGATCATGCGCTGACCGACGGCGCCGGCCGCCGTTCCGTCCTCGTGTCCCGGCATCGTGCTGGCGTGGGTAGCCTGGAGGTGTCGTCCGCCCCCGAGGAGGAGCGCCATGCCCACCGCCGAGTTCGTCGTCGTCGCCAATCGCCTCCCCGTCGATCGCGTGGTGAGCGCGGAGGGCGAGGAGAGCTGGCGGCGGTCGCCAGGCGGCCTGGTCGCCGCGCTCGAACCGGTCATGCACGGTGTCGACGGCGCCTGGGTCGGCTGGGCAGGGCAGGCGGACGTGGACATCGCCCCCTTCACCTTCGAGGGCATCCGGCTCCTTCCGATCCGGTTGTCCTCGGACGAGGTCGAGGAATACTACGAGGGCTTCGCGAACGACACGATCTGGCCGCTCTACCACGATGTGATCGCCCCGCCGCAGTATCACCGGGAGTGGTGGGAGGCGTATGTGCGCGTGAACCGCCGCTTCGCCGAGGCGGCCGCCTCCGCCGTCGCCGAGGGCGGGACGGCCTGGGTGCACGACTATCAGCTCCAGCTGGTCCCGCAGATGCTGCGGGAGCTCCGCCCCGACCTCACGATCGGGTACTTCCACCACATCCCGTTCCCGGCCCACGGGCTGTACGCGCAGCTCCCGTGGCGGGACCAGGTCCTGCGCGGGCTCCTCGGAGCCGACGTGATCGGCTTCCAGCGGGCGCAGGACGCGACGTACTTCCTCACCGCCGTGCGTCGCCGGCTGCGATACGAGGTGCGGGCCTCGCACGTGTCCGTCCCGGAAGAGACGGGACCGTCTCCCCGTGAGCAGGCAGGTCGGAGGACGGTCGTCGCCCGCCCGTTCCCGATCTCGATCGACACCCGCCCCTACCTGGAGCTCGCCGCCCGGCCCGACATCCGAGCACGGGCGCTGGAGATCCGCGAGGGGCTCGGGAACCCGCGCAAGATCCTGCTCGGAGTGGACCGGCTGGACTACACGAAGGGCATCCGGCACCGGATCAAGGCGTACGGCGAGCTGCTCGACCAGGGAAGGTTCTCGGTGGAGGACGTCACGCTCGTCCAGGTGGCGAGCCCCAGCCGCGAACGCGTGGACGCCTATGTGCACCTCCGGGACGAGATCGAGCTCTCCGTCGCGCGGATCAACGGCGACCACGACACGATGGACCACACCGCCATCCGCTATCTGCACCAGGGGTTCCCGCGGGAGGAGATGGCCGCGCTCTACCTCGCCGCCGACGTGATGCTCGTGACTGCGCTCCGTGACGGCATGAACCTCGTCGCGAAGGAGTACGTCGCCACCCGCGTCGACAACCGCGGCGTCCTCGTGCTCAGCGAGTTCACCGGTGCCGCGGACGAGCTGCGCCAGGCGGTGCGGGTCAATCCGCACGACATCGAGGGGCTGAAGGAGGCGTTGACCGTCGCGGTGGACATGACGCCCGCCGAGCAGGGGCGCCGGATGCGAGCGCTGCGCAAGCGCGTCCTCGAGAACGACGTCGACGCCTGGTCGCGCTCCTTCCTCTCCGCGCTGGAGCAGGCCCGGGAAGCCCGGCGATGACCTCCGGCGCGACGAGGGGGCCAGCATGAGGGCATCCGGACGAGAGCAGGACAAGAAGGAGAGGCCGGCCATGACCATGACCCGCGACTGGACACCCGGGAGCGAGGACGACGGGCTGTCGGCAGTGGCCAGGACACCCCGGCTCCTCGTCGCCCTGGACTTCGACGGGACCGCATCACCGCACGTGGACGACCCGATGGCGGCCCGCGCGTTGCCGGAGGTCGCAGAGGCCATGGCGGCGATCGCCGCCCTTCCCGACACCGTGGTGGGATATGTGTCCGGCCGCAGCCTGCACCACCTCCGGGAGATCGCCGAACATGACGACGCCTCTCCGGTGGTGCTCGCGGGGTCGCACGGCGCGGAGTTCTGGTTCCCCGGCGAGGATGACGACGCCGCCTCGTACGCCGCCGCTCCTGCCGCGTCGTCTTCCGACGCGCCGGCCGACAGGGCGGAGATCGAGGCGGAGGTGAAGGAGATCGCGTTCGCTGTCCCCGGCATCGACTTCGAGCCGAAGACGTTCGGCTTCGGCATCCACGCGCGGCGTGCCGCGGCATCCGATGAGGAGCACGCGTTCGCCGCCGTCGACGCCTGGGCCGAGCATCGGATCCCGCAGTGGCGCCGGCGCACGGGGCACCATATCCGTGAGTTCTCCTGGCGGGACGAGGGGAAAGACTCCGCGATCGCCCGCCTGCGTGCGCACTACGGCGCCACCGCGGTGCTGTTCGCCGGCGACGATGTGACCGACGAGGACGCGCTCCGCGCACTCGGGCCGAGCGACCTGGGGGTGCGAGTGGGGGCGGGGGAGACGGCGGCCCAGATCCGGATCGCGAGCCCTCGCCAGCTGGCGCCGCTCCTGGTCGCTCTCATGCACGAGCGGGCATCGACGCGGGAATAGACTTCCTGCATGTCCTCGAACGAGCCCGCCGCCGACGCGCTCGGCGCACGTCCTGACATCGATATCAAGCCCCGGAGCAGGGTCGTCACCGACGGCATCGAGGCGACCACCTCGCGCGGCATGCTGCGTGCCGTCGGCATGGGTGACGAGGACTGGGAGAAGCCCCAGATCGGCATCGCGTCGAGCTGGAACGAGATCACCCCCTGCAACCTGAGCCTCGACCGGCTCGCGCAGGGGGCGAAGGAGGGGGTCCACGCCGGTGGCGGGTATCCGCTGCAGTTCGGCACGATCTCCGTCTCGGACGGCATCTCCATGGGACACGAGGGGATGCACTTCTCGCTCGTGTCGCGCGAGGTCATCGCCGACTCCGTCGAGACGGTCGTCATGGCAGAGCGCCTCGACGGGACGGTCCTTCTCGCCGGCTGCGACAAGTCCATCCCGGGGATGCTGATGGCGAGCGCTCGCCTCGGCCTCTCCAGCGTCTTCCTCTACGCCGGCTCGATCGCCCCTGGCTGGGTCAAGCTCTCGGACGGCACCGAGAAGGACATCACGATCATCGACTCCTTCGAGGGCGTCGGCGCGTGTCGTGCCGGACGCATGAGCGAGGAGGACCTGAAGCGCATCGAATGTGCCTTCGCTCCCGGCGAGGGCGCGTGCGGCGGCATGTACACCGCCAACACGATGGCATCGGTCGCCGAGGCCCTCGGGCTCAGCCTTCCCGGTTCGGCCGCGCCGCCGTCCGCCGACCGGCGACGCGACTACTTCGCCCATCGCTCGGGTGAGGCCGTGGTGAACCTGCTGCGCCAGGGCATCACCACCAAGGACATCCTGACCAAGGAGTCCTTCGAGAACGCGATCGCCCTCGCGATGGCGCTCGGCGGCTCCACGAACGTCGTGCTCCACCTCCTCGCGATCGCGAGGGAGGCGGAGGTCGACCTGAGCCTGCACGACTTCAACCGCATCGGCAGCAGGACGCCCCACGTGGCGGACATGAAGCCCTTCGGCGCCTACGTCATGAACGACGTCGACCGTCATGGCGGCATTCCCGTGATCATGAAGGCGATGCTCGACGAGGGCCTGCTGCACGGCGACGCCCTCACCGTCACGGGCAGGACCGTGGCCGAGAACCTCCGCGAGCTGAATCCGGATCCGGTCGACGGCGAGGTGATCCACACGTTCGACAATCCGATCCATGCCTCCGGCGGCATCACGATCCTGCACGGCTCGCTCGCCCCCGAGGGAGCGGTGGTGAAGTCCGCCGGCTTCGACGCCGACGTCTTCGAAGGACCGGCGCGCGTGTTCGAGCGGGAGCGGGGCGCGATGGACGCGCTCGCCGCGGGGGAGATCGTCGCCGGCGACGTCGTCGTCATCCGATACGAGGGCCCCAAGGGCGGTCCCGGCATGCGGGAGATGCTCGCGATCACCGCCGCCATCAAAGGCGCGGGCCTCGGAAAAGATGTACTACTCTTGACAGACGGACGATTCTCAGGCGGCACAACCGGCCTGTGCATCGGCCACATAGCACCCGAAGCGGTGGACGCAGGTCCGATCGCCTTCGTGCGCGATGGTGATCTGATTCGGGTCGATATCGCGGCTCGCACTCTCGATCTACTCGTCGAGGAGTCCGAGCTGAGCTCCCGCCGCGAGGCCTGGGAGCCGCTTCCTCCGCGCTACACCCGAGGCGTTCTTGCCAAGTACTCCCGACTCGTGCGCTCTGCTGCTGAGGGCGCCACGACCGGCTGAGCCACGGCCGGCCGAGCCGTGATCGCTCGGCCGTGCGCCGCCCCGGCGGCGCGTCGTCCGTCGTCCGATCATCGATCGCAAGGAAAACCCATGACCGCAGACACCGCGCCGGCCGTGCCACGGCCGCCCGCCCGTCCCGCCGCCGCTCCCGAGCTGACGGGAGCCGAGGCCGTCGTCCGTTCCCTCGAGCTCCTCGGGGTCACCGACGTCTTCGGCCTCCCCGGCGGAGCCATCCTCCCCGTCTACGACCCGTTGATGGACTCCTCGGGCCTCCGCCACATCCTGGTGCGTCACGAGCAAGGCGCCGGGCACGCCGCCGAGGGCTACGCCTCGGCCTCGGGGAAGGTGGGCGTCGCGATCGCGACCTCCGGTCCCGGGGCGACGAACCTGGTGACCGCGATCGCCGACGCGTACATGGACTCGGTCCCGCTCGTGGCGATCACCGGTCAGGTGTTCTCGACCTTGATGGGAACCGACGCGTTCCAGGAGGCGGACATCGTGGGCATCACGATGCCGGTCACCAAGCACTCGTTCCTGGTCAAGGACGCCTCGGAGATCCCCGGCGCCATCGCGGCGGCGTTCGAAGTCGCCGGCACCGGTCGTCCCGGCCCGGTCCTGGTGGACATCACCAAGGACGCCCAGCAGGAGACCGCACCGTTCGTGTGGCCGCCCCGATACGACCTGCCTGGCTACCGGCCGGTGACGAAGGCCCACGGCAAGCAGATCCAGGCCGCCGCGGCCTTCCTGTCCGAGGCGAAGAAGCCGGTGCTGTACGTGGGGGGAGGCGTGATCCGCGGGCGCGCGTCGGCCGAGCTCAAGGACCTCGCCGAGACCACCGGCGCGCCGGTCGTGACGACCCTGATGGCGCGCGGCGCCTTCCCCGACTCACACCCGCAGCATCTCGGCATGCCGGGGATGCATGGAACCGTGCCAGCGGTGCTCGCCCTGCAGGAGGCGGATCTCATCGTGTCGCTCGGCGCGCGGTTCGATGACCGCGTGACCGGCAAGGCCTCGCTCTTCGCCCCGCACGCCAAGGTGGTCCACGTCGACATCGATCCGGCGGAGATCTCCAAGATCCGCACCGCGGACGTCCCGATCGTGGGCGACGTCCGTGAGGTGCTCACCGACCTGGAGGCCGCCTATCGGGGTCTCACCGGCGGAGCGAAGGGCGACACCGAGGAATGGTGGTCGTATCTGGACGGGCTGCGCGCGGAGTTCCCGCTCGGCTACGCGCCGACCAGCGACGGACTGCTCGCGCCCCAGCACGTGATCCAGCGCATCGGCGAGCTCACCGGTCCTGAGGCGATCTACGCCGCCGGCGTCGGACAGCACCAGATGTGGGCGGCGCAGTTCATCAAGTATGAGCGGCCGAACGCCTGGCTCAACTCCGGGGGAGCGGGGACCATGGGGTACTCGGTTCCCGCAGCCATGGGGGCGAAGGTCGCCGAGCCGGATCGCGTCGTGTGGGCGATCGACGGTGACGGCTGCTTCCAGATGACCAATCAGGAGCTCGCGACCTGCGTGATCAACAACATCCCGATCAAGGTTGCGATCATCAACAACTCCTCGCTCGGGATGGTCCGGCAGTGGCAGACCCTCTTCTACGACGGTCGGCACTCCCACACCGACCTGAACACCGGGCATGGCACGGTCCGCGTCCCCGACTTCGTGAAGCTGGCGGAGGCCTACGGATGTCTCGCGCTCCGGGTGGAGAAGGAGGAGGACCTCGACGCGGCGATCACCACCGCGCTCGAGACGAACGACCGTCCGGTCGTGATCGACTTCGTCGTCAGCGCCGACGCCATGGTGTGGCCGATGGTCCCCCAAGGCGTCAGCAACAGCTACGTCCAGTATGCGCGCGACCATGCGCCCGCCTTCGACGAGGAGATCTGAGCCATGTCCACACACGTGCTGAGCCTCCTGGTCGAGAACACTCCGGGCCTCCTGACCAGGGTCGCAGGGCTCTTCGCCCGTCGCGGCTTCAACATCGAGTCCCTCGCGGTCGGGGTGACCGAGGTGCCGGGCATCTCGCGGATCACCGTCGTGGTCGACGTGGAGGACCTGCCGCTCGAGCAGGTCACCAAGCAGCTGAACAAGCTGATCAACGTCATCAAGATCGTGGAGCTGGATCCCGCCGCGTCCGTGCAACGGGAACACATGCTCGTGAAGGTGCGGACCGACAACAACACCCGTTCCAACGTCCTGGAGGTCGTGAACCTCTTCCGCGCCTCTGTCGTGGACTATGCACCGGACGCCCTGGTGGTCGAGGTCACCGGCGACAAGGGCAAGGTCGACGCCTTGCTGCGGGCGTTGGAGCCCTTCGGGATCAAGGAGCTGGCCCAGTCGGGTCTGCTCGCGATCGGCCGGGGCGGCAAGAGCATCACCGAGCGCGTCCTGCGCGGCTGACGAGAAACCGACGAAGAGAAAGAGACAACAAGTGAGCACCGAGATCTTTTACGACGCTGACGCCGATCTGTCGATCATCCAGGGCAAGAAGGTCGCGATCGTCGGGTACGGATCGCAGGGCCACGCCCATGCGATGAACCTCCGTGACTCGGGCGTCGAGGTCGCGATCGCCCTCAAGGAGGGGTCGAGCTCGATCACCAAGGCGGAGGAGGCCGGCTTCCCGGTCAAGACCGTCGCCGAGGCCACGCAGTGGGCGGACCTCGTCATGATCCTCGCGCCGGACCAGCACCAGCGTGGCATCTACAGCGAGTCGATCGCGCCGAACCTCGCGCCGGGCAAGACCCTCGCGTTCGCCCACGGCTTCAACATCCGTTTCGGCTACATCCAGGCCCCTGAGGGCGTCGACGTGATCCTGATCGCCCCGAAGGCGCCGGGGCACACCGTGCGCCGCGAGTTCGTCGCGGGCCGTGGCATCCCTGACATCATCGCTGTCGAGCGCGACGCCTCGGGCAACGCCTGGGCGACGGCCCTCTCCTACGCGAAGGCGATCGGCGGCACCCGTGCCGGCGTCATCAAGACGACCTTCACCGAGGAGACCGAGACCGATCTGTTCGGCGAGCAGGCCGTTCTCTGCGGCGGCATGAGCCACCTCGTGCAGGCGGGCTTCGAGACCCTCGTCGAGGCGGGCTACCAGCCGCAGATCGCGTACTTCGAGGTGCTGCACGAGCTGAAGCTCATCGTCGACCTCATGTGGGAGGGCGGCATCGCCAAGCAGCGCTGGTCGATCTCGGACACCGCGGAGTTCGGCGACTACGTCTCCGGCCCGCGCGTGATCGACGCCGGCGTCAAGGAGCGGATGCAGGGCGTTCTCGCCGACATCCAGTCCGGTGCCTTCGCGCAGCGCTTCATCGCGGATCAGGACAACGGAGCGCCTGAGTTCCTCGCCCTCCGCGAGAAAGAGCAGGGGCACCCGATCGAGGCCACCGGCAAGGAGCTTCGCGCGCTGTTCGCGTGGAAGCAGACTGACGAGGACTACGTCGAGGGCAGCGCGGCGCGCTGACCGGTGCAGCACCCAGAACGGGCGTCCCTTCGGGGGCGCCCGTTCTCGTGCCTCTGAAGACATCCGATGTCCGTGTGAGGATGGGAAGGCCGCCGGACGAGCGGCTTCCGATCCGAGGAGCGATGATGCGACAGCAGTGGTTCGGCGAGGCGCGGTTCGGTCTGTTCGTGCACTTCGGCCTGTACAGCGGCGCGGCCAGGCATGAATGGGTGCAGAACTACGAGCGGCTGGGAGCGGAGGAGTATCAGGCGTACTTCGACCACTTCGACCCCGACCTCTTCGACGCCCGCGCCCTGGCCCGTCGGGCGAAGGACACGAGCATGGGCTACGTCGTGCTCACGACGAAGCACCACGAGGGCTTCTGCCTCTGGGAGTCGGCCCTCACCGACTACACGTCCGTCGAGGCCTGCGGGCGGGATCTCGTGCGGGAGTATGTCGACGCGCTTCGCGAGGAGGGGCTGCGGGTGGGCCTCTACTACTCGCTGATCGACTGGCATCATCCCGACTTCACCGTGGACGGCAACCACCCGCGTCGCGGGGACGATGCCGAGCGAGAGCGCAACGCGCACCGCGACATGGACCGGTACCGGGAGTATCTGCACGGCCAGGTCCGCGAGCTCCTCACCGGCTACGGCGAGATCGACTATCTGTTCTTCGATTTCACCTACCCCGAGGAGCAGGGCGGCTGGGCGGGCAAAGGGCCAGAGGACTGGGGCGCCGAGGAGCTGCTCGCTCTATGCCGTGAGCTGCAGCCCGGCATGCTGGTGAACGATCGGCTGGGCATTCCGGGGGACCTCGTCACGCCCGAGCAGTACCAGCCGACGGCGCCGATCGTGAAGGACGGCGTGCCACAGGTGTGGGAGGCCTGCCAGACGATCAACGGGTCCTGGGGCTATCACCGCGACAACCACGACCAGAAGTCTGCCGACCTGCTCGTCCGGATGTTGGCCGACTCGGTCTCGATGGACGGGAACATGCTGCTCAACGTCGGCCCGGACGGGCGCGGAGCGCTCGCGCCGCGCGACGAGACGGTGCTGGCCGAGATCGGGGAGTGGATGCGACGGCACCGGAGGGCGATCGTCGGGGCGGGGCATGCGCCCTTCGTCCCGCCGCGCGAGGGCGTCTACACCCGCCGCGGCGCCCGTCTGTACCTCCACCTGTTCACCTGGCCGCTCGGCTTCGTGCACCTGCCGGGGCTGGCGGGCGAGGCGACCTACGCGCGCTTCCTGCACGACGGCTCCTGGCTGCGCATGTCCGTGACAGATCCGGAGCAGCAGGCCGACTACCTGACGCCGGCGGGGGAGGCCCCGGGGACGCTCACGGTGCACCTCCCGGTGCGGCGCCCCGACGTGCTGCTCCCGGTGATCGAGCTGACGCTCCGCTCCTGAGCAGAGCCTCTGGCGAGGCGCAGCGAGCGGCGCATGATGAACTTCGGAAGGCCCAGCCCGGCCCTCGGCACTGCCGCGTTGCCGTATCTGACTCCGGGGGTGCCGGAGCGGCGTCCCGACGCTGAGCTCGGCCTCTTCATGCCGTGCTGTGGCTCCGCAGCAACGGCGTCGGGGTGCACGGCACGCGTTCCTGGAGTCGCGCCGGTGAGCCCGTAGGCGCCGTGCAGATACGCCCGTCGCGGCCGGTCAGCGGGTCGCGACCGGCGTCGGGGTGGCAGATCGCGACGGGGTCGATGACGGTGCGGGCGACTCGTCCGCCGGCTCCTTGTCGGACGGGTCGTCAGGGGTGCCGTTCAGCGTCGAGACGTCGCCAGGAAGGGCGGCCTTGACGGCGTCGACCTGCTCCTGCGTGTAGCCGCAATACTTCGTCGCCTCGGACTCCCAGCGCTTGGTGAGCCGCTCCTTGCCCTTCTCGTGGGCGACCGCCACTGTTCCCGAGAAGATCTGGCCGTCGGCGGATGCCTTGTTGACGTCGGGGACGGCCTGGCAGACGTGGAAGACGGATCCCGACTTCGTCCAGAAGACGAGGTCTTCGCCGGTGAGCTCCTTGACGATGTTCGACTCGGCGGAGTACTGCTCCACCGAGGGCGGGTTGAGGGAGAGGCCGAACCATGCCGCGACGGCGGCGAGGACGATGCCCACGGACCCGGCGATCGCCTTCTGCTTGCCGTCCATGTTCTTGTTTGTGAAGACCAGGACGATGAGCGGGACGAAGGCGAGGATCGCGATGATCAGCCCGAGCTGGTTCTGTACGAAGAAGCGCACCGGCTCGCTGCGGCGCGCGGGGTCGAGGCGATTCGCCTGCTTCCACAGCAGAGAGCCGCCGATTGAGAGAGCGCCGATCACCACGAAGGCGCCGATGAGACCGATCAGATGACCGGTCGTGAACGGCTTCTGCTTGAGCAGCCAGAAGATCGCGAAGGCTTCGCCCGCGATGGCGACGATCCAGAGCGCGGCGGCGATCCAGCGGTTGCGTGTCGCCTTGCCTTTCGCCTCCGGCGTCGGCTTCCAATCCGCGGGCGGCTCGATCGGCCCGTCGGACGAGCCACCCGGTGCGGCACCCTTGCGTGCCGGCCTGGTCGACTCCACCCGGACGACCTTCTTGTTGCCCTCTTCAGCCACGGTGCTCCCTTTCCCTGGACACGACGTCGAGCATATCGTCGCGCTGCGAGCATAGCGGCGCGCCGTCATGCCCCGCTACGTCATGCCCCGCCCGGTACGCTGGGCCCATGACATCCGATCCCGATGACGCCCTGCGCTGGGACGGCGACGAGCCGGTGACGGACGCGCCGGCCACGGCCGCGGACGCGCCCGCGAAAAGCGCAGACGCGGGGGACGTGCCGTCAGCGGAGGAAGAGCCGTCGCTGCCCGCCGGATGGACGGCGGTGGGGCGGGGGAGCGAGAAGGTACGCGTCGCCGAAGCCGGATCCGCCGACGCCCTCGACTCCGGCCGTCCCGCTGTCGAGGCCGTCACGGCCGCGGAGGTCTCTGACGAGCGCCCGGGGCTGGGGAACGCCTCTCTGATCTCGCTCGGCGTGATCGGCGGGGTCTACCTGCTGTACGCGATCGGCTGGGCGGTTGGCGGGAGCAATCTGCGCCCGAGCGCGAAGTTCCTGGTGACCGACGCGATGTACTTGCCATGGATGTGGCTGGTGATCCTCGCCCCGTTCCTCTGGTTCGTCGCCGTCTGGGTTCTCACCCGGGGACGTGCGACCTGGATCCGGATCGTCGGTCTTGTCATCGGGGTCGTCCTCCTGATCCCGTGGCCGTTCGTGATGACGGGGGTGCTCGGGTCATGACCGAATCGACGGGAACTCCGGCCGAAGGCACCGGCGCCGGATCGTCTCGGGCCATCGGGATCCGTGGTCCGCGCTGGCTGACGCTCCTCGTGCTCGGGCTCGCCGGCCTGCTCTACGCCTACGCGGTGTGGAATGCGATCGCCCACCTGTTCGCGCTCGCGCAGCTGGGGCTCAACGGAACCGGGTGGTTCACGCTGCTGTTCGCGGTGTTCTTCCCCGCGCTCGTCTATGTCGCCGCCATCGCGATCTGCCGGCGGCGGAACGTGGGGGAGCTGTCGCTCGTCCTCCTCGCGGGCCTCGGCCTCGTCGCCGTCTTCTGGCTCGACGTGATCGGCTACACGGCGTTGAACCTCACCTCTCTCCTGACCGGCTCCTGACCCGTCAGCGGTTCCGGACTCTGCATCGGAGCCCCGGGCGTGACCGACTGGTCCGTGGTGCCTGCGGCGTCGTCACGCGGTCGGGCGGGAGGCGTCGCCTCCGGTAGAGTGTGACCGATCGCGCCCCGACGGTGTGCGGCGCGTCGATTCCCTCCCGTCCCGCGCGCCCCGCGTCGTGTGTCCGCTCCGAAGGATCTCCACCGTGCCGAAGCCTGTCGTGCTCATCGCCGAAGTACTCTCTCCCGCCACGATCGACGCCCTCGGGCCGGATTTCGACGTACGTCACGTCGACGGCACCGACCGTCCCGCGCTCTTCGCGGCCCTCGCCGAGGCGGACGCCGTGCTGATCCGCTCGGCGACGCGGATCGACGCCGAGGCGCTCGGGCACGCGCCGAGGCTGAAGGTGGTCGCACGGGCCGGCGTCGGCCTCGACAACGTGGACATCAAGGCGGCGACGACCGCGGGCGTCATGGTCGTGAACGCACCCACCTCGAACATCGTCTCTGCCGCCGAGCTCACGGTCGGTCACATCCTCAGCCTCGCGCGGCGTATCCCGGCGGCGCACGCATCGCTTTCGGACGGCGCGTGGAAGCGCAGCTCCTTCACGGGAGCCGAGCTCTTCGAGAAGACGGTCGGGATCGTCGGCCTCGGCCGGATCGGTGCGCTCGTCGCGGCTCGTCTCGCCGCCTTCGACATGCGCGTCGTCGCCTATGATCCGTACGTCACGAGCGCTCGCGCCCAGCAGCTGGGGGTGCAGCTGCTCTCCCTCGACGAGCTGGTCGCCGAGTCGGACTTCCTCACGATCCACATGCCCAAGACCCCGGAGACGACCGGGATGATCGGCGCCGCGCAGTTCGCCGCGATGAAGCCCACCGCCTATGTGGTGAACGTGGCACGCGGGGGGCTCATCGACGAGGAGGCGCTCCACGCCGCGCTCGTGGCGGGGGAGATCGCCGGTGCCGGCCTCGACGTGTTCACGTCCGAGCCGCCGGCTGAGGGCGGGAGTGCCCAGGCTCTCCTCTCGCTTCCCAACGTCGTGGTGACGCCCCACCTTGGCGCCAGCACCGAGGAGGCACAGGAGAAGGCGGGAATCTCGGTCGCCCGTTCGGTGCGCCTCGCGCTCGGCGGCGACCTCGTGCCTGATGCGGTCAACGTCGCCGGTGGCGTGATCGACCCCTACGTGCGCCCCGGCATCCCGCTCGTCGAGAAGCTCGGGCAGATCTTCGCCGCGCTCGCGCCGTCGCCACTCACGAGCCTCGACGTCGAGGTGCACGGCGAGCTCAACGACTACGACGTGAGCGTCCTCAAGCTTGCCGCGCTCAAGGGCGTCTTCACGAACATCGTGAGCGAGACCGTCTCGTACGTGAACGCGCCGCTCCTCGCGGAGCAGCGTGGTGTCGCGGTGCGTCTCGTGCAGGACGAGGTCAGCGAGGAGTACCGCAACGTCATCACCCTCCGCGGGGCACTCTCCGACGGGACCCAGCTCTCCGTCTCGGGGACTCTCACCGGTCCCAAGCAGACGGAGAAGCTCGTCGGCATCAACGAGTACGCGGTCGAGCTGCCGATCGAGAAGCACCACGTCGTGATGCTCTACGCCGACCGCCCCGGCATCGTCGCGGTATATGGCCAGCGCTTCGGCGAGGCAGGGATCAACATCGCCGGCATGCAGATCGCTCGGCAGGCGGCCGGCGGCCAGGCGCTCAGCGTCCTGACACTCGACTCGCCGGTCTCCGACGAGCTGCTCGACGAGGTTCGCACTGCGATCGATGCCGACCTGTTCCGGCAGATCGAGATCCGCGAGGTCTGAGGCGCTTCCGCGTCCGTGCGTGCTGCGCTCAGGTCGTGGCACGGAGGACGAGCTCGATGAGCGCGTCGAGCGCCGCACCGGTCGGCACGGTCGAGGGAACGCCGGTCGTCACCGGGGTGAGCGCGTTGTTGAAGTAGAGGCCGTCGCTGAGGAGCATGACGAGGTCCAGCGCCGCCTGGTCCCTGACGTGCGGCCGGATGCCCGCTGCCCAGCGCTCGCGGATCCCGAACAGCGCGTCGACGCTGGGGGAGTGACCGCCCTGCGCCAGGCGCGACGTCGCGACGATCACCCGGTCAAGCGGGTCGTCCGTCATCACCGATGTGCGAATGAAATAGGCGACAGGACCCTCAGGCGCCGTGGCCATCCGCTCCTCGTCCTGACGCATCTGATCCTCGAGCCGTTCGAGGATGCCCGCGGCAAGATCCTCCTTCGAGGCGAAGTGGTAGAGCAATCCGCCCTTGGAGACGCCGGCCGCCTTGGCGACGGCCTCGAGAGTGGCGGCGCGCTCGCCGTCGTGGACGAGGATGTCCTCGAAGGCGTCGAGGACGCGCTCACGAGCAAGCGGTGGACGGGGCATGGATCTCCTTGTCGACGACACCTGTTACTATACCAGCCGGACGGTTTAGTAACGGCTGCGTCGCCTTCAGCGGGCGAGTCGTCATCTGCGCCGAGTCATCATTCGAGGAGAGATCATGTCCACCACGGCGACGAACGAGACGGTCGAGGCCGAGGCGCCCCGTGCCGGCGCACGGGCATGGGCGGCCCTGGCCGTGCTCATGCTGCCCGTGCTGCTCGTCTCGGTCGACAACACGGTGCTGTCCTTCGCCCTGCCCGAGATCTCCCTGGCGCTGGCCCCGACGAGCATCGAGCAGCTCTGGATCATCGACGTCTACCCGCTCGTCCTCGCAGGTCTCCTGGTGACGATGGGCACACTCGGCGACCGCTTCGGGCGCCGGAAGATGCTGCTCATCGGGTCGACCGGGTTCGCCGCGGTGTCGGTGCTGGCTGCTTTCGCGCCCACCGCGATGCTCCTCGTCGTCGCCCGTGCGTTGCTCGGTGTCTTCGGGGCGATGCTCATGCCGTCGACCCTCTCGCTTCTGCGTTCGCTCTTCCGCAATCGCGAGCAGCGTCGCTTCGCGATCGCCGTCTGGGCGTCTGCGTTCTCCGCGGGATCGGCCCTCGGCCCGATCGTCGGCGGCTTCCTCCTCGAGCACTTCAGCTGGGGCTCGGTGTTCCTCCTGGCCGTGCCGGTGCTTGTGCCGTTGCTGATCGCCGCGCCCCTGCTCGTGCCGGAGAGCCGCGATCCGGCTCCGGGGCGCATCGATCTCGTGAGCATCGCGCTCTCGATGGCGACCATGATCCCCGTCGTCTACGCGATCAAGACCTTCGCCGTGCACGGCTTCGGCGTCGCGCCGGTGCTCTGGCTCCTCGGCGGCGTCGCGATGGGCGTCCTCTTCGTCCGGCGGCAGCTTGCGGCAGAGAGCCCGATGCTCGACATGCAGCTCTTCCGCCGAGGCTCGTTCTCGGGCGCCATCCTGGTGAACCTGCTCAGCGTCGTCGCGCTGGTCGGCTTCCTGTACTTCGTCTCGCAGCATGTGCAGCTCGTCCTCGGGCTCTCGCCCATGCAGGCGGGTCTCGCGCTCGTTCCCGGTATGGCGGCGATGATCGTCTCCGGGCTCGGTGTGGTGCCCATCGCCCGCCGGGTCCCGCCGCACATCCTGATCCCGGCGGCCCTGGTGTTCTCGTTCGCGGGCTACCTCATCGTCGCCCTGTCGACGAGCGACCACGGTGTCCTGCCCCTGGTGATCGCGTTCGTCACGCTCGGCATCGGGATCGGCGCGGCGGAGACCATCTCCAACGAGCTCATCGTGACCAACGCCCCTCCGGCGAAGGCCGGTGCGGCGAGCGCGGTCTCCGAGACCGCGTACGAGCTGGGCGCCGTCCTCGGAACCGCCCTGCTGGGCGGCCTCATCACGGCGTTCTACCGGAACGCCCTCGTCCTGCCCGCGGGGCTCGACGCGACCGCACGCGAGGCGGCGTCGGAGACGCTGAGCGGCGCCTATACGGTGTCGCACGGGCTCCCCGAGCCGCTCGGGAGCCAGCTCTGGGAGGCCGCTGCGGCGGCGTTTGGCTCCGGCGTGACGGTCACCTCGCTCATCGGCGCAGGCCTCGTGGCGGTCGCCGCGGTGGTCGCGGCCGTGATGCTGCGCCGCTCGGGCAGCGAGACCCAGGAGTCCGCGTAGGCCTCTGACGTCGCTCCGGCGGAGGCGGATGTCGGTGTGGCTGCGGGCGGGCGTGGGCCCGATTCCTCGTGCGCGGCCGATACGCTGGAGGCCCGTCCTTTCCTCTCGTGCAAGGAGTCGTATGTCCCGTGTCGTGAAGCTCGCCGTCATCCCCGGTGACGGCATCGGTCCGGAGGTCGTCGCCCAGGCGGAGAAGGCGCTCGACGCGGTGACGGCGGGGAGCGGGGTCGTCTTCGAGAAGACGCGCTTCTCGCTCGGGGCCGCGCGGTTCCTCGAGACCGGCGACACCCTCACCGACGCGGACCTGGACGCCATCCGCGCCCACGACGCGATCCTCCTCGGCGCCGTCGGAGGCGTGCCAGGAGACCCGCGGCTCAAGGACGCGAACATCGAGCGGGGGCTGCTGCTCCGGCTCCGCTTCGAGCTCGACCACTACGTCAACCTCCGGCCGGCGAAGCTCTACCCGGGCGCCTCCGGACCGCTCGCCGATCCGGGCGACATCGACTTCGTCGTCGTGCGCGAGGGCACCGAGGGACCCTACGTGGGCAACGGCGGGAGCATCCGCCGGGGGACGCCGCACGAGGTGGCGAACGAGACCAGCGTGAACACCGCCTTCGGGGTCGAGCGCGTGGTGCGCTACGCGTTCGCGCTCGCCGAGCGCCGCCGGCAGAAGCTCACGCTCGTGCACAAGACCAACGTGCTCGTGCACGCGGGCTCGATCTGGAAGCGGATCGTCGACGAGGTGGCGCAGGAGCACCCCGGAGTGGCCGTAGACTACCTGCACGTCGACGCGGCCACGATCTTCCTGGTCACCCACCCTTCGCGCTTCGACGTGATCGTCACCGACAACCTCTTCGGCGACATCCTCACTGATCTGGCCGGCGCCGTCACCGGTGGCATCGGCCTCGCCGCCTCGGGGAACATCAACCCCGACGGTGCCTTCCCGTCGATGTTCGAGCCCGTGCACGGCTCGGCACCCGACATCGCGGGTCAGCACAAGGCCGACCCCACCGCCGCGATCCTCTCCGCGTCGCTGCTGCTCGATCACCTCGGGCTGCGCGACGAGGCCGCACGTCTCCAACGTGCGGTGGAGGAGGACATCGCCGGTCGCAGCGGGGGACAGCGCACGACAGAGCAGATCGGCGACGCGATCATCGCGCGCCTGTCGGCGGCGTAATCTGGGGAACGCGAGAGAACTGAAGACGCGAGCGAAGCCGCTCGCACCCGACCGCAGGATGTGACATGACCGACACCGCAACCGCTTCGCTCACTTTCGCCGTGACGAAGAACCTGGCCGCCAAGACGCCCGCCCAGCGCGAGGAGATCCTCAAGGATCCCGGGTTCGGCACCACCTTCACCGATCACATGGTCGACATCTGCTGGTCCGAGGCCGGCGGATGGCACCGGCCGCGTGTCCAGCCCTATGGGCCGATCCCGCTCGACCCCGCCGCCGCCGTGCTGCACTACGGCCAGGAGATCTTCGAGGGCATCAAAGCCTACCGCCATGCGGACGGCTCCGTGCACACGTTCCGCCCGGACCGCAACGCGGCCCGGCTGCGGGCGAGCGCGCGTCGGCTGGCCCTGCCGGAGCTGCCGACGGAGCACTTCGTGCAGTCGCTGCGCGAGCTCATCGCGGTCGACGGCGACTGGGTGCCGTCCGGTGCGGATCAGAGCCTCTATCTCCGGCCGTTCATGTTCGCCAAGGAGGCCTTCCTCGGTGTCCGGCCTGCGAAGAAGGTCGCGTACTACGTCATCGCGAGCCCGGCCGGATCGTACTTCTCCGGCGGGGTGAAGCCGGTCAGCATCTGGCTGAGCGAGCGCTACGCCCGTGCGGGCAAGGGCGGCACCGGCGCCGCGAAGACCGGCGGCAACTACGCGTCGAGCCTGTTGCCGCAGGCCGAGGCGTACGAGAAGGGCTGCGACCAGGTCGTCTTCCTCGACCAGGACCGCAACGTCGAGGAGCTCGGCGGCATGAACGTCGTCTTCGTGTACAAGGATGGCCGCGTGGTGACGCCTGAGTCCGACAGCATCCTCGAGGGGATCACCCGGGACTCGCTGCTGCAGCTCGCCGAGGACCGCGGGCTCACGGTCGAGCGGCGTCCGGTCTCGCTCCAGGAATGGCGCGACGGCGTGGCGAACGGCGACATCGTCGAGGTCTTCGCCTGCGGCACCGCCGCGGTCGTGACGCCGATCGGCGTGCTCAAGGGCGAGGGCTTCGAAGACGTCCAGCCGCAGGGCGAGCTGGCCCTCTCGCTGCGCGAGGAGCTGACGGACATCCAGTATGGCCGCCGCGAGGACAAGCACGGCTGGCTCGTCCGGCTCGACACCTGAAGCTGAGCTGAGAGCAGAGTCTCCTCATCCCGTGCTGTCGGCGGGAACTGGGCGTGCTCGGGCTATGAACTCGGGACGAACTGGACGCGCGGGGGAGCGGCGTCGGTATAGACCTTGCCGGCTGGACTGATCCAGTCGATGACTCCTCCGGGGCGCTGTATCGCGCGCCATCGCCATCGCTGGTCGTGGTCGGGATGTTTGAGCGCATGGTGGGTCGGACAGAGACAGCAGAGGTTGCTGATCTCTGTCCGGCCGCCCTTCGCATGGTCGTAGTTGTGGTCGATCTCGCATCGTCGCGCAGCGCGTCGGCAGCCCGGGAATCGGCAGTGCCGATCGCGTGCGCGCAGGAACCGGCGCATCTCTGCCGTCGGCGTATAGGAGTCGGTGCGGACCGTCATCCCGTGTGCGTCGAGGAACAAGCGGGTCCACGTCGTCGCCATCCCCGCCAGCAGTCGCGCCGCCTGGGGGAGGAGCGGGCCGTGACCGTCGTGCTCTGCCATCCTCTGGTCTCTCGCCGCGAGGGTCGTCGCCGCGACCGTGACCTGTACGGTCGCGTGGATCGCTTCCAGCGCCGTGTTGCTGGTGGACGTCGGAGCCGTGGTGAGCAGCAGATCAGCGAGGATGTCGGCGCGGACCTCGTCCAGTGTGCGCTCATCGGCATCGTCGCAGCCGATGGCGGAGCCGAGATCGCCCTGGGCGGACCGCCCGCCTCGGTGGCTTGGGCTCCGGGGAGCTTCGGCGTCGCGACAGCGGGGATCGCTAGCGGCGTCGCTGTGTCTGGCGCGGAGCTCGGCCTTGGCGTCGTCGCGCAGGCGGTGCCCCGTCGCGGTGAGGCGATCGTGGATCGCGTGCGCGAGGACCGCGGGCAGGATCGCCGAGAGGTGGGCCATGCCGTCGTCGAGATCGGTCACGGTCACCCTGCGCCCAGAACGGGCGCGTCGATGGCGCTCGGCCATGTCCTCGGGGACGAGCGAGGCGCTGACCGACTGCGCGAAGGCCGCGGTCCGCGCGACCGTCTCCGCGGCCGGGAACGGGACGACCTGGCGCTCGTAGTCGGACAGTGCTGCAGAATCCGTTGCCGGGATCGCTGCCGCCGACTCCGCGATCGTCGTCGCGTGCCGGAGCGAGATCGACCCCTCCGCCAACGCCGTCGTGGTGCGAGCGAATCGGTCGTGAAGCATCCACGCTGCGCCCAGCTCGCGCCCAGCGGCGGCCTTGGTGATGTGCAGTCCCGCAGCCACCTCGCAGAGCATCGAACGCTCAGCCGCGTCGAAGCTGGGAGATCCGGGCGGAACCTGCGCGAGGAGCCGGGAGACGCGCTCGGAGAGCAACGTGGTGATCCGAGACTCGAGACGAGCGATCTCTGCGCGAAGCGTGGCGCACTCGTCGACGATCTCGCCGTTGCGAGAGACGTACGAGTCGTCGTGGGCTTCCATGCTTCCAACCTTAGAATCTAAGGACGAATCAGACCAGAGACCATCGTCTATACAGGAAGACAAAAATTCGACCTATGTCGGTGCAGGCGCGAGCCGGCTCCCGACGGGATGGGGCTCGGTGCCGCACCGCTGGATAGGCTGGGAGAGTGAAGATCGCGCGGTTCAGCCACAACGGCGGCATCCAGTTCGGCATCGTCGACGAGCAGGAGCTGGTGGTGCTCGCCGGCGATCCGATGTTCGCGGGCTTCGAGACGACGGGGGAGCGCATTCCTCTGGCCGACGCCGCGTTGCTCGCGCCGGTGATCCCGCGTTCGAAGGTCGTCTGCGTCGGGAAGAACTACCATGACCACGCGGCCGAGATGGGCGGGGAGGCCCCGGCCGAGCCGCTGCTCTTCCTGAAGCCCAACACGGCGGTGATCGGTCCTGGGGACACGATCGTGCGCCCCACCCTCTCGGAGCGCACCGAGCACGAGGGCGAGCTCGTCGTCGTCATCGGACGGATAGCCAAGAACGTCCGCGCCGAGGACGCCCTCGACTACGTGTTCGGCTACACGGTCGGCAACGACGTGACGGCGCGCGACCTGCAGCGCAAGGACGGGCAGTGGGCCCGCGCGAAGGGCTTCGACACGTTCTGTCCGCTCGGTCCCTTGATCGAGACGGAGTTCGATATCGCGCAGGCGACGATCCAGACGCGCGTGAACGGCGAGGTCCGCCAGCAGGCCCCGCTGACCGACATGATCCACTCGGTCGAGGCCATCATCGCGTACGCGTCGGCGGCCTTCACGCTTCTCCCCGGCGACGTGATCATGACGGGGACGCCGGCAGGGGTCGGCGCGTTCGTGTCCGGCGACGCGATCGAGGTGGAGATCAGCGGGATCGGCACGCTGCGCAACTCCGCCCGCGACGCCCTTCCGGCGATATGACGGCGATCGCGCCCACGACCGGGCAGATCGCTGCGATCCAGCGTCGTACGGTCGGCGTGCTCGCGCTCGGTCAGGTGCTGGGCGGGATCGCCTTCGGTGCGACCGTGTCGCTGGGGGCGCTGCTCGCCGCGGACATCTCCGGGGACGACGCCCTCTCCGGTCTCGCTACAGCGTCGGTGACGCTCGGCGCCGCGCTGTGCGCGATCCCTCTCGCCAGGGCGGCCGCCCGCTTCGGCCGCCGGCTCGCCCTCACCGCGGGCAACGTGCTGGCCCTCGCCGGCGTCGCCATCGTCATCACGGCCGCCTCGGTGCGCTCCTTCCCGCTGCTCCTCGCCGGCATCATCCTCATCGGGATGGGCAACGCCGGGAACCTGCAGTCCCGGTTCGCGGCGACCGACCTGGCGACGCCCGAGCACCGCGGGCGCGACCTCTCGGTCGTGGTGTGGTCGACGACGATCGGAGGGGTCGCCGGTCCGTTCCTGCTGTCGCCCGGCGAACAGCTGGGGCAGCTCCTGGGCATGCCGCCGCTCACCGGCTCCTACGTCTTCTCGCTGGTCGGGCAGAGCCTCGCGCTGATCCTCTACCTCGTCGCGTTGCGGCCCGACCCGCTGCTCACCGCTCAGCGTGCGGCTCAGGGGGCGGTATCGGCCGCGGCCATCGGCGCCGAGAGGGACCGCCCCGTCGCTGCCCGCTACGCGATCTTCGCCGTGGCCGGCTCGCACGCCGTCATGGCGTCCGTGATGGCGATGACCCCGGTGCACCTCGCGCACATGGCGCACGGCGAGCATGGCACGTCGACCGCCGACGTCACCCTGCTCGTGGGCATGACGATCGGGCTGCACGTCGCAGGCATGTACGGGCTCTCGCCCGTGTTCGGCATCCTCGCGGACCGCTGGGGCCGTGTCCGCGTGATCCTGCTGGGGCAGGGCATGCTCGTCGCGTCCCTGGTCACGGCCATCATCGCCGGTGAGAACCCGATCGGGGTGATGGTGGCGCTGATCCTGCTCGGCCTCGGGTGGAGCGCCGCGACCGTCGCCGGCGCCGCCCTGCTCACGGAGGCGTCCGTCGTCGCCCGGCGTCCCCGACGGCAGGGCGTCAGCGACTCGCTCATGAGCCTGACCGCCGCCGCGGGAGCATCGGGGGCAGGTGTCGTGCTCACGAACTTCGGCTACGGCGGGCTCGGCGCCGCCGCTCTCGTCATCGTCGTCGCGATCGTGGTCTTCTCCCCGCTCGCCCGACGCTAGACCGCGACACGAAGGCGCTGAAGGCCTGCGAGCGCGAGGCGTGGCGCCGGCGCAGGGGAGCTGTTCGGCAAGGGGACCCGGCCGGGGGAGCGCGGGAGAGCGCCCTAGAATCGAAGGGTTATGGCTACTCCTGATCCCCGCACCACGACCGCCACCGGATCCGACGTCCGCGTGCGCTTCTGCCCGTCGCCGACCGGTCTCCCGCACGTGGGGATGGTCCGCACCGCCCTCTACAACTGGGCGTACGCGCGCCACACGGGGGGCAAGCTCGTGTTCCGCATCGAGGACACCGACGCCGCCCGGGACAGCGAGGAGAGCTTCCGCCAGCTCGTCGACGCGCTCACATGGCTGAAGATCGACTGGGACGAGGGCGTGGAGGTCGGCGGTCCGCACGGCCCCTACCGCCAGTCCGAGCGGCACGACATCTACCGGGAGGTGATCGACAAGCTCGTCGCCTCCGGCGCCGTCTACGAGAGCTTCTCGACCGCGGAGGAGATCGACGCTCGCAACGAGGCCAACGGCCGTGCGAAGCAGCTCGGCTACGACAACCAGGACCGCGACCTCACCGAGGAGCAGAAGGCGGCGTTCCGCGCCGAGGGGCGTCTGCCGGCCTTGCGCCTGCGCGTGCCGGACGAGGACATCACCTACGTCGACCTCATCCGCGGCGAGGTGACCTTCCCCGCCGGCTCCTTCCCCGACTTCGTCGTGGTGCGCCCGAACGGCGCGCCGCTCTACACGCTGGTGAACCCGGTGGACGACGCGCTCATGGGCATCACCCACGTGCTCCGCGGCGAGGACCTCATGCCGTCCACCGCCCGTCAGCTCGCCCTCTACAGCGCGCTGATCGACGCGGGCGTGACGACCTTCGTGCCCCGCTTCGCACATATGCCGCTCGTGCTGGGGGAGACCGGCACGAAGAAGCTGTCCAAGCGCGACCCGCAGGCCGACCTGTTCCTGCACCGGGAACGCGGCTTTATCCATGAGGGGCTGCTCAACTATCTCGCCCTGCTCGGCTGGTCGATCGGTCCCGACCGCGACGTGTTCTCGCTGGAGGAGTTCACTGCGGCGTTCGACATCGTGAACGTCAACCCGAATCCGGCCCGTTTCGATCAGAAGAAGGCCGAGTCGATCAACGGCGACCACATCCGCATGCTCGACGTGAAGGACTTCGCCGAGCGGACGCTCCCGTATCTCGCCGCCGCCGGCGTGTTCGAGGGGGAGCCCACCCATGAGCAGATCGTCCTCGCCTTCCGTGCCGCGCCGCTCGTGCAGGAGCGCGTGCAGCTTCTGGGCGAGGTGCCGGGGATGATCGGATTCCTCTTCAACGACGAGGTCGCCTACGAGGAGGACGCCCTCAAGGGGCTGCCCGACAACGCCGCCGAGGTGCTGAACGCCTGCGTCGCCGCGCTCGAGCCGCTGGAGACCTTCACTCCCGAGGCGATCCAGGAGGCGCTCGCCGCCTCCCTCGTCGAAGGGCTCGGTCTGAAGCCGCGCGTCGCCTATGGCCCGCCGCGGGTCGCCATCACCGGTCGTCGCGTCTCGCCTCCGCTGTTCGAGTCGATGGAGCTCCTCGGCAAGGACGAGACCCTGCGCCGCCTGCGCGCGCTCGCCGCGCTGCGGAGCTGACGGGCCGGAACCTGGCGTCGTACCGGGGCCAGCGGGCCTCGCGCGGGCGACGCGCCCGGGTTCGGGGCGGGGCCGCTGTTTTGGCTTCCGCGTCGTGCTCGGGTAAGCTTGAACCTCGGTGCGGGGCTCCGGTTTCGCCCTTGGGGTATGGTGTAATTGGCAACACGGCTGATTCTGGTTCAGTTGTTCTTGGTTCGAGTCCAGGTACCCCAGCCAGCAGAGAAGGCCCGGAAACACTGAGGAAATCGGTGGTCCGGGCCTCTGCCATTCCCGGCAGGAGGTCTGATCATCTGGGAGCCGCTGGCGATCAGCCGCGCTCCACGCCGAGGATCGGCCTACACCGCGGCCTCCTGCCCCGTCGGAACGGGGAGCACGTCGAGCAGCAGCGCGGCCAGCGCATCGCTGCGTTCGATCTGCGGCCACCGTCCGGAGGGGAGATCGAGCAGGCGGAGGGTGCGCATGTGGGCGAGCTCGCGTGCCGGGTCTCGGTCGGCGGCCATCCAGCGTCTCACGTCGGCGGTGCGGGACTCGGTCGCGATGACCGTCGTGGGCACGTCGAAGCGGCGAGGATCGGTCAGCCGTTGTATCGAGTCGATGGCGTGGGCGCCGTTCTCCAGGGCCTGCTCGTGCCGCATCGCCAGAGCCGCGTCGTCGAAGCGCATGGTCGTCGCTCGTTGCGCGGTAGAGTGCGAGGTAGGCCATGACCGCGACGTAGCTGTCCTCGCTCGTGGGCGCAAGGTTGACGTTCTCCGGGGCGCCGTGCAGGTTCTCCGCATGCACGAACGCGGCGTAGCACTGGCCCGCGCGCTCGGCCGCGGGCAGATACCGCGGATCCCAGTCGGCGGCCTCGGCGAGCGCCCCCACCCAGGCAAGACCGAGGTCCGTGTCTCCTCGGCGACGACCTGGCCGTCGAGGTCGCGCGCCCACCGCGCACCTCGACGTCCTGGCCGGACGCCGTGCCGTTCGCGATCAGCGCGGTGAGCGCGATCGGCGGGTCGTTCGGCGCGAGGAGGTTGAAGTCGCGGTCGGTCGAGAGGTCCACGCCGAGGGCGTGGCCGAGCCCGATCGACGCCGTGGCAGACGGGCGTGTGGCGGTGAAGAAGAAGTCGGCGCGGCTGAGGTACCCGCCGCCGTCGAGCGCCGTGCCGGGGGAGTGGATCCAGGTGGAGTTCGTCCATGCCTGACGTGAGCGCTCGAGGAGGAACATGCCGTGCTGCGCGCCCCAGGCGGACGTGTGCGCGACCCCTGCGGGCTTCTCGTAGGGAATGCCTCCGCCGGCGTCCCGTGTCCAGGTCGTCACCGCGATGTAGTCGTCGGGCTCGGTCGCGGCGAGGATCGCCCTGCTGAAGAGGAAGCCGTCGGGGACCAGCGTCGAAGGTCCGTCGACACGCCACTCCAGGTGGGCGCGATCGGTCGAGACGGTGACGGTGCCGACGACGGTGACCGGGCCGGCCGCCGCGGCGAAGACGTACTCCATGCGGATCGCCGGCTGACCGTCCGCCGTGGTGACGAGAGTCGGCTGACCGCCGGTGGACACGTGGATACCGGTCGCCGAGTCCTTCACCTGGAAGCGGGAGCCCTGAGAGCGGATGACGCCCGCTCCGTCCCGAATGGCGATACGGCCGCCGACGCTCGCGACGACGCTGATGCCGGCGGCGGCGAGCGTCACGTCTCCGGCGCTGGCGCTCGCCGACACCGGGGAGGGATCGACGACCAGCAGGACTCCGGCCGCGAGGCTCGCGCCGAGGAACCCGCGGCGGCTGAGGCCTTGGGGGCTCGATGGTGTGGACGACATCGTCGACTCCTTCTCTGGGCGACGGCGACGGCGCGCTGCGAATACGTATTATCAAACGGGTGTCCCGATGCGTACGGGGGTGAGATGTGGAACACCCAGCTCGCAGCCGCGACGATGACGGTCGTGCCCATGCTCGTGGTGTTCGTGATCGCTCAACGGCAGTTCGTGGAAGGCCTCGCGCACTCCGGCCTGAAGGGGTAGGGAAGAGTCCGGGGCCCGGCGGACACCGTCTGTTCACGTGCCGGTGGCCTGAGCGTCGTCGTCACCGGGTTGAGTGACGGGAGACCCGAGTCCCCCGTCGTCTGGAGCATCCGCATGCCCGTCCCCGCCCCGCGTCGCATCGCGGCGCTGTGCGTCGCCGCTGTCGCCGTCGCCGTATCCGTCCTCGTCACGAGCCCCGCTCGGGCCGCAGATCCGTCCTCGTCACGGGTCGTGGTGAACGAGATCGTCTACGACGACCCGCAGGGCGGTCCTGACGCGATCGAGCTCCACAACCCGTCGAGCGCGCCGGTCGACCTGTCGGGCTGGTCGGTGCAGGACGACAAGCGCGACCCGGCGAAGACGGGGGTCCTCCCGGCGGGAACGGTGCTCGCGCCCGGGGCGTTCCTGGTGCTGATGAAGGACGGGAGGCCGCTCGGCTTCCCGTTCGGTCTCGGCAAGGGCGACGAGGTCGTGCTCCTCGACGCGGCGGGCGTCGTCATCGACGGTTACGCGTACACGGGGACGGCGCCGCTGGGGGACTGGTCCCGCTGTGGTGTCGACGCCTCCTGGGCTCCCGCGACGGCGATCACCCTCGGCGCCTCCAATGTCTGCGAGCCGGTCGTGGAGCCGGCTGAGCCCGGCAGCGTGCTGCTCAACGAGATCGACTCGGGACCCGCTGACGCGATCGAGCTGATCAACCCCGGCGACGAGGCGTTCGACCTGTCCGGGCACGAGGTCAGGGACAACTCCGACGACCACCGCTGGTTCTTCGCTCCCGGGACGTCGATCGGGGCCGGCGAGCGGCTCGTCGTGGAGGCCTCGACCCTGGGCGCGGACGCTGCCGGCGCGACACAGGAGTTCCAGGCGGCGATCGGCATCGGCGGATCGGACGCGATCCGCCTTCTCTCGCCCGACGGCGTCCTTCTCGATCAGTACTCGTGGACGAGGCACCCCGCCATCGACGGGGACGAGGCCGCAGCCAGCTACGCGCGGTGCCCCGATGCCACCGGATCATGGGGGCTGGCCAGGGTGACGCTCGGGGCGGCCAATGACTGCGTGCCGCCGGCGATCGCGGTCAACGAGGTCGAGTCGAACGGCGACGCGTCCGACTGGGTCGAGGTCGTGAACACCGGGACGGAGGCGGTCGATCTGTCGGGCTGGACCCTCATGGACAACGACCCGATCGGGCACGCGAAGGACGTGACCCCGGTGGCTGCGGGCATCGTGCTGGCCCCCGGGGCGTTCTTCGTCTTCGACGGCGCGCTCCACTTCGGCTTCGGCCTCGGCGCGGACGACCGGGCGACGATCCGCGACGCCGTCGGGATGGCCGTCGCCGAGTACGCCTGGACCACGCACGCGGCGGGGACCTGGGCGCGCTGCGGCGACGGCGTCGCGTTCATCGACGTCGCGACCGCGACCAAGGGCGTGCCGAACAGCTGCGGCGGGGATCCGGGCAATCCCGGGAATCCGGGCGGGGAGCCGGCCGCCCTCTGGCCCGGCGGCGGTGACGTCGCCGTCGTCGACGAGGCCGCCATGTTCCTGAAGGATTCCTCGGGCCTGGACACGCAGGAGACGGCCGACGGCACCTTCCTGTGGGCCGTCGACAACGGCACCGGCACGTTCTGGAAGCTCGCCGCACACGCCGACGGCTCGGTCGCCTTCGCCGACGGCTGGGAGAAGGGCAAGCGCGCCCGGTTCGCCCGCGACGCGGGCAACCCTGCGGCGAAGGGCCCCGATGCCGAAGGCATCAGCGTCGGCGGTGACGGGCGGATCTACATCGCATCGGAGCGCGACAACGGCAACAAGGGCGTGAACCAGAACACGGTCCTCGCCCTCGATCCCGACGCACCGGGCCCCGACGTGGTCGCGGAGCAGGAATGGGACCTCACCGCCTCGCTGCCGCAGGTCGCGGCGAACACGGGCATCGAGGCGGTCGAGTGGGTGCCGGACGGAGCGCTCGCGGGCCGGCTCGTCGACCAGCGCACCGGATCCGGCTACGACCCGGCGGACTATCCGGCCCACGGGGACGGTCTGTTCTTCGTCGCGGTGGAGGACGACGGCGTCGTCTACGCCTATGCGCTCGGGGCCGACGGCTCGATCGCGCAGGTGGCGGCGATCGACCCCGGTCTCGGCGGTGTCATGGCGCTCGACTACGACACGGTCCTGGGCGAGCTGTGGGCGGTCTGTGACAACGGGTGCGACGGCGCCGCCGCCCGCATCGCCTTCACCGGCGGGGAGCCGGCCGTCAGCCGTCTCGCTCGTCCCTCGGGCATGCCGAACCTCAACAACGAGGGGTTCGCGACCGCGCCCGCGTCACTCGGCACCGCCGTCAGCGCGGCAGGCACGACACGGCCCGTCTGGTGGTTCGCGGACGGAGAGCAGCCGGCGGCCCTGCGAGCGGGGACGCTGCCTGGCCCGGCGGTCGGCGGTCCTGGCGCGCCTGAGCCCGGTGGCCCTGGCACCGGTGGCTCGGCCGGTGGCGCGCCGGGGACGACAGATCAGGGCGCGGGCCCGTCGTCGGCCCTCGCGGTGACCGGCCCCGACGAGGCGACAGGCGTGCTGGTGCCGATCGGCATGGCACTTGCGGCTCTCGGCGCGACGACGCTCCTCGTCCGTCGGCTCCGACGGACCGGCTCCGACGTGCGCTGAGCGCGACTGTTCGCGCGGGAGCGCCGCGTCGGCGGGGAGGGCACGTCTGCCGTCACAGGGCGTGCCCTCCTCGCGTCGACGGCGTCGCACGCGTCCGCCTTCTGGCGGATCCTGTGTGAGCCGGGCAGTGATTTAGTTACGTTTAGCGTCCCTGGTCCTTGTCCGGGAAGGTGTGAACAGCGCCGATATCTCCCAGGAAGCGGTTCTCGTATCGGGTATGGCCGAACAGGTTGACTTTGATTTGCAAAACCGGTTTACTAGCCGTGTTCAGTCCTCCCCCGAAGGACGCGAGCACGTTACCCGCAGACGTGCTCCGCGGCGGGCGAAGGATCCTCAGCACAGCAGGGGCCGCGTGAGCGGCTCCGAACGAAGGAGTTCTCGCAATGAAGCGCTACGCAGGTGCCGTCGTCCTGGCCGCCATCGCCTTGCCCCTTGCCGCATGCGGCGCGACCGGTGCTCCCGCCGGGGGAGCCGCGCCGAAGTCCGGGCCCGTCACCATCTGGTATTCCACCAACGAGCAGGAGATCGCCTGGGCTGAGGCGGTCGTCGACGCATGGAACGCCGAGCATCCGGATGAGAAGGTCACCGCGGAAGCCATCCCCTCGGGCAAGTCGTCGGAGGACGCGATCGGCGCCGCGATCACGGCTGGCAACACGCCGTGTCTCGTGTACAACACCGCGCCGGCCGCCGTCCCTGCCTTCCAGAAGCAGGGCGGCCTCGTGAACATCTCCCAGACCTTCGACGACGGAGAGTCCTTCATCGCCGAGCGTTCCGGGGACGCGGCGAACGGATTCCGCTCCCCGGACGGGGACCTTTATCAGGTTCCCTGGAAGGCCAACCCCTTCATGCTCTACTACAACAAGGCGGTGTTCGCGGCGGCCGGCCTGGACCCGGACAAGCCGGCCCTGTCGACCTACGCCGACGTCCTGGCAGCGGCTAAGGCGATCAAGGACAGCAAGGCGGCGCAGTTCGTCCTCTATCCGCCCGCGTCGGGCGACTACACCAACGCGCTGTTCGACTTCTATCCGTTCTTCCTGGCCAACTCCGGCGGCACCCAACTCGTGAGCGATGGCAAGGCCGCTTTCGCGGGCGAGAAGGGGCTCGAGACTCTTGCCTTCTGGAAGACGCTGTACGCCGACGGCTACTCGTCCGCCGAGGCGTATAGCGGCGACGCGTGGGCAGGCCCCTTTGCCGACGGCGTCGCAGCCTTCGGCATCGCGGGTCCGTGGGGCGCCGGCGCGTTCGACGGCAAGGTCGACTACGGCATCGTGCCCCTGCCGACCGCCGACGGCGTCCCCGCCGCCGAGACCTACACCTTCGGCGACTCGAAGAACGTGGGCCTCTACACCTCCTGCGAGAACAAGCAGACTGCCTGGGATTTCGTGAAGTTCTCGATGAACGCGGACAACGACCGGGCGCTGCTGGAGACCACAGGGCAGTTCCCGGTCCGCGGAGATGTCGACAAGATCGCCGGTGACGTCCTCGCCGGGAGTCCTGTGCTGGCGGCGTTCGCCGCCTCTGTCCCGCTCACGGTCGACGTGCCCAACATCGCCGACGCCACGGAGATCTGGCAGACCTTCCGCGACGCCTGGGGCAAGGCGGTGCAGGCTGGCGAAGGCGACCTCGAACAGACCTTCAGGACGGCCGCAGAGAAGGTCGACAGCCTGATCTCCCAGGGCTGACCCTCTTCCCGGGCGCGGATCGCCGTTCCTCTCGATCCACGCCCGGGAGCCAGCCCCGCGGATCCCGGCCTCGTCCGGGGAGCCGTCCCGTAGCCCGTCGCGGGCGGCATCCGTACCCGTCTACTCGCGTACCCGCGCCCCCTTCCCTGGCAGCCCGGCAAAGGAGCCCAGCCATGCGACGCATCACCTCGTTGATCGCCTTCATCGTCGTCGCCGTCATCGGCGCATCCGGATTCGCCGCCGTCCCCGCCGCCGCGGCCCCCGCGGACGACGTCGGGACGGTCGTCTCGCGCCTGGAGCAGTACTATCTCGGCCAGGGCGATCAGATCATCATCGCCAACGGCATCTACCTGGCCCGCGCCTCGGAGGCACTGGACTACGCCGCCTCGCAGAAGGAGGACGGGTCGTGGGCGGATGTGGACTATGCAGACCGGACCAGCTCGGCCAACGGGAAGACCTGGTCGGCCTATATCGCGCTGTACCGGATGCTCGCGATGACCCAGGCCTATCGGGACCCCGCGGCGAAGGGCCATGGCGACCGGCGGCTCGTCGACGCCGTGGACCGTGCGCTGCGTCACTGGGACCGGGTCGATCCGGGAAACCAGAACTGGTGGGAGACCGAGATCGGCGAGTCCATCGCGATGGGACGCATCTCGATGTTCCTCGGCGAGGAGCTCAGCGACGAGGCCTTCCAGGTCAGCCTCGCGCACAACACAGGAAAGCTCGACCCGGTCGGCGCCAACGGCGCCTGGCGCACCTCGAACTACATCTTCGAGGCGCTGGCGACACGGGACCTCGACAAGGTGACAGAGGGCTTCGCCACCATCGTCGCCACGATCGCCGTCGACGATTCCGGAACCGTCAAGGAGGCCGTGCAGCCCGACGCCAGCTTCTGGGCGCACGGAGCACAGCTGTACAGCGAGGGATACGGCATGGTGCTGTTCACCTACGCTGCGCTCTGGGCCGATGTCGCCCGGGGAACGGCGCTCGCCTTCACCAGGGATCAGCTGGACTCGATCGCGTTCTACATCGCAGGCGGCACCCGCTGGCTCATCCGGGGCGAGATCGGGATGCTCTACCTGAACTACCGGCCGCCGAAGACGATCCAGGGCGTGACCAGCCACTCCTCGGAGTTCATCGAGCCGTTGCAGCGGATGGCCCGCACCGATCCGCTGTACGCCACGGCATACCAGGCCGTGCTGGACGGGATCCTGGGCACCACCCGCGACAACGGCGTCACCGGGAACAAGTACTTCTGGCGTTCGGAGTTCAGCTCCCATTTGCGGGATGACTACGGCATCTTCACGCGGCTGAATTCCTCGCGCACCTTCGGCGCCGAGCTGCGCACGTCCTATCGGGACGAGCTGGGCAACCCGGTCTACTGGAACGCCATGGGGTCGACGGCGATCCAGGTGAACAACCGGGAGTACCTCGACCTCGGCCCGGCCTTCGACTGGTGGCACTACCCGGGGGTGACCGCCCCTGACGCCAAACGGACCGAACGCGGCGTCGAGAACCGCGGCCGCAACGGCGACGGCGCGAGCTTCACCGGAGGCGTCTCCAACGGGCGGTACGGCATGAGCGTGCTGACCCTCGACAGCGCCGCGACCACCGCTCAGAAGAGCTACTTCTCCTTCGACGATCAGATGGTCGCCCTCGGCGCGGGGATCCGCTCCACCGCGGACGCTGCCGTCCACACCACCGTGAACCAGGCTGTGGCGAAGCCGAACGCCGTCGTCGACGGGCGTCCCGTCGTCCCCGGCACCGATGCGCAGAGCGCGGAAGGCGCGCGCTGGGCCTACAACGACGAGGTCGGATACGTCTTCGCCGCCGACCAGGACGTGAAGGTCTCGAACAAGAGCCAGACCGGGAGCTGGGAGGGGCAGGAGCCTGTCAGCCGCGACGCCTACACCGTGTACGTCGACCACGGCGTCGCCCCGGAGTCGGCGACCTACGACTACACCGTGCTCCCCGCCGCGACGCCTGCGGAGGTCGAGGCCTATGCAGCGCAGCCGGCCGTGCGGACCCTGCGCAACGATGCCGAGGTGCAGGCCGTGCGTCACGACGGGCTCGGGATCACCATGGGGACCTTCGCCGCGGCCGGCTCCCTCGACCTCGGCGAGGGCCGCGCGCTGACCGTCGACCAGCCCGCGCTCGTCCTCCTCGACGAACGCGGGGACACGCCGGTGGTCAGCATCGCCAATCCCGACCGACCCGGTCTCACCCTGGTGGTGACGTTGACCGGCGGCGAGACCGAGTGGAACGGGACGTTCGCGCTCGGCGCCGGCGCGAGCACGGGCAAGACCGTCACTGCGCCGCTCGTGGCAGGGAGCCAGGCACCTTCCTCCGCGCACTCCGCGAGCAGCACCGCTCCCGATCGCGCCGTCGAGGCTCTTGGCGACGGTGACCCCGGCACGCTCTGGGAATCGGACGGGGCGGGTCTGCAGTGGATCGCAGAGGAGCTCCCGCGCGGCTCCTGGGCGACGAAGGTCGGGATCGACTGGGCGGACGACTTCGCCAGCGACTTCCTCGTGCAGACGTCGTCGGACGGCAGGACCTGGACCGATCAGGCCCGTATCACCGGTGGCACGGGCGGCGTCAGCGAGGTGCCGATCGCGCCCACCGCGGCCTCTCGGGTGCGCGTGGTCCTCCTCGACGGAGTGGGGGAGCGCTACGGTGTCCGCGAGCTGACGGTGGCGTCCACGGTCAACCTCGCCGTCGACGCGGGGAGCCGGGCGTCGGGCTATGCAGGGTACAACCTCGTGCACAACATCGCCGACGGCGACCGGGCCACCCGGTGGCGGGGGAACAACTCCGACAACGCCTGGGCGCAGGTGGACCTCGGCTCATCACAGCCGGTTTCCACCGTGCGGCTGCACTGGGAGGCGGCCTTTGCGAGGTCGTACCGGATCCAGCTCTCTGACGACGGCACGAGCTGGCGCGACGTCTTCTCGACGCCTGCGGCCGGGAGCGACGGCGGCCTCGACGTGATCACCCTCGACGGGCAGGCCGCACGTTTCGTCCGGATGCAGACGGTCAAGCGCGCGCTCGACTCCGGTCCCTCGCTGTGGGAGCTCGAGGTGTTCGCCGACCGGTCCGTGGCCGACGCGCAGCCGGTCACGGACGGGAAGGGGAACCTCGCCCTAGGGCGTCCGGCCACCGCCGACAGCGTCCACAACGACAACCCCACCATCGTCGCGGCGAAGGCGACAGACGGGTCGCTCGCCACCAAATGGTCGTCTGGCCGGGAGAACCGCGAGCATTGGCTGCAGGTCGATCTCGGAAGCGTCCGGTCGGTGTCGCGGGCTGTGGTGAACTGGGAGACCGGGACGTCGAACGACTATCGTGTCGAGGGCTCGGTCGACGGCTCGACCTGGACCGAGCTCGCCAGAGTCGCGGCCGTGCAGCCCTCTCTGCGGCACGTCCACGACTTCGACCCCGCCGACGTGCGCTACATCCGCGTAGCCGGCATGCCCGCCACCAAGTACGGCCTGAACATCTGGGAGCTTGAGGTCTACGGCGGATTCACGTTCGAGTGCGTCGCCACGGCGACCACGGTCCGGGACGGCGAGGCCACCGTGGCGGCGACGGTCTCGCCCCAGGACCCTCGCGACGGATTCGAAGCCGCGTCGACGGACACCGCCGTCGCCTCGGTGGACGGCACGCCGCGGGCGGGAGCGGACGGACGGGTGGAGGTCGACGTCGCCACTCACGCGATCGGCGCGACCTCGCTGCTTCTCACCCACGCTCTCGGCGAGGAGACGGCGTGGTGTGCGGTGAACGTCGTCGCGGACAGCGCACGGCTCGAGGAACGTCTGCGTGCCGTCGACGGCCTGGACAGCCGGGAGTACACCCCGGACAGCTGGGCTCCGGTGCTGGGTGCGCGGGAGTCGGCGAAGGAGACGCTGAGCGTGATCTCTTCGTCCCAGGAACAGGTGGATGCGGCCGAGGCCGCTCTGGCCGCCGTCCTGGCGGCTCTCGTCCGACTCGACGCGGTGCCCTCCGCCCCGCTCGGGGTGAGCGCGTCGGCCACCGGTGACACGGTCGAGGCGCGGTGGTCGCCGCCGGAGAGCGAGGGAGGGTCCGCCGTGGTCGGCTACGAGGTCGCCGTCGGCGAGCGCCTCGTCGTCCAGACCGAGGGGGCCGTGCTGCACGTCCGCATTCCCGGTGTCGAGCCGGGTGAGCATGCCGTCAGCGTCCGAGCCAAGAACGCGGGCGGATGGTCCGTCGCATCAGAGCCGGTCACTGTCCTCGTCGACCCCGTGGTCTCGCCGCTCCCCGAGCTGCACGTCGCCGACGGGCTGAGGGCAGGCGGCGGGATCGAGGTCTCCGGCACCGGTTTCACCGCCGGGGTCGAGTACCGTATCGAGCTGCGATCGAGGCCGGTCGAGCTGGGCAAGATCACCGCCGGTGCTGACGGCTCCTTCCTCCTCGAGGGCCGGCTCCCGGCGGATGCCGTGGGTGAGCACACCGTGGTCGCGACACAGGACGGGCGGGACATCGCCTCGACGCACGTGAGGATCGCGGCCGCCGGCGACGGACCGGGAGGTTCCGAGCCGGGAACGGGGAGGGGAGAGGGCGCTCTTCCGGCCACCGGAGGCGGTCTGGGCTGGCTCCCGTGGGCGGCGGGCACGGCGTTGCTCCTCCTGGGCGTGGGAGGTATCCTCGTGCGCTGCGGCTGGCGCCGCGCCGGCTGACTCGCCGGCTGACGCGCCGCCCCCGACGGGGCGGCGCTTCTGCCCGCGGAGACGTCCCCGCCGACGGGGTGTCGGCGGGGACGAAGGGCTCGTGCGGATCAGAGCCGGCTGAGCTCTGCGACCCCGATCGAGGAGTCGGCCATTCCGTAGAAGACGAAACGCCGGCCATCGATCTCCTCGATCGCCGTGGGGAAGACGACGTTGGCTAACGTGCCCTCGGTCTCCTCGACGGTCTCCGGGGCGAGGAGGGGTTCGGGGGTGCGGGCGAGGACACGGCGGGGATCGTCGGCGTCGAGAAGGATGGCCCCGGCGGAGTACTGGGAGCCGTGCGCCAGCTCGAAGCCCTTCGGCGTCGCACCGGACACCCCGTGATGCAGAATGAGCCACCCCTCCGGCACCCGAAGGGGTGAGGGGCCGGCGCCGATCTTCGCCGACTCATAGGACATCTCGGGGCCGGCGATCATCGACGAGTCGCGTACCAGGGTCAGCGCCGAGGGATCTGCGGCAGCGGCGCGGGCGTCGACATAGCCGATCCAGATCGACGGGCGGTCGTCGTCGATACCGGCGGGCGTGCGCGCGCCTTCGCCGGGTCGGAGCCAGTCGAGGTCCCACATCGGGCGATGCAGCAGCGCAATGCTCGGGGCGCCGTCCGGGCCGGGGATGAGTTCGGGGAAGAACACGATGTCCTTGTTCGGGAAGAGGTTCAGATCGCTCGCCAGTTCGGGCTGATAGGCGAAGTGGATCGGCCCGAGCCGTTCCCATGTGACGGTGTCGTGGGAGATCGCCAGTGCGGGCCTCGGTCCCAGGGGGCCGTAGGCGATGTAGGTCATCACGTGCAGGCCGAGCGGCTCGAGGAAGGTGATGCGAGGATCCTCCACGCCGGCGTTGCGTCGGCCGTGCTCCCATCTCTCGTCGGGGGAGAGCACGATGCCGAGCCGTTCCACGGCGACGGGGACCCCGTCCTCGACGATCACCTTGGCCCGCGCGATGCGCGAGACGTTCCCCTCGGCGACCACGCGCGGATACAGATAGAGATCGCCGTCCTGGCCCCAGGCCGTCCCGGGGTTGAGCACGCCTTCGGCCTCGAACGGGTCGCCAGGCCGCGCGGTCATGATCGTCCCTCTGCGGGTCATGGCGTAGGGGATCGGGATCAGGGGAGCGGTCTGCGGGAGTGCGGTCATCAGCCTTTGCCTTGTGTGCGGGGTGGAGGCTCAGCCCTTGATGGCGGAGCCGAGGTTCGCGGACGTGAAGTGCCGTTGGAACAGGAGGAAAAGGACGACCACCGGGACGGCGAGCACGCACGCGCCGGCGAGGACCGCGCCCATCGGGTTGTCCAGGAACGCGCCGTTGGTCTGCGAGAAGTTCGCCAGGCTCACCGCCAGGGTCTGCATCGACGCGTCCTTGGTGACCAGGAAGGGCCAGAGGAACTCGTTCCAGGGACCGATGAAAGTCACCAACATCGCGGTCAGCACGGCGGGGCGCACCAGGGGGACGGCGATGGAGATCAGGATGCGGAGCTCGCTCGCGCCGTCGATCCGCGCCGCGTCGAACACGTCCCGGGGGATCTGCAGGAAGTACTGCCGGAAGATGAGGACGGCGACGGAGTTGATGGCGAACGGCAGTATCATCCCGAGGAAGTTGTCAGCCAGGCCGAAGTAGCGTACGACCATGACGTAGAGCGGGATCATGAGCAGCTGGAACGGGATGGCCTGGACCAGGAGCACCAGTGCGAAGACGACGCCGCGCCCGCGGAACGACAGCACGGCCAGCGCATAGCCGACCAGCAGGCCGAATACCAGCGTGCAGCCGACCACTCCCGCCGTGAAGACGAGCGAGTTCATCAGGGAGCCGAGGAGGTTCACCGACTCGTTGATCTCGGCGAAGTTGTTCAGCGTCAGGTTGCCGGGCAACGGCAGGAGGCCAATCGGACTGGTGTCGCGTCTGCGCTGGAGGGCTCCGACGACCATGTAGTAGAAGGGCGCGAGGGCGGCGAGCGCTCCGAGGAGCAACAGGACGAAGCGCAGGGTGGCGAGCGTGCGTCCTCCGCGCGCGCGATCGTGAGGACGAGCGGTCGAGGCGGTCATCGGGACTTGCCTTCCGTGAGGCGGCGTGAGACAAGGGAGACGATCATCACGGCGACGACGAGGATCATCCCGATCGCGGCGGCGATGTCGGGCTTCCCTTGCTGAATGCCTTGCTGGTACATGAGCAGAGCCGGCGTCATGGACGCGCCGTTGGGGCCGCCGCCGGTGAGCAGGTAAGGCTCGGTGAAGATCTGCCCGGTGGTGATGATCGACAGCAGCACGACCAGCGAGGTCACGGGGCGGACGGCGGGCAGGGTGACCGATCGGAACCGCTGCCAGCGCCCCGCGCCGTCGAGCTGTGCGGCCTCGTGCAGTTCCTTCGGCACGTTCTGCAGCGCGGCGAGGTACAGCAGGATGTAGAACCCGAGGTTCTTCCAGGTCACGTAGACGGCGATCAGCGGCATGATCAGTGCGGGATTCGCCAGCCACGAGGGCTCGGGGGCGAGGCCGCCCAGCAGCGCGTTCACGACGCCGTTGCCGTTGAACAGGAAGATCCAGACCGAGACGGTCGCGACGGACGCCGTGACGTACGGGATGTAGTACGAGACCCGGAAGAAGCCTCGCCAATGCACCACGGCGTCCAGCCCGGAGGAGAGGAGGAGCCCCAGCACGACGGTGAGGGGCACGTTGATGACGAGGAAGAAGAGCAGGTTCAGGAAGGCGCGCTGTACCACGGGATCGCCAAGGACGACAGCGAAGTTCTCGAAGCCCACGAAGGGGTGGGAGACCACGACGCCGGGTGCGGTGAAGAAGAAATCGTGGAACGACATCCAGACCCCGAACGCGAAGGGGATGAGGAAGACCACGACGACGAACGCGGTGTAGGGAGCGCTCAGCAGAATGCCGAGGGGATTCTCCCCGAGCCAGCGTCGCAGGGTGCCGCCCGCACGCCGGGGGAGGGCTCTCGTGGAATCGTGCGCCGTTGCGGCCCTGCCCATCGCTCTGCTCCTCGTTGATCCGACCGGCTGGCGGCCTGCGCCTCCGGTCCGGCGGCTGCTCCCGCCGGTGACGACCCCTTTAGTAAACCGGTTTTGACTCGAAGGGTCAACTCGTCGGGGTGGGTTGTCCGGCTTATGCGCCAGGGGCGGGCCTCGGGCGGGATCATCGAGGATGCTATCGAAGCTAAATCGTGCTAAACAGTCCGCTATACTCGGGCGCATGACTGCCACACGCCCCGGCGACGGGAACGCCGCGCCCGCTGTGTCCTCCGGCTCGAAGGGCGCTCCGCGGGATCGCAAGGTCACCATCGGGGACGTGGCTTCCCGTGCGGGGGTGTCCAAGAGTGCCGTCTCCTTCGTCTTCAATGGCCGCCCCGGAGTCGGTGAGACCGCCCGGCAGCGGATCCTCGAGGCGGCCAGGGAACTGGACTGGCGGCCGGACGCGCGAGCGCGGGCCTTGTCCCGCAGCAGGGCGCAGGCCCTCGGGCTCGTGATCAGGCGGGAGGCGGAGCTGCTGAGCACCGACCCGTTCTTCCCCCAGTTCGTCGCAGGTGTCGAGAGCACCCTGTCCGGGGTCGGCTACGCGCTCGTGCTGCAGGTCGTCGACGGTCCGCAGGCGGAGCGCGAGGCCTATTCCCGGTTCGCGCATGAGGCCCGTGTGGACGGCGTCTTCCTCACCGACATGCGGGTCGACGACGAGCGTCCGGCCGAGCTCGCGCACCTCGGCCTGCCGTGCGTGCTGCTCGGCTCCGGTGAAGGGGGCGGCCCGCCACTGATCGGCCTGGACGACGCGGCGGGGATCCGGCGCGCGGTGAGGCACCTGCATGCGCTCGGGCACCAGCGGATCGCCCATGTCTCCGGCGCCGACGGCTATGTGCACTCCCGTGTGCGCAGAGACGCGTGGGCGGATGAGATGGAGCGGCTGGGGCTGGAGGCCGGACCGATCGCCCTCGCCGACTTCACCGGCGCGGCGGGGGCGAAGGCGACGCATGAGCTGCTCGACCATCCCCACCCGCCGACCGCGATCATCTATGCCAACGACATCATGGCCATCGCGGGGATCTCCGCGGCGATCGACCGGGGGATCCGTGTTCCGCACGACCTCTCCATCGTCGGCTTCGACGACATCCCGCTGGCTCCCTACGTCATCCCGCCGCTGACGACGGTGCGCCAGGATGTCTTCCAGTGGGGGAGCGCCTGCGCGCGGACGCTGGTCTCGATCGTCGAGGAGGAGGAGCCGGCGCCGAACCGTCTGCCGCCGGTGGAGTTCGTCGTTCGGGGGAGCACCGGCCCGGTCTCCCGTCGTGAGGACGCGCCCTCCGTCGCGGAGGGCCGAGGAGTCTCCTAAGAGTCCGTGGTCTCGTCTGACTGGTCGGCAAGCCGCCACACCCGGCCGAGCGGGGCGGGGGTCGCCGGGCGGCCGGTTCGCGCGTCGACGTCGGCGGGGGTGAGGTGGACGCCGATCGACCTCTGCCAACGGACGTTGGCGGGGTCGTTCTCCAGCGCCCTCATCGCCTCGTCGAGGTCGTCGGCCTCGACGAGGTGGAAGAGGTGCGAGCCGCTGCGCCAGATCGTCCAGTCGTGGATCCCGAGGCGGTCGAAGCTCTCCTCGAGGTCTGCCGGTATGCGGGCGTGGGCCCGTTCGTAGGCGCTCTCCTGGCCCGGGATGAGAGTCGAATGCAAGGCGTAGCGCATCGGTGCGTCTCCTTCGTCGCGAGCGGGCGTCCCCGTCGTGCCTCCGCTGTCGGGACGCGCGGACGGGGCTGACTGGCTCGTCCGGATTGTGCCCCGGTCGATCCGATGATGCTCACGCTACACGGCCGGGGAACCGCCTCGCACCGGCGGGACCTCGCAGTGAGGGTCGCTCCGCGTTCGCGGAGAGGCCGGGAAAAGATTCTGGCGTGATCCTTGACATTGGGTTCTTAATGGTCTTTCATTGAACCCAATCAAGGCCCAATAAGGTGGCTGGCTCGATGGGGAGGTGACGACGTGATGACGGATGAGACGGTGGAGAGGCTCCGCGCGATCGAGATCGACACGTCCAGCCCCGTCCCCGCCTACTACCAGCTGTTCGAGGCGATCCGGGCGCTTCTCGGCCTCGCCCCGTTCGCCCCCGGAGCGAAGCTCCCCACCGAACGGACCATCGCGGAAGAGCTCGGGGTCAGCCGGCAGACCGTCCGGCACGCGCTCGGCCGGCTGGAGCGCGAGGGTCTGGTCTTCCGGCGTCAGGGGGACGGCACCTACGTGTCCCAGCCGAGGGTCGAGGGATCGCTCCGCCATCTGAGCGGCTTCACCTCTGAGCTCTCCCAGCGCGGGATGCGAGTGCGCTCCCGGGTGCTGGACCTGCGCCTCGTGACGCCCTCCGCGACGATCGCCGCCCAGCTGGAACTGCCGTCCGCAGGCGAGAGCGCCGTGATGCTGCGCCGGGTGCGGTCTCTGGACGGCACGCCTGCCGCCCTCGAGACCGTCTGGCTTCCGGCGGACCGTTGCGCGCCGCTCCTGCAGATGCGGATGGAGGACCGCTCGCTCTATGTCGTCCTGCGCGACGCCCTCGGCGTCTTCCCGCACAGGGCGACGGAACGGCTCTCCGCCACGCTCCTCGACGAGTTCGAGGCGAGCGAGCTCGACCGGCGTCCCGGGGATCCCGCGCTCCTGGTCGAACGCAGCACACGGGACGTCGAAGGCCGGCCGATCGAGGCCGTCAAGAGCCTTCTGCGAGCCGACCGTTTCTCGTTCTCCACCGACCTCGATCTCGAACAAAGCGGCGGGTGACGAGAACCCGACTCGTCACCCGCTCCCTCCCCGCAATGCTCTCCTCGCCCGATGTTCCAAAGGAGGAACCCGGTATGTCCCGTTCTACCCCGTCACCCCGTCAGCCGTTCTTCACCCCGCGGAGGATCGCGCGCGTCGCGATCCTCATCGCGCTGAGCGCGGTCGGCGCGTTCATCAAGATCCCGAGTCCGACCGGCACGGTCGCCCTCGACTCGGCTCCCGCGTTCGTCGCCGCGGCCGCGTTCAGCCCGGGGGAGGGCGCGATCGTCGGCGCGATCGGGCACCTCTTCTCCGCGCTCGTGACCGGCTTCCCCCTGGGGCTCCCGATCCACCTCCTCGTCGCCGTCTCGATGATCGTCTTCATCTGGATCTTCGGGTTCGTGGCCCGCCGGATCAACGTGTGGGTGGCGATTCCCGTGGGGATCATCCTCAACGGCGTCGGCGGTGCGGCACTGCTCATCCCCATCTACGGTGTGGGGATCTTCGCGACCCTCGTGCTCCCCCTGCTGGTGGGCTCCGCGATCAACGTGGTGATCGCCGTCGCGGTGGTGAAGGTGCTCGACGCCACCGGCCTGTCCGAGAACTCCCGGCGCAAGCGCGACAAGGCCGCGCAGCTCGACGCGCCCCCGGCCGCCTGACGGGCCACAGAGCGATGTCCCAGACCTCCCTCACCGTGCGCAGGGTCCGCGACCTCACCGTCGTGGACGCTGCGGAAGGCCCCACCTGGGTCATCGCCTGCGACTCCGTGGGCTCGATCGGACCGAAGAGCGCCGACGCCTACGCGGCCGACGCGCGCACGGTCGCCCACTTCGCGGCGCGCGTTCCCCTCGTCGAGGCGATGGCCGCCGGCGCGACACCGGAGATCATCGTCGACACCCTGAGCGTGGAGCTCGACCCGACGGGCGCCGAGATGATCGCCGAGCTGCTCGCCCTGGCGGCGTCGCTCGGTCTCGGTCCCGAACGTGTGACCGGAAGCACCGAGGACAACGTGCCCTCCGCGGCCACCGGCATCGGTGTCACGGTGCTTGCGACGGCGGGCGCGCTGCGTGCGGGCACCGCATCGTCCGGCGAGCGTGTCCTCCTCCTCGGGCAGCCCACCAGCGCGCCGGAGGATCGGATCGAGATCGGGGACCCGCGGATGGTCTCTCTGCCGACCCTCGCCGCCGTGCTCGCCCTGGACGGCGTGAGCGACGCGCTCCCCGTCGGCTCCAAGGGCGTCGGGTACGAGGCCGACGTGCTGGCCAGGACGAACGGACTCGAATGGCGGCCGGCCGAAGGCCACGGCGTGGACCTGCGTCGCAGCGGAGGGCCGGCCAGCTGTGTGCTCGTCTCGGTGCGGCAGGACGCGATGCCGTCCGTCCTGGCCGCGATTCCGGCAGATCTTCCCCGAGCAGATCTGGGGGTGCTCTCATGACCGACGACGCGATCGAGGTGTCGGGCTTCAGCTTCAGCTACCAGGGGTCAGGGGCGTGGCAGCTGGCCGCGATCAGCACGGGACTGCGGCGTGGCGAGCGGCTGGCCGTGATGGGCGCGACAGGGGCGGGCAAGTCCACGCTCGCTATGGCGCTGAACGGCCTCATCCCGCATCACCACCATGGCCAGATGCACGGCGGCGTGCGCGTCGGCGGCCTCGACACTGCGCAGGCGCCGGTCACCGAGATCGTGCGGCGCGTGGGGCTCGTGATGCAGGATCCGGAGACGCAGATCACGGGTCAGACGGTCCTCGGCGACGCCGCGGTCGGTCCCGCCAACCTCGGGCTGCCGAAGGCGATCGTGCTCGAACGCGCCGGCGAGGCGCTGGGGATGGTCGGCATGGGCGGACTCGAGGAGCGCGACGCGACGGCTCTCTCGGGTGGGCAGAAGCAGCGGCTCGCCATCGCGGGGGTCATCGCCATGCGTCCCGGGATCCTCGTCCTCGACGAGCCGACGAGCGAGCTGGACCCGCAGGCGACGGCCGAGGTCTTCGAGGTCGTCAAGCGCCTGAGCGCAGACGGAGAGACCTCGCTCGTGGTGATCGACCACGAGCCGGAGATCATCGCCGAATGGGCCGATCGCTTGCTGGTGCTCGACACCGGCCGGGTGGTCTACGACGGGCCTCCCGCGGGGTTCTTCGCGGATGACGGGGCCGTCTCGGCGGCGCGGCTGCGTGCGCCCCAGGTGTCGGAGGTCGCGATCGCGCTCCGCGAGCGCGGCCGGTATGACGGGAGCATCCCGGTCACCCTCGCCGAGGCGAGCGCGACGCTCCCGCGGTTCGGCGACGCATGGGTGAGTCTCCCCGAGAAGGAGAGCGAGGCGCCGTCGGGAGAGGTCGTGGTTGAGGCCGAGGGACTCGGCCACGTCTACCCGGGCGGTGTGGAGGCGCTCGCCGACGTCGACGTGCGGATCCGCGCGGGAGAGTTCGTCGCCGTGCTGGGCCGGAACGGCGCGGGGAAGACCACCTTCGCTCGGCACCTCAATGGTCTTCTGCGCCCGACCAGGGGGCTGCTGCGCATCGCGGGCGAGGACTCCGCCGGCGTCGCGATCGGACGGCTCGCGACCCACGTCGGTTACGTGTTCCAGAATCCGGACCACCAGATCTTCGCCAACAGTGTGCGTGACGAGGTCGGCTATGGGCTCAAGAACCAAGGGTGGGACGCGGATCGTATCGCCGCCCGCGTCGACGCGGTCCTGGAGCGGGTGGACATGAGCGGCCTGGCCGACCGTCACCCCTTCACCCTGGGCAAAGGGCAGCGGCAGCGCCTCGCGGTCGCGAGCGTGCTCGCTCTCGAGCCCGAGGTGCTTGTGATCGATGAGCCGACCACCGGTCAGGACCATGCGGGTGCGGCCTCGATGCTCGAGCTCATCAGCGACCTGAACGCGGGCGGACACACGGTGCTCATGATCACGCACGACATGACGCTCGTCGCCGAGCACGCGCGGCGGGCGTTGCTGTTCGCGGGTGGGCGGATGATCGCCGACACCACTCCGCGGGAGCTCTTCGGCTCGGAGGACCTCCTGCGGCGCGGCAATCTCGTCCCACCGCAGGTGACGACCCTTGCGCGCGATCTCGGTGCGCGGGACACGGTGACCACGCCGGCGGAGTACCTGGAGCTGTTCGAGGCGCAGAAGGAGGCGAGCGATGCGCATTGAGTATCAGCCGGGCGATTCGCTGCTGCACAGGCTGGACGTCCGTGCGAAGCTGTTCGGCTTCGCGGTCATCCTCGTCATGACCTTCCTCTTCGGACGCTGGGAGTTCAACCTCGCCCTCGCCGCGCTCGCGGTCGGTCTGACCATGTGGGCGGGGATCGGCATCGGACGGGTGCTGAGGACTCTCGCGCCCCTGGCGGTGATCGTGGTCATCGTCGCGATCTTCGCGGCGTACGGCTTCCGGCCGGAGACGGCATCGGATCCGGCGAGCGGCGTCGTCCTCTTCTCCTTCCCTGACGGCGTCCTGCCGCTCACCGTCGGCGGTCTCTCCTACGGGGTGAGTCTGGGGCTGCGGATCGTGACGATGGTGTTGGTGACGACGCTGCTGCTCTTCACCACCCCGATCGATGACTTCGTCGCCGCGATGAGGCAGGCGCGCGTCCCGCACGTCATCGTCTTCATCGTGATGACGGCGCTCCGCTTCATCCCGACGATGCAGCAGCGTGCCGATCAGGTCCTCGACGCCCAGCGCGCTCGCGGTGCTCGCATCGACGAGGGCGGGATGATCCGTCGGATCCGTGCTTTCGTGCCGGTGATGGTGCCGCTGCTGACGAGCGGCATCCGGATGAGTGACGACCTCGCCGCCGCGATGATCAACCGCGGCTGGGGCGCGACCAGGAGGCCTACCGCCCTGTACGCGCTGCGTATGACCGCCCGCGACTGGATCGCGATCGTCGTGCTCGTCGTCGTGCTCGCCGCGGCGATCGTCGCCGGCGTGCAGAGGATCGGTGCACTGTGAACGGCTGCAGGCGCCCCATCGAAGGAGAGAGCACATGACCACGACGGAATCGAACGCGCTCGACAAGGCACTCGGCTGCCTCTACGGGGTGGCGCTGGGCGACGCGATGGGGATGCCGGGGGAACTGTGGCCCCGCGCCCGCGTCCTCGAGCATTTCGGACGCATCGACCGGTTCCTCCCCGGACCCGACGGGCATTTCGTCGTCGACGGGTTCGTCGCGGGCGAGGTCACCGATGACACGCAGCAGACCCTGATGCTCGCCGAGGCGATCCTTGAGGAGGACGGCGACGTCGTGCCGGAGACCGTCGCGCGGCATCTGGTCGCGTGGGCGGACCGGGTGGGGGCCAGCGAGGGCAACTTCCTCGGCCCGAGCTCGGCCAGGGCGATCGACCGCCTCCGCCGGGGCGAGTCGCTGTGGGAGACCGGCCGTGCGGGGGAGACCAACGGTGCGGCCATGCGTATCGCGCCGGTGGGCCTCGTCTCCCGGCTCGATGACCTCGACGACCTCGTGGACCGGGTGGAGGCCTCAGCCGCGATGAGCCACCGGACCGACGTCGCGATCAGCGGAGCGGCCGCCGTGGCCGCCGCCGTGGCCGCGGCGGTCGCTGCCGATCCGGGCGATCCTGCCGCGGTCGACACGGTCGTCGCGGCCGCCCTCGCCGGCGCGAGGGCGGGTGCGCGCCGCGGCTACCCTGTGGTCGCGCCATCCATCGCCCGTCGGATCGATCTCGCCGTCTCGCTCGTCCGGGCCGCCCGCGACGACGACCAGGCCCTTCGAGACCTGTACGAGGTCGCCGGCGCCAGCGTGGCGACCACTGACACGGTTCCCACCGCGATCGGGCTGTTCGTCCTCGCGGAGGGGAACCCGCATCGGTCCGCACTCCTCGCGGCCAACCTCGGCGGGGACACCGACACGATCGGCGCGGTCGTCGGGGGGATCTGCGGGGCCTTCTCCGGCGTCGGCGCGATCCCGGCCGAGCTCCGCGCCACGCTGGACGACGTGAACAGTCTCCCTATCCCCGAGATCGCCGCCGGATTCGCGGCCCTGCGGTCACGGGGACTGCGTCGCAACCGCCCTGGGGTGCTCGTCCCCGTGTCCTGACTCCGTCTCGCGAAGGGCTACTGCACGGACCACCCGCCGTCGGAGGCGAGGATCGCGCCGTTGACGTTGACGGCGTCGTCCGAGAGCAGGAAGGTGATCGAGGCGGCCAGATGCTCGGCCGTCGCGACGGTCGGGATCGCCTGCTGGAACGGGGCGAGCCGTGCAGAGCCATACTCCGACATGTGCGGAGGCATCGGGATGCCGGTGGCGACGCCTCCCGGGGCGACGGAGTTGATCCTGATGCCCTTCGGGCCGTACATGAACGCGGCCGACCTGGTGACGCCGATGATCCCGTGCTTGCTCGCGGTGTAGGCGTTGCCCGAGGCGTTGCCACGGAGACCCGCCTCGCTCGATACGTTCAGGATCACGCCGCGCCCCGCCGCCTCCATCGTGGGGAGCACCGCGCGCATGAGCTTGAACGGCGCGGTGAGGTTGATGGCGATGACCCGGTCCCAGGTCGCGTCGGAGGTCTCGCCGGCCGGTGAGAAGTCGTCGTTGATGCCGGCGACGTTGGCGAGGCCGTCGATCCGCCCTCCCGCCGCGGCGACGACGCGGTCGATCGCCTCCTGCTGGGTGAGATCGCCGGCGACCGTCACCACGACGGCGTCAGGGAGCTCGGCCCGGAGCGCGTCGAGCCTGTCCGCGTCGATGTCGCAGGCGACCACCCTGCCGCCCTCACGGGCGATCCGCGAGGCGGTGGCCCGCCCGATGCCCGAGGCCGCGCCGGTCACGATGACCGTCTTCCCGGCGAAACGCCCGGGGGTGACCCGCTCCGTCCATCCCGTCTCTCCCGCGTCGGCAGGGATCTCGCCGCCGTTCGCCGCGCGGACCAGGTCGTCGACGACGGACTGCGGCATGGCCCCCTGACTCATCGCCACGAGCTGCTGCAGGGGCAGTCCGAGAACGGGGGTGAGGGAGTCGGGGTCCGCGCCGGATCGGGCCAGCAGCCCGCGGATGAGGTCGCCGCCGGTCGGGTCGTTCAGCCAGTCCCCGATGGAGGAGTGCGCGGTCAGGGCCATGGTGTCTCCGTTCACTGAGCGGACGCCGTGCCCGAATTTCGCAACGTAGCGTCCATTTATTGATCAGGCTACACCTCGATACGCTCGGGGGGTGCCTCGTCCGCGCAGTGAGAAGATCCGCCAGTCGGTGCTGGCCGCGATGCGGCGTGCGCTCACGGCAGAGGGGTACGAGGCCGTCACGATCGAGGGGCTGGCCGCCGAGGCCGGGGTCTCGAAGCAGACGATCTACCGGTGGTGGCCTTCGAAGGCGGCGATCCTCGGCGAGGCGCTGCTGGAGGGCACGCTGCCCGGCGCCACCGATCCGGTCCCGGCGACCACGGACCTCGCGGCGGACCTGCGGGCCTGGTTCACGGCGGTGTCCGACGGGCTCGTGCAACCCGGAGGGCTTGCCGTGGCCCGGGCGCTGATCGCCGTGACCGCGGCGGATCCGGTTCTCGGAGCCGCGCTGAACGAGCGCTTCGCCGGGCCCATCGCCGAGGGGATCGTCGAACGGATCGACACGGCCCGCGCGGCGGGCGAAGTGCGGGCAGGCGTCGATGCGACCGTCCTCGCCGAGCAGTTCATCGCCGTGGCGTCCTACGCGGCTCTGCGCGGCCGCCCGCTGGACCGGGAGAGGGTGGAGGCCATGGTCCAGATCGTCCTGCGCGGGATCGCCGCGGTCTGAGCGGCGCCGAAAGATCTCGGCGCTCGGGACGGCTCACGGTCCCGACCAGTTCAGCTCTCGTCCTCGGGGTCGAAACGCACCGGCGGGAACGACGCGGCTACGAGAGCCCGCAGGTCTTCCAGAGTCGCGCCCGCTCCCAGCCAGCCGTGGGCGCGCGCCTGGACCAGCACGTTTCCGAGAGCCGTCGCCTCGATGGGGCCCGCGAGGACGGGAAGCCCGGTCCGCCGGGCCGTCGCGCGGCACAGCAGGCGGTTGAGCGAGCCGCCGCCGACGAGGTGCAGCCGATCGAGGGAGCGCCCGGTCAGGCGGGCGACGGCAGCGACGGCCTCGGCGAAGGCCGCCGCGATGCTCTCCACGACGCAGCGGGTGAACGCCGCCCGTGTCGAGGGGACCGCGTCGCCCGCCTCACGCAGCAGGGCCGCGATACGCGCGGGCATGTCGCCCGGTGCGGCGAGCGAAGGGTGGTTCGCGTCGAACAGCGGGCCGCCGGCCGGCAGCGACTCCGCCTCGTCGAGCAGGAGGCGGAGGTCGATCGGGGCGCCCTCTCGCTCCTCCCACGCGCGTACGGACTCGCTCAGCAGCCAGAGACCGGCGACGTTGCGGAGAAACCGGATCCGTCCGTCGACGCCGCGCTCGTTCGTGAACCCCGCGTCGCGAGCGGCGTCGGAGCGCACCGGCGCCGTCAGCTCTACCCCGACCAGCCCCCAGGTGCCGCAGGAGATGTATGCGGAGCCGGGGGAGGAGAGCGGTGTGGCCGCGACGGCCGAGGCTGTGTCGTGCGAGCCGACCGCCACGACCGGGAGCGCGGCGCCGATGTGCCGAGCCGCCTCAGCGCGGACGGCTCCGATCCGGTCGCCGGGATCGATCAGCGGGGGCAGGAGCCCGGCGGGGATGCCCACCTCCTCGGCCAGCTCCACGTCCCAGCCGGTGCCGTCTGCCCGGAGCAGGCCGGTCGTCGACGCGTTTGTCCGCTCGGCGGCGCGAGCGCCGGTGAGGAGGTGAACGAGCAGGTCAGGGATCAGCAGCAGCGTGTCCGCCCGGGGGAGGAGCGGATCCGCCGCCAGCTGATACAGCGTCGTGAACGGCAGGAACTGGAGGCCGTTGCGCGCGTGCAGAGCGGGGAACGGCAGATGGGCGTGCACCCGTTCGACTCCGTGTGCGGTCCGCTCATCACGGTAGTGGAAGGGCTCGCCGAGCAGCTCGCCGGCCTGGAGGAGACCGTAGTCGACAGCCCAGGAGTCGATCCCCGCGCTGGTCAGGGCGGGTTCTCGCCGCATGGCCTCTGCCAGGCCGTCGAGCACATGGCCGGAGAGGGCTGCGAAGTCCCAGTGCAGCCCGTCGTCCCGGCGGACCGACTCGTGCGGGAACCGGGCGACCGGCTCCAGGGTCACACGGGTGGACGTCACTCTGCCGATCATCACCCTGCCGCTCGTCGCGCCCAGGTCGACCGCCGCGACGGCTCCGCCCGCGCGGCTCATCGGAGAAAGGCCGCGGCGACGCCGGAGTCCACGGGGATGTGGAGTCCGGTCGTGCGGCTCAGCTCGGGACCGGTCAGCACCGACACGGCGTCGGCGACGTTCTCCGGCACGACCTCGCGCTTGAGGATCGTGCGGTTCGCGTAGAACTGGCCGAGCTCCTCCTCCTTGACGCCGTAGGTGGCCGCGCGGTCCGCACCCCAGCCGGAGGCGAAGATGCCGGAGCCGCGGACGACGCCGTCCGGGTTGATGCCGTTGACGCGGATGCCGTACGCGCCGAGCTCCACCGCGAGCAGTCTCACCTGGTGGGCCTGATCGGCTTTGGTCGCGGAGTAGGCGATGTTGTTCGGGCCGGCGAAGACGCTGTTCTTCGACGAGATGTAGATGATGTCGCCACCCATGCCCTGTTCCCGCAGGATCGCCGCGGCGGCGCGCGAAACGAGGAAGGACCCCTTGGACATCACGTCGTGCTGCAGATCCCAGTCCGCCTCCGTGGTCTCCAGGAGCGGCTTGGAGAGCGACAGGCCCGCGTTGTTGACCACGAGGTCCACGCCTCCGAAGGCGAGCACGGCGGCGTCCAGTGCCGCGCGTACGGCGTCGTCGTCGGCGACGTTCGCGGCGATCCCGATCGCCACGTCGGTCGAGCCGAGCTCGGCGGCGACGGCCTGGGCCTTGCCGAGGTCGAGGTCGGCGACCACGACGCAGGCGCCGTCGGCGGCGAGCCGGGTGGCGACGGCCTTGCCGATGCCCGAGGCGGCGCCGGTGACGAACGCGACACGGCCCTGGTGGCTCTTGGGCTTCGGCATCCGTCGGAGCTTGGCCTCTTCCAGTGCCCAGTACTCGATGCGGAACTTCTCCGCGTCGGAGATGGGGGAATACGTCGACAGCGCCTCTGCTCCGCGCATCACGGTGATCGCGTTCAGGTAGAACTCGCCCGCCACCCGCGCGGTCTGCTTGTTCGCGCCGTAGCTGAACATGCCGACGCCGGGGACGAGGACGATGAGGGGGTCGGCTCCGCGGATCGCCGGGCTCTCGGCCGTCGCATGCGCGTCGTAGTAGGCCTGATAGTCGGCACGGTACGCGTCGTGAAGCTCGTGCAGGCGGGTCAGCTGCTCCTCGACGGTGGCCGTCGCGGGGAGGTCGAGAAGCAGCGGGCGGACCTTGGTGCGAAGGAAATGGTCGGGGCAGCTCGTCCCGAGAGCCGCGAGGGCGGGCGCCTTCTCTGCGGCGAGGAACTCCAGCACTGGTGCCACGTCCGTGAAGTGCCCGACCATGGGCGCGTCCGTCGAGACGAGGCCCCGGATCGTCGGAGCCAGCGCCGCGGCCCTGGCATGCCGCTCCGCCACGGGCAACGCTCCGTATCCGGCCCGCTCGGGGCCGAAGGGATCGGGGCGACCGTGCCTGACGATGTACTCCTCGGCGGTCTCGATGATCCGCCGCGAGTTCGCCTCGGCCTCCTCGCTCGTCTCGCCCCACGCGGTGATCCCGTGCCCGCCGAGGATCGTGCCGATCGCCTGCGGGTTCTCCCTGCGGATCGCCGCGATGTCGAGACCGAGCTGGAACCCGGGCCGCCGCCAGGGCACCCAGGCCACGAGGTCGTCGAAGATCCGGCGGGTCAGCTCCTCGCCGTCGGCGGCCGTGGCGATCGCGATCCCCGCGTCGGGGTGCAGATGATCGACGTGCGCGGCGTCCACCAGCCCGTGCATCGCTGTGTCGATCGAGGGCGCCGCGCCTCCTCTGCCGTGCAGGCAGAAGTCGAACGCGGCGACCATCTCGTCCTCGTGCTCCTCGCCGGTGTAGACCTCGACGAGGGCGCGCAGACGATCGAGGCGGAGCACCGCGAGGCCCTGCTCGGTGAGCGTGCCGAGGTCTCCGCCGGACCCCTTCACCCAGAGCAGCTCCACCGGCTGTCCGGTGACCGGGTCTGTGTCGGAGCCCTTCGCGGAGGTGTTCCCGCCGGCGTAGTTGGTGATGCGGGGATCGGCGCCCAGCCGGCGGGAACGGGCGATGAGGGCTTCGACGGGAGGGGTGGTCATGTGCGTGCTCCGTGCGTGGTGGTCGAGAGGAAAGGTGGACAGGTCGCGGGGATCAGGCACCCCAGCCGGCGGGGACGCCGTCCGCGCGCTCGGCGACGATCCGCTCGCGGTAGCCGGACGCGGCGTGCGCGGCGAGGGGGTCGGCAGGAAGACCGCGCGTCTCACGCCATGCGGCGAGTGCGGGCCGGACGTCGGTCTGGAAGGCGTCCATGAACACGGCGTTCGCCCCCAGCACGTCACCGGCGCGTTGCGCGGCGGTCAGCGCGTCGCGGTCCAGCAGAAGGGCGCGGGCCATCATCTCCTGCACGTTGAGGACCGAGCGGATCTGCCCCGGGATCTTCTCCTCGATGTTGTGGCACTGGTCGAGCATGAACGAGACGTCGGGATCGCCGAGTCCGCCCCCGCGGATCACCTCGACGAGGATCCGGAAGAGCTGGAACGGATCGGCGGCGCCGACGATGAGGTCGTCGTCGGCGTAGAAGCGGGAGTTGAAGTCGAACGCCCCGAGGCGCCCGAGGCGCAGCAGCTGCATGACGATGAACTCGATGTTCGTGCCCGGCGCATGGTGCCCTGTGTCGAGACACACCATCGCCCTCTCGCCGAGAGAGGAGACCTGGACGAAGGACGTCCCCCAGTCCGGGACGTCGGTGTGGTAGAACGCGGGCTCGAAGAGCTTGTACTCGAGGACCAGCCGCTGATGCGTCCCGAGGCGGGCGTAGATCTCCTGCAGCGACTCCTGCAATCGGTCCTGGCGGCCGCGCATGTCGGCCTGACCTGGATAGTTCGACCCTTCAGCGAGCCAGATCTTCAGGTCGCGGCTGCCGGTCTGGTCCATCACGTCGATGCAGCGGAGGTGGTGGTCGATCGCCTTGCGGCGGATCCGTTCCTCCTCATGCGTGAGAGCACCGAGGCGGTAGTCGTCGTCCTGGAACGTGTTGGAGTTGACCGTGCCGAGCGAGACCCCCAGCTCCTCGGCATGCCGGCGGAGGTCCGCGAAGTCGTCCACCACGTCCCACGGGATGTGGAGGGCCACGAGCGGGGCGAGGCCGGTGAGCCGGTGGACCTGTGCGGCATCGGCGACCTTCTCGTAAGGGGTACGTGGGGTGCCGGGGGAGCCGAAGACCTTGAATCGCGTGCCGGAGTTGCCGAACGCCCACGAGGGCAGCTCTATCGCCTGCTTCTCCAGCGCGGCGAGGATCTCGGGTGTGAGGCTTGTCATGAGGCGGTGCTTTCGTCGGCGGGATCGCTGTCGGCTACGACGATATCGGCTTCGCCGCGTCGGCCGGGATCTCAGTTCCTCCTCCCGGGGCGTGACGGCGCGTGGCGCGGCAGAGAGCGGCCTAGAGGAAGAGCGGACCGGGCGGAGCAGGCGCCCCACGGAGTCGGGCGTAGTCGTCGAGCGCGCGCAGCGCGGCCCAGGACACCACCGCACTGGAGCGGGGGCGTTCGGGGGATGGCGCGTTGGTGACGATCGTGCGCACCTCGCCGATCGCGCCGGCCGCATGGATCTCATGTGTTGTCGCCACGGCCGCGGGATCGGCGATCACCCGTGCGGTCGCGAACTCCCAGGCGTCGCCGGCCAGCGCCAACGACGCCGCGACGTTCGCGGAGGACGGGAAGAGACGGGCGACGTCGCTGGCGAGACCGTCGGCCACGACGATCTCGGCGTCGCCCGCGCGGAGGGCGGCCCGAAGGTCCTTCGTCATCCACGGTTGGACAAGGACTTGGGGAAGCTTCCTGCTCTCGATCGAGAGGGCGCGCAGGGGGCCGGCGGTTCGGAGGGCACGGACCTGATCGATCCCGCCGATCGCGCCGGTGCAGGCGATGAGGCGCCCGCGCCCGCCGTGCGTCGGAACCGAGGCCAGGAGGCCGGCCCTGACCTCGGGATCGGCAAGGGCGCCGACCGAGAGGAGGATCGCGTCGATCCCTGCCGCCAAGACACCGGGCACCCGCTCTCGCACCGCATCCGGCGTCGCCGCCTCCACGATCACGTCCATCTCGGTGGCGTCGGGAAGCTCGTCCTGGCGACCGAAGGATCCGATCACCCGATAGGGGCGTGTCATCTCGACGGTGCGCCGAAGCACGCCGTTGAGGTGACCGTCACCGAGGAAACCGACCCGCAGATCCGCCATGGCCCGACCTTATCCCGAAGGAGCCGAAGGAGAGGGGACAGAAGGGGGAAGGTCACCCGGGCTGGAGCTGATCGATCACGGCTGCCGGCTCGGTCGGTGCCGGGGCGGCCGCGTCGAACGCCGCCTCGCCCTCGGGTGTCATCCACTCGCGCAGCATCGTCCCGATCCGCCCCGCCATGTCGATCGAGCGATCGTAGAGCCAGAGCGTCTGCAGCCCGTCCATGGCCGCGGTGAGGCGGAGCGCGGCGTCGTCCGGGTCCAGATCCGGACGGAGATGGCCGTGAGCGATCGCGGCGGCGAGGGTCCGGCTCGTGCCGGACCGGATGCGCTCGTAGCGGTCGCGGAAGTACTCGTGCGCGGGATGGTCGGGCGCCGACGCCTCCGAGGACAGGCGGACGAACAGCTCGATGAGGCCGGGGACCAGCCGGTTGTGCGCGGCGAGGTCGACCATCCCTCGCAGCACCCCCATCCCGCCGTGGCCGCGGGCGTAGGGGCGGAACCGCTCCCGGTCCTCGACGTCTCTCGCCGCGAGCACCGCCTCGAGCAGCGCCTCCTTGTCCGAGAAGTGATGCAGGAGCCCTGGGCGGGAGATCCCGCAGACCGCGGCGATCTCCAGGATCGTCGCCGAGAGGAAACCGCGCTCGGCGAAGTACTCCGAGGCGATCCGGATGATCTCCTCACGACGGGCGCGACCGTTCGCGTAGCCGCGCTCTCTGGCGTCCTTCGTGCCGGGCATGGGCCCACGCTAGCATCGTGCTTGACAAAACCGACACAAGTGTAGATATTGAGTCGGGAAGGCCTCCTGCCCGAGGCGGCCGCGCCGGACGAAGGAGTTCCCATGAGCGAAATCGCCTACCCGTACCAGGACCCGACCCTGTCGATCGACCAGCGCGTCGAGGACCTGCTCGCGCGGATGACCGTCGCCGACAAGGCAGGACAGATGTTCCAGCCGATGGCGACCATCGGCGACTTCTCGGCGCCGGGCCTGTTCGGAACCCCGTCCATGCGGTCGATCATCGACCGGGGGATCACCCACGTGAACATCCTGCAGGCGCCATCGGCGCGGGAGATCGCCGCCTGGCACAACGCGCTCCAGGAGGAGGCGCGCGGGCGTGGCCTGGGGATCCCGTTCTCGATCTCCAGCGACCCGCGTCATTCGTTCTCGAACAACCCGGGCGCGGCGATGTTCGCGGGGCCGTTCTCGCAGTGGCCGGAGTTCCTCGGCTTCGGCGCGATCGACGACGCCGAGCTCACCCGCCGCTTCGCCGACGTCGTGCGCCGCGAGTACCTGGCGGTCGGGATCAGGGTCGCGCTGCACCCGCAGATCGACCTCGCCACCGAGCCCCGGTGGGCACGGGCGTCCGGCACGTTCGGACAGAGTGCCGAGGTCGCAGGACGCCTCGGCGCCGCCTACGTCCGCGGTCTGCAGGGCGACGGCGTCGGGACCGACTCGGTGTCGGCGATGGCCAAGCACTTCCCCGGCGGCGGCCCGCAGCTCGACGGCGAGGACCCGCACTTCTCCTACGGACGTGAGCAGGTGTACCCGGGCGGCATGTTCGATCACCATCTCCAGCCCTTCCGTGAGCTGATCGCCGCGGGCGTCTCGCAGATGATGCCCTACTACGGCATGCCGGTGGGGACCGAGTACGAGGAGGTCGGGTTCGGCTTCAACAAGCAGATCATCCAGGGGCTGCTGCGCGACGAGCTCGGCTTCGACGGCATCGTCTGCACGGACTGGGGAATCCTGTCGCGGACCTTCTGGGGCGTCGAGATGCTCAGCCACGAGGAACGGATGATCAAGGCCCTCGACGCCGGCGTCGACCAGTTCGGCGGCGAGTTCACCCCGGCGGTGCTCGCCGGGCTCGTCGAGAGCGGAGCGGTCCCCGAGAGCCGCCTGGACGTGTCGGTGCGGCGTCTCTTGCGCGAGAAGTTCCGCCTCGGCCTCTTCGACGAGCGCCGTCTCGTCGACATCGACGCGGCGGACGCCCTGGTCGGCGGCGCCGAGGCGCGGGCCGAGGGCCTGCAGGCGCAGATCCGGTCGCTCACGCTGCTGACGAACCACGAGGGCGCGGCGCATCTGCCGCTGTCCGGGCACCCTGCCGTCTACGCGGAGGGGATCGCTCCCGAGGCCTTCGCCGGCTGGGCGGAGGTCGTCGACGCCCCGGAAGACGCCGACGTCATCGTCGTCCGCACCGACGCCCCGTGGGAGCCCCGCGGCGACGGGACGGACCTGGAGTCGTTCTTCCGGGCCGGCTCGCTGGAGTTCTCGCCCGAGGAGGTCGAGCGGCTGCGTGCGCTCGCCGCCCACGCGCCGCTGATCCTCGACGTCTACCTGGACCGCCCCGCGATCCTCGCTCCGCTCGTGGACGTGGCCTCCTCGATCATCGCGAACTACGGCGCCTGCGACGACGCGCTCGTGAGCGTGCTCTTCGGCGAGGGAGAGCCCCAGGGCCGGCTGCCGTTCGAGGTGCCGTCGTCGATGGCCGCCGTGCGCGCGAGCCGCCCCGACGTGCCCTCGGACACCGCCGCCCCCACCTTCCTCGTCGGACACGGGCTGCGTTACGAGGAATGGACCCCCGCGGTGCGTCCCGAGGCCTCCGCCCTCCCGTCCGCCGGATGATCTCCCGCCGCACGGCTGATCCTGACGACCTGCCCATCCCGCCACCCCCTGAGAGGACCCGACAACGATGTCCGGAACGCCCCCGATCCCCGCTGACCCTCTGATCCCTGCCGTCCCGCCGCCCGTAGAGCCGCCCATCACGGAGACGACGTTCGTCCGCACCGCCGCGGGCAACGACGACCCGCCACCGCCCCGCAAGGGGCTGGGGCGGCTGCTGGGATGGATCATCCCCGCCAACCTCGGCATCTTCCTCATCTGGGGTGCCGTGCCCGGCATCCTCCTCCCGCAGCAGGTGACGCAGGCCCTCGGCGAGCAGGACAAGGTCGCCAACCTCGCGATCGTGTCCACGATCGGCGCGTTCGCGGCCATGGTGGCCCAGCCGATCGCGGGACAGGTGTCGGACCGCACCCGGTCCCGCTTCGGACGACGCGCGCCCTGGATGATCATCGGCGTGCTCGCCGGCGGTCTCGCCCTCGTCGGCCTCGCCTTCGCGAACTCCCTGATCGGGATCGCGATCGCATGGACGCTCGTGCAGGTCTCGTACAACTTCGCGCAGGGCCCGCTCTCGGCGGTGATGCCCGATCGGGTGCCGCTCAAGCGTCGCGGGACGTTCGCCGCCCTGTCCGGGATCGGCCTCATGGTCGGATCCCTCGGCGGGCAGATCGTCGGCTCGCTCTTCTTCAACAGCATCGCCGCCGGCTACGTCACCTTCGCGGTGATCGCGGTCGTCGTGATCACGCTCTTCGTCATGTTCAACCCGGACCACTCGAGCGAACGGATCCCCGTCGAGCCGTTCTCCTTCTCCGCGTTCCTCCGTACGTTCTGGGTCAACCCCATCGCCCACCCGGATTTCTTCTGGGCCTTCCTCGGGCGCCTCCTGCTGTTCACCGGCTACTTCGCGGTGACCGGCTACCAGCTCTTCCTCCTCACCGACTACTTCCACGTCGCCGCGCCTGAGACCGTGATCCCGCTGCTGGGGATGGTCAGCCTCGCCGGCATCCTGGTCTCGACGATCGTGTCGGGTCCGCTGTCGGATCGGATCGGCCGTCGTAAGCCTTTCGTCTTCGGATCCTCTGTGGTCACGGGGCTCGCGTTCCTGATCCCGTGGCTCTCGCCGACCCTGGAGGCGTGGATGGTCGCGACCTTCATCGCCGGCCTCGGGTTCGGGATGTTCCAGGCGGTCGACACGGCCCTCATGAGCGAGGTCCTTCCCTCCGCCCAGTCGTTCGCGAAGGACCTCGGCGTGGTCAACATCGCCGCCACTCTGCCGCAGACGCTTGCACCAGGCGTCGCCGGGGCGATCGTGCTCGCCTTCGGGTACGGGGGCCTGTTCCCCGTGGGGATCGCGCTCTCGATCCTCGGCGCCTTCGCCGTCTGGCCGATCAAGGCCAGCCGCTGACGCAGGCCCGACGGGCGACCCAGGGCGGGAGACCTGCCCGGAGCAGGACGGACCGTACGGGATTCTTCTGATCTCGGCGCATCTCCTGATCACCGCGCATCTCCTGTCCTGGGCACACGGCTCGCCTGCCGCTCATCCTGATCCCGTACGCTCTGTTCAATGCGCCCGGCATCTTCTGCGCTCCCGTCAGGGAAGCACTTCGCCCTGACCTGGGGGATCCCCGAGAACTACGGAGGCATGACGGCCGCCCTCCTCCATCGCAGCAGGGCGTTCGTGCGACTCGGGGGCGTGGACGTCGAGGTGCTGACGGTCGATGACCGCCCGGACTATCCGGCCCTCGAGCGTCGCATGCGGGAGTCCGGCGAGATCGTCGACGGCATGAGGATCCGCAACGTCTGGGAGGATCTGCGCGCCCAGCCCCCGGCGCTGTCAGGCCGGGCCGTCGTCGGTGACGCCCCGCTTCCGGCCCGTGAGGACGACGTGCTCGCCCGTGACGGCGGGACCGTGCTGCTGCGGGAGCGGCGTGCACCGGACGGGACGTTCGAGGCGGCCGACCGCTTCCGCCGCGACGGCTCGCTCCTGGCCACCGACCGGGTCGTGGGAGGAAAGCGACGGATCGTGGTCTACGCGGAGGACGGCACCGCGCTCCGAGACTGGTCGTCGAGCTGGAAGCTGTTCCGGTGGTGGCTCGACCGCCTCACCGGAAAGGAGACGAGCTTCGTCATCGTCGACTCGAAGACCGCGGCCCGCTTCGTCGCGGGCTACCGCCGGGACAACGTCGTGACGGCGCATCTCGTCCACGGCGGCCACCGCGACGGCGACGCCCCAGGAACGCTCCGCGCATCCCGGGAGTACACGCTGCGCCGCGCCGCGGACTACGACCTGGTCGTGCTCCTGACCACCCGCCAGCGCGATGACCTCCTGGCCGATGGGCTCGGCACCGCCGCGAACGTGCAGGTGATCCCGAACGGGGTGGCGTTGGACGAGGAGCGCACATCCGGCCATCAGAGAGGTCATGGCGTCGTGCTCGCCTCTCTGACCGATCGGAAGCGGGTCGACCATGCCGTCACCGCCGCCGCCGCGGCGATCGCGGAGGACGATCGGATCGTCCTCGACGTCTACGGCGAGGGGGAGCGCGAGGCGGCTCTGCACGAGCTCGTCCGTGCGCAGAGCCCGTCGGGGCGGATCCGGCTCCGTGGGTTCACCCCCGACGCCCGTCGACGGTTCGCGGAGGCGGACTTCAGCCTGCTCACCTCGACCTCCGAGGGGCTTCCGCTCGTCCTCGCCGAGGCGATGGCTGCCGGCTGCCTCCCCATCGCCTACGACATCCGGTACGGCCCTGCCGATCTCGTCCGCGACGGGGTCAACGGGTACCTCGTTCCCGAGGGGGACACAGCGGCGATGGCCGGCCGGATCCTCGCGCTGCAGCGGCTGCCCGAGGAGCAGGTGGCGCGCATGCGGGAGGCAGCCCGTGAACGGGCGCGCGTGTTCTCTGACGAGGCGGTCACGCGGGAGTGGGCGCAGCAGCTGCAGGCCGCGCTCGTGGCGAAGCCTCGTGTGGCCGTGCGGGGGAGGAGCCTCGCTGTCCGGGTCTGGTGCCGGCTCGGAGCCGCCTGGCGCCGGCTTCTCCGCGGGGCCGGTCGCTGACGATCGCTGCTGCCGCCGTCCCGGCTCGTCGGCGGGGCCGGGCTTCCTCGATTCAGGTCGCCGACAGCGCCTCCGGCACGTCTCGGCGCAGGGCGGCGATCGTGGGCAGGAGGGTCGCGGCGATCACGAGGACGAGGGCCACACCGAAAGCGGGCAGCAGGATGTCCAGGGGCACGACCGGCGAGACGAGGGTCTCGGTCCGTGGCAAGAACCCGAGGGCGACGGCCATGCTCGCCGCCCCGACCGCGATGAGCGCCAGGATGAACGCGGTGACCGCATGGATGACGGCCTCGAGCACGGCGACGGTGAGGATCCTCGGCGGCCGGGCTCCGCATGCCCGGAGCAGCGCGATCTCTCGGTTCTTGTCGCGGCCGGCGACGAAGACGACGACCGCCGCCCCGACGGCGGACAGCAGAACAGGACCTCCGACGAGCAGGGCGAGCGTCGCGAACGCCGCCGGCGAGCCGAAGGCGTAGTAGTCGGCGCTGACCTCGCCGGTGAGGGCGACGGCGTTCGTGGCCGTGCCGGTCACTGCGAAGAAGGTGCTGGCGAAGGTCAGCGCGAGCAGCAGAGCGGTGATCCCCGCACTGGCCTGCAACGCCTTGAGCTGCGCGCCCCGCCGTGCAAGGAACCACGCGACAGACATCCGAGGGGGGATCACCGCCGTCCAGGCTCTGAGGACGAGAGGGAAGACGACGGGCCCTGCGGCGGACAGCACGGCCGCGACGAGCGGACCGAGCAGGATGCCGAGGTACACGATCTCCGCCCGTTCTCCGCTCCTCATGCGCGAGACGACGAGAGCGACAGCCGCAAGCAGCAGGACGAGGGCCAGCAGCTGGAGCCACCGCATGCGCCCGAGGGAGGGAGCGGGCTCTCTCAGCACGATGAGGGCCGGAGTCCGCGCCGCTCGCCGCGCCGCGGGCAGGCTGGACAAGGCCGTGACGCCTCCGATGACGACGATCACGACGGCGAACCCTCCGACGCTCAGAGACAGGTGCGGGTCGGGACCCGACAGAGGCCGGCTCAGCATCGCGCCGAGGGACGGGGCGACGAGGGCGGCTCCGATGCACCCCGTCGCCGCGCCGAGCACGCCGAGGAGGACCCCCTGCCAGAGGATGATCCTTCTGACGGCGTTCGGAGCGATCCCGGCGAGCTGCCACAGGGCATAGTCGCGTTGACGCAGCCCCGAGGAGAGCTTCATGACCGCCCCGATCACGAGCGCCGCGGCGATCAGGCTCCCGACGAGGACGGACACGCCGGTGGTGGTCAGGGTCTGTGCTCGCTCGCCTCCGACCCGCACGGCGGTGTCGATCCAGGCCACGCCGAAGCCGACGATGATCGTCGCGACGACGATCGCGAGGAACGGACCCAGCCGCGACGAGACGTGCGCGCGGAGGTCGCGGAGGATGAGCGTTCTCACCGTCCCTCTCCCTTCGCCGTCATCGCGTTCCAGATCTGCGCGCTGGTCGGGGAGGCGAGATCGGCGTGCAGACGCCCGTCGCGGATGACGAGCACGCGGTCGGCACGGCTCGCGGCCTCGAGGTCGTGCGTGACCATGACGACCGCCCGCCCGTCGGTCGCGAGCCGGCCCAGGAGGTCGAGCACGGCCGCCCCCGACGCCTCGTCGAGGGCGCCGGTCGGCTCGTCGGCGAAGACGATGTCCGGTTCGGCCGCGAGCACGCGTGCGATCGCCACCCGCTGCTGCTCTCCGCCGGACAACGTGCCGGGACGATGGCGGGCGCGGATGGTCATCCCGACGGCGTTCAGGGCGGCGTCGGCGCGTTGATCCGCGTCGCGGGCTCCGCGGAGTCGCGCGGGCAACGCGACGTTCTCGCGCGCGTCGAGGGACGGGATGAGGTTGAACTGCTGGAAGACGAACCCTATGCGCTCCACGCGGAGCTGCGCCCGCTGTGCGTTCGACATCCCGCTCACCTCTTCGCCCGCGATCCGCACGGACCCGGACGAAGGCTTCTCCAGCGAGGAGAGGCAGTACAGCAGCGTCGACTTGCCCGAGCCGCTCGGGCCCACGACCGCGACGAACTCGCCGTCGCCGACGCTCAGCGACACGTCCCGCAAGACGTCGACCTCCGGCGCGCCACGCTTGCGACGGAAGGACTTGCACAGACCGCGTGCCTCGAGCACGGGCGCGTCGGCGCCTCGGGAGGCCGAGGCCGTCGCGCTCACCAGGGGTGTCTTCGTTGTCATGGTTCCACGCTAGAAATGCGCACGCCGGAGCACAGGCACGTCCGGTGGAGTCTTCGGGGTATCGCCTGCACCACCCGGGGTATCGTCTGCTCTACCCCTCCACCGGGTCAGACATGAGAGGCCGTGAGATACATGAGGACGGCGTGCACACGCCGATGTCCCTGCTCGTCCTCGGTCAGTCCCAGCTTGGCGAAGATATTGCCGATGTGCTTTGCGATCGCCGCCTCGGAGACGACGAGGGAGTGGGCGATCTGCGCGTTGGAGGCACCCTGTGCCATGGCGTGGAGCACCTCGCGTTCCCGTGGCGTGAGGTCGTTGACCGGAGACGCCGCATGCTCCGGCAACAGCTGCTGGATGACGGTGGGGTCGATCGCGGTGCCTCCCGCGCAGACGACCTCGATGCTGGCGAGGAAGTCGGAGACATGGCCCACACGGGATTTCAGAAGGTAGCCCACGCCGCCCGTCCCGTCGGCGATGAGCGCGGAGAGATACGCGCCGGCGATGAACTCGGAGAGGACGAGGATCGGCAGTCCAGGATGCTCCTCGCGCAGTTCGATCGCGGCCTGCATCCCATCGGTCGTGGAGTGCGGAGGCATGCGCACGTCGGTGATCACCAGGGAGGGCGGATCCGCTTCGGCGAACGCACGGCGGACTTCCGCCCGCAGATCCTCTGCGTCTCCGACCGGCGTCACCCTGTGTCCCTGGCGCTCGAGAATGGCCGCGATCCCGTCGCGGAGGAGGACGGTGTCGTCGGCGAGGATGATATGCATGGCCCCCGGATTCTAGGCGAGGGTCGAGGGGGCCGAGGGCGCGATCGCGAAAAGGCCCCTCTCGCGGGCGGGCAGGGAACCTCAGCGGCGAGGTGCGGGCCGCGTGCCCCTGTCCTCCCCGGTGAGAGCAGGAACAGTGAGGACCAATCGCGTCGGCCCTCCCACGGGGCTCGAGACGGTCAGCGTCCCCCCGACGCTTCCCGCCCGGGCCTCGAGGCCTGTCAGACCGGTGCCGCGTGTGGGGTCGGCGCCACCGCCGCCGTCGTCGGAGATCGTCACGACGAGGTCCTCTCCGTCGCGCCTCACATCGACCGACGCCGAGCGTGCCTCGGCATGCCGGGTGATGTTTGTGAGGGCTTCGCTGACCGTGTAGAAGGCGCACGCCTCGGCGGCGGCACCGACACGCCCGTCCAGGTCGAGGGAGAGGGCGAGCGGAAGTGGGAACGGGCGAGCGAGATCCCGGATGGCCTCGGTGAGCCCGTGGTCGACGAGGATCGTGGGGTGGATGCCGCGCACCGCCGTGCGCAGATCCGCCAGAGCGAGATCGATCGCCTCGTGCGCTCGCCCGAGCGCGGTGTCCAGTGCCGTCGTCTCGGCCCCGGCCGCGTTCATCTCTCCCGCTTCCAGCTCCGCGGTGCCCACCAGGACCGCTGCCGCGACGAGACGCTGTTGGACGCCGTCGTGGAGGGAGCGGGCGATGTCGGCTCTCTGCGCGTCCACGGCCGTCGTCAGTGCGGAGCGCGAACGCCGCAGATCCTCGACCTGGGCCTCCAACGCGGCCTCTGCTGCGGGGGAGAGGAGCATGCGGAGGAGCCGTGCCTCGGTGAAGGCCAGAAAGGTGCCGACGTACGCGGCGACGACGAACGACAGGGCCGCGGCGGCGAAGACCAGGACCACACCGGACGCGTCCGTGATCGGCACGCTCACGCCGCCGGGCAGAGGGACTCCCGGTGGGAGAGGACTGCCGGGCCTCGCCGACTGCCCTTGGTAGAAGGCCAGCCCGCCAGGGAGGGACAGCGCGAGGAGAAGGAGGGTGACGGGGAACACGAGGACGAGCAGCTGGAAGGCGGAGATCGTGAGCGCGATCATCATCGCCGCTGTGTCACGCCAGGTCGCGTTCTCTCCGTAGCGCAGCACGAACCACGCCCGCAGGCCCTGGTGCGGTGCGGGCGCATGCGCGGGGGGAACGCGAGGGTAGCCGAGGATCCTGCCTCGGCCTCGCTCCGCGTTGCCGAAGCCGACCGCGAGAGCGGGTGCGAGCGGCAGAGCCAGGACGACGAGCGGGACGAGGAGCACCGCCCGCAGCACGCTCACGACGCTGTATCCGAGAGCGCGCCATGGCCACGAGCTGAGGAGGAATCCGGGCCGCCGCAAGACCGCCCAGATCGTCGTGTGCTCAGCGCGGGCGGTCGGATCGACGGCAGGTCTTCTCTCTCCCATGCCGACAGGCTAGGAGGGGGCACGGGGTCGCGACACGGGCCTGCGATGGACCCCCGCGGTCTAGCCTGGTCTACCTTTCTCCGGGCGAGGGAGCAGAGGAGACGTCGTCGGCGGCGACCGCCACGACGCGGCCACGGGTGAGGCGGACGAGCTCGTCGAACGTCATCGGCATGACGGTGTGCGGAGTCCCTGCCGCGGTCCAGATCGTCTCGTGCCGCTGCAGCGCCTCATCGACGACGGTGGGGATCGGAGCAGGATGACCGACAGGCGCCACACCGCCGATGGCCTGCCCCGTCACCTCTCGGACCACCTTCGCCGGCGCCATCGCGGCGGTCCTGGCGCCTGTGCTCGCGGCGAGGACCTCGACGTCGACGCGATGCGCACCGCTCGTCATCACCAGGAGCGGTGCGTCGTCGACGAGGAAGAGCAGGCTCGATCCGATCGCGCCGACCTCACATCCGAGAGCGACGGCCGCATCGGCCGCGGTGCGGGCGGAGTCGGGAAGCTCGCGTACGACGGAGCCGAGACCGGCGGCGCGGATGTGCTCCTGGACGATACGGCTTCGCTCGGGCAAGAGGGAATCGGTCATGCCGTGAGTCTGCCATGGCTCCTCCGCCGAGTGGCCGAGGCTCGAGGGGGTCTGAGGCCTCATGAAACGATGGAGGAATGACCTCTGCGAACCTCACCCGGGAAGAGACGGCGGCGCGATCCGCCGCCATCGTCCTCCATCGTATCCGCGTCGAGCTCGACCTGAGCGGAGCAACGGATCAGGGGCGCCGTGGCTTCCCCACCACGACCACGCTGGAGTTCTCGGCGACCTCGGACCACACCTGGCTGGACTTCCTGGGCGAGAGCGTGCGGCGCGTGGTCGTGAACGGTGTTGAGCAGGAGGTGCGGTGGGACGGCGCTCGGATCCTTCTCCACGGGCTCGCCGACCGGAACATCGTCCTCGTCGAGGCGGTGGGAGAGTACAGCCGCTCCGGCGAGGGCCTGCACCGGTTCCTCGACCCGGTCGACGGCGCGACCTACCTGTACACCCAGTATGAGCCGGCAGACTCCCGCCGGGTCATGGCCTGCTTCGAGCAGCCCGACATGAAGGCTGCCTATACGTTCGTCGTCCGCGCGCCGCGGGGATGGCGGGTGCTGTCCAACCAGAGCGCCGTGTCCGCCGTCGAGGAGGAGGGCATGCAGCGGGTCGAGTTCGCTCCCACGCTCCCGATCTCCAGCTACATCACCAGTGTCGCGGCCGGTCCATACCATCGGGTGGACGAGGAATGGCGTCGTGGCGACCTCGTGGTGCCGCTCGGCGTCCTCTGCCGCGCCTCGCTCGCCCAGTACCTGGATGCGGACCGGATCGTCGAGGTCACGCGACAGGGGCTCGACTTCTTCGCGGACGCGTTCGCCTATCCCTACCCTTGGGGGAAGTACGACCAGGTCTTCGTGCCCGAGTACAACCTCGGAGCGATGGAGAACCCGGGGCTGGTCACCTTCACCGAGGCCTACGTCTTCCGCGGCGCCGCGACGCGAGCGCAGCACCAGGCGCGTGCGAACACGATACTGCACGAGATGGCGCACATGTGGTTCGGAGACCTGGTGACGATGCGATGGTGGGACGACCTCTGGCTCAAGGAGTCGTTCGCCGACTACATGGGCTCGCACGCCTCCGTCGCAGCGACCGGGTTCACCGATGCCTGGGTGTCCTTCGCCAACCGTCGCAAGGCGTGGGCCTACACGCAGGACCAGCTTCCGACCACCCATCCGATCGTCGCCGACATCCCGGATCTTGAGGCGGCGAAGCTCAACTTCGACGGCATCACCTACGCCAAGGGCGCCGCGGTGCTCAAGCAGCTCGTCGCCTTCGTCGGCGAGGACGCGTTCTTCGAAGGGGTACGGCGGTACTTCGCCAGGCACGCCTTCGGTAACACCAGCCTCGAAGACCTCCTCGTCGAGCTGGAGGCGAGCTCGGGTCGCGACGTGCGCGAGTGGTCGCGCGCCTGGCTCGAGACCACCGGCGTCACGACCCTGAGCCTGGAACGCCCTGGAGGGGAGAGGGAGGGACAGGCGGTGCTGGTGCAGTCGGTGTCACGTCCGCACCGCTTGACCATCGGACTCTACGAGATGCACGAGGGCGTGCTCGCGCTCCGCGAGCGTCGTGACGTCGAGCTTCTCGGAGACCGCATCACTGTCCCTCTCCCATACGCCGACCTCACCCTCATCAACGATGCCGACCTCACCTACGCCAAAGTGCGCCTCGACCCGGTCTCCCTCGTCACGGCGGAGCGATCTCTCTCCGCGCTCGCCGACCCCCTCTCGCGGGCGCTCGTCTGGTCCTCGCTGTGGAACGCGACGCGGGACGGAGAGCTGCCCGCCGCGCGTTATCTCCGCATCGTCCGTGCACACGCGCCGGCCGAGTCTGACAGCGCTCTGCTCGGCGGGGTGCTTCTGAACGCCGCGTTCGCGATCGAGCGTTTCGTCGTGGTCGCGGATCGCGCCGTGGAACGCCGTGCCTGGATCGAGACCGTCTGGAAGGCGTTCGGCGCCGCCCAGCCTGGAAGTGACTCACAGCTGGCCTGGGCCCGCGCCCTCGCGAGCGCGGCGGCGGTCGATGACGTCCGCGCGCCGGACGTCCGTGCGTTGCTCGACGGGAAGGCGCCGGAGGGCCTGCCACTTGATCCCGACCTGCGGTGGGCGCTGCTGACGGCCCTTGTCGCGACAGGACACGCGGGCCTCGCCGAGATCGAGGAGGAGCACGTGCGTGACCGCACGGCCAGCGGGCGCACGGCGGCGATCGAGGCGGCGGCGTCCCGTCCGCTCGCTGCGGTGCGCGACGCTGCATGGGAGACCGCGTGGAACGACGGGTCGCTCAGCAACGATCATCTGGATGCGACGATCCGCGGATTCCGTGCGGGTGCACGGCGCGACCTCACGGTCGCGCACGACGTGGAGTACTTCGCCCGGATCCGCGACGCCTGGGCGGGACGGAGCATCGAGATCGCCCGACGGCTGGTGCTCGGCCTCTTCCCCGTGGCGGAAGCCCCAGACGCGGTCGATGCATGGCTCGCCGCGAACGAGGACGCGCCGGCGTCGCTGCGACGGCTCGTGATCGAGCAGCAGGATCATCTGCGCCGGGAGCTGCGGGTGCGGGCGGCCCAACCCCGGGCGTGACGCGGCCGGCTCGCCGAGCCGTCTCAGATCTCCAGCACGTCGCCGGGGTCGAGGGCGAGGAAATCTCCCTCGCCTTGCGCGGTCGCCCAGCGCAGCCGGTCTCGGTGCATGCTCTTCCCGATCGTCGAGAGGGTCATGTCGTGCGTGCCGAAGGCGCGACGGGGACGGACGGCCAGGACGAAGTCCATCGCGTCGCCGATCCGGAGCCATGGTCCGCCCAGCGGCGCGGCGAGTGTGCCTACCTTCACGCCTTCTGGCACCGCGAAGGAGTCGCCCGGATAGTACAGCTCCTCGTCGACGAGGACGCCGACGTTGTCGACCACGGGGATGGAGGAATGGATCACCGCGTGGGCGCCGCCGAAGAACCGAAGCGTGAAGTCACCGACCGAGATCGTGTCCCCGGGGGCCACGATGGTGACGTCGTATTCCTCGGCCGCCTGGGCGACGCCGGCGGGGCCGAAGACCGGCGTGCCGGGAGCGGCCCGGAGGATGCGGGCGAGGTGCTCGGGCGTCCAATGGTCGGGATGCAGATGGGTGACGACGACTCCGACGAGATCGTCCAGATCCTCGAGCGGACGGGTGAACGACCCCGGGTCCAGCAGGAGCGTCTGGCGGTGGTCGTCCAGCCGGAGAGTGGCGTGTTCGTGCTTCGTGACGCGCATGGTTCGAGTCAACTCCGCTGTCGGCCCGACGGCAACTCTCCGACACACCCGGGGAGCTCTGAGGGGTGGCGTCGATTTGGCGGGCACGCAGGGCCATGTCATACTTGAACGGTTGTCGGGAGCCGGAAACAGCTCCTGAAACGGCCCCATCGTATAGCGGCCTAGTACGCCGCCCTCTCACGGCGGTAACGCGGGTTCGAATCCCGCTGGGGTCACCGTAGAAGGCCCTCGGCTCATCCCGAGGGCCTTCTTGGTCCCCGGTCTCATTCGGCGGAGAGGCTCCGGGCCACTTCGTGACGGAGCGCGGACGTGGTCGGTGCCACCGTCGCGATGAGGATGAGCAGGAGCCCTCCGCCCATGACGACGCCGAGGGTGTCGAACGACACGATCGGCAAGGGAAGAGCGAGCGCGCCGGCGATGATCAGTCCACCGCCGATCGTGGCCGCGGCTCCCAGGATCATCGCGGTGACGGCGTAGATCACGGCTTCCCAGATCGCGGCGAGGACGATCAGGCCGTGTGTCGAGCCGGAGGCCTGGACGAGAGCGATCTCTCGTTCGCGAGCGTGGCCGGACATGAACACGGTCGCGGCCGCGGCCACGGCCGAGAGCAGGAGCGGCCCACCGAGCAGGAGCACGACGCCCTCGGGCGCGAGACCGGAGCTCGTCGTGTCTCCGTTACGCTCGACGAGAGCGGCGTCGAGGGTCGCGGCCATCGTGTAGAGGCCGCCGGACAGCGCGATGGCGATCATGAGCGGGCTGATCGTGGCGGTCGACTGACTGAGCCGGTGACGGGCGGAGTGGCGCGCGAGGAACCACGAAGCGGACACGCTGGCCGGAAGCAACGACGTCCATGCACGGAGCACGAGCGGGAACACCAGCGGCCCGGCCGCGGCGAGAGCGGCCGCGAGGAGAGGCGTGAGCAGGATCGCCTGGCCTGCGAAGGCGGAGAGCGTCGCCGCCCGGCCGTCGAGGTTCGCCGCCAGTGTCGCGGCGCCACCGAGGAGGAGGGCGGCGAACACGAGACGGAGCCAGCTCATCCGGACCCTCGGCGGTTCCGGATCGCGCAGCGCCATGATCGGGGGCGTGCGACCGGCGCGGCGCGCACCACGGAGCCCGCCGAGGAGCATCATCAGGGTGATCGCCGCTCCCACGACGAGAACGCTGAGAACTCCGAGGTGCAGGCTGACGCCCCGCAGATCCGGCCACTCGCGGAACACCCAGCCGAAGAGCGGTGGGAAGACCGGCATGGCGATTCCACAGCCGACCAGCGCGCCGAGAGCGCCGACGATGCTGAGCTGGGTGAGGACGACGACGGTGACGAGGACGGGGCGGACACCGACCAGCTGCCAGAGGGCGTACCCGCGTCGTTGCAGTGAGACGGTCAGGTTCGCCGTGGCGCTGAGCACGATCACCACGGTGACGGCGGAGAACATGATGACGGCGGCGCTGGTGCTGGACAGCCCTTCCTGCACGCGTCCGCCGTGGGCGATCCCCGTCTCGAGGAGCCCGGCGGCGATAGCTCCCACGAAGCCGGCGGCGACCGCAACGGCGAGGATGCCGAGCCAGACCCGCGCGTGTGCGGTCAGATCGGCGACGGCGAGGCGCATCATGCGGCTGCCCTTGCGTTCGCGATCGCCTCGAGGATCTGCTCCGGAGCCGGATGACGCAGTTCGGTATGGATGACGCCGTCCCGAAGGACGAGCACCCGGTCGGCAAGGGCGGCGGCCTCGATGTCGTGGGTGACCATGATGACGGCGCGGTCGCCTCCGGCAGCCGCGCGCAAGAGCCGGAGCACGTCTGCCCCCGTGGCCGTGTCGAGCGATCCGGTGGGCTCGTCGGCGAAAACGATGTCAGGGCGCATGACGAGAACGCGTGCGACGGCGACGCGCTGCTGCTGACCTCCCGAGAGCTGTCCGGGACGATGGCCGCCTCGGTCGGCCAGCCCCACATCGCGCAGCGCGCGGTCGATGTCGGCGCGGTCCGTCCGACGGCGGGCGAGGCGGGCGGGAAGGGCGATGTTCTCTCGGGCGGTGAGGGAAGGGACGAGGTTGTAGGACTGGAAGATGAAGCCGATGTGCTTACGACGCACGGCCGCGAGGGACGCGTGATTGAGCGCTCCGAGCTCCTTCCCGGCGAGGCGGACGATGCCGGAGTCGTAGCGCTCGAGGCCGGAAAGACAGGAGAGGAGCGTGGACTTGCCGGAGCCGGAGGGGCCGACGATGCTCACCATCTCGCCGGGCTGGACGGTGAAGGTGATACCGCGCAGCACCGGCACTCGGGGTTCCCTCCGCGTGGCTGAGGGGAAGGTCTTCTGCAGGTTCTCGACATGGATGAGTGCTTCGGTCACGTCGTCCATTCGACGTGATGGCCGAGGCCGGTGCGAGGGAGCGGGGTCGAAGGACGAGGTAGGGCTGGCTCTACTCCCGCGGTGGCAGGGAAGCTGGAACGACCCCTGTTCCGTAGGGTGGGACGCATGAGACCGACGACCGTCTGGCACGCGCTGATGCGACCGCCGTGGCGGTTCCTGTTCGGGGGATGGCCTTGGCGCACGCTCCTCTATCTGCTGGCGAGCGCCGTGATCGGTGTTGTGATGCTGCCGGTCATGATCGTCACACTGCTGCTCCTGCCGCTGTGGGGGATCGTGATCGGAGCGCTCGAACGCCGCCGCACGCGCTTACTCGGCTTTCCCCGCCAGGGCTCGGGACACGTGCCTCTGACTCGGGAGCAGCGGCACATCTGGCTGGCGGTCCGCGTCAACGAAGGGGCGACGTGGCGTGAGACAGCGGCTCTCCTCCTGGACCTCCTGCTCGGATGGGTCGCGCTCGCGGTCCTGTTCGTCCAGGGCCTCTGCCTGGTCGTGCTCGTGTTCGTCGGCGTCTCGGGGGGTCGAGGCCGTACACGAATCAACCTCTTCGGCGATGTGTGGATCCTCGTCGGGCCGGACAACTGGTGGCCCGTGATCCCGATCGCGCTGCTCGCGGTGTGGCTGTTCGTGTATGTCAACGCCGTGCTCGCCGCCGGACAGGCGTCTTTGCTGCGGATGCTGTGCGGTCCCCGGCAGGTCGAGCTCGCCCGCAACGTGGAACGGCTCACTCGGTCGCGGGCCGCGCTGGTCGCGGCGTTCGAGGCGGAGCGGCGGCGCATCGAACGCGATCTGCACGACGGCGTGCAGCAAGAGCTCGTCACCCTGGCCGCCCGGCTCGGCATGGTCAGCCTCGAGCTCGACGACCTCGCCGTCCAGGGCGCGGACACGGCCCTGGCCCGCGACGCGCTGGACGTCGCGCAGGGACAGGCCGAGCACGCGATGGCGACGTTGCGCGACACCGTCCGCGGAATCCACCCCGTCGTCCTCACCGATCACGGGCTCCGTGCCGCGCTGGACGAGCTGGCCGACCGGACGCCGATCCCGCTCAGCCTCGACGTGGGCGATTTCGGCCGGCTGCCGGCGCCGGTGGAGACCGCCGCCTACTACCTCGTGACCGAGGCGATCAGCAACGCCGCCAAGCACACCGCCGCGACGCGGCTGATCGTTCGTGCCGTGCTCGAGGGCGGCGCACTCGCGGTGATCGTCGCCGACGACGGGCACGGCGGCGCGGACGAGAGCGGAGGGACAGGACTGCGGGGGCTGCGCGAGCGGGCTGAGACTCTGGGCGGACAGTTCACCCTCGTCAGCCCCGCGGGGGGACCAACGACGCTGCATATGGCTCTGCCGGTGCTCAGGGAGAGGACCGGGCACGATGCGCCTACTGCTCGCTGAGGACTCCGCGCTGCTTCGCGAGGCGTTGACGGCTCTGCTGGAACGGCTCGGCCACGTCATCGTCGAGAGCGCGCGGACCGCCGCCGAGCTGCTCGCGGCCTACGAGCGGCTCGGCGAGGTCGGCGACCCTCCCGATCTCGTCCTCACAGACGTCCGGATGCCGCCGAGCAACAGCGATGACGGGCTCCGCGCCGCCCTGGACATCAGAGCGGCACATCCGACCCAGCCGGTCATGGTGCTCTCGCAGTACATCGCAGACACCTACGCCCGCGAGCTGCTCACCCTTCCGCACGGCGGTATCGGCTATCTGCTCAAGGACCGTGTCAATCGTGTCCGGGACTTCGCCGCGTCTCTCGAAGCGGTCGCGTCCGGAGGCACGGTCATCGACCCGGACGTCGTGCAGCACCTCCTCAGCGCCTCTCGACCGGGGCCGCTCGACAGCCTCACGGCGAGAGAGCGCGAGGTGCTCGCGCTCATGGCGGACGGTCACTCGAACGCCGGCATCGCCGACGCGCTCACCCTCACCGACGCCGCGGTCAGCAAGCACATCGGCAACATCTTCACCAAGCTCGGCCTCAGCCCCGTCGAGGACAACCGCCGGGTCAGAGCCGTCCTGACCTATCTCCACACCGTCCGGTCGTAGTCCGGCAGAGCATGGTCCTGGTCGTCCGGCGTCAGCGGCCCTCTGGCGCTTCCGGTTCCTCCGTCGGGGTCCGTCGGCCCCGACGGCGATGGTGGATCAGACGCACGACGCCCCAGAGCAGAAGCGCGATCACGACGGCCACGCCGAGCCAGGGGAGAAGGAAGCCCGAAGCGATCACGAGCGCGTTGACCGAGGCGATGAGACCCGCCCATCCCGCGGCCAGCCCGTCGCCGAAGCCTGCCGGGTCGGCGGCCGGCGCCGTCGTTCGCGTGAGCGAGATCTGGAGCGAGGACATCGTCACCTGGGATTCGAGGTCCTTCAGCTGCTGCCGGGCGGACTCGAGCTGGGCCTGCCGGTCGGTCAGCGCCACCTCCGCCTCGAGCAGCTCGGACACCGACCCCGCCTTCGCCATCAGCTCCGTCAGCCGTTGCACGGACGCGGCAGCGGAGTCGATCCGGGCGCGGAGGTCCACCGCCGCCTCGGTCACGTCGCTCTCTCCGAGCGAGGTCGCCTCGACCCTTCCGTGTTCGCCGAGGGCGACCATCACCGCCTGTAGGTCGCTCGCCGGGACACGAAGACTGAGCCAGCCGCGGTCATCGTCCTCTCCGGGGACGGCAGCGGGGTCCTGTCCCGGCGCCGTCGCGCCGATGGTCATGCTCTCCACACGACCGCCGTGCTTCTCGGCCAGTGTGATGAGCGCGTCGGCGGCCGCGCGGACGTCGTCCACGCGGATCGTCGCCGACCCGGTCTGGACGATCTCTCGCGGCGCCGAGGAGTCGGCCGACGCCGAGCCGGCGGATCCGCTCTTGGCGCTCTCCAGCCCCTGCGCCGGCGCTCCTGGCATCGGCGCCGCGTCGTTCGGGGCGGATCCGCCCGATGACGGGGCGACGGCCCATCCCGGCAGGATCTCGGGGGATGCGCTGGACGAGACCCCGGCGACGCTCCCGAGGATCGGCGGGGTGATCAGGACCCCCGCTGCGAAAGCCGCGGCGACGCCGCCGGCCGTGAGCCAGCGCCGGCGGCGGGTGCGCGAGCGGTCCGTGGCCGTCGCGCGCCTGGTGGCGCGCTCGTCCGCGATGCGCGCGAAGACGGCGTCCTCCATACGGTCGACGGCCTCGTCGGTCAGGTCGGGAAGACCGGCAGGCTCGGAGCGCGCCCCCGCCGGGACCTCGGGAGGCGAGGAGGCGGCGGCTGTCGGGGGAAGGTCGGCGTTCTGGGGGTTCATGCGGGCTCCGTTTCGGTCGCAGCGCCGCGCAGGCGGGTGCGCACGCGGGAGAGACGGTTGCGGACGACACCGTGGGTGACGCCGAGCTCCTCGGCCGCCGCATCATAGGCGTATCCCTCGGCGGCGCAGAGGCGGAAGATCTCTCGGTCGAGGATGCTCATCTCCGACAGCTCCCGCATGATGCGGGCAGCGAGCTCGGCGCTGATCACCTGCTCCTCGACGTCGACGCTCGCCGGAAGCGCGTCGTCGACGGGCTCGGCGGTGTGGGCGCGGTCGCGCCGCCGGAGCCGCAGCCGGTTGGCCGCCTGGAACCGGCAGATCGTCGCGAGCCATGGCAGCAGCGAGTCCCCGGCCAGACGCAGGGCCGGGAGCTTCCGCCACGCCGTGACGAAGGTCTCCTGGGTCACATCCTCCGCATCGCCGGTGTGGCCGAGGATGCCGTGCGCGATCCAGTAGACCGGGCGCGCGTAGGCGCGGTAGAGGGCGCGGAAGGCATGCTCGCTGCCGCCCGCGGCCCGTGCGACCAGTGTCGCGTCGTCCTGCTCCTGCGCCATCCTCGCTCCGTTCGATGTCTCTCACCGGGTAAGTGTCGCGTGCGCGGGAATCGTCTCAGATTCCCGCGCACGCGGCCAGGAGCGACGGTGCGCGGGCGGTCGAGGCGGTCAGTGCGCGTTCGGCCCGCTCTGGGGCGCCGGCACGTGCCTCGTCCCCTGTGACATCTTGTCGATCCAGGCGAGCGCGAGTGCGGAGATGATGAAGACGACATGGATCGTGACCTGCCAGAACACGCCGATCGACGTGTACTTCTCGGGACCGCTGCTCGTGCCAGAGACGGGGCTCATCGCACCGACCTCGATGAACGTCTTCAGGAGGTGGATCGAGGAGATGCCGATGATCGCCATCGCGAGCTTGACCTTGAGCACGTTGGCGTTGACGTGTGAAAGCCACTCCGGCTGATCGGGGTGGCCGTCGACATTGATCCGCGACACGAAGGTCTCATAGCCGCCGATGATCACCATGATCAGCAGGTTCGCGATCATGACGACGTCGATGAGGCCGAGGACCGCGAGCATCACCTGCGACTCGTTCAGCCCATGGCCGGAGAAGACCTTCTCGATCAGGTGCCACAGCTCCACCATGAACACCCAGACGTAGATGAGCTGCGCGACGATCAGACCGACGTAGAGCGGGGCCTGCAGCCAGCGGCTGACGAAGATGAGGGAGGATATCCCCTTCGCCCAGGGGTTGCGTGCGGGGGTCTCCAGAGGCGTCGGGACGTCCGTGGTCTGATTCACAACGGCCATTTCACCACGAACAGCTATGGCTGCGGTAAGCGGCCTCCTCCGACTCGGCTATGCTGTCAGGGCGAAAGGGAGTATCCCGTCATCGCGCGTTCGTCATCACGGAGCATCATCGAGGCTCCCGGCCGCGCGCCGCGTCCGTCGCGGGGGAGAGACTTTCGGTCCTGTCCGACCCTTTCGAAAGGCCCCTGGCGCCCGTGGAAATCCCTGTCTGGTTCGAGATCACCTCGCTGGTGGTGCTCACGCTCATCCTGCTCGCCGACCTGCTCCTGATCCTGAAGCGCCCGCACATCCCCTCCACCAGGGAGTCGTCGCTGTGGGTGGCCTTCTACGTGACGCTCGCGCTCGTCTTCGCGGGACTCCTGTTCCTGCTCGGCGACACGAAGGACGCGGTCGACTTCGTCACCGGATGGGCGATGGAGTACAGCCTCTCGATCGACAACCTCTTCGTCTTCGTGCTGATCATGGCGCAGTTCTCGGTCCCGAGGCGCTATCAGCAGGAGGTGCTGATGGTCGGGATCATCATCGCGCTCGTGCTGCGAGCCGTCTTCATCCTCGTCGTCGGAGCCGCGGTAGAGACCCTGAGCCCGATCTTCTACGTGTTCGGCGCGTTCCTCATCTTCACGGCGATCCGACAGGCGATGCCCGAGAAGAACGACGACGACGCGCAGACAGAGAACTTCATCATCCGGATGCTCCGTCGCGGCATCGACATCAGCGATGAGTACGACGGAGCGAAACTGCGTACTGTGGTGGACGGGAAGAAGATCTGGACACCGATGCTCATCGTGTTCGTCTCGATCGGCGTCACCGACCTCATGTTCGCCGTCGACTCGATCCCCGCGATCTATGGCGTCACGCAGAATCCGTTCATCGTGTTCACCGCGAACCTCTTCGCGCTGATGGGTCTGCGTCAGCTCTACTTCCTCCTCGGCGACCTGCTGGAGAAGCTGCGCTACCTCCACTACGGCGTGGCCTTCATCCTCGGCTTCATCGGGATCAAGCTCATCCTGCACGCGATGCACGAGAACGAGCTGCCGTTCATCAACGGCGGCAAGCCCATCGAGTGGGCCCCCGACATCAACAACTGGGTGTCGCTCGGCGTCATCTTCGCCTCGATGGCGGTCGCGACGGTCGCGAGCCTCGTCGCCTCGTCGCGGGAGAAGAAGCGGAAGCAGCCCATAGCCGCAGAGTGAGGGGAACCTGCCGCCTGCGCGCCGTGTAAACTGACCGGCATGCAGGCGGTGGTGCTTCTCCTTAGCAGCCGCGACGAGACCTCGTTCAGCTAGGCCTTCCTCGTCGCGGAGTCTCGCTTTGGCCGTACGCCGAACCCAGGAGAAATGCGACATGCCCACAGAAGCGACTGGTCCGTCACGTCCTCGTACGCTCGCCGAGAAGGTCTGGGACGACCACCTCGTCGTCAAAGGAGAGAACGGCGAGCCCGATCTCATCTACATCGACCTCCACCTCCTGCACGAGGTGACGAGTCCGCAGGCGTTCGACGGGCTGCGGGCCGAGGGGCGGCCCTTGCGCCGCCTGGACCTGACGATCGCGACCGAAGACCACAACACCCCTACGCTCGACATCGACAAGCCGATCGCGGATCTCACCAGCCGCACGCAGATCGAGACGCTGCGTCGCAACGCCGCGGAGTACGGGGTGCGCCTGCACTCCCTCGGTGACGCCGAGCAGGGCATCGTGCACGTCGTGGGGCCGCAGCTGGGCCTGACGATGCCGGGTATCACCGTCGTCTGCGGGGACTCGCACACCTCCACGCACGGCGCGTTCGGCGCGATGGCCTTCGGCATCGGAACGAGCGAGGTCGAACACGTGATGGCCACGCAGACCCTGCCGCTGAAGCCCTTCAAGACCATGGCGATCACCGTCGAGGGCACGCTCCGTCCCGGTGTCACCGCGAAGGACATCATCCTCGCGGTGATCGCGAAGATCGGCACCGGCGGCGGGCAGGGCTATGTGCTCGAATACCGCGGCAGCGCCATCCGGTCCCTCTCGATGGAGGGGCGTATGACGATCTGCAACATGTCGATCGAGGCCGGTGCCCGCGCGGGCATGGTGGCGCCGGACGAGACCACCTTCGCCTACCTGAGAGGCCGGCCACACGCGCCGCAGGGCCAGGACTGGGAGGACGCGGTCGCCTACTGGAAAACACTCCCGACCGACGAAGGCGCCGTCTTCGACGCCGAGGTCGTCATCGACGCGGACGCCCTGGAGCCGTTCGTCACCTGGGGCACCAACCCGGGGCAGGGGAGCTCTCTCTCCGCGGAGGTCCCCGACCCCGCCGCGATCGCGGATCCGAACGAACGCGCCGCCGCCGAGCGGGCGCTGGAGTACATGGATCTCGTCCCCGGCACTCCTCTCAAAGAGGTCAAGGTCGACGCGGTCTTCATGGGGTCCTGCACCAACAGCCGGATCGAGGACCTCCGCGCGTTCGCGTCGGTCGTGAAAGGCAAGAAGAAGGCCGAGGGCGTGCGCGTCATGGTCGTCCCCGGGTCGGCGCGCGTCCGGCTCGAGGCCGAGGCGGAGGGGCTGGACAAGGTGTTCACCGACTTCGGCGCCGAGTGGCGGTTCGCCGGGTGCTCGATGTGCCTGGGCATGAACCCCGACCAGCTCGCGCCGGGGGAGCGCTGCGCCTCGACCTCCAACCGCAACTTCGAGGGGAGGCAGGGCAAGGGCGGGCGGACGCATCTGGTCTCACCGCTCGTCGCCGCGGCGACGGCCGTCCGCGGCACGCTCTCCAGCCCGAGCGATCTGGCCGGCGTCGAGCAGGAGGTCTGACCATGGAGAAGTTCACCACCCACACCGGCGTCGCCGCCCCGCTGAAGCGCTCCAACGTCGACACCGATCAGATCATCCCCGCCGTGTTCCTCAAGCGCGTCACCAAGACGGGGTTCGATGACGCGCTCTTCCACGCCTGGCGCCAGGACCCCGGCTTCGTGCTCAACCAGGAGCCCTTCCGCAAGGCCTCGGTGCTGGTCGCGGGGCCGGACTTCGGCACCGGATCGAGCCGCGAGCACGCGGTCTGGGCGCTGCGCGACTACGGCTTCCGCGTGGTGCTGAGCCCGCGCTTCGCCGACATCTTCCGTGGCAACTCCGGCAAGCAGGGTCTGCTCGCGGCCACGGTGGAGGAGGCGGACATCGAGCGCATCTGGGCGCTGATCGACGAGGAGCCGGGGCGAGAGATCACGGTCGACCTCGAGGCGCGCACCGCCGCGATCGGCGACTTCCGGACCCCCATCGGGATCGACGATTACACTAGATGGCGGCTCCTCGAGGGGCTCGATGACATCGGGCTCACCCTGCGCAACGAAGACAAGATCGCGCAGTTCGAGGCCCGCCGCGAGTCGTGGCGGCCACGTACGCTCCCCGTTCGCTGAGCGGGGGGAGCGTGGGCCGGGGGCATCCGCCCGGCGGCTCCGGCCGCGGTCCGTGTGAGAAGAAGAGGCTCTGCGAATGACGACACCGCTGCACGACACCATCCCCGCCGACGGAGGCATGCCGCTCACAGGCGACGTCCTTGCGATCAGGGGAGGGCGGCCGCTGCGCGGGCGCGTCGATGTGAAGGGCGCGAAGAACCTGGCCACCAAGGCGATGGTCGCCTCTCTTCTCGGCGAGACCACGAGCGTGCTGCGCGATGTCCCGGCGATCAGCGACGCGGCGGTCGTGCGCTCGCTGCTCGAGGTGCACGGCGTGCGGGTCACCGAGGGCGACGAGCCCGGCTCGCTCGTCTTCGACCCGAGCGACGTCGAGTCGGCGCACTTCGAGGAGATCGATGCCCACGCGGGTGCCTCCCGGATCCCGATCCTCTTCTGCGGACCGCTTCTGCACCGTCTCGGTCAGGCCTTCATCCCCGACCTCGGCGGATGCCGCATCGGGGACCGGCCGATCGACTTCCACCTCGACGCACTCCGCAAGTTCGGCGCCATCGTCGAGAAGCTGCCGAGCGGCATCCGTCTCTCCGCCCCGAACGGTCTCCGCGGGGCGAACATCCACCTGCCCTATCCGAGCGTCGGCGCGACCGAGCAGGTGCTCCTCAGCGCGGTGCGCGCACAGGGGACGACCGAGCTGCGCAACGCCGCGATCGAGCCCGAGATCATGGACCTCATCGCGGTGCTCCAGAAGATGGGCGCGATCATCTCCTACGAGCCCAACCGCGTGATCCTCATCGAGGGCGTGCAGACCCTGCGGGGCTACGACCACCGGTCCATCTTCGACCGTAACGAGGCGGCGTCCTGGGCGAGCGCGGCGCTCGCGACCGATGGTGAGATCTTCGTCGGCGGCGCCAAGCAGCAGGAGATGCTGACGTTCCTGAACGTGTTCCGCAAGGCCGGCGGCTGGTTCGACATCCAGGAGGACGGGATCCTCTTCCGTCGTGGCGGCGAGCTGAAGCCCGTCGTGGTCGAGACCGATGTGCATCCCGGCTTCATGACCGACTGGCAGCAGCCGCTCGTGGTCGCCCTCACCCAGGCGAACGGACGCTCGATCGTGCACGAGACCGTGTACGAGAACCGGATGGGCTTCACGGGCGCGCTCGTGAAGATGGGCGCCGACATCGTCGTGCATCCGCACGGCCTGCAGGACGGTCCGCGCCGTGTCCCACGCCGCGACCTGGAGCAGGCCGCCGTGATCACCGGGCCCACGCCGCTGCACGGTGCCGACATCGTCGTCCCCGACCTTCGCGGCGGGTACAGCCACGTGATCGCCGCGCTGACCGCGACGGGCGAGTCCAAAGTGTCCGGCGTGGACATCCTCAGCCGCGGCTACGAGAAGTTCCTGCTGAAGCTGGACGCTCTCGGCGCGGACTACGACGTCATCGGCTGATCGATGGGCAGAGCTTCGAAGGAGAAGACGCGGCCCAGCCTCTTCTGGCTGCTCGCTGTCTTCGTCGTGCCCTTCGTCTCGTTCGCGGCGAAGCTGGAGTTCCGGGGGAGGGAGCGTCTGCCCCGGGACGGCGCGTTCGTGCTGGCGCCCAACCACTATTCCGAGCTCGACCCGCTCGTGGTGGCCGTCGCGGTCTGGCGGCTCGGCCGGGCGCCTCGGTTCATGGCGAAGGAGAGCCTGTTCCGGATTCCCGTGGTCGGCTGGGCGCTGCGTCGCACGGGCATGATCCCGGTCGCGCGGAGCTCGTCGGCCGCGGCAGCGAAGCAGACGCTCGCCCAGTCCGCCGCGCTCGTCGCACACGCACGCGGGGTCATCGTCTACCCCGAGGGGACGCTGACCCGCGACCCCGACCTCTGGCCGATGCGCGGCAAGTCCGGCGCGGTGCGGCTCGCGCTCGCGGGCGACATCCCGCTCATCCCGATGGCCCAGTGGGGCACGCAGAACATCATGGGTCGCTACGCCAAGGGGCTGAGCCTGTGGCCGCCCCGCAAGCGCGTGCAGGTGCTGATCGGCGAGCCGGTCGACCTGTCGGATCTGCGTGGGCGTGCGAACGAGGCGACCGCGCTCAAGGAGGCCACGGACCGGCTCATGGCCGCGATCACCGCCCTGCTGGAAGAGGCTCGCGGAGAGAAGGCCCCGGCGACCAGGTGGAACCCCTCCGATCACGGGCAGAAGGAGACGGGACGCCTTGACTCCTAGGACGACGGCCTCGCGCCAGAAGGGCTCCGGCCTCCGGGTCGCGGTGATCGGCGCGGGCAGCTGGGGAACGACTTTCGGCAAGATCCTCGCCGACGGCGGCGCGGAGGTGACGATGTGGGCGCGCCGGCCGGAGCTCGCGAACGAGATCGCCCAGGCCAAGCGCAACTCGCAGTACCTGCCCGGCGTCAATCTGCCACGCGCTATGACCGCGACGCACGAGCTCGCGCGCGCGCTCGACGGCGCCGAACAGGTCTACCTCTCCGTCCCCAGTCAGTCTCTGCGCGAGAACCTCAAGGCGCTGCGCCCGCTGCTCTCGAACAGGGAGACGCCTGTCGTGAGCCTCATGAAGGGGGTGGAGCGCCGGAGCGGCCTGCGGATGAGCCAGGTGATCGAGCAGGAGCTGCGCTGCGACCCTGATCGGATCGCCGTGGCCTCCGGCCCGAACCTGGCCCTGGAGATCGCCCGTGAGCAGCCGACGGCGGCGGTGATCGCCTCGAACAGCCAGGAGACGGCCGACGCGGTGGCGCGTGCCGCGCGCAACCGGTACTTCCGGAGCTTCGTGAACACGGACGTCGTCGGCACGGAGTTCGGCGGAGTGCTGAAGAACCTCATCGCGGTCGCGATCGGCATCGTCGACGGCGTCGGCTACGGGGAGAACACCAAGGCGTCGATCATCACCCGAGGCCTTGTCGAGATGACCGACTTCGCGGTCGCCAACGGCGCGCAGCCCGAGACTCTGCAGGGACTGGCCGGTCTCGGCGACCTGATCGCCACCTGTCAGTCACCGCTCAGCCGCAACAACACCGCCGGGCGTCTGCTCGGCCAGGGATACGGATACCAGGACGTGGTCAAGCAGATGCAGCAGACGGCGGAGGGGCTCGCCTCCATCGCGCCCGTGTTGCAGCTCGCCCGCGCCGCCGGCGTGGAGATGCCGATCGTCGAGCAGGTCAAGATGGTGCTGGACGGCACCATGGACCCGCGGGACATCGCGCCTCATCTGACCACCGACGACGACACCCCCCAGGGGGAGAGGACCCAGAATGGACAAGCAGGCAGTGGTGGTGCTCTTCGGCGGGCGCTCCAGCGAGCATTCGATCAGCTCCGCCACGGCGGGAGGGGTGCTGCGCGCGATTGACCGCGAGCGGTACGACGTGATCCCGGTGGGGATCACCCGCGAGGGCGCCTTCGTGCTGGAGGACGACGAGCCCGACAAGTTCCCTCTCGACGCGGGGCATCTGCCAGAGGTGGTCGACAACGGCACTCGTGTGCAGTGGCCGGAGCCTGGCGGCGATCGGACGCTGCGTGTCACGCGCGGGGATGTCGTCGAGTCGTATGGCACGATCGACGCCGTCCTGCCGCTTCTGCACGGGCCGCACGGCGAGGACGGCACCCTCCAAGGCTTCTTCGACACGATCGGCGTGCCATACGCCGGCGGCGGGGTGCTGGACTCCGCGGTGTGCATGGACAAGCACTTCATGAAGGTCGCGCTCCAGGCAGCCGGCATCCCAGTGGCGCCGTGGATCACCGTGCGTCGTCGCGAGTGGGATGCCGACGCCGATCGTGTGCGGAACGAGGCTCGCGCGCTCGGCGCGCCGCTGTTCGTCAAGCCGGCACGCGCCGGGTCCAGCGTGGGCGTGTCCAAGGTGACGGACGCTGCAGACCTCGACGCGGCGATGGCCATCGCGTTCGCAGAGGACGACAAGGCGATCGTGGAAGCCGGAGTCGTGGGACGCGAGATCGAGGTCGCGGTGCTCGAAGGCGGGGACGGGCCTCGGGTCTCGGTCCCGGGCGAGATCGTGCTGACCACTCGGGACTTCTACGACTTCGAGGGCAAGTACCTCGGCGGCGACGGTGTGGACGTCGTCTGCCCCGCCGACCTCACCGAGGCCGAGGTCGAGGCCGTCCGCGACGCCGGAGCGCGCGCCTTCGAAGCCGTCGAGGGTCGCGGCCTGGCTCGCGTCGACGTGTTCCTCACGGTCGAGGGCGAGGTGATCGTGAACGAGCTGAACACGATGCCCGGCTTCACGCCGATCTCGATGTTCCCGAAGTGCTGGATCGCCTCAGGTCTATCTTACCGCAACCTCATCACGGAGCTGATCGAGACCGGTCTGCGTCGCTGACGGCTCACGCGATCGCCGCGGACGCCCTTCCGGTTCACTGGGGTGGCGGTGTGGACGGCTTGGTCTCGGGGGCGGTGCAACGCGCGGCCGAGGGGAGCTTCGTGAGCTTCGGCCCCAGGGCGTCGAGGACACCGTCGGGGCTGATCTTGCTGCTGTCGACGCGCACCTCGACCGCGGGCGTGCGGCCGTAGGTGATCAGCCGGACCAGGCGCGTCCCCTCCTGCGGGTCGACGAGCCAGTCGACGTTCTGGAAGGTCACGCACCGCAGCGTGCTGGGGCCCGGAGGCTCCACGCCGCATCGGAGGGTCACCGCCGTCGGCGTGCCCCAGGCGCCGGTGGCCTGCGCGTCGGTCCACACCCGGTCCTGAGTCGGGCCGGAGGCGTTCTCGAGCGCCTCCGGGAGGCGGACCATCACCTCGGCGCAGAGCGGGTCGTTCGCTGCCGGCGCGGCGACCATCGGCTGGGTCGTCGAGCAGCCGGAGACCCCGAGAACCGCCACCAGGGCGGCAAAGGCGATCCCGGAGCGGCGAAGTCGAGGCATGGCTCCAGGCTACCGTTGACTTCATGTCCGAACCCGCAGAGCCGGTCGACCCCCGTATCGCCGACGTACCCGAGGGAACTCTCCTGCGTGCCATCCTGCGCCGTACTCCTGTGGCGTCGCACAGCCTGCTCGGGCCCGGGGACGACGCCGCGGTGATCGCTGCTCCGTCGGGCAGCGTCGTCGCGACGACCGACACGCTCGTGCACGGACCCGACTTCCGGCTGGCCTGGTCCAGCGGATACGACCTGGGCTGGAAGGCCGCCGCGGTGAACCTCGCCGACGTGGCTGCGATGGGGGCGCGCCCGACCGCCCTCCTGGTCGCGCTCGCGATCCCGCGTGACATGCCGGTCGCCTTCGTGGAGCGGCTGGCGGACGGGCTGCGCGACGCCTGCAACGCCCTCGCGCCCGGCTGCGCGGTGGTCGGCGGCGATCTGACGGTCTCCGATGTGCTCACGGTCGCCGTCACGGCCCTCGGCGATCTGGAGGGTCGTGATCCGGTGACCCGTTCGGGAGCCAGGGCCGGAGACGTCGTGGCGGTGGCGGGAGAGCTCGGCGCGGCCGGGGCAGGGCTGGCCGTGCTGTTCGGCAGGTTCCGCCGCGACGGCGAGCCCGTGCCCGTCGACGTCGCCGCACTCGCCGAGGGTGAAGGTGCACTGGTCGCGGCGCAGTTGCGTCCGGCCCCGCCGATCGGGCTCGGCCCTCTCGCGGCCGTCGCCGGCGCGACGGCGATGATGGACGTCTCGGACGGCCTCGCTCTCGACGCGGATCGCCTTGCCCGGGCGTCGGACGTCACTCTGGCGCTCCGGCGCGATGCCCTGGGCCCGGACCCGGGACGCGCGCTCGCGGGCGGCGAGGACCATGCGCTGCTCGCCACGTTCCCGCCCGACGTGCTTCCCTCCGGGTTCCGCGAGATCGGTCGTGCCGTCGAGGCGGTGCCGGATGTCCCGGTGACGGTCGACGGTGTGGCGGTGGGCCCCCTCGGGTGGGATCCCTACCGTGATTGGGACGCGGCCGGCGGCTGAACGCTCGGCGTCCCGGCCGACGGCGTCGCCCACCAGAGCGCCGTGTCGCCGTAGGCGCGGTCGCGGATCGGCTCCAGCCCCGCGGCGGCGAGGTCCGGCGGTGCGGAGCGGCGCGCACGCTCGATCAGCACGAGGGCCTCTGAGGCGAGGAGCGGTGTCAGAGCGACGAGGTCGGCAGTCAGGTCCTTGTCCGGAAGGTCGTATGGCGGATCGCTGAAGACCAGGTCGTAGGGGCCGGCCGCGCGCGAGAGAAAGGCCCGGACAGAGCTCTCGTGCACCGACGCGCGTCGACCTCCGCCGAGCGCTGCGTCGACCTTCGCCGCGTTGCGACGGGCGACGGCAGCCGCCGCCCGTCCCCGCTCGACGAGATCGGCGGACTTCGCGCCCCGGCTGAGCGCTTCGAGGCCAAGGGCGCCTGAGCCCGCGTAGAGGTCCAGCACGCGGGCGCCGTCGATCCCGCCTGCCGCCTCCAGGGCGGCGAACAACGACTCGCGCACGCGGTCGCTGGTCGGGCGTGTGCCCGTCCCGGGGACCTCCAGGCGGAGCCCGCCTCCGACCCCGGCGATGATTCTCGTCACCCGATCACCCTATGCGCTCCCCCTCGCGTCCTGGCGTCCGCCGGCGGAGGAGGCGTGTCCGCCCGCGACTCTAGACTCGGAGGCATGTCGGTGACCCTGGAGACGCGTCTGGAGACCGCGCTCGGCAGCTCCCACGCGAAGGCGTTGGAGAAGGCGTTCGGCATGACGACCGTCGCGGACCTCCTCTCGCACTATCCTCGCCGGTATGCGAGCAGGGGCGAGCTGACCCCGATCCTCGATCTGCCGGTCGGCGAGACGGTCACGATCGTCGCCGAGGTGATGTCCGTGACCGTCCGCGACATGCGCGCAAGACGAGGGGCGATGATGGAGGTGACGATCGGCGACGGAGTGGGGCGCATGTCGCTGACCTTCTTCGGCAAGCACCGCGGTCAGCTCGAATGGCGGGAGAAAGAGCTGCGTCTCGGGCGCCGGGGCGTCTTCTCCGGCAAGGTCGGTCGATACAAGGGCGTGACCCAGTTCGCGCACCCTCAGTACGAGCTCTTCGACGACGAGGGCGAAGCGCGGACCAAGGCCGACACGGTCGTGACCCGCCCGATCCCGATCTACCCCGCGACCTCTGCGGTCGCCACCTGGCAGATCGAGAAGCTCGTGGCCATCGCCCTGGACGCGCTGGAGCACGTCCCCGAGCCGCTCCCCGACGGCCTGCGGCTCGATGAGCGGCTGCTCGACGCACGGACGGCACTGGAGCAGGCGCATCGGCCGCAGAGCAAAGAGCAGATCGGGCCGGCGGTGCGCACCCTGCGCATGCACGAGGCGCTGACACTCCAGACGGCCCTGCTCGAACAGCGGCTCGCCGTACGCGCTCTCGCCGCGACTCGTCGCGAGGCGCGTCCCGGAGGGCTGCTCGAACGGTTCGACGCTGCCCTCCCGTTCCCCCTCACGGCGGACCAGGTCGAGGTCGGTGCGACGATCGCAGCCGACCTCGTCGCGGACTCGCCCATGAACCGGCTGGTGCAGGGGGAGGTGGGCTCCGGCAAGACCCTCGTCGCGCTTCGAGCCATGCTTCAGGTCGCGGAGTCTGGCGGTCAGGCAGCGCTCATCGCGCCGACCGAGGTGCTGGCCGCCCAGCATCTGCGCTCGATCACCCGAATGCTCGGCCCGAAGCTCGCCCCCGAAGTGATGCCGACGCTGCTCACCGGTCAGATGTCCGCGCCAGAGCGCCGCCGCGCCGCTCTGCGGGTCGCCTCCGGCCAATCCCTGATCGTCGTGGGCACGCATGCGCTGCTGGGCGAGAAGACGACCTTCGCCGACCTCGGGCTCGTGGTGGTGGACGAGCAGCATCGGTTCGGCGTCGAACAGCGCGAGGCGTTGCGTGCGAAGGGCGCGAGTCCACACGCGCTGGTCCTCACAGCGACGCCGATCCCTCGCACCGTCGCCATGACGGTCTTCGGCGACCTCGACACCTCGGTGATCCGCAGCATGCCGGCCGGCCGAGCGGGGATCGAGACGTTCGTCGCGCCCTTGGCCGATCATCCGGGGTGGTTCGCACGTGTGTGGGAACGGGCGGCGGAGGAGGTGGCGCAAGGGCGCCAGGTCTTCGCCGTGTGCGCGGCGATCGACACCGACAAGGGGCAGGCCGAAGCCGACCAGGAGGCGGCCGAGGTCGAGGGCGAAGCGCCGGCGGGTCCGCGGTGGGGCGTCGAGCAGCTGCTCGCGGCGCTCGCCACGCATCCGCGGATCGGCGCACTGCGTCTCGCGGGGCTGCACGGGCGCATGTCGGCGGACGAGAAGGACGCCGTCATGCAGGCCTTCGGGCGTGGCGAGATCGACGTCCTCGTGGCGACGACCGTGATCGAGGTCGGGGTCGACGTCCCCAACGCCTCGACGATGATCGTGCTCGATGCGGATCGCTTCGGCGTCTCGCAGCTGCACCAGCTTCGCGGCCGGGTCGGGCGGGGGAGCGTGCCGGGACTCTGCCTGCTGGTCACCGAGGCTGAGCAGGGGACACCGGCTCGCGAGCGAGTAGACGCTGTCGCTGCGACTCTGGACGGCTTCGCGCTTGCCGAGATCGATCTCGAGCTAAGAGGAGAGGGCGATGTGCTCGGCGCTCGGCAGTCCGGCATCCGCTCCTCGCTCAAGCTCCTGCGCGTCGTGAAGGACGCCGAGCTCATCGTCCGCGCGCGGGAGATCGCGGAGGGGATCCTCGCCGAGGATCCAGCGCTCGTCGCGCATCCCGGACTCCGCCAGGCGATCGACCGGCGGCTCAGCGAGGACGACAGGGCCGCGCTCGCCAAGAGCTAGGCTGGACGCATGAGCAGCCGGATCGCCGTCGTCCCGGGTTCCTTCGATCCGCCCACTCTCGGGCATCTGGACGTGATCCGCCGTGCCGCTCGGCTATACGACGAGCTGCACGTCCTGGTTGTGCACAACCCGGACAAGCAGGCGATGCTACCGGTGGCTCAGCGGCTCTCGCTGCTGGAGGAGTCCATCGCCGAGGACGGTGTGGAGGGCAATGTCATCGTCGGCTCCTGGAGCATGGGCCTGCTCGTCGACTACGCGCGCGACGTGAACGCGGGTGTGCTCGTCAAGGGCATCCGCTCCCAGGTCGATGTCGCCTACGAGTCGCCGATGGCGATCGTCAACCGGCATCTCGCCGACATCGAGACCGTCTTCCTGCTGCCAGACCCTGCACACGCTCTGGTCTCCAGCTCGTTGGTCCGTCAGGTCGCGGCTCTCGGAGGAGACGTGGCGCCCTTCGTGCCGCCGCCGGTGGCGCGGTTCCTGGACACGGGCGCTCGCGGACTCTGACCCCTCTGAACCCGGCGCGAGCCCAGTCGGCCCTCAGACGCTGTCGGTAGACTGGGGTGGTGAAGACTCGATTCAACGGACCCTTCGTGCTTCCGGTCCGCGACATCGTCCGGCGCCCGGGCGAGATGCGCGAGCACGAGATCGTCGTCCGCCTGACCGAGCGGTGGGGGGAAGGGCTCGTCGCGGTCGAGGAGGGCACCGAGGTCGTCACCGACGTGCGGCTCGAGTCCGTCCACGAGGGGATTCTCGTCTCGGCGACGGTCGACTCGACCTACCGCGGCGAGTGCGGTCGTTGCCTCAATCCGATCGAAGAGCCTGTCGAAGTCGAGTTTCAAGAGCTTTTCGCCTATCCTGGTGAAGAAGCGAACGACTTCGAGGTTCAAGACGACCACGTGGATCTTGAAACTCTGGTCAGGGACGCGATCGTACTGTCGCTCCCGTTTCAGCCGGTGTGTCAGCCGGATTGCCCTGGTCTCGACCCCGAGACCGGCGAACGGCTGACCGAGAGCACCGGGACGGAGAGAACGGCTCCCATCGATCCTCGGTGGAGCGCGCTCCAGCAGATCACAGACCAAGGGAACGCGGCAGACCGCGGGCCCGAGAACACAGAAGGTAAATAGCCATGGCCGGTAACCCTCCGAAGCGCAAGGTCTCCCGTTCGAACACCCGCTCGCGTCGCGCGCAGTGGAAGGCGGAGGCTCCCGCCCTCGTCAAGACCATCGAGAACGGCAAGGTCGTCTACAGCCGCCCGCACCAGGCGAAGGTCGTCACCGACTCGCAGGGCACCGAGCTCTTCCTCGAGTACAAGGGCCGCAAGGTCGCCGACGTCTGACGCGATCGTGACAGAGGTCCCCACGGGGACGAGGCCTCTTGGGGAGACCCTCGGCGTCGACATCGACCCGGGGCTGCTGGAGCTGGCGCTGACGCACCGCTCCTATGCGTATGAGCACGGCGGTGTCCCGCACAACGAGCGCCTTGAGTTCCTCGGAGATTCCGTGCTCGGCCAGGCCGTCACGGTCATGCTCTTCACGACCCTTCCCGACCTCGATGAGGGAGCGCTCGCGAAGCGGCGGGCCAGTGTCGTGTCGACGGTCGCCCTCGCCGAGGTGGCGCGCACCATCGGGCTCGGAGACCACCTGCTCCTGGGGCGTGGCGAGGAGCAGACCGGCGGCCGCGACAAGGACTCGATCCTCGCCGACACGATGGAGGCGGTGATCGGCGCGGCGTTCCTCTCGGCGGGGGCCGAGGCGGCCACGGCGATGGTCCTTCGCCTCACTGAACCGCTCCTCGCCGATCCGGAGCGCTACGGTGCGGCGATGGATCCGAAGACGAGCCTTCAGGAGCTGGCCGCGCGCCTGGGCGCGACGCCTCCGCTGTACTCCGTCGAGTCCACCGGCCCGGATCACGACCGTCGTTTCACGGCGACCGTCGTCGTCGGCGAGGTGACGACGACGGGCGAGGGGAGCAGCAAGAAGACGGCCGAGATGGCCGCCGCGCTGCGAGCCTGGCGTGTCCTCGGCGGGCGCGATTGAGCTCGCCGGTCCGGGGGACCCGCGATGCCTGAGCTCCCCGAGGTCGAGGTCGTCCGAGCGGGGCTTGCTCCGGCGCTGAGCGGCGCCCGTGTCCTTGCCGTGAGCGTGCTCGACGAGCGAGCCTTGACTCGCCATTCAGGCGGGACGGCAGAGTTCGTCGCGCGTCTGGAGGGGGCGGAGGTGAACGGTGTCGTCCGGCGCGGAAAGTTCCTCTGGATGCCCCTCGGGAGCGGCGAGCACGCGGTCGTCGGACATCTCGGGATGAGCGGCCAGATGCTCTTGCGTCGCCCCGGCGACGAACCCGAGCGTCATGAACGGATCCGCCTGTTCGTCGAGCACCCCGAGCACGGTGAGCTGGCGGTCGTCTTCGCCGATCAGCGCACGTTCGGGTCGCTCGCGATCGACGCGCTCGTGCCGACGGTCGATGCGCGTCCCGCCGGACGGGGGAGCGACCATGCGCTCATCCCAGCGCAGGTCGCGCACATCGCACGAGATCCGCTCGACCCGGCCTTCGACGATGAGGCATGGAGCACGGCCGTGCGTCGCCGGAGGAGCGGGATCAAGCGCGTGCTGCTGGATCAGGGCCTGGTCAGCGGGATCGGGAACATCTATGCCGACGAGTCGCTGTGGGCGGCGCGCATCCATCCCGAGACCTCGGCGAGCGCGCTCTCCGCACGCTCCACCGCACGCCTCCTCGCCGAGGTGCGTGCGGTGCTGCACAAGGCTCTCGCCGAGGGCGGCACGAGCTTCGACGCCCAGTATGTGAACGTCAACGGCCAGGCGGGGTACTTTGCGCACTCGCTCAACGCCTATGGTCGCGGGGGAGAGGCGTGCCCTCGGTGCGGCGGCCCGATCAGGCGCGAGGCTTTCATGAACCGCTCATCCCACTACTGCCCCCGGTGTCAGCGGCGGCGGTGAGGCCCGTGGAGCCGGGCGGTCAGTTGATGATCTCGCCGCGCTCGTCCTCCATGAGCGCCGCGATCCGCTCCCGCCACGTCCGCAGCGCCTCGGGTGTCTGCCTCGTCCAGTCGTGCACCTCGCCGAGGACACGGAGCGGCTCGGCGCTGCGGTAGGAGCGGGTGGGGTTGCCGGGGTATCTCTTGTCGGTGACGTTCGGGTCGTCCTCGAACTCGCCGGTCGGTGCGACGAGGTACACCCGGGGCTCGCCGTCTCCGGCGGCGAGCTCTGCGGCGAGACCGGCGCCGTCTTCGAGCGCTGTGAAGTAGATGTGGTTCATGACGATCTCCGGCCGGTAGTTGGATCGGAACCCCGCCGTGAGGAAGTCGCCGACCTCCAGATCTGCCTTGGTGCCATGGAAGAACGGACCTTTCTCCTGCTCGGCGCTCATGGGCACAGGCTACCGGCTCACGAACGCCACGACCCGGGTGACGCGAGTCAGCTGGCGAACTCCCGGGCGAGGAGCGGGCGGGTGAGTCGTGTGACCGCCCAGACGAGCAGGACGCCGGCGGCGAGCACGGCGGCGATCGTGACGAGCGACATCGGAGCGAGGATCATCGCGATGCCCAGCAAGGGGAAGATCAGGACCCCCGCGCAGATCGCCGAACCCAGGGCGGTGACGAGCAGCGGCGACATGATCGCTCTGCGTCGCGCGCGGTCGACGGTCTCCAGCGGCATGCCGAGGTGGTGCAGGCTCCGGTTCAGCTCGCGCTGATCGAGGATCCCTGCCGCTTGGTTGACGCCGACGGATGCCGCGACCATGAGGAACGAGGCGACGAGGGTGATCACGAGCCCTGTGCGCATGTCGGCGACGAGCTGCGCCTGCTCCGGCGGCCCGCCGGCGTCGCCCAGGTCGCTCATGAGGGTCACACCGGTGCCGGCGAAGACCGCCATGAAGCTCGCCATCGCGATCCCGCTCACCTGACGCCATGCCGCCTTGGGGGCGTCGAGCACGATCCGTGCCGCGAGCAGCCGCTCCGGGCGCTCGGCGCGCCGCAGCTGCACGCGGGCGGAGACCTTCAGCGCCCACGGGCCGACGAGGTTCAGCACGGCGAGCGCCGCCCCGAAGACACCGCCGAGGAGGAGAAGGCCGGTCAAGCCGCCGAGCTGTGGGAAGAGGTTCACGGCACCGAAGGCGGCGGCGATGACGAGGACGACGACCACCGCGCGGATCCAGTGCGCGGGTGTCGCCTGTGCCCGCATGCGCACGCCCAGCGGCGAGATGACCACTCGACGCAGCCCGATGACGGCGCTGAGCGCGGCGAGGAGCAGCACGGCGCCGACCACCGCGAGGATCTGCCAGGCGGGGAGGATGATCGCGGCGGCGCCGAGCGCCTGGCCGCGGAACGGGACGAGACCGACGAGGGGAGTGATGGCGAGGGACACGAGCAGGCCCGCGGCGGCGCCGATCGCGGCGACGAGAACCGATTCGACGACCGTGGCTATCGTCACCCCGGCCGGTGTGACGCCGAGCAGCCGCAGTGTGGAGAGGCGCTCGTCCCGCCGGCGGGCGGAGAGCCGCGCCGCGGCGCCGCCGAGCCCGAGGAGCGGGACGATCAGGAGGGCGAGGGCGATCGAGACGAGGATCCAGTACATCGGCGCGAAGTCGTCGGTCCAGGTCCAGAACGTCTGCGCGCCGCCGAGGATCGTGAGCACGAGCGCGGTGACGACGCCGAAGGCGACGACCGGCAGGGCGATGACACCGGCCTGCCCATGGGCGGGCCGAAGGAGCACGGCGAGGACGTGACGGTTCATGCCGAGACTCCGGGGACGGCGGAGAGGATGCGACCGTCGCGGACGGCGACGGTCCTCGTGCAGCGCGCGGCGACGTCTGCGTCGTGCGTCACGACGACGAGCGTGCGGCCCTGCCCCGTCGTCGACCAGAGGAGCGCGTCCATGACCTCGGCAGAGGTCTGCGAGTCGAGGGCGCCGGTCGGCTCGTCGGCGAAGACCACCTGCGCGCCGGTCACCTGAGCACGGGCGATCGCCACCCGCTGGGCCTGGCCCCCCGAGAGCTCACCGATCCGTCGATCCTCGAACCCGCCGAGACCGAGCGAGGAGAGCCATCCCGCGGCGTGCTGGATCGCCTCGCGGCGGGAGACGCCGTTGATCATGAGGGCGAGGGCGACGTTCTCGATCGCTGTGAGCTCGGGGATGAGCAGTCCCTGCTGGAAGACGAAGCCGAAGGACTCTCGGCGGAGTCGGGAGCGGGCGGCCTCGCGGAGGCGTGTGACCTCGACCGTCCCGCCGCCCGGCGGAGTGAAGAGGACCTGCCCCGAATCGGGGGCGGTGATGCCGGCGAGGACGTGCAGCAGCGTCGTCTTCCCCGACCCGGAGGCGCCCATGATCGCGACGGACTCGCCGGGGAGGACGGTCAGGTCGACCCCGGCGAGGGCACGCGTGGGACCGAAGGCCTTGGTCAGGGAGCGGGCGTCGAGGACAGGAGCGTTCATGGCTCCAGCTTCTCGAACGCGGGCCTCCGGCTCGTCGGCCTGGAGAAGGAGATCAGAGGGCGGGCGTCATCCGCGGGGATGAGGCCCACCCCGCGGCGGATCAGTCCAGGGTCTTCTGCCACGCGGCCGCGGAGGAGACCGGCGCGAAGCCGATGGCCTCGTTGATGTCGAGCATCGGCCGGTTCTCCTCGGCGTTGAACGTCGAGACCACCGCCGAGCCCGGGACGAGCTCCCGCCAGCGCAGCAGATTCGCGCACTTGACGATCGTGCCGAGCCGATGCCCACGATGGTCGGCGTGCACGAGCGTGCCGTACTGATGGGTGGTCGCGGCGCGGTCGGCTCCGATCACCAGCTCGTTGTACGCGGCGAGGGCTCCGCTGGGCTCGTGGACCACGGCGGCGACGGAGACCAGCTGACCCGCTTCGGCGAACTGGGCTTCACGCCGCTCGACCCGCGCGGCGTCCCACGCCTCCTCGTCGATCTCGAGGGCTCCGCTGGGAACGTCGGTGGCCATCCGCGCGAGGATCGCGGCGAACTGCTCGCGCCGCTCCGGCGGGGTGGGCAGCAGCCAGGCGACCTGACGGTAGTCCGGCCCCGCCTGTGCGACGGCGGCGGCGAGCATCGCCTCCAGGGGCGCGGGGTCGGTGCGCAGGTCGAACTCACTGTTGCGCTCGACCTGTTCGAGGGAGAAGCCGTGGCGCTCGAGCAGACCCGCCAGAGGGGAGACGGGGACACGTCCCCAGCCCGTCGGCGGGACCAGCATCCGCTCCGTCGGGTCGGCCCCGGTGATCGCCTCCGCACGGTGCAGGGTCCACGTCTGCAGGCTCGTGCGTCCGTGACTCCTCGCCTCCTCCTCGGCCTGGGCGAGGAGTGCCTCCTCCGCACCGGATCCCCAGTTCTCGGGAAGGACGAGGAGATCGAACACGGCGACCTTCGCGTCCTCCTCCTGGGCGAGGTACACGGCGACCATGCCGACGATCTCGTCGCCGCGTCGGGCGACGAAGCCGAGCGACAGCTCGTCGGTCGGGTCGTGCCAGGCGGGGAGCATCTCGGTCGCATCCGGGGCGATCTCCGGGCGGCCGGCGTCGAGCGCGCAGATCCGCCGGTTCAGCTCCGCGAAGGAGAGGAAGTCTGCGGCGTCTGCGGCGTCCAGGGAGGCGGGGATCGTCAGCGGCGCGATCGTGAGCGTCGTGTCGTCGGCGGTGGTCATGTCAGGTCCTTTCTCCAGGCCCCTTCGTAGGAGACGGGGGCGAAGCCGATGGCCTCGTTGATGTCGAGCATCGGCCGGTTCTCCTCGGCGTTGTAGGTGATGACGTGTCGGCTGGAAGGCACCTCGTCCATCCAGCCGAGCAGGCTCGCGCATTTCACGATCATCCCCAGCCGATGACCGCGGTGGGCGGCGAGGACAAGGGTGTCGTCTTGGTGCGTGCTCGCGGTGCGGTCGGCTCCGATCGAGAGCTCGGTGTAGGCGCTGAGCCTCCCGCTGGGGATATGCAGGGCGGCGGTGACCACCGCGTGTCCGTCGCCGGCGAGGCGGAAATCCTCGAAGTCGCGTACGCGGGTCTCGTCCCACGCCTCCTCGGTGGCGGACAGCCCGCCTGAGGGTGCGTCGGTCGACATGCGGGACTTGGCCCAGGCGTAGCCGTCGACATACTCCCGGGGTGTGGGGTACGCCCAGCGTGCCAGCCGGTACTCAGCGGCGTGCGCGCGAGCGTCCGCCAGCAGGCGGCCGAGACGCGAGCGCACGGCAGGGTCCAGCTCCAGCGTGCTCACCCGGTCGACCTGCTCCAGGCGGAATCCGTGACGTTGCAGGAAGCGGGCGATCCGATCGTCCGGAACGCTGCCGAAGCCGGTCGGCGCGGTGAGGCGAGGGCCATCGGAGGCCGGCTGCTCCGCCCACAGTTCGAGGGTCGAGCGGGCGTGGGCTCGTGCCTGCTGCTCGATCAGCGGATAGACCGCCGAGCCGATGCCTCGTCCCCAGACGCCCGGAAGCAGCTCGAGGTTCATCCGCGCGGTTGTCGTGTCCGCTTCCTGCGGCAGGACGAGTCCTGCGCGTCCGACGAGGTCGCCGTCCGCCTCGATCAGCCACGTGAGCCGCACCGTGTCGGCGGTGGAGCGCAGGAGCGCGAGGAGCTCTGCCGGGGTGCGATCGTCGTCGGGGCGCCCGGTCACGGCGCGGTACACCTCGTTGCGGACGGGGGCGAGCGCGCGGAGGTCGGCGGAGCCGGGGCCGTCCGCCCGATCCGGAAGGATCAGGGGACGGACCCGGACGCCGTCGGGGAGAGGCAGGGGCGGAGCCATTCCGCTCGTGACAGTGATCATGAGGGAAGGCTCACAGGATCTGCATCGGAGAGGCCCTGTCCAGGCGACGTCGCTCGTAGTCGGCGCGCAGACGCAGCGCCTCCTCCTTGCGGGCGTGTCGCTCGGCCAACTGCTCCGCGCACTGCGCGCGGCGCAGCACCCGCAGTGCCAGGCGCAGCGTGACCCGATCGGCGAGCGAGAGCCGCTGAAGCTCCTCCTCACCGGGGAACTCGACGGTGGGGTGGTTCTGCTGCCCCGTCGTGGGAGGGGCGTGCTTCGAGGTGTGCGAAGCATTGAGCGTGGTGTTCACGATCGTCTCTTTCTGGGAGAAAGCGAAGGGACGCGCGGGAGCTGTATGGCAGAGAGCCGGAAACTCACGCGAGAGGAATGGATCCGCGAGAGGGATCACGGGCGGCGTGCACGGCTCCGAAGGAGGCGCGCAGAAGACCGGGAAGAGGCGTGGTCGTCAGGACGGCGACGGTCGTCGCGAGGCCCGGACGGGAAGGAGGGTCGGGACGAGGCCCGGACGTCGCTATCCTTCCGCGGTTCCGGAGAAGCCGACGGAAGTCGCCGAGGCATCAACTGCCCCGATAAATGGGGTGAATGCGGTGATGGTCATCATGTCGGCAACCTCCTTTCTCGGCTTGCGGCTTGTCACGCTAGCGAACATTCGTGTCGCACGTCAAGCCGGCTTTCAGGAATCACGGGAATCCGGGCGATTCCGCGGAGCCGCGGGGCGAGGATTCGGATAGCGTATGGACGTGACCCGACCCCGAGCACAGGCGCGCACATGCACCTGAAGAGCCTGACCCTGAAAGGGTTCAAGTCCTTCGCGCAGCCGACTGTCTTCGCCTTCGAGCCGGGCGTCACCTGCATCGTCGGGCCCAACGGGTCGGGAAAGTCCAACGTCGTCGACGCGCTCGCCTGGGTCATGGGAGAGCAGGGGGCCAAGACCCTCCGCGGCGGGAAGATGGAGGACGTGATCTTCGCGGGCACGTCCACGCGTGGCCCGCTCGGCCGCGCGGAGGTGCAGCTGACCATCGACAACAGCGATGGCGCCCTGCCGATCGAGTACTCCGAGGTGACGATCAGCCGGACCCTCTTCCGCAACGGATCCAGCGAGTATGCGATCAACGGCGAGGGATGTCGACTCCTGGACGTCCAGGAGCTGCTGAGTGACTCCGGGCTCGGCCGTGAGATGCACGTGATCGTGGGCCAGGGACGGCTGGACACCGTGCTCCAGGCCTCACCGGAGGATCGACGCGGGTTCATCGAGGAGGCGGCGGGGATCCTCAAGCACCGTCGACGCAAGGAGAAGACGCTCCGCAAGCTCGACGCGATGGAGACCAACCTCACCCGTCTGAGCGACCTGGCCGGCGAGATCCGGCGGCAGCTCAAGCCGTTGGGCCGGCAGGCCGAGATCGCCCGCGAGGCGCAGGGCATCGCGGCCGTCGTGCGGGATGCGAAGGCGCGGATCTTCGCCGACGACGTGGTGGCGCTGCGTACCGCGCTGGCGGATCACACCCGCAACGAGCACGAGCGACATGCCGAGCGCGTCGTGCTCAGCGAGCAGGCCGATCGGATCCGGAGCGAGATCGCCCGACTCGAGGCCGCGCAGAACTCCGCCGCCGTCGATGAGGCACGGCGCGTCGCGTTCGGGCTGGAACAGGTCCAGGAGCGCATGCGCGGCCTTTTCACGCTCGCCAACCAGCGCCTCGCGCTGCTCGGCACCGAGGAGGACGATGCGGCGGTCACCGCCGTCACGGTCACCCAGGCGACGATCGACGAGGCCAAGGACGAGATCGGAGAGATCTCCTCGGGCCTCGGTCAGGCACAGGACGCCGCCGAGGACGCCGCCCGCGAGGTCGTCCGCGCCCGGGCTGAGCTGGACGCCCTGGACGTCGACATCGCCGAGCAGAGCGCGCTGGTCTCCGAGCACGACATGCGGCTGACGACCCTCCGTGGTCAGGCGGAAGCCGCGGCGTCCGCGCTCGCCGCGGTCCGCGGGGCGGTGCTTCGGCAGGAGAACGCGCTCGAAGCGGCTCATATCCGGCGTCGCGAGGCGGCCGGGGCCCGTGAGCAGGTCGAGGAAAGCGAGGTGCCTGAGGGGACCGCCGCCGAGCACGCAGCCGCCTATGAGAGCGCCCAGGCTGCGGTGAGCGCGGCCGAGGCGGAGCTCGAGGGGATCCGCGAGCGCCTGCATGAGGCGGAACGCGAGGCCGACGCGCTGACGGCGAAGGCGTCGGCGCTGGGGAGCGCCATCGCCGTCTCCGGGGGAGCGGCGGAACTCGTCGCGGGCGGGCACGAGGGCGTTCTCGGCCTGGTCGGGGACGCCGTGCAGGTAGAGCCCGGGTATGAGGCCGCCATCGCCGCTGTGCTCGGTTCGCTCGCCGAGGGCGTGCTCGTCGCCGACGCCGATTCGGCGTTCTCCCTCGCGGGGGACAGCGCCGGGGCGGGAGCCGTCGACATCGTGATCGCTGCGGCGACGGCGGGGACGCCGCGGCCGTCCGCCTCCGGCATCCCGGGAGCGGTGACCGCGCCCGAGGTCGTGACCGGGCCGGACGGAGTGCTGGGCGTCTTGGCGCACGTGCTGATCGTCCGCGACCTCGAGGCTGCGCGCGAGGCGCATACGGCTGTGTCTCGGGAGGATGGTCCGCCGGTCACCGTCGTGACGCGGGAGGGTGAGGTCGTCACCGCACAGACCCTGCACATGGGCTCCGGCGAGAGCTCGCGGCTCGAGCTTGCTGCGGAGCGCGATGCGGCCGTCGAGCGCCTTGACGAGGTGCGGGTGGTCGTCGACACCTTGCGCAGTGCCCGCGAGGACGCGACGGAGGCTCTCGAGAGGGCGCGACGGGCGGCGAAGGAGTCCCTGCGGACGCTGCGGGAGCACGACGCGGCGCTGGCCGCTCATGCCGAGCAGCTCAACCGGGTGACGGTGCAGCACGAGTCCGCGGTCGCGGAGTGCGAGCGCCTGGAGGCCGGCCTCGCCCAGGCGCAGTCCTCTGTCGCCGACGCCGAGGCGAAGGCCGAGGCGGCGAAGGCGGAGCTCGATCGCGCGAGCGCCGCCCCGCGCCCGATCCTGGACGCCTCGGCGCGCGACGGTCTCCTTGAGGCCCTTGAAGCCGCACGGGAGAGCGAGATGGAAGCCCGGCTCGGCATCGAGACGCTGCGGGAGCGGGTGCGCGCCGCGCAGACACGTGTCGCCTCGCTGGAGCATCAGCGCGAGCGCGAGCGCGACGCAGCCGCGGAGGCCGCGCGGCGCGCCGTCGTCCGCCGCGCACAGCGCGAGGCCGCGGCGGGCGTCGCGGGCGAGTTCCCGCGCGTTCTCGGCTCCGTGGACCGTTCGGTCGCCGAGGCCAGGGTCGCGCTAGGGGCGGCGGAGGCCGCACGCTCGGCGCAGAACGAGGAGCTCGCCGCTCTGCGCGCGCAGGAGAGCGCCATCCGGGAACGTCTCGCGGGACTCACGGAGAGCGTGCACGGCCTCGAGCTGCAGATCCACGAGAAGAAGCTCCACCTCTCCAGCCTGCTCGAGCGGGTGACATCCGAGCTCGCCCTCGACGAGGACGTCCTCGTTTCGGAGTACGGCCCGGAGCAGCTCGTCCCTCGCGACCCGGGCGAGTCCGCTCCTGGGGAGGACGGCGATGATGCGGAGGAGGAGACGGCCGGAGTGCCCTTCGACCGTCGGGTCCAGCAGCGTCGCCTACAGGAGGCCGAGCGCAAGCTCGCCCAGCTCGGCCGCGTCAACCCGCTGGCGCTCGAGGAGTTCGCCGCGCTGGAACAGCGGCATGCCTTCCTCACCGAACAGCTCGCCGACCTCACCAAGACGCGGCAGGACCTGCTCACGATCATCGCGGACCTGGACGAGCGGATGCAGACGATCTTCGCCGACGCGTTCGAGGACACCCGACAGGCCTTCGGTGAGGTCTTCCCTCTGCTCTTCCCCGGTGGTGCGGGCAGCATCTCGCTCACCGCGCCCGATGACCTGCTGAACACCGGGATCGAGGTCGCCGTCCGTCCCGTCGGGAAGAAGATCGAACGCCTCTCCCTCCTCTCCGGCGGGGAGCGCTCGCTGGCGGCCGTCGCGCTCCTCGTGGCGATCTTCAAAGCACGTCCCAGCCCGTTCTACATCCTGGACGAGGTCGAGGCAGCCCTGGACGACGCGAACCTCGGGCGTCTTCTCACCGTGTTCGAACAGCTCCGGGAGAGCTCGCAGCTGCTGGTCATCACCCACCAGAAGCGGACGATGGAGATCGCCGACGCGCTCTACGGGGTCTCGATGCGTCAGGACGGGGTCTCCGCCGTCGTGGGACAACGCGTCGGCGATCGGCACGCCGCAGCGGAGCGGTCCTGACCGCGACATCCCGTCGCCGGTGCGGTCGATCGGCGAAGCCGGCGGAGATCGTAGGCTGGGTGCATGGCGGAGAAGTCCTGGTCCCTCACCCGTGCCCTGCGCGGGATGTTCGTCAAACCCACGATCGACGAGACGACATGGGAGGATCTCGAGACCGCGCTGCTCACCGCGGACTTCGGCCCTGACGTCACCGAGCGCCTGGTCGACGAGCTGCGCGAGAAGGTCGAGCGCTATCGGACCACCGACCCCAGGGACCTGCAGCGGATGCTGCGCGAGACCCTGGAGGAGCATTTCGCGGTGTTCGACACGACGCTGAAGCTCACGGAGCGCCCGGCCGTCGTTCTCGTCGTGGGTGTCAACGGTGTCGGCAAGACGACCACCATCGGGAAGTTCACCAAGTTCCTCCGTGGCTACGGCAGGACGGTCGTGGTCGGCGCGGCCGACACGTTCCGCGCGGCGGCGGTGGATCAGCTCGCGACCTGGGCCGAGCGCGGCGGCGCGCAGATCGTCCGCCCGCAACAGGAGGGGCAGGATCCGGCCTCGGTCGCCTTCCAGACGATCGAGTACGCCCAGCGCACGGGGACCGAGATCGTGCTCGTGGACACAGCGGGCCGGCTGCACACCAAGGGCGGGCTCATGGACGAGCTGTCGAAGATCCGCCGCGTGATCGAGAAGCAGGCGCCGATCAGCGAGGTTCTGCTCGTGCTGGACGCCACGACAGGGCAGAACGGTGTGCTCCAGGCGGACGCGTTCCTCGAGCACGCAGGAGTCACGGGCCTGGTGCTGACAAAGCTCGACGGGTCAGCCAAGGGAGGTTTCGTGCTCGCGGTGCAGGAGCGCACCGGGATCCCCGTGAAGCTGCTCGGTCAGGGTGAGGGCGTCGACGACCTCACCGGGTTCACCCCGCACGTGTTCGTGCAGTCGCTCGTCGGCGACTGACGCATGCCGGGGTACCGTCGTGTGCTCCGGCCTGGTTTCATAGCCGTATGGCGATCGAACACGACTTCTTCGGACTCCTGTCCTCCGGCCCAGACGGATCGATCTTCTGGTCGGAGATCGTGGAGTTCGGAGACCAGGTCGTCACGGTCGACCTCACGGCTCCGGATCAGGACGACGTCTCACGCGAGGCGCTCGACATCGCGGCCACGCTCGTCTCCGGCATCGAGAACGTCGACCGGAGCGCGCGCGAGGCCATGCTGTCGGAGGTGGACGATCGCACGAGCGAGGTGACCGAGTACATCCTGCAGCAGCAGGAAGCGTACGGCGAGGAGCTCGTGGACGTGCTCGTCGACGTGAGCGGCGACGCCGCGGTCGACATCGTCCGCTCGCTACGACTCATGAGTATGACGATCCTGGCGGACGAGCACGGCGGGTCCGAGCCGTTCGCCGTGCTCGAGTACGCCCTGGACGCGGACGCCACGGACGACGTCCTCCTGGTCAACTTCGGGTCCGACGGCGGTGTGCTGTCGGTCATGAGCGCCGACTGAGCGGACCGTCGGCCGCGCTGCGGGCCCGGACGCCAGCGCGCGATCAGACGGCCTGGGCGAACCCGAGCTCGGCGCTCTCCGCGATGTGAGCGAGGTGTGCCGGGATCTCGCGGTTCTTGGAGGCCATCGACTGCGCCCACAGGCGTCCGGCCCGGTACGAGGAGCGCACCAGGGGTCCGGCGAGCACCCCGAGGAACCCGATCCGCTCGGCCTCCTGCTTGAAGCCGATGAACTCGTCCGGCTTCACCCATCGGGCCACCGGCAGGTGGCGGGGCGAAGGGCGCAGGTACTGCGTGATGGTGATGATGTCGCAGCCCGCGTCGTGGAGGTCCTGGAGCGCCTGCACGACCTCCTCCGGCTCCTCGCCCATGCCGAGGATGAGGTTCGACTTGGTGATGAGCCCTGCGGTCCTGGCCTGGGAGATCACATCGAGCGATCGCTCGTATCGGAACGCCGGCCGAATCCGCTTGAAGATCCGCGGGACCGTCTCGACGTTGTGCGCGAAGACCTCCGGACCCGCGTCGAAGATCTGGCCGAGGAAGGCGGGGTCCGCGTTGTGCTCGTTCGCGAGTAGCTCCACGCCGGTGTTCGGGTTGAGCTCGTGGATCTTGCGGACGGTCTCGGCGTTCAGCCACGCCCCCGTGTCGGGGAGATCGTCGCGCGCGACGCTGGTGACCGTCGCATACCGCAGGCCCATCCGTCGCACGCTCTCTGCGACCCGCCGTGGTTCGTCGGTGTCGTAGTCCGCCGGCTTCCCGGTGTCGATCTGGCAGAAGTCGCAGCGGCGTGTGCACTGTGAGCCGCCGATCAGGAATGTCGCCTCTCGGTCCTCCCAGCATTCGTAGATGTTGGGGCAGCCCGCCTCCTGGCATACGGTGTGCAGCTCCTCGCTCTTCACGAGCGAGTGGAGTGCCGTGTACTCCGGACCCATCTTCGCCTTGGTGCGGATCCATTCGGGCTTGCGCTCGATCGGAGTCTCCGCGTTCCGCACCTCGAGGCGTAGGAGCTTGCGCCCCTCCGGGGCCGCGCTCACGCGGCCTCCTCCGTCGTCTCGTTCCTTGACCTGTCGGCGAACTCGGCGACGAAGGCGTCGGCGACGCGGCCCGCGAGATCCGAGGGGGAGACCTCGCGTCCGACGACCTCGCTCACGGTCGTCACCCCGGCATCCGTGATCCCGCACGGGATGATGCCGCGGAAGCCGGCGAGCGTGTTGTCGCAGTTGATCGCGAACCCGTGCATGGTCACGCCCTGCTGCACGCGCACCCCGATCGCCGCCACCTTGTCCTCCGAGAGCGGACGGCGCACCCAGACCCCGCTGCGGCCTTCCACCTGATACCCGTCGATCCCCAGGGGGCGGAGCACGTCGATGAGGAGGCGCTCGATCCGGCGCACGTGGGCGACCACGTCGACGGGGGCCGCGAGGCGGACGATCGGATAGCCGACGAGCTGCCCCGGTCCATGCCAGGTGATCTTCCCGCCGCGGTCGACGTCGATCACCGGTGTACCGTCCTGCGGGCGCTCCTGAGGCTCCGTGCGCTTGCCCGCCGTGTAGACCGCCTCGTGCTCCAGGAGTAGCAGCGTGTCAGGGCGCTCGCCGGACACCACCTCGGCGTGCACGCGCCGCTGCAGGTCCCATCCCTCTCGGTAGGGAACGTACCGCGGGGCCAGTCCCGGGGTCTGGATGTCGAGCATGATGAGCTCCGATTCGCGAATCGGTTATTGGATGTCGTCTAACAATACATCGGTTGAGTGTGGTGCGGACCCGGCCGCCCGAGCATCGCGATACGGTGAGGGAATGACGAAGGAATCCCGTGCCGGACGGCCCCGTGCCTCCTCGCGCGAGACGCTCGCAGAGGCCGCCAGCGAGCTCTTCCTGGAGAACGGATACGAGGCCACCTCGGTCGCCGACATCACGCGCCGCGCCGGCGTGAGCAGGTCGAGCTTCTTCAACTACTTCTCGTCCAAGAGCGACGTGCTCTGGTCCGGCTTCGACGTGCACCTGGCGGCGGTGCTGCGCGAACTGGAGGAGACCGCTTCCGATGCGGGTCTGACGGTGATCGCGGACATCGTGATCGGCGGTCTGGGGGGCCTCGCCCCGGATACCCTCGTCCTCGCGTACGCCGACGCCGCGGCGATGGGGCTGGAGGAGGACCTTCCTCGTGAGGCGGCGTTCCGACAGGGAGAGCTCGCCGCCGCGGTCGCCGGGTACGCGGTGCGCGCCGGGGTTCCCGCGATGAGGGCCGAGGTCCTCGGCGCGGCCTGGGCGGGTGCGGTCATGGCCGCGCTCCGGGAGTGGGCGCAGCGCGGGGCGGGCCGGGCGAGCATCCGCGAGCTCCTGCAGGAGGCCGCTGAGATCATCCTTCCGCCCACGAGGGCCGCCGCGTCGTCCGTGCGGCAGCTGCGCGTCGTCGTGCGGGCCGAGGACTTCGATGAGACGGTACGGCTCTATCGTGACGTGCTAGGGATGGCAGAGCAGGCCGCGTTCGAGGGCGAGGGAGACGCGCGGGTCGTGATCCTCGCCGGCGGGCTCGCCACCCTGGAGATCGCGAACCCCGCCCAGGTCGAGATGATCGATCGGGTGGAGACGGAGGGTGGCCGGAGCGAGCGGATACGCCTCGCGCTCGAGGTCGCAGACGCGACCGTGGCGGCGACCGCTCTCGCCGCCGAGGGCGCGACGATCGAGGCGCAGGCCCGGATCACGCCCTGGGGGAGCAGCAACGCCCGGCTCCGGACCGCGGGTGACCTGCAGGTCACCCTCTTCCAGGAGGATGCCGCCTCCTGACCGGTGACGAGAGACGGAGGGCGCCCCGTCTCTCGCGTAGAATCGAGGGATCATGGCTACCTTCGGCACGCTCTCCGACCGGCTCACCGAGACCTTCCGCAACCTGCGCACGAAGGGCAAGCTCACCGCCTCCGACGTCGATGGCACCGTCCGCGAGATCCGGCGCGCGCTGCTGGACGCCGACGTGGCGCTCGCCGTCGTCAAGGACTTCACCGCGAAGGTGCGCGAGCGTGCCCTCGGCGACGAGGTGAACAAGGCGCTGAACCCGGCCCAGCAGGTGGTGCAGATCGTCAACGAGGAGCTGGTGCGGATTCTCGGCGGCGAACAGCGCCGGCTGGAGTTCGCCAAGACTCCGCCGACGGTGATCATGCTCGCCGGTCTCCAGGGGTCAGGGAAGACCACGTTCGCGGGCAAGCTGGCCAAGCAGCTCCAGGCCGACGGCCACACTCCGCTTCTGATCGCCGCTGACCTCCAGCGTCCGAACGCCGTGAACCAGCTCCAGGTCGTCGGCGAGCAGGCGGGCGCGACCGTCTACGCACCGCAGCCGGGGAACGGCGTCGGCGATCCGGTCCGTGTGGCGCGGGACGGCGTCGAGCATGCGCGTCGGCAGCAGCACGACGTGGTCATCATCGACACCGCAGGCCGTCTCGGCGTGGACGCCGAGCTCATGAGACAGGCCGGGGACATCCGCAGGGCCGTCTCCCCGGACGAGGTGCTCTTCGTCATCGACGCGATGATCGGACAGGACGCGGTGAACACCGCGAAGGCCTTCCAGGACGGCGTCGACTTCACCGGCGTCGTGCTCTCCAAGCTCGACGGCGACGCCCGCGGCGGTGCGGCGCTCTCGGTCGCCTCGGTCACCGGGCGTCCGATCCTCTTCGCGTCCACCGGTGAAGGACTCGGCGATCTTGAGCCGTTCCACCCCGACCGCATGGCCAGCCGCATCCTCGACCTCGGTGACATCCTCACCCTCATCGAGCAGGCGCAGCAGGCGTTCGACGAGTCCGAGGCGAAGAAGGTCGCCGAGAAGCTCGCCTCCGAGACTTTCACGCTCGAGGACTTCCTGGAGCAGATGCAGCAGCTCAAGAAGATGGGCTCGATGAAGAAGATGCTCGGGATGCTACCGGGCATGGGCCAGATGAAGCAGCAGCTGGAGGACTTCGATGAGCGCGAGATCGACCGCACCGAGGCGATCATCCGCTCGATGACGCCCGGAGAGCGCCGCAACCCCAAGGTCCTCAACGGCTCGCGGCGCCTCCGCATCGCCCGGGGCTCCGGAATGACCGTCACCGACGTGAACCAGCTCGTGCAGCGTTTCGAGCAGGCGGCGAAGATGATGAAGACCGTCGCTCGAGGCGGCACCCCGAACATTCCCGGCATGGGCCCTGTCCCCGGCATGGGGCGTCCCGGCGGGTCGTCCAAGCGTGGGAAGAAGGGCAAGGGGGGCGGGTCGCGCTCGGGCAACCCGGCCAAGCGCGCGGCGGAGAACGCCGGCGTCGCGACGACCGCCTCGTCCTCGGGGTCTGGATTCGGGCTGGGGGCGCAGGCCGCTCCCAGCGACGAGGAGATGGCCGAGATCCAGCGGCTCTTCGCCATGCGCGTCCGCGGACGGGACCCCCCCCCGCCGACGGAGAGGGCGGGACCGGATGACCGGTCCCGCCCTCTCTCATGCGGCACGGATCAGCGAACGTCCTCGTCGACCCAGTCCATCGACTTGGTCACGGCCTTGCGCCACAGGCGCAGCTGGCGGTGGCGTTCTGCCTCGTTCAGCTGCGGCTCCCAGCGGCGGTCCTCCTGCCAGTTCGCCGACAGGTCGTCGAGGCCGTTCCAGAAGCCCACCGCGAGCCCGGCGGCGTAGGCGGCGCCGAGCGCGGTGGTCTCGGCGACCACCGGTCGGACCACGGGGACGCCGAGCACGTCGGCCTGGAACTGCATGAGCGCGTCGTTGGCGACCATGCCGCCGTCGACCTTGAGCTCCGTGAGGTCGACGCCGGCATCGGCGTTGACCGCGTCCAGCACGTCGCGGGTCTGGAACGCGACCGCCTCGAGAGCGGCGCGGGCGATGTGGTTCTTGTTGGCGTAACGGGTGAGCCCCACGATCGCCCCACGCGCATCAGGACGCCAGTAGGGGGCGAACAGGCCGGAGAACGCGGGGACGATGTAGACGCCGCCGTTGTCCTCGACCTTGTCGGCCAGCTCCTCCACCTGCGGGGCGGAGTCGATGATGCCGAGCTGGTCGCGCAGCCACTGGATGAGCGACCCGGTCACGGCGATCGATCCCTCGAGGGCGTAGTGGGTGGGCCCGTCGCCGAGCTTGTAGCCGACCGTGGTGAGCAGCCCGTTCTTCGAGTGGACGATCTCCTCGCCCGTGTTGAAGATCAGGAAGCAGCCCGTGCCGTAGGTGTTCTTGCTCTCGCCGGTGCCGAAGGCGGCCTGGCCGAAGGTGGCGGCCTGCTGGTCGCCGAGGATGCCGGCGATCGGGGTCTCCCGCAGGAGCGAGGAGTTCTCCGCCGTGCCGTACACCTCTGAGGAGGAGCGGATCTCCGGCATCATCGATCGGGGGACGCCGAACGCCTCGAGGATGTCGTCGCGCCACTCCAGGGTCTCCAGATCCATGAACAGGGTCCGCGAGGCGTTGGTGACATCGGTGGCGTGGACGCCCCCGTCGACGCCACCGGTCAGATTCCACAGCACCCAGCAGTCTGTGGTGCCGAAGAGCAGGTCCCCGGCCTCGGCCTTCTCCCGCGCGCCTTCGACGTTCTCCAGGATCCAGGCGATCTTCGTCCCGGAGAAGTAGGTCGCCAGGGGAAGCCCGACGATCGACTTGAAGCGCTCGACCCCGCCGTCCGCCGCGAGGCGGTCGACGATCTCCTGCGTGCGGGTGTCCTGCCAGACGATGGCGTTGTACACCGGCTCTCCGGTGGTCCTGTCCCAGACGACGGCGGTCTCGCGCTGGTTGGTGATCCCGACGGCGGCGATGTCGTGCCGGGTCAGGTGGGCTCGGGTCAGGGCGAGGCCGATGACCTCCTGCACGTTGCGCCAGATCTCCCGCGCGTCATGCTCGACCCAGCCGGCCTTCGGCAGGATCTGCTCGTGCTCCTTCTGACCGGTCGCGACGATGCTGCCCTTGCGGTCGAAGATGATGGCGCGGCTCGAGGTCGTGCCCTGGTCGATGGCGATGATGTAGTCAGCCATGGTGTTCTCTCTCCTTCGAGGATCCGGGTCAGACGGGGAAGTGCAGCAGCGTCTTGGCGAGCAGAGCGGCGATCGACCCGCCGATCAGCGGGCCGACGACCGGCACCCATGAGTACGCCCAGTCGCTGGAACCCTTCCCCTTGATCGGAAGGATCGCGTGGGCGATGCGCGGACCGAGGTCGCGGGCCGGGTTGATCGCGTAGCCGGTCGGGCCGCCGAGCGAGGCGCCGATGGCCACCACGAGGAGCGCGACCGGGAGGGCGGTGAGCGGGCCGAGAGCACCGGGGACGCCCACCTCGATGTCTCCATAGTCCGCGAACGCGAGGATGACGAAGACGAGGACGAACGTGCCGATGACCTCCGTCACGAGATTCCAGCCGTAGGAACGGATGGCGGGCCCGGTGGAGAACACGCCGAGCTTGTTCGCCGGCTCCGGCTCCTCGTCGAAGTGCTGCTTGTAGGCGAGCCAGCACAGCGCGGCTCCGATGATGGCGCCGAGCAGCTCCGCGCCCGTGGCGACGGCGAACTGGGTGACGCTGATCTTCTCGGAGATCAGCAGCCCGATACCGACGGCGGGGTTGAGGATCGCACCTGAGTATGCGGAGACGAGGACGCCCGCGAACACCGCGAGGCCCCAGCCCCAGTTGACCATCAGGAAGCCGCCGCCGAAGCCCTTGTTCTTCACCAGTGCGACGTTGGCGACGACACCGCAGCCGAGCAGGATGAGCATGGCGGTACCGACGAGCTCGGACAGGAAGTACAACCCGAGATTGACATCAGTCATGTCTTCGTTGACCTTTCGAAGCGCAGCGGCCCCTCTGCCGTCTGCGGGGGTGGGGAAGCCGGATCGAGGGCGGCGTCCGGCCGGGCCTCAGCCCCGCGCGGGGGACGGGAGCGCCAGACCGTGACGTTCGTTCAGCAGGAGGCGGGTGCGCTCGATCTCCGCGTCCGTCTGGGCGGCGTCCCAGTCCAGGAGCGGTGCGAGGGCACGGGCGAGCTCGTCGAGGACGGCGGTGTCGACATCGCCGGTGAAGGCGAGGCTCGTGCGGCGCTGCACCACGTCGGCGAGGCGCACGACCATCTCGTTCTCGACCATCCACTCCAGCTCCCGTGTGGAGAGCTGGCCATGGGCCAGCGGCGCGTCAGGACCCTGTTCGACGTGCTCCCACACCTCGGCGGCGCGGGTGCCGTAGCGGGCGAGCAGACGTTCTGCGCGATCGCCTGCTCCGGGGAGGTTCCGGGCGATCCAGGCGGCGCGGGCGGTGTCGTCCCGGGGGAAGTCACGCCCGCCGCCGATGGCACGCCCCGCTGTCGAGACCGTGCGTGTGCGGCCGAGGAGGTCGAGGACTTTGTCGGAGAGGGACTCGCCCAGCGCTCGGAAGGTGGTCCACTTGCCGCCCACGAGGCTGACGTGCGGCACGCCGCGACTGTGGTCGATCTCGATGCGGTAGTCCCGTGACACGAAACCCGGAGCGGTGTCCTCGTGGCGCGGGAGGGGGCGGATCCCGGAGAAACGGTAGACGATCTGGTCGCGATCGACACGGATCGACGGGAACACGTGATGGACGAGGTCGAAGAAGTAGTCGACCTCTTCCTCCGTGCACAACGGGGTCTCGCGGGGGTCGGCGTCGATGTCCGTCGTGCCGACGAGGACCCGGCCCTTGAGCGGGTAGATGAGGACGATACGGCCGTCGGAGTGCTCGAAGAAGATCTCGCGCCCCTTCGTGGCGGCGAGCAGCTCGGGGTTGTCGAGGACGACGTGCGAGCCCTTGGTGCCTCCCATGTAGCGGGTCAGGCCGCCGAGCGCCTCGTTGGTCAGGTCGGTCCAGGGGCCGGAGGCGTTCACGACCACGTCGGCGGCGAGGGAGAACTCCTCGCCCGTGATGACATCGCGCAGCCGTACCGCCTCGCCGTCATGACCGATCGCCTCGACGTAGTTGAGGGCGCGGGCACCCGGGTGCGCGGCGCGCCCGTCCTGCAGGACGTCCAGGGCGAGGCGCTCTGGGTCATGCATGGAGGCGTCGTAGTAGGTCGCGGTGTACTTGACCTTCGGATCGAGCGAGGGAAGCGCGGCGAGCGATTTGCGACGACCGTGGAAGCGGTGACGCGGGACGGTGCCGCCGTCGCGGGAGAAGGTGTCGTAGATCGTCAGGCCCACTTTGATGAGGAAGGCGCCGCGCTCCTTGGGCTTGCCCGACTTGTGGGTCAGGAACCGGAGGGGAGCGGAGAGGATCCCCGAGAACGTGGAATAGATCGGGATCGTGGTCTCGAGCGGCTTGACGTAGTGCGGGGCGATCTTCAGGAGACCGTTGCGCTCCTCCACCGACTCCTTCACCAGACGGAACTCGCCGTTCTCGAGATAGCGGATGCCGCCGTGGATCATATGACTGGACGCCGACGATGCGCCGGAGGCGAAGTCCCCGCGCTCGACGAGGACGACGTCGACCCCCTGCAGGGCGAGATCGCGGAACGTGGAGATGCCGTTGATGCCTCCGCCGATCACCACAACGGTGGTCCGTCCTGCAGCGCGTGCCTCGCGGACCTCGGCACGTTCGGGGGCGGATCCGACTCGGTCGCTCATCCTCGATTCCTCTCCCCGCCATCGATGGCGGCGGTCGTCTCTCGTGGACAGCATCCTGCGTCGCCGGCAGATTGCGCAAGTACCCTGCACGAATGTGCAAGAATCGCCCGGAAGGAGGCGTCGGATGGGCTCCAGAGGTGAACGGACGCGCGATGACAAGGTGCTCGCGGCGCTCACGGCCGCGCAGCTGTATTACCTGCAGGACAAGACGATGGATGTGATCGCCGCAGAGCTGGGGACGTCGCGCTCCTCGGTCTCCCGGCTCCTGAGCTACGCCAAAGAAGTCGGGCTGGTGGACATCCGGATCAACTCCCCGGTCGAGCGAGTGGGCATGCTGGAGCACCGGATACACGAGCGTTTCCGGGTCTCCGCGCACGTCGTGCCGATGTCAGAGAGCGTCACCGAGGTCGAGCGCCTCGAGCGTGTCGCGCTCACCGCAGGCCGACTGCTCCCGCAGTTCGTGGAGTCGAACATGATCGTCGGCGTGGCCTGGGGGTCGACCATCAGCGCGGTGAGCAGGGTGCTCGGGCACAAGGAGACCCACGGCACCACGGTGGTCCAGCTCAACGGCGCAGGCAACACGCAGACCAGCGGCCTGGAGTACTCCAGTGACATCCTGCAGCGATTCGGGCAGGCCTTCGGCGCGCAGGTGCAGCTCTTCCCGGTCCCCGCATTCTTCGACGACCCGCTCACCCGCGAGGCGATGTGGCGAGAACGCAGCACGCGCCGGGTGCTGGACCTCCAAGCGAAGATGGACATCGCCGTCTTCGGGCTCGGCTCACCCACGGCCGAGGTGCCGAGCCGGGTCTACATCGGGGGCTATCTCAGCCGCGACGACTACCGGAGCCTCCGCGAGGACCGGGCGGTGGGCGACCTCGCCACGGTGTTCTTCCGCTCCGACGGCAGCGGCAAGGACATCCGTCTCAATGCGCGGGCGACCGGGCCCGAGCTCGAGCGGGTGCGTCGAGTGGCCCGTCGATTCTGCGTGGTTGCAGGCATGCAGAAGCTTCCGAGCCTCCAGGCCGTGATCCGTTCCGGGCTCGTCACCGACGTCGTCCTCGATGAAGGGCTGGCGCGGGGACTCGCCGAGACGCCGTAACGCGCCAGGCCCACACGCCGGTGAGAGGGGACCGCGCTTCGTCCGTGGAGGGCGAGTCGCCCGTCAGCGCAGGCCGTCCTCGAACTCCGTGATGAGATGGCGTACCACGGCACGGAGGTCCCCGGTCTGGTCCGCGACCTTCAGCTGCCTCGCATAACTCGCACCGCCGTCGAGGATCCTGTGCACTCTGGCCAGCTCGTCGACCGCGCCGAGATCGGCGGCGATGGGACCCAGGAGCGCCAGCGTCTCGCGCAGGTGCTCGCCGACCGGCCGCTGCGTGCCCTCGGCATCGACGATCACCGCGGCCTCCAGCCCGTAGCGGGCCGTGCGCCACTTGTTCTCTCGATGGAACCACGGAGGGAGCGAGGGGAGCTCCTCGCCCTGGTCGAGACGTCGTGAGAAGTGCTCGACGAGCGTCTGCACGAGCGCGGCCACCGCGGCGAGCTCGGGGAGGGAGGACATGCCGTCGCAGGCGCGCACCTCGATCGTTCCCCAGCGCGGGGCGGGGCGGATGTCCCAACGGACCTCGGTCGCGTCGGCCAGGACGCCCGTGCGCTGCATGTCGTCGAGATAGGACTCGAAGTCGGCCCAGGTGCGCAGGGGCCAGGGGAGTCCCGCGGTGGGCAGCTGCTGGAAGACCAGTGCCCGATTGGACGCGTACCCCGTGCGCTCACCGGCCCAGAAGGGGCTCGACGCCGCCAGCGCCTGCAGGTGCGGAAGATAGGCGGTCAGCGCTCCGATGATCGGGAGCACCTTGTCCCTGTCCTCCACCCCGATGTGCACGTGAATGCCCCAGATCATCATGTTCCGTCCCCACCACTGGGTCCGGTCGATGAGGGTGCGATAGCGGGTCTTGTCGGAGACCTGCTGGTCGTACCACTGTGCGTAGGGATGGCTCCCGGCGGAGAGGAGGGCGATGCCTGCAGGGATCGTCGCCGCACGGACGGCGGCGATCGCGGCGGCGACGTCCGCGGTGGCTTCGGCGACCGAGCGCCCCACGCCGCTCGTGACCTCGATCGTGTTCGTGAGCAGCTCTCCGGTGACGGTGTGCCGCTCGGGCGCGCTCGCCGTCTCCAGCGCGGACAGGAGTTCGGGAGCCCGCCCGACGAGGTCTCCGGTCTGCGGATCTGCGAGCATGAGCTCCCATTCGAGGCCCACCGTCGAACGTTCGGAATCGGCGAAGCGGATCGTCACGCGCACAGTCTGACACGGGGCATCTGCGGCGCAGGGGTGCGTCGTCGCGAGGCGTCACGATCCGTGCGACACGGCGGCGGGCGCCGGAGTTTCGCGGGCGGCGCCGTGATCTGGCAGAATAGAGGGTCGGACGGCTCGCTCGACCCTCTATCCAGCGCACCGTCCTCCGCAGAGCTTCCACCGGGTGTGCACCCCACGCTCCAGGTGATCAGTTCGTCTTCCTTCCACACCATTCAGGAGAATCGTGGCTGTCAAGATCCGTCTCAAGCGCCTGGGCAAGATCCGTGCGCCTTACTACCGCATCGTCGTCGCGGACTCGCGCACCAAGCGCGACGGACGAGTGATCGAGGAGATCGGCAAGTACCACCCCACCGAGGAGCCGTCGTTCATCGAGGTGAACTCCGAGCGCGCCCAGTATTGGCTCTCCGTCGGCGCGCAGCCGACCGAGCAGGTGGCCGCCATCCTCAAGATCACGGGTGACTGGGGCATCTTCAAGGGCGAGAAGGGGGCGAAGAGCACCCTCAAGGTCGCCGAGGAGAAGGCGGCCTTCGAGGCCGACGCCGCCAAGAAGTCGGTCATCAAGCCGAAGGCGGAGAAGAAGGAGGCTCCCGCCGAGGAGGCTCCTGCCGCCGAGGAGGCTCCCGCCGAGGAGGCTCCTGCTGAGGAGGCTCCTTCCGCCGAGGCTCCCGTCGAGGACGCGGCCGAGTCCGCGACCGACGCCGAGTAATCCGCCGTGCTCGCCGCCGCGCTCGAACACGTCGTCAAGGGGATCGTCGATCACCCTGACGACGTGCGCATCACCGAGTCCTCATCGCCTCGTGGCGATCTGCTCGAGGTGCGTGTGCACCCCGATGACCGGGGACGAGTGATCGGGCGCGGCGGCCGCACCGCCAAGGCGTTGCGTACGCTCGTCTCCGCGCTGGCGGACGGGCGTCGTGTCCGTGTCGACGTCGCGGACGACTGACGTGGCCGCTCGCGAACGCGCGGGAGGCCGGAACCAGCTGCGAGTCGGGCGCCTGGTCAAGGCTCATGGCCTCAAGGGCGCGCTGAAGGTCGAGCTCTACACCGACGACCCGGACGGACGGTTCGTGGCGGGAGCGGAGTTCACCCTCCAGGTCCCTGAATCCTCTCCATGGCACGGGAAGACCGTCACCGTCCGCGAATATCGCGTGATGAACGGCAACGCCGTCGTCTTCCTCGACGGCGTCGAGGACCGCACTGCAGCCGAGGGCCTGGTCCGGGCGATCCTGTGGATCGACATCGACCGCGAGGCTGCGGTGGAGGCCGAGGACGACGCCTGGTACGACCATCAGCTGGTGGGCCTCGACGTCGTCCGCGACGACGCCGTGATCGGGCGTGTCGTCCGCGTCGACCATCTCCCCGCACAGGACCTCCTCATCGTGCGCTCCGGAGAGAACGAGGTGATGGTCCCCTTCGTGTCCGCGATCGTGCCGACCGTGGACATCGTCGCCGGTCGCGTGGTCGTGACTCCTCCTCCCGGCCTGTTCGAGGAGCTCGCCGAGGAGGATGTCGCGGCGGGGACCGGCGACGTGACGGTGCAGGACGCTCCCGGTGCGGATTGACGTCGTCTCGATCTTCCCGTCGTACTTCGACGGGCTGACGCTGTCGCTCCTCGGAAAAGCTCGCGAGACAGGCCTCCTCGACCTCCGAGTGCACGATCTGCGCGCATGGACGCACGATCGCCATCGGACGGTCGACGACACCCCGTACGGGGGAGGCGCGGGCATGGTCATGAAGCCGGAGCCCTGGGGGCTCGCGATCGATGAGCTCGCGGGCGAGGATCGCCCGACGATCGTCTTCCCCTCGCCGGCCGGTGAGCTCTTCACTCAGGCCACGGCTCACGAGCTCGCCACGCGCCAGCACATCGTGTTCGGCTGCGGCCGTTACGAGGGCATCGACGAGCGGGTCTTCGAGGAGGCCGCGGCGCGTGGCGAGGTGCGGTTGATCAGCCTCGGAGACTATGTCCTCAACGGCGGCGAGGTGGCGGTGATGGCCATGATCGAGGCGATCGGGCGACTCGTCCCCGGCGTCGTGGGGAACCCCGAGAGCCTGGTCGAGGAGTCCCACGAGGACGGCCTCCTCGAGCACCCCTCCTATACGAAGCCCGCCGTGTGGCGCGGGAGGGAGGTGCCGCCCGTCCTCCTCAGCGGCAATCACGGGGCCATCGCCGCGTGGCGGCATGAGCAGCAGCTCGAGCGCACACGGACGCGACGCCCCGATCTCCTCGCGCGGGGGGAGAGCGGCGAGCCGCTGCCCTCGACCGGCGATCTCCCCTGACGACGTCGCTTGCTCTTGCCGGCATCCCGGTCGCCGACCGCTTCCCGCCGCCTACCCGCTCCCGTCGGCAGAACGCCGAAGGCCGAGATCGCCGCGGATCCTGCGCGGCGATCTCGGCCTTCTGGTGGCGGGGTCAGCCGCAGGTGATCGTGAGGCCGTTGTTCTCCCACACGCCGGGGCCGTACTGCGCGCACACCGAGGCGTAGGCGAGGATGCCGGCGATGACCACGAGCCCGACGACGATCCAGATGATCGTGAGGATCGCGCCGATGATGATCCCCGAGATCGCCAGACCCGACGGAGCACCGGCACGCCGCAGCTTCACCGTCGCGACGATGCTGATGATCATGCCGATCAGCGGAAGCAGGAACGCGAGCACGAACCCGACGATGGCGAGGCCGCGACCCGGGACCGGAGCCGGATAGGCGGGTGCCGGGGCGTATCCGGGAGCGGCAGGGTATCCCGCCGCGAGGTCTGCGGGCCCCGGGGCGGGGGCCTGCGGCGCGGGGTAGGCGGGCTGACCCTGCGGCGCGGGCGGGACGGAGCCGGCCGCGGGAGCGGCGTCCGCGGGCGGAACCGGGGAACCGGGAACGGAGCCGGGCTGTTCGGGGTTGGTCATGATCTCACCCTCTCGGTGGAAGCGACGCGGATCGCCAGGGCAAGCCGCTTAGCGCGCCGGACGACGCGCCAGGGCTCCGATTCTAGGGAAGATCGGGCGTCGTGCGCCATGGGGTCGCTGCCGGGCGCGTCTGCTGTCTCTCAGCGGACGCCGAGGAACGAGCGGTCGGTGAGGATGATCGGGCCCTCGTCGGTGACGGCGACGGTGTGCTCGGAGTGCGCGCCACGGGAGCCGTCCGCGCTGCGCAGCGTCCAGCCGTCCTGATCTGTCACCAGCTCGTCCGTCGTCGCGAGCAGCCACGGCTCGAGGGCGAGGACCAGGCCGGCGCGCAGCGGGAAGCCACGCCCGGCGCGGCCGTCGTTCGCCACGTGCGGGTCGCCGTGCATCGTGCGTCCGACGCCGTGCCCGCCGAAGTCGGTGTTGATCGAGTAGCCCTCGCCATGCGAGACGGCGGCGATCGCGGCCGAGATGTCGCCGATGCGATTGCCCACGCTGGCGGCGGCGATCGCCGCCGCCAGCGCACGCTCGGTGGTCTCGATGAGGCGGATGTCCTCGTCTCGTGGGGTGCCGACGACGAAGGACACCGCGGAGTCCGCAACCCAGCCGTTCACGGCCACCGCGAAGTCGAGGGTGACCAGATCGCCGTCGTGCAGGTCGTAGTCGTGGGGGAGCCCGTGCAGCACCGCATCGTTCACCGAGGTGCAGATGACCTTGCCGAACGGGCTCGCACCGAACGACGGGTGATAGTCGATGTAGCAGGACTCGGCGCCGGCCTTACGGATGAGGTCGTGTGCGCGCCGGTCGATCGACAGGAGATTGGTCCCGACCTTGGTCTCTTCGCGCAACGTCGCCAGGGTCTCGGCGACGAAGCGTCCGGCGGCGCGCATCTCGTCGATCTCGGCAGGTGTGCGCAGTTCGATCATCGGGTTTCCTCTCGTCTCCTCCATTCTCACGCATCCGCGACAGGCACGCCTCGCCTCGTGCTCGGCATGCTCACAGCGAACGTCGGCCGGACGCGGAGGAGGCGCCCGTACGATCGCGGTATGTGGATTCGGCAGGCGTTCCTCTCTTGGCTGTTCCCGGCCGTGGCCGTGCTGCCGCTTTGGCTGCTCGTGGGCTGGGGCGTCTTCCAAGCCGGCGGGTGGGCGTTCCTCTGGGTCCTCTTCATCGCGATCCCTTCGGTGCTCGTCGGCGAGCTCGTGCTCTCGCTGCTCGTACGGGCGCGGCCCACCGTCCGCCGCGAGCGGGCGGCATCGTGGCAGGACGTCCTCGGCTTCGGGGCATGGCATGCGCTGACCATCGCGCTCGGCTTCTTCCCGCGGGATGCGTTCGGATGGTTGCTGACAGCCACGATCGCGGTGTTCCTGGTGCTGTTCTGGTCGACGCTCTGGCAGCTCTGGAGGGACGTGACCGCGCGGGGAGCAGCGGGGATCGTCCTCGAGGCCGACGCGACGCGTCCCTCAGGCTTCGGCGACCCCGAGGAGCCGGCACGAGGACATGTACGGCAGCACGGCGAGGTCATCGTGGTCACAGAGACCGGGCGTTCCGGCGAGGCGTGAGGGGCCGCCAGTCCGCAGGTCAGGTGTCGCTGAGCCCCTCGTTTTTGCGCGCTCCGCGATCCGTGGCAGAATTGACCCTTGTGCCGTGACCGGCTCTGCCTCAGGGGAGCCCACGGACGCGCTCTGCGCCGTACGGCACCGATCACATCTTGTTCCTTCCAGTAGTTGCATCCGACCTGAGGCGAGTGCAGAGAGAGACGATCATGCAGATCCTCGACGCCGTCGACGCGGCTTCGCTCCGTTCCGACATCCCCGAGTTCTTCCCCGGTGACACCGTCAAGGTGCACGTGAACATCACCGAGGGCACTCGTTCGCGCATCCAGGTCTTCCAGGGCGTCGTCATCGGCCGCCAGGGCGACGGTGTCCGCGAGACCTTCACCGTCCGCAAGATCAGCTTCCAGGTGGGCGTGGAGCGAACCTTCCCGGTGCACAGCCCCGTGATCGACCACATCGAGGTCGTCACTCGCGGCGACGTGCGCCGCGCCAAGCTGTACTACCTCCGCAACCTCCGCGGCAAGAAGGCGAAGATCAAGGAGAAGCGCGACAACTGACGCGCGGTCCTCTCCTTTGGAGCGCCCCGAGACACGACGTCCCGGGGCGCTCCGTTCTTCTCATCGTGTGCGACGCTAGAGAAGCCGCCATCGGGCGGCCGGATCCCCGTGTGTAAGGAAGTCGATGAGCAACGACATCGCCGCCGAGGCGGCTCCGCTGCGCAGCGATCGGCAGCCTGCTCGACGACGGCGCGGCTGGGTCGTCTTCCTCCGCGACGTCCTCGTTATCCTGCTGGTCGCGGTTCTCGTCTCGTTCCTCGTGAAGACCTTCGTCGTGCGGAGCTTCTTCATCCCGTCGAGCTCGATGGAGGACACCCTCCTCATCAAGGACCGGATCCTCGTCGACGAGCTGACGCCGCGGTGGACCTCGTACCACCGAGGCGACGTCATCGTGTTCAAGGACCCGGGCGGCTGGCTTCCGCCCCAGCCTCCGCAGCCGCCGCGGTCCCCGATCGAGGAGGCGGGCGAATGGCTGCTGACGCTCGTCGGCATCGCGGCCCCCGACTCGGACGACCATCTCGTCAAGCGTCTGATCGGCCTGCCAGGGGATCACGTCGTCTGCTGCAACGCCTTGGGGCAGATCACGATCAACGGCTCCGCGATCGACGAGACCTCGTACATCAAGCTTCCTCCCGGCGACACCAAGGCCTCCAACGTGCCCTTCGACGTCACGGTCCCGGACGGGACGGTCTGGGTGCTCGGAGACAACCGGAACAGGTCTCAGGACTCTCGGTACCACCAAGACCAGCCGGGCGAGGGGTTCGTCCCGATGACGAACATCGTCGGACGCGCCTTCCTCATCACGTGGCCCTTCGACCGGTTCGGCGTCATCGACGGCCACTACTCGGTGTTCAGCGGGGTCGAGGAACGTACGCGCTCCGGTCGTGGGCGCACAGGGCGGGGGCGCCCGGGGAGGGGCGCATGACCGTCGTCGCTCCGCGGCTGACGCTCGAACGCCGGTTCCTGCGGGAGTATGAGCACGTCATCGCCCTCGACGAGGTCGGTCGCGGAGCGCTGGCCGGACCGGTCGCCGTGGGGGCTGCGGTGATCGACGCCACGGCCGCGCGGAGGCGGGTGCCCGAAGGACTGCGTGACTCGAAGCTCGTCCCAGAGCGGCGACGGCCCGAGGTGGCCGCACGTGCGGCGGACTGGGTGCTCTCCAGCGCCGTGGGGTGGGCCGCGAACGACGAGGTCGACGAGGTCGGCATCATGCGGGCGCTCGGCCTTGCGGCGTCACGGGCGATCATCGCGGCGTGCGGCGAGCACCTCGACGCAGAGACGGCGCTGCTGATCCTCGACGGCAACCACGACTACGTCTCTGCAGTCCACCCTGGCCGAATCCTGGTGCGCCCGATCGTCAAAGCCGATCGGGACTGCGCATCGGTCTCGGCGGCGTCTGTGATCGCCAAGGTCGAACGGGACGGGCTCATGGTCCGCCGACACGAGGAGCACCCGGCCTATCAGTGGGATCGCAACAAAGGATATGCGAGCGCGGAGCACAGGGCGGCGATCCGTGAATTCGGGCTGAGCCCTCTGCATCGCGCCTCTTGGGCGATCGCCGACGCTCCCACTCTGTTCTGACACGCTGCGGAGGACGGTCCCGCGCGTCCGTGCGCCGAGGTGCGCGTCGGGGACGCCGCGAGCTTCTAGGATGGAGGGACCATGGACGACGAGGCTTTCGACGACTACGACCGCGAGCTCGAGCTCGCTCTCTACCGGGAGTACCGGGACGTCGTGTCGCAGTTCCAGTACGTGATCGAGACGGAGCGGCGCTTCTATCTCGCCAACGACGTCAACGTCGTCCGTCGCGACACCGAGCACGACTTCTACTTCGAGGTGTCGATGAGCGACGTCTGGGTGTGGGACATCTATCGCGCCGACCGTTTCGTGAAGGCCGTGCGCGTGCTCACGTTCAAGGACGTCAACATCGAGGAGCTCTCCCGGCGGGAGTTCGAGATCCCTCAGGAGCTGTCGCTCGACGGCGAGTGACCTCGCGAGCCGGTCCTGCGGGCGGCCGGAGGACGCTGGGGTCGTTCCTGCACAGAGGGTGCACCGGATGGGTTCTGCACGGATCCTGAAGCCCATGTCCCGTGTCCCCGCCGGATCGGCGATGCTCTCCGGATGGCAGCGAAAGACGTTCTCGGCAGGGCGGGCGAGCTCCGGGCGGCACGGCACCTGATCGCGCGAGGCTATCGGATCCTGGACCGCAACTGGCGCTGTGCGCAGGGCGAGATCGACATCGTGGCCTCCCGCCGCGACGTGCTCGTCATCATCGAGGTGAAGACGCGACGCTCGCTCGCCTTCGGGCATCCGTTCGAAGCGGTCGACGCACGGAAACGGGCGCGTCTGTGGCGTCTTGCTCACGCCTGGGCGGCCGCCCATCCGCGACAGAGCCGCGGCCGATCACGTCGGATCGATGCGATCGGGATCATCGGGGACGACCCTGAGAGCGGCGTCCTCGAGCACCTCGAGGACCTTCGATGAGCACGGCCACGACCTGGTCGGTCGCGCTTTCGGGGATCGTCGGCCATCTCGTCGAGGTCGAGGCCGACGTCTCTCAGCAGACGCCGCGGTTCGAGCTCATCGGCTTGGGGGACCGGGCGCTGGGCGAGGCCGCGAGCCGTGTCCACAACGCCTGCAAGAACAGCGGCCTCGACCTGCCGCCACGACGGCTCACGATCAATCTGTCGCCGGCCAGCCTTCCGAAGCACGGCTCCGGCTTTGATCTGGCGATCGCCGCCGCCGCGCTCGCCACGCAGGGGACGCTTGATCCCGCGTCCGTCGAGCGGACCGTCCACCTGGGTGAGCTGGGGCTGGACGGACGTCTTCGCCCTGTCCCCGGGGTCCTCCCGGCGCTCCACGCTGCGCATCGTGCCGGCTTCGCGCGCGCCGTGGTCCCCGCGGCCAATGCGGAGGAAGCCGGCCTCGTCGCCGGGATCGAGGTCCACCCGATGGGCTCTCTCGCCCAGGTCGCGCTCTTCCACGGCGCGGAGTTGGCCGAGCCGCTCGACATCCGGCCGGTTCGCGATCCCGCTCCCGTGTCCCGCCGCGACGAGGTCCCCGAGCTCGCCGATGTTGTGGGGCAGGACGAGGCGGTCGAGGCCCTTCTCGTGGCGGCCGTCGGCGGGCACCACCTGCTCCTCACCGGATCGCCGGGCGCTGGCAAGACGATGCTCGCCCGTCGGCTGCCGGGGATTCTTCCCCGGCTCGACGACGAGACGGCGCGAGAGGTCGCCTGCATCCGTTCATTGGCCGGCGAGCGGATCGTGGCGCTCGACCGGACTCCACCGTTCGTCGCCCCGCATCACAGTGCGTCCGTGGCGGCGCTCGTCGGGGGAGGAAGTCGACAAGCCAGACCGGGAGCGATCGTTCGTGCGCACGGAGGCGTACTGTTTCTCGACGAGGCCGCCGAGGCGCCACGAACGACTCTGGACTCGCTGCGTCAGCCGCTGGAGAACGGCAGGATCCAGATCCATCGTGCGGAGTTCACCGCCGCGTTCCCGGCGCGGTTCCAGCTCGTCCTCGCGACGAATCCCTGCCCCTGCGGCTCATACGGGGTGGGCGGCGAGGACTGTCTGTGCTCGCCTGCGGCGATCCGACGATACGGCGGACGGATCTCGGGACCGCTCCGAGATCGCCTGGACATCGAGATCCACGTCTCCCGGGTCTCCGCGACGATCGCGACCAGCGCGTCCCGCGGTCGAGTCTCGACGGACGACGCCAGGGAACGGGTTGCCGCCGCGCGTGCGCGGGGGCTCGCGCGGTGGGCGGGGACGCCGTGGTCGACCAACGCGCAGGTGCCGGGCACTTGGCTGCGCCAAGGGAGCCATCGCCTGCCGCCCGCCGTCAGCGACCCGCTTGACCGCGCCCTCCGGCGAGGCGCGCTGACGCTTCGGGGGTATGACCGGGTGCTTCGCCTCGCGTGGTCGATCGCCGATCTCGACGGCGCGGAACGTCCTGATGCCGAGCAGGTCGGACGAGCCCTGTTCCTCAAGAAGGGACTGCTCGGATGAGCGATGCGGCTGGTGTGACGCCGGACGCCGCGGAGATCAGGCCGCCGCAGGGCCAGGCGAACGCGGACGACGTGCTGGCCGATGAGACGCTTCTGCGCGCAGCCGGCGCGCTTCGACCCGACCGGGAAGGGCAGGAGACCATCGCCCGCGTCGCATGGAACATTGTGTGCGAGCCCGGCGACGGGGTCGCAGGGGCCCTCGTATCGGCGCTCGGGCCGGTCGAGGCGCTGAGAGTGATGTGCGCCGGTGACAGGGCGTTTGCCGCCGATGCCGAGAATGACGCCGCTCGGCCTGCGTTCGGTGAGCTCAGGGAAGGGCGACGACGCTGGACGGCCCGTCTCGACCGAGGAAAGATCCACGGAGCCCTGCGGACAGCCGTCCAGTGCGGTGCTCGGCTCCTCCTCCCCGACGACGAGGAGTGGCCGGAGATGCTCGCCGACCTCGGGCCGCATTCGCCGCTCGCTCTCTGGGCACGGGGTCAGGGCGTCGCGTTGGCAAGGACCGGTGTGGCGATCGTCGGTGCACGCGCCGCCTCTTCTTACGGTGAGCACGTCGCCAGCGTTCTCGCCGGCGAGCTCGCGGCACAGGGGGTCGTCGTCATCTCGGGCGGTGCCTACGGCATCGACGGTTCAGCGCACCGGGCTGCCCTGGGCGCAGACGGGACGACGGTCGCCGTGCTCGCCGGCGGGGTCGATCGTGCCTATCCGTCCGGACACAGTCAGCTGTTCGCCCGGATCGCGGAGACGGGCGCGGTGGTCAGTGAGCTTCCATGCGGCTCCACGCCGACCAGATGGCGGTTCCTCGCGCGCAACCGCGTGATCGGTGCGCTCGCAGCCGCCACGGTCGTGGTCGAGGCCGGTTGGCGCAGCGGGTCATTGAACACCGCAGGGCACGCGGCGACCCTGGGGCGCCCGCTCGGCGCTGTCCCCGGGAGCGTCCTCTCGTCGATGTCGGCGGGGTGTCACCGGCTGCTGCGCGAGTACGACGCTCGATGCGTCACCTCCGCCGCCGACGTGTGTGAGCTGATCGGCGAGCGAGCTCTCGCCTCAGCGTCGACGGACCACGCCGACGCTGACCTGGCGCTACTGCGCGACGCGCTCAGCCGGCGTGCCGCGTGTTCCGTGGAAGAGCTCGCCCGACGTTCCGGGCTCTCGCGACGGCGGATAGAGACTCTGCTCGGGATGCTGTCGCTCGAAGGTCAGGTGACTCGGGAAGAGGGCGGGTGGCGCGACAGGGGTGCGGTTCGGGGGCCTCGCACGCAGCAGCCGGACACCGGACGGGACGACTGATCCGAAGCGGACCAGACCGGGCACGAGTGCGTCGGATCACGGCGTGGGAGAAGCGCGCGAGTCTCGGCACGGCGCATCCTGGGGGGATGCAGATCTCTGCGGTCGCCGAGGACTTCGTTGCCCATCTGGAGTGCGTCCGCCGCCTGTCTCCGGCGACCGTTCGGGCCTACCGGTCCGACCTCGTCGATCTCGCGCGGGCGACGGGCGACCCCGATCTCGCGGACGTCGACCTCGAGGCTCTCCGCGACTGGCTATGGCGCGCCACTCAGCGCGGGGACGCACGGTCCACTCTCGCGCGACGGACGGCAGCGGCGCGCTCGTTCCTCTCCTGGGCCAAGGACGAAGGACGGATAGCCGCCGACCCGAGTCTTCGCCTTGTGGCGCCAAAGCGCGGGCGGACACTCCCTGCGGTGGCCTCGGCCGATGCGATGCGGACGCTGCTGGACGGGATGCGCGACGTCGCCTCGGAGGGCGATCCGATCGCGCTGCGCGACAGCGCGATCATCGAGCTGCTCTACGGGTCCGGTATGCGAGTCTCCGAGCTGTGCGGCCTCGCGGTCGATGACCTCGACCTCGATCGCGCGACAGCCCGAGTGCTGGGAAAGGGAGCCAAGGAGCGCGTGGTGCCGTTCGGACGGCCCGCCGCCGATGCGGTCGGAGCGTATCTGAGCCGCGCCCGCCCTGTTCTCCTGGCGCGGACGTCGCGTGTGACGCCGGCGCTGTTCCGCGGCGTCCGTGGCGGCGAGGTCGGACCGCGAACGGTGTATGAGCTGGTGGCTCGTGTGCTCGGTCCCCTCGTCGGTTCGGAGAGGGTAGGCCCGCATGCCTTGCGTCACTCGGCGGCGACCCATCTGCTCGACGGCGGCGCGGATCTTCGCGCCGTCCAGGAGATCCTCGGGCACGCGAGCCTCGGCACGACACAGATCTACACGCACGTCTCTGCGGAGCGTCTCACTTCGGCCTATCGCCTGGCCCACCCTCGCGCCTGAGTCCTGAGCCGATCGACGCGATCAGCATACGGATGAGCCGCAGGGGTGGAGGACGGCGCGAGGAATCGGCGCGAAGAACGGAAGCGGGTCGACGTAGACGCCGTCCCGTCGCACGCCGAGGTGCAACGCTCCCGACGGCGCATGACCTCCGGTCGTCCGTCGCCCGAGGGACTCCCCGCGGCGCACAGGGGCACCGGGCTCGAGGGTGCTCTCGACCGGCTCGTAGGTCGCGACGAGTCCGTCGCCGTGGGCCACGGTGATGACGGGGCGATCGACGACGACACCACGGAAGGCGACGATGCCGTCGGCGGCGCTGCGCACCTCGCCCGTCCCCACCAGGTCCATGCCGCGGTGGCCCGGGCCGTAGAGATGCGCGGGCGCACGGAACGGCGCCGCCACCCTCCGTGTGCCAAGGAAAGGCCAGAGCCAGCGCCCCTCCGGTGACACGTCGGCGTCGGCTCGCCATGTCGCACGGACAGCGGCACCGTCGGAGGCATGCTCGCCGACAGCGTCTCGGGAAGAGGGGGACAGGTGCGCGAGGACGGACGAAGACGACGCAGCTCCTGCCACGGGCGCAGCGGCGGCCGTGCCCGTCGTGGACGCGCTGAAGACCAGGACGAGTGCGCTCAGCCTGAGCCAGGCAGAGTGCCGGACGCGGCGCGGGGCGGGAGACCGATGCTGACTTGCGAACGGCGAGGACGTCATCCTTCGACCCTGCCCGTGGTCGCCTCCGATCGGACAGGTGCCTCCATGATCGGTGGACAGCCTCCGCGACCCCGATGTCGTGCAGGACGGGCGACGATGCGGCGGCGACATGACCACCGGCGAACCCGCTGAATCGCGTGGCGTCCGCGCCTCCTGCTGATATGCTGAACAGGCACCTCGGTATCGGGGTGACTACGCGTGCCCACAGCGTCTTATCGTGGCGATCCATCCCGACGGTCCCTTTTCGAGGGCGGGGTGTGCGCCGGGCACCAGGACCGCCGATCGTCCGATCGGCTCGACAACCGGAACGGCGCTCCGCGCCAGAACAAGGAGAACGACCATGGCCGTCGTCACCATCCGCCAGCTGCTCGACAGCGGCGTCCACTTCGGACACCAGACCCGTCGGTGGAACCCGAAGGTGAAGCGCTTCATCCTCACCGAGCGCAGCGGGATCCACATCATCGACCTGCAGCAGTCCCTGTCCTACATCGATCGCGCCTACGACTTCGTCAAGGAGACCGTCGCGCACGGCGGCACAATCCTTTTCGTCGGTACCAAGAAGCAGGCGCAGGAGATCCTCGCCGAGCAGGCTACGCGCGTCGGCCAGCCCTACGTCAACCAGCGTTGGCTCGGCGGCCTCCTCACCAACTTCTCCACCATCGCGAAGCGCCTCGCTCGCATGAAGGAGCTCGAGGAGCTCGACTACGAGAACCCGGCAGCATCGGGCTTCACCAAGAAGGAGCTCCTGCTCAAGAAGCGTGAGCTGGACAAGCTGCACAAGTCGCTGGGCGGCATCCGCAACCTCACCAAGACCCCTTCGGCGCTGTGGGTCGTCGACGCCAAGCGTGAGCACCTGGCGATCGACGAGGCCAAGAAGCTCGGCATCCCCGTGATCGGCATCCTCGACACGAACGCCGACCCGGACGACTTCCAGTACCCGATTCCCGGGAACGACGACGCGATCCGCTCGGTCTCGCTGCTGACGCGCATCATCGCCGACGCGGCGGCCGAGGGACTGCAGCAGAAGCACAACCCGGAGGCCGGGGACGCCGAGCCGCTGGCGGAGTGGGAGCAGGAGCTCCTCGAGCAGGGTGCGACCGAGAGCGCGGCCGCCCCGGCTGCCGAGGCCGCTCCGGCCGACGCCCCGGCTGCCGAGGCCGTCGTGTCCGATGAGGCTCCGGTCGCCGACGCGCCCGTTGCCGAGTGATCACCGACTGACCCACACGAACGACACAGGAAGCAAGGAGCCACCACACATGGCGAACTTCACCATCGCCGACATCAAGGCGCTGCGTGAGCAGCTCGGCACCGGAATGGTCGACACCAAGAAGGCGCTCGAGGAGGCAGGCGGCGACGTCGCGAAGGCCACCGAGATCCTCCGCCTCAAGGGTGCGAAGGGCAACGCCAAGCGTGCCGACCGCTCGACGAGCGAGGGGCTGGTCGTCGCTCGCGAGAACGGGGACGGCGTGACGCTGATCGAGCTCGTCTGCGAGACCGACTTCGTCGCGAAGAACGAGCGTTTCATCGCGCTGGCGGAGAAGGTCGCGGACGCGGCCGCGGCGGCCTCGGCCAACACGGTCGACGAGGTCCTCTCGGCCTCTGCCGGCGACCAGACCATCGAGCAGCTGATCTCGGACGAGGCGGCGATCATCGGGGAGAAGGTCGAGCTGCGTCGTGTGCGCACGGTCTCGGGCGACAAGACCGAGGTGTACCTGCACCGCACCAGCAAGGACCTGCCTCCGCAGATCGGCGTCGTCGTGGCCTACAGCGGTGACGACGCGGAGACCGCACGCAGCATCGCCCAGCACATCTCGTTCGCCAACCCGTCCTACCTCACCCGCGAGGACGTCCCTGCGGCGGACGTGGAGAAGGAGCGCGAGATCGTCACCGAGATCTCGCGCAACGAGGGCAAGCCCGAGGCTGCTCTGCCGAAGATCGTCGAGGGTCGTGTCGCGGCGTTCTTCAAGCAGGTCGCCCTGCTCGAGCAGGACTACGCCAAGGACAACAAGCTGTCCGTCGGGCAGGTCGCGAAGGACGCCGGCATCACGGTGACGGACTTCGCGCGCTTCAAGGTCGGCGCGTAAGACCGCGGAAGGGGTTCGGATCGTCTCGATCCGAGCCCCTTCTTCATGCCCGCGCTTCCGAGGACGCGGGGTATTTTTGTTTGGACGAGAGGAAGATAACGATGACGGAGCACACCGGACGCAGGCGTGTCGTTCTGAAGCTGTCGGGGGAGGCGTTCGGCGGGGGGCAGCTCGGGGTCAATCCTGACATCGTCGGTCAGATCGCTCGCGAGATCGCGGCGGCGACGGAGAAGGTGGAGATCGCCGTCGTGGTCGGCGGCGGAAACTTCTTCCGCGGCGCGGAGCTCAGCCAGCGCGGCATGGACCGTGGGCGGGCGGACTACATGGGAATGCTCGGCACCGTCATGAACGCCCTCGCTCTCCAGGACTTCCTCGAGCAGGCCGGCGCGGAGCCGCGCGTGCAGTCGGCGATCGCCATGACCCAGGTCGCTGAGCCCTATATCCCGTTGCGTGCAGAGCGGCACATGGAGAAGGGGCGCGTCGTGATCTTCGGCGCCGGTGCCGGGCTGCCCTATTTCTCGACCGACACCGTCGCGGCCCAGCGTGCGCTGGAGATCAGGGCGACGGAGGTCCTCGTGGCCAAGAACGGCGTGGATGCGATCTACACCGCCGACCCCAACAAGGACGCCTCGGCGACGAGGATCGACCAGGTGACGTATCGCGAGGCGCTCCAGCGCGGCCTGAAGGTCGTCGACTCGACAGCCTTCAGCCTCTGCATGGACAACGGCATGGACATGCGGGTGTTCGGGATGGAGCCCGAGGGGAACATCACCCGGGCGCTCCTGGGCGAGACGATCGGAACGCGGGTCACCGCCTGACCCGCTCTCCGCGCCCGGATCCGACGCCCGCTGCACATGGGGCGTCGGATGCGTCCCGGCTAGACTGAGAAGAACACTCTGACGAATGGAGCAACCGTGATCGCGGACGTCCTCGCCGACACCACTTCCCGCATGCAGCGCGCCGTCGAGGCGGCCAAGGAGGACTTCAGCACGGTGCGAACCGGTCGGGCCAACCCGCAGCTCTTCCAGAAGCTGCTCGTGGACTACTACGGCACGCCGACCCCGCTCGCGCAGCTCGCGTCGCTCGCGAATCCCGAGGCGCGCACGCTGCTGATCACGCCCTATGACAAGTCGGCCCTGAAGGCGATCGAACAGGCCGTCCGCGACATGCCGAACCTCGGTGCGAACCCGACGAACGACGGCAACATCGTGCGTGTGACGATGCCGGAGCTCACCGCCGATCGACGCAAAGAATACGTCAAGCTCGTCAAGTCCAAGGGCGAGGATGCCAAGGTCCACGTGCGCGGAATCCGTCGTAAGGCGAAGGACGAACTCGACGGTCTCAAGAGCGAGCTCGGCGAGGACGAGATCGCGCGAGGCGAGAAGGAGCTGGACGCCTTGACGCGCCAGCACGTCGACCTCATCGACGAGGCTGTGAAGCGCAAAGAGGCCGAGCTCCTCGAGGTGTGAGGTCGGGATGGCACCGGATCCGGGGGAGCAGGACGTTCCGTCGCCGTCACGGCCGGCGGAGCAGCTGCACGCCCATTGGCAGGCGAAGAAGGCGGAGATCGGCACCCACGTCTCGAACGCCCGCGATCAGCTCGACCAGGCGAACGAGCGTCTCAAGGAGCGCACCGGACGCGACCTGATCCTGGCGATCGTCATCGGGCTCCTGATCGGGGCCGCGCTGCTGGCGTCGCTGCTCTTCGTGAAATGGACCTTCGTCATCTTCGCGGCGGCGGGGGCGCTGCTCGCGATCGGCGAGCTCACGATCGCGCTCCGGGCTGGCGGTCGCCGTGTCGACCTCTGGCCGCAGCTGATCGCCGGGGTGCTGCTGGTGTGCGCCGGGTACTTCGCCGAGCCCTGGCTCTTCTGGGTGGCGCTGTTCGTCGCGGTCGCGGCGGTCGTGGTCTGGCGGCTCATGGCCCAGATGGTGGAAGGCGACGGACGCACCTACGGCGACGTCCTCACCGACGCGGTCGCCAGCGGTTTCGTCCAGGTCTACATCCCGTTCTTCGCCGGCACCGCCCTCATGCTCCTGCGTGAGCCGAACGGCGAATGGTGGGTGCTCTCGTTCATCGGCGTGGTCGTCGTGGCGGACACCGCCGCCTATGCCTCAGGACTGCTGTTCGGTCGAGGCGGCCGTCATCCGATGGCTCCACGGGTCAGCCCGAAGAAGACATGGGAGGGCTTCGCCGGCGCGGTCGTCGCCTCCCTCGGCGCAGGCGTGTTGCTCGCCATCTATGCGCTCGGCATTCCCTGGTGGGCCGGCTTGATCTTCGGCGCCGCCCTGGTCGCCACGGCGACGATCGGCGATCTCGGCGAGTCGCTCCTCAAGCGAGACCTCGGGATCAAGGACATGAGCTCCTGGCTGCCCGGCCACGGCGGTCTCCTGGATCGGCTGGACAGCATCCTGCCGTCGGCTGTCGTCGGCCTCGCCCTGTTCCACCTCCTCGCCTCCCTGTCCTCCTGAGAAAACCTGGCGGTACTGTGACGATCTCCGACTCTGCGAACGGCTCTGCGGCTCCTGATGCTCGGCCGCACTTCCCTCTCGCCCAGGGGCGTGAGAAGGGGTACCAGCGCGCAGCGGTCGACGTCTTCCTCGCCCGCGCGAAAGAGGCCTTCGAATCCGAGCCGCCCTCGCTCGATGCCGCATCGGTGCGTGCCGCCTCCTTTCCCGTGGTGCGGGGCGGATATCGCATCGTCGACGTCGACGCGGCGCTCGCGCGGATCGAGGACGCCTTCGCCCAGCGAGAGCGCACCACGGCCCTGTCGCAGCGCGGTGCTCGCGCCTGGGTGCGCCGGGCGCGCACCCAGGCACAGGTGATCCTCGACCATCTCGGCCGACCGTCCGGCCAGCGCTTCGCACGCACCAGCGTGCTCACGTGGGGCTATCGGGTCGATGAGGTCGATCATGTCGCGGACAGGATCGTCGGCTACCTGCGCGACGGTGACGCGCTCTCGGCGGAACAGGTGCGCAACGCGGCTTTCCGCATGCAGCGTCGGGGATACCGTGAGGAGCAGGTCGACGCGTTGCTCGACGCGACGATCGAGGTGCTGCTCGCGGTCCGCTGACGAGTCTCGTGTCGCCGCCTCCGTGTGTTCTCATGGTGGATTCAGGCGCGGGGCGCTAAACTATCGATCATTGTGACTCCCGATAACGATTTGGTTTCGGCATCCGCTGCCCGGGCGGAGGTCGTCAAGGACACAGCAGAACGTGCCCATCGTCGCCCCCACGCTCCCCGGCCGGCTCGTCGTCGTGGCTTCTCCGCCGTCTTCGCGGGGGTCGCCGTCGCCGGCTTCTCCGCCGCGATCCTGGCCCCTGCCGGCATCGCGATGGCCACCCCGGCACCCGCAGCGGAAGCGCAGACGACCTACTCGCTCGCCGCGAAGGACGCGCAGAACATCACGGTGACGGTGGAGGGCGCCGCAGAGACGCCGGTGACGAGGGACGGGTTCGAGGTCTATGTGACCCCGACGCCCACTCCCACTCCCACGCAGACCGCGGCGCCGGCTTCGTCCTCGTCCTCGGAGAGCAGCGGATCCTCTGGTGGCTCGGGCGGTGGCTCGGTATATTACACCGGTGGCGGCGACTCCACGGCATGGCTCACCGCCGCGGGCATCGACCCCGCCGACTGGGGCTATGTCGACTACATCGTCAGTCGCGAGAGCGGATGGAACCCGAACGCGGTGAACTCCAGTTCGGGGGCGAGCGGACTCGTCCAGGCCCTGCCCTGCGGCAAGGTCCCGGGGAACTGCTTTGACCCCGTGGACAACCTGCGCTGGGCCAATGGGTATGCGGTGGGCCGTTACGGAAGCTGGGCCGCGGCGCAGTCCTTCTGGTCCAACAACCACTGGTGGTGAGCTCCTGCTCGCCCATGCCTCGTTCCCATCGACGTCGTCCAGAGCGTCCGCATGACGACTCGCTCAATCGGCTGATCGCCGGCTGGAAGCGTACCGAGGTGCGCGGCGGTGCGGAATGGTACGTCCAACCCGTCTCCGCGGCGCAGGCGCAGAAGGAATACATCTGTCCCGGCTGTTCGGGCCTGGTCCTTGCCGGAACAGCCCACCTGGTGGCTTGGCGCGCGGACGGCGTGCTGGGGGATGCGGCCGACCTTGCCGCGCGGCGGCATTGGCACAACGGCTGTTGGAGAAAGGGCTGAGATGGAGATCCGCGGACCCCTGGAGCTGCCCGCGCGGCGGGAGAACATCGAGCTGCGGACGGAGGATGGGCTGACCCTCGTCGGCGAGCTCGCGTCGCCGCAGGAGCATGCTCCGACCGCGACGCTGGTGACGCTGCACCCCCTTCCCACCGCGGGGGGCTTCATGGACTCGCACATCATCCGCAAAGCCGCCGCACGTTTGCCCGCTCTCGCCGACCTCGCGGTCCTCCGTTTCAATACCCGCGGTACGACCTCGCCCCGGGGTACGAGCGAGGGCGCGTTCGACGGGGGCGTGGCCGAGCGGTACGACCTCGCCGCCGCGATGGCGTTCGTCCGTGAGAGGAATCTTCCACGGCCTTGGCTCGTCGGCTGGTCCTTCGGCACCGAGCTGGCGCTGAAGTACGGGGTCAGACACGACATCGAAGGTGTGATCCTCCTGTCGCCGCCCTTGCATCGCACGAGCGCGGAGGAGCTGTCGTCCTGGACGGGGGACACGCGCCGGGTCGTGGCGCTCATCCCCGAACTGGACGACTACCTGCGTCCTGCCGAGGCGGTCCAGCGCTTCGCCCCGATCCCCCACGCGACGATCATCCCCGTCGAAGGAGGCAAGCACCTCTGGGTCGGTGAGAGCCAGACTCGTCGAGTGCTGACCGAGATCGTGGCGGCGGTGAACCCCGACGCGTTGCCGCTGCCCACGGAGTGGCCCGCCGGCTGAGTATCCGTCCGAGGAGGTCAGCGCTCGTTCATCCGGGGGATCAGCACCTGGCGGTAGATGATCAGGATGCTCGCCGCGACCGGGATCGCGATGAGCGCTCCCAGGAGGCCGAGCAACGACCCGCCCGCGAGAGCCGCGATCACGACGACGGCGCCCGGGACCGAGACAGCGCGATTCATCACTCGTGGCGAGATCAGATAGGCCTCCACCTGCATGTAGACGAGGTAGTAGACAGCGGCGATGATGGCGGTCGTCGGATAGGGGAGTCCGCCGAGTCCGGGGATGAGACAGATCAGCACGATGATCGACGAGCCGGTCAGGGTCCCCACGAGCGGGATGAGCGAGAAGAAGAACGCGATGACGGCCAGCACGACGGGGAAGGGCGCACGGATGATGGAGAGGAAGATCGCGCTGAGGACCCCGTTGATCACGCCCATCGTGACCTGTCCCATGACGTAGTAGCCGACCGAAGCGGTGATCTGCTCGGCGAGGTCGATGAACCGCGCTCTCTTGGAGGCCGGGACGAGCTGGTAGACGGAGCCTTTGAGCGAGGGGATCGCCGCGGTGAAGTAGATCGTGAGGATGAGGACGATGAAGGCGCCGAAGAGGCCCCCCACGATCGCCGTGCCGACAGCCACCACGCTTTCCGTGATCGAGCCCCAGTTCTCCCCGAGCCACTTCTGGGCGTTGCCGACGACCTCGTCGAGGAACGACGGCTGCAGGCCGGGGAAGACGGTGAGGACCCAGTCCTTGACGTCGCCGATGTAGGTGCTCTGCAAGAACGTGGTGATCTGGCGCACGAGCTGGCTGATCTGGTCGACGAGAACCGGCAGCACGATCAGGACGATTCCGGTGAAGACCGCGAGGACGCCGACGATCGAGGTGAGCACGGCGGCCCAGCGGGGGAACCGGTGTCGGGTGAGGAAGGTGATGACCGGGTCCAGGCCCAGGCTCACGAACAGCGCCGTGCCGACATAGAGAAGGATCGTCGACAGCGTCTGCACGCTGTTGATGAGGACTAGGCCGAGTCCGACGCCGAGCGTCGCCACCAGGGCGGTGCGAAACGGGTTGTGGATCTTCATAGGACTCCTCGGGCTTCGACGGACAGCGTATCCGTGTCCGGCGAGGCGGCGCGGCAACGACGCCCGCGCCTGGCGTCCTTTCAGGTCGTTTCGCTAGTCTGAAACGTCGAGCGAGATCTGCGCGTCGTATCCGCGGATCACGGAGGAGACTTTTCGTGCGATTTGTATGGGCCGTCTTGGCCTTCGTGCTGGCCGCGGTCCTCGTCGGGACCGGGATCGCCCAGCGAACCATTTTCCTCGGTCCGAAGGACGTCACAGCGGACCTGACCGTGGAGCAGCCGCAGCGCTACACCATGATCGACGGTGACGTCCTTCGTGCCCAGCCGGGGGAGCAGACGCTGACCGCGCGCGGAGACGGTCCGTTGTTCGTCGCACAGGCGCGGACCGCCGATCTGGAGGCATGGCTCTCGGACGTCGCGTACAACAGGGTGTCGCTGGAGCAGTCCGGTGAGACGTCGAGCGTCCTGGTCGAGCCCAAGGCCGACGCGGCTGCCCGACCCGCCGCCGAGGGGGCCGCCGAGGCGCTCGTCGACTCCGATCTCTGGCTCCACACCGTCAGCGATGAGAACACTCTGCGCGAGCGCATGCAACTCCCGAACGGCGTGAGCCTCCTCGTGGCATCGGACGGGAGCGCGGTCGCGCCCAACGATCTGGCGTTGTCCTGGCCGCTCGACACGGCGACGCCATGGGCAGGCCCCTTGATCGTCCTCGGCGGGCTTTTCGCACTCCTCGGCATCGTGCTGTACGTCCTCGCCGTCCGTCATTCCCGACGTGGACGCGGGCCTCGCCGCAAGGGGCCGCCGCCGATGCCGACCGAGCCGATCGACGTCCCCCACCGCCGCACGGCGCGGAGCAAGGGCGCCGTCACGGATGACACGAGCGCCCCGCCGGTATCCGAGGGGAAGACGGACAGCGTCATCGGTCGACGCAGCCGTCGCCGCGGACTGCTGGTCCTCCCTGCGATCGGCATCTCCGCGATCCTGCTCAGCGGGTGCACTCCCGACGCCTGGCCGCAGCTGGCGGGCACGCCGTCCCCGACCTCGTCTCCGAGCGCGGTGCCGGACGCGAACCTGCAAGCGCCCGCGATGACCGAGGCCCAGGCCGCGAGGATCCTCGAACGGGTGTCCGAGACCCTGGGCGAGGCGGACAAGAACCTGGACAGCGCTCTTGCTGGAACCCGGCTGAGCGGAACGGCGTTGGCTGAGCGGACGACGGCCTACGCTGTCCGCCCGAGTGTCGCGGACTACGCGCTGCCTGCGACCGTCCCCACCGGCGAAATCCGGATCCTCGTGCCCCAGGCGTACGACGCCTGGCCGCGTACGACCCTCATGCTCGTCCAGCACGGGGCTGACAAGAAGGTCGCTCCGCTGATCCTCACGATGACGCAGGAGGATCCCTGGGCGAACTACAAGATCGGCAACGTCTCCGAGATGCTGCCCGCCGCAGAGCTGCCGGACATGGCGCCGGCCTGGCTCGGTGCCAAGCTCGCGCCGCCGGACTCGCCCTTCCTCGAGACAGCGCCGGAGAGCCTGGCCGGTGAGTTCGCCGACGTCATCGACAACGGCGAGAAGAGTCCTTCTTACGCGAAGTTCGACGCTGCCGCCCTCACCTTCGCGAAGTCGGTGCAGGATGTCAGAGCGAAGCTGGTCCAGGCGTTGAGCGACAGCGGCGCGGCCAGCACCTCGGCGCTCACCTTCGACGCCGTCCCCGCCGATGACGCGCCGGTCGCGCTCTCGTCGATCGCGAGCGGCGCGGTGGTCGCCGTCACGATCAAAGACGTGCAGAACGTGGCGCCCACGCAGCCGGGCGTGGACATCCGGCTGACGAACAACGCGCCGGCGAAGGCGATCACCGGGGTCGAGTCCTCTGCGAAGGGCTTCGTGACCACTTACGGCATGCAGCTGTTCTTCGCTGTTCCCGGCCACGACTCCAAAGAACCGATCACGCTCCTCGCTGCCTCTCAGCAGCTCCTCTCTGTGGAGGTCATCCCGTGAGTGAAATCTCCGCCGCCGCTCTCCGCGGCGCTGTCGATCTCTCCTCGCTGCGCAATCGCCCCGCGTCGCCGACGGCAACTCCGTCGGCGTCGGCCGGCGACGCGGCGCCTCCGAACTCGCTGGTCGTCGATGTGACCGATGCGACCTTCGGGGAGTTCCTGGAGCTGTCGAACCGGGTCCCGGTCGTCTTCGACCTCTGGGCGGAGTGGTGCGGACCCTGCAAGCAGCTGAGCCCGGTGCTCGAGAAGGTCGTCACCGACTACGCCGGGCGCATCGTGCTCGCCAAGGTGGATGTCGATGCCAACCCGCAGCTCGCCCAAGGCTTCCGTGCTCAGTCGATCCCTCTCGTGGTCGCGCTGATCAAGGGGCAGCCGGTGCCGATGTTCACGGGTGCGGTGCCGGAGGAACAGGTCCGGCAGGTCTTCGCGCAGCTTCTCGAGCTCGCGGCGCAGCACGGCGTGACCGACGTCATTCCGATGGCGGACGTCGAGGATCCGGCCGAGGCCGCGGAGAAGCCGCTCCCGCCGCTGCATCAAGCGGCCTTCGAGGCGATCGAGTCCGGTGACTACGCCGCCGCGATCGCGGCGTACGAGAAGGCGCTCGCAGAGAACCCACGAGACGAGGAGGCGCGGGCAGGACTCGGCCAGGTACGCCTTCTGCACCGTACACAAGAGCTTGACCTCAACGCGGCGCGTGCCGCGGCCGCAGCCGCGCCGTCCGATGTGGACGCTCAGTTCGCGGTGGCCGACCTCGACGTCGCCGGCGGGCATGTCGCCGATGCCTTCGAGCGTCTGCTCGACCTCTTCGCCGCGGCGGACGGCGCGGATCGCGTACGTGTGCGCGAGCGACTGGTCGAGCTCTTCGGCTTGGTCGGCGACGCGGATCCGAGGGTCGGCAAGGCGCGCCAGCGACTCGCCTCGCTCCTGTTCTGACGGAGCCACGAGACCCGGTGAAGGGTCATCCGAGCGGTCGGTGGACAGAGGGAGCCTCGCTCACATGCTCGCCGACGAGCAGCCGACGGGGCCCCGGCCCCTCGTCGGCAAGCTCGTCGCGGGGGTTGAGGCCTCGCTGAGCGCCGTCACCCGACACGCGCCTACCCCGTGGTGGACCGGTCAGCCGTGCGCGGGGGCGGGGAGGCGCGGATCCCGCTGGTAACGCAGCCACAGCGTCGACAGGGCAGGAAGGGTGACGGTAGCCTGCGGTGAACCGTCCTCGCGGTCGGCGGCGTAGACGAGGCCGAGATTCCCCGCACCGTGCCCGCCGAACTCACCGGCGTCGGTGTTCAGCACCTCGTTCCACGCGCCGGCGAGAGGAAGGTCGAGGGGGACGCCGGTCTGGGTCACGCCGGCGAAGTTGCTGATCACGGCGAGATGGCCGCCGTGCGCGTCCCGGCGCACGAAGGCGACGACGCTCGGGTCCCAGACGGGCGCACCGATGCGAGTGAAGGAGGAGCCGTCGTCGTCCCGCTCCCAGAGCGGGGCGTTCCCGCGGTATGCACGGTTCATCGCGCCGACGAAGGACTGCAACTGTGCATGAGACGGCTGCTCGAGCAGCCACCAGTCGAGTCCCCGCGACTCCGACCACTCCGCCAGCTGCCCGAACTCCTGCCCCATGAAGAGGAGGTTTTTGCCTGGGTGACCCCACATGTACGCCAGGTAGGCGCGCACGGTGGCGAGCCTCTGGTCGTGGTCACCGGGCATCTTGGCGAGGAGACTGCCTTTGCCGTGCACGACCTCGTCGTGGCTGATCGGCAGGATGTAGTTCTCGCCGAACGCATACACGAAGGAGAAGGTCATCTCGCCCTGGTGGTGGCCACGGTAGAGCGGGTCGCGCTGGATGTATTCCAGGGAGTCGTTCATCCACCCCATGTTCCATTTGAAGCCGAAGCCGAGTCCGGCGTGGTCGGTCGGCGTGGTGACCCCGGGGAAGCTCGTGGACTCCTCGGCGATCATGAGGATCCCGGGGTGGCGGCGATAGGCCGTGGCGTTCACCTCCTGGAGGAAGCGGATCGCCTCCAGGTTCTCTCGACCGCCGTGCACGTTCGGCTCCCATTCGCCGTCGCGACGCGAGTAATCCAGATAGAGCATCGAGGCAACGGCATCCACGCGCAGTCCGTCGACATGGAATTCCTCGAGCCAGTAGAGGGCGTTCGCGACGAGGAAGTTCCGCACCTCGGCGCGCCCGTAGTCGAAGATCAGCGTCCCCCAGTCCTGGTGCTCGCCGCGTCGCGGATCAGGGTGCTCGTAGACGGCTTCCCCGTCGAAACGCGCGAGGGCGAAGGCGTCCTTCGGGAAGTGGCCGGGAACCCAGTCCAGGATGACCCCGATGCCCGCTTGATGGAGACGGTCGATGAGATAGCGGAGGTCGTCCGGCTCGCCGTACCGGTGGGTCGGGGCGTAATAGCCGCTGACCTGATAGCCCCAGGAGCCGCCGAAGGGGTGCTCGGATACGGGCATGAACTCCACGTGCGTGAAGCCGGTCGTGTGGACATGAGCGATGAGCTCGTCCGCAAGGGCCCGGTAGCCCAGGCCTGGTTTCCAGGAGCCGAGGTGCACCTCGTACACCGAGAGGGGCTGGGCGACCGCATGCGTGGCAGCTCGTCGTGTCATCCAGGCCCCGTCGCGCCACCGGTAGTCGGAGCGGGTGACGATCGAGGCGGTCGCCGGAGGCGTCTCCGCGAGTCGCGCCATCGGGTCGGCCTTGAGGATCCACTCCCCGGCCCGGGTGAGGATCTCGTACTTGTACCTGGTGCCGGGCTCGACGCCGGGGACGAAGAGCTCCCAGACTCCGCTCGCGCCCATCGACCGCATGGCGTGCAGACGACCGTCCCAGTCGTTGTGGTCTCCGACCACCCGGACCGCGCGCGCGTTCGGAGCCCAGACGGCGAACGAGGTTCCCGGCTCGCCCTGATGCACGCGCACGCGGGCTCCCAAGGCCTCCCACAGTCTCTCGTGTCTGCCCTCGCCGATGAGGTGCAGGTCGAGCTCGCCGAGTGTCGGCTCGTGCCGATAGGGGTCGGCGGCGACCCACTCCGCCCCGTCCGCATAGGTCGCTGCGATGCGGTAGCGGTCGGCATCGCCGGGGACGACGCCCTCCCAGACCCCCTCGGCGACGTGGGTGAGCGGCACGCTGCCGCCGTCGGCGAGCAGGGCGGTCGTCGACGTGGCGAGAGGGCGGAGGACGCGGATCACGGTCGTGCGCCGGCCGTTGTCGTCGATTTCCGGATGCGCGCCGAGGACGGAATGCGGATCATGATGTGTCCCGGCGCTCACGGACTCCAGGACGACGGGCTCGACGGTGATCATGGCCCCGGCTCCTTCACGCGCAGGATGTGGACCGGCTCGGTGAAGGCATCGAGCCGCACGAAAGCGTGGTCGGTCCATGACCAGACGGCACCGGTCAGCAGGTCCTCGACCTCATAGGACTGCCCGGGCTGCACGCCCCATTCGCGCGTGTCGAGGTGCACGGTCGTCTGTCGCACCGAATGGGGGTCCACGTTGACGACGACGATGATCGTGTCGTCCCTGCCCGTGCCGGTGAACGCTGCGTCGAGATGCTTCGAATAGACGAGGATCGCGTCGTCGTCGCTCCAGTGCACACGGAGGTTCCGCAGCTGCCGGAGAGCCGGATGCCTGCGGCGGATCTCGTTGAGCTGCCGCAGGTAGGGCGCGAGGGAGTCGCCCGAGGCCTCTGCCGTCGCCCAGTCGCGGAGCTTGTACTCGTACTTCTCGTTGTCGATGTTCTCCTCGGAACCGGGACGCGCGACGTTCTCGTAGAGTTCGTAGCCGGCGTACACGCCGTAAAGAGGAGCAGCGGTCGCGGCGATCGCAGCACGGATCCGGTATGCGGCGCGGCCGCCGAACTGCAGGTATTCGGTGAGGATGTCCGGGGTGTTGACGAACAGATTGGGCCGGAGGTAGTCCGCCGTCTCCTGGGCGACGGAGACGAGGAACTCCTCCAGCTCCGCCTTGGTGTTCCGCCAGGTGAAGTAGCTGTAGCTCTGCTGGAATCCGACCGCCGCCAGTCCGCGGAGCGGGGCGGGGCGGGTGAACGCCTCGGCGAGGAAGACCACGTCCGGGTCCGCATCGTTCACGGTCCGGATGAGCCATTCCCAGAACCGCAGGGGTTTGGTGTGCGGGTTGTCCACGCGGAAGATGCGCACGCCCTGGGCGATCCAGTGCTCGACGACGCGCAGAACCTCCGCCGAGAGGCCGGGGAGATCGCCGTCGAAGTCGAGGGGATAGATGTCCTGGTACTTCTTCGGCGGGTTCTCCGCGTAGGCGATCGTGCCGTCCGGGAGGGTCGTGAACCACTCCGGATGCGCGGCGACCCATGGGTGGTCGGGCGAGGCCTGCAGGGCGAGGTCGAGTGCGACCTCGATTCCGAGTGCCTTCGCCGCGGCGACGAAGTCGCGGAAGTCCTCGAGCGTGCCGAGGTCGGGATGGATCGCGTCGTGACCGCCCTCGTGCCCGCCGACGGCCCAGGGAGACCCGGGGTCCTGGGGGCCGGCGGTCAGGGCGTTGTTCGGCCCCTTCCTGTTCGTGCGTCCGATGGGATGGATCGGCGGGAGATAGAGGACGTCGAACCCCATCTCCGCGACGGCGGGGAGTCGGTCGGCGGCGGTGCGGAAGGTGCCGCTCCTGATCGACCCGTCGGCGCGGAGGGCGGCTCCCTCGGAACGGGGGAAGAACTCGTACCAGGCGCCGACGCCGGCGCGCTCGCGTTCGACGAGGAGGGTCTGCCATCCCGTCGCCGATCCCAGCGCGGTCAGGGGACGGTCGCGCAGGGCGGAGCGGACACGTTCGTCGCCGAGGACGGCGAGTACCGCATCCTCTGTGCTGCCGGGCGCGACCAGGGAGTCCGCGGCGGCGAGCAAGGAGATGCGTTCGGTGCGGGGGCGATCCTCCTCTTCCGCGGCTCGTCCGAGCAGGGCACCTCCGAGGGCGCACATGACCGGGACGTCCACGCCGGCGCGGACCTTGAGATCGGCGGCATGCGCCCAGGTCGCGTACTCGTCGGCGAAGGCCTCGAATCGGAACGACCAGCGCCCGCGAGCGAGGAATGCGACCAGCACCTCCCACCGGTCGGTGCCGTCGTCGAGCGCCGACAGACGGTGCAGGCTCTCGTCCCCGTCCGGGGAGCGGAGACGCAGATGCACGCCGATCAGGTCATGCCCCTCGCGGAATGCGACGACGCGGAACGGGACCGCCTCGCCTTCGAACGCCTTCGGCGCGAAGCCGCCCGGCGCCAGCGGACGCGGATCTCCAAGCGGGATGCGCGTGGTGAGGGCATCGCCGGAGGGAACGGGCGTGAGGGGCCGCAGCGGGAGCCGCGCCGGACTCCGGAAAGCCTCGGACGTGGGACGGGAGACGGATCGTGCAGCCACCCCCCGAACCTATCGCGCGGGAGGTCGTCCGGATAGGGACGGCACACCGACGCCGACTGCGGCGGGGCGGGAGGTCATTCGGCGCGGAAGAGCCTCATCGACGTGCCGGGGAGGACGATGACATCGCCGGGGGCGTGAACGGTCTCGACCTCACTCGGTCGTTCGTCCGCGCTCGACCACAGCGACACGTAGCGGCTCACCCCGTGCACCTCGGGCAGCCGTACGTCGATCGCGCTCTCGGTCCCGTGGACCATGAGGAGGACGCGATTGGGGGTCTCCTCCGCCTCGGACGTGGCGACGTACTGCAGCGTCCGGTTCGCGGCGTCGGTCCAGCGCTCGATCGACATCGACGTGCCGTTCTGGTCGTACCAGAACATCTCACTGGCCCCCGGTGTCTCTTCACCCAGGACCGCATAGCGTGCAGGGCGGAGGGCCGGGTTCTCCCGACGCAGGCGTGTGAGGGCGGACACATGGTCGCGGAGGTCCCGCTGCCAGCCCTCGTGCTCCCAGGCGAGCCAGGTGAGCGGCGAGTCGTGACAGTAGGCGTTGTTGTTGCCGTCCTGGGTGCGGCCGGCCTCGTCGCCGGCGGTGAGCATCGGGACGCCGGCGGAGAGGAGAAGCGTCCCCAGGAGGTTGCGCATCGCCTTCCGGCGCGTCGCCTCGATCACCGGATCGTCGGTGGGACCCTCGGCGCCATGGTTGAAAGCGCGGTTCATCTCCGCGCCGTCGCGGTTCTCCTCGCCGTTGGCCTCGTTGTGCTTGACGTTGTACGAGACGAGGTCGCGCAGGGTGAACCCGTCGTGCGCGGTGATGAAGTTCACGCTCGCGAGCGGTCCCCGCTCGGGTGAGAAGGTGTTCGAGGATCCGGCCAGACGCGTCGCGAAACCGCCGATCCCGACTGGCGTCGTCGCCGCCCTCCGCGCGTAGTCGATATCGCTCAGCCAGAAGTTCCGCACCCGGTCGCGGTAACGGTCGTTCCACTCGTGCCAGCCCTGGCCGAAGTTCCCTGTCTGCCAGCCACCCAACCCCGTGTCCCAGGGCTCGGCGATGAGCTTCGCGTCTGCGAGCGCCGGATCCGTGCGGATCGCCTGGAGGAGCGGATGATCGGAGGTGAAGGCGTGCACGGCGTCACGCCCGAGAGACGCCGCGAGATCGAAGCGGAAGCCGTCGACCTGCACCTCCTGAGCCCAGTAGCGCAGCGAGTCGAGGACCAGGCGTCCTGCCGCGTCGACGGCGGTGTTGAGGGTGTTGCCGCAGCCGGTCGTGTCGATGTAGGAGCCGTCGGGCTGCTGCCGGTAGTAGCGGGCGTTGTCGATCCCGCGCAGGCCTGTCCGCGGGCCGTCGGGCCCGCCCTCGGACGTGTGGTTGAAGACGACGTCGAGGATGACCTCGATCCCCGCCTCGTGCAGGAGCCTCACCATGCCCTTGAACTCGCGGAGCACCGCATCGGGGCCGCGCCGTCGTGCCTCGGTGGTCGCATACGGGGCATGCGGCGTGAAGAAGTTCAGGGTGTTGTACCCCCAGTAGTTCGTCCTGCCACGCTGCAGCAGCCAGGGCTCGGAGACGAAGGAGTGGACGGGGAGGAGCTCCACCGCCGTGACGCCGAGGGACGAGAGGTGCTCGATCATCGCCGGATGGGCGAGGCCGGCATACGTCCCGTGCAGCGCCGGGGGGACGTCTGGATGCCGTTTGGTGAGGCCCTTCACATGGCCCTCGTAGATCACGGTGTCGGCGAAGGCCGTCGCGGGCTTGGGGACTCCGCCCCAGTCGAACGTCCCGTCGACCACGACCGAGCGCCAGTCCTCGGCGCTTCCTGCGCGCACGAGTCCTCGCGAGTACGGCTCGACCAGGAGCGCCTTCGGGTCGAACGAGTTCCCTCCGCCCTGCGGGCCCGTCACGCGCACGGCGTACCGGGCGCCGGGGACGAGCAGCGGGGTCGAGACCTCCCACACTCCGTCGCCGTGGGGGGAGAGCGGCAGCTCCGTGACGATCCAGTCGACGTCCGCCTCGTCGAAGACGACGAGCTCCATCGCGGTGGCGTTCACCGACCAGACCCGCAGGGTGCCGACGCCGTCCTGCACCCGGACGCCGAGGTCGTCGTACGCCGGGCTGCACAGCGAGCATGCTCGATCGGCGGCCTGTGCGTCGGAAGGGGCGGTGGCATGCGGGCACATGGAGAACAGCCTAGGCGCGGACACCGCCCTCGGCCCCGTCCGGGGTGCGAGAGTAGGGGACGTGCATTATCTCGACCACGCCGCGACGACCCCGTTGCGTGAGGACGTCGCGCAGGAATGGCTACGTGCCTCCGCGGTGATCGGCAACGCCTCCTCGACCCACGGCGCGGGGCAGGCCGCGCGGCGCCTCCTGGAGGAGTCGCGAGAGCGTCTGGCCGCGGTGGTGGACGCCGACCCGATCGAGGTGGTCTTCACCTCCGGCGGGACGGAGTCGGCGAACCTCGCGCTCCAAGGGCTCTGGCTTTCGCGAACGTCGGGGAGGACGACGGTCGTCCTCCCCGACGGCGAGCATCATGCCGTGCTCGACACCGCGGCCGCTCTCGCGGAGCAGGGCGCACAGATCCTTCCGGTTCCTCTCGACCGGCTCGGTCGGATCGATGCCGAGGCCTTCGAGGTCGCCCTCACGGCCGACGGTGTGGCGCTCGCGACCGCGCTCGTCGCGAACAACGAGGTCGGCACGAGGAACGACGTGTCGCGGCTGTCCCGCGCGGCGTCGGTCTCCGGCGTCCCGCTGCATCTGGACGCCGTCGCCGCGTTCGGGCATCTGCCCGTCTCCTTCCGGGAGCTGCGTGGCCAGGCACCGCCCGGTGGCGGCCTCGTGGCGCTGAGCCTGGCCGGCCACAAGTTCGGTGCGCCGGTCGGGACAGGGGCGCTGGTCGTGGCGCGCTCGGCGCGGATGGCGCCGATCCTGCACGGCGGCGGACAGCAGCGGGGGCTGCGTGCGGGGACTCAGGACGTCGCGGGCGCCGCGGCGCTCGCACTCGCGGCGGAACGGGCAGAGGAGGAACGCGCCGCCGAGGCCGAACGGGTGAGCCGGCTGCGCGACCGCCTCGCCCACGGGATCCTCGCTCTGATCCCGGGCGCCGAGCTGCTCGGAGACCCGGACTCGGCCGGACGCCTCCCCGGAAACGCCCATCTGCTGTTCCCCGGAGCCCCGAACGAGAGCCTCCTGTTCCTCCTCGACCAGGCGGGGATCTCCGCCTCGGCAGGCTCTGCCTGCCAGGCGGGTGTGGCCGAGCCGTCCCATGTCGTCCGCGCCATGGGACGCAGCGACGCCGAGGCGCGCAGCGTGATCCGCTTCACCCTCGGCCGGGGATCGGACCAGGCGGACGTCGACGCGGTCCTCGCGGTGATCGCGGACGCCTACGCCCGGGCCTCGGGAGCCCGTTCAGCCAGCCGCTCCTAGACTGGGACCATGCGGATCCTTGCGGCGATGAGCGGCGGCGTGGACTCGGCCGTGGCTGCGGCTCGCGCGGTCGACGCCGGGCATGAGGTGGTAGGCGTGCACCTCGCCCTCTCGCGAGCGGGCGGGACCCTCCGTACCGGGAGCCGCGGCTGCTGCACGATCGAGGACGCGATGGATGCCCGTCGCGCCGCAGACCTCCTGGGCATCCCCTTCTATGTCTGGGACTTCTCCGAGCGGTTCCGCGAGGAAGTGATCGAGGACTTCGTGTCCGAGTACCGGGCTGGGCGCACGCCGAACCCTTGCCTCCGCTGCAACGAGAAGATCAAGTTCGCCGCGCTCCTGGAGCGCGCGATCGAGCTCGGCTTCGACGCGGTCTGCACCGGGCACTACGCCACGCTCGTCGACGGGCCGGAGGGGCTCGAGCTCCACCGGGCATCGGACGCGGCGAAGGACCAGTCCTATGTCCTCGGCGTCCTTGACGCAGACCAGCTCGCCCACACGTACTTCCCCCTTGGAGCGACGCCGTCGAAGGCGCTGGTGCGCGCGGAGGCGGCTGCCCGGGGACTGAGCGTGGCGCAGAAGCCGGACAGCCATGACATCTGTTTCATCCCCGATGGCGATACCCGGGGCTGGCTGGCCGAGAAGGTGGGCGCCGAGCAGGGCGACATCGTCGATCGCTCGGGCGCCGTGGTCGGGTCGCACGAGGGAGCGCACGCCTTCACCGTGGGCCAGCGCCGCGGTCTTCGTCTCGGCATCCCCGCGGATGACGGCAAGCCGCGGTTCGTGCTGGAGGTACGGCCCGTCTCCAACATCGTCGTCGTCGGCCCGAAGGAGGCTCTCGCGATCGCGGAGATCGCAGGCTCCCGCGTGACCTGGGCAGGAGCGGCCCCGCTTGATGCCGAGCTCGCCTGCGAAGTCCAGATCCGTGCGCACGCCGATCCCGTCCCCGCCCGGGCGTTCGTGACGCCGGGCGAGGTCCGCGTCGTGCCGGAGGTGCCGCTGGACGGCGTCGCTCCCGGTCAGAGCGCCGTGCTCTACGTCGGGACACGTGTGCTCGGTCAGTTCACGATCGACCGTACGGTGTCCGCGGCCCCCGTCCAGGTCTGAGCGGTTCGCCTCCGCGAAGGCGCGGTGTTGGCGGCTCCTTCGGCCATCACCGCCGATATCGCCGTGCCGAGCCCGCGGAACCTACGGGCGCGGGAGATGTCGGTGCCCGCTCATAGAATTGCGAGGTGCCAGAGAACGAGATCCCGCTGGACGCCGCGCGAGCCGAGGCCGACGAGCTGACCACCCGCATCCTCGAAGCGAAGGACGCGTACTACGGGCGTGACACGTCGCTCGTCGACGACGCCACCTATGACGCCTGGATGCGTCGTCTCGAGGAATTGGAGCGGCTGCGCCCCGAGCTTCAAGGTCAGGACTCGCCGACGCAGATGGTCGGCGCGGCCGAAGGTACCGAGCTGGCGACGATCGAGCATGCGGAAAGGATGCTGAGCCTCGACAACGTCTTCTCCGTCGACGAGCTGCGGGAGTGGACGGCGAAGACGCGTGCGGCCGCGGGGCGCGACGTCGCCTGGCTCACCGAGCTGAAGATCGACGGGCTCGCGATCAGCCTGCGCTACGAGCACGGCGTCCTCACCTCCGCGGCGACCCGCGGTGACGGACGGGTCGGCGAGATCGTCACCGAGAACGCCCTGCGTATCGCCGGCATCCCGGCCAGCCTGACGGGAACCGGGCACCCTTCCCTCGTCGAGGTGCGCGGCGAGGTGTTCATTCCCGTCGCCGCCTTCGAACGGCTGAACGCCGCTCAGGCTGCCTTCCGCGAGCAGGCCTACGCTGACGCGTTCGCCCGCTGGGAGGCACGCACCGGCGCGAAGAGGCCCTTCGATGAAGAGAAGGCGAAGGCGGCCGCCGCGCGCCGGTTCCCCTCGTTCGCCAATCCGCGAAACGCCGCCAGCGGCGGCCTCAGACAGCAACTCGACAAGAAGGAGGGGCTCGAGCACGAGGCGGGGCTCCTGCGCGTTGATTCCTTGGCGCTCTATGTGCACGGGATCGGTGCATGGCCGGATCCGCCGGTCGCGGCGCAGAGCGAGGTGTACGAGCTGCTCGCCGGCTGGGGCCTGCCGACGAGCCCGCATGCGCGCGTGTGCAGGACGACCGACGAGGTGGTGGCGTTCGTCGAGCAGTTCGGCGAGCATCGCCACGACATCGAGCATGAGCTCGACGGCATCGTCGTCAAGGTCGATGAGCTGGCTCTGCATGATGAGCTCGGTGCGACGAGCCGTGCGCCGAGGTGGGCCATCGCCTACAAGTACCCCCCGGAGGAGGTGCAGACCACGCTCCTCGACATCGTGGTCTCCGTGGGTCGTACCGGCCGCGCCACCCCGTTCGCCGTCATGGCGCCGGCGCACGTGGCCGGGAGCGTGGTGCGTCAGGCGACCCTGCACAACAAGGACGTGGTCAAGGCGAAGGGCGTGCTCATCGGCGACACCGTCGTGCTCCGCAAGGCGGGCGATGTCATCCCCGAAGTGCTGGGGCCGGTCGTCGACCGGCGAGACGGCACCGAGCGGGAGTTCGTCATGCCGGAGAGCTGTCCCGAGTGCGGGACCCCTTTGCGTCCGATGAAGGAGGGCGACATCGACCTGCGTTGCCCGAACGCCCGGTCCTGCCCCGCCCAGGTGCGAGGACGCGTCGAGCACATCGGGTCGCGCGGAGCGCTCGACATCGAGGCGCTCGGTGAGGTGACAGCGGCCGCGCTGACCCAGCCGACCTTCCCTGCGGTGCCGCCTCTCGTCACAGAGGCGGGCCTGTTCGAGCTGACGCTTGAGCAGCTCGTGCCGATCGAGGCGGTGGTCAGAGACGCGGAGACCGGGCTTCCCAAGGAGGACGAGGACGGTCAGGTGAAGACCCGCTCGCCGTTCCGTCGCAATCCGACGCCGGCGGAGCGCAAGGCCGGGCTCGAGGGCCCGCAGCCGTCCACCCAGGCACAGACGCTGCTGGCCGAGCTCGAGAAGGCGAAGACCAAAGAGCTCTATCGGCTGCTGGTGGCGTTGAACATCCGTCACGTCGGTCCTGTCGCAGCCCGTGCGCTGGCGCAGTGGTTCGGCTCGCTGGACGCCATTCGCGCGGCGTCACGCGAGGAGCTCGCCGCCGTCGAGGGCGTGGGCGGGATCATCGCCGATTCGCTGCTCGAATGGTTCGCGGTGGACTGGCATCAGGAGATCGTCCGGCGATGGGCTGAGGCCGGTGTGCAATGGTCCACGCCCGGTCATCCCGGCCCGGGTGCTGCCGACGCGGCAGGGGGAGTGCTCGACGGGCTCACGGTCGTCGCCACGGGCTCCCTGGACGGCTATACGCGGGAAGGCGCGCAGGAAGCGATCATCAGAGCAGGCGGCAAGGCGGCGTCCAGTGTGTCGAAGAAGACCGACTTCGTCGCCGCTGGTCCCGGCGCGGGCTCCAAGCTGGCGAAGGCGGAAGAGCTCGGGATCCGGATCCTCGATGCCATACAGTTCCACCTCCTCGTGACGCAAGGCCCCAGCGCACTCGACTGAGCAGGCGGGCGAACCGACGTGGCGGTCGGCCGCCCTCGCCGGTCAACCCTTGTGGCGTGGCTTGCGCGGCGGCCGGTCGTCCTTCCGGTCGCGGCTCGGTGCATCGTTCCGGTCGCGGCCGGGAGCGTCGCGGCGAGGGGCGCTCGAGGTGCGGCCGTCGCGCGAACGAGCGCGTCCGCCAGGACGACCCTCGTCGGGGCGGATCTCGATCGGGCGTCCGGAGATCCGGGTGTCGCGCAGACGCTCCAGCACCGCGGGGGCGAGGTCGGCGGGGAGCTCGACGATCGAGAAGTCAGGGCGGATGGTGATCGCGCCGAAGTCGTCACGGCCGAGCCCGCCCTCGTTCGCGAGGGCTCCGACGATCTGCCGCGGCTCGACCCGATGACGTCGGCCGACCTCGATCCGGTATGGCGCATAGTCCGATCTGCCTCGGCGCTCGTTCCGCGGAGACCGTTCCTTGCCCTGACGTGCGGGCCGGTTGTCGGCGGCGAGCGCTGCGGACAGCGGATCGTTCGCCGGGTCGAGCAGGAGCGGGGTCTCACCCTGGGCGACGACGGCGAGCGCGGCGGCCACGTCGGCCTCCGGCACGTCATGGTGCCGGACGTAATGCGCGATGATGTCGCGGAAGCCCTCGATCCGCGTCGTCTCCTCCAGCGCGGCGGTGATCGCGTCGTCGAATCGCGCGAGGCGGGTGCTGTTCACGTCCTCTGTCGTGGGCAGTTGCATCTGTGTCGGCTGCTGCCTGGTCGCCTTCTCGATGTGGGTGAGGAGGTAGCGCTCGCGCGGCGTGATGAAGCTGATCGCGTCGCCGGTCCGGCCGGCCCGGCCCGTACGGCCGATCCGGTGCACATAAGACTCGGTGTCGGTGGGGATGTCGAAGTTGACGACGTGGCTGATTCGCTCGACGTCCAGCCCGCGTGCGGCGACATCGGTGGCGACGAGGATGTCGAGCTTGCCGTCCTTGAGGTGTCCGACGGTGCGCTCGCGCTGCACCTGCGGGACGTCGCCGTTGATCGCGGCGGCGGAGTATCCTCGGGCCCTCAGCTTCTCGGCCAGGGTCTCGGTCTCGTTCTTGGTGCGGACGAACACGATCATCCCGTCGAAGTTCTCCACTTCGAGGATGCGGGTGAGGGCGTCCACCTTCTGCGCGTAGGAGACCACGAGGTACCGCTGGGAGATGTTCGCGTTGGTGGCGGTCCTCGCCTTGATCGAGACCTCCTCGGGATCGTGCAGATACTGCTGGGCGAGCCGACGGATCTGCGCGGGCATGGTCGCCGAGAACAGGGCGACCTGCTTGTCGTCCGGCGTCTGCGCGAGAATCTGCTCGACGTCTTCGGCGAACCCCATCTTCAGCATCTCGTCGGCCTCGTCGAGCACGAGATGCTTGAGGTCGGACAGGTCGAGCGTGCCCTTGGCGAGATGGTCCATGATGCGCCCGGGGGTTCCGACGACGACGTGCACGCCGCGTCGGAGGGCAGACAGCTGCACTCCGTAGCCCTGGCCTCCATAGACGGGCAGGACGTGCACGCCCTTCATCCGCGACGCATAGGACTCGAACGCCTCGCAGACCTGCAGCGCGAGCTCGCGGGTGGGGGCGAGGACGAGCGCCTGCGGGAGCTTCTGGGACAGGTCGATCTGCTCCAGCACGGGCAGGGCGAAGGCCGCGGTCTTTCCGGTGCCGGTCTGGGCCATGCCCAGCACGTCGCGGCCGGCGAGCAGCAGGGGAATGGTCGCCGCCTGGATCGGCGACGGCGTCTCGTAGCCCAGGTCGAGGATGGCTTTCAGGACAGGGCCGGTGATGCCGAGCCGGTCGAATCCGGGGGCCGCGTCGGTCTCGTCGGGGGTGTCGGTCGTCACTGCGTCTTCTGGTGCCACTTCCCAACCGTAGCGCCTGGGAGCGCGGCCGGCGCTCAGGAACCGGAGGTGAGGGCGAGGAGACGGTCGCGCACCTGGCGGCGCAGCACCTTGCCAATGAGGGACGTGGGGAGCTCGTCGACCACGAAGATCCGCCGCGGGACCTTGTACGGCGTGAGGATGCCGCGGACGAACTCCCGGATCGCCTCGACGTCGACGTCCTTCTCGCCGTCGACGACGATCGCCGCGACGACCTCCTCGCCGGAGTGATCGCTGGGGAGCCCCACGACGGCGGCGTCGCTCACGTCGGGATGCTGGCGGAGAGCGCCCTCGACCTCGGTCGGCGCGACGTTGAAGCCGCCCGTGATGATGAGTTCCTTGATCCGATCCACGATGCGGACGAAGCCTCTGTCATCGACGGTCACGATGTCTCCGGTGCGGAACCAGCCGTCCACGAACACGGCCTCCGTCTCCTCGGGCTTGCCGTAGTAGCCGGAGAACACCTGCGGCCCTCGGACGATCAGCTCACCAGGCGCTCCTGGCTCGACGTCGCGCGTCGGGTCCTCGGGATCGACCACGCGACACTCGGTGCCGGGCAGCGGCAGGCCGACCGTGCCGGGGACGCGGTTCTCGGCGACCGGATTGGCCATCAGGACGGGTGAGCACTCGCTGAGACCGTACCCTTCGACGAGATACCCGCCCGAGGCGGCCTCGAAGGGCACGACCAGCTCGTGCGGCAGCGCCATCGCACCGGAGATCGCGATCTCGGTCCCGGCCAGCGAGACGCCCTTCTCCCGTGCTGCGCGCAGCAGGCGCTCGGCGATCGGCGGCACGAGCGGGAGAAAGGTCGCGGGGTGTTTCTTGGCGGCCTCGAGCACGAGGTCCGGATCGAACTTCGGGAACAGCACGAGACGGGCGCCCATCGACATCGCGAAGGTCAGGCAGAGAGTGAGCCCGTAAGCGTGGAACATCGGCAGCACGGCGTACACGACGCAGCCGTTGCCCCGCTCGATCGACGGAACCCATGCCTGTGCCTGGGCGGCGTTGGCGAGGAGGTTGCGATGTGTGAGCGACGCCCCCTTCGGCGTGCCCGTGGTGCCGGAGGTGTACTGGATGATGGCGAGGTCGTCGGTGGTCGGTCGCGGGTGGGACGACGGCAGGGGCGCGGAGGCCAGGAGAGACTCCCAGACCACGGTGCCCCGAACCGGCGCGGTGAGCGCGTCCCGCGACTCGCGCGCCTTCGCGACCGGTAGACGGAGGGCGAGACGAGTCAGCGCGGGCATCGCCCGGGTGACGTCGACCGAGACGAGGGTCTGCACGGTGAGATCCTCGGGAAAGCCCTGCACGGTCGCGACGACCTTGTTCCAGACGATCGCGTGCTTCGCACCGTGGTCCTCGAACTGCTTGCGCAGCTCTCGGGGCGTGTACAGCGGGTTGTGCTCGACGACGACGGCCCCGAGCCGCAGCACCGCGTAGAACGCGACGATATGCTGCGGGCAGTTCGGAAGGACGATCGCGACCGGGTCGCCGGGGCCGACGCCGAGCTCACGGAGTCCTGCCGCAGCGCGGTCGATCGCGTTCTGCAGCTCGGCGTAGGTCGTTTCCCGACCGAAGAACTGCAATGCGGGCGCGTCGGGGTAGTCGCGGGCGGAAGCGGCCACGATGTCGACCAGCGACCCGTCGACGGGAGTGAGATCCTCCGGGACGCCGTCCGCGTAGCTGGTGGTCCAGGGGCGCGGCGGAACGAACGTCGTCATAGGGCCAGCCTAATTGTGGCGGCGTCGGAACGGGCACGGGCTCTCATAGACTGGAGCGGTGTCTGAAATCACCCCTGATCTCGTGCGCCATCTCGGCGTGCTCGCGCGCATCCGACTCGACGATGACGAGGTGTCGCAGCTGACCGGTCAGCTCGACGCCATCGTCGACAACATCGCGAAGGTCGCCGAGGTGGCGACCCCCGATGTCGCCGCCACGAGCCACCCGATCGCGCTGAGCAACATCCTCCGCCCCGACGAGGTCGGACAGACGCTCACGATCGAGCAGGTGCTGCAGAATGCGCCTGACGCCGCGGACGACCGCTTCCGCGTCACCGCGATCCTGGGGGAGGAGCAGTGAGCGAGCGCGGGGCCATGAGCGACATCGTCCGCTGGACCGCCGCCGAGCTCGGCGAGAGGATCGCCGCAGGCGACGTCTCCAGTGTCGAGGCGACGCAGGCGCATCTGGACCGCATCGCGGCCGTCGACGGCGACGTGCATGCGTTCCTCCACGTCAACGAGCGCGCGCTGGACGCGGCCGCCGAGGTCGACCGTCGCCGTGCGGCGGGCGATGAGCTCGGCCCGGTCGCAGGCGTCCCGCTGGCGATCAAGGACGTCCTGGTGACCACCGATCAGCCCTCCACGAGCGGATCGAGGATCCTCGAGGGATACCTCTCGCCGTTCGATGCGACGGTCGTCGCCCGCTCGCGCGACGCAGGTCTCATCCCGCTCGGCAAGACGAACATGGACGAGTTCGCGATGGGCTCCTCGACCGAGCACTCGGCCTACGGTCCCACGCACAACCCCTGGGATCTCGACCGGATCCCCGGCGGTTCCGGCGGCGGCTCGGCGGCGGCGGTGGCCGCGTTCGAGGCGCCGCTCGCTCTGGGGTCCGACACGGGAGGGTCCATCCGTCAGCCTGCACACGTCACCGGCACGGTGGGCGTCAAGCCGACCTACGGCGGCGTCAGCCGCTACGGTGCGATCGCTCTGGCGTCCAGCCTCGACCAGGTCGGTCCCGTGACCCGCACGGTGCTCGATGCCGGTCTCCTGCACGACGTGATCGGCGGGCACGACCCGCGCGACTCCACGTCGCTTCCGGATGCCTGGCCGTCCTTCGCCGCCGCCGCGCGCGAGGGCGCTACCGGTGAGGTGCTCCGGGGGCTTCGAGTCGGCGTGATCCGCGAGCTCCCCGACTCGGGGTTCCAGTCCGGCGTCGCGGCGTCGTTCCGCGACGCTCTTGCGCTCATGGAGGCGCAGGGCGCGGAGATCGTGGAGATCTCCGCGCCGCACTTCGAGTACGGCGTCGCGGCGTACTACCTGATCCTTCCCGCCGAGGCGTCGAGCAACCTCGCGAAGTTCGACTCCGTCCGGTTCGGACTCCGGGTGACCCCGGACGGAAGCCCGACCGTGGAGGACGTGATGTCCGCGACGCGTGAGGCAGGGTTCGGCGCAGAGGTGAAGCGTCGGATCATCCTCGGCACCTACGCGCTGTCCGCCGGGTACTACGACGCCTATTACGGCAGCGCGCAGAAGGTGCGCACGCTCATCCAGCAGGACTTCTCCGCCGCGTTCGACGGCGTCGACGTCATCGCCACGCCTTCGGCGCCCACCACGGCGTTCCGGCTGGGGGAGAAGGTCGGCGACCCGCTGCAGATGTACCTCAACGACCTGACCACGATCCCGGCGAACCTCGCCGGCGTGCCGGGGATCTCCATCCCCTCCGGCCTCGCGGCGGAGGACGGGCTCCCGGTCGGGATCCAGTTCCTCGCCCCGGCGCGGGAGGACGCTCGTCTGTATCGGGTGGGTGCGGCGCTCGAGGCGGCGCTGATCGATTCCTGGGGTGCTCCGCTGCTGGACCGGGCCCCCGAGCTCGCAGGAGGGAAGGGCTGATGGCCGCCGCGAAACTGATGGACTTCGACAAGGCTGTCGAGATGTTCGAGCCCGTGCTCGGATTCGAGGTGCACGTCGAGCTGAACACCCGCACGAAGATGTTCTCGGATGCGCCGAACCCCGCGCACGAGGAGTTTCATGGCGCGGCGCCGAACACGCTCATCGCCCCGGTCGACCTCGGGCTCCCCGGCGCCCTCCCGGTCGTCAACGCCGAGGCTGTGCGCTCCTCGATCAGCCTCGGCCTGGCGCTCGGCTGCTCGATTGCGTCGTCGAGCCGGTTCGCGCGGAAGAACTACTTCTATCCGGACCTCGGGAAGAACTACCAGATCTCTCAGTACGACGAGCCGATCGCCTTCGAGGGATCGGTCGAGGTCGAGCTCGAGGACGGCACGCTGGTGACGATCCCGATCGAGCGCGCACACATGGAGGAGGACGCCGGAAAGCTCACACACATGGGCGGTGCCACGGGACGCATCCAGGGCGCGGAATACTCGCTCGTCGACTACAACCGCGCAGGGGTGCCCCTCGTCGAGATCGTGACGAAGCCGATCTTCGGCGCCGAGGGGCGTGCTCCCGAATACGCGAAGGCGTACGTCGCCGCCATCCGCGACATCGTGCGCGCGTTGGGTATCTCCGAGGCTCGGCTGGAGCGCGGGAACCTCCGCTGCGACGCGAACGTCTCCCTCCGCCCGCGGGGGCAGGAGAGACTCGGCACCCGCACCGAGACGAAGAACGTCAACTCGATGCGCTCGGTCGAGCGTGCGGTACGGTACGAGATCCAGCGTCAGGCGCAGATCCTCGCTGACGGAGGGACGGTCACGCAGGAGACGCGACACTGGCACGAGGACACGGGGACCACCTCGCCCGGCCGGCCCAAGTCGGACGCCGACGACTATCGTTACTTCCCCGAGCCGGACCTGCTGCCCGTGCAGCCGCCGCGCGAGCTTGTCGAGGAACTGCGCTCAGCCCTGCCCGAGCAGCCGGTGGCCCGTCGCCGCCGTCTGAAGGCGGAGTGGGGTTTCAGCGACCAGGAGTTTCAGGACGTGACGAACAACGGCGTGGTCGAGGAGGTGGCCGCGACCATCGCCGCCGGCACGACGCCCGCCGCCGCCCGCAAATGGTGGACGGGCGAGATCATCCGGATCGCGAACCTGCAGGAGCGCGAGCCTGCGGAGCTCATCACCCCTCGGAACGTCGCGGCGCTCCAGGGGCTCGTCGACGCGGGTACGCTCACCGACAAGCTCGCCCGTCAGGTGCTGGACGGGGTCATCGCCGGCGAGGGTGCTCCGCAGGAGGTCGTCGACGCGCGGGGTCTCGCCGTCGTTTCCGATGACGGCGCGCTCATCGCCGCGATCGACGACGCCCTGGCCGCGCAGCCGGACGTGCTGGCGAAGATCCAGGACGGCAAGGTGCAGGCAGCGGGCGCGATCATCGGTGCCGTGATGAAGGCGATGAAGGGCCAGGCCGACGCCGCGCGTGTGCGCGAGCTGGTCCTGGAGCGGGCCTCCGCCGGCTTGTGACCGTGTTCCGGATGTCCGCGGCCTGGAGGACAATCGAGTCATGGGACGCGGCGACGGATCAGGGCGCATCGTCTCGGGCGACGATGCCGACGACACGGGGGCGGGGATCCTGCACGTCGACATGGACGCGTTCTACGCGGCTGTCGAGGTGCTGCATGACCCGTCGTTGCGTGGGCTCCCGCTGATCATCGGCTCGCCCGATGGCAGGTCAGTGGTCTCAAGCGCCTCCTACGAGGCGCGGCGGTTCGGTGTGCGGTCGGCGATGCCGGTATCGCAGGCGCTTCGGCTGTGCCCCGCCGCGCGGATCGTGCCGCCGGACTTCCGTCGCTATCAGAAGGTGTCGCGGCGTGTCATGGCGATCTTCGAGTCGATCACTCCACTGGTCGAGCCGCTGTCGATCGATGAGGCGTTCCTCGACGTGCGGGGGGTCCGCCGGCTCTGGGGCAGCCCGGCCGAGGTCGCGCGGCTGATCCGGCGTCGTGTCGTCGAGGAGGTGGGCATCACCTGCAGCGTGGGCGCTGCGGCCACCAAGCACGTGGCGAAGATGGCGTCGACCATCGCGAAGCCGGACGGCCTGCTCGTCGTCTCCGAGCCCTCCACCCGGGACTTCCTCTCTGACCGGCCGGTGCGCGCGATGTGGGGTGTGGGACCCAAAGCGGCCGAGGCGCTCGAATCACGGGGGATCCGGCTGATCCGGGACATCCGAACGGCACCGGAGTCCTCGTTGGAGCGTGCGGTGGGCGGCGCTCTCGGGACCCGACTCCGTGACCTCGCGGAGGGGCGGGATCCGCGTGCCGTGCAGACGACGCGAATGGAGAAGAGCGTCGGGCACGAGGAGACGTTCGGCGTGGACGTGGTCGATCGTGAGGAGCTGCGGTCCGAGCTGCTGCGCCTTGCCGACCGCGTGGCCGCTCGTCTCCGGAAGGCGGAATGGGAGGCCGGGGGAGTGGCCATCAAGGTCCGGTTCGCCGATTTCACGACGATCACCCGCTCGCAGGCACTCACCGAGCCGACCTCGGTCGGACACCGCATCGGAGAGGTGGCGCGTTCCCTGTTCGACGGGATCGAACGCCGCGATCCCGTGCGGCTGATCGGCGTGCGCGCCGAGCGGCTGGGTCAGGCCGGTTCCGGAATCGCCCTCTGGGACGACGACGCCGACTGGCGGCGTGTGGAGGGGGCGGTCGATGACGCGCGCGCACGCTTCGGCTCGGCGATGATCACGCGGGCACGTCACCTCGCTGCGGGCGAGGGGCGCGGTGCGCCACTCCCGAGGGACCGTGGCCTCGAATGACGTCGACCGGTGTGGTGGGCTAGCGTGGGGGAATGCCGCACATCGCACTGGAGCTGGGTAAGAACGCCGCATCGCTCGGCGTGAAGAGCGCCTATGGGGAGACCATGGAGGTCGACGGAGCGCAGTTCACGCCGGTTGCGCTCACGATGTCCGGGTTCGGCGGAGGCGACTTCGACGCGTCCGATGCCCCCGGCAACGCCAGCGGGGGCGGGGGCGGCGGTGTGGCCATCCCTCTCGGCGTGTATGTGAAGCGGGAGGAGGGTCTCCGCTTCGAGCCGAACTTCGTCTCCCTGCTCGCGGTGGCGATCCCTTTCGTCTGGGTCGCCGGTCGGGCGATCTCGCGCATCATCCGTGTCCTCAAGAAGTGACGATCCTGTCGCCGAAGCGCTCCGCGACGGCGTCGAACGTCTGCGTGCCGCGGTCCGTGCCGTCGCCGCGTCGAATCCCGTCGTCCTCATCGACGGTCGCAGCGGCGCGGGGAAGACGAGCCTCGCTCGGCTGCTCGCGGTGAACTGGCCCCTGACGACAGACGTGCAGTCGATCGCCCTGGATTCGGTCTATCCGGGCTGGGACGGCCTCGCGCAGGGAGCAGATTACGCCTATGAGCGCGTGCTCCGCCCGCACGGACGTGGCCTCCTGGGCACCTGGCAGCGCTACGACTGGACGGCGGGGGCATACGCCGAGAGCTACGCCGTTGACCCCGCGAGGGGAGTGGTCGTGGAGGGCTGCGGGATCCTCACCCGTCGCTCCGCCCGCCTCGCCGACGTGCGGGTGTGGGTGGAGTCTCCGGAGCCCAGCCGGAAGGCGCGGGCGCTGGCACGTGACGGCGATACGTTCCGCCCGCACTGGGAACGCTGGGCGCGACAGGAGGAGAGCCACCTGCACCGTGACCGGCCGCTGGAGCTGGCCACGCTCCTGGTTCGGATCCCGTAGCGGACGCAGCCACGTCGCGTTGCGCCGTGGGGCACCGGGCGACCCGGGGCGTCGACGCCGACAGCGGGAGTGGTCTCTCCTCAGGCGGGCGTCTCGCGGGCCTCGGCGGCCTCGACGAGCCCGTCCAGCCGGTAGCCGAGCCAGTCGTAGACCCCGAACCGGGGATCCTCGCGGTCGTGATCCGCGTCCGTCTCGATCCCGAGCCGGGAGGCGATGACGAGCCGGAGCGCGGCGAGCGTGCGCAGCCAGGCGTCCAGGTCCGCCTCGGCGATCACGGCGTCGATGGGATCGGCGTCGTCTCCGGCGCCGTCGACGAAGCGGCGCAGGCCTGCGCGCACGACGCGGGCGTCGGCCGCCCGGCGGTCCAGGAGGTCGTCGGCCGTCGCCTCCGCGAACTCGGCGGACGCCTCCGCGTCGTCCGGATAGACATCGGGTGTCAGCCGCCGGAGCCCCGGGTCGGCATGCGGCCCGAGCTCGGTGTCGGTGAGCAGTTCCAGGAACTGGTCGACGAGGTCGGCGAGATGGCGCCCCTCGATCCGGGCGAGGGGGAGGAGCACGAGGCGGTCGTTCATGGGGGACTCTTTCCGATCCGGTCAGTCGTCGCTCTGGCGGACGGTCGCCCAGAGCCCGTAGTCGTGCATCGCCTGGGCGTGGACCTCCATGGTCTCACGCGGCCCCGTGGCGACCACCGCGTGACCTTCGGTGTGCACGGCGAGCATCAGGCTGGTCGCCAGATCCTGCGGGTACCCGAAATAGGTGCGGAAGACCCTTGCCACGTAGGTCATGAGGTTCACCGGATCGTCCCAGACGACGAGCTGCCAGGGACGCGCCGGCGAGCCCTGCGTCTGGGCGGCCTCGCCGGTCTCGGGAACAAGGAGAGGCGCGCTCATGCCCAGCCCATCTCGTGGAGTTGCCTGTCGTCGATGCCGTAATAGTGGGCGATCTCGTGCACCAGGGTCGTGTGCACCTCGTCTCGGAGGGCATCCTCCGTCGTGCACTGCGCGAGATGGGGCTCGCGGTAGAGGATGATGCGATCCGGAAGCTCGCCCATGCCGTAGTTCCCTCGTTCCGTGACCGCGAGACCGTCGTAGAGGCCCAGGAGATCGAGGCTGCCGTCTTCCGGGCGGTCCTCGACGACGAAGACGACGTTGTCGAGCCCGTCGACCATGTCGTCGGGAAGACGGTCGAGCTCGTCGACGACGAGCTCCTCGAAGTCCTCGGTCGTCATCTCCAGCGCGGCGACCCTGATGGACATATGCACCCGGGGCCCCCAGCGGTCGAGGCCGAGTTCCGTCTCCGCGGTGACGAGGCCGCGGTGGAATGTGTCGTCGGGACTCTGCTCCTCGGCGAAGCCGAGAGAACGGTAGAACGGCGCGTTCCAGGGAACCTCCTGATAGGTGCGCAAGGAAACCGTCTCGTGCCCGCGGTCGGCCGCCTCATCGAGCGCCGCATCGACGAGCTCCCTGCCGTGTCCGCGGCGGGCGTGGTTGGGATGGACCGAGAGCTGTTCGAGATGCGCGAGGCGGCCTGCGTCGAGCATGGGCTCGAGGACGTGGACGAAGCCCACGGGGACGCCATCCTCGTCCTCTGTGACGACGAGGATGAAGCCTTCCTCCGCGGCGCGATCGTGCCCGGATGGCGGCTCGCCCCAGTCGACGTCCCCGAACAGCGGGGCGAAGGCTCGGTCGGCCGCCCGCTCGATCTCGGCGAGGTGGCCGAGGTCGGCCTCGGTGGCGAGGCGGACGAAAGACGGCATAACCCGATGCTACCGAGCGCGCGGTGCGCGAGCGGCGCCGCTCGCGCAGATCAGCGACAGCCGATCCCGCCCCAGCTGTTCCCGGCGGGAGTCGGTCGCGCACGACGGTGATGTCCTTCGTATGCGTCACGAACAGCGTGAGAAGGGCCTCGTACGAAGCCACCGTCAATGCGGTGGTTGCTTGGGGTGAGTAACGGGACTTGAACCCGCGGCCCCCTGGACCACAACCAGGTGCTCTACCAACTGAGCTATACCCACCATGTGCTCGCCGGAGCGGGCAACCAGGACAGTCTATTACAGGTTCGGGGTGAACTCCGAAACGATGGAGTCCGCGTGTGTCTTGGCCTCGTCGCTGCTCGGGCCGGGCTCGGCCACGAAGATCGCGCGCCGGTAGTAGCGCAGCTCGCGAATGGACTCGAGGATGTCGGCGAGGGCGCGATGACCGCCGTCCTTCGGCGGGGCCTGGAAGAAGACGCGTGGATACCATCGCCGGGAGAGCTCCTTGATGCTCGAGACGTCCACATTGCGGTAGTGGAGGTATCTGTCGACCTCGGGCATGTACTTTGCGAGGAACATCCGATCGGTGCCGATCGTGTTGCCGGCCAGGGGCGCCTTTCGCTCCTGGGGGACGAAGCGGCGGATGTACTCCATGGTGCGCGCCTGCGCCTCGGCGAGCGGGACCCCGCTCGGGATCTCGTCCAGGAGTCCTGACGTCCGGTGCATCTCGGTGACGAACTCGCCCATGTTCTCCAGGGCCGCGGTTCCTGGGGCGATGACGATCTGCAAGCCCGGATCGAGTGGTCTGAGCTCGAAGTCGGTGATCACCACGGCGATCTCGACCAGTTCGTCGACCCCGAGGTCGAGTCCCGTCATCTCGCAGTCGATCCAGACGAGCCGGTCGTTCTCGGACGCAGAAACCATGTGCCCATCCTATGGCCGGCGGTGAGCGGGGCACTGTTCGGGATATCCTTGTGGACAGCGCCCTCGTAGCTCAGCTGGATAGAGCAGCGGCCTTCTAATCCGCCGGTCGCAGGTTCGAATCCTGCCGGGGGCACCTCGGAGGTTCGCGGCGCTCCACGCGGCGAAGGACGCGGAGCGCGGAAACCCGCGGTGGCAAGACGACGGCGAGGCTCATGAGAGTGGCCTTGGAGGTTGAGGGGGCCTCACCGCAGCGCGGCGACGGCGTCGTCGGCGCGCCAGAAGTCGCCGACGAGACGGAACGTCCTGGTCGGAAGGTGGAGGTGCTCGGCGCGGTAGCGAACGCCCAGAGGATCGGGGATGAGACGCAGGTGGCCGCGGATGACGCCCCTCTGGTCGACGACCCGCCAGAGACGTTCTCCTGCCGGGTGCAGGGACTCCCGTGTCGATGCGAGCGACGGCGCAGCCCAGCGGATGGCGGGGAGCCCGTCGGTGGTGCGGCGGTCGATAGGGGTCATGTCTTCTCCTCTCGGATTCGAACGTACGGACCACCACCGACATCGGTCAGGGTCCTTACACTGTGCTGGTGACGTGGACCATCTGGCTCTCCCTCCTCGCCGCGTGCGCCGTGATCAGCCTGACCCCGGGTGCGGGGGCGATCAACACCATGAGCAATGCGCTCAAGGAGGGATGGCGTCGTTCGATCTGGGGGATCCTCGGACAACAGCTCGCCCTGGTGGTGCACGTCGCGATCGTGGCGGCAGGCGTAGGGCTGCTCGTCGCCCGCGTCCCACCGCTGTTCGAGGCGATCCGCTACCTGGGAGCCGCCTATCTGGTCTTCCTCGGCGTGCGGCTGATCCTCGTCCGTCCGGTCTCAGACGACGCTGGAGAGCTCGTCGAGAGGCAGCGCGAGGGTGCGTGGCCGATGTTCCGTCGCGGCTTCTGGGTGAATCTGCTCAATCCGAAGGCGATCGTCTTCTTCCTCGCGTTCGTGCCGCAGTTCATCCGACTCGATCGTGAGCCGATCCCGCAGTATCTTGTCCTTCTCGCCACCGTCGTCCTCGTCGACATCGCGGTGATGTGGTTCTTCTTCGCCGCGGCCGCGGGGCCATTTCGCCGGTTGACGGGAACGGAACGGGGCCGTCGGACGTTGAACATCGTGTTCGGCGCGTTGTTCGTGGCCGTGGCGGCGCTGCTGCTTTTCGTCCACTGAGCGCGTCGGCCGCGTAGCGTGGGATCACGCAGAGAGAGGAACCTGATGGAGACCTTCGTTCTCGCCGGTGGATGCTTCTGGTGTCTGGATGCCGCCTATCGTCCCTTGCGGGGCGTGTCTGAGGTCGTCTCGGGATACACAGGGGGCTCCGTGGCGGATCCGAGCTACGAGCTCGTGTGCACGGGAAGGACGGGGCACGCCGAGGCGGTCGCGGTGACCTTCGATCCGGAGACGATCCCCGCCGAGGTGATCCTGGATGCGTTCTTCACGATGCACGACCCGCGACAGCTCAATCGACAGGGGAACGACGTCGGCACGCAGTACCGCAGCGCGATGTTCCCCGCCGACGAGAGTCAGCGCGCGCTCTTCGAAGCGGCGCGTGAGAGGGCGGCGTCGCTCTGGGACGGCCAGCCGGTGACGACGATCGAGCCGCTCGGCGCCTTCTATCCTGCCGAGGACTATCACCAGGACTTCTTCGCAAAGAACCCCACTCAGGGATACTGCCTGGCCGTCGCCGTCCCGAAGGTGAACAAGGTCCGCGCCCGGTTCGCGGAGTACATCCAGGTCTGAGGCTGCGACTCCTGCACAGCGGGCTGTCCTGCTGAGCTCTCCACGGATCCTGCGCGAGCGCCGCAGGGGGCTGGAACAGAGAGCCACCATGGATCCGTCAGGGCTCGCAGCCGCGGGCCGGGTGGATGCAGAGGAGCCGATATGACCGAGCACATCACTCTCGTGGGGAACGTCGCCTCCACGCCTGAGCACGCCCAGACGCCGTCCGGCGTCAGCGTCCTCACCTTCCGTCTCGCCAGCAATCGTCGGCGTTTCGATGCCAAGAACGGGGCGTGGGTGGATGCAGGCACCAACTGGTACACGGTGTCGGCGTACCGACGTCTCGCCGACAACGCGCGCGACTCGTTGGGCAAAGGCGACAGCCTGATCGTGACGGGACGGCTGCGGCTGCGCGAGTGGGAGTCGGCAGGCCGGCGCGGGATGTCCGCCGAGGTCGACGCCGAGGCGCTCGGGCCGGATCTGCGGTGGGGGACGAGCCGCTTCACCCGGTCCCTACGCGCCGGCGCGGCGCGAGGGCCGGGTGAGGTCGGTGTTCCGGACGGCGAGGTCGCGGCCGGTGCGAGCGGGTCTGCGATGGATGCGGGGACCGCGATGAGCGCGGAGCGACCGGGGGAGAGCGATCGACGACGTGAGTCGGGCGAGGACGCCTGGTCGGTCACGGGCGCGGACGCGGTGCAGATGCCGTTCTGAGCGGAACCGCGTTCCTCTGCTGGCGCGAGTGGCGCCTCGGAGGTACGCCGCCTGGGAAACCGCTTCGGGATTCGTCCCGGGGTGCTCTCCGCTTAGACTCATGGTGTGCGCTCGAACCGACTTCTCAGCCCCGGGCGGACCGCTGCGACCTCCGGAGGCGCGGCCGCGACCCTGGCTGCTCTGCTCCTGCTGCTGACCGGTTGCCTCTCTCCGGGTACCACGTCAGGGGGGACTGCGACGCCGCCCCCGTCGAGCGTGTCAGAAGCGGCGGCGCCGCCCGTGCTCCATCCCGACGGGACGGCCGAGGAGAACCTGCCGTTCTTCCGCTCGGTGGTCCAGCAGGTATGGGCGGGCGAACAGCGCGGGTCGAGCAGGGCCTACGTCGACGCACTCGTCGGCGCAGGCTTCGACCGCGCTGCCATGCAGGTGACGAAGGACGTCTCCACCGTCGACAATCCCGCCGAGAGCATGCAGGTCTCCGTCCGCTGGGGAGCCGCGCAGTGCCTGATCGGGCAGGTCGGCCCGTCGACGGGAGATGCCGTCGCGACCGTCATGCCGCAGCTGGCCGAAGGGCGCTGCCTCATCGGCGAGACCATGCCGATCGACTGGTAGCGATCCGCCGGTAGGCTGGAGAGTCGCCGTCCAGATCGCGACATCCGGACGGCAACCACGACCATCGTTACGAAGGAGCCTCTTCCGTGGCCGAATACATCTACTCCATGGTCCGAGCACGCAAGTCGGTGGGTGACAAGCTCATCCTCGACGACGTCACCATGGCGTTCCTTCCCGGCGCGAAGATCGGCATGGTGGGTCCCAACGGCGCGGGAAAGTCCACGATCCTCAAGATCATGGCGGGCCTGGACACGCCCTCCAACGGTGAGGCCAAGCTCACGCCCGGTTTCTCGGTCGGCATCCTCATGCAGGAACCCGAGCTCGACGAGGACAAGACGGTGCTGGAGAACATCCAGGAAGGCGTCGCGATCAAGGCGAAGGTCGACCGGTTCAACGAGATCTCTGCGCTCATGGCCGACCCCGACGCGGACTTCGACGCGCTGCTGGCAGAGATGGGCGTGCTCCAGGAGGAGATCGACGCAGCGGACGGCTGGGACCTCGACTCGCAGCTGGAGCAGGCGATGGACGCCTTGCGCACACCTCCGGGCGACGCCTCGGTCAAGCATCTCTCCGGCGGCGAGAAGCGTCGCGTCGCACTGGCGAAGCTCCTCCTGCAGAAGCCGGACCTGCTCCTCCTCGACGAGCCCACCAACCACCTCGACGCGGAGAGCGTGCTGTGGCTGGAGAAGCATCTGCAGGCGTACAAGGGCGCGGTGATCGCGATCACCCACGATCGGTACTTCCTCGACAACGTCGCCGAGTGGATCGCCGAGGTCGATCGGGGGAGGCTGATCGGGTACGAGGGCAACTACTCGACCTACCTGGAGAAGAAGGCGGAGCGTCTCGACATCCAGGGGAAGAAGGACGCGAAACTCGCCAAGCGGCTCAAGGACGAGCTGGAGTGGGTGCGGTCGAGCGCCAAAGGCCGCCAGACGAAGTCGAAGGCGCGTCTGGCGCGGTACGAGGAGATGGCTGCGGAGGCGGAGCGGACCCGGAAGCTCGACTTCGAGGAGATCCAGATCCCCGCGGGGCCGCGCCTGGGCAACGTCGTGATCGAGGCGAAGAACCTCCAGAAGGGCTTCGATGGGCGTTCGCTGATCGACGGACTGAGCTTCAGCCTGCCGCCGAACGGCATCGTCGGCGTGATCGGCCCGAACGGTGTCGGCAAGACCACCCTGTTCAAGACCATCGTCGGCCTCGAACCGCTCGACGGCGGCGACCTCAAGGTCGGCGAGACGGTCAAGATCAGCTATGTCGACCAGTCCCGTGCCAACATCGATCCCGACAAGACCCTGTGGGAGGTCGTCTCGGACGGGCTGGACGTCATCACCGTCGGCAAGACCGAGATCCCGTCGCGGGCGTATGTCTCCAAGTTCGGCTTCAAGGGGCCGGACCAGCAGAAGAAGGCCGGCGTCCTCTCCGGTGGCGAGCGCAACCGCCTGAACCTCGCGCTCACGCTCAAGGAGGGCGGCAACCTTCTGCTCCTCGACGAGCCGACGAACGACCTCGACGTGGAGACCCTGGGCTCGCTCGAGAACGCTCTGCTGGAGTTCCCGGGCTGCGCGGTGGTCATCACCCACGACCGATGGTTCCTCGACCGTATCGCGACGCACATCCTCGCCTACGAGGGCACCGATGAGAAGCCTGATCAGTGGTACTGGTTCGAGGGCAACTTCGAGGCCTACGAGGCGAACAAGATCGAACGGCTCGGTGCGGACGCCGCGAACCCTCACCGGTCGACGCACCGCCGCCTCACCCGCGACTGAGCGTCATGGCCTGGCACGAGGCGGCGCCGACGGTCCCGGCGGAGGCGCGCCTCCATATCCCCATCCATCTGCGGTGGGGAGACCTGGACGCGTTCAACCACGTCAACAACACCTCGATGCTCAAGCTGCTCGAGGAGGCGCGGGTTCGCGCCTTCTGGCGGCCGGGCGCGGGGGAGGAAGGTCCGAGCACGGCCGTGCTCGACTCGGGTGTCGAGCACGGTGTGCTGACCCTGATCGCGCGACAGGAGATCGAGTATCTCGCGCCGGTGCCGTATCAGCGGCTCCCGCTGGAGGTGCAGATGTGGTTCGGCAAACTGGGCGGGTCGAGCATCGAGGTCTGTTACGAGGTCCGCAACGACCCCTCCTTCGACGAGCGGATCCTGTATGCGCGTTCGACGGCGATCATCGTCCTCGTCGATGCCGCGTCCGGTCGTCCGCAGCGGATCACTCCGGAGATGCGTGCGGTCTGGAGCCCTTTCGTCGGCGATCCGATTCCCTATACGCGTCGTTGAGCGAGGTCACACCCCTGGGACGCGGATGGTGATCTCCTGTGTCACGCTGGCGACGAGCGTGCCGTCCTGCGCGTAGATCCGACCGCTCGCAAGACCGCGCCCTCCACGAGCGTTCGGGGACTCCTGCACGTAGAGGAGCCAGTCGTCGACGCGTCCGGGGCGATGCCACCACATTGCGTGATCGAGGCTTGCGACCTTGAGCCCAGGATTCTGCCAAGTCAGGCCGTGGGCGCGGAGGATCGACTCCTGGATCGTCATGTCGCTGAGATACGCGAGCGCAGCGCGATGAAGCGCGGGATCGTCCGGGAACGGTGCGCGCATGCGCATCCAGACGGCCTGATGGGGCTGACGCCCGCCGCCGGTCGCAAGGAGCAGCGGCTCCTCGACATGGCGGACGTCGACCGGTCGATCGACGAGCAGCCGGCGGGCGGCCGGAGGAACGGCGTCGGCGAACTCGTCGTCGCTGCGCAGCGTATCCGGGGCGGGGACGCCCTCGGGGAACGGGTAGGCGTGCTCGATCCCTGGATTCTCGTCCTGGAAGGAGGCGATCATCGAGAAGATCGGCTCCCCGTTCTGGTATGCCTGGCAGCGGCGCGTGGAGAAGGAGCGTCCGTCGTGGATCCGGTCCACCGCGAACGTGAGTCCCTGTGAGGCGTCCCCAGGGCGGAGGAAGTAGCCGTGCATCGAGTGGGGGATGCGCCCTTCGGGCAGCGTGCGCTCGGCAGCCACGAGGGACTGGCCGAGGACCTGTCCGCCGTAGATGCGGCCGGTCGGCATCGGATGAGAGACGCCGGTGAAGATGTCCTCGGTCGTGCGCGCCTCGGAGGCGTCGAGATCGAGCACATCCAGGAGCGCGTCGACAGGGCGGCTGGCAGCCTCTTCGGGGCTCATGAGGGTCCTCTCCGGTGGACGAGGTGGATGATCGGACACCCGTCCTCGGGCTGTCCCCGCTTGCTATTTTAGAGGGAGTGCCCACCTCGCTGATCCTCGCCGACCCCGACACCGCTCGCGACGCGCTCACCTTCGCCTCCCGCGCGGCCCGGGCATCCGGCGACGGCGTGCGACTGCAGGCGGCGGACGGGATCCTCGTCATGACGGCGGCGGCGCTTGCCCCACACGGTCTGTTCGATGCCACCCCGACGATCCTCGCCCTACGCGTCGGCCGATCCGATCCCGAGCTCCGCTGCGACATCGTCGTCGACGACCTGAGCCCGACCGCCGATCCGTGCGCGCTCGCGCTCCCCGAGACCGGACGGAGCCCGGCCTGGGCCGGTGTGTCGCCGCCCCGGAGCGGCTGGGCGCACCGGGGGCATCTGGGCGCCGACACGATCGCGCGGCGGGCGCAGTGGGGGATCTCCGCCGTCGCGCACGGGTCTCCGCCCGGCGCGGGGGAGGAAGCGGTGCGCGCCTTCCGCGCGCGGGTCTGGGGGGAGCCGGACGAGGATCTGCTCGGCCTTCCCCGTGGCGTCGCTTTCGCTGCACACGCCTACGGGTTCGTCTCTGGGGCTGAGCAGGTGCCGATCACGGTGTCGGGCCGGTGGACCCGGTTGGCCTTTGGCCGTGGACACGTGCTGAGCCGAGGTCCGGCAGCGGTCGGCCTCACGCCGGTGCGCGCGACGGGGACCAGGGACTGACCCGCGTCTCCCGTGCGACGCTAGGCCGTGACCGGGGCGTCGAAGGAAGCGACGGCCGGCCGTCCCTTCCGCAGGAGGAACAGGCGACGCGCGAGCACGACGCTGCTCCCGCAGATCAGGACGAGGGCTATGAGCACGAGGAACGGGTACAGCCAGAGGTCGATGACCCAGTACTCCCACAGCAGCATCCCGCCGAGGAGGCCCGGGAGCAGCGGGACGAGGAGGCCACCGGCGAACGCGACGAGCAGGGGCACGGAACGGAGGAGGATCCGCGGGCGGGCGGAGACGTTGCGCCGCGCCGCCCAGCGCTTGGCCCGATAGAAGAGGGTGACGAACAGGACGAGGAGCATGATGGCGATCGCGAGCATGATCATGTTGGCGACTGTCAGCGGATCGTCGAAGGAGACTCGGGGGTGCCCGTCGGTCTGGGCGATGAGGTTCTGTGCGAGGCTGCCGGGCGAGCCGGGGCCGTTGGCGAGGACGATCGCCGCGGTGCCGGTGTCTTGGGCGAGGGCCATGCTGCCGGCATAGGTGGCCAGGGTGCCGCCATGGATGAGGAGCGGCGCGGCGAAGCCGTCGCCTGCTGGGCGCGCTTCCCACCCGAGGGCGTACGGCGCCGCCACAGGCTGAGGCTTCTGCATCTGCACCCGGAGCTCGGGGTCGAGGACGTCGGCTCCGACGTCTCCTGCCGTGAACCGCATCCAGCGCACCATGTCGTCGAGCGTCGAGACGACGCCGCCGTTGCCCCCGCAGCGGCCGGGCATCTCGGGGAACGGAACCGCCGCCCGCAGGAGGACGGTGTGGCCGGAGGCGAGGCCGGAGACGGCATCGGTGCAGCGCACGGTCGAGACGGTGTCCCCCATCCCGAGGGGCAGGAAGAGCCGCTCTCGGAGGAAGTCGTCGAACCCCGTGCCCGACACCGCCTCCACGACCCGCGCGGCGAGAGCGTAGTTCGTGTTGTGGTATTCGAAGCGCGTTCCGGGGGCGGCGGCGAGGCGACGATCACGCAGCTCCGCGACCGTCGCGCGCAGGGTGTCCGGGATCGGGAGCGCATACTCGTCATTGGTGGTGATCGAGAGCCCTGAGGTGTGGGAGAGGAACTGGCGCACGCTGATGTCCCGCGAGCGCGGATCCGCCATGCGGAACTCGGGCAGGCGGTCGACCACGCGGTCGTCTAGTGTGAGGGCATTCTCCTGGACGAGGAGCATGACCGCAGCGGCGGTCATGGACTTGCTCATGGACCCGATCCGGAACGGCGTTCGCGGCGTGACGGCGTCTCCGTTCGCGTCCCGGCCACGGACGGAGGTCGTCACGATGTCGTCGTGGATGACGGCCGCGGCCACGCCGGGGGTCGTATAGACGTCGGCGTACTCCTGGACGAGACGGTCCTCCGCCGAGACGCTCGCCGCCGTGTGCGCTCTCGGCGAGGGCAACGGCTCGACGGCGGTGTCTGCAGCGGCGAAGGGAGCGACGGCGGTGCCGGCAGCGAGCAGCACCGCGATGGTGGCGGCGAAGGGGAAGCGGCGCATGAGCCACAGCGTAGGAGCGCCGTAGACGTGTCCTCCACGGATCCTGGTGGGTTTCGGGAAAGCCGGAAGAGGGTGCAGGGGTGACCGGAAGCCATCGATCGGGCAAGCAGGAGATCCCTGCGCGCAGGTCTCCGGCTAGCTGCTCGCAGCGCGACCGGCCTGACGGCCGGAGAAGAGGCAGCCGCCGAGGAACGTGCCCTCCAGCGCGCGGTAGCCGTGCATGCCGCCGCCGCCGAAGCCGCTCGCCTCGCCGGCGGCGTAGAGCCCGGGAACGGGCGCGCCCTCCGCGCCGAGCACGCGGGCGTCGAGATCGGTCTCGATGCCGCCGAGGGACTTACGGGTGATGACCCGGAGCCGGACCGCGACCAGAGGGCCGGCGGCCTTGTCCTGCAGACGGTGAGGTGCGGCCGTCCGGATCAGGCGGTCGCCGCGGTACGCGCGGGCGGAGCGCAGCAGGGCGATCTGTGCGTCCTTGGTGAAGTCGTTGTCCACCTCACGGTCCCTTGCCACGACCTCGTGACGCACCAGATCGGGATCCAGGGCGTCGCCGCCCGGGAGCTCCTGCATCCGCGCGATGAGACGGTCCAGGTCGTCCTCGACGACGAAGTCCTCGCCGTGGTCCAGGAAGGCCTGTACGGGGCCGGTCGGCCCTTTGGCGAGACGCGACTTCACGAGCAGCGGAATGTCTTTGCCGGTCAGGTCGGGGTTCTGCTCGCTGCCGGAGAGCGCGAACTCCTTCTCCACGATCTGGCGGGACGTGACGAACCACGAGTGATCATGACCGGTCCGTCGCAGATGCGCGAGCGTTCCGAGGGTGTCGAAGCCGGGAAACAGGGGGACGGGAAGACGAGCCCCGGTGGCGTCGAGCCACAGGGACGAGGGTCCGGGAAGGATCCGTATCCCATGCCCCGGCCATACCGGGTCCCAGTTGCGGATCCCCTCGACGTAGTGCCACATGCGGTCGCCGTTGATCAGGTGGGCGCCGGCGGACTCAGCGACCGTCTGCATCGAGCCGTCGACGTAGGCCGGGACGCCGGTGAGCATGTCCTCCGGAGGGGCACCGAGCCGTTCGGGCCACATCTGCCGGACCAGGTCGTGATCGCCACCGATCCCGCCGGAGGTGATGATCGTCGCTCCCGCCTCGATCTGGAACTCGCCGATCGCAGTCCGAGACGAGACGACTCCGCGCCCGGCGGCGCTGCTCTCCAGGATCTCGCCGCGAGCCCCGATGACAGCGCCTTCGCGCGTCGTGAGCGCTGTGACCCGGTGGCGGGAGAGGACGACGAGACGTCCCGTCTTCTCAGCCTGCTCGATCGTATGGAGGAAGGGCGTGACGATGCCGGGTCCGGTGCCCCAGGCGATATGGAAGCGCGGCACCGAGTTGCCGGGTCCTCGTGCCCCGTATCCGCCGCGTTCCGCCCATCCGACCACCGGGAAGAAGCCGATGCCGCGCTCGCGCAGCCACGCGCGTTTCTCGCCCGCGGCGAACGAGAGGTAGGCGTCGGCCCACTCCCGAGGTCTCGTGTCCTCCTCGCGATCGAAGCCCGCGGTGCCATACCAGTCCTGTCGGGCGAGGTCGAGGGAATCGCGGATGCCCATCCGACGCTGTTCCGGGGAGTCGACGAGGAAAAGCCCGCCGAACGACCACCAGGCCTGTCCGCCGATGTTCGTCCGCGGCTCCTGATCGAGAAGGATCACCCGGCGCCCGGTCGCGATGGCCTCCGCCGCGGCGACGAGGCCCGCCAGGCCCCATCCGATCACGAGGACGTCGGTGGAGCGGATGGCGGGCTTCGCGATCATGAGGTCTCCGTCGATCTCTGTGTCGATGTCTGCGCCGAGCGGGTCTCGAGTCCGGCTCTGCCGGCGGCGTCGGGGCCGATCCCCGAAGGCTCGAACGTGTTCACCATGGCATAGGCGGCGCGTTCCAGGTAGTCCCACAATGTCGCCTCGTGGAGAGGGGCGAGCTGCGCTTCGTCGACGGCGACGCGCATGCAGCGGAGCCACCGGTCGCGTGCGTCGGGATCGATGTGGAAGGGCACGTGCCGCATCCTCAGCCGAGGATGACCGCGGCGCTCCCCGTACGTCGTCGGTCCGCCCCAGTACTGTTCCAGGAACATCGTGAGCCGCTCGGCGGCAGGGCCCAGATCCTCCTCGGGGTACATCGGCTTCAGGATCGGGTCGAGCGCCACCTCGCGATAGAACACGGCGACGATCGCGCGGAACGTCTCGTGCCCGCCGACCTCGTCATAGAACGTCATGGCCTCTCCTCGTCCCGGCGGCCGCCCATGCCGTCGCCCGTGTGCGAGTCGCCGCGTTCAGGCGCTGAGGACTCGGACTTCGGGGACCCGGATCTCGGGGTCTCGGGCTTCGCGCCCTGGGACTTCGGGACCTTGACGTTCGTCTGCTCCGGCGTCGCCGATGGCGCAGGAGTCCGCGATCCGGCGGGGGGTGTCACGGGCGTCGTCATTTCGTCCGCGGGCTTGCGGCGTCGCCAGAAGCCACGCTCCGGGACGGGCGGGGCCCCGGTCACCGCAGTGGGGCGGGTGCGGGGCGGATTGGCGCCGCGCACCCGGCGGGCGCCCTCGGGGCCTGTGAGGGTGACGGAGCTCAACGACGGCATCGCCAGGCCGAGACCGTCGACAGCGTCGCGCAGACGCATCCGCAATTCTCTCGCCACGTCGTCCATCGCATTGGCACGCGTCTTCATCACCACGCGTATCACCAGCGCGTCGCCGGTCACGCTCTCGAGCCCCCACACCTCGGGCCTCTCGACGATGCGGGTGCGCCACTTCGGATCTTTCGCGAGCCCCTGGGCCGCCGCCAGGAGGGCTTCCTCGACCGCGGGCACCTCGGCGTCCGGGGGGACGCCGAGGTCGATGATCGCGCGCGCCCAGCCCTGCGACATGTTGCCGATCCGGGTGACCTCCCCGTTGCGGACGTACCAGAGGGTGCCGTTGACGTCGCGTACCTGGGTGATCCGCACGCTCACGTACTCCACGACGCCGGTCGCGAGCCCCAGGTCGACGACGTCGCCGATGCCGATCTGGTCTTCCGCGACGATGAACATGCCGTTCAGCACATCCTTGACGATGTTCTGGGCGCCGAAACCGAGGCCGGCGCCGATCGCCGCCGTGAGCAGAGTGAGCGAGCCGATCAGATTGGGGGCGACGATGCCGAAGACGAGGATGATCGCGACGATCACGAGGATCACGTTCACGATGTTCTGCAGGATGCTGCCGAGAGTGCGCGTGCGCTGGACCAGGCGCATGTCGGCGAGGGGCGAGCGCTCCAGGGCCTGGGTGTCGTCGACGCGGGCACGGCTCTTCGCGCTTGCCACGATCCGGCGAACGATCCGGCGGATGAGGAGACGGAGCAGCATCGCCGCCAGCACGCAGCCGACGACGACGCCGGCGCAGGCGAGCAGGTTCGTCCCCGCCTGGCCGAGGAAGGCCACGATCTGCGTCCAGAGCGTGCCGAGGTCGGTGGGCGCGGACGGGGGAGGAGGCGTGACTTCAAACGGTCTGTGCATCGCTCCGATCCTATGGCCGTGCGTCTCGGAGCGTCCTCAGAATCTCCGCGCTCGAGAGGCCTGGGCACGAAGACTTCGGAGGGCAGGGAAGCCCCCTGCCCTCCGAAGGCGGTCGAGGATCCCGATCAGCCCTGGTCGGCGTCGCGCGCCTGGGCGGCGAGTGCTCTCTCGACGTCGGCGAGGTTCTCCATGACGAGACGACGCAGCGCGGGGGCGGTGTCCGTGTGGGCGGCGAGCCAGGCGCGGGTGGCGTCCCGGAGCTCGACGTTCGCGAGAGCCTTCGGGTACAGGCCGACGATCAGATAGTTCGCGATCTGATATGTGCGGTTCTCCCACAGCGGCACGAGGCTGTCGAAGTATGCGGAGACGAACCCCTCGAGCAGCGGTGCGCCCGAGGGGTGCGTGAATCCGAGAGAGGCGGCGCGGACGAGCGTGTTGGACAGCTCGTCATTCTCGACGAGCGAGGCCCAGGCCGCCTGCTTGGCTTCGGCGGTCGGCAGAGCGGCACGCGCCTGGGCGGCGAACTCGGCGCCCTTCGCCGTGTTGTCCGCGGCGAGAGCGGTGTCGATGACCGTCCCGTCCACGGCTCCCGCCGCGGCGAGGCCGGCCAGCAGCTGCCAGGAGAGGTCGGTGTCGATCGCCAGGCCGTCGAGAGAGACCGAGCCGTCCCGCAGGCCGCGCACGACATCCGCCTGCTCCGGGGTGATGATCGCGTTCGCGAAGGCCGTGACGAACTGGAGCTGGCTGTCGCTGCCCGCCTCAGCCTGCTGTGCGAGTGTCCAGAGGCCGTCCGCGACGCGTGTGCGCTCGGCGAGCCGGCGTTCGGGGACGACGTAGAGCGCGGCGGCGGTCTGCAGCTGGCCGAGCGTCGTCCGCACCGTCGTGGACTCGGTCTCGCGGCCGATGTTGCCGAGCACGAGGGAGATGTAGTCGGTGGCGGCGCTCTCGGCGTCACGGGTCTGGTCCCAGGCGGCGCCCCAGACGAGCGAGCGTGCGAGCGGATCGCTGATGTCGGCGAGATGCGCGATGGCGGTCTCCAGGGAGCGCTCGTCCAGACGGATCTTCGCGTAGGCGAGGTCCTCGTCGTTCAGGAGCACGAGGTCGGGTCGTGTGAGACCCTGCAGCTCAGGGATCTCGGTGCGGTCGCCGTCGATGTCGACCTCGACGTGGTGGGTGCGCACGAGGGCTCCGCTCGCGTCGAGCGTGTAGAAGCCGATGCCCAGACGGTGCGGGCGGATGGTCGGGTAGTCGGCCGGGGCGGTCTGCGTCACGGCGAACCGGGAGATCGTGCCGTCGGGCGCCTCGGCGATCACCGGGGAAAGGGTGTTGACGCCCGCCGTCTCGAGCCATTTCCTCGACCAGGTCGACAGGTCGCGACCGCTCGTGCGCTCGAGCTCCACAAGAAGGTCGGAGAGCTCGGTGTTGCCCCACGAGTGCTTCTGGAAGTACTCGGAGACGCCGGCGAAGAACGCCTCGATGCCGACCCAGGCGGCAAGCTGCTTGAGCACCGAGCCGCCCTTGGCGTAGGTGATGCCGTCGAAGTTGACCTGCACGTCGTCGAGATCATTGATCTCGGCGACGATCGGATGGGTGGAGGGGAGCTGGTCCTGGCGGTATGCCCAGGTCTTCTCCATCGCGTTGAACGTCGTCCAGGCCTCTGTCCACTCCGTGGCCTCGGCGGTCGCGATGGTCGAGGCCCACTCGGCGAACGACTCGTTGAGCCAGAGATCGTTCCACCATTTCATCGTGACGAGGTCGCCGAACCACATGTGGGCGAGCTCATGCAGGATCGTCACGACGCGCCGCTCCTTGACGGCGTCGGTGACCTTGCTGCGGAAGACGTAGGTCTCGGTGAAGGTCACCGCGCCGGCGTTCTCCATCGCACCGGCATTGAACTCAGGGACGAAGAGCTGGTCGTACTTGGCGAAGGGGTACGGGACGCCGAACTTCTCTTCGTAATAGGCGAAGCCCTTGCGGGTCTTGTCGAAGATGTCCTCTGCGTCGAGGTGCTCCCACAGGCTCTTGCGCCCGTAGACGCCGAGGGGAACGACGCGTCCCGAGGCGCTGGTGAGCTCGGAGAACGTGGACTCGTAGGGGCCGGCGACGATCGCGGTGATGTAGGACGAGATCCGCGGAGTGGGCTCGAAACCCCAGGTCGCGACGCTGGCCGTGCCGGACGTGTTGTCGTGCAGGATCGGCTCGGGCGTGGGGGAGTTGGAGACGACCTTCCACGCCGCGGGCGCGGTGACCGTGAACTGGAAGGTGGCCTTGAGGTCGGGCTGCTCGAACACCGCGAAGACACGACGCGAGTCGGGGACCTCGAACTGGGAGTAGAGGTAGACCTCGCCGTCGACCGGGTCGACGAATCGGTGGAGGCCCTCGCCGGTGTTGGTGTAGAGGCAGTCTGCGTCGACCACCAGCACGTTCTCCTCGGCGAGCTCCTCGAGGACGATCCGTGAGTCCGCGAAGGCGGTGACCGGGTCGATCGGCTCGCCGTTGAGCGTGATCTCCCTGACCTCGCGTGCAATGAGGTCGATGAACGTGGCGGCGCCGGGCGTGGCGGTGAAGTGCACGACGCTCCGGGATCCGAAGACCTCGTCGCCCTTCGTCAGGTCGAGCGCGATCTCGTACGACTGGGTGTCGACGATCGCGCGGCGCTCCCGCGCCTCGGTTCGGGTGAGGTTCTCTCCAGGCACTACTCGGTCTCCCAGGGGTCAGGGGGCTCGCCGCGGACATGCGCTGCTGGCGCCGGCGGCAACCCTGACAGCCTACGCCAGGCACGCGAGGGTGCCGCCTTCGGCTGAAAGAAAGGTGTGAGTGCGACGATGGGGAGGTGACCATCGAAGCAAGCAGCCCCTCGTCCGCGCATGTGCCTTTCGCCTCGGAACCGGCCCGCTCGGGCCCGTCGTATGTCGAGGTGCCCGTCGCCTACGACGGCATCCTGCTCGCGGGCTTCGGCGGTCCGGAAGGCCAGGACGACGTGATCCCCTTCCTCCGGAACGTGACTCGAGGGCGAGGGATCCCGGACGAGCGGCTGGAGGAGGTCGCCCACCATTATCGTCACTTCGGCGGTGTCAGTCCGATCAACGCTCAGAACCGCGCCCTCAAGTCCGCTCTGGAGGCGGAGCTGTCGCGGCGGGGGATCGACCTCCCGGTCTACTGGGGCAACCGGAACTGGGCCCCCTACCTCGCGGACGCCGTGACCGCCGCCGCCGAGCGTGGCGACACGCCCCTGCTCGCCTTCGCCACCAGCGCCTACAGCTCCTTCTCGAGCTGTCGGCAGTATCGCGAGGACTTCGCCCGCGTCCTGGAGGAGACAGGACTGGACGACGCCGTCACGATCGACAAGATCAGGCCTTTCTACGACCATCCCGGGTTCGTCGACGCCTTCGTGGCCGGCGTGCGGGACGCCGTGGCCGGGTTCCTGGCCGACGGCGTGAGTGCCGGTGCGGTGCAGGTCCTCTTCTCCACGCACAGCGTTCCGATCGACGACGCGCTCCGCTCGGGACCGCGTGATGTGGACTGGGGGCCGGGAGGCGCCTACGCCGCGCAGCATGAGGCGGTGGCCGCCTGGGTGATGGACCGGGTCGCGGAGATCCTGCCGGCAGCGTCTGACGTGCCGTGGGAACTGGTCTACCAGTCGCGGTCGGGCCCGGCGTCGCAGCCCTGGCTGGAGCCCGACGTGTGCGACGTGATCGAAGAGCTGCCGGCGCGCGGCCGCGCGGCCGTCGCGGTGGTCCCGCTCGGATTCGTCAGCGACCACATGGAGGTGCTGTGGGATCTCGACACCGAGGCGAAAGAGGCCGCGGAGGACGCCGGACTCGCCTTCGCTCGCACGCCGACCCCCGGAGTCTCCGAAGCCTTCGTGTCGGGGATCGTCGACCTCATCGAGGAGCGGATCAACGGCACGCCGGCCGAGGATCGTCCGCATGTGACGACGCTCGGGCCGGCCTTTGACATCTGCCGTCCCGGCTGCTGTGAGAACATCCGCGCAGGCTTCAAGCCGGCCGCGGCAGGGATCGCGCCCTGAGCGGATCCCTAGGATGGAGCGTATGCGCATCCACATCGCCACGGACCACGCCGGGCTCGAGTTCTCCACGCAGCTCCAGCACCACCTCGCCGAGGCGGGGCACGAGGTGATCGATCACGGCCCGATCGAGTACGACGCGCTGGACGACTATCCCGCGTTCTGCATCCGGGCCGCGATAGCGACCATCGAGGATCAGCGCGCCGGGATCGATGCGCTCGGGGTGGTCTTCGGCGGATCGGGCAATGGCGAGCAGATCGCGGCGAACAAGGTCGAGGGCATCCGTGCAGCACTCGTCTGGAGCATCGCGACCGCAGAGCTCGCTCGCGAGCACAACGACGCCAATGTCATCGCGATCGGCGCTCGGCAGCACACGTTCGAGGAGGTCGCGAGGTTCATCGACCGCTTCATCGCCACGCCTTTCAGCGGCGACGAGCGCCATGTGCGGCGCATCGGCCAGATCTCGGACTTCGAGCGGGACGGCTCTCTGCTCCCGGATCCGCGCGCCTGATGCCCGAGGGACACTCCGTCCACCGGATCGCCCGGCAGTTCGCGCGGAACTTCGCCGGTCGATCGGTCTCCGCGTCGAGCCCTCAAGGGCGGTTCGCCGAGGGGGCGGCTCTGCTCGACGGGCGCGCGATCGAGGACGCGAAGGCCGTCGGGAAGCAGATGTTCCTGGAGGCCGAGGGCGATCTGTGGCTGCGTGTCCATCTCGGGCTCTACGGTGCGTGGGACTTCGCGGGGGAGATCCTCGTCGACCCGACCATCGCCGCGGCCAACGGCCGGATGGGACAGACCAACCAGCGCGGCACCGTTCTCGACGCTCCCGCGCCCGGTGCGCCGGTGTTCGACGGCGCGGGGGAGAACTCGCTCTCCTCGATCGGCGCGCCGCGCAAGGCCCGGGTGCACGTGCGGATGTCCGAGCAGACGACCGGGCTCGCCGACGATGACGCCTGGCCGCCGCCCGTCGTCGGTCAGGTCCGCCTGCGTCTGCTGACGGACCTGACCTGCGCGGACCTGCGCGGCCCGACCGCGTGTGTGCTGCAGACGCCGGACGAGATGCTCGCGACGATCGCGAAGCTCGGTCCTGACCCCCTCGTCGGCGATCCCGAGGAGGGGGAGGAGCGTTTCACTCGAGCGGTGCGGCGCAAGCCCACTCCGATCGCCCTGCTTCTCATGGACCAGTCGGTGGTGAGCGGTATCGGCAACGTCTACCGCGCGGAGATGCTCTTCCGTGCACGGCTCAACCCCCACACGGCAGGACGGGAGGTTCCTGAGGAGATCGTCCGTGAGCTCTGGCGGGACTGGACGCGCCTGCTCGTGATCGGTGTCGAGACCGGGCAGATGATGACGATGGACGATCTGTCGCCGGAACAGTACCGAGCTGCCATGGCGCATCGCGACGACCGGCACTGGGTGTATCACCGGGCGGGCCTGCCCTGCCGTGTCTGCGGCACCGAGATCGCGCTGGAGGAGATCGGCGCGCGCAAGCTCTATTGGTGCCCCTCCTGCCAGGCCTGAGCCGCTCCTGCCAGGCCGGACTGACGCGAGGCCGTGCGGCGGGGGCGCGGCGCGGTCACAGAGGACGCCGTGGCGAGCGGCAGCCCTAGGCTGGTCGCATGCGTCAGAACCCGAGCTTCGCCATGACCGACGTCGCCGAGTTGCGTCGGGTCATCGCCGGCAATCCCTGGGCCACGCTCGTCGGACGAGACGGCGAGGGGATGACGGCCTCGCACTACGCCGTGCTGCTGGACCCTGCCCGAGACGACCTCACTGTCGTCGGGCATGTCGGTCGTCCCGATGACCGGGTGCTCGGCCTCGGGGAGGGGGAGCTGCTCCTGGTGTTCCAGGGGCCTCATGGGTACATCTCGCCGGGATGGTACGGCGACGTCGCCGCTGTCCCGACCTGGAACTACGTCGCCGTGCATCTGGCGGGCACGCCGGAGATCCTCTCCAGTGAGGAGAACCTGCGGGTCCTCGAACACCTCGTCGCGCATTTCGAGCGGGGTCGACCCCAACCCCGCGGGATGTGGACGCCCCCGAACGACGAGGCGTTCGTCCGCCGGATGGAAGCCGGGACGACGGGGTTCCGTCTGACGCCGACACGGGTGACGGCCAAGCGCAAGCTCAGCCAGAACAGGCCGGACGACGTGATCGAGAACATCGTCCTCCAGCTCTCGGAGGACGGGTCCTCGCCGAACCCGGTGCTGGCCGCCGAGATGCGGCGCGCCCACGACGCCCGTGTCGCCGCCAGGGACGCCGCGGCGTTCCGGAGCGAGGACGGACGGCGGTCGTGAGCGAGATCGCGGCGCTGCGCGCCGTACGCGTCGCGACTCCCGACCGTCGTCTGCTCGCGACCGACGACCCGGTGGACGTGCTGATCGAGGACGGACGGATCGCCGACATCGCGCCGACCGGCGCGCTTTCGCTGACCGGCGCGGTGATCGACGGCGCCGGTGCATGGCTTCTCCCCGGCCTCTGGGACCATCACGTCCATACGGTCCAGTGGGCGCTTGCCTCGCAGCGCGTGTCGCTGGAGGGAGCCTTGTCGGCGGCCGAGGCCGCGCGGCGGATGGGGGAGGCGCCGGTCCTGGGGGACGGCCGGCGCGTGGGCACCGGCTACCGCGCCGTGCGCTGGGCGGACGAGCCGTCTCTCGACCTGCTCGACCGTGCCACCGGCGAGACGCCGACCTACCTCATCAACGCGGACGTGCACAGCGTGTGGCTCAACTCCGCGGCCTTCCGCCGTGAGGGCATCGCGGCGCCGAGCGACGGCGTCCTCCGGGAGGAGAGCGCGTTCGAGATCTCGCGTCGTCTGAACGACGTCGACCCCGCCGTCGCGGACGCCGCGGTGGCGGATTCCGCCGCGGCAGCGTCCGCGCGAGGGGTCGTCGGGATCGTCGACTTCGACATGGGTTGGAACGCGGGAGCCTGGAACCGTCGTCTGTCAGCGGGGTTCGATCGCCATCGGGTCGAGTTCGCGGTCTATCCGTCACTTCTGGAGCGGGCGATCGGGGAGGGACTCCGGAGCGGTGAGCCGATCACCGAGGACCCCGCATCCGATCCGCACGGTCTTGTACGGATGGGGCCGTTGAAGGTCATCTCGGACGGCTCCCTCGGCACGCGCACGGCCGCCTGCTCCCATGGCTACGCCGACGATCCCGGCAACCGCGGCGTGCTCACGGTCCCGCCGGAGGAGCTGCAGGCACTGCTGACACGGGCCGCCGGTGCCGGGATCGACGCGGCCGTGCACGCGATCGGGGATGTGGCGTTGTCGTCCGCGCTCGACGCCTTCGCCCTCTCGGGGGCCCGCGGTACCGTCGAGCACGCCCAGCTGGTGCGGCAGAGCGACCTGCTCCGTCTCGCCCGGCTGGGGATCGCCGCGAGCGTGCAGCCACAGCACGCCCTGGACGACCGCGACGCCGCGGACGCGCTGTGGGCGGCGCAGACGGCGATCGCCTACCCGCTCGCGAGCCTGCACCGCGCGGGTGTGACGCTGAGGTTCGGCTCCGACGCGCCGGTGGCCCCGCTCGACCCCTGGCAGGCGGTCTCCGCGGCCGTGCATCGCACGGATGACGACCGCCCCGCCTGGCATGCCGAGGAACGGCTCGACGTCGAGACCGCCCTCGCGGCGAGCGCGTTCCGGGGCACGGAGGGGCCCGCGGCGATCCGTCCGGGGGCGGTCGCCGACCTCGTCCTCTGTGCCGACGATCCCGCCACCGCGGGGCCGGAGCGATTGCGCACGATGCCGGTCCTCACCACGATCGTCGGTGGCAGGGCCACTCATGACGTGACGAACGGGGGGTAACCCCCTTATCCTTCCGGTTGCTCACCGTCTGGTTCCGCGAACACTTTGCCGGCATCGTGGAGGTGGGACGTGGTTCGCGTCCGTCTCACCCGCCTTATCCGCCTCACCCCAGGAGGAGCCCATGACCACCGTTCAGGAGCCCACGACAGCGATGAGCACCGCCCCCGTCGTCCCTCCGCAGACGCGGATCGCGGTCGCACCGAACAGAAAGGGATACGCAGAGGCCTGGCGTTGGGCGCCGGGCGCCGCGTTGTATCTCGTGGTCCTGTCCATCCCGACGGCCATCCTGGGAATGGCGCTGATCCTTTCCGTCTTCCTCGTCGGCGTCGGGAGCATCGTGCTCGTGATCGGCGTTCCGCTGATGGTGGCGGGCCTCTACCTCTCCCGCGGGTTCGCCGTGACCGACGTCGCCCTCCAGGGCATCGGCGGAGCCCCGGGGTTTCCCGCGCCGGACTGGCGTCGCGGACGCTCCGGTGACGGGCGCTGGGCACGCCTCATCCAGCCCCTTCGCAACGGGCACTACTGGATGGCGCTTCTCTACGGCGCCGTCGTGCGCCCCGTCATCGCGATCCTGACCTTCGGCCTCTCCACCGCGTGGCTCGCGCTGTCCCTGGGCGGACCGACCTACTGGTTCTGGTCGCGGTTCGTCCCGACGAACCGCGAGTCCGAGCGGGTCTGGGTCACCTGGGCCGTCGAGCACATCTTCTTCGGGATCGACCAGAGCCCGAACACCGAGGTATGGGCGTCGGCGCTCTATCTCGTCGTCGGGCTGGTCTTCCTCCTCACGCTGCCGCTCGTTCTCCGCGGGCTCCTCTTCCTGCACCATGCGGCCGCGGCGGCGATGCTCGGGCGCTGGGCGGCCGACGACTTCGGCGCCCAGGTGGCGGCGATGGACGCCTCGCGGGGTGCCGCCATCCGCGCCGAGGACGCGGCGCTGCGCCGGCTCGAGCGTGACATCCACGATGGCCCTCAGCAGCGGCTCGTGCGACTCCAGATGGACCTTGCCGCGATCGAGCGTCGCGCGGCCGACGGCGACCTCGACGCGGCGGCCCGGCTGGCCAAGGAGTCGCGCGGGCAGGCGCAGTCGGCGCTCGAGGAGCTCCGCGCGCTCGCCGGCGGGGTCGCGCCCCCGCTCCTCCAGGACCGGGGGATCGTCGAGGCGCTTCGCGCGCTCGGGGCCGTGTCCCCGATCCCGGTCTCGACGTCGATCGACCCGGAGATCGACAGGCGCCTCACGCCCGAGACCGCCCGCAACCTCTACTTCATCGTCGCCGAGCTGCTGACCAACGCGGCGAAGCACTCCGGAGCGACGGCGGTGGCGCTCAGCGCGAGCAAAACAGCGGAAGAGGTCGTCGTGACCGTGCACGACGACGGCCGTGGCGGAGCGGTCTACCAAGACGGGCATGGCCTCGACGGCCTTCGTGGCCGGGTCCAGGGGCTCCGCGGGCAGCTGCGGATCGACAGCCCCGAGGGAGGGCCGACCGTGATCGTCGTCCGGCTCCCCATCGCGGCCGCGTGAGACGCGTGAGGGCGGTCGCCCGAACTATCCTGAGAGGGTGACCGACCCCTCCGCGGCCCTGCGCGTGATCCTGTTCGAGGACTCGATGCTCCTCCGGGAGGGGCTGATCCGGTTGTTCGACGAGGGCGGCTTCGAGACGGTCGGCGCCCATGGCGACGTCGATGACGCCGTGGCCAGGGTTCGTGACTCCGAAGCGGACGTGGCGGTGCTCGATGTGCGCATGCCGCCGGCTTTCCGCGACGAGGGAGTGCGAGCGGCTCTCGCGATCCGGGCTGCGCTTCCTCAGGTCGGGATCCTGGTGCTCAGCCAGTACGTCGAAGGCGTCTACGCTCGTGAGCTGCTGGGAGCCGGCTCCGGCCGGGTCGGCTATCTCCTCAAGGACCGGGTCGCCTCGCTCGCGGAGCTGTCTGAGGCCGTGCATCGCGTGCGCGAAGGAGGCACCGTGCTCGATCCTCTCGTGGTGCAGCAGCTCGTCTCGGCCGGCCCGGATCCGGTGACGACGCTGACTCCGCGCGAACGGGACGTTCTCGGGGCGATGGCGGAGGGACGGAGCAACGGATCGATCGCCGAACGTCTGTCCATCGGCGTCGGCGCGGTGGAGAAGAACGTCAGCGCGATCTTCGGGAAGCTGGGCCTGGAGGACACGGGCAGCGAGCATCGGCGGGTTCTGGCCGTGCTCGCTTACTTGCAGCACGGCGCCCGCACCTGATCCGGTGCGGGCGCCGTGCCTCGGGCCGATGGTCGGCCGTGGAGTGCGTCAGGCCGCGACGTGCGAGACGAGGAACCAGCGGTCCTTCTCGAGGCCGCGCTGGATCTCGATCGCGACGTCCTGACTGGTGAGGTCGATCTCGTCGAGGCCGTCGACGGCGGCCTTCACATCACCGAGGATTGCATCGATGTCGGCGATCACGTCACGGACCAGGTCGTCGGATTTGGTGAAGCCCGCGGGGACGTTCGTGGCGCCGGCCTTCTCGGCGACGGCCGAGAGACGGGCGTCGATCGGGAGACCGAGGGCGACGATGCGCTCAGCGGCAGTGTCGGCGAACTCGCCGGCGTGGTCCACAATCGTGTCGAGCAGCTCGTGCACGCCGACGAAGTTGGCGCCGCGGACGTGCCAGTGCGCCTGCTTGCCGTTGACGGTCAGCGCCTGGAGGCCCAGGACGACGGGGGTGAGGAACTGCGCGGCGGCGGCGGCGACGGTCGGGTCGCTCGTGGTCGTGGTGGTGGTCTCTGCCTTGCTCATGGTTCTCCTCGATGTCTCTCAGCGGTGACAGATACAACGCTACTCGCCACGCGATGTTCCGCAACCAAGCTGAGGCATCGCTTAGTCCTGGTCAGAGGGCAGTTCGGGAAGGCTATCCTGACCGAGGATCCGCGGAGTGCTGCGTGCCGGGACCGGCTCGGCGACGATCCGCGCTACCGTCGTCTGGTGGCCACAGCAGGTGAATCCTCCCGCGTCGACCTCCGGCGATCCCGCCCGGCTTCCTCCGAGCATGCCGCGGTGTCCCGCTTCATCCCGCACGTGCAGGGGCTCCGCGCGATCGCCGTGCTGTTCGTGGTGCTCTACCACTTCTGGCCGGGGCGGCTCTCAGGCGGCTTCGTCGGCGTGGACGTGTTCTTTGTCATCTCCGGATTCCTCATCACCTCCCACCTTGCACGGGAGCTGTCCAGCACCGGGACGGTGAGACTCGGGCAGTTCTGGGCGCGTCGGGCGCGACGGCTGCTGCCTGCGTCGCTGCTGGTCCTGCTGTTCTGCGCGATCGTGGCGGCGTCGCCATATCTGATGCCGACCTCAGCGCTGCCGAACGAGGTGCGCGAGATCATCGCGTCCACGTTCTATGTGGAGAACTGGTATCTCGCCGTCAACTCCGCCGACTATCTGGCGAACACAGGGAACGCCACCACCGTCCAGCACTACTGGTCGTTGTCCTTGGAGGAGCAGTTCTACGTGCTCTGGCCGCTGATCATGCTGCTGGCGGCATGGATCGCGGTGAAGTGGTTCCGAGGCGCGCGACTGCGAGCGGTGGTGGTCGCGATCGCGGTGGTCTCGGCGGCGTCGTTCGCGTTCTGCGTCGTCTACACGATCACGAACCCGGCGCCGGCGTATTTCGTCACGTTCGGGCGGATGTGGCAGTTCGGGGTGGGAGCGGCGATCGCTCTCGTCCCCGCACTCCGGATACGGAACGCGGTCGGGAGCTTCGTGCTCGGCTGGGCCGGCATCGTCGCACTGCTCTACGCGGCGTTCCGGTTCGACGGGCAGACGCCGTTCCCGGGATACATGGCGGCGATCCCGACATTGGGCGCAGCGGCGGTGATCGCCGCGTCGAACACGGACCGATGGTGGTACCCGACGCGGATCCTGTCGATCCCGCCGATGCGGTTCACCGGCGACATCTCCTACAGCCTCTATCTCTGGCACTGGCCGCTCATCATCATCGCCCCCTCGGTCCCGTTCTGGGGCCTCACGATCTATCACCGTGTCGCGCTGCTGGCGATCTGTTTCGTGCTGGCGTGGCTGACGAAGCGGTTCGTGGAGGATCCCGTGCGGGCGTGGAGCCCGCTGACCAGGCGTCGACCGCGGGTGTCGCTGTGGGCGTCTCTCGCGGCCATGGCGCTCGTCGCAGGCGCTGCGGGCACAGGGTGGGCGTTCAACGCCCCGACCTATCAGCAGGGCGTCCAGGCGATCCAGGAGCTGCGGGCGAGCCCTCCGGCGTGCTTCGGCGCCGCATCGGTGCTCGACCCCTCCTGCGCCGGAACCGCGTCGGACACGATCCTTCCCGCTCCTGGCTTCGCGGGCGTTGACCGCCCCGAGGACTCCCGCTGTTTCGTGCAGCTCAACGACTCCCGCCCCGAGTCCTGCGAGTTCGGCTCGACGGAGGAGAACGCCCCCCGCGTCGCCCTCATTGGAGACAGCCACGCCTATCAGCTCCTCCCGACATTCCAGGGCATCGCCGAACGCGAGGGATGGCGCCTCACGACCTACTTCAAAGGCGCTTGTCCCTGGAACACGACGCCGTTGTCGACCGGTGGCGCGTTCGGCGCCGCGTGCGAGGACTGGCGCAAGGGCGTCGCCGACAGGCTCTCGGCGGAGGACTTCGACGTGGTCTTCACCTCCGCGCTCGCCACGACGCCCTATGACGCTTCCGGGTTCGCCTCCTCGGCGGACGCCGCCGTCGCCGGATATCGTGAGGCATGGTCCACGATGACGGCGAAGGGTACGCCGGTCGTCACGGTCGTGGACAACCCGGTGTGGGAGACCGATCCGAACAAGTGCCTGCGCACGAGGGAGGCGGGGTCCTGTGACGGCGCCCGCGAGGATGTGCTCGTCGCGCACGACCCGGTTCGCGAGGCGGCAGCCGGACAGAGGGGCGTCACGCTCCTCGACTTCACGGACGTCTTCTGCGACGCGGAGACCTGCCGGACGGTGGTCGGCGGCGCGAACGTCTACCGGGATCAGGATCATCTGACCGTCACGTTCGTGGACACGCTCGCGCCGCAGTACACCTCCGCGTTGAAACAGGCGATGCTCGAGGCCGGCAACGGGCGTCGGGGCGGATAGGGTCGGAGCCATGAGCGACGATGCGACCGTCCTGTCCCTGCCCGGTCGTGGACCGCGGATCGCCGCATCCGCCTTCCTCGCGTCCGGGGCGAGGGTCGTCGGGGCGGTGACGCTCGGCGAGGGCAGCAGTGTCTGGTACAACGCCGTGCTCCGCGCCGACTCGGACGCGATCACGATCGGCGAGGGCAGCAACGTGCAGGACAACGTCTCGGTGCACGTGGACCGCGGTCATCCCGTGGTGATCGGCGACGACGTGTCGATCGGCCACAACGCCGTCGTCCACGGCTGCACGATCGGCGACGGCTCTCTCGTCGGGATGGGGGCGGTCCTCCTCTCGGGCGCAGTGCTCGGTTCCGAATGTCTCGTGGCCGGGGGAGCGGTCGTTCTCGCGGGCACCGAGGTGCCGGACGGCTCTCTCGTCGCCGGCGTCCCGGCGAAGGTGCGTCGAGCGCTGAGCGCCGAGGAGCGGGCGGGGCTGCGGGAGAACGCGCAGATCTACCGCCGCCACACCGCGGTCCATCGCGAGGCCCGTGCTCAGGAAACCCCCGTCGGCTGATCCGCATCGCCATCGGCCCGGCCGACGGACGACCTCCTGGACCGAGCGGACAAGCCGTTGAGTTCAGGGTTTCACGATCGGAATCGCCCCCGTCTCGGCGGCCACCTTCCGCCGATAGAGCCGGCGCTGCTCGGGGAGGGAGACGTCGAAGACCACCGCGAGCACACGGATGACGGCGGTGATCGCGATCCCGACGGCCGCGTCGAGCGGGACGTCCATGCCCAATGCGTGGGTGACGGCGATGAACGTGCATCCCGCGCCGGCGGCCACGGCGTAGAGGGAGCCGACATGCATGATCGAGACCGGAAGTCCCATGAGGACATCGCGGAGCACGCCGCCGCCCGCGGCCGCGCAGACCCCGATGAAGACCGCGGGGACGGGAGGGATGCCGAAGGTGATCGCCTTGCTCACGCCGAAAGCCCCGAACATGCCGATCACGACGGCGTCGAGGACGACGATGAACGTGTTCACGCGGTGAAGCACGCCGGCGAGCAGCATCCCGACGAGTGACGCGCCCCCGGCGGTGATGAGATACCAGTTGCTCTGCAAGGTCGCCGGCGGCTGCCCGATCAGGATGTCGCGGATGAGCCCTCCGCCCATCCCGATCATGATCCCGATGATCGACACGCCGAGAAGGTCGAGTCGTCGCTGGCCCTGGAACCCCGAGGCGAACATCGCCCCTTGGACGCCGCCGAGGCCGACGCCAAGGAGGTCGGCCCAGAGGGGAATGATGAACAGCGGTTCGGTCACTCGTCCATTGTCTCCGCACCGAGGGATAATCGGGAGATGCCGACCTACCGAGACGAAGCGGTGGTCCTGCGCACCCACAAGCTCGGTGAGGCGGACCGCATCGTCACGATGCTCTCGCGACGGCACGGCAAGCTCCGTGCTGTCGCGAAGGGCGTGCGACGGACCTCGTCCAAGTTCGGCTCCCGCCTGGAGCCTTTCATGGTCGCGGACGTGCAGCTGTACCAGGGTCGTTCGCTCGACATCGTGCAGCAGGCCGAGTCGCTCGGAGCATATGGCGCGGACATCGCCCTGCACTACGACCGCTTCACTGCCGCGAACGCGATGGTCGAGACCGCCGACCGCCTGAACGACGCCGAGGCCACGCCCGAGCAGTACCTCCTGCTGGTGGGCGGTCTGCGTGCGCTGGCACGGGGGGAGCATGCCGCGCGCAGCATCCTCGACTCTTATCTGCTGCGCGTCATGGCGCTCTCGGGATGGGCGCCATCCTTCGGCGACTGCGCTCGGTGCGGCAGGCCTGGGCCCCACACGACGTTCGTCGCCCAGCTCGGCGGTCTCGTCTGCGAGGACTGCGCCCCCATGGGCAGCGCGAGGATCGGCGGGTCCGCCCTCGACCTGCTCCGCGCGCTCATGGCCGGTGACTGGATCGCGGTCGACGCGGCTTCCCCGGCCGACTCGGCGGCGGCCTCCGGCCTCATCGCCGCCTATGCGCAGTGGCATCTGGAGCGGGGGATCCGCTCGCTCGCCCATCTGGAAGGAACCCGGTGACCCCGAAGCCCTACACGCACCGAGACGCCGTCGCGTACCGTCCGCTGGACTGGACGGGTATCCGGCCGCCGCGCTTCCCGGCGGTGCCCAACCATGTCGCGATCGTGATGGACGGAAACGGACGATGGGCCAACCGGCGCGGTCTGAACCGGATCGAGGGGCACAAGGCCGGCGAGGAGGTTCTCCTCGACGTCGTGGCCGGAGCGATCCAGGCCGGTGTCAGGCATCTCTCGGTCTACGCGTTCTCTACCGAGAACTGGGCGCGGTCGCCCGAGGAGGTGCGCTTCCTCATGGGGTACAACCGCGACGTGCTGCACCGTCGTCGAGATCAGCTCAACGAATGGGGTGTGCGGGTGCGCTGGGCCGGTCGCAAGCCGCGGCTCTGGGGATCGGTGATCAAGGAGCTCCAGTACGCCGAGCAGCTGACGAAGGGCAATGATGTCCTCACGCTGACGATGTGCGTGAACTATGGCGGGCGGATCGAGCTCGTCGATGCGATGCGGTCGATCGCGGAAGAGGTGAAGGCCGGGCGGATGCGACCCGGTGCCGTCACCGAGAAGGCCATCCGTCGCCATCTCTACGTTCCGGACATGCCGGATGTGGATCTCTTCCTCCGCAGCTCGGGGGAGCAGCGCACCTCGAACTTCCTGCTCTGGCAGTCCGCCTACGCCGAGATGGTCTTTCTCGACACGCTGTGGCCGGACTTCTCCCGCGAGGAGCTGTGGCGCGCGATCGGGATCTACCTCTCCCGTGATCGGCGCTTCGGCGGTGCGGTGGACACGCCGGCCTGAGAGAAGGCGGTCCCCGACATTCGCAGATGCTCGCGACGGAATAGGCATCGGACGCGCGCGGTTGCAGGAAGATGTGAGCGAACCCATCTCGATCGACATCTGGTCCGACATCGCCTGCCCGTGGTGCTACATCGGCAAGCGCAACCTCGAGGCCGGTCTCGCCGCGGTCGGCGAGGATGACGACGCGCCGCAGGTGGTGGTGACGTTCCACTCGTTCGAGCTGTCACCGGACACGCCGGTGGACTTCCACGGGGACGAGGTCGACTTCCTGGCAGGCCACAAGGGCATGCCGCGCGACCAGGTGATCCAGATGCTCGACCGCGTGACGGGGGTCGCGAAGGACGCGGGGCTCGACTACCGCTTCGACGTGCTCCAGCACACGAACACGGTCAAAGCCCACGAACTGCTGCACTTCGCGAAGAGAGTCGGCAGGCAGCAGGAGATGACAGAGCGCCTGATGTCCGCGTACTTCACCGAGGGGCGCCATGTCGGACGCATCGACGAGCTCGTCACTCTCGCGGAGGAGGCGGGACTCGATCCCGTCGAGGCACGCGCGGCGCTGGAGTCGGAGCGCCACCTCTCCGATGTCCGCCAGGATCAGGCTCAGGCTCAGGCCTACGGGATCCAGGGGGTCCCGTTCTTCGTGATCGATGGGCAGTATGGCATCAGCGGCGCCCAGCCGGCGCAGGCGTTCGAGAACGTGCTGCGGGAACTGTGGGCCAAGCGCGGCGAAGCGGCCGACGATGCCGCCGTCCGGGCCTGACGTCTTCTGCGGACGGGGTCAGGGCGGGACGGTCAGGCTCGCGGCAGGGCGTTCTCGATCGCGGTGACGATCTCGGCGTCGTCCGGACGCTGCTTCGGACGGAAACGACGCACGGTGCCGTCCGCTGCGACGAGGAACTTCTCGAAGTTCCACTCGACCCGTCCCGCCTTCCCCTGGCCGTCCGCCGTCTGCTTCAGCGCTTTGTAGAGCTCGGCGGCGTTGCGGCCGTTGACCTTGACCTTGTCGTTGACGGGGAAGGTCACGCCGTACGTCGTGGAGCAGAACTCGAGGATCTGCTCCATCGAGCCCGGTTCTTGACCGAGGAACTGGTTGCACGGGAAGCCGATCACGGAGAGCCCGCGATCGCCGTACCTGCGCTGCAGCTCCTCCAACTGCTCGTACTGCGGCGTGAGCCCGCACTTCGACGCGACGTTGACGACGAGCACCGGCCCGGAACCGTAGTCGTCGAGCGTTCGCTCGTTCCCCTCGGCGTCGCGGAACGGGATCTGGCGCAGCGGCGTGTCGGTCATGTCCACAGCCTACGTCCGCCGATCCGCAGCGGCGCCGGATCTGGGAGAATGAAGAGGATGACTCTCGCCCCCGCCCCCGTACGTCCTCTGCGCATCGGTCCGATCCGGCTCGATGCGCCTGTGGTGCTCGCCCCGATGGCGGGGATCACCAACACCGCGTTCCGGCGCCTGTGCCGCGAGTACGGCGCGGGGCTCTACGTCAGCGAGATGATCACCTCCCGCGCGCTCGTCGAGCGCAACGCCATCACGATGCGACTCATCCAGCATCATGAGAGCGAGACGCCGCGTTCCATCCAGCTCTACGGTGTGGACCCCGCGACGATCGCCGAGGCGGTGCGGATCATCGTGGCCGAGGATCGTGCCGACCACATCGACCTGAACTTCGGCTGCCCTGTCCCCAAGGTCACCCGCAAGGGCGGTGGGGCAGCGCTTCCATGGAAGATCGGGCTGTTCGCCGATATTGTCGACCGCGCGGTCAAAGCCGCGGGCGACGTCCCCCTCACCGTCAAGATGCGCAAGGGCATCGATCGTGATCATCTGACCTTCCTCGACGCGGGACGGGCGGCGGAGGACGCGGGGGCTGCGGCCGTCGCACTGCACGCGCGCACCGCGTCCGAGTATTACTCCGGGCATGCCGACTGGAGCGCGATCGGCGAGCTCAAGCAGGCGGTCACCTCGATCCCCGTCCTCGGCAACGGCGACATCTGGGCGGCGGAGGACGCCGTGCGGATGATGGACGAGACCGGCTGCGACGGCGTCGTCGTCGGACGAGGCTGCCTGGGGCGTCCGTGGCTGTTCGGCGAGCTCGCCGAAGCCTTCGGAGCCGCGCACACCCCTCCCGTCGACGCGACGCTGGGCTTCGTCGCTTCGGCCTTCCGGCGGCACGCCGAGCTCCTCGTCGAGTTCTTCGAGGACGAGGACCGCGGTTGCAAGGACATCCGCAAGCATGTCGCATGGTACTTCAAGGGATACCCGGTCGGAGGCGATCTCCGGGCGGCGCTCGCTCGGGTCTCCTCGCTCGCTGAGGTCGAGGATCTGCTGGGCTCGCTCGAAGACTCTCCCTACCCCGGCGCAGCGGCCGAGGGCCAGCGCGGCCGCGCAGGCTCGCCGAAGCGCACGGCGCTTCCGGACGGGTGGCTCGACTCGCGGGCGATCGGCGCGGAGACGGGCGACATGATGCGCGGAGCGGAGATCGAGAACAGTGGCGGCTGACGCTCGCGCGGCGGGGTACGGTCCGCACGACGCTGCACGGTTCTTCGGCGAGACGCATCGCTCGGAACGCGACGACTTCGCCCGCGACAGGGCTCGTGTGCTGCATTCGGCGGCGTTGCGTCGGCTGGCGGCGAAGACCCAGGTGCTGAGCCCGGCGAGCACGGCCGACTTCGCGCGGAACCGACTCACCCACTCGCTTGAGGTGGCTCAGGTCGGGCGGGAGCTGGCGATCGCGCTCGGCGTCTCCGCGGACGTCGTCGACACCGCCTGCCTCAGTCACGACCTCGGGCATCCGCCGTTCGGCCACAATGGCGAACGCGCGCTGAACGACTGGGCTGAGAGCATCGGCGGGTTCGAGGGGAACGCGCAGTCGCTGCGGATCCTCACCCGGCTGGAGGCGAAGGTCCTCGACGACGCCGACCACTCGGTCGGCCTCAACCTCACCCGCGCCAGCCTCGACGCGACGTGCAAGTACCCCTGGACCGTGGACAGCCCGATCCCCGACCCCGGAGGGCGGCTGAAGTTCGGCGTCTATCCGGAGGACGAGTCGGTCTTCCGCTGGATGCGGGACGGCGCGCCGGGGCGGCTGCGGTGCATCGAGGCGGAGATCATGGACCTCTCCGACGACATCGCCTACTCCGTGCACGATTTCGAGGACGCGATCGTCAACGGCTATCTGGACGTGGCGAAGCTGGCCGACCCGGCGGAGCACCACGCGCTTGTCGGACGCGTCCAACAGTGGGTCGGCTACGACTACACACGCGAGAGCCTCGCCGATGCGCTCTACCGGCTCACCTGTCAGCCGATGTGGATGAGGTCCTTCGATCGGTCTCGCCGGGATCTCGCCCGTCTGAAGAACCTCACCAGCGATCTCATCGGACGCTTCGCACGCGCGGCCGTGTCGGCGACACGCGAGGCATACGGAGGCCCGTCGCTCGCGCGGTACAACGCCCATGTGGTCGTCCCGCCGGTCATCGAGACGGAGATCGCGGTGCTGAAGGGGATCATGGGTCAGGCGATCGTGACGATCGACGCCCGTCGAGGCGTCTACAAGGAGCAGCGTCGCGTCCTGAAGCGACTCGCCGACGCGCTGTGGTCGACCGATGCGCTCTGGACGGCCGGCGCCGATGTTCTCGAACCCGCTTTCGCCGCCGACTTCCTCGCGGCGGACTCGGATGCGGAGCGCGCCCGCGTCGTCGTCGACCAGGTCGCGAGCCTGACCGATCAGACAGCCGTGGACTGGCACAACCGGCTCGTGGGTGACATCGATCCGGCCGAGGTCGGCATCTGGACTCCCCGACATGTCCGCCCCGGCGCTCGGGCGCATGGCGCTGTCCGACCGGCGATGCCGGCGGCCGTCGAGGTGCGCTGATGCCGCGGATCTCGCAGGCCGACATCGACGAGGTCAAGGCACGCACCAACATCGCCGACATCGTGGGCGAACGGGTCGCGTTGAAGTCCGCCGGCGTCGGCTCGATGAAGGGGCTGTGCCCGTTCCACGATGAGAAGAGCCCGAGCTTCCACGTCCGTCCGCAGGTCGGCTTCTACCACTGTTTCGGGTGCGGAGCCTCGGGCGACGTGTACTCCTTCCTGCGCGAGATGGACCACGTCAGCTTCAGCGAGGCGGTCGAGCGGCTGGCAGGACGGATCGGCTTCACCCTGCACTACGAGGACGGCGGAGCGGCACCGGAGACGAGCGGCCGGAGTCGTCTGTACGCGGCGAACGCCGCGGCGGCGGAGTTCTTCCGCGGTCAGCTGCTGAGCCCGGAGGCCGAGTCCGCCCGCCGGTTCCTCGGGGAGCGGGGCTTCGATGCCGGGGCCGCCGCGCACTTCGGCGTGGGATACGCCCCGCGCGGCTGGGACGGGATGCTCAAGGCGATGTCGGCGCAGGGGTTCACGAGGGACGAGCTCAGCGCCGCCGGTCTCGTCTCGACGGGACAGCGTGGAGTCTATGACCGGTTCCGCGGACGCCTGGTCTGGCCGATCCGCGACGTCACGGGGCAGACGATCGGGTTCGGCGCGCGCCGCCTCTACGACGACGACAAGGGCCCGAAGTACCTCAACACTCCCGAGACGCCGATCTACAAGAAGGCGCAGGTGCTCTATGGTCTCGATCTCGCCAAGCGCGACATCGCGAAGGGGGATCCACGTCGCGTCGTCGTCGTCGAGGGCTACACCGATGTGATGGCGTGTCATCTCGCCGGAGTGACGACCGCGATCGCCACCTGCGGAACCGCATTCGGCGCGGAGCACATTAAGGTGCTCCGCCGCGTCATGGGCGATGACGACGCGCACGGCGAGGTGGTCTTCACGTTCGACGGCGATGAGGCGGGGCAGAAGGCCGCGCTTCGCGCCTTCGCAGAGGAGAGCCGCTTCACGGCCCAGACCTTCGTCGCGGTGGCGCCGGACGGCCTGGATCCGTGCGATCTCCGCCTTCAGCGCGGAGACGCGGCCGTGCGCTCGCTCCTGTCAGCCAAGGTGCCGCTGTTCGAGTTCGTGATCGACCGCAAGCTGGCCTCCTACGACCTCGGCACGGTCGAGGGGCGCGTCGGGGCGCTACGCGCGGCCGCGCCGATCGTCGCCGAGATCCGCGACCGACTGCTGCGGCCGGAGTACGAGCGGGTGCTCGCCCGAAGGCTCGGGATGGACCCGGTCGACGTGCATGCCGAGGTCCGTCGCGCGGACGCCCGCAGGAAGGACGGCGGAAGACCGCAGGGGAGACCCGAACAGGATGCCGCCAGGACGAGCGACAGCGGTCGCGGTGACTCTTCATCGAGCATCGAGCCCGGCGCCGCTCCCGGGCTCGCGCCGGTGACGTTCGTATCCTTGCCGCGCACGGGCGACGCCCTGGTCGAGCGCGACGGCCTGATGGGCGCTCTGCAGTACGGACACCAGATCGACCAGGAGCTCCTGGCACGCGCGATGGAGGCGCCGTTCCAGGTCGCCGCTCTGGACGCGGTCCGCGAGGCCGTCATCGCTCAGCCCGATCGCCGGCGGCCGGGATGGGCGATGACGGCGGTGGACGCCGTTCGCGAGCCGTATCGCGCACTGGCCGGGGAACTGCTCATGGCGCCGTTTCCGGCGCGTGACGAGGAGGGCGCTCTGATGTCGGCGACCGACCTCATGCGGACGCTTATCCGTCGCTCCCTCGACCGTGAGAAGCAGGAGCTGCTCGGCGCGATCCAGCGTGTGCCTCCCGACTCGGACGGGGGCCGCGCGCTCCGGATCCGCCTGCGCGACATCGATGTCGAGCGTCAGCGCTACGTCGAGTCCTGAGCGCGAACGTCATCGCGCAGGCCATGATGGTGTCATGGCACGAGCACGAGCGGACGAGTCCGTCGCGATCGACTGTAGCGATCTGGTGATCGATCGATGGGGGCACGGCAGTCCCACACGCGCGATCGACGGCGTGACCTTCACCCTCCCGGCCGGCGAGCTGATGTGCATCGCCGGCCCGACAGGGTCAGGCAAGTCCACTCTTGTCGCCATGCTCGCCGGGGCGAGCGACGCCACCTTCCGAGTCACGGGGGGCGACGCCTCGGTGGCGGGCATCTCGATCCGCCGGCCGGGACGGCGACTGCGGGAGCTGACCTATCGCACGGGTTATCTGCCGCAGCGAGGCGGTGCCGACCTCACCCCGCAGCTCACGGTCCAGGAAGCGATCGCCGAGCCGATCCTCCGGCGGGAGCGCAGGGTCAACACGAAGGCTCTCGCCATCCGTGTGGCGACGCTTCTCGATGAGATGCATCTGCCGCTCGCGACGGCGGAGAAGTTCCCCTACGAGCTCAGCGCCGGCATGCGGCAGCGGGTCGCCGTGGCTCGTTCCTTCGTGCTGGAGCCGCGAGTGCTCATCGCCGACGAGCCTCTGGCGAACCTCGATGTGGAGGTGCGGCACGTGGTCTTCGACGCGATCGCCCGTCGTCGGCAGGACTACGGACTGGCCGCGTTGCTGGTGAGCAACGACGCGGCGTTCGCGCGAGAGCTCGGCGCCGAGACGTTGATGATCCGCGAGGGGCATGTGGTCGCACGAGGGGTGGGCGCAGACCTGGTCTGGACTCCCGGAGCCGGGACGGACCACCCTTAGCCGGGGTGGCGACGGGCAGTGCTGGATCGACACGCGCGAGAGCGTCTGGGTTTCCGGTGTGCGCTTCCGGTCCTGCTATGATCGTTGAGTTGCCCGCTGGCGGGCACTTTCCCCTGTAGCTCAATTGGCAGAGCAATCGGCTGTTAACCGATAGGTTGTTGGTTCGAGTCCAACCGGGGGAGCCAGAAGAAGGCGTCTGTCTCGATCGCGAGGCCGGCGCCTTCGGTCTATGACCGCTTCGACCCTCCGGATGGCGCTGATCTGCCGGCGTCCGCCGACGCCCGTCCCTTCGACACCGCCGCGGACACCGACCAGCTGATCGGCGTCCGCGGCGGTGTCGAAGGTCGTGTCAGGTCCTCTCGGCTCCGTGCATGCCGGTCACCCACTCCGGGAGATCAGCGTTGGCGGGAAAGAGCCGGGCGGCTGCGGTAACGACAGAGCGTGCGGGGGCGTCCCGTTCATCCACCAGCGCACGTGTTCCGGTCCGCGGTCTGTCCCTTGACATCGGGCGGGAGCGTCACCTGGGGAGCGCCTGAGGCGGGTGCGGTGCTCTCCTCCTCGGTGGCGGGGGAGTCCGAGCCGGTCTCGGAGCTTGCGGGACCGGACGAGAGCAGCACCGGACGGTCCTCACGCAACGCCGCGAACAGCTGCCTCGCCTCCTCCGGGACGGGTTCGACGCGGTTCGGGTCAGGGTCGTAGGCCCGGACCGGGAGCTGGAGGAGCACCATACGATCGAGCGACACACTCGCGAGCGTCCCCGCGAGACCCACGAGCGCCTCGGGGCGGGAGAGCGCCTTGTCCACCTTGAGGGTGCGTCCCGCGGCGTCGGCGAGCCCGAAGAGCGCGACAGGGTTCGTCAGGGTCTGTGCGCTCTTCACCTTGCGGGCGAGCGCCGAGAGATACGTCTGCTGCGTTCGGATGCGGCCGAGGTCGCTGCCATCGCCGATCCCATAGCGCGTGCGGACGAACGCCAGCGCCTCGTCGCCCTGGATCGTGTGCCTTCCTGCGGCGAGGTGCAGCCCCGAGTCCGAGTCGTCGACGTTCTCCGCGAGGCAGACGTCGACTCCTCCGATAGCGTTCGTGATGTCGATGAAGCCGTCGAAGTTCACCACCACGAAGTTGTCGATGTCGAGGCCGGTGTAGGCGCGGATGGTGTCGAGCGTGCAGTACGGGCCGATGTCGAAGGTGCTGTTGACCTGCGTCGTGTCGGTCGCGTGGTAGGTCGTGCCGCTCGCGTTCGTGCAGGAGGGGCGGGGAAGCATGGTGTCGCGCGGAATGCTCACGAGCGTCGCGTCGGTATGGGCGGCGTTGACGTGAAGGAGCATGAGGGTGTCCGAGCGGTCTCCTTCCACGTCGTCGTCTCCGTACTGCCCACTGGTGAGGCCGTCCCTGCCGTCCGAGCCCATGATCAGCAGGTTGACCGGGCCGTCCCAGCTCGGGATGGTCTGCGCGCCCGTATCGTCGCCGGGGCGTGAGACGGCGTTCGTCGCGAGGTTGTCCGAGACACGCAGGACCAGGGCGACCGCCGTGCCGGCGATGCCAAGCACGGCGACGACGATCACGGCCAGCAGCGCGACGACGATGCGGCGCCGGCGCCGGCGCCGTGACCGACGCTGTGGGGGTTGGTCGGCCTCGGAGAGGGGGGTGGTCGCGGCGGGCGGAGTCGGGCGTCTCATCATCATCGTCACCGTTGTTCGGGGGAAAGCGCCTTCCGGCGCAGAGCACGGCGGCTCCAGCGGAAGATCACAAAAGGATAACGGCCACGCTAGCAAGCGTCAGGGGAGGTCCCTCCCAGAGTGCTGTGAGTTCCCGGCGATGGCGTGTCGGTGCATCTTCCTCTGTCGGGTGGACGTGGTTCCGGTCGCCTGCGAGGTCTCCGGACCTCGGCGGGACGACAGATGAGGGGGCCCGCCGACGCGGACCCCCTCATCTCGGGCGACGATGCCGAGGACTACTTGGCGCTGCCCTTGAGGGATCCGGTGGTCTGGCCCGCGGGGTCCGCGACGAGGCACTGGATCAGTCGGTCGTTGAGCTGGTTCCAGGTCTGCTCGGTCGGTGAGAGATAGTAGGCCTCAAGCGTGGTCGACTCGAAGGGGACGCCGACGAAATCGGTGAAGGGCTGCGCATAGCACTGCTCGGCCGCGCTCTCGACGGTCGCGGCATCGTAAGCGCCGTCCTCGATCTTGAACTCGTGGTAGACCTCCTGGTCGTGCGCCTGGGTGCACGGCACCACGTTGGCGTCGCTGATCTGGGTCGCCGCTCCGGTGTCCATGAGACAGTCGCCGAGCTTCAGGCTGAAGATGTCGATCTTCGCGCTCGCGGTGACCTCGCCGCTCTTGTCATCGCGCGGAGCGTCGGCGCTGCCGCCGAGGAGTCCCTGGATCGCGCTGCAGCCGCTGAGGCCGGCGGCCAGGATGACGGCCGCACCGGCCATCATGACGCGGGTGCGGGTCTTGGTGCTGATCATGGGAGATTCCCCTCTGAGTGCTGTGCGTTTCGCGTGAATTACCTGTATGAACGTACAGGCGTACAGCTCTCGACGCCAAGTCGGCAAATAAGTTTCCTTGGTCGCATTACGCACGCCATATCGGGAAGCAGGTGTCAGGCGGGGGAGACCGAGGTCGAAGGGGTCGCCGGGCCGTCCCGGAAGGTGAGCATCTGGTCCTGAAGGCCGAGGGCGGCCCACCCGATCGCGCGGAAAAAGGCCGCGGCGGCAAGGTTGTCTGGATCGACGTAGGCCTCCCGCGCGCGATCGTCGGGCACGTCCTTCCAGCGTTGCACCGCCTGGACGACACGCCGGCCGAGCCCTTCTCCGCGGCGAGCGGGATCGACAGCGATGTCGGTGATCGCGTGAGGGAGGTCGTCGTGTCCCCAGACCACGCCTACGAGGCCCGCTGGCTCTCCGTCCTCCTCGAGGACCAGCTGAACACCGTCGTGCTCCGCGAGCACCGCCTCGAGCCATTCCTCGTCGAGCGGGCCGAGCTCGCGATCGAGAACGGGATCCGCATACCAATCCTGGATCCATCCCCCATCGTCGCGCCGCATCCGACGGACCGTGGGCGGCGCGACGCCCAGGATTCAGCCTTCCAGATCATCGACACCCGGTGTCCAGCTGATCCCTGGACGACCCCAGCCCCGTTTCTTGGCGATCTTCTGCGCTGTCTTCCAGTCCCCGTCGGAGAGGCGATCGACGTAGAGGATGCCGTCGAGGTGGTCGAACTCGTGCTGCATGATCCTGGCGCGCCACCCGTCGACCTCGATACGCACGTCCGCGCCCTCGATGTCGGTCCCGGTGACGATCGCCCGATCGGAACGGCGAAGCGGGAACCGCTCACCAGGAAAAGACAGGCAACCCTCCGATTCGGCCTCGGGGTCGGGCTGCCCCGGCACCGGCGGGGCCATCCACAGCACCGGGTTGATGACGACGCCCCGCCATGGGTTGTCGTCATCGTCCACGTAGGAATACGTGTAGAGACGGAGCGGCACGCCGACCTGCGGCCCGGCGAGGCCCACCCCCGGGGCCTTGTCCATCGTCTCGAACATGTCGGCGACGAGGGTGCGGATCTCGTCCGTCACCTCGTCGATCGGCGCCGCGGGGGAATGGAGAACAGGGTCGCCCATGATGCGAATCGGAAGCACAGCCACGGCACCACCCTAGCCGTCTGTCTCCTGTCCCCCCGGAAGACCGGGCTCGGCGAGGCCGGATCGGTGATTTCCAGGCGTCGCCCGGTAGGCTCAGAGGGTGATGTGGGAGGCGATGTCGGTGCCGGCGCAGGATGTCGGCGATCTCGTCGGCGCCTTCCAGAACCCAGGACTGCTCATGGGCATCCCGCTCGCGCTTGCCGGCGCTGTGTTCATGTCGCTGGGAGCTCAGTATCAGCATCGCGGCGTGGAGAAGGTCGAACGGCTCAGCGGAGCCGATGGGGCCACGGGCCTCTCAGCCGATCAGATCAAGCGATTGCTGACACGGCCCTCCTGGCTGATCGGCACGCTCATGCTGGGCCTCGCTATCGTCTGTCAGCTCGGCGCGCTCACGGTCGCGCCGTTGATCGTCGTGCAGCCGCTCGGTGCGATCGCCCTGGTGATGACCACTCTCGTGAACGCGCGGGTGTCCGGCCATGCGCCGACGAGACGCTCCCTCGTGTCGATCGCGCTCTGCGTCGGGGGGATCTTCATCTTCGTGTTCCTCGCCGCGATCTTCGGCTCCGAGCACGCGATCACCGAACGTCAGCTCTTCATGATCCTGGCGATCCTTCTTGTGGTCATCATCGTCCTCGGTGCGAGCTGGCTCGTGCTTCGTCGTCGCATGCGGGCGCTCTTCTATGTGACCGGCGCTGGCATCCTCTACGGCTTCGTGGCGACGCTCGCGAAGGTCGTGATCAAGAGAATCCAAGCGCAGGACTTCGAGTGGGTGACCATCGTCTGCGTGATCGCGCTCATCGCGGCGGCCGCCGCGGGCGCCTACTTCGTGCAGACGGCGTACAGCTCGGGTCCCCCCGACCTGGTGATCGCCGGGCTCACGGTCGTCGACCCGATGGTCGCGGTCCTCATCGGCCTGCTCGTCCTGGGGGAGGCGTCGTCGGCGCCGTTGGGCGTCCTCATCGCCTTCGGGGCCTCCGGTCTCATCGCCATCTGCGGCGTGGTGATGCTCGCGCGCTACCATCCGCAGGTGTTGAGCGAAAGCCAGGAGCTCCCGATCACCCGCGGCAGCGGCGGGGATGTCGGTTCGTCCGATGCCGCCGCCACGAGGGGGGAGAACTCTGAGGCGGAACGTCCACGGCCGCCGTCGAGAGCGGAGGCGTCATCATCGGGCGGCGAGCCAAGGACCGCATCGCCGGAGACCTTCTCCGAGCCTTCGACCTGGCCGACGAACGTCTCCCCGCTCCGCCGTGTCGAGCCTCCCGCAGCTCCGCGGGAGGAGCATGGCGGCGAGGTCAGTAGTTCGGATCGATGAGGTCCGGAGGGACTTCGGTCGTCGCAGCTTCGTCGACGAAGAAGACCGTGCGCTTGCGCCCCTTGGCGCCGGCGGCGGGGACGTTCGCGTAGTTCGCTCCCGCGAGGGCCAGCCCGAGCGCCGAGGCCTTCTCCGCACCCGTCAGCACCAGCCACACGCGCTTGGAGGAATTGATCACCGGTCGGGTGAGGGTGATCCGCTCCGGCGGCGGCTTTGGCGAGTCGCGCACGGGAAGCGCCGCGGCGTCGGTGACCTCGATCTCCGGACGGTCGGGGAACAGCGAGGCGATATGACCGTCGGGGCCGACGCCGAGGAAACACACCGCGAAAGAGGGCCACGGCTGCTCCTCGGTGCCGAAGCGCGAGAGCTCCTCGGCGTAAGCGTGGGCGGCGTCGTCGAGGCTCATCCCCGCGTCGCTGGCCGGCGCCTCGTGGACGTTCTCCCCGGGGACGGGGATGCGATCCAGCAACGCGGCACGCGCCTGGGCGGCGTTGCGCTCAGGGTGCGCGGCCGGGACGAAGCGCTCGTCCCCCCACCAGAAGTGCACGAGCGTCCAGTCGACATGGGCGGTCGCGGGATGCTCCGCCACGGCCCGGAGGACGGCGGAGCCCATCGATCCACCCGTCAGTGCGACGTGCGCCAGCCGGCCGTCCTTCGTCCGCGCTCGGAGCCGTACGAGGAAGCGGTCTGCCACATGCCGAGCGACCTCGGCCGGGTCGGCACGGACGACCACACGTTTCTCGCCGGCATCCATCTCAGGCCTCGCTCCCCGGATGCGAGGATCGCGACGCTGCGCCTTCGGGGGCCGAGAGCTGTTCCCAGCCCACGGTGATGACGCGGCCGTAGAGCACGTCGGGGTCGAGCCGGCGCAGCTCCTCTGCGAGGCATTCGCGCAGTGTCCGCCGGGGAAGATGGAGCTCGTGGTCGGGCTGGCCGGGCTGGGTGAGGACGGCAGTCCCCGGGACGGGACGCTGCAGGAGGATGTCGCCGCTGGCGCGGGTGAGACGCACGGACTTGATGCCCTCCTGCCATGCCTCCGGGTCCTCGTACGACCATCGCACCGGCACGTCGAGGGCCAACTGCAGCCACCCGGCAAGGAGAGCGGTCGAGGGGGAGGCGGCGGCACCGCGGACCTCGGCGGCCGTGACCTCCTCGTAGGGGGGCTGGTCGAGCACGGCAGCGAGCTGCTCGCGCCAGTGCGTGAGACGCGTCCACGCCAGATCCGTGTCGCCAGGCGCATGCGTCCGACCGAGCAGGGCGAGGCGATCGCGGACATCGGGCGTGGTCGCGGCATCGGTGATCCTGCGCTGGGCGATCCGGCCGAGCGGCGAGGAAGCGGGGTCGGTCGGAGCTTCCTCGGGCCACCAGGCGACCACCGGCGCATCGGGCAGGAGCAGGCCGGTGACCAGGCTCTCCTCGTTCTCGGCTGCCTCCCCGTAGGCGTGCAGCACGACGACCTCGCTCGCGCCGGCGTCACCACCCACGCGGATCTGTGCGTCCAGATGTGCGGGGCCCTCGCCGATGGTGAGCACGATCACTCGCATCGGGTGCTCACGGGAGGCGTCGTTCGCCGCGTCGATCGCGGCCTCGGCGACGCCGTTGCGCGCCGCGATGACCAGGGTGAGGACGCGGCCGAGCGCGACGGCACCGCCTTCTTCGCGGACCTTGACGAGCTGTTTCGCGACCTGGCTGACGGTCGTGTCGGGAAGGTCGATGATCACGGGCGTCTCCAGACTCGTCCGTCGCGGGCCAGCAGGTCATCGGCCGAGGCGGGGCCCCAGGACCCTGGCGCGTACTGCTCGAGCGGACCGCTCTGCGCGGCCCAGAACTCCTCGACGGGGTCGAGGATCTTCCACGAGAGCTCGACCTCCTCATGGCGGGGGAACAGCGGCGGGTCGCCGAGGAGCACGTCCAGGATCAGACGCTCATACGCCTCGGGGCTCGCCTCGGTGAAGGCGTGCCCGTAGCCGAAGTCCATGGTGACGTCACGGACATTGGCTCCGGTGCCCGGCACCTTCGAGCCGAAGCGGATCGTCACGCCCTCGTCGGGCTGGACACGGATGACGAGTGCGTTCTGACCGAGCTCGGAGGTCTGATTGCGACCGAAGAGGTGCTCCGGCGCCCGCTTGAAGACGACCGCGATCTCGGTCACCCGCCGGCCGAGACGCTTGCCCGTCCGTAGATAGAACGGAACGCCGGACCAGCGTCGGGTGTTGATCTCCAGCTTCACCGCGGCATAGGTCTCGGTCGTGGACTGCGGGTTCATCCCTTCCTCGTCCAGGAAGCCTGTGACCCGCTCGCCGCCCTGCCAGCCGCCGGCGTACTGCCCGCGAGCGGTGGCGAGCGAGAGGTCGTCCGGGAGGGTGACCGCAGCGAGGACCTTCTCCTTCTCGGCGCGCAGGTGAGCGGCGGAGAGGCTGATCGGCTCTTCCATCGCGGTCAGGGCGAGCAGCTGGAGGAGGTGATTCTGGATGACGTCGCGCGCCGCGCCGATCCCGTCGTAGTACCCGGCTCGTCCGCCGACGCCGATGTCCTCGGCCATGGTGATCTGCACGTGGTCGACGTAGTTGCGGTTCCAGATCGGCTCGTACAGCTCGTTCGCGAAACGCAGCGTCAGGATGTTCTGTACCGTCTCCTTGCCGAGGTAATGGTCGATCCGGAAGATCGAGTCGGCGGGGAACGTCCCCTCCAACGCGTCGTTGAGCGCTCGCGCCGACGCGAGGTCGTGCCCGAACGGCTTCTCCACCACCACACGCCGCCAGCGTTCCCGACCTGGGCGCTCCTCGACGAGCCCGGAGTCTCTCAGCTGCTTGGCGACGAGCGGGAAGTCCTTCGGCGGGATCGAGAGATAGTAGGCGTGATTGCCCATCGTGCCCCGTTCGACGTCGAGCTTCTCGACGGTCTCCCGAAGGCGCCGGAACGCCTTCGCGTCGCCGAACTCGCCGGAGACGAAGCGGATCCCCTGCAGCAGCTGCTGCCAGGTCTCCTCGCGGAACGGGGTGCGGGCGTGCTCTTTGACCGCGTCGTACACGACCTGCGCGAAGTCCTGATCGGCCCAGTCCCGTCGGGCGAATCCGACGAGGGCGAAGCCGGGCGGGAGCAGGCCGCGGTTGGCGAGGTCGTACACGGCGGGCATGAGCTTCTTGCGCGACAGGTCGCCGGTCACACCGAAGATCACGAGGGCGCTGGGCCCCGCGATCCGGTTGAGACGGCGGTCGTCGGGGTCGCGCAGCGGGTTGTTTCCCTGTGAGATGGGGACGGTCATCGAGGGTGTCTCCTAGACGCGGGCTACTGTGCCGCTTCGAACAGATCGAGGACGTCGTCCTGCGCCTCGGCCAGCGTGAGGGTCACGACGGGGCGGCCGTGCGCGGCGAGGACGGCCGCGTCGCCGGCGGCCTGGGCTTCGATGAGCTGGCCGAAGGTGAAGGGCCGGTCGGGGATCTCCAGGTCGACGTCGGTGCGCTCCAGGATCTGGAGGAAGACGCCCTGCGCGGGCCCGCCCTTGTGGTACTGGCCGGTGGAGTGCAGGAACCGTGGGCCCCAGCCGAAGGTGGTGGGACGGCCGGAGTCGGCTGCCACCATCTCGCGGAGTCCCTGGAGCTGCGGCATCTCGAGTCGGTTCACATAGGCCTGGATGGACACGTAGCCGTCGGCGGGAAGCTGGGCCCAGAGCGCGTCCAGCACGCCGGCGATGGTGCCGGAGGCTGCGAGGGCGGGGTCCGTCACGCGCACCTCGACGCCGTCGGCCGTGAACGCCGGGGCGGCCTGCTCGGGCCTGGCGTCCAAGAGGCTGCGCGCAGCGACCTTCGCGGACTCCACGTCCGGCTGGTCGAAGGGGTTGATCCCGAGGAGATGGCCGGCGATGGCCGTCGCATACTCCCAGACGACGAACTGCGCGCCCAACGTGCCGCTCAGCAGGACCTCGCCGGGGTGACGCTCGCGGAGGTGGAACTCCTCCGCGTCGTCGACGAGGCGCACGAGCTGCAGATCGGCCGGGGTGTTCTCCACCTCCGGCGAGACGGGAAGGAGGACGACGGGGAGGATCCCGGTGCCTTCTTTGCCGGTGGACTCGGCCACGAGCTGCTCGATCCAGTCCGGAAGGCCCACGATGTGCGTGCCGTCGCTGATGAGGCCGAGCTTGTCGCGGCGGGCCTCGTCCTCCGCGCCGGTGGCCGCGATGGCGGCGGCCAGGCGGAGAGCGGGGTTCTCGGCGGAGTCGACGGCCACCTGCAGGAGGGTCGCCTCCGCCTCGTCGAGCAGCTCGGCGATGTCGACGCCGGCGAGGCCGGAGGGCACGAGGCCGAAGGCGGTGAGCGCCGAGTAGCGACCGCCGACGGAGGGGTCGGCGTTGAAGACGCGGTGGCCGGCGGCCCGTGCGGACTCGTCGAGGGGCGAGCCGGGGTCGGTCACGACGACGATCCGACCGACCGGGTCGATCCCGACGTCTCGGAACGCGGCCTCGAACGTCCGACGCTGCGAATCGGTCTCGACCGTGGACCCGGACTTGGATGACACCACGAGCACGGTGCGCTCGAGACCGGCGTCGAGCGCCGCGAGAACCTGCCCCGGTGCGGTGGAGTCGAGGATCGTGAGATCCGCACCCGCTGTCTGCGCGATGACCTCGGGCGCGAGGGAGGAGCCGCCCATGCCCGCGAGGACGACGCGGTCGACGCCTTGGGCGCGGAGCTCATCGCGCAGGGCGATGATCTCGGTGACGAGCGGACGGGAGACGCTCACGGCGTCGACCCAGCCCAGCCGCCGAGATGCCTCGCTCTCCGCGGCGGGCCCCCAGATCGTGGCGTCGCCCGCGGTGATACGGGAGGCGATCAGGTCGCCGACCAGACGGGGCACGACCGTGTCGATCGCGGCCTTCGGGGCGCCGGAGACGTGGATCTCGAAGCTCATCGCTGCGCCTCCAGACCTTCCGCGACCTGGGCGAGAAGATCGTGCCAGGAGTCGATGAACTTGGCCACGCCCTCGTCCTCGAGCACCTGGGTGACGTCGGCGAAGTCGACGCCGACGTCGGCGAGGCCGGCGAACACGGCGCGGGACTCCTCGTAGGCGCCCGTGACGGTGTCCCCCGTCACCTCGCCGTGGTCGAAGGTCGCCTCCAGGGTCTTCTCCGGCATGGTGTTGACGACGACAGCCGCGACGAGCTGGGTGACGTAGAGGGTGTCGGGCAGCGAGGGGTCCTTGACCCCGGTCGAGGCCCAGAGCGGACGCTGGCGGTTGGCGCCCGCGGCCAGGAGCGCGGTCGCGCGGTCCTCGGCGAACGCTTTCTCGTACAACTCATAGGCGAGTCGCGCGTTGGCGAGGCCGGCCTTGCTGCGCAGCGCGACCGCCTCCTCCGTGCCGATCGCGACGAGCCGCTTGTCGGTCTCGGTGTCGACGCGGGAGACGAAGAACGACGCGACCGAGTGGATCGTCGAGAGGTCGATACCCGCCTCCTTCGCCTGCTCGAGTCCGGCGAGGTAGGCCTCGATGACCTCGGCATAGCGTTCCAGGCTGAAGATCAGGGTGACGTTCACACTGATGCCGGCTCCGATCGCGGCCGTGATCGCGGGCAATCCGGCCTTGGTCGCCGGGATCTTGACGAGCAGGTTGGGGCGGTCGACCTTGGCCCAGAGCTCCTTGGCCTGCGCGACGGTGCCGTCGGTGTCGTGGGCGAGATCGGGGGAGACCTCGATCGACACGCGACCGTCGATGTGGCCGGTGGACTCCCAGACGGGGCGGAAGACGTCGAGTGCGTCGCGGACGTCCTGGGTCGTGGCCTCGAAGATCGCCTCCTCGGCGGTGGCTCCTCGCCGAGCGAGCTCGGCGACCTGCGCATCGTACGAGGTGTCGGAGGCGTCGGTGATGGCGTTCGCGAAGATCGTGGGGTTCGTGGTGACCCCGACGACGTTGCGCGAGGCGATGAGATCCGCGAGGTTCCCGGATGCGATGCGCGTACGGGAGAGGTCGTCCAGCCAGATGCTCACGCCCGCGGCGGCGAGCTGTTCGGTGGGGGTGCTCATGCGTTCTCCTTCAGAGTCTCGTGGGCCGCGGCCACCACGGCCTCGGCGGTGATGCCGAACTTCTCGAACAGCGTCTTGTAGTCGGCGGAGGCGCCGAAGTGGTCGATCGCGACGGAACGTCCGTGGTCGCCGACGATCCCACGCCAGGTGAGCGCCGACCCCGCCTCGACCGAGACCCGGGCGGTGACCGACGAAGGCAGGACCGACTCCCGGTATGCCTCGTCCTGCTCGGCGAACCATTCGAGGGAGGGAGCGGAGACGACCCGGGCGTTCACGCCCTCGGCAGCCAGGGTCTCCCGGGCGGCGACGGCCAACTGCACCTCCGAGCCGGTGGCGATGAGGATGACGTCCGGAGTGCCGTTCGGCGCCTCGGCAAGGACATAGGCGCCCTTGACGGCGCCGTCGGCGGACGCGAGCACGTCTCCTGACGCCGCGCCTTCGCCGCGCGCGAAGACAGGGATGTTCTGCCGGGTGAGCGCGATGCCGGTGGGGCCTGCGTGCCGGCGGAGAATCTCAAGCCATACGACGGAGGTCTCGTTCGCGTCGGCGGGGCGCACCAGCGTGAAGTTCGGGATCGCCCGAAGCGTCGCCAGCTGTTCAATCGGCTGATGGGTGGGGCCGTCCTCGCCGAGCGCGACGGAGTCGTGCGTCCAGACGAAGATGCTCGGCACGTTCATGAGAGCCGCGAGACGGACGGCGGGGCGCATGTAGTCGCTGAAGATGAGGAACGTCCCGCCGAAGGGGCGTGTCGGTCCGTGCAGCACGATGCCGTTGACGATCGCACCCATGGCGTGTTCGCGGATGCCGAAGTGCAGCACCCGTCCATAGGGGTTTCCGCTCCACTCATGCGTCGACCACTGCTCGGGGATGAACGAGGGAGCGTCCTTGATGGTGGTGAGGTTGGACTCGGCGAGGTCCGCCGAGCCGCCCCAGAGCTCGGGGAGCTCCGCCGCGAGCGCGTTGATCACCTGTCCGGAGGCGGCGCGGGTGGAGACGTCCTTGCCGGCCTCGAAAGCGGGGAGGGCGTTTGCGATCCCCGCTGGCAGTGTGTGCGCCTCGAGGCGGTCCAGAAGGGCCTTGCGCTCGGGGTTGGCGGTCGCCCACGCGTCGAAGGCGGCCTGCCAGGCGGCGCGTGCCTCCGCTGCACGCCGCCCGAGCGCCCGGGTGTGGGCGATCACGTCGTCGGCGACGTCGAAGGACTTCTCGGGATCGAAGCCCAGGACGCGCTTGGTCGCGGCCAGCTCCTCGGCGCCGAGCGCCGAGCCGTGGATCTTCCCGGTGTTCTGCTTGCCGGGCGACGGCCAGCCGATGATGGTCTTCAGGATGATGAGGGAGGGGCGGTCGGTCTCGCCCTTGGCCGCCTCGATCGCGGCATGCAGCGCGGCGACGTCCTCGATGTACTCGCCGGTCCGCTTCCAGTCGACCGTCTGCACGTGCCACCCGTACGCGCCGTAGCGCGCAGCGACGTCCTCGGTGAAGGCGACGTTGGTGTCATCCTCGATCGAGATCTGGTTCGAGTCGTAGATCGCGATGAGGTTGCCGAGCTGCTGATGTCCGGCGAGGGAGCCCGCCTCGCTTGTGACGCCCTCCTGCAGGTCGCCGTCGCCGGCGATCACATAGACGTGGTGGTCGAACGGACTCGTCCCCGGCGCGGCCTCCGGGTCGAACAAGCCGCGCTCGTAGCGGGCGGCGTAGGCGAAGCCGACGGCGGAGGCGAGCCCTTGGCCCAGGGGGCCCGTGGTGATCTCGACGCCCTTCGTGTGACCGTACTCCGGGTGCCCCGGCGTGAGCGAGCCCCATGTGCGCAGCGCCTCGAGGTCGGAGAGCTCGAGGCCGAAGCCGCCCAGGTAGAGCTGGACGTACTGCGTGAGCGAGGAATGCCCGGCCGAGAGGATGAACCGATCGCGTCCGAGCCAGTGGGTGTCCGTCGGGTCATGGCGCAGCACGCGCTGATAGAGGAGATAGGCGGCGGGAGCCAGGCTCATCGCGGTGCCGGGATGGCCGTTGCCCACCTTCTCGACGGCATCGGCCGCCAGGATCCGGGCGGTGTCCACCGCACGTCGGTCGATCTCATCCCACTGCAGTTCCGACACGCCAGAGCCCTTTCCGAGAGATTCGTTCGAGAGCGCCCGTGTCCGGTGCGCGTTCCGCGACATCACGGAAGGCGGGTGTTCGGGCGCGCACGCGTTTTTCAGCATAGTGCGGTCGGACCAGCTCGTCGTCGGTCGGTGGCGATTGCGTCGGCGACCGGTTCCTTTCGGAGGCTTGCCATAGGATGAGGGAGTCGCGCGCGCAATCAGGAGGAGGCGATCAGCATCTCGACGATCACCACGCCGGTGTCGGCGGAACGTTCGCTGAAGCGGACGATACGGGCATATGTCGTCCTCACCAAGCCGCGTGTCCTGGAGCTCCTGCTCGTCTCCACGGTCCCGGTCATGTTCCTTGCCCAGGGAGGCCTGCCCGACCTGTGGCTGGTCGCGGCGACCGTGATCGGCGGGTCGCTGAGCGCCGGCTCCGCCGCCGCGTTCAACATGTACCTCGATCGCGACATCGACGCGCACATGCAGCGAACGGTCAATCGCCCGCTCGTCACCGGTGAAGTGACGCCGCGGGGCGCGCTGATCTTCTCCTGGACCCTGGCGATCCTCTCGACGGTCTGGCTCTGGCTCACCACCAACTGGCTTGCGGCGGTGCTCTCGGCGTCCGCGATCTTCTTCTACGTCGTCATCTACACGATGATCCTCAAGCGCCGTACCGAGCAGAACATCATCTGGGGCGGGATCGCCGGCTGCTTCCCCGTCGTCATCGGCTGGGCCGCCGTCACCGGATCGCTCGACTGGCCGGCCGCCGTGCTCTTCGTCCTCGTCTTCCTCTGGACGCCCGCCCACTACTGGCCGCTCTCGATGAAGTACAAGGAGGATTACGACGGCGTCGACGTGCCGATGCTCGGCGTGACCCGCTCGCCGTCGCAGGTGGGTCTCCAGGTGATCCTCTACGCGTGGGCGACGGTCGCCTGCTCGCTCCTGCTCGTTCCCGTCGCCGGGATGGGGCTGGTCTACACGGTCTCCGCGACGGTGTTCGGAGGCTGGTTCATCTATGAGTCCCACCGTCTGTACAACCAAGCGGTCCGGCGTGACTCGCCCAAGCCGATGCGCGTTTTCCACGCGTCCATCACTTATCTGACGCTGGTCTTCGTCGCCGTCGCGATCGATCCGCTCCTCCCGTTCTGACCCATTCGAGATGACGGCGTCCTGGGGCGACGCTGATCAACATCTCCTCGTCGGCGAGACGATGTGGCATCGGGTCCGATATGACGACCTGGCGAGGCTCGCCCGAGGCGCGTCGCGCATCCGCGCGGTTCCGGGCTCGGAACGGCAGGGATCAGGCCGTGGTCATCGGGCGCTTGAGCTTCGTCACGACGACGACGTAGGCGGCCGCCGACAGGGCTGCGAGCACCATGTGGACGCCGACAAGGAGCACCGGAAGGCCGGTCCGTGCCTGGACGACGCCGACGCCGACCTGCAGGGCGACGACGAGGATCAGCACGAGGAGCCACCGGCGCGGCTCGAGCCGCTGCCCCCAGGCGGCGGCGGCAAGCACCAGGATGAGGCCCGCCAAGGCGTAGCCGGGCCAGGAATGCACATGGGCTAGAACGGTCGCGTCGAACCCGTCCCGGACCACGTTCGCGTCGCCCGAATGCGGTCCGGAGCCGGTCGTCAGGACGCCGAAGACGATGGTGATCGAGAGCACGACGCCCATCACATGGGTGAGGACGGCGAACCATCGGGGCACGGTGGGCTCGCGGGGTCCTGGAGCCGTGTCTATACGGACGAGATACAGAGCGGTCACGCATGCCAGGACCAGTGACGAGGCGTAGTGGAACCCGACGATGAACGGGTTGAGGTCGCTGACCACGGCCATACCGCCGACGACCGCCTGTGCCATCACGCCGATCAGGACGATCCAGGCGAGTGACGAGAGGTCGCGTCGTCGCGTGGTGCGCCGCAGGGAGTCCACGGCGCCGGCGAGGACCGCGACCAACAGTGCTCCGGAGAAGAAGCCGAAGCCGGGCAGCCCGAACGGCGCGGTCACGGCGTATGCTGCTGCGGCGAGCACGATGCCCCCTGCGGCGAACCAGAGCGCCCGCACGACGAGACGACGTCCGCCTGTCGCGTGCAGGGTGAGGAAGAGGACCGCGAGAGCGAGGAGCCCGACGACGCCGGTCATCGTCCGGTTGCCGAACTCGATGATCCCGTGGAAACCCTGCTCGGGCGTCGGGACGAGGGATTCCGGCGTGCACAGCGGCCACTCCGAGCACCCGAGCCCTGAGCCGGTCAACCGCACGGCGCCGCCCGTTCCGATGATGATGACCTCGGCGAGGAAGGACAGCCAGGCCAGGACGCGGAGCGGTCGGCCGATCACGAACCGGTCGGTGGGCACGGGCTGGACAGGGGTCTCGGGCATGGGTCCTCCGGATCCTTCCGATGAGGACGGGGTGGCCCAGACGTCGGAGGGAACCTGTAGAATCGGGGTGTTGGGATGCCCGCGGAAACGCGGAACGCATCTCCAGCAGTTTAGGCGCGAAGCGCCCGTGATGAGGGCCCACCAGCGGCGCCCGCCCCCCGCAGACTCGACGGGGCTACGGCGCGCCGGGGCGGATGACACCGTTGCGGCCCATAAGGAGAGTGTGTGATGTCGGATGTGCTGATCGACCGCCCGGAGCTCGAAGGTCTGGGGGTGTACGAATTCGGCTGGCACGACACGGACGCCGCCGGGGCCAGCGCGAGACGAGGACTCAGCGAGGCCGTCGTGCGTGACATCTCCGCGCTCAAGAGCGAGCCGGAATGGATGCTCAAGACCCGGCTGAAGGGGCTCTCTCTCTTCGGGCGCAAGCCGATGCCGACGTGGGGCGCTGACCTCAGTGAGATCGACTTCGACAACATCAAGTACTTCGTGCGCTCCACGGAGAAGCAGGCGCAGAGCTGGGAGGACCTCCCGGAGGACATCCGCGAGACATATGAGCGCCTCGGGATCCCCGAGGCCGAGCGCCAGCGCCTCGTCGCCGGTGTGGCCGCGCAGTATGAGTCCGAGGTCGTCTACCACCAGATCCGCGAGGACCTGGAGGCGCAGGGCGTCATCTTCATGGACACCGACACGGCGCTGCGGGAGCATCCTGAGTTCTTCCAGGAGTACTTCGGCACCGTGATCCCCCCGGGGGACAACAAGTTCGCGGCGCTCAACACGGCCGTGTGGTCTGGCGGCTCGTTCGTGTACGTGCCCAAGGGCGTGCATGTGGAGATCCCGCTGCAGGCCTACTTCCGGATCAACACCGAGAACATGGGCCAGTTCGAGCGGACGCTCATCATCGCCGACGAGGGCAGCTACGTCCACTACATCGAGGGCTGCACCGCGCCGATCTACAAGTCGGACTCGCTGCACTCGGCCGTCGTCGAGATCATCGTGAAGAAGAACGCCCGTGTGCGCTACACGACGATCCAGAACTGGTCGAACAACGTGTACAACCTCGTCACCAAGCGCGCGGTCGCCCACGAGGGCGCGACCATGGAGTGGGTGGACGGCAACATCGGCTCCAAGGTGACGATGAAGTACCCGTCCATCTACCTGATGGGAGAGCACGCCAAGGGCGAGACGCTCTCGGTCGCCTTCGCCGGCCCCGGCCAGCACCAGGACGCCGGCGCGAAGATGATCCATATGGCTCCCTACACGCAGTCGTCGATCGTCTCGAAGTCGATCGCCCGCGGTGGCGGACGGGCCGGATATCGCGGCGAGGTGCGTGTGGACGCGAATGCTCACCACTCCGCCAACACCGTGCGCTGCGACGCGCTGCTGGTCGACACGAAGTCGCGTTCCGACACCTATCCCGCGATCGACATCCGCGTGGACGACGTGCAGCTCGGTCACGAGGCGACAGTGTCGAAGGTCAGCGAGGAGCAGCTCTTCTACCTGCAGTCGCGCGGGATGCCTGAGGACGAGGCGATGGCGATGATCGTGCGTGGCTTCATCGAGCCGATCGCGCGTGAGCTGCCCATGGAGTATGCGATGGAACTGAACAAGCTCATCGAGATGGGCATGGAAGGATCGGTCGGCTAGATGACGGCCTCGACCACGGCGCCCTCCGCGGCGCAGGACACGAACGCGCACATCGATCCCGCGGCGCAGGTCACCGCGGCGGGGAGCCTCGTCCCCGTCCAGACCCGTTCGGAGCGCCCGCACTCCTTCGATCCCGAGGACTTCGACGCTCCGACCGGCCGCGAGGTCAATTGGAAGCACACGCCGGTGGAGCGGCTCCACGCGCTGCTCGCAGACGAGCCGGGAGACGACGCGGCTGTGTCGATCGACCTCGACAGGGCAGAGGCCTTCCTCGTCCCTGACGAGGCCGACGCGTACGGTCAGTTCTTCCGCCCCGAGGACCGGGTCAGTGCCCTCGCCTGGAAGCACGCCCGCCGAGGTCTGCACCTTCGCATCGAGGAGGGCGATGAGGTGGCGGAGCCGGTGGTGCTCCGCATCGACGGGACCGACGCTGGCACACGCGCCTTCGGCCAGCTCCTCATCGAGGCGATGCCGAACTCGCAGGCCACGGTCGTGCTCGACCACCACGGCTCGGCGCAGTACGCGCAGAACGTCGAGATCATCGCGCGGGAGGGATCCCGTCTCACGGTGGTGTCCGTGCAGCGCTGGGCCGACGACGCGGTCCACGCCGCCGCGCACCAGGCGCGGGTGGACCGCGACGCGGCGCTCACGCACTTCGTGGTGAGCTTCGGCGGAGGCGTCGTGCGCGTCAACCCCAGCCTGGAGCTCGCCGGCGCCGGGTCCGAGGGGCGCATGTACGGGCTCTCGTATGCGGATGCCGGTCAGCACCTGGAGAGCCAGGTGTACCTGCACCACAAGGGCCCGCACACGACCGGTGACGTCCTCTACAAGGGAGCCCTCCAGGGGGAGAGCGCTCACAGCGTCTGGATCGGCGATGTCCTGATCGGCCCGGACGCCACCGGCACCGACTCCTACGAGGCGAACCGGAACCTCGTGCTCACCGAGGGCGCCCGCGCCGACTCGATCCCCAATCTCGAGATCGAGACGGGCGACATCCTCGGCGCCGGTCATGCGAGTGCGACGGGACGCTTCGACGACGAGCAGCTCTTCTACCTGCAGGCCCGCGGGATCGAGGAGGAAGAGGCGCGTCGACTGGTCGTGCTCGGCTTCCTGAGCGACATCGTGCAGCGTCTCGGCATCCCCTCGCTGGAGGAGGAGCTTCTCGCCGCGATCGAGGCGGAGCTCGCGGCGGGACGCGCATGAGCGTGCAGCGCGCCTGTGCGGTGAGCGACCTCGAACAGGACACGCCGCTCCGCGTGGAGCTCGAAGGCGTGCCCATCGCGCTCGTCCTGGACTCCGAGGGCGTGATCCACGCGATCGGCGACACCTGCACCCATGGCGACATCTCGTTGTCCGAGGGGTTCGTGGAGGGGCAGACCCTTGAGTGCTGGGCGCATGGCTCGGCGTTCTCGCTCTGCACCGGCAAGCCGCTCAACCTGCCCGCGTACGAGCCCGTCCCCGTCTACGTCGTCGAGATCGACGGCGACGACGTCCTCATCGACCCCACCGTCACGAAGGACGTGTCCGCGCTCTGAGAGCCGCACGATCCGACGCACGAAAACTCACCATCTGACGAAGGAAATCCGAATGTCTGTCCTCGAGATCCGCGACCTGCACGTGACGGTCGAGACCGATGCCGGGACCACCCCGATCCTCAACGGCATCACCCTGACGATGCGCACCGGCGAGACCCACGCGATCATGGGTCCCAACGGCTCCGGAAAGTCGACGCTGGCGTACACGATCGCCGGTCATCCCAAGTACACCGTGACGAGCGGCTCGATCACTCTCGATGGCGAGGACGTCCTCGCCATGAGCGTCGACGAGCGTGCTCGTGCGGGGCTCTTCCTCGCGATGCAGTACCCGGTGGAGATCCCGGGCGTGACGGTCACCAACTTCCTGCGCACCGCCAAGACGGCCCTCGACGGCGAAGCCCCGTCGATCCGGCAGTGGACCAAGGACGTCAAGGAGGCCATGTCCAACCTGCGCATGGATCCGAAGTTCGCCCAGCGCAATGTGAACGAGGGCTTCTCCGGCGGCGAGAAAAAGCGCCACGAGATCCTCCAGCTCGAGGTGCTGAAGCCGAAGATCGCGGTGCTCGACGAGACCGACTCGGGCCTCGACGTCGACGCGCTCAAGATCGTCTCCGAGGGGGTCAACCGGGCGAAGGCCGAGACCGGTCTCGGCGTGCTGCTGATCACGCACTACACCCGGATCCTGCGCTACATCCGTCCGGATCACGTGCACGTCGTCGTGGCGGGGAAGATCGCCGAAGAGGGCGGGCCGGAGCTGGCGGACCGACTCGAGGACGAAGGATACGACCGGTTCCTCGACCCCGCGGCGCCTATCGAGGCGTAGGCTGAGACCATGACCGCGACGCTGACCGAGGAGAAGTACGACGAGGTCACCGAGGCGCTCAAAGACGTAATGGACCCCGAGCTCGGGATCAACGTCGTCGACCTCGGCCTCATCTACGACCTCGCCTGGGACGACGAGAACGACGCGCTCGTGATCCATATGACCCTCACGAGCGCCGGGTGCCCGCTCACGGACGTGCTCGAGGAGCAGACGGCCCAGGCGCTGGACAACGTGGTGGACCGGTTTCGGATCAACTGGGTGTGGATGCCGCCGTGGGGTCCGGAGCGGATCACCGACGACGGCCGCGACATGATGCGCGCACTCGGCTTCGCGATCTGATCCGGACAGTGTGAACAGGGGGTTGCGGGGGCGCGGGGGGCCCCCGCACCCCCCGGTTGGGCGCCCGGGCGGAGCAGGCGGAG
>NZ_JBNAFT010000001.1:124962-461925 GCF_049800815.1 Microbacterium sp. S308A+ | reverse complement strand
GGGGTGGGCGTTCCTGCCGCCTTCTGTGTGCGGGGGGGGGGGGGGCCCGCCCCCCCCCCCCCCAACCCCCTGTTGTCTCGCCGGTCGTCATCTGCCGATGCACGGGCCCTCGGCGGTCGCGGGGTGGATAGGGTCGAGGAGTGACGATCCCCCCGCTCCGTGCTCTTCCCCTCGACCTTCTGCGCCAGCGCACCAGCACCAAATGGCGCACCTATCCCGAGGATGTCCTGCCGCTCTTCGTCGCGGAGACGGACTTCCCGCTCGCCGACGCGATCAGCACTCGGCTGCACGAGGCGGTGGACCTCGGCGACACGGGATACACGCCGGCCGACCCGGGTATCCGCTCGTCCTTCGCCGCCTTCGCCCTGCGTCGTTTCGGATGGAAGGTGGAGCCGGCACAGGTCCGCTCGACGTGTGACGTGATGATGGGGGTCGTCGAGATCCTGCGGCAGGTCATCGCGCCGGGAGATCGCGTCGTGATCGCGCCACCGGTCTATCCGCCTTTCTTCGACTGCGTCGCGGAGGCCGGGGGCGTCGTCGAGCCTGTCGCGCTGCGCGACACGGGTACCTCTTGGGAGCTCGATCTGGAGGGTATCGAACGTGCGTTGGCCGAGGGTGCGCGCGCGGTGCTGCTCTGCAACCCGCACAACCCCACCGGGACCGTGCATTCGCGCGAGACTCTGGCCCGCCTGGCAGAGATCGCGAAGGCGCATGGCGCGACCGTGGTCAGCGATGAGATTCACGCGCCGCTCGTGGGGCAGGGGGTTGTCTACACGCCGTTCTTGGACGCCTCTGCGACCGCGGCCGAGGTCGGGTTCGCCGTCACCAGCGCGAGCAAGGCCTACAACCTGGCCGGCCTCAAGTGTGCGGTGATGGTGACGGCAGGGGAGCGGACCGCCGCGATCGTACGCGGGCTGCCCCCCGAGGTCGAATGGCGAACGGGCCTCTTCGGAGCTCTGGCGTCCGTCGCGGCCTGGAGTGAGGAGAGCGACGGCTGGCTTGACGCGCTCCTCGCCGCGCTCGATGTCAACCGCCGGCTGCTGGCGGATCTCTTGGCGGAGCACCTTCCCGAGGCTCGGTATCGGATTCCCGAGGCCGGGTACCTCGCCTGGGTCGACCTCCGCGAGCTCGGGTGGGGGGAGGATCCGGCCGTCCGCATCTTGAAGGAAGCGCGCGTCGCCCTCAACCGAGGACCGACGTTCGGCGTCGAGGGGGCAGGACACGTGCGCATCAACCTGGGCTGCTCTCCCGAGATGCTGCGCGAGGCGGTGCTGCGTATCGCGGCGCTGCGGAACACGTGAGCGCCGCCCCCGTGACCGATGCTGCCGTGTCGGTCTGGAAAGGACGCTACGCCGGGGTGACGATCGGCGCGGTCGCCCTCATCTTCCTCGCCGCCATCGAATCGCTCGCGGTGACGACGGTGATGCCGATCGTGAGCGCGGAGCTGCACGGCGAGTCGCTCTATGCTGTCGCCTTCGGGGGGACCCTCGCGACCGGCGTGATCGGAATGGTCGCGGCAGGGGCGTGGAGCGATCGCGTCGGCCCCCGGCTTCCGCTCTATGTCGCGGTCGGTCTCTTCATCGCGGGACTTCTCATCGCCGGGGTTGCGGCGGACATGCCTGTGCTCCTGATCGGGCGTTTGGTCCAGGGTCTCGGGGCGGGCGCACAGACCGTCGCTCTGTACGTGGTGGTGGCCCGGTTCTATCCGCCCGACCTCCACGGCAGGATCTTCGCGGCGTTCGCCGCTGCCTGGGTGGTCCCGTCGATGATCGGTCCGTTCCTCGCCGGGGCGGTGGCGCAGTACCTGCACTGGCGGTGGGCGTTCCTCGGCGTCGCCGTGCTCGTGGCGATCGCGTTCGTCCTCGTCGTCTCCCGCCTGCGCGGCGTGGACCTCGGGGCCGGGGATCCGGCGCAGGCCGGAAGCCGCATCGCCCCACGGCTGCTGCTCGCGGTCGTTGTCGCGCTCTCGGCGGTCGGGGTGGGGCTCGCCGTCGACGCCCCGGCTCCGTGGTCATCGCCGTTCGCGCTTCTCGCCGTGATCGTGATCGCGTTGGCGATCCGCCCGCTGCTTCCCGCAGGGACCCTGCGGAGCGTACCGGGGCTGCCGAGCGTCGTGCTCTTGCGAGGCATGGTCGCCGGTGCGTTCTTCGCCGCGGAGGCGTACATCCCGTATCTGCTCATGCAGAGGTTCGGGTTCTCGCCGACCTGGGCCGGGTTGGCCCTCACCGCCGCCGCGCTGGCGTGGGCCGGCGCGTCTTCGATCCAGGGCCGCCACGGCGATCGACTCGGGAGCAGGCGCATCGCGCTGATCGCGCTCGGGCTCCTTCTTCTGGCGCTCGTCGCCGTCCTCCTGTGCGCGATCACGGGGGCGATGCCGTGGGTCGTCGTCGTCGGGTGGGGTCTCGCCGGCGGCGGGATGGGGCTGCTGTATCCGCGGCTGACCGTGCTCACACTCGCCTACTCGGCGCAGGGGAGCGAAGGCTTCAACTCCTCTGCGCTGTCGATCGCCGATTCGACCGGCTCCGCAGTGGCGATCGCGGTCTCCGGCCTCGCCGTCGCGGCTGTGGGACAAGGGCCGGCGGGCTTCGCCGTGGTCTTCGCGATCGCGGGAGCGTTGTCGCTCGTCGCTCTCATCCCTGGGCTCAGGCTCGGCGACCGGAGACAGGGCTGAAGCCTCGCGCGAGAAGGCGGATGCCCGTCTCGAACACCCGATCCGGCGTGGTGTCGTCGACATCATCCGCCGCCGCACCGTGGCTCTCGGCGTGCATCCGCTGCTGCACGAGAGTGGTGTGCCCGAGGATGAACTGGAGAGCGGCCTCAGCCGCGGCGACCGCGGTCTCGTCGGAACCGCCGTCGGCGGAAAGCAAGGCCGAGGTGAGGAGATCGAGCGCTCGGGAGGAGCCGAGACGCAGCGCCTCGGTGCTCAGGACGACCTCGGCGCCGTCACGGTAGGCGAGGAGCGCGTCGCGGATGCCGTGGGCGGCCGCGTGCAGACGATCCTCGACGGTCGGAGAGGCATTGGCCGGCACCTGCACGCGATCGAGGATCCGGTCGGCGACGGCCGCGAGCAGCTCCTGCTTGCTGCGGATGTGCCAGTAGAGGGCGCTCGGCTGCACGTCGAGCTCGGCGGCCAGACGGCGCATGGTGAGATCGGCGAGGCCCACCTCGTCGAGGAGGACCAGTGCGGTGGCCACGATGTGGTCGCGGTCGTGGCGACCGGTGCGCGGCGGCGACATCCGACCAGTATACTGAACGCCGTTCAGGTGAACAGTGTTCAGGAAGGAATGGCATGGCCGCTCCCGTTCGTACAGCCGGCGCCGATGTCGCCCGCATCGCCGTGTTCGCGGCATTGATCGTCGTCCTCGGCATGGTGACGGTCCCGCTGCCGGGCGGGGTGCCGATCACCGCCCAGACGCTCGGGGTGATGCTCGCCGGGCTCGTGCTCGGCGCACGACGCGCGCCCCTGGCCGCCCTCGTCGTCTTCGCCCTGGCCGCGGTGGGCCTGCCGGTCCTGGCAGGCGGGCGGGGCGGACTGGGAGTGTTCCTCGGACCGACGGCGGGCTATCTCGTCGGCTGGGTCGCCGGCGTCGTCGTGGTCGGGCTGATCATGCGAACCGGATCGTTCTCCTGGTGGCGCGCGGGGCTCGCGGCTCTCGGCGGCGGCGTTCTCGTCGTGTACCTCTTCGGAGTGCCGGTGCAGGCGCTCGTGACCGGAGTCCCGCTCGGGCCGACCATGCTGTCCTGTCTCGTTTTCCTCCCCGGCGATCTTCTGAAGGTCGCCGCAGCGACCGTGCTCGTCACCGCTCTCCATCGTGCGTATCCGCGGGCCTTTCCGCAGCGGGCGGGCGCGCGCGGGATCCCCGGCGAGGCAGGCGCGCCGCGTGCCGCCTGAGGTCGTCGTCTCGGACGTCACCGTTCGAGTCGACGGTCGCACGGTGCTGAGCGAGGTGTCCCTCCGGCTCGGCGCGCGCAGGACCGCGATCGTCGGGGCCAACGGGTCGGGCAAGTCCACCTTCGTCCGGCTGCTCAACGGGCTTTCCGAGCCGTCGTCCGGAGAGGTACGGGTTCTCGGGCACGATGTGCGGAGGGAGCGCATGACGGTGCGGCGCCTGGTCGGCTTCGTCTTCGCCAACCCTGAGGCGCAGATCCTCATGCCGACGCCCGCGGAGGACGTCGCGCTCTCAGTGCGTGACCTCCCGGCAGCGGAGGCGAAGGAACGGGTCGCCGCCGTCCTGGACCGATATGGGCTCGCCGACAGCGCGGACGTGCCGGTCGCCGAGTTGTCCGGCGGCCAGAGGCAGCTTCTGGCGATCGCCGCGGTCCTCGCGACCGACCCGGGCCTGGTCGTCGCCGACGAGCCGACGACGATGCTCGACCTGCGCAACGCGCGCATGATCGGAGACCTCCTGATCGAGCGCATCGGGGTGCCGCTGATCATCGTGACCCACGATCTGGAGCTCGCGGCGCGCTGCGACGAGGCGGTTCTCTTCGACGGCGGCCGGGTGCGGGCGGTCGGCGCTCCGGACGACGTGATCCTCGCCTACCGGCGGAGCTGCGGATGAGGCCGCTCTTCCGTCCCGGGAGCACCGTGCTGCACCGGATCCCGGCAGGGGTGAAGCTGCTCGTGCTCGCGGGGATCGCCCTCGCGCTGTCGTTTCTCCCGCTCGGGATCGTCGGCTCCACGGCGGCGCTGATCGGCACGAGCGTGGCCTATCCGGCGACCGGCCAGTCATGGCGCGCGCTCGGGTGCGCATGGTGGCGGCTGCGCTGGCTGGTCCTCGTCCTCGGCACGGCCCTCCTGGTCTTCTCCTCGGCGGAAGCCGCCGTCGTGAACACCGGCCGGATCGTGGCACTCCTGCTTCTCGCCGAGCTCGTCACCGCCACCACCCGCCTCGGAGAGCTTCTGGAAGCGCTCCGGCGGCTGCTGGCGCCGACCCGCCGCGTCGGCCTGGACCCGGACGTCGTGGCGCTGACGCTGTCCCTCACGATCGCGATGATCCCCGTCGTCGGCGGCATCGTCGGCCATGTTCGAGAGGCGCAGACCGCGCGTGGCGTGCGGCTCGGCGCTGGGGCGTCCGTCCCCGTGCTGTCCTTGACGATGCGGCACGCCGATCAGGTGGGGGAGGCGCTCGTAGCCCGGGGCATCGTCCCCTGAGCCCGCCGGCGTCGGAGGAGGGAGGACGGCGCGGCCTATACTGGGAGGCTGGCCATCCGGCCGCCACCCCCTTCGGAAGAACGGACGTCTGCTGTGCTCGCCGTGCACGACCTCGAGATCCGCGTCGGAGCACGCCTCCTCATGGAGGGCGTGTCCTTTCGCGTCGCCGATGGCGACAAGATCGGGCTCGTCGGGCGCAACGGAGCGGGCAAGACCACCCTCACCAAGGTGCTGGCGGGGGATCTGCTGCCCTCCGACGGACGAGTCGACCGCAGCGGAGAACTCGGCTACCTGCCTCAGGACCCGCGTTCGGGTGACCCGGAGATGCTGGCCCGCACCCGTATTCTCGACGCGCGCGGCCTCGGGAGCCTGACGCTCGGCATGCGCGAGGCCTCGGAGTCGATGGGCTCGGACGACCCCGCGATCGCGGACAGGGCGATGCGCCGCTTCGGCAACCTCACCGAGCGCTTCGAGGCGCTCGGCGGGTACGCGGCGGAGGCGGAGGCGGCGTCCATCGCGCACAACCTCTCGCTGCCCGACCGCATCCTCGACCAGCCGCTGAAGACGCTCTCCGGCGGCCAGCGTCGGCGCATCGAGCTCGCCCGGATCCTCTTCTCCGACGCGGAGACGATGATCCTCGACGAGCCGACCAACCATCTCGACGCGGACAGCGTCGTGTGGTTGCGTGATTTCCTCAAGGGCTACAAGGGCGGCCTGATCGTCATCAGCCATGACGTCGAGCTGGTCGGCGAGACGGTCAACCGGGTGTTCTACCTCGACGCGAACCGCCAGGTCATCGACATCTACAACATGAACTGGAAGAACTACCTGCGCCAGCGCGTCGCCGACGAGGAACGTCGCAAGAAGGAGCGCGCGAACGCCGAGAAGAAGGCGACGTCGCTCCAGCAGCAGGCCGCACGTTTCGGTGCCAAGGCGAGCAAGGCCGCAGCCGCGCATCAGATGATGGCCCGCGCTGAGAAGCTCCTCTCCGGGCTCGAGGAGGTGCGCCAGGAGGACAGGGTGGCCAAGCTCCGTTTCCCGAAGCCCGCGCCCTGCGGGAAGACGCCGATGCAGGCCTCAGGTCTCAGCAAGTCCTACGGCTCTCTGGAGATCTTCACCGACGTCGACCTCGCGATCGACCGCGGCTCCAAGGTCGTCGTGCTCGGTCTGAACGGGGCGGGGAAGACCACGCTGCTGCGCATCCTCGCCGGCGTCGACGAGCCGGACACCGGGCGGCTCGAGCCGGGGCACGGCCTGAAGGTGGGCTACTACGCGCAGGAGCACGAGAACCTCGACGTCTCGCGATCCGTGCTGGAGAACATGATGTCCTCGGCGCCCGATCTGAACGAGACCGACGCGCGCAAGGTCCTCGGCTCGTTCCTCTTCACCGGCGACGACGTGCACAAGCCCGCCGGTGTGCTGTCCGGAGGGGAGAAGACCCGGTTGTCGCTCGCCACGCTCGTGGTCTCCTCGGCGAACATGCTGCTGCTCGACGAGCCGACGAACAACCTCGATCCCGCCTCGCGCGAGGAGATCCTCGGCGCCCTCGCACACTATGAGGGCGCGGTCGTCCTGGTGTCCCACGATCCTGGCGCCGTGGCCTCGCTCAACCCTGAGCGGGTGCTCATCCTCCCGGACGGCGTCGAGGACATCTGGAGCAAGGAGTACCAAGACCTCATCGAGCTCGCCTGAGCCGGAGGCCGCGAGCTCTCAGGGGCTCTCGACGGCGTCCAGCAGGGCGTCCTCGTCGGCCATGTCGCGATCGCGGCGACGGCGCGGTCCGCGAGGCGGGCGCCCTGCGCTCTCCTCGCGGTGCTTCACGATCTCGGTGCGGATGATGTAGCCGATGAAGATGAAGCCCATGAGGGCGAAGAGGATCCACTGGATCGCATAGGAGAGGTGGGGACCCGGATCCTCGGACGGCGCGTCGAAGGCGTGCGGGCGCGTGGCTGGCGCCGGATCCTCGCGGACCAGCTCGCCGTAGGCGCCGGTGTCGACGTCGCTCCCGCCGATCTTCTCGGCGACGGACGGCAGGTTGATGCTCGGCACCTGCCCGTCCGGCGCGCCTCTGCCGGACGGGGGGAGGGGCTCACCCGGACGGAGACGGACGACGACGGAGACCTCGCCCGCGGGCGCCGACGGCACCGCGTCCGGAGTCTGGCCCTCGCCGGGCGCGACCCACCCGCGGTTCACGACGAACACCCGCCCGTCGTCGGTGCGGAAGGGCACGAGCACCTCGAACGCGCTGGTGCCGCCGTGCGGGCGGTTGCGGACCAGGAGCTGCTGCTCCTGCTCGTAGACGCCGCGCAGCTCGACGGGGCGCCACTGGTCCTCCTCGGCGAGGGTCGCGTCGTGAGCGAGCAGATCGCCGAGCGGGACCGGCGCGGCGTCGTAGTTGGCCTCGACGAGGCGGATCTGCGTCTCCTTGCCGTCGTTCCTCTCGAACTGCCAGTTGGAGAGGAACGCGCACACGACCGCGAACACGATGGCGACCGCCACGTATCCGGCCCAACGGAGCAGCCTCTGGCGCCTCACGGTGCGCGCTCCTCGACCTCGACGGGGAAGTCCCTCGCTCGGAGGAAGTCACGAAGGTAGTCCCGGTGCTCCGGGCAGGCGAGCCACACCTTGCGCCGCTCGGGGCCGTGGATGCGCGGATTCCGCCAGACGATGCGCACGGTCGCCGACGCTCGGCAGCCGGCGCGCGAGCATTCGGCTGCTTCCGGAGTCCCGGACAGAAGGCTCACGGCGTGGGCTCGTCGTGAGTCGACGGCGGCAGGACGCCGCTCTCTCGGAGGGTGATCGTCGTCGTGCCGGCCTCGACTGCGGGCTCGACCGGCGGAGCCAGTTCTTGCGCCGGCGTCTCCGCGACGGTCGGGACCGAGTCGTCGCCGGCGTTGGCGAAAACGACGGCGACGTACGGCAGAACTGCCGCGGCGATGCCGAAGACCCAGGTGTACCACCCGTAGGGTTGCACGAGGACCATGAGCAGGAAGCAGGCGACGCGGATCCCCATCGTGATGATGTAGTGGCGCACACGCCCGCGCGCCTCGTCCTGCGGAGCACGCGGGAGGGAGGTGACGGAAGGTGCGTTCGCGGTCTTTCTCACGGTGATCCCAGCCTACGCCGACAGTTCCCCCGACGGTGCCCATGCGCGCGTCCCGTCAGCGGAGACGGACGGCCGTTCAGGAGGACGAGGACGGGAGGTACGCGAGGAACGCGGAGCCGAAGAGGACGAGGCCGGTGATCACGGTGATCGCGAACACCGGCCCCCCAGACTCGCGGCGTGTCCAGGGCGTTGTCAATTCACCGGGCCTCCGATCGGTAGGCTGGCCGGGCTGAAGACACCGAACCAGGGAGCTATGGATGGCGACGGACCGCGTTGTACTCGTGACCGGCGGAAATCGCGGGATCGGCTATGCGATCGCCGAGCGGTTCGTCCGCGACGGCTATCGGGTGGCGGTGACGGCACGCAGCGGTCAGGGGCCTGAGGGGACTCTCACCGTCCGGGCGGACGTGACCGACGCGATGTCGCTCGACGCGGCGTTCTCCGAGGTCGAGCGGCAGCTCGGCCCGGTCGAGGTCGTCGTCGCCAACGCCGGCATCACGAAGGACACGCTGCTGCTCCGCATGAGCGAGGACGACTTCGACAGCGTCGTGGCGACCAATCTCGGCGGCACCTTCCGCGTCGTCAAGCGGGCCTCGAAGGGGATGCTCCGGGCTCGTTTCGGTCGTGTCATCCTCATCTCGAGCGTCGTCGGGCTGTACGGCTCGGCGGGGCAGATCAACTATTCGGCGTCCAAGAGCGCCCTTGTGGGTTTCGCGCGGTCGCTCACTCGTGAGCTCGGCGGCCGGGGGATCACGGCCAACGTCGTCGCCCCGGGGTTCATCGAGACGGACATGACCGCGGAGCTGCCCGAGGAGACCCAGAAGCAGTACAAGGCGAGCATCCCCGCCGGGCGCTTCGCCACGGCGGACGAAGTCGCCGGAGTGGTCACGTGGCTCGCCTCGGACGATGCCGCCTACATCTCCGGAGCCGTCATCCCGGTCGACGGCGGCCTCGGCATGGGGCACTGACCGGGGCCCGAGGGCGACGTCGCAGTGTCAACGGTCGATCGCGGACACGAGCAGTTCGGCGAGCCGTCCCGGTACGGAGAACTGCGGCCAGTGCCCTGAGCCGATCCGCACGACCTCGACATCGCGGATCGCACGGTACTCCTCGCCGTAGGCGCCCCACTGCGCCAGATACTCATCAAGTTCATCCTTCGTGAGCGTGCCCATGAGCAGGGTCACGGGAACGTCATAGCGTCGCGGGTCGGTGAGGGTCAGGGGGTCGGTGGGCACGCGTGCGGGAATGCTGTGCAGGAGCGAGGTGGTGCGTGCGCGCGCGGCGTCGTCGAGATCAGCGACATCCGGCGCGTCGAAGGAGTCCCAGCCGGGGAACGGGATCACCCCGTCCACGGTCGTGAACTCGCCGATGCCGTGCTCGGAGGGCGGAGGAACGGTGTCGACGAAGACGAGCCGACGCACGTTGTCCGGACGAGCATCCGCAGCACCCCAGACCACGTTCCCTCCACCGGAGTGGCCGACGAGGACGACCGGCTGGGCAGCCGCGTCGACAGCTCGGACGACCTCCGCGACCCAGTCGTCGATCCCGATCCCCGCCGAGGCGGAGGCGGGTTCGCCGACTCCTGGCAGGGTGAGTGGCCGTGGACGGTGCCCGGCTGCCTGGAGCGCCGGGAGCACGGGAGTCCAGGAGTCGGCATCGAGCCAGAGGCCGGGAACCAGGATGACATCCATGAGGAAAGGGTAGCTCCGGCCCCGACACATCCGGACGACGAGGCTCGGCGTGGAGCGATCGGGACCCGGTGCCGGACGGGGCTCAGGGCAGGAGCGGGATGACCTGGGCGAGGTCCCCACGAGCGATCACGAGATTCGCGGCGGCACGCACGGCGGGCTTCGCGTTGAAGGCGAGACCGAGTCCTGCGGCGTCCATCATCCGGAGGTCGTTCGCACCGTCGCCGATCGCGATCGTGCGCGCCGGGAGAACTCCGAACTCGGCGGCCCAGGCGAGAAGGGAGTCCGCCTTGGCCGTCGCGTCGACGACCTCGCCCTCAACGCGACCCGACAGAGCGTCGTCCCGGACCTCCAGCCGGTTCGCCCGCCAGCGGTCGACGCCGAGGCTTGGCGCGATGTGGTCGAGGATCTCGTGGAAGCCGCCGGAGACGACTCCTACGATCCCACCTCGGGTATGGACGGCCGCCGTGAGGTCCCGAACGCCCGGCGTCGGCCGGACACGGGCGCGCACCCGTTCGAAGGCGGCGAGCGGAACCCCCTCCAGAGCGGAGACGCGGGAGCGCAGGCTCGCGGCGAAGTCGACCTCGCCGCGCATCGCGGCCTCTGTCGCCGCCTGCACCTCGGCGCGACGACCTGCCTCGTCTGCGATGAGCTCGATCACCTCGTCCTGGATGAGGGTGGAGTCGGCATCGAGGACGACGAGGAAGCGCGCAGCGGTCACGCGACGAGCGTAGCGGCTCTCAGGGCTCGATCCGGATGCCCTTCCCGACCACGGTGATTCCGGAGTCGGTGACCGTGAACCCGCGGGCGAGGTCGCGCTCCCGGTCGACCCCGACGGTCGCACCGTCCAGGAGCACCACGTTCTTGTCCAGGATCGCATGGTGGACGCGTGCGCCCTGACCGACACGGACGCCGTCGAAGAGGACGGAGTCGGTGATCGTCGATCCTCCTCCGGCGAGTGTCCACGGTCCGACCACGCTCCGTTCGAGGTGGGTGCCCGACAGCACAGAACCGAGCGACACGATCGAGTCGATCGCGTTGCCCATACGGCCGACCGAGTCCCGCACGAACTTCGCGGGCGGCGAGTTCACCGCCTGCGAGTGGATCGGCCATTCCATGTTGTAGAGGTTGAACACCGGGAGGGTCGAGATGAGGTCCATATGCGCGTCGAAGAACGAGTCGATCGTCCCCACGTCCCGCCAGTAGGCGCGGTCGCGAGGAGACGACCCTGGCACCTCGTTCTCGCGCATGTCGTAGAACCCGGCCTCGCCTCTCTCGACGAACGACGGCACGATGTCACCGCCCATGTCGTGATTGGAGGTGGAGAGCTCGCCGTCGGACTCGACGGCCTCGATGAGGGCGTCGGCGTCGAAGATGTAGTTGCCCATCGAGGCCAGCACCTCGTGAGGTGCGTCCGGCAGGCCGGTCGCGTCAAGGGGCTTCTCCAGAAACCGATTGATCCGGCCGGAGCCGTCCGCGGCAACGTCGATGACGCCGAACTGGGAGGCAAGGGCGAGCGGCTGACGGATCCCCGCGACGGTGGCTTTCGCGCCCGACGCGACATGTGCCTCGAGCATCTGACGGAAGTCCATGCGGTACACGTGGTCGGCGCCGACCACGACCACGATGTCCGGCCGCTCGTCGGTGATGAGGTTCAAGCTCTGCAGGATGGCATCGGCGGAGCCGGAGAACCAGCGCTTTCCCAGCCGCTGCTGAGCGGGCACCGAGGTGACGTAGGAGTCCAGGAGGGCGGACATCCGCCAGGTCTGGGAGATGTGCCGGTCGAGGCTGTGCGACTTGTACTGCGTGAGCACGACGATCTGCCGGAGACCGGAGTTGATGAGGTTCGAGATCGCGAAGTCGATGAGTCGGTACTGTCCGCCGAACGGCACCGCCGGCTTGGCCCTGTCCGCGGTCAGCGGCATGAGTCGCTTGCCCTCGCCGCCGGCGAGGATGATCCCGAAGACCTTCTTGGGTACCGACATGGCTCCACCATAGATGCCCTTCACAGCCTTGTACTAGCGTTCAGGGCATGCGCGTGGACATGGTCACCAAGGAGTATCCGCCAGAGGTCTACGGCGGCGCCGGAGTGCATGTGGCGGAGCTCGTGAAGGCGCTCCGCGCACGCATGGAGGTGCGCGTCCGCGCTTTCGGAGGGGAAAGGATCGAGCGGGGAACCGCGTCCTACCCGACGCCGGCCGAGCTCGTTTCCGCCAATCCTGCGCTGCAGACCCTGGGCACCGACCTGACCATCGTCCCGGATGTCGCGGGCGCGGACCTCGTGCACAGCCACACCTGGTATGCCAACTTCGCAGGGCACATCGCCGCGCAGCTGCACGACATCCCCCATGTCCTCACCGCGCACAGCCTTGAGCCGCTGCGTCCTTGGAAGGCCGAGCAGCTCGGCGGCGGCTACGCGGTCTCGAGCGGGATCGAGCGGCTGGCGTACGAGAACGCTGCCGCGGTCGTGGCAGTGAGCGCCGGCATGCGTGCGGACATCCTCCGAAGCTATCCGCAGGTGGACCCGGGTCGGGTGCACGTGATCCACAACGGCATCGACGTCGAGGCCTGGCATCCGGTGCGGGACGACGCCTTCCTGAGAGCGCAGGGAATCGACCCGGACCGTCCTTCGATCGTCTTCGTGGGACGGATCACTCGCCAGAAGGGTCTCCCTTATCTTCTTCGGGCCGCCGCCGCGCTGCCGACCGACGTCCAGCTCGTCCTGTGCGCGGGAGCCCCTGACACGCCGGAGATCATGGCCGAGGTGCAGGGCCTCGTCCGGTCCCTCCAGCGGACGCGCGACGGCGTGGTGTGGATCGAGCGGATGCTCCCGCGGCGGGAGCTGTCCGCGATCCTGACCGCGGCGACGACCTTCGTGTGCCCGTCCGTGTACGAGCCGCTGGGGATCGTGAACCTGGAGGCGATGGCGTGTGGCGCGGCCGTCGTGGGCACAGCGACCGGCGGGATCCCCGAGGTCGTGGCAGACGGAGAGACGGGACGGCTCGTGCCGATCGAGCAGGTCCAGGACGGCACCGGGACGCCGGTCGATCCGGAGCGCTTCGTCGATGATCTTGCCACGGCGCTCACGGAGGTGACCGCCGACCGGGCGCGGGCGGCGGCCTTCGGCGAGGCAGGGCGCGAGCGCGCTGCCCGCGAGTTCAGCTGGGGCGCGATCGCCGACACGACGAGGGCTCTCTACGCCGAGCTCATCGCCTGAGCCGATAGGCTGAGAGCCATGCCTGGCGTCTTGGAACTCACCGATGTCGTCGTGCGTCGCGACGGCCGAAACATCGTCGATCATCTCAGTTGGGTCGTCGAGGACGACCAGCGCTGGGTCGTCCTCGGTCCGAACGGTGCGGGGAAGACGACGCTGCTCCAGCTCGCCGACACGCTTCTGCATCCGACGAGCGGTCGTGTCGACATCCTGGGGGAGACGCTGGGGCGCGCCGACGTCTTCGAGCTCCGCCCCCGGATCGGGTTCGCCTCCTCCGCGATGGCACGGCGTATCCCGCGAGAGGAGACCGTCCTCGACACGGTCATGACCGCCGCGTACTCGGTGACCGGCCGCTGGAACGAGTCCTACGAGTTGATCGACGAACGCCGTGCACGTCGTGTGCTCGAGCAGTGGAAGCTGGACCATCTCGCCGACCGCGTGTTCGGGACCCTCAGCGACGGCGAACAGAAGCGCGTGCAGATCGCCCGTGCCGTGATGACCGATCCGGAGCTGCTCCTGCTGGACGAGCCGTCGGCGAGCCTCGATCTCGGCTCCCGTGAGGAACTGCTCGCGCTGCTCGGCGGCTATGCGCAATCCCCGGCGACGCCGGCGATGATCATGGTGACCCACCATGTGGAGGAGATCCCGCCTGGTTTCACGCACGCGCTGCTCCTCCGAGAGGGGCATGTGGTCGCCGCGGGACCGATCGCCGAGGCGCTCACCGCCGAGGCGCTGGAGGAGACGTTCGGCCTCCCGATCCTGCTCGACAGCGTGGACGGTCGTTTCGCCGCGCGTGCCGCGGGCTGATCGAGCCGCGCGCGTCCCTTCTGCTAGAATCGAACCTTGGTGCTCTCAGCACCGCAGACTTCCCTCGTCCCTGGCACAATCCAGGGCGCCACGTAAGGATTCCCATGAAGACTGACATTCACCCCGACTACCAGGCCGTCGTTTTCCGCGACCTCGGCTCGGGTGAGACCTTCCTCACCCGTTCGACCGTCACGAGCGACAAGACGATCGAGCTGGACGGCGTGGAGTATCCCGTCATCGACGTCGAGATCTCCTCGGCGTCCCACCCGTTCTACACGGGCAAGCAGCGCATCATGGACTCGGCCGGTCGTGTCGAGAAGTTCAACCAGCGCTTCAAGAACTTCGGCGGCTCCGCCAAGTAAGCGGCTGACGAAGGCCCCCGGCTCCAGGAGCCGGGGGCCTTCGTGGTCCCATGCCGCCCCGTTGGGCGGCGTCGGCTTCCCCAGGCCAGCCTCCTTCGTGGCCGTGGGACGCTGTGTTACGTTGTGCCCGCCGGTCTCTCGAAGAATGTCTGGGGGGATGAGATGGGCTATGACGTCGTGATCATCGGGGGCGGCAATGCCGGTCTCAGCGTGGCATCCCGACTGGCGCGGAAGCGCCTCCGAATCGCCGTGGTCGAGCCTGCCGACGCGCACTTCTACCAGCCGATGTGGACGCTGGTCGGGGCGGGGCTCGTGAGCGCGGAGGCGACGAGACGGCGGGAGTCCGCGGTCATGCCGGCAGGGGCAGACTGGATACGGGCGAGCGCGGTGCAGGTCTCGCCGGATCGGTCCGCGGTCGTGCTCGACGACGGTTCGGAGATCTCATTCGAGACTCTCGTCCTGTGCCCGGGGATCCAGCTGAACTGGGACGGGATTCCTGGCCTCGCCGCCGCGGTCGAGGGACCGCACGCCTCGAGCAACTATCGGTACGACCTCGCCCCCAAGACGGCCGAGAAGATCCGGGCGATGCGCTCGGGCGACGCGTTGTTCAGCGCGCCACCCGGCCCGGTCAAGTGTGGCGGCGCTCCCCAGAAGATCGCCTATCTCGCGGCCGATCACTGGCGGAGGACCGGCGTAGACAAGGACATCTCCATCACCATGGTGCTTCCCGCCGCGGCGATCTTCAGTGTGAAGCCGTTCGCCGACACGCTTACGCAGGTCGCAGCCCGCTACGGGATCCGCGTCCTTCTGGAGCGTGAGCTGACCAGGATCGACGCCGATGCGCGCACCGTGACCTTCGCCCACGCCGACGGCGAAGAGACGCTGGCCTACGACTTCGCCCATTTCGTCCCGCCGCAGTCCGCCCCCGACTGGGTGCGGGAGTCTCCGCTCGCTGCCCCCGGCGATCCGCGGGGATATGTCGATGTGGATCCCGGCACCCTCCAGCATCTGAGATTCCCGAACGTGTTCGCGATCGGCGACGTCGCTGCGCTTCCCACCTCGAAGACAGGAGCGGCGATTCGCAAGCAGGCGCCGGTCCTCGTCACCAACCTCCTCGCGTTCCTCGGCGGACGGCCGTTGTCGGCCTCATATGACGGCTACACCTGCTGTCCCCTGACGACGGCGCGCGGAAAGGTGGTGCTGGCGGAGTTCACCTATGGCGACGCGCCCGCGCCGAGCTTCCCGGGGATCGACACGACGAAGGAGCGCCTGGACATGTGGGTCCTGAAGCGCTATCTCCTGCCGTTCCTCTACTGGAATGCGATTCTTCCGGGGCGCATGTGATCCGATCGGAAAGGACGAGCTGATGATCATCAACCGGTACTACATCGACTGTCTCTCTCAGGCCTCATACCTGCTCGGCGACGAGCGGTCGGGTCAGGCTCTGCTCGTCGATCCCCGACGGGACGTCGCGGACTACCTCCACGACGCAGACGAAGCCGACCTGCGAATCGTCGGTGTGATGAACACGCACTTCCACGCGGACTTCCTCGCCGGGCACCTGGAGGTCGCCGAGGCCACCGGCGCGTGGATCGGCTACGGCGCAAAGGCCGAGGCGGACTATCCGATCCGCCGGTTCGCACATGGCGACAGGCTGCGTCTGGGCGATCTGGAGATCGAGGTCCTTGAGACGCCAGGGCATACCTGGGAATCCATCAGTCTTCTCGTCCACGAGCCCGGGCGAGGTGAGCCCAGCGCCGTGTTCACCGGGGACGCGCTGTTCATCGGAGACGTCGGCAGGCCGGATCTGGCCGTGGCCGTCGGGGCAGATCCTCGCGAGCTCGCCCAGGCCATGCATCGCACGGTGAGCCTGTTCAGGGGCCTTCCGGACTCCGTCCGCGTCTTTCCAGGGCACGGCGCAGGGTCTGCGTGCGGACGGAACCTCTCCGACGCGCCGGAGTCGACGATCGGGGAGCAGCGCGCGACCAATCCCGCGCTGCAGCCTCTGTCCGAAGAAGAGTTCGTCGACCGGCTGCTCCAAGGGCAGCCATCGATCCCACGCTACTTCTCACAGGACGCCATCGCGAACCGCCGGGTCCACCCGCTGCTCGACACCACCGCGCCGGCGCCCATCGCGCCGGAGGCAGTGCCCGCCGGGACGCTTCTGATCGACGGGAGGGATGCGGCGCGTTTCAGCCTGGGGACGCTTCCCGCGGCGATCAACGTGGATCTGAACGGTCGTTTCGCGGAGACCGTCGGGATGTTCGCCGACCTCGCCGATGAGGTTGTGGTGGTCGTTTCCGAAGATCGAGCCGCTGAGGCGAGGACTCGGCTTGGCCGCGTAGGGATCGACAACGTCCTCGGCTACGTGTCCGAGGAAGCTCTGCTCGACAGCGCGCTCGTGGAGGCCGCGCCGAGAGTGCAGCCTGAGAACGTGCAGGACCTCCTGGCCCAGGATTCGGTCGTGTTCGTGGACGTGCGCAACCCCGGCGAGTACGCGAGCGGGGGCATCCCCGGGGCCGTGCGCATTCCGCTGGCCGAGCTCGCGAGCCGTGCCGCCGAGATCGGCCGGAACCGACCCATCGTGGCGTATTGCGCCAGTGGCCGTCGGTCGTCGACAGCCGCGAGCTACCTGCGCGGCACAGGGCTCGCGGCGACAGACCTTGCAGGAGGATACGCAGCGCTACGGTCATAGCCCTGTACTCGTCGGGCTACGACCGCTCCGTGACGTCGATCCGGATGCGGTCGCCAGAGATGGACCACGGCGGATCGCCCGGGGACGGAGCGGGCGCCGTGCGCTTGGTCGCACGGTCACGTTCCATGCCGGCCTCGTGCGCGGAGGGAGACCAGATCGCGTCGAAGACTCCGATCGCCCCGCCGCCGCGGGAATGCTCGTACTTCTCCTCCACCGGCCGGCGGGAGAAGAGGCTCACGGCCATCATGACCGCGAGCGCGACGGGGAGTGCGATCATCACGGCGATCACGATCCATCCGAACACGTCGCTCATGAGTCGAGCCTAAGGACACGGCTCCCTGCATCGCATCCTCCGAAAGAGGGATATCTCCTCACCGCACCGGCCACGCGCCATCAAGGCTCTGAGCGGGATCCAGGCGGCCGATACGGACAAAGTACTCGGTGAGACTCTCGGCCTGCGCCCGCGCCCAGCCGATCTGGCGGGTATGCAGCTCGCCGGCCGATTCCGGCAGGCGGAACCGACGAGCCAAGGCCTGGGCCACGCGCCCGGCAGCGATGGCATCGGCGGAGGCCTCGTGGGCGTCGTCGAGCAGGACGTCGTAATGGGCCGCGACCACCGCGAGGGTGCGTTTGCCTGGACGGTAACGGTCGTAGGCCTTGTCGATCACCAGGGGATCGATCACGGGGGAGGGGCGGACCAGAGGCTCGATGCCGTGGCGGCGGGCTTCGTGCGCGAGCAGTGAGAAGTCGAAGGAGGCGTTGTAGGCGACGATCGGAACACCCTGCGCGAGGAGGGAGCGGAGCGATGCGGTGACCGTTCCCACGACATGTGCTGCGGAGGCGCCGTGGCGGCGGGCGCGCTCGGTCGTGACGCCGTGGATCGCCGTGGCCTCGTCGGGGATGGGGACCCCGGGGTCGGCGAGCCAAGAACGCGCCGCGATCTCGCGGCCGTGTCGGTCGAGGACACCGACGTGCGCGGTCACGATCCGATCCTGGACGACGTCGACTCCTGTCGTCTCCAGGTCGAAGACGCCCACACGGTCGATCCAGGAGGGGAGGAGGGGATCGGGGGCCATGCCCTCACGCTAGGACGCGGCACGGACATGCCCGGGCCGGCGCGCCCGTAGACTCGAAGGGTGTCCGTCCCCTCGCCCTACGCCGAACGTCTGAGCCGCATTCCCGTGCGAAGAGGCGAGGTCGATCTCCTCGGCGGCACGACGGCGTACTGGACCTACGGGGCCGATGATCCCGAGGCCACGACCGTGGTCGCGGTGCACGGCTTCCGCGGCGATCATCACGGCCTGGAGCCGGTGGTCGCGTACCTGCCGGATGTGAGGGTGATCATGCCCGATCTCCCGGGCTTCGGTGAGACCGCGCCGCTTCCCGGCCGGAGACATGACATCGCCGCTTATGCCGACTGGCTCGCCGCCTTCGTCGCCCAGGTGGCACCGGGGGCGATCGTCCTCGGGCACTCCTTCGGCTCGATCGTGAGCGCGGCCGCCGTCGCCGGCGGGCTGGACACGCCGCGTCTGATCCTTGTGAACCCGATCGGCGCGCCGGCTCTGGAAGGTCCGAAGGCCTTCATGACCCGTCTCGCGATCCTCTACTACGCGCTGGGAGCGCGACTGCCCCGAAGCATCGGCACGGCACTTCTTCGGCATCCGCTGATCGTGCGGGTGATGAGCGTCACGATGGCGAAGACGGATGACCCCGCTCTCCGACGGTTCATCCACGACCAGCACGATCGCTACTTCTCACGCTTCGCCGATCGCGACATGCTGCGGGACGCGTTCGTGACGAGCGTGTCCCACGATGTCCGCGAGTACGCGGCGCGGATCGACGTGCCCACGCTCCTCGTCGCCGCCGAGCGCGACGACATCACCCCGATCGAGGCGGAGCGGCACCTGGTTACCCTCTTCCCCCGAGCCGGGCTCTTCGAGATCAACGGCGTGGGCCACCTCATCCACTATGAGGCGCCTGCCGCCGCGGCGGGCGCCATCCGCCGCTTCCTCAGACTTCCCTACGCGCCATCCCGATGAGCCCGGCGACGCGGAACGGGATCACCTCGCCCATCGCGAGAGACGTCTCGGTCCGTTCCACGCCGTCGATCGACAGGATCCGCGCGTCGGTGTCGAAGAGATGCCTCGCATCGCGGCATGCGACTCTGGCCAGGATGTCGACCGAGCCGCTGAGACCGTGCGCCTGCACGATCTCCGGCACCCGGGACAGTTCGGCGATGATCCGAGGGAGCTCGGTCTGGCGCACACCGATGTTGACGAAGGCCTGCAGCGGGAAGCCGATCACCGCGGGCGCATAGGAGCGTTCGTAGGGAAGGAACACGCCGGACTGCTCGAGGCGGGTCATCCTGGCCTGGACGGTGTTGCGAGAGAGGCCGAGCCTCTCGGCGAGAGCGACGACGGTGGCGCGTGGCTCGACGGCGAGCGCGTCGAGAAGGTCGAGGTCGATACGGTCGAGTGCGGACATAGTGCCAAACGCTAGCAGCCGTCCATCGCAGCCATTTTGGCAACATGCTCAAGAAGTCCCCGAATGCTTGAGCTAGGTGCTGACCGGTCGTAGCCTCGGGTCAACGGCGATGACGCCGTGCCGCCTCACGAGGGCGGTCGACGAAGGAGGACGCGGATGTCACCCAGCATCACACCGATCGCCGACAAGGAATCGGATCTCGCGCTCACCGAGCAGCTGATCACGCCAGAGGGGGCACGACGCGCGCATGCGCTCCTGGACCCTTACGTCGCCGATGTCACGCTCGATCAGCTGCGTGAGCTGTACCGCGACATGAGCATCGTCCGACGCATCGACGCCGAGGGCATCGCTCTGCAGCGCCAGGGTCAGCTCGGCCTGTGGGCGCCGTGTCAGGGGCAGGAGGCCGCCCAGGTGGGCACCGCACGGGCCCTCCGCAGGGACGACATGGTCTTCCCGAGCTATCGCGAGGTCGGCGTCCTCTACACACGGGACGCCGAGCCCGGTGACTTCGTGCGCGTCTGGCGCGGAGAGGAGGGGGCGGGGTATGACCCGGCCGAGCGCAAGGTCGCACCGGCGCAGATCATCATCGGCGCGCAGACGCTGCATGCGGTCGGCTATGCGATGGGGATCGCCCACGAAGGCACGGACGAGGTGGCCGTGACCTATTTCGGCGACGGCGCGACGAGCCAGGGCGATGTCAACGAGGCCATGATCTTCGCCTCCTCCTATCGAGCGCCGGTCGTCTTCGTGTGCCAGAACAACCACTGGGCGATCTCCGAGCCGGTGACGGTGCAGTCGGCGTACCCGATCGCGGGGCGGGCTCCGGGGTTCGGGATCCCCAGTCTGCGTGTCGACGGCAACGACGTGCTGGCCAGCATGGCGGCGATGCGCTGGGCGCTTGAGCACGCCCGTGCGGGGAAGGGGCCGGTGTTCATCGAGGCCGTGACCTACCGGATGGGACCACACACCACCGCGGACGACCCGACGCGCTATCGCGGTGCGGACGAGCTGGACGAATGGCGAGGGCGTGACCCGCTCACACGGGTGGAGCGCCTGCTGCGCGAGGCCGGCGCCCTGGATGACGCGCAGGCCGCGGAGATCGCCGCGGCGGCCGAAACCGCTGCGCGGGAGCTTCGTGCGGCGACCCTCGGGATGACCACGCGCGAGCCGCTCGGGGTCTTCGACGCGGTGTATGCGAGGCCGCACTCCGGTCTCGAGGAGCAACGTGCCGCCTATGCCACCTATCTGTCCACGTTCGAGGAGGCCTGAGATGACGCAGCTCACGATGGGCAAGGCGCTCACCGCCGGCCTCCGCCAGGCGATGCTCGACGACGAGAAGGTCGTGCTGCTCGGTGAGGACATCGGCAAGCTCGGCGGCGTCTTCCGGATCACGGACGGGCTCCTCGACGAGTTCGGCGCACAGCGGGTGATCGACACGCCGTTGGCGGAGTCCGGCATCGTCGGCACCGCCGTCGGGCTCGCCTTCCGCGGATACCGTCCGGTGGTGGAGATCCAGTTCGACGGCTTCATCTACCCGGCGTTCGACCAGATCGTCTCGCAGGTCGCCAAGCTCCACTACCGCACCCAGGGGCGTGTGAAGATGCCGATCACGATCCGCGTGCCCTGGGCAGGCGGCGTCGGTGCGGCGGAGCACCACTCGGAGTCGCCGGAGGCGTACTTCGTGCACACGGCGGGGCTGAGGGTCGTCGCGGTCTCGAATCCGCAGGACGCCTACACCGTCTTGCAGCAGGCGATCGCGAGCGACGACCCGGTCATCTTCTTCGAGCCCAAGCGGCAGTATCACGCCAAGGGCGAGGTGGATCTGGACGCGCCTGCCGCGGATGCGGCTCCGATGGGGCTCGCCCAGGTCGTGCGGGCGGGCACGGACGCGACGATCCTCGCTTACGGGAACATGGTCAAGACCGCGCTCGACGCCGCTGAGGCCGCGGCTGACGAGGGGCGTTCGCTCGAGGTGATCGACCTCCGCTCCCTTTCGCCGGTCGACTATGACACCGTCTGCGCGTCGGTGCGTCGCACCGGACGCGTCGTCGTCGTGCACGAAGCGTCTCGCGAGGCCGGAGTGGGTGCGGAGGTGATCGCGAGCATCACCGAGAAGTGCTTCACCTGGCTCGAGTCTGCGCCGCTGCGCGTGACGGGGCATGACGTGCCCTATCCGCCGGCCAAGCTGGAGAAGTTCCATCTGCCGGATCTCGATCGCATCCTGGATGCGGTGGACCGTCTGCTCGAGGAGCCGAACGTCCTGACGGGAGCCGACCGATGAAGCAGGAGTTCCTTCTCCCCGACCTCGGCGAGGGCCTGACCGAGGCGGAGGTCGTGCAGTGGCTCGTCGCCGAGGGCGACACGGTGACGCTGAACCAGACCCTCGCGGAGGTCGAGACGGCGAAGGCCGTGGTCGAGCTGCCGTCGCCCTACGAAGGCACGGTCGCTGCGCTGCATGCCGCAGCGGGTGACACCGTCGAGGTGGGCGCGCCGCTGATCGCGTTCACGGTCGAGGGCGAGGATCCGGTGACCCCGGCGTCCTCGGACGAGGCGGAGGAGGAGAAGGCACAGCCCAACCTCGTCGGCTATGGCAGCGCGCCGGCCGCGAAGGGCCGTCCCGCTCGTCGTGCACGTCGGGGCGGTACGCCGACCGACACGGCGGACACGGCGGACACGGCGGTGCTGGAGGCGGCGCCGCACGACGCGGTCGTCGTCGAGGCGCCGCCCGTGCACGCGCAGGAGCGTCCGCGCTCCACGCCGCCGGTACGCGCATATGCCAAGGGGCTGGGGATCGACCTCGTCCTCGTTGCCGCCGAGCTCGGCGACCGCGTGATCACCCGCGCCGACGTGGACACCTATCGCGAGCGGATCTCGGACCGGGCGTCCGGTGTCTCCTCGGCGCCGGACGCGGAGCGGGGGGCGCCCCCGCTGCCTTCGCCGCAGCGGCCGGCGGGGGATCGGGCGACGACCCGGTTCCCGATCCGCGGGGTGCGCAAGCACACCGCGGAGGCGATGGTCCGCAGCGCCTTCACCGCACCGCACGTCACGACCTTCCACACGGTGGACGTCACGGCGACCATGGAGCTCATCGCGTCGCTGCGGGAGGACCAGGTGCTCCGGGACGGCCCCCGGATCGGTCCGCTCGCGGTGATCGCGAAGGCCGTCTGCCTCGCGCTGTCCCGGTTCCCCGGTCTCAACGCGACCTGGGACGAGGGCGGGGGAGAGATCGTGCACAACCACTACGTCGACCTCGGCATCGCCGCGGCGACGGAGCGGGGACTGATCGTGCCGGTCATCAGGGATGCCGAACGGCTGTCCCTGCGGGATCTGGCCGGCGCGCTCGGCGCGCTGACCGAGACCGCGCGCGCGGGCAGGACTTCACCCGCTGACCTCGTCGGCGGAACGTTCTCGCTGACGAACATCGGCGTGTTCGGGATCGACGCCGGGACTCCGATCCTTCCGCCGGGTCAGTCCGGGATCCTCGCGGTGGGCGCCGTCCGCCGTCAGCCGTGGGAGCACCGGGGTGAGGTCGCCCTGCGACAGGTCATGACGCTGAGTCTGTCCTTCGATCACCGTCTGGTCGACGGCGCGGAGGGCGCACAGTTCCTCAAGGCCGTCGCAGACGTGCTCGAGGAGCCGGGGCGCGCCATGCTTCTTCTCTGACGCCGGCCTCCCGTCTCTGGTCGACCGTCTGCGGCTCAGCGCCGCCGTGGACGGTCGAGCCCGAGCCGCAGACGGGTGAGGCGTCGCTCGCGCAGGATGAGCGCGGTGCCGAGCAGCCACAGCGGAACCTGCATGAGGAAGGCCCAGCGGAAGGCGTCGAGCGTGTAGGTGTCGGGCGACCCCGCGCCCTGCAGATCGAGGACGAGACCGATCAGGAAGATCGCGACGAGACCGGCGAGGAAACCGCCGGCGTTGACGATCCCGGTCGCTGTGCTCAGGCGATGTTGCGGATTGTGCGCGCGGGCATGGTCGAACGCGACCATGGAGGCAGGGCCTCCAGAGGCGAGGGCGATGGCGAGGAGGATGAGCAGCCAGAGCGGAGCGGGACCCGGCCACGCGATGACCGCGAGCCAGGCGACGAGCTGGATCGCGACGGTCGGCAGCACGATCACGAGCGACCGGCTGGTCGGATGCCGGGAGGACAGTGCGCCGATGAGAGGCCCGAACCCGACACCGCAGACGACGAAGACCGTCGTGACGAGCGACGCGGTCGCGGGGGAGAGGCCCTCGCCGACGGTCAGGAACGGGACACCCCAGAGCATGATGAAGGCGGTTCCGGCGAACGGTGTGGTGAAGTGCGACCAGAAGCCGAGACGCGTGCCCGGCTGCGCGAGCGCCGCGCGGAGGGATACTCGGAGGTCCGCGCGGGAGGTCACGACGCGGATGGCGCCGGTGTCGGTGTTGACCGAGACGTCCTTCGTGAACTCAGGCGGACGGTTGCGGATGACTCCCAGGACAAGGACGGCGAACAGCACGCCGAGTCCCGCGAGGCTCCCGAACGCAATGGTCCAGGACGTCGCGTGCAGGAGCGCCGCCATGGGCACGAGGGCGAGAAGCTGTCCCATCTGCCCGACGACACCGGTGAGCTGGGCCATCAGCGGGCCCCGCTGGGCGGGAAACCAGGTGGCGACCACGCGGAGGACGCCGGGGAATATCGCGGCGTCGCCGGCGCCGAGGATCATGCGAGCGACGATCGCGATGCCGACGTTCGGCGCGAACGCCATCACCAGCTGACCGATCGTCATGAGGACCATGCCGGCAACCATGACCGGTCGAGAGCCATGGCGGTCGAGCAGGATGCCCACCGGGATCTGCATGAGCCCGTAGACCGCGAGCTGGAGCACCGCGAACAGCGAGAGCGTGGACGCGTCGGCGTGGAAGAGATGCGCGGCGTCGACACCGACCGAGGAGAGCGAGGTGCGGTTTGTGACCGAGAGGACGTAGGCCGCGACCCCGACCACCCAGATGAGCCACATCCGCCAGGCGGGTGCGGGCGCGGGGTTCACAGGCGGCACTCCCTCGGTCGAGGATTCCATCCTACGTCTGGACGCAGGCGTGTCCGCCGCGAGGTCGGTGTCTCAACTGGCGCGCAAAGCCGCGAGCGCCATCGCGGCGAGGATCGAGCCGGTGCGCGTCGAGGATCGTTCGGCAGCCCTCGTGCTGTGCGGAGTGGAGTTGATCAGTCCGAAGCAGGCCTGCACGCGGAGGCGGAGCTCGGGCGGTGCGGCTTCGATCAGTGGTTCGAGCGCGTCGACCCAGAGCTCGATGTAGTTCCGTTGCAGGGCCCGCACTCGCTGCCGGTCCTCGTCGCCGAGATGGGCGACATCACGGTCCTGGACCCGGATCACGTCCGGTTCGCGAAGCGCGAAGTCGACATGGAAGCGGACGAGCGCCGCCATACGCTCGCCCGGGTCGGCGACGTCGGCGCAGACCCGGCGGCCGTCGAGGACCAGCCGTTCGCTCACGCCCACCAGCACCGCGCCCAGCAGCGCCTGTTTCCCGGTGAAATGGCGATAGACGGCAGGCCCGCTCACGCCCACCGCCGCACCGATCTCCTCCAGGCTCACGCTTGCGTAGCCGCGCTCCGCGAAGAGCGCGGAGGCGGCGCGGACGAGTGATTCCTTGCGGTCGAGCTTGGCCTGCTCGCGTGCCGTGGTTGCCACTTCAGTTAATCCTCGCTAACCTGGGAATGTTGGTTAATGCACACTAACCGGTTTCACTTGTCGCCACCATAGCCGGAGCGGAGCGGAGCGGATCGCGAGTCGAGGAGGACCGCACGATGACGGACGCGCCGACCCAGCGCTCTCTCGCCGAAGCCTTGCGCACACGTGTCGCGCAGGCGGCGATGGGAGGGCCGGAGCCCTCCCGTGAACGTCACGTGGCTCGAGGAAAGCTCCTACCACGCGAGCGCGTCCGCCGTCTGCTCGACGAGGGAAGCCCGTTCCTCGAGGTCGCGCCGCTCGCCGCAGAGGGTCTGTACGGGGGCGAGGCGCCGGGCGCGGGAGTGATCGCAGGCATCGGCCTGATCCACGGCCGGGCGGTGATGGTGATCTGCAACGACGCCACGGTCAAGGGCGGTACGTACTTCCCCATGACTGTCAAGAAACACCTGCGTGCGCAGGAGATCGCGCTCGAGAACCGGCTGCCCTGCATCGCGCTCGTCGACTCAGGGGGCGCCTTCCTGCCGATGCAGGACGAGGTCTTCCCTGATCGCGAGCATTTCGGCCGTATCTTCTTCAACCAGGCGAGGATGTCGGCAGAGCGGATCCCGCAGATCGCCGCAGTCCTCGGCTCGTGCACGGCGGGCGGCGCCTACGTCCCCGCGATGAGCGACGAGACGGTGATCGTTCGTGGCCAGGGCACCATCTTCCTCGGCGGCCCGCCGCTCGTGAAGGCCGCGATCGGCGAGGTCGTGACCGCGGAGGAGCTCGGCGGGGGAGAGCTCCACGCGCGTGTCTCCGGTGTGGTCGACCATCTCGCCGAGGACGATGAGCACGCCCTCGAGATCGTCCGTGACATCGTCGCCACGCTTCCACCCCCGGCCGAGCCGGCCTGGGAGGTGCTCGCCGCCGTCGAGCCGGCGGAGGACTCGAGTCTGTACGACGTGGTCCCGGTGGACGTGAACGCGTCCTACGACGTGCATGAGGTGATCGTGCGCCTCGTCGACGGCGGAAGCTTCGCGGAGTTCAAGCCGGACTACGGCGACACGCTCGTCACCGGCTTCGCCCGTCTGCACGGGCATCCGATCGGCGTCATCGCGAACAACGGGGTCCTGTTCTCGGAGTCCGCCCAGAAGGGCGCCCATTTCATCGAGCTCTGCGACCAGCGGGGCATCCCGCTCCTCTTCCTGCAGAACATCACGGGATTCATGGTCGGCCGCGACGCCGAGGCGGGAGGCATCGCCAAGGACGGAGCGAAGATGGTCACCGCGGTGGCGACGACGCGCGTGCCGAAGCTCACGGTGGTCATCGGCGGCTCGTTCGGCGCCGGCAACTACTCGATGTGCGGCCGTGCCTATTCACCGCGCTTCCTCTGGACGTGGCCGGCGAGCCGCATCTCGGTCATGGGCGGTGCGCAGGCCGCATCCGTGCTGTCGACCGTGAAGGCCGACCAGCTCGCCGCCCGCGGCGAGGAATGGAACGCCGAGGAGCGTTCGGCCTTCGAGGAGCCGATCCGTGCGTCCTATGAGGAGCGCGGGGAGCCGTACTACGCGACCGCCCGACTCTGGGACGACGGCATCGTCGACCCGGAGCAGACCCGCGACCTCCTGGGACTCGCGCTCGACGTGGTCTCGCGTTCCCCCCTGCCCGACTCCCGCTTCGGCCTGTTCCGGATGTGACGCCATGACCGCGCAGCTCTTCTCCACCGTCCTCGTCGCCAATCGTGGCGAGATCGCTCGCCGCGTGATCCGCACGCTCCGCCGGCTGGGCATCCGCAGCGTCGCCGTCTACTCGGACGCTGATGCCGACGCGCCGCATGTGCGGGAGGCCGACGAGGCGATCCGGATCGGCCCCGCCGCAGCGGCCGCCTCCTACCTCGACATCGGGGCGGTGGTGCGCGCCGCCGTCGAGACGGATGCGCAGGCGATCCATCCCGGCTACGGCTTCCTCTCCGAGAACGCCGCTTTCGCCCAGGCATGCGCAGCTGCAGACATCGTCTTCGTCGGCCCAGGGGAGCGCGCGCTCGACGTCATGGCCGACAAGATCCGCGCCCGCGACCACGTCGCCGCTCGCGGAGTGCCGATCGTCCCCGGCTTCAGCGCTGCGGGGCTCTCTGACCTGGAGATCGTGACGGCGGCGGGAGAGGCGGGTCTGCCCCTGCTCGTGAAGCCCTCCGCGGGCGGCGGCGGCAAGGGCATGCAGGTCGTGCGCACCCTCGGTGAGCTTCCCGATGCGCTCGCGACAGCGCGACGGGTCGCCGCGGCGAGCTTCGGCGATGACACCCTGCTGCTGGAACGTCTCGTCGAGCGTCCGCGGCATATCGAGGTGCAGGTGCTCGCGGACGCCCACGGAACGGTGATCCACCTGGGCGAGCGAGAGTGCACGCTGCAGCGCCGGCATCAGAAGGTGATCGAGGAGGCGCCGTCGCCGACGATCGACGCGGAGACCCGTCGAAGGCTCGGCGAGGCCGCGTGCGCGGCCGCGGCCTCGGTGGAGTATCGCGGGGCGGGGACCGTCGAGTTCCTCGTGGCGGCGGACCGGCCGGACGAGTTCTTCTTCATCGAGATGAACACACGACTGCAGGTGGAGCACCCGGTCACGGAGCTCGTGACCGGCATCGACCTGGTCGAGCAGCAGCTGCGTATCGCGGCAGGCCATCCACTCGCCCTCACCCAGCAGGAGGTGACGATGAGCGGGCACGCCGTCGAAGCGCGGGTGTACGCGGAGACGCCTGCGCGCGGCTTCCTGCCCGCGACCGGCGAGGTGCTGCTGTGGGCCCCGGCCACCGACGTCCGGGTGGACGCCGCGATCGAGACCGGGAGCACGGTGACCGCCGACTACGACCCGATGCTCGCGAAGGTCATCGCGCACGGCGACGACCGGGATGAAGCGCTGCGACGGCTCGATGCCGGGCTCGCGGCCACCATCCTCCTCGGCGTCGAGTCCAACATCCCCTATCTGCGTGACCTGCTCGCCGATCCCGCGGTGGTCGCGGGCGACCTCGACACCGGGCTCATCGACCGCCGCCCGCCGTTCGCGGACCCGGCGCCGAGTGCGGGCGGCCTTGCTGCTGCGGCGCGTGTCGTACGGGATCGGCGTGCGGCGGAGGCCGCCGGAGGAGCGGAGCCTCATGCGCACGCCTCTCCGCTGTGGACCTCTCGGCACGGGTGGCGGCTGAACGCGGAGTCCGTCGTGCCCGAGGTGTCCTTCGCGTTCGGCGAGACGGTGCTGACCGCTGCGGCAGGGGAGGGACCCCCGGAGGACGTCACCGCAGCCGTCGGCACCGACGGCGTGGTGTGGGTGCACGCCGAGGGTCGTGCGACCGCGCTGACACCCCTCACCCGCCGCGAGGCGGCGAATCGCAGGCTCGCTCGCCGGGAGCGTGCCGCGGGCGGAACTGATCCGGTCCTTCGCGCCCCGATGCCGGGAGCGGTCGTCGCCCTGCACGTCATGGACGGCACGACGGTGAGAGCGGGAGCGCGGATCGTGTCGATCGAGGCGATGAAGATGGAGCACCCCGTGCTCGCCTCGCACGACGGAACGGTGCGATTGCGGGTCACGATCGGAGACCAGGTACGGCGCGATCAGATCGTCGCCGCCATCGACAGTCAGGAAGAGACCGAGGAGGAGCAGCCGTGATGATCGACATGAGCCCCGAGGAGCGTGAGCTCGCCGGAATGGTCCGGGAGTTCGCCGACACCGTCGTCGCCCCGCAGTCCTATGAGGCCGACCGCACCCACACCCTCCCGATGGACGTCGTTCGTCAGATGGGCGAGCTGGGCCTCTTCGGCCTGCCGTTCCCCGAGGAGCACGGCGGGCAGGGTGGCGACTACTTCGCGCTCTGTCTCGCGATCGAGGGGCTCGGCCGGGTCGACCAGTCGATCGCCATCACCCTGGAGGCCGGGGTCAGCCTCGGCGCCATGCCGGTGTTCCGGTTCGGGACGGAGGCGCAGAGGCAGGAGCTGCTCCCTGCGCTGCTCTCCGGGCAGGCCCTCGCCGGCTTCGGCCTCACCGAGCCCGAGGCGGGAAGCGACGCCGGCGCGACCAAGACGACCGCGCGGCTCGACGGCCGAGAGTGGGTGATCAACGGCTCCAAGCAGTTCATCACGAACTCCGGCACCTCGATCACGCGCTTCGTGACGGTCACCGCGGTCACGGGCGAACGGGAGGTCGAAGGGAAGGTCCGGAAGGAGATCTCGACGATCATCGTCCCCAGCGGGACACCGGGGTTCACCGTGCAACCCGCCTACGACAAGGTGGGATGGCATGCGTCGGATACACATCCGTTGACCTTCGACGACGTGCGGGTGCCGGAGGAGAACGTGCTCGGTGAGCGTGGTCGCGGGTTCGCGAACTTCCTCAGCATCCTGGACGAGGGGAGGATCGCGATCGCGGCGCTCGCGACCGGTGCCGCGGAAGGGTGCCTCGAGGCGGCCGTGGACTACGCCAGGAGCAGGATCATCTTCGGCAGCGCCCTGAGCACCCGCCAGAACGCGCAGTTCACCCTCGCGCGCATGCGTGCCAGGGTGCATGCCGCACGGCTCGCCTGGCACCACGCGGCGCGCCTGCGTGACGCGGGGGAGCCGTTCGCCGAGCAGGCGGCGATCGCCAAGCTCGTCGCCGGCGAGGCGGCGATGGACAACGCCCGCGACGCGACCCAGATCTTCGGCGGGAACGGCTTCATGAACGAGTACCCGGTGGCTCGCCACTACCGCGACTCGAAGATCCTCGAGATCGGCGAGGGGACCACCGAGGTGCAGCTGCTCGTGATCGCCCGTGCGCTGGGCCTGGCCGGGTAGCGTGGCGGATATGACCGACATCGTCCAGCGGGGTCTGTACTACGAGGAGCTCGAGCTCGGTGCCCGTTACCTGCACCGTCCTGGCCGGACGGCCACCGAGGCAGACAACGTCCTGTTCACGACCCTCACGATGAACACCCAGGCGCTCCATCTGGACGCCGCCTTCGCAGCGGAGCAGAAGCCCTTCGGGCAGCGTCTGATGAACTCCATGTGGACGCTCTCCACCATGGTGGGCTCTTCGGTCGCTCAGCTGACGCAGGGGACGCTGGTCGCTCAGCTGGGTCTCGGCGACATCGCCTTCCCTCATCCTCTCTTCGCGGGCGACACGCTCTACACCGAGAGCGTGGTCACCGAGAAGCGCCTGTCCTCGTCTCGCGAGGGCGAGGGGATCTGCACGTTCGCGCACACGGGGCGGAACCAGGACGGGATCGTCGTCGCGACCGCGTCCAGAACCGTGCTCGTCCACCGGCTCCCGGACGGGGAACGACGATGACCGCTGCTGAGCCGACACCGAGGGACCACCCCTCCGAGGGCTCAGCTCCCTGGGAGCGAGGGCCCGCGCTGCTCTTCTGTCCCGCGGATAGGCCGGATCGCTACGCCACGGCGTCCGTGCGCGCGGACGCCGTGATCATCGACCTGGAAGACGCGGTGCTGCCCGACGCCAAGGACTCCGCGCGTCTCGCGCTGGCGTCCGCGGACCTGGATCCCGCGAGCACCATCGTCCGGATCAACCCGCTGGGCACAGACGACGCCGACGCCGATCTCCGTGCGCTGGCGGGGACCGGGCTCCGGTGGGTGATGGTCGCGAAGGCAGAGCAAGCGTCGTCCTTCGACGTCCTGGATGAGCGGTACCGGGCGATCGCGCTGTGCGAGACCGCCCTCGGTGTGCAGTCGGCTCCGGAGATCGCCCGGCATCCGCGGGTGGCGGCGCTCATGTGGGGCGCGGAAGACCTCGTCGCCTCGCTCGGCGGCATGTCCAGCCGTCGCTCCGACGCGGGCTATCGCGACATCGCCCGGTTCGCGCGTGCGCGCGTGCTGCTCGCCGCGGGGGCTGCGGGCAAGGCCGCGATCGACGCGGTCCACCTCGACATCGACGACCTCGACGGGCTGTCGACGGAGGCCGAGGACGCCGCAGCCTCCGGTTTCCGGGCGACAGCCTGCATCCACCCGAAGCAGGCGCCGGCGATCCGCGAGGCCTATCGGCCCGCCGACTCCGACATCGCCTGGGCCTCCGACGTGCTGGCCGCGGCCGAGAGCGAGGCAGGGGTCTTCCGGTTTCGCGGACGGATGATCGACGGGCCCCTGCTGCGACACGCCCGCGCCGTCCTCGCCCGTGCGGGACGCTGACTCGGACGGGTCAGACGCCGATGGGGTCGAGCAGCCGGAGCTCGCCTCTATCGGCGACGAAGCGGTGCACCGATCCATTGCGCAGCGGCTCGCCGTCGCGGGGGAGGGCGCCGCCGGAGACGTGGAGCAGGAGGGCGCGGATGACGCCACCGTGACTCACGACCACGATGGACTCCGTGCGGGGACTCGATCGCCGGCGAGCCGCGCGGGCGATGCGGTCGATCGAGTCGAGGGCACGGTCGCGAACGGCGTGCATCGTCTCCGCCCCCGGCACCTCTGCATGCCAGTCCCCATATCGCTCCAGGTAGTCAGGGACGGACATGCCCTCCGCCTCGCCGAACTCGCGCTCGCGCAGCCCCCGCGTGAGCGCAGGCGCAGCCAGTCCCAGCTCCGCGGCGATGATCCCCGCGGTCTCCTGCGCACGCCGTAGCGGGCTGGCGTAGACCGCGTCGTGCGCGTCGCGGGCGAGCGCCTTCGCCGCTGTGCGGGCGTCCTCGCGTCCCGTCTCGTTGAGGGGGATGTCGGTCGACCCTTGGATGCGGCGAGCGAGGTTCCAGTCGGTCTGGCCATGTCGGACGAGGGTGATGAAGGTCACGCGAGAAGCTCCTGAAGGGCGGGAAGGACGTCGCCGGTGCGGCCGGCGACGGTGGCATCGGCCCAGACATCGGCCCTGGTCGGCTCGAGGTTGACGATGACGAGGGGAAGGCCGCGACGGCGCGCACGCTCGATCACGCGGATCCCGGAGTTCACGACAAGCGAGGAGCCGGCCACGAGGAGGGCGTCGCATGAGGCGATGAGCGCCTCGACCACGCGGAAACGGTCGCTGGGGACGAACTCGCCGAAGAAGACGACATCGGGCTTCAGCATCCCTTCGCACACGGTGCAGGTGGGCAGGACGAAGCCGTCGGTGCTCTCCGGGGCGACATCCCCGTCGGGACGGAGGACGACGTTCTCCGGGACGGTGATCCAGGGGTTGCGAGCGTCGATCTGCTCCGCGATCGCACCGCGGTCGTATGCCTGCCCGCAACGGAGACAGGTCACACCGCGCATCGTGCCGTGCAGCTCGACCACCCGCGACGACCCCGCTCGCAGATGCAGTCCGTCGACGTTCTGGGTGACCACTCCGCCGGTGACGCCGGCACGCTCGAGGGCGGCGATCGCGCGATGGCCGGCATTGGGCTCGGCAGAGCCGAAGGAGCGCCAGCCGAGGTGTCCGCCGACCCAGTAGCGCCGGCGTGCAGTGTCGGAGGCGAGGAAGTCCTGCACCGTCATCGGCGCGCGACGCGGGGTCGATCCCTCTCCGCGGTAGGCGGGGATCCCCGACTCCGTCGAGATCCCCGCTCCGGTGAGGAAGGCGATCCGCCGTCCGTGGAGCACCCGCGCGGCGTCGGCGATCTGCGTGCGCATCTGCGCCGAGACTGTGGACACGGAACCTCCCTCCGCGAGTCTAGAGGGCACCTGCGTACCGAGGCTGGGAGGGTGGACGGGTGAACATCGTGCCTCTCGACGACCCGGGCGATCTGCGTCTGGACGACTACCGCGGTCTCACCGACACGGCGCTGCGGCAGCGGACGGAGCCGAAGGGCGGGTTGTACATCGCCGAGTCCGCGAAGGTCATCGCCCGTGCACTGGCCGCGGGACACCGGCCTCGCTCTGTCCTGGTGCAGCGGCGCTGGTTGGATGGGATCGTGGCGTTCCTCGCGAGCACGCCCGACACCGCTGCGGTGCCCGTGTACCTCGTGCCGGACGATGTCGCCGAGGGGGTGACCGGATACGCGGTGCATCGCGGCGCTCTTGCCGCGATGCACCGGCCGGATCAGCCCTCCGTCGAGGAGCTGATCCGAGACGCGAGGACCGTGCTCGTGCTCGAGGACGTCCGGGACCACACGAACGTCGGTGCGGCGTTTCGGGCCGCGGCCGGGCTCGGGGCCGACGCCGTTCTCGTCTCGCCGGGCTGCGCGGACCCGCTCTACCGGCGCAGCGTCCGTGTGAGCATGGGGACCGTCTTCCAGGTTCCGTGGGGCCGCTTCGCGAGCTGGGAGGCGCTGTCCGACACGCTGACGGATGCGCGGTTTCTCCTCGCCGCGCTCGCGCTCGACGAGGACGCGGTGTCGCTCGATAAGTTTGCGGCCGCCCGACATGAGCGCGTCGCCCTGGCCTTCGGCACGGAAGGCGACGGCCTCTCCGCACGGGCGCTCGCGATCGCCGACGCGACCGTGGCGATCCCGATGGCGGGCGGGGTGGACTCGCTCAACGTCGCGTCCACGACGGCGGTGGCGCTCTGGGCGCTCCGCCATCCACCGGGATCCTGAACGCTCGCCGTGAGGCCGCTCGCCCCGGGCGACGCGGCGTCAGTCAGAGACCCTGCTTCTCCGAAGGGTCGGCCGTCGGCAGCACGACGGGCGCCGGAGCGGGGCGCTTCGCCTCGATGTGATCGCCGGAGGACTGGTGCCGGAGACGGCGGAGCACCCACGGCACGAGATACTCGCGTGCCCAGACCAGATCGCCCGCCGCCGCCTCCCGCCAGCTCCGCCCCGGAAGCGGGTCCGGCTCCCTCTCCTGGAGGTCGTTCGGCACGTTGAGCGCGCGCAGCACCATACGGGCGACCTCGTGATGACCGAGCGCGTTCATGTGGAGACGGTCGTCAGCGAAGAAGCGCGTGTCCTGGATCACCTTGAGCCCCCACTGATCGGCGACGATACAGTCGTGCCGGTCCGCGATCGCCCGCACGTTCTCGTTATAGATCGCGACCTTGCCACGGAACGGGCGGAAGACAGGCGTGAAGTTCGTGTCGATGCCGGTGAACAGCACGACGGCCGCTCCCGTGCGGGACAGCCGGGTCACGGCGTCGTCGAGGAGGTTCGCGATCTCATCCGGATCCGTCCCCGGTCGGATCACGTCGTTGCCGCCCGCACAGATCGAGATGAGGTCGGGGTTGAGGGCGATCGCGGGCTCGACCTGCTCGTCGCTGATCTGCCGAATGAGCTTCCCGCGGACCGCGAGGTTGGCGTAGGCGAAGTCGTCGACCTGGGTTGCGAGCACCTCGGCGACACGATCGGCCCACCCGCGGTGGCCGCCGGGAACGGAGTCGTCGGGATCGCCGATGCCCTCGGTGAAGGAGTCGCCCACAGCCACGAAACGACGCCACGGATGCGCCGTGTCGTTGGGGACGAAGGGGCTGCGGGGCGGTTCGTGACCGGTCATGGGACCTCCTCGGGCGTGCCGGCGACGCGGTGTGCCGCATCGCGCTGACGAGCCTATCCCTCGAAGGCGACGGACGCCCGCAGCGCGGAGCCCCGAGGTCCGCTGCCTCGTCTATCGTGGAGTCCCATGCTCTCTCCTTCCTTTCCTCAGCGCGCGCCCTGGGGCACCGCAGACAAGCTGAGGGCGTGGCAGCGAGAGGCATTGGAAGAGTACTTCGCCGCCGATCGGCGTGATTTCCTCGTGGCGGCGACTCCGGGTGCCGGCAAGACGACGTTCGCGCTCACGCTCGCGGTCGAGCTGCTCCGGATGCGCGAGGTCGACCGCGTGATCGTCGTCGCCCCGACCGAGCATCTGAAGACCCAGTGGGCCGACGCCGCCTCCCGCGTGCACATCCGCCTCGACCCGCGGTTCCGCAACAGCCACTGGGCGCCCTCGCGGGAGTATCACGGCGTGGTCGTCACCTACGCGCAGGTCGCGGCGAAGTCCTCGGTGCACCGGCATCTGACCGAGTCGGCGCGAACGCTCGTGATCCTGGACGAGGTGCACCACGGCGGTGACGCGCTGAGCTGGGGCGATGCGATCCGCGACGCGTACTCTTCGGCCCGCCGGCGTCTGCTGCTCTCCGGCACGCCGTTCCGCAGCGACACCGCGCCGATCCCCTTCGTGGAGTACGCGCCGGATGAGTCGGGGGCTCGGATATCGCAGACGGACTACCGCTACGGCTACGGGCGTGCGCTGGCGGACGGCGTGGTCCGTCCGGTGCTGTTCCACATGTATGCGGGCAAGATGCGGTGGCGGACGAGCGCGGGGGACGAGCTCGAGGCGCATCTCGGGCAGGACAACACCAAGGACGTCACCGCACAGGCATGGCGAACGGCCCTGGACCCGGAGGGGGAATGGATGCCGGCCGTGCTGTCGGCCGCCGATCGACGCCTCACCGAGATCCGACACCATGTGCCGGACGCCGGCGGCCTCGTGATCGCGACAGATCAGGCGGTCGCGCGCTCCTATGCGGTGATCCTTCGCGAGCTCACGGGCGAGCGGCCGACCGTCGTGCTCTCCGACGAGGCCGAGGCCTCGCGACGGATCGAGTCGTTCAGCGCGGGGACGAGCCGGTGGATGGTGGCCGTGCGGATGGTCTCCGAGGGCGTGGACGTGCCGCGGCTCGCGGTCGGCGTGTACGCGACCTCCTCGTCGACGCCGCTGTTCTTTGCCCAGGCGATCGGCCGTTTCGTGCGCGCCCGGCGCCGCGGCGAGGCAGCGAGCGTGTTTCTGCCCAACGTGCCCGTGCTGATGAAGCTCGCGAACGAGATGGAGAGGCAGCGTGACCACGCGCTGGACCGCAAGACGAAAGAGGAGGACAGCCTCGACGACGCTCTGCTGGACGCCGCGAACCGGGAGGAGGAAGCCTCCGATGCGCTCACGCAGGAATACAGTTACCAGGCGATCTCGTCACTCGCTCACTTCGATCGCGTCGTGTTCGAGGGAAAGGACTTCGGACAGCTCGCCGAGCCGGGAACGCCGGAGGAGGAGGAGTTCATCGGTTTGCCTGGCCTCCTCGAGCCGGAGCACGTGCACGAGCTCCTCCTGCAACGGCAGGCGAGGCAGTCCCGACTCCGAGAGGCGCGAGAGGCGCAGGCAGGACCGGAACAGGCCACCACGCTCCCCGCACCACTGCATCGCACGCTCAAGGAGCAGCGTCAGCTTCTGAACAGCCTGGTCGGGCTCTACGCGCGTCAGACGGGGGAGCCGCACGGGGCGGTCCATGCCGAGCTGCGACGTCTCTGCGGCGGCCCGGCGGTCGCGCAGGCGACCGTCGCGCAGCTGCAGTCGCGGATCGAGGTGCTCCGCCGTCGAGTCCGCTCCTGATCCGGCGAGAGACTGCCTCTGCACCGTTCGGGCGGAGTGCGCCCTTCTGATGAGGGAACCCGAAATGCTGTCAATCCGCGTCCTGACGCGGATCCTCGGTGGGCGCGTCGATAGCGTGGAAGGTGCAGGAGAACGGCGCCGGAGGACGGCGCGCACGATAGGGAGCCCATGACGACGATCCATGAACCGACAGATGCGGACCGCCGCCGCTGGGCGCGCTATCTCGTCGAGGAACGGGCTGAGGGCCGGGTGTACCAGCGTCTCGCCGAGCGGCGGACCGGCGAGGAGCAGGAGATCCTGCTGTCGCTCGCCGAGGCGGAGCGGCGGCACGAACTGCACTGGCTGGAGCTGCTCGGGGAGGAGCCGACGAGGCTGCCGCGGCCGGGCCTGCGCTCCCGTCTCCTCGGATGGATGGCGGGGCGCTTCGGCTCGATCTTCGTGCTCGCGCTCGCGCAGAACGCCGAGGCACGATCTCCCTACGACGCCGAGGTCTTCGCCACGCCGGCCATGCGGGCGGACGAGAAGGTCCATTACGAGGTGGTCCGCGGCCTGGCGGCTCGCGGCCGACGGCGGCTCTCCGGGTCGTTCCGAGCCGCGGTGTTCGGTGCGAACGACGGACTCGTGAGCAACCTCGCGCTCGTCATGGGGATCGGTGCCACGGGGGTCGGGAGCGGCTTCGTGCTCTTCAGCGGCATCGCCGGCCTCCTCGCCGGCGCCCTCTCGATGGGGGCGGGGGAGTTCGTCTCGGTGCGCTCCCAGCGGGAGCTCCTCGCGGCGACGGAGGCGAACGACGACGCGGCGGCCTCAGCGGGCGACCTCGACATCGACGAGAACGAGCTCGCCCTCGTCTACCGCGCCCGTGGCGTCGCGGCGGAGGAAGCGCTCACGAAGGCCAGGCGCGTGGTGGCGGCGGCGAAGCTGGGCGCCCGTCGGACGGTCACCGGACCGATCCATGCGGCCGGCTCGCGGGGGGCCGAGCACGACGTGGTCGGAAGCGACTGGGGAGCCGCGATCTCGAGCTTCCTCCTCTTCTCCTCGGGCGCGATCATCCCCGTGCTCCCGTGGATCTTCGGCCTTCAAGGCCTGGCCGCGGTCGTCACGGCACTCGTGCTCGTCGGCATCGCCCTCATGAGCACGGGGGCGATGGTGGGCATCCTGTCCGGCGGGCCGCCGCTGCGGCGGGCTCTTCGCCAGCTCGCCATCGGATTCGGGGCCGCGGCCGTGACGTACCTGCTGGGCCTCGTCTTCGGCGTCGGCGCCGCCTGACAGACGGAAGAAGGCGGCCCCTTCCGGGACCGCCTTCTTCTGTCTGTGCGCGAGGGGGGACTTGAACCCCCACGCCCTATGCGGGCACTAGCACCTCAAGCTAGCGCGTCTACCTATTCCGCCACCCGCGCTGGTGTTCGGTCGTTGCCAACCGAAGATCGAGATTAGCACGTTCTCCTGGCTCGCTCGAACCGATCCCTCCGCCCGGGCGCGTCGAAGGCTTTCGCTACGCTGGGGGCATGCCTGCCCCCGAACACGAACTCCCGGAAGTCGCGAGCCTGGCCGCGGAGCTCATCCGGTTCGACACCTCGAACTTCGGAGGCGGCGACGCGCGAGGCGAGCGGGAGGCCGCAGAGTTCGTCGGCGCGTATCTGGAAGGGCTCGGGCTGTCCGCGGAGTATTTCGAACCGGTTCCGCGTCGCACCAACGTCATGGCCAGGGTGCCGGGCCGGGACCGTGGCAAGCCGGCCCTGGTCGTCCACGGCCACCTCGACGTCGTCCCAGCCATGGCAGATGACTGGTCCGTCGATCCGTTCGCGGGCGTCGTCAAGGACGGCATGCTCTGGGGGAGGGGAGCGGTGGACATGAAGAACATGGACGCGATGATCCTCACTGCTGTCGCTGACCTCCTTCGCGCCGGTGAGCAGCCCGAACGCGATCTGATCCTCGCCTTCTTCGCGGACGAGGAGAACGGGGGCGTGGAAGGGTCGGCTCTTGTCGTCCGTGAACGGCCGGAATGGTTCGCCGGCGCCACCGAGGCGATCAGCGAGGTGGGCGGATACTCGATCGACGTCGCAGGCCACAGGGCGTATCTGCTCCAGACCGGGGAGAAGGCCCTGATGTGGATCCGCCTCGTGGCACGAGGACGCGCCGGACACGGCAGCCGCCTGCACCAGGACAACGCGGTCACCCGGCTGGCCGAGGCGGTCGCGGCGATCGGGCGGACGCGATGGCCTCTGCGGCTGACGCCGACGACGCAAGAGCTCCTTGACCGGCTCAGCGTGCTCACTGGGCTCTCGGCCGAGGATCCCGACACCCTGGCCGCGGCGGCGGGCCCGGCGGAGGCCTTCCTCCGCTCGACCTTCCGGACCACGACGAACCCCACGGTCCTCTCCGCGGGATACAAGCACAACGTGATCCCTGAGCGCGCGGAGGCGCTCGTCGATGTCCGCGTTCTCCCCGGGACGGAGGACGCCGTCCTCGCTCAGCTGCAGGAGATCGTCGGGGAGGACGTCGAGATCGAGATGATGGTCCGCGACATCGGGATGGAGACGCCGTTCGAGGGAGACCTCGTGGATGCCATGGTCGGTGCGCTCGGTCGCCACGACCCCGGTGTCCCGGTGATCCCCTACCTGCTTGGCGCGGGGACCGACAACAAGGCTCTCGCGACGATCGGCATCACCGGATACGGCTTCGCCCCGCTTCGACTGCCGGCGGATCTGGACTTCACGGGGATGTTCCACGGGGTGGACGAACGAGTTCCCGTAGAATCGCTTGTCTTCGGGCAGCAGGTGCTGGCCGACCTGTTCCGGACGTACTGACGGCACCTGCCCGCGGACGTCCTCGCTCGACCGAAAGCCCGCGCAATGCATCTGCTCGAAGCCCTTTTCCTCGGCCTGGTCCAGGGACTCACCGAGTTCCTTCCGATCTCGTCCAGCGCGCATCTGCGCATCGTCGGCGCCTTTCTGCCGTCGGCGGAGGACCCAGGCGCCGCCTTCACCGCGATCACCCAGATCGGCACCGAGGCGGCCGTCGTCGTCTTCTTCTGGCGCGACATCGTGAGGATCATCAAGCACTGGTCCCTTGCATTGGTCGGCCGGCTCCCCCGCAACGACCCCGACGCCAGGATGGGTTGGCTGATCATCATCGGGAGCATCCCGATCGTCGTCCTGGGACTGTTCTTCCAGGAGCAGATCGAGACGGTCTTCCGCTCGTTGTGGATCGTCGCGATCATGCTCATCGTGTTCGGCGTCCTGCTCGGCATCGCCGACGCCGTCGGCGCCAAGCGCCGCAAGCTCCAAGAACTCACCGTCCCGCACGGTGTCGTGTACGGCTTCGCGCAGGCGCTCGCGCTCATCCCCGGGGTCTCCCGCTCGGGCGGCACGATCACCGCGGGGCTCTTCATGGGCTATGAGCGAGCAGCCGCCGCGCGCTACGCCTTCCTGCTTGCGATCCCCGCGGTCTTCGGCTCGGGCGTCTTCCAGCTCGTGAAGAGCCTCGACGAGCCGACGGTGTTCTCACCCGGTGAGACACTGGCCGCCACCGGCGTGGCATTTGTGGTGGGTCTCGCCGTGATCGCCTTCTTCATGAAGTGGATCTCGAAGAAGAGCTTCCTGCCGTTCGTGATCTACCGGATCCTGCTCGGCGTGACCCTCCTCGTGCTGCTGGGCACCGGGGTCGTCGCCGCCTGACCCGTCGAGGAGCGGCGGGCCCCACGGCGCTCAGCGCTTGTGGTCGCCGGGGCCGTCGCCGTCTCGGCGCAGATAGCGCTCGAAGGCCTGGGCGATCGCGTCGCCCGACGCCTCAGGCGAGTCCCAGGTGTCTCTCGTGCGCTCGAGCTGCTGGATGTACTCGGCCATGTCTTCGTCCTCGGCGGCCGCGGCGTCGATCGATGCCTCCCAGGCCGCGGCCTCGGTGGCGAGCTGACCGCGAGGGACGTCGACGTCGGCGATCTCCTGCAGCCGGTCGAGGAGGGCGAGGGTCGCCTTGGGGGACGGCGCGGCTGAGGCGACGTAGTGCGGGACGCTGGCCCAGAGGCTGGCCGAGGGGATCCCCGCCGTCTCCGCCGCGTGCTCCAGCACGCTGAGGATCCCGACCGGCCCTTCGTATGAGGACCTCTCGAGGTCGAGGACACCGCGGACGTCCTCGTTCTCGCTCGAGGCGAAGACCGAGATCGGGCGCGTGTGCGGGACGTCCGAGAGCATCGCGCCCAGGCTCACGAAGCCGGTGACGTCGTCGCGGAGGGCGACGTCGATGAACTCGGCGGCGAAGGCCTGCCAGGCACGAGCCGGCTCTACCCCGGTGAGGAGCCAGAACCGCGTGGCCTCGCTCTCGTCGCGCGGTCGCCACATCTCTGCGCGAGGCCAACGAAGCCGCCGGACGCCGTCAGGGTCCATGCCCACCGCAGGCCGGGTGTACTGGTAGTCGAAGTACGACTCGGGGTCGACGGCGTGGACGAGCTCGTAGTCGCCGCGGCTTCGCAGCAGCCCCACCGCCGAGGTCGCAGCCTCGCCGGCGTCGTTCCATCCGTCGAAGGCGGTGACCACGATCCGGGGTCCGAGTGCCTGCACTACGCTCCTCTCCGCGCCGCGGGTGCGGCGTCGAATCCTTCCAGGGTAGCCGTCTGTCCGTACGCGAGGGCGGGTTCGTCAGGCCCTCCCGGCTACGATGGATCGGTGACTCAGCTTCCCCGCGCCGTCCTCTGGGACATGGACGGAACCCTCGTCGACACCGAGCCCTATTGGATGGCCGCGGAGATCCCGCTCGTGGAGTCCTTCGGCGGCACGTGGACACATGAGCAGGCGCTCACCCTCGTGGGGAGCGGCCTGGAGGACAGCGCCCGCATCCTGCAGGCCGTCGGGGTGGACATGGGTGTGGGGGAGATCATCGATCACCTCACTGCCGAGGTCAGGCGCCAGCTCGCCACCCTGGGGGTGCCCTTCCGGCCCGGTGCACAGGAGCTGCTCCGAAGCCTGCGCGATGCGGGCATCCCCACCGCGCTCGTGACGATGTCGATGCGGCGGATGGCTGAGGACATCGTGTCGCTGATCGACTTCCCGTCCTTCGACCTGATCGTGGCGGGAGACGACGTCGATCGCCCGAAACCGCACCCCGAGGCCTATCTCAAGGCGTCGACGGAGCTGGGCGTCGATCCGATGCACACGGTCGCTCTCGAGGACTCACCCACAGGCCTGCGCGCGGCCGTGTCCGCAGGGACCGTCGCCATCGGCGTCCCGCACCTCGTCGCGCTCGACGACGCGGGCGCGCACGAGCTCTGGCCGAGCCTGTCCGGTCGCACGCCGGAGGATGTCGCCACGCTGTACCGGCGGCATCGCCCTGCGTCCGCGCCGTCGATGAGCCTGGCAGCAGACCGAGGAGATCACGCGTGAGCGCCGTCCGACCGAGTGGCCCGTTCCGCGAGGGCGATCGCGTCCAGCTCACCGGCCCCAAGGGGAGGATGCACACCATCACGCTCCGACAGGATGGCGAGCTGCACACCCACCACGGCGTTCTGCGCCACCGTGATCTCATCGGACTTCCGGACGGATCCGTCGTCGCCAACAGCTCCGGCAACGAGTACCTCGCTCTGCGCCCGCTTCTGCGCGACTTCGTGATGTCGATGCCTCGAGGAGCGGCGATCGTCTATCCGAAGGATGCCGCGCAGATCGTGACGCAGGCCGACGTCTTCCCCGGGGCGACGGTCGTCGAGGCCGGGGTCGGCTCCGGCGCGCTCTCGCTGTCGCTCCTCCGGGCGATCGGGGACGACGGCCGACTGCTCTCCTTCGAGCGGCGCGAGGACTTCGCAGAGGTCGCACGCGCGAACGTGGCGACCTTCCTCGGCGAGGTCCCGTCGCGCTGGGACGTGGTCGTCGGCGACCTCGTGGACGCGCTCCCCTCGGCGATCCCCGCAGGCTCCGTCGATCGGGTCGTGCTCGACATGCTCGCGCCCTGGGAGTGCGTCGACGTCGTCGCCGACGCACTCGCTCCGGGCGGTGTCGTGCTCTGCTACGTCGCCACCGCCACGCAGCTCTCACGAGTGGCGGAGTACATCCGGGGGACCGGATCGTTCACGGATCCGGAGGCGTCGGAGACCATGGTGCGAGGATGGCACGTCGAGGGCCTCGCGGTTCGCCCCGACCATCGGATGGTCGCACACACGGGCTTCCTCATCACTGCGCGTCGCCTGGCTCCCGGCGCGATCCCTCCCGATGTCAAGCGCCGCGCCACGAAGAAGGCGTCGTACGGAGACGAAGACGTCGAGCAGTGGACTCCTGGCGCGGTCGGCGACAGGGAGATCACCGACAAGAACCTCCGCAAACGTGTCCGCGAGGCCCAGCGCGCGGCAGACGGCGCGCGACTCGCCGCGGGCTCACGCGCCGACGAGACGGTGTCGCCGGACGTCGCCGGGGAGACATCGGCCTAGACTGGGGTGCGTGCGTAAAACTGCCGCTGCCCTGGTCACCCTGAGCCTCGCCGCGCTCGCTCTCGCCGGATGCGCGAGCGGCCCGTCCTTCGACGGGGCGGGCTGCGAGACCCCCGGCGCCGGTGGTCTCGCCCAGGTAGCGACGGTCAAGGGCGAGCTGGGCAGCAAGCCGGATGTGACTCTCCGCACCCCGGTGAAGGAGAAGAAGGTCGTCGTCGAGAACGCGATCACGGGCTCCGGCCGCGCCATCACCGCGGGAGATCAGCTGCTCGCGATCGACGTCTCCCTCTACAGCGGCACCTCCGGCGAGGAGCTGGTGGCGACCGAGTACAACGGCGATCTCTCACGTCTCTCGAACGTCAACTCCTGGAAGGCTCAGGTGCCGGGCATCGCGACCGCTCTCATGTGCGCCACCGAGGGCTCTCGAATCGTCGCTGGGATCCCTGTGGCCGACCTCGGGGACCAGACGGCTACCGGCCTGAAGGTCTCCGACGGGGACACGGTGATCGCCGTGGTCGACGTGATGAAGGTCTACCTCCCGCACGCAGAGGGAGCGCTGCAGTACAACGACGCGCTCGGTCTTCCGACCGTCGTCCGTGCACCCGATGGCCGTCCCGGCATCATCGTCCCCGATGCCAAGGCGCCGACGGGGCTCGTGACGCAGACGCTCGTCAAGGGCGACGGCGAGAAGGTCACGGGCGACCTGCCGGTCCGGGTGCACTACACCGGCGTGACGTGGGCGGAACGGAAGGTCTTCGACAGCTCCTGGGGCAAGAACCCTGTGCGGCTGGACCTCGCGCAGGTCGTCCCCGGCTTCGCGGAGGGGCTGAAGGGTCAGACGGTCGGCTCGCAGGTGCTCATCGTCATCCCACCGGACCAGGGATACGGCGACGCCGCAGCCGGCACGATCCCGGCCAACTCGACGCTCGTCTTCGTCGTGGACATCCTCGGCGTCGACTCGAACACCCCCTAGGAGGACGGTGGCCGCGAAGATCCCGCCTGAGGAGCGCCTGACCAACCTGGTCGTGGCGCTCATGGCCACGGAGATCGGTCTCACCAAGCAGCAGATCCTCGAGAACGTTTCCGGCTACCGGCAGCGCCAGGAGTCGGGGACACGTTCAGACGCGCTGGAGAAGATGTTCGAGCGCGACAAAGAGGACTTGCGTGCGCTGGGCATCCCGATCGAGATGCTCGGCGACCATGCCGACCCGAACGACCTGCGGGAGGCTCGTTATCGCATTCCGAAGGCGGAATACGATCTGCCCGTCGACATAGAGTTCACCCCGGCAGAGCTCGCCGTGCTGCGGCTGGCCGGGAGTGTCTGGAGTGAGGGCTCGCTCTCCGGTGAGGCACAGGCCGGCGTCCGCAAGATTCGCGCGCTGGGCATCGATGTGGACGAGCCGATCATCGGCTTCGCGCCACGGATCACGGCGCGGGACGCCGCCTTCGCGCCGCTCCAGGATGCGATCGAGCGCAGCGTCACGGTGAGCTTCGACTACCTCAAGCCGGGCGAGGAATCACCGCGGCGGCGGCGTGTCCAGCCCCTCGCGCTGCTCGACTACGAGGCTCGCTGGCACGTCTTCGGGATCGACCGGGACGCCGAGGGGGAGCGGATGTTCCTCCTCTCCCGAATCGTTGGCGACGTCACGACGACCGCCGACACGTTCCCTGCCACGCTCCGAGAGGGAGCGGGGGAGCGGGCGCTCGCGAGCCTGGAGGCCGTCGCCGCCGCTCACACCGCACTGCTCGAGATCACTCCGGGCACAGAGGCGTCGCTGCGTCTGGGACGTCGGGCGGCCCCGGCGGCCCAGGGAATCCGTGTCCCGTACGTCGACCTGCACATCCTCGCCGACGAGCTCGCCTCCTACGGTCCGGAGGTGAGGGTGGTGGAGCCTCCGGAGCTCCGCGACGCCGTGATGAGCCGGCTCAAGGCCGTGGTCGCGGCACATGCCGCACCGGTCTCCGGGGAAGAGGGGAGGAGACGATGACCGCACGCAAGCCGCTTCTGACCTCGGATCGGGTCCGCGCCTACCTCACTCTGGTGCCGTATCTTCTCGAGCGCGGTGAGGTCTCCCTGGCCGAGGCCGCTGCCGACTTCGACGTCCCCGTCGCCACGATGCGGTCGATGGTGGAGAAGCTGACGCTCATCGGGCTACCGGGCGACGAGGGCTACTGGCAGCAACATCAGGAGCTCTTCGACATCAACTGGGATCTGCTCGATGAGCAGGGCGTCATCGAGATCACCAACGACGTCGGCCTACGGCGCGCCCCGAGACTGACCGCGAGGGAGGCGGCGGCGCTTCTCGCCGGGCTCCAGCTCGCCGCGGCCGTGCCCGCCGTCGCCGAGTCCGGCGTCATCTCCGGCCTCATCGCCAAGCTCTCTCGGGGGGCGGCCGGACTCCCCGCCGACGTCATCGTGGCACCGGGCCCGGTCGACGAGGTGCGCACGCTGGTCGCTCGCGCGCTTCAGGACCAGGTCGCCGTCTCCTTCTCCTACCGGGCGCCCGACGCGCCGTCCACGACGCGCACGGTCGATCCGGTGAAGGTTCTCATCACCAACGGCCAGTGGTATCTGCAGGGTTGGTGTCATCTCCGCCGGGCGATGCGGACGTTCCACCTCGACCGGGTCAGCGAGCCTCGGCTCACCGACATCCCGATCGAGCACGGCGAGGATCCGGTGCCGGAGCTCTTCGCCGTCGGCTCGGAGGACGGTGAGGCGACCGTGCGTCTCCCGGAGGGGATCGCGCCGCTGCTCCGCGACTATCTGGACCGAGCCGCGGATGTCACGGTCTCTGACGGTGTCGTCACAGCTCGGCTGCGCATCGGCGACCCGCTGAGCCTGAAGAGGCTGGCCGGGCGATGCGGCGGGCGACTCGAGGTCCTGGAGCCCCTGTCGGCGCGAACCGCAGCCCGGGAATGGGCGGCGGCAGGACTCGCGCTGTACAACGGTGACTCTCAGGGTTCAGCAGGGTAGACTGTTCGGAACTCACTGAGGGGAATTTCTTATGTTCGCTGGACTGAACGGATGGCATCTGCTCATCCTTCTTGCCGTGATTCTGCTTCTGTTCGGCGCGGCGAAGCTCCCGGCGCTCGCAAAGAGCATGGGACAGTCGGCTCGCGCCTTCAAGGGCGAGATGAGCGCGATGAAGGAAGAGGACGAGGCGCGGGCCAAGCTCGAGGCCGAGAAGACGGGAACGACCGAGGGCTCCACGGCGGCGGGGACGGCGACGTCCAACCCGTCGTCTGAACAACGACCCAGCTGACGCTCGTGGCAGCCATCGACGCTGCGGTCTCGGGTCGCAAGAAACGAGGCCGCGATCGGACGATGTCGCTGGGCGCACATCTCGTCGAGCTCCGCAACCGGCTGTTCATCGCCGCTGCGGGGCTCGTCGTCGGGATGGTCGTCGCGTTCATCATCACGACTCCGGTCATCGACTACATCTCCGAGCCGATCAAGGTCGTCGCCCAGAGCCGTGGGGACGACTTCGCGAAGCTCAACTTCGGGACGGTCACAGCCGCGTTCGACATGAGGATGCGGATCGCCTTCGCTCTCGGCATCCTTTTGTCTGCACCGATCTGGCTCTGGCAGATCTGGGCCTTCATCATGCCCGGCCTGACCAAGAAGGAGATCCGTTACACCCTGTCGTTCGTCGGTGCGGCGGTGCCGCTCTTCTTCGCGGGGTGCTATGTCGCGCTGACGGTGATGCCGCACATCATCGAGCTGATGTACAACTTCACGCCTTCCGGGGGAGTGGCCGTGAACTTCTACAGCGCTCCGGAGTACTACGACTTCGTCTTCAAGCTGATGGTCGTCATCGGCGTCTCCTTCGTGCTGCCGGTCTTCCTCGTCGCTCTGAACGTCGCCGGCATCATGTCGGGCAGGGCGATCCTCAAAGGCTGGCGGGTGGCGATCCTGATCGCCACCGTCTTCGCCGCGCTGGCGACGCCCGCAGCTGACGTGGTGAGCATGCTCATGCTCGCCGGGATCCTGATCGTGCTGTATTTCGCGGCCGCCTCCCTGTCGCTGCTCTTCGACAAGAGGAAGAAGAAGCGTCAGGACGAGATCCTGGCGGAGCCCGCGGGATGACATCCTCTCCCGCCGACCGCTATGCGGCGGCGCGCGAGGCTCAGGACTTCCCGGAGACGGCGGCGTTCTCCGCGCGTCAGAAGTTCGACCTCGATGCGTTCCAGGTAGCGGGGTGTCACGCCCTGGAGCGGGGCCGGAGCGTCCTCGTGGCCGCTCCCACCGGGGCAGGCAAGACGGTCGTGGGGGAGTTCGCGATCTATCGTGCGATGCAGACTGCCGGGGACAAGGCCTTCTACACGACACCGATGAAGGCCCTGTCGAATCAGAAGTTCCGTGAGCTCGTCGATGCGTACGGCGCCGACGAGGTCGGTCTTCTCACTGGTGACGTCAACGTCAACGGCGGTGCACGTATCGTGGTCATGACCACCGAGGTGCTCCGCAACATGCTGTATGCGGACTCTCCTGCGCTGACGGGACTGCGCTACGTCGTGATGGACGAGGTCCATTACCTCGCCGATCGTTTTCGCGGCGCGGTGTGGGAAGAGGTCATCATCCACCTTCCGCCATCGGTACGGCTGGTCTCGCTGAGCGCCACGGTGTCGAACGCGGAGGAGTTCGGGGACTGGCTGGACACCGTCCGCGGCGGCACCGAGGTCGTCGTGTCCGAGACCCGCCCTGTCCCGCTGGAGCAGCACGTCCTCGTCCGGGACGATCTGCTTCCGCTGTTCGACGACCGAGCAGGCGTGGCGACGGCGCACGTGAATCAGGAGCTCATGCGCATTCGCTCCTTCGGGGGCTCGGTCCACGAGAGCAACCGTCGCGCGCAAGAGTACCGCAGCAAGCGACACGCGGGCGTACAGACGCCGCGGCCGCAACGGGGCGGGAGGCGACCCGTGCGGTCGGCGAACGTGCGACGGATCGAACGGCTCGACCGCCCTCAGGTCGTCGAGCTCCTGGAGCGAGCGAATCTCCTCCCCGCGATCTTCTTCATCTTCAGCCGCGCAGGCTGTGATGCGGCCGTGCAGCAGGTCCGTCGCTCCGGTCTCCGACTGACCTCCTCAGAGGAGCGCAAGGAGATCCGGGAGACGATCGAGGACCGGATGCGCACGCTCCGCGACGAGGACCTGGGCGTTCTCGGCTACTGGGATTGGCTCGACAATCTCGAGCGCGGCGTCGCCGCGCACCACGCGGGTCTCCTTCCCGCCTTCAAGGAGGTCGTGGAGGAGCTCTTCCAACGCCGGCTTCTCAAAGCGGTCTTCGCGACGGAGACGCTTGCCCTCGGCATCAACATGCCCGCTCGCACCGTCGTTCTGGAACGGATGGAGAAGTTCAACGGCGAGGCGCGCGTGGCCATCACGTCGGGGGAGTACACCCAGCTCACCGGACGTGCCGGGCGGCGAGGGATCGACGTCGAAGGACACGCGGTCGTGCAGTGGACCGAGGGCATGGACCCTCAGGCGGTGGCTGCACTCGCATCGCGTCGCACTTATCCGCTGAACTCCAGCTTCCGCCCGACCTACAACATGGCCGTGAACCTCCTGGAGCGTTTCGGCCGCGCGCGGTCCCGGCAGGTGTTGGAATCCTCGTTCGCGCAGTTCCAGGCGGACCGTGCGGTGGTCGGTCTGGCCAGGTCCGTCCGCGAGGCCGAGACGTCGCTGGAGGGGTATCGGACCGCCATGAGATGCGATCGCGGCGACTTTCTCGAGTATTCGAGACTGCGTCGTGAGCTCAGCGATCTCGAGAAAAAGAACCGAGCCGACGGACAGGCTTCTCGCACGGTGCGCGAGAAGCGCCTGCGTCGCATCGATGACCTCCGGCGGACCCTTCAGCGGCATTCCTGCCATCGATGTCCGGACCGCGAGGCGCACGCCCGCTGGGCGGAGCGTTACTGGAAGCTCCGCCACGAGACCGACCGCACCCGGCGTCAGATCGAGAACCGGACCGGGACGGTCGCACGGGTGTTCGACCGGGTCCTCGACGTGCTCCAGGCCGTCGGATACGTCGAAGGCACGGGCGTGGGACTGAAGCTGACTGCGGCGGGACGCACGATGCAGCGCATCTACGGCGAGCGTGACCTTCTTGTGGCGGAGGCGCTCCGGCGCGGCCTCTGGGACGGTCTGGATGCGCCTTCGCTGGCGGCGATGGCCTGCGGGCTCGTGTACGAGCCTCGACGGGAAGACGGTGGCGCCGATCCGCGCGGCCTTCCCCGCGGCCGCTTCCGGATCTCTTGGGACGACACCCTGACACTCTGGGCGGAGCTTGACGACCTGGAGAAGGACAACCGCCTGCCCGGCTCCGAACAGCCGTCCGCGGGCCTCTCCGCCGCGATGCACGCCTGGGCCCGCGGAGGGGCTCTCGAACACGTGCTGCAGGAGGCGGACCTCGCCGCGGGCGACTTCGTCCGATGGGCGAAGCAGACGATCGACCTCCTCGATCAGCTGTCTGTCGTGGCTTCGTCTGCTGAGCTCGCCCGCACCGCGCGCACCGCCCTCGACGGCGTACGGCGGGGTATCGTCGCCTACTCGTCGATGTGAATCCCATGACCGCCATTGACTCCGCCGACACTTCCGAGACGGTCGAGAAGGACGCCGCCGCGGATGACGCGCTCGTGCCACTCTGGGCCGCCGTGCTCATCGCGGCCGCATCCGGCGGAGCAATGGCCCTGGCTTACCCCGGCGCGGCGCTATGGCTCCTGGCCTTCCCCGCGGTGGCGCTGCTGCTGATCTCTCTGATCGGCCGGCGCGTGGGCGGCGCGCTCCTGGTCGGCGCGGTGTTCGGCCTGGTCTTCTCGTTCCTCCTGTACTCATGGGCCGGGCGCTATCTGGGACCGATCCCTTGGGCGGCTCTCAGCGGACTGGAGGGAGCGCTGACAGCGCTAGCGACGATCCCTGTCACTCTGGCGTACCGCTGGTTCCCCCGGCTCTTCCGACGATCGGCCGTACGCCCGCTCGTCGTCTCCACCGCGGTCGCTGCACTCTGGACGGGGAGGGAGCTTTTCCTCGGTTCGTGGCCTTACGGCGGGCTTCCCTGGGCACGGATCGCCTATGTGCTCTCCGACACCCCCGCCGCGCGGATATCGTCGTGGGTCGGGGTGACCGGTCTCAGCTTCCTGATGGTCTTCCTCGTCGCGCTGTGCGTCGAGCCGCTGCGGGAAAGGACGAGGCCAGGATGGCGGTCGGGGATCGCGCCCGCCATCATCGTCGTGATCCTCGCCTTCGCTCCTGCCTTTCCTACGGCGAGCCCCGGGACGCTTCGCATCGGAGCGGTGCAGGGCAACGGACCGGCGGGATACTTCGATGTTCGTGAGCCTCTGGCGGTCCTCGGAGCGCAGACGGCGACGACGACGCCGATCCTGGACGAGCGGATGGACCTTCTCGTGTGGCCTGAGGGCGGAGTCGACGCCGACCCGTTCCAGAACGGCACGGCCGCACGCACCCTCACCCGGCTGGCGGATCGCCTCGGAGCCCCTGTCCTGGCGAACGCCGCGACAGGAGACGACCAGAAGTTCTACAACACCTCTTTCCTCTGGCCGGTGGACGCGCCGGCGGGGATGACCAGGGGCGACGTGCAGACACATGCGAAGCGCCATCCTGTGCCGTTCGGCGAGTACGTCCCGGACCGGCCGTTCTTCAACGCGATCGTTCCCGACCTCATCGGCCTGATCCAGCGAGAGTACGCGCCGGGAGACGATCCGCCTGTCGTGAAGGTGGGGGAGCGGACCGTCGGCCTCGCGATCTGTTTCGACGTGATCTACGACGAGGTGATCCGCGAGGGGATCGGCGCCGGCGCCGACGTGCTGGTCTTCCAGACCAACAACGCCGATTTCCGGGGCACCGTCGAGAACCTCCAGCAGCTCGGCATCGCCCGGATGAGGGCAGTGGAGACCGGCCGGTCGGTCGTGAACATCTCAACGGTCGGGACGAGTCAGGTCATCCGCCCGGACGGATCGACGCAGGCCGCCATGCATGCAGATCGCCCCGGTACGATGCTCGAGGAGGTCGAGCTTCGTACCGGGGCGACAGCAGGGGTGATGATCGGTCCTGCCCTGGAGCAGATCCTGCTCTGGGGCGGTCTGCTCGCGATCGTGTCGGCGGGAGTCCTCGCGCGCACACGCCGGGCGTGAGGGGGACGCTCAGGCGCCGATCTTCTCGCGGGTCGGATCGTCTCCGGCGCCTCGGCGGGCGCGGATGTAGGCGAGGCGCTCCTCGAGGAGCTCCTCGAGCTCGGCGCGGGAACGGCGCTCGAGCAGCATGTCCCAGTGAGTGCGTGCGGTCTTGTCATCGCCGTCCTCGAGGTCGACGGACTTGCCGTCGACCTGGAGGCGGGCGTCCGCGCCGCAGGAACGGCATTCCCAGGTGGCCGGCGCCTCGGCGTCGGCGGCGAACATGAGCGTGGTGACGTGTCCGCACGCGTCGCACACGTACGACGTCTGCTGACGCTCCATGAAGACGACGCCTTCTTCGCTCTGCAGGCTCTGAGCGCCGAGTCGTATGCCGCGAAGGCTGCGATCTGCCATTGTGTGGTCCTCTCGTCGTCCTCAGGTATAGCGCGTCAAACTGTACGCTTCATCCGAGCAACGCATGACGAGGCTGACACTCTCGCCAGGACGAGGCTCATCCCGTGCGAAGAGCCTCGATCGCGACATCGGCGCGGTCGGTGACGATGCCGTCGACCCCCGCCGCGACCAGCGCCCGCATGCGGCTCGGATCGTTCACGGTCCAGACGTGGACCTCGACGTCGAGCTCATGCGCGAGACGGAGAAGCGCCGGGGTGAGGACGCGCACAGCGCCGAAGCGTTCGGGAACCTGGACCGCGTCCACCCCGCGGAGGGCACGGCGGGCGAGCGCGCTCGAGCCGGCGGCAGCGGCGGCACGGAGAAGCGCGATCGTGCGTCGGCCGGGGGAGACGGCGGGGGAGGATCCGGAGGAGCGGAGCGCGCTCTGCACTGCGAGGCGACGGATCCGGTCTGAGAAGCTCGTCAGGAGCACCCTATGCGCATGCGCGCCGGCGACGCTGCCGGCCGCTTCGGCGGCATCAAGCTCTTTGACATCGACATTGAAGCGGAGGGTGGGGAACGTCTCCAGTGCCTCCTCCAGGGTGAGGAGGCCCCCGCGCTCGGCGAAGAGCTGTGCGAGCTCGGCGGTCCGGACTTCGCGTAGCGGCCGGGGATCGTCCAAGAGCCGGGTCAGCGTCTCGTCGTGGAAGAGCACCACATCTCCGTCCGCGGTCCGCCGGCAGTCGGTCTCGACGTACTCGACGCCGGCCGCGTGGGCGGCGGCGAACGCCAAGGCCGAGTTCTCGAACACGGATGGATCCCCGCCCGGTGCGGCGGTGAGGCCGCGATGGGCGAGGATCCGCGGCGTCAGAGCGCCGTTGAGATAGCCGTGTGTCACGCGTTGCCCGCCGGCGGGGGCGTCTGCCCGCCGCGGGGGCTGAAGGCGCCGCCGAAGTTCTTGAGCGCCTCGGTGAACTCGCTCGGGATGATCCAGAGCTTGCTCGACTGGCTCTCGCTGATCTTCGGAAGCATCTGCAGGTACTGGTAGGCGAGCAGCTTGTCGTCCGGCTGCCCCTGATGGATGGCGTTGAAGACGTTCTGGATGGCCTCCGCCTCGCCCTGGGCGCGCAGCACAGCAGCCTGTTTGTCGCCCTCGGCGCGAAGGATCTCCGCCTGGCGTCGTCCCTCCGCTTCCAGGATCTGCGATTGCTTGGAACCCTCGGCGGTCAGGATAGCCGCGCGGCGATCCCGTTCCGCGCGCATCTGCTTCTCCATCGAGTCCTGGATGGAGACGGGCGGGTCGATGGCCTTCAGCTCGACGCGCGAGACGCGGATTCCCCACTTGCCCGTCGCCTCGTCGAGCACGACACGCAGCTGGCCGTTGATCTCATCGCGGCTGGTGAGCGCCTCCTCCAGGTTGAGGCCACCGACGACGTTGCGGAGGGTCGTGGTGGTGAGCTGCTCGACGGCGCCGAGATAGTTCGCGATCTCATAGGTCGCGGCGCGAGCGTCGGTGACCTGGAAGTAGACGACCGTGTCGATCGAGACGACGAGGTTGTCCTCGGTGATCACCGGCTGCGGCGGAAAGGACACGACCTGCTCGCGCATGTCGATGAGCGGGCGGAGGCGATCGATGAAGGGAACCAGCAGATTCAGCCCCGGCGTGAGGGTCTTGTGATAGCGGCCGAGCCGCTCCACGACGCCGGCGGTCGCCTGGGGGATGATCCGAACGGAGCGGACGATCGTCACCAGGACGAAGATGATGACGGCGATGGCGAGGATCCACCCGATCGCGGCCGGGATGAAGGACGTGTTGTCCATGGGCGGCTGCTCCTGATTCCTAGTCGTGTGCGGAACGGACGTATGCGGTGGCCCCCTCGATCCGGCTCACCGTCACGGGAGATCCGGGGGAGAGAGGGGCGGCGGGCACGTCGGATGCGATGCGAGCGGTCCAGGTGTCCCCGTTGCTGAGCTTCACCTGACCGGTGAGGGCGCTCACCTCGAGCAGCACGACCCCGTGAAGTCCGATCAGCGCCTCGACGTTCGACTTCGTGGCGTCCTCGCCCCGGTGGAGCCGGCGGAGCAGCGGAGGTCGCAGAAGCAGGATGAACGCCGCCGCGGCGATCGCCGCGATGATCACCTGCGCCCAGAACGGAAGGCCCGTGACGTCAGACAGGAGTCCGACGGCGCTGCCGAGCGCGAGCATCAGGAAGGTGAAGTCGAGGGTGAGCATCTCGACGACGAGGAAGACCGCGATGAGCACGAGCCAGCCGATCCATGCCCAGTTCTCCACCAGCTGCAGAATCCCGTCCATGCTCCCTTGCCCCTCGTTTTTGCCAACCTACCATGGGCTTTCCCGCGTACGAGCGCCATGGCGCGCGGCGGGGAGGCGACGCAGGGATCGTCGACGACAGGCCCCGTTGCTAGGCTGAGAACTCCTGTTTCCCGGTGCCGTCGTGCCGTCATCACCTTCCTGAGGAGCCATCGTGGTCGAGCCCCTGCTGCCTGCCGAATCCCTGACCGGCAAAGTCGCTCTCGTCACCGGCTCGTCCCGAGGGATCGGCGCCGACACGATCCGCTACTTCGCCCACGCGGGCGCAGACGTCGTGATCAACTACCGGAACAAGGCGCCCCGTGCCGAGAAGCTGGCCACGGAAGTTCGCGAGCTCGGTCGCCGTGCGCTGGTCGTCGGGGCCGACCTCACCGAGCCTGCCTCGGTCGCCGAGATGTTCTCGGCGGTGAAGGCTGAGTTCGGCAAGCTTGACGTCCTGGTCCTCAACGCCTCGGGCGGCATGGAGTCCGGCCTGGGCGAGGATTATGCGCTCCGCCTGAACCGCGACGCGCAGGTCAGCGTCTTGGAGACGGCGCTGCCGCTTCTCCGTGAGGGCGGGCGAGTCGTGTTCGTCACCAGCCACCAGGCTCATTTCATCCGCACGACGCCGACGATGCCGGAATACGAGCCGGTCGCGCTGTCGAAACGCGCCGGGGAGGACGCTCTCCGAGCCATGATCCCCGCGCTCGAGGAAAAGGGGCTCGAGTTCGTCGTCGTCTCGGGCGACATGATCGAGGGCACGATCACGGCCACCCTCCTCGAGCGAGCCAACCCGGGGGCGATCTCGCAGCGTCGGGAGTCGGCCGGGCGGCTCTACAACGTGGCGGAGTTCGCGGCAGAGGTCGCGGCAGCCGCCATCGAGCCGGTCCCGACCGACCACACGCGTCTCATCGGCGACGTGAGCGGCTTCGGGCGGGAGTGATCAGCCCACCCGATCCTTGACAGCGCTCGAGGCGCGGCCGAGGGCGATGCCGCGGGCGATCTGGACGACCCCGAGGACGACGGCCGAGATGCCGAGGATGATCCAGAGGATCGCGGCGGCGTACATCGGGGAGAAGAGGACCACGATCCCCGCGACGATGCTCAGCAGCGCGTAGAGGACCGTCCAGGTCTTCGTTCCGTCGCTGCCGAGCAACGTCAGAGCGACGAAACCCTCGAAGATCCAGCTGATGCCGATGAAGATCGCCACGACGAAGGCCAACGTCGCGGTCGCTGCGGTGAGGTTGGTGAACGCGATGATTCCGGCTGCGATGTAGAGCAGGCCGAGGAGGATGTGTCCGACGCGGACCCAACCGCCGCCAGAACCCGAGAAGATCCCGAGACCGAGATATACGATCCCGCCGACGACGAGGTACACGACGAAGATTCCGGTCACGACGACCGCGGTCTTCTCCGGCCAGATGAGGAGGACGGCGCCGGCGACCAGCGCGACGACGCCCGAGATCAGCAGGAAAGCACGAACGGACTTGACGAGGCTCTTCGCCTCCGCGAACGGTTCAGACATGGGGAGTCCCCTTTCTGGGAGAACACTGTGAGTGTTGCGTTACAGCGTAGCCTTCTGCCGTCGTCGCGGGGGAGCGGCGCCGTGGGAGGATCGTCGAATGACGTCGGATGATGCCGATCGGCTCCGCGACCTGATGGCTCTGCGCCGAGTACGTGATCGCATCGATCGCGAGTATGCCAGGCCGCTGGACGTCGAGGCTCTTGCACGAGGGGCGCACATGTCGGCCGGGCATCTGAGCCGGCAGTTCAAGCTCGTCTACGGTGAGCCGCCATACTCCTACCTCATGACGCGACGAATCGAGCGCGCGATGGCGCTGCTCCGTCGAGGAGACGTCACCGTGACGGAGGCGTGTTTCGAGGTCGGCTTCCAGTCCCTCGGCACTTTCAGCACACGCTTCTCCGAGCTGGTCGGCATGTCGCCGAGCGCCTATCGGCGAGATCCCGGGCTCGGCCCTGGCATCCCGTCATGGCTGGAGAAACAGGCGACGAGACCGATCAGGAATCGAGAAGCCGTGTCGGAGGGCGATGGGTAGCGTCGTTCGCATGGACATCACCATCAACGCCAGCTTCCTTGCTCACGTCGACGCCGAGGCCTCGCTCACCTTCTACCGGGACGTCCTCGGGTTCGAGGTCCGTAAGGACGTCGGATACCAGGACATGCGCTGGATCACCGTGGGGCCCAAGGGGCAGCCCGACACCGCGATCGTGCTCACGCCGCCTGCCGTCGACCCTGGGATCAACGAGGAGGAGCGAAAGACCGTCCTCGCTCTCATGGCGAAGGGCAGCTATGGCGGCGTCGTGCTCGCCACCTCAGACGTCGACGGCGCCTTCGCCGAGATCGAGAGCAGGGGCGCAGACGTGGTGCAGGAGCCGATCGACCAGCCCTACGGCATCCGCGATTGCGCATTCCGCGACCCTGCGGGCAACATGGTCCGTCTGCAGCAGTCCGTCTGAGAGAGGAAGAGGATGGCCGAGGAGCACCTTGCCGACACCCACGACACGATCCGGGTGCAGGGCGCACGGGAGAACAATCTCCGAGACGTGAGCATCGAACTCCCGAAAAGACGTCTGACGGTGTTCACCGGCGTCTCCGGGTCGGGAAAGAGCTCTCTCGTCTTCGACACGATCGCCGCGGAATCACGCCGGATGATCGATGAGACCTACAGCGCCTTCATCCAGGGGTTCATGCCGTCGGTGCCCCGCCCCGACGTCGACATCCTGGAAGGGCTCACCACCGCGATCATCGTCGATCAGGAGCGCCTCGGCGCGAACCCGCGGTCGACGGTGGGGACGGTGACGGACGCGAACGCGATGCTGCGCATCCTCTTCAGCCGGCTGGGGGATCCTCACATCGGCGGGCCGACCGCGTTCTCCTTCAACATCCCGACCCAGAAGGCCAGCGGTGTGATGACCGGGCCCGGGGGCGAGAAGAAGATCGTCAAGGACGCGATCTATCTCGGCGGGATGTGCCCGCGCTGCGAGGGCCGCGGCGCCGTGTCCGACCTCGATCTCGCGCAGGTCGTCGACGAGAGCAAGTCGTTGAACGACGGCGCGATCATGGTCCCCGGATACACGTCCGACGGCTGGATGGTCCGCCAGTTCGCCGAATCCGGCTTCTACCCAGCCGATAAGCCGATCTCGGCCTTCACGGACAAGCAGAGACAGCTCTTCCTCTACGGTGAGGTCACCAAGATCAAGGTGAATGGGATCAACATCACCTATGAGGGCCTGATCCCCAAGATCACGAAGTCGATGCTCTCGAAGGACATCGACGCCATGCAGCCGCACATCCGCGCCTTCGTCGAGCGCGTGGCGACGTTCGCCACCTGCCCGGAGTGCGAGGGCACCAGGCTGACCGAAGGGGCGCGGTCGTCGAGGATCGACGGGGTGAGCATCGCCGACGCGTGTCGGATGCAGGTGACCGATCTCGCCGCCTGGGTACGCGGGCTCGACAAGCCCGAGGCCGGGCCGCTGCTCTCGGCCCTCGGCGCGAACCTGGACGCGTTCGTCACCCTCGGACTCGGCTATCTGAGCCTCGACCGGCCGTCGGGGACGCTGTCCGGGGGAGAGGCGCAGCGGATCAAGATGCTGCGGCACCTCGGCTCCTCCCTCACGGACGTGACCTATGTCTTCGACGAGCCGACAGTCGGGCTCCACCCCCACGACATCCAGCGGATGAACCGCCTCCTCCTGCAGCTGAGGGACAAGGGGAACACGGTTCTCGTCGTCGAGCACAAACCGGAGACCATCGCGATCGCGGATCGCGTCGTCGACCTGGGGCCGGGGGCGGGCAGCGCCGGCGGGACCATCTGCTTCGAGGGTACGGTGGACGGCCTGCGAGCGAGCGGGACCCTCACCGGTCGTCACCTCGACGATCGCGCTTCGGTAAAGCCTGAAGTGCGCAGCGCCAAGGGCGCGATCGCCGTCCGAGGAGCCGACGACAACAACCTGCAGAACGTGGATGTCGATGTGCCGCTCGGCGTTCTCACCGTCGTGACCGGTGTCGCAGGATCCGGCAAGAGCTCCCTGGTCCACGGCTCGGTCGGCGGACGGGAGGGAGTGGTCTCGATCGATCAAGGCGCCATCCGCGGATCTCGTCGGAGCAACCCCGCGACCTACACGGGACTCCTGGAGCCGATTCGGAAGGCGTTCGCGAAGGCCAACGGGGTCAAGCCCGCTCTGTTCAGCGCCAACTCCGAGGGCGCCTGCCCCACCTGCAAGGGTGCGGGAGTGATCGTCACCGAGCTCGGCTTCATGGACACCGTGGAGTCACCCTGCGAGGACTGCGGCGGGAAGCGGTTCCAAGCCGCCGTCCTCGAGTACACCCTGGGCGGGAAGGACATCACCCAGGTTCTGGACATGCCGGTGGCCGAGGCTCGTGACTTCTTCAGCCAGGGAGAGGCGAAGCTCGCTCCGGCAGAGGCGATCCTCACACGTCTCGCCGACGTCGGTCTGGGGTACCTCACGCTCGGGCAGCCGCTCTCGACCCTCTCCGGCGGAGAGCGGCAGAGGATCAAGCTCGCCGCCCAGATGGCGGATGGTGCCGAGGTCTACATCCTGGACGAGCCCACGACGGGGCTGCATCTCGCCGACGTGGAGAACCTCCTGGGACTCATGGACCGGCTGGTCGACTCCGGTAAGACGGTGATCGCGATCGAGCACCACCAGGCCGTCATGGCGCATGCCGACTGGATCATCGATCTCGGGCCCGGCGCGGGCCACGACGGCGGAAGGATCGTCTTCGAAGGCACACCCGCCGATCTCGTCGCCCGGAGGTCGACGCTGACGGGGGAGCACCTCGCCGAGTACGTCGGCGCCACACACGGCTAAGGCGGCGAGGACGCCATCAGGGGGAGGAGTTGTTTACCTCACTCCTCCTCCTGCGCGATCCGCGCCGCGGTGGCGACCAGATCCGCACTGTCCGCGGACGAGGTCGCGTTGATGACGAGATGGTCCGGCCCAGGGACCAGGAATCGCGGACCACCGTTCTGCACGACGAAGAGAGTGGAGACGTTGTCGCCGGCGATGAACTGGGCGCCGAGGCGTTGCATCTCCCGTTCCACAGCGGTGACGGCGTCGGCGGCGGCCGCGTGGGTCCTCCGGCACTGCTCTGGACTGATGCTCGATCTCGCTGCCTCGGCCACGATGTCGAAGCCGTAGGGCGCCAGCGCCGGAACAGCCTCATACCAGGCAGAGAGTCCGCGCAGATCGGTGACCTTTCCCTGGGCGGTCGCGAGATATGCGTTCATGTCCCTCGCGAATCCGCACTCGAGCAGCGACGGATCGCCGAGGGTCGCGTTGGCCACCTCGATCGCCGCGCGAAGCGCCTCGTCCGCGGCCACCGTGTCGAGTCCCGCATCCTCGAGCCTTCTCGCGTAGGCCGCGGCCTGGCTCTCGTCCTCGGCGATCACGACCGCCCGTGACATCGTTCTGCCTTCCTGTCCGGTCACGGCCTGCTCGACGTGCCTGACATCGGCCACGGTATGGCTGAGGGTCCCCAGGGAGTCCAGTTGGCTGTCGATGGGCACGACTCCTTGGGTGGACCAGTGGGCGGAGCCCGCACGATACCCTAGGACCCCCGCCTTCGCAGCGGGGGAGATGATCGAACCGATCGTCTCCGTGCCCAAGGCCAACGGAACGATCCCCAGCTGAACGGCCACAGCGCTTCCGGTGGACGATCCTTCCGGGTCGACGGTGAGCGGCCCAGCGGGGGAGAGGGTCTGCCCACCCATCGCGCTGAACCCATTGGGAAGCTTGGACCCGAGGTTGTAGGAGAGCTCGCTGAGGTTCGCGCGCCCGAGGATCACCGCCCCCGCCTCTCGCAGCCTCGCCACGACGGGGGAGTCAGCCGCCGCGACCTGGTCGGCCAGGGCGCCGCTTCCGGCGTCGTTCCTCAGCCCCTTCACCGCGGTGTTGCCTTTGACGAGGAGTATGGCGCCGGTCAGCGGACCGCCTCCGCGACCGGCGTCGAGGGCGTCTGCCTGGTCGAGCGCGGTCGGGTCGAGCTGGAGGACCGGTCGGTAGTACACCTCGGCCTGCACCATTTTGACCGTGGCCACGACGAGGTCGCGGACGGTGAGTCCGAGCCTCGCACGCGCCTCGCGGATCTCATCGACACTCTTGCCTTTGATCGCATCACGGATCGCGACGTATTGGCTCTCCGGCAAATTTGCTATAGCATCCTTGAATGGGGTGTAGTCCAGTGGTCTGGCGCCGGCGAAGGTGTTGACGACCTCGGTGAGTCGAAACTCGCCTGACATGAGCCGCGGCGGATCGATCGTCTCGCTCAGGGCCTCGGCGGTCGTGGCGGGTGCGCTGCAGCCGGCGATGGCGGCCAGCACCATCGCCGACATCGTCGCGACGAGTCGACGCCGTGGCATCCTCGGGGGCACGTTCTCGTTCTCCTTCTTGCTGCGAGAGCATCCGTCGGGTTCGGGTCTCGAAGAGTGCCCACGTTAACAGCGCGCGTCCGCGACAAGAACTCCGTGCCGTCTTGGGCGTGGATTTCGTCGCCCTCGCGGCATTGCCTGAGCGTCGGTCCCCATGTCGCCGATAATGCATATTATGTCAGATATGAAACCCATCCTGGAGGAGCTCAGGAAAGGAAACTGGCTTCTGCACCGCAGAGTGGGAACTATGCGCGCTGATGATCTGGACCTCCCCTTCGCGGTCACCGAGACCGGAGATTCCGAAGCTGAGCCTGTCCTCGTTCTTCCTGGCGGCCCATGCCGAGGCCCGGAGAATTTATGCGACCTTGAGTCGAGTCCGTCGCTACGATCACTCTATGAGAGTGAACCCTCGACATCGTGTCCTGGACCGCGTTTTCGAGGTCAGCATCGTCCTCAAAGGCATCAATGGCGTCCTGGAGCTGGTGGGTGGGCTCGCGCTCTTCTTCGTGGACCCGGTCGCGGTGCGCGCCTGGCTCTCCGGGATCACCGCACACTTCGTCATCGGACACGAGCACTCCCCCGTCTGGCAGTGGTTCCGGCATCTCGCCGACGCTCTGGACACGAAGGCCACGGTCTTCGCCGGCATCTATTTGCTCCTCCACGGCGTCATCAAGGTCGTGCTGGTGTGGGCGCTGTTGAAAGAGAAGCTGTGGGCCTACCCCTGGATGGTCGTCGCGTTGGCCGCCTTCATCGGCTACCAGTGTTACGAGCTGGTCATGCACTTCACCTGGGGCATGCTCGCGCTCACGGTCTTCGACCTGTTCATCGTCGGGCTGACGTTACGCGAGTGGCAACTGCATCGACGACGTCGTGCGATCGCCGAGCATACCGACGTCCCGCCCTCCTCGGGATCAAGCGACGTCGTCGATGTCCGAGACCCCGTCTAGCCAAGCACCACTTTGCCGCGTCGTGCTCAGGAAAGGCGACGGAACCAGCGATTGCCGGCGGCAGCCAGCCCGCTCCCCGCGGCGAGGATGGCCGCACTGCCGCCCAGGTAGGCGATCTGGAGAGGGGTCCTCTCATCGGTCGCGGTCACGAAGACCACACCGAGTGCCATGATCGCGACCACGGCGCTCGCCCCGAAGACCCACCAGAGCGCGTTCAGCGGTGAAGCAGAGGGATCCGCCTCGGGGACTCGCCAGAGGAGCAGGACGATACCGCTCAGACAGCCGCAGATCGCGACCACGAGGAAGGCCGCGATCACGTCGCTGGGCCGGTGCCACTGGCCGATCACGAGGAGGACGCCGACGGATACCGCGAACGCACCGCCGACGAGTGCCGCGACCGGGCGCCAGCGCGGCGTCGAGACGAGGAACACCGCGAACGCGGCGGCCGCCGCCACGGTCGCATGCCCGGACGGCAGCGAGTTGTGAAAGAAGTCCGTCGCGCCGGTATCCGTGCGTGTCAGCACCACGTGCTTGGCGAGCTCGGTCACCGATAGCGCTGTCGCGGCCGCCCCCAGCGCCACGGCAACGTGCTTGAATCGCCGCGTCACTCCGCCGACGAGCAGGATGAGCACCGCTCCCCCGCCGATCGCGAGCTCAGGCACGTGCTCGAGCAGTTTGACGGCGGCCCAGTGCACGAGGTCGTGCTGCTCGGCCGCGCCGTCGAAGGCGCGCGCATCGATGACCTGCCCGGTGTAGGTGCGTACGAACAGGACGTAGACGGCCCCGAACAGGAGGGAGAGGGCGATGACCCCGGCGACGAACGCTCCGATACCCCGCCTGTTCGTCATCTGCTCATCCTGCCGTGTCCGCCTGGGAGGAAGGTCGGGGCGTCCATCCTGGCCGAAGCGGCCAGGAGACGTTCGCACGATCCTCATCGGCCGCTGCGGACCACCCCTGCGCCGCATCGACGGTGTCGAAGCCTCCACGCGCGAGACGCATTCCGAGATCGTCGTGGTGCATGCGCGGACCGCCGCCACGTCTGGTCGAGGCCCGCACGCTCCACGGCTCGTCGGCGAAGCCGCCACCGCGGAAGACCCGGTAGTCACCGTATCGAGCGGGATCGAGCAGGTCCCAGCACCACTCCCACACGTTCCCTAGCGTGTCGAACAAGCCATGCAGATTCGGCTTCTTCCCGCCGACGTCCCGGGGAGCGGAGACGGCGTCACCGGCGGTCCATGCGACTTCCGAAAGGGGGCCGTACTGAGGAGCCCGTGAGCCGGCACGGCAGGCGTACTCCCATTCCGCCTCGGTCGGCAGGCGGAACCCATCGGCTTCGGTGCGCCAGCGCACCTCTTCACCGTCGAACCGATAGGCGGGCTCGAGGCCCTCCCATTCTGAGGCGGCGTTGCAGACGCGGATGGCGCGGAGCCAGGTCAGGTCGACGGCCGGACGCCGCGGATGCACGGCGCCGAGACCGAGGAGCTCGGCGACCTGTTCCTCGGTCACAGGGTAGACAGCGATCTCGAAAGGCTCAAGGGCGACCTCCCACCGGTGTCGCGCACGTGCGTCATGCAGTTCCACGGTCCCGCCGGGCAGAGGGACCAGGGCGATATCGTCCACCAGGGCACTCTATCGCCGCCGCCCACCCCGCTCCATGGACGGCCCTCCGTGCATACCGATGTCGGTGGCCGTTCCTAAGGTCGTGACATGCCGAAGACGATCTTCTACACGGCCGCAACGCTCAACGGTTTCCTGGCCGATCCCGACGACTCGCTCACATGGCTGCTCACCGTTCCGCAGGAGGATGTGACGGGAGACATCGAGGCGTTCACCTCCCGGATCGGCGTGCTGGTGGAGGGGTCCGCCACGTACGAGTGGACCGTCCGCGAGCACGACCTCCTTGCGCACCCCGCGCGGTGGCAGGAGTTATACGGAGATCGGCCCACCTATGTGTTCAGTTCCCGAGCGCTCCCCCTCGTCCCGGACGCCGACGTGCGCCTCGTCTCCGGATCGGTACGAGACCGCTTCGATGAGATCGCTCGCGCCGCGGGAGGCCGCGACATCTGGGTCGTGGGCGGCGGCGACCTTGCCGGGCAGTTCGCCGATGCAGGGCTTCTGGATGAGATCGTCGTCACGTTCGCTCCCGCGACCTTGGTTGCGGGGAAACCGCTGCTCCCCCGCGAGATCGGGCACGAGGGTCTATGCCTCGTCCGTGTGCGTCAGGTCGGTGCGTTCGCGGAGCTGACCTATCGGCTCTCGCCAGCGGAGCCCTCGACCGAACGGGCCTGAGGCGTTGAAGGCTCCCCCGCTGCCTCTCCCCCGGCACGACGCACGGCGAACACTCTCAGGAAGAATTGACAGAGAGGACCGACAAGCAGCGCAAATGCGACGGTTCCCACCCCGACCATGCCGCCGAGGAGCCACCCGATGACCACGACGGTCATCTCGATCGCCGTACGGACGATCCAGATCGGCGCGCCCAGTCGTCGGTGCAGACCGGTCATCAGCCCGTCCCGAGGGCCCGGCCCGAGATCCGCTCCGATGTACAGCCCGGTCGCGGCGGCGAGGATCCCGAGCCCGAGCACGAAGAACAGCACCTGCAGCCAGAGCTCATGGGCGACCGGGATCATACGGAGACCCACATCCGCGGAAGGCCCGACGCAGAGCGCGTTGAGCACCGTGCCGATGCCGGGACGTTGACGGATCGGAATCCACAGCAGCAGGACGACCGCGCTCACCATGATGGTGATCACGCCGAAGCTGAGCGGGAGTTGGCGAGTGAGCCCCTGAGTGAGCACATCCCACGGCGCGGCGCCGAGGCTCCCGCGGACGATGAACGCGATGCTGATGCCGTAGAGGAACAGACCGACGAGAAGCTGTGTGATGCGACGGATCAACCGCCTCGATGCCGGTCGCGCCGGTGTCACTCCGCTCCCCGCTCGGGGGACGAGGCGCCCTCGGTCCAGGCCGGGTGCTTCGGCCGACGCCCGTCGCCGGAGGAACGGCCTGTGACCCGTCGGACGATCCAGGGAGCGACGTGGGCACGGTAGTACTCCCATGAGCCGGCGCGCTCTGCGATGACGGCAGAGGTCGGCTTCCACCAGCTCGCCGGGGGCTCCATCCCGAGGGCGGCGAGCACGCGAGCAGCGACGCGATGATGCCCCGCGGCGTTCATGTGAAGACGATCCTCAGACCAGTACGGCGGGCGGCTGAGCTCACGATCGGGCCAGTTGAGGGCTCGTACGACATCGGGGCGAGAGGATACGCGGCGAAGCACAGCGGCGGAGAGCTCGTCTCCCCGTCGCTGGACGAGTCCTCCGAGGGGAAGCTGGCCTGCGGGATTCGCTCCGGAGAGGATGATCAACGTGGTCCCCGTCTCGTTGCAGCGGCGGAGGACGCGTGAGAACGCATCGGCGACGTGCTCGACATCCGTACGAGGACGCAGCATGTCGTTGCCGCCGGCGTTGAACGACAGGTGAGTCGGTGCGAGGGCGAGCGCAGGCTCCAGCTGTTCCTCGACGACGGGCCAGGCAAGCTTTCCTCGGATGGCGAGGTTGGCGTAGGAGACGGGCTGCCCGAGCGCATCGGCCCACCCCTGGGCGACGAGGTCCGCCCAACCGCGGACGCGTCCGTCAGGGAGCTCGTCACCGACGCCTTCGGAGAAGGAGTCTCCGATGGCGACGTAGCGGACAGAAGTCATCCGCCCAGCCTATTCCTCGTCGACGCTTGTGGTCTGTCACCGCAGATGACGTCAATGTGCGTCGAGCAGCCGACGGACCCGCGGGATCACCTCCGTGCCATAGAGCTCGATGCTCTGCATCATCGCCTCGTGCGAGAGGGTGCCCGTCGCGTACTTCAGGTCGAAGCGTCCGAGCCCGAGCGTCGTGACGGTGTCGGCGATCTTAGCGGCCACGCGATCAGGAGAACCGACGTAGAGCGCACCACCCGGACCGATGTCGTTCTGAAAACGCGCCCGGCTGTATGGAGGCCATCCGCGTTCCCTTCCGATCGTGTTGTTCATCGCCTCGAAGCCCTCGTAAGCCGCCTCCCAGGCCTCGTCATCGGTCGACGCGAGGTGCCCCGGGGAATGCGCGGACACGGGATGGGTCACCGTGCCGAAGCTCGTCGTGGAGCGGTGATACAGGTCGACGAGCGGGCGGAAGCGAGCGGCCGGGCCGCCGATGATCGCGAGCATCAGCCCCAGTCCATGCCGCGCCACACGCACGACCGACTCCGGGGTCCCGCCCACGCCGACCCAGGTCCGGAGCCCCTTCGCGGTCTTCGGGAACACATCGGCGTTCTCCAGAGGAGCACGGAGCGTCCCCCTCCAGGTGACCGGCTTCTCCTCGAGGAGCCGGACGAAGAGGTCCAGCTTCTCTTCGAAGAGCAGCTCGTAGTCGGCCAGGTCGTATCCGAAGAGCGGGAAGGACTCGATGAACGAGCCTCGGCCGAGAACGACCTCGGCACGTCCCTCCGACAGTGCGTCCAACGTCGCGAAGCGTTCGTAGACGCGCACCGGGTCGTCCGAGGACAGCACGGTGACCGCGGTTCCCAGTCGGATGCGCTCGGTCCTGGCAGCGATGGCCGCGAGCACCATCTCAGGGCTCGAGACGGCGAACTCCCTCCGATGATGCTCCCCCACTCCGAAGAAGTCCACGCCGACCCGGTCGGCGAGCTCTGCCTGCGCCACGACATTGCGGATCGTCTCCGCCCCGCTCAACAGCACGCCTTCGGGCGTACGCGTGACATCCCCGAATGTGTCGAGTCCGAATTCCAGGCCCATCACCGATCCTTCCATTCAGTTGAATGAAACCTCGGTGAGGGGACGAGAATTCCCGTCAGCCGAGCAGAGCGCGCCGAAGCGTGTCGAGGCCGACCCCGCCGATGTCGAGGGCGCGCTTGTGGAACTCCTTGATCGAGAACGACCTGCCGCGGGCGGCCGCGTATTCGTCGCGCACCTGCTCCCAGATGCGCTGACCGACCTTGTAGGACGGCGCCTGGCCGGGCCAGCCCAGATAACGGTTCACCTCGAACTGGCGGAAGCCGTCGTTCATGTTCACGTTCCGTCGCATCATCTCGAGCGCGTAGTCGTGATCCCAAACCCCCTCGCCGTCGAGACGGGGCTTGCCCAGATGGACGCCGATGTCGAGGACGACGCGGAGCGCCCGCATCCGCTGGCCGTCGAGCATGCCGAGACGATCGGCCGGATCGTCAAGGTATCCGAGCTGCTCCATGAGCCGCTCCGCATAGAGCGCCCATCCCTCCGCATGGCCCGACGTCCCCGCGAGCAGACGACGCCAGGTGTTCAGCTCCGCGCGGTTGTAGGTCGCCTGGGCGATCTGCAGGTGATGCCCGGGAACGCCCTCGTGATAGACGGTCGTGAGCTCGCGCCAGGTGTCGAACTCGGTGACCCCCTCGGGCACCGACCACCACATTCGGCCAGGACGAGAGAAGTCGTCGGTCGGGCCGGTGTAGTAGATCCCGCCTTCCTGAGTGGGCGCGATCATGCATTCCAGGCGGCGGATCTGCTCTGGGATGTCGAAGTGGGTGGCGCCGAGGTCGGCGATCGCACGATCGCTGGTCTCCTGCATCCACCGTTGCAGGGCATCGGTGCCGATGAGGCGCCGAGACGGATCGGCTTCGAGGTGGGCGATGGCCTCTTCGACCGTGCCTCCAGGCACGATCTCCTGCGCGATGGAGGTCTGCTCGGCGATCATCCGCGCGAGCTCCTCGCGCCCCCACTCGTACGTCTCGTCGAGATCGATCGTCGCCCCGAGGAAACGGCGGGACGAGAGCGCATAGAGCTCGCGGCCGACCGCATCCTGCTCCCCCGCCGCCGGGGCGAGCTCTGTGGTGAGGAACAGCCGCAGCTCGTCGTAGGCGACACGCGCCGCCGCCGCACGATCAGCGAGATCCCGAGCGAGCGAGGCAGGCAGCTGGCCTTCCTCCGGAGCTGCGTCCGCGACGAACGCGGCGAAGAAGCCGTCGTCGGCCGTGTAACGGGCGACCTGTGTCGCCACCTCGACGACCTGGCGTCGGGCGGGCACGACCCCGCGGGTGATCCCCTCGCGCAGGGTGGCGGTGTACCCGCGGAGCGCATCGGGGACAGCTCCGAGTCGTTCGGCGACCACCGCCCAGTCATCGACCGTCGCCGTGGGCATGAGGTCGAACGCCTGACGGACGTCCTGAGCGGCCGAGGCTATCACGTTGAGATCGCGGAGATGCCACTGCGCCTGATCGAGCTCGAGGGCGAGACGCAGCTCGGCGCCGAGGTCGGCCTGTGTCACCACGTCGATCGCATCCGACGGCTCCAACCCCTCCAGCGCGGCGAGAGCCCTTTTCGTCGCCTCGATTCCGCGGGCATGCCCGTCCGGGCTCAGGTCGTCAAGTCGTCCGTTCGCCTCGTTGCGCCCGATGTACGTCGCGGTGATCGGCGAGAGGTCGACGAGCGTGTCGACCCATTCCTCCGCCACCTTGTCGATCGCGGTCGGGACCCGGGTTCCGGGGGTGTGGGAAGTCATGGGTTCGAGCGTATCGCGCGTCAGTGTGCCGCTTCGTTCCAGTCCGCCCCGCGTCCGACCTGCACGTCCAGCGGGACGGACAACTCTGCCGCGCCCCCCATACGAGCGCGGACGATGCGTTCGACCGGGTCCCATTCACCATCCGCGACCTCCACGACGAGCTCGTCGTGGATCTGCAGGAGCACACGAGAGCGGAGACCATCCGTCAGCAGATCCTGATGGATGCGGAACAGCGCGATCTTCATGATGTCCGCCGCGCTCCCCTGAATGGGAGCGTTGAGAGCGGCTCTCTCCGCGTTCTCGCGCAGCACCCGGTTGGGGCTGGCCAGGTCAGGGAACGGGCGCCGACGTCCGAAGATCGTCTCGGTGTAACCCACCTCCTTCGCGGCGACGACGGACGCCCGCAGGTAGTCGCGGACGGCGCCGAACCGGGAAAAGTACTCGAGCATGAGCTGCTTGGCCTCGGTCTGCTCGATCCGCAGCTGCTTCGACAGACCGAAAGCGCTCAACCCGTACACGAGCCCGTAGGACATCGCCTTGACCTTGGTGCGCATCAAGGGGGTGACGTCGTCCGGCTCGACACCGAAGACTCTGGCGCCGACGAAACGGTGCAGGTCTTCGCCGGTGTTGAAGGCCTCGATCAGGCCTTCGTCGCCGGACAGGTGCGCCATGATACGCATCTCGATCTGCGAGTAGTCCGCGGTAAGGAGCGTTTCATAGCCCTCGCCTACCTCGAACGCCGCACGGATGCGCCGCGACTCCTCCGTGCGAACCGGGATGTTCTGCAGATTCGGATCGGTGCTGGAGAGCCGGCCGGTCTGACTGCCGGTCTGGACGTAGGTCGTGTGGACGCGATGGTCTTCTCGGATCGAGGTGTCCAGCGACTCGATGATCTGACGCAGCTTCGTGGCCTCGCGATGCTGGAGGAGCAGCCCCAGGAACGGATGAGGGTTCGTCTCCTGCAGGTCGGCGAGCACGGCGGCATCGGTGGAGTAGCCCGTCTTGGTCTTGCGCGTCTTCGGCAGCTCGAGATCCTCGAACAGGACCTCTTGCAGCTGTTTGGGGGAACCGAGGTTCACCTCGCGCCCGATGATGCCGAACGCCTCCTGCGCGATGCGGTCGGCGCGTTCGGCGAGCTCTCGCGAGAAGCCAGACAGCTTCTCGTGCGAGACGGCGACCCCCGCCAGCTCCATGTCGGCGAGCGTGCTCAGAGTCGGCAGCTCGATCTCGCGGAGAACGCGATCCACGCTCTCCGGCAGGTCGGCACGAAGCGCCTCCGCGACCCGTGCGGTGAACCACGACAGCTGCGCCGGCGTCGCCCCCTCCGTCTCCGGGACGAGCTGGCTCGGATCCGCCTCGGGAAGCTTCTCGCCCAGGTAACGGTCCACGAGGTCGGCCAAGGACTTGTCCGGGAAGCTCGGGCGGAGCAGCCATCCCGCGAGACTGGTGTCGTAAGCCAGACCACCGAGCCGGATCCCGGCGTTGCGCAGCGCCTTTATCTGGGGCTTCGCGTCGTGGAACACCTTGGGCGCGTCCGAGGTCAGCCAGCCCTGTAGCGCCGCGCTCGTGTCGCCATCCCATCCTGCCTCGACGAGGTCGCCGGCCGAAGAGAGCCCGATCCGCTGCGGCAAGGCGTTCGCGGTGACGAGGGTGACGCCGACCTCGCCGGAGAGCCCCTCCACCCAGCTGCGCAAGCCTGTGGCGTCCACCTCTCTCGCGGCGGGGACGTCCGCCTGTGCGCGCGTCTCCTCTGCCCCGTCGCCGCCGTCCATCGCCTCGAAGACCCTGGGCAGCAGCGTGCGGAACTCCAGGCGGGCGAAGATGTCACGGACGGCCTGCGCGTCGATCGGTTCGACCGCAAGATCCGTCGGGCCGACGGTGAGGTCGACGTCGCGAAGGAGACGATTCAGCCGACGGTTGCGCCGGACGTCCTCGATGTGGTCGCGGAGATTGCCACCGACGACCCCCTTGATCTCGTCCGCTCGGTCAAGGAGCTCGTCGAGCGAACCGAACTGGGTGAGCCACTTCACCGCGGTCTTCTCCCCCACCTTGGGGACGCCGGGGAGGTTGTCACTGGTCTCCCCGACGAGGGCCGCGATATCGGGATACTGCTCCGGACGGACCCCGTAGCGCTCCTGCACCGCTGTCGGGTCGTAGCGCTTGAGTTGAGAGACCCCCTGAACGGAAGGGTAAAGGAGGGTGATCTCGTCATTGACGAGCTGGATCGTATCGCGGTCTCCCGAGACGACGAGCACGTCGAACCCCTGCTCCGCGCCCTGCGTCGCGAGGGTCGCGAGGATGTCATCGGCCTCGACCGTCTCCTTCACGAGCACCGGGATGGACATCGCGGCCAGGCAGTCCTGGAGCAACGGGATCTGGCCACGGAACTCCTGCGGGGTCTCCGACCTCGTCGCCTTGTACTCCGCATACTCCTCGGTGCGGAACGAATGACGCGAGGTGTCGAAGGCGATCGCCAGGTGGGTAGGGCGCTCCGCCTTGATGAGGTTGACGAGCATCGACAGGAAGCCGTAGATCGCGTTGGTGTGCTGGTTGTCCTTGGTCGTGAAGTTCTCGACCGGCAGCGCGAAGAAGGCACGATATGCGAGCGAGTGGCCGTCTACGACCATGAGGGTAGGCTTTGCGGAGTCCGTCACCCTGTCAGCCTAACGAGGACGACGGACACTCGCCGAGGAGGACGCATGCCGGAGACGGACCCGACGGAAGAGCGCGACTGGTCGACGCCCGAAGCCCTGGGCGCGCTGGCCGCCAAGATGGGGATGCGCTTCCTCCAGGTCAGCGCGGAACGGAGCGTGGCGACTCTTCCTGTCGAGGGAAACACCCAGCCTTTCGGCCTCATGCACGGCGGCGCATACGTCGTGCTGGGCGAGACGCTGGGCTCGATCTCCGCGACCCTGCACGCGGGTCCTGGACGTATGGCGGTCGGTGTCGACATCAACGCGACACATACCCGTTCGGTCACGAGCGGGGTCGTGACCGGCGTCTGCACGCCGATCCACCTCGGACGGAGCATCGCGGTGCACGAGATCGCCGTCAGCGACGATCAGGGACGACGATGCTCCACGATCCGCATCACGAACATGATCAAGGACATCCCGCGCAGCTGAGTCAGACGGCGAGCGTCCTCGTCATTTCTTGGGCGCGAGCTGCTCGATGATGGCCTTCGCGACGTCCTGCATCGTCAGACGACGATCCATCGACGCCTTCTGAATCCAGCGGAACGCCTCCGGCTCGCTGAGGCCCATCTTCTCGTTCAGAAGGCCCTTCGCACGGTCCACGAGCTTGCGGGTCTCGAAGCGCTCGACCATGTCGGCGACCTCTGCCTCGAGCGTGATGATCTGCTCGTGACGAGCCAACGCGATCTCGATCGCAGGCAGCAGGTCGTTCGGCGTGAACGGCTTGACGACGTACGCGAGCGCGCCTGCCTCGCTGGCACGCTCGACGAGCTCCTTCTGGCTGAAGGCGGTGAGCAGCACGACCGGCGCGATGTTGTTCTTGTGGAGCTTCTCCGCGGCGCTGATGCCGTCGAGCTGCGGCATCTTGACATCCATGATGACCAGGTCGGGACGCAGTTCCGTCGCAAGTTGCACGGCCGTCTCGCCGTCTCCGGCTTCGCCGACGACGTCGAAGCCGTTGTCGCGGAGGATCTCGACGATGTCGAGGCGGATCAGCGACTCGTCCTCGGCGACGACGACGCGCCGCGGAGCGGAGACGGTGGGCTGCTCAGGCTGCTCTTGCTCGGTCACCCGACCATTCTAGAGGAAGGCGCTGCCGGACCCGAGCGAACGCGCGCACGAACGGACTTCGAGTGCCGGCGGTGGGACTCGAACCCACACGCCCGTGAGGACAAAGCATTTTGAGTGCTCCGCGTCTGCCATTCCGCCACGCCGGCTCGGACTCCACGCTAGCGCACGACGCTGTCCTGCGCGGACCGCGAGGACGACGGAGGGCGAGGCCATCGGCCCCGCCCTCCGCGACGATCACGCCCGTGCGGCCTTGTATACCGGAGCGGCGCCGCCCACCGCGTCACCTACCTTGTGCACGCGGATGTCGTTCGTGGAGCCGATGAGGCCGGGAGGGGACCCGGAGATCACGACGACCTTGTCCCCTTCGGCGGCCAGCCCCTCGCCCAGCAGGTGCTCGTCCACCTGGTGGAACATCAGGTCCGTGTGCTCGACGACGTCGACGAGGACGGAGCGGATTCCCCAGGTGATCGCCAGGCGATGGCGGATCGCGGGCTCGGGAGTGAAGGCGAGCATCGGGATACGGGAGCGAAGACGGGACATGCGTCGTGCAGAGTCGCCCGACTGGGTGAACACGCAGATGAACTTCGCCTCGACGAACTCGGCGACCTCGAGCCCGGCCAGCGTGATGATCCCGCCCTGCGTGCGAGGCCTGTTGGTGAGCGGGTGAATGCGCTCGAGCCCGTGTTCCTCGGTCGACTCGATGATGCGAGCCATCGTCTCGACGACGATCACCGGGTACTCCCCCACGCTCGTCTCTCCCGACAGCATGACCGCGTCCGCGCCGTCGAGGACCGCGTTGGCGACGTCCGACGTCTCCGCGCGGGTGGGAACCGGACTGGAGATCATGGATTCCAGCATCTGCGTCGCGACGATGACCGGCTTCGCGTTCTGGCGGGCGAGCTCGACCGCTCGCTTCTGCACGATCGGGACCGCCTCGAGAGGCAGCTCCACGCCCAGGTCGCCACGGGCGACCATGATCCCGTCGAACGCGGCGACGATCTCCTCCAGCGCGTCCACCGCCTGGGGCTTCTCGATCTTCGCGAAGACGGGGACGCGCACGCCCTCCTCCGCCATGATCTCGTGCACCCGCTCGACGTCGGTGGCGTTGCGGACGAACGACAGCGCGATGAGGTCTGCGCCCGAGCGCAATCCCCAACGGAGGTCCTGTTCGTCCTTCTCGCTGAGCGCCGGGACGTTCACGGCGACGCCAGGGAGGTTGATGCCCTTGTTGTTGGACACGGCGCCGGCGACGACGACTCTGGTCGTCACCGTGGTGCCGTCGGTGTCGACGACCTCGACCCGGACCTTGCCGTCGTCGATCAGCAGGTAGTCCCCCGGCTTGACGTCCTGCGGAAGTCCCTTGAAGGTGGTCCCGGAGATCTCCCGGTTCCCGACGATGTCCTCGGTCGTGATCTTGAAGATGTCTCCGACGGCGAGCTCGTACGGGCCGTCCTCGAACTTGCCGAGGCGGATCTTCGGCCCCTGCAGATCCACGAGGATCGCCACGGCGCGCCCGGAGTCTTCTGCGGCACGACGTACATTGGCGTAGTTGTTGTCGTGCACGGAGTAGTCCCCATGGCTGAGGTTCAGGCGCGCGACATCCACCCCCGCGTCGATGAGGGCACGAACCGTCTCGTACGTCGAGGTGGCCGGTCCGAGGGTGGCGACGATCTTGGCACGTCTCAAAGCTATGTCTCCGTGTGGTTCGAGGATGGACGAGGGGGCCACGCTGCCGGGGTTCAGCCTACGCGGGCTGGAGACCCAGCGCGACATCCGTCGGCTGTACAGGCGACGGAAGGACGGTGCGACCCATGAGGTATCGGTCGACGCTCGCGGCCGCCGCCCTTCCTTCCGCGATCGCCCAGACGATGAGGGACTGTCCCCGCCCCGCATCTCCGGCCACGAACACACCCTGCGTCGTCGTGGCGTACTCGTCGTCGCGGGCGTAGACGCCGCGGTCGGTCGTCAGCGGTCGTTCTTTTCCGTCGATGGCCTCGGCATCCGGACCGGTGAAGCCCATCGCGATGAGCACGAGGTCCGCGGGGATCTCGCGCTCGGTACCGCTCCGGGGCACGCGGCGTCCGTCGACGTACTCGGTCTCGGCCACACGCAGTGCACGGACCTCTCCGGCCTCATTCGCGAGGAACTCCACGGTCGATGCGAGATACACCCGCTCGCCGCCCTCCTCGTGCGCGGACTGGACCTCGAAGACCGTGGGCATCATCGGCCACGGCTGGTGCTCAGGCCGACCGCTCGACGGCTGGCGTCCGATCGCGAGGTTCGTGACGCTCAAGGCGCCCTGCCGATGCGCGGTGCCGATGCAGTCCGCGCCGGTGTCGCCACCGCCGATCACGACGACGTGCTTGCCCCTCGCGCTGATCTGGTTCGGCACCGGATCCCCGGCGACCGCCTTGTTCGACTCCACGAGGTACTCCATCGCGAAGTGGATCCCGTCCAGATCCCGTCCAGGGATCGCGAGGTCTCGCGGCACCGTCGAACCGGTCGCCAGGACCACGGCGTCATACCGGGCGCGCAGATCCTGCCAGCTGATGTCGACACCGATCTCCACGCCGGCGCGAAAACGGGTGCCCTCCTCCTGCATCTGACGGAGGCGCGTGTCGAGGACGGACTTTTCCATCTTGAAGTCCGGAATGCCGTATCGAAGCAGGCCGCCGATGCGGTCGTCCCGCTCGAACACCGCCACCGTGTGGCCCGCCCGGGTGAGCTGCTGCGCCGCAGCCAGCCCTGCCGGGCCGGACCCGACGACCGCCACGGTCTTGCCGGTGAGACGCTCGGGAGGCTGCGGCTCCACCCAGCCCTTGGCTGTCGCCTCGTCGATGATCGAGACCTCGATCTGCTTGATGGTCACGGCGGGCTGGTTGATGCCGAGCACGCAGGAGCTCTCGCACGGCGCGGGGCAGAGGCGACCCGTGAACTCGGGGAAGTTGTTCGTCGCGTGCAGGCGCTCGATCGCCGCGCGGCCCTCACCACGCCAGGCCAGATCGTTCCACTCCGGGATGAGGTTGCCGAGCGGGCATCCCGAGTGACAGAACGGCACGCCGCAGTCCATGCATCGACTCGCCTGCCGACGGAGCACCGCGGAGTCGCCCGGCTCGTAGACCTCTTTCCAGTCCAGGATCCGGACCGGCACGGGGCGGCGAGCAGGCAGCTCCCGCTCCGTCACCTTGAGAAAGCCTTTGGGGTCAGCCACCGGTCACCTCCAGGATGCGGTTCCAGACGATATCGCCGTCGGGGTCCAGCCCCGCGGCCAGCGCCTCTTCGCGGGTGCGCCGCACGGCGGCGAAGTCACGCGGGAGGACCTTGACGAACTCGGCCGACGCCCCCTCGAAATCGGCGAGGAGCTCCGCGGCCAGAGGCGATCCCGTGCGCTCCTCGTGCTCGACGAGCAGGCTGCGAAGGACTTCCAGGTCGGCGCGGTCGAGAGGCTCGAGGAGGAGCTCGCCGGCGTCGAGGGACTGGGCGTTCACCCTCTCCTCGCGGAGGTCTCGGACGTAGGCCACGCCTCCGGACATCCCGGCGCCGAGGTTGCGTCCCGTCTCGCCGAGGATGACCGCGACGCCGCCGGTCATGTACTCCAACGCGTGGTCGCCAACCCCCTCGACGACGGCCGTGGCCCCCGAGTTGCGGACGAGGAAGCGCTCCCCGACCACGCCCGAGATGTAGATCGTGCCGCTGGTGGCTCCATAGCCGATGACGTTTCCTGCGATCACGTTGCGATCCGGGCGGAAAGTCGCCGTCCGCGGCGGACGGATCGTGATGTCGCCGCCGGACAGTCCCTTGCCGACGTAGTCGTTCGCGTCGCCTTCGAGCCGGAGCGCGATCCCGGGCGGCAGGAACGCGCCGAGCGATTGCCCCGCCGTACCGTGCAGCGTGACGTCGATCGTCTCCCTGGCGAGCCCCTTCGCCCCGTGCCGGGAAGTGACGGCGTGGCCGAGCATGGTGCCGACCGCGCGCTCGGTGTTGCGGATCGGGACCTCGACGATGACCGGAGCCTTGTCCTCCAGTGCCTCCCGGGCCATCTCGATCAACGCCGCGTCGAAGTGCTTCTCCAGCTCGTGATCCTGTGCACGGCCGCTGCGGCGCGGCTCGCCGGCGGGGAAGACCGGGCCTTCAAGCACCGGCGAGAGGTCGAGTCCATCGGCCTTCCAATGACGGACCGCCGCGTCGACGCGCAGCAGATCGGCGCGGCCGATGATCTCGTCCAGAGTGCGGAAGCCGAGGGAGGCGAGGATCTCGCGTACCTCCTCGGCGATGAACTCCATGAAGTTGACCACGAACTCGGGCTTGCCGGTGAAGCGTTCCCGCAGCACCGGGTTCTGTGTCGCGACGCCGACCGGGCAGGTGTCGAGGTGGCAGACGCGCATCATGATGCAGCCGCTCACGACGAGCGGAGCGGTCGCGAATCCGAACTCCTCTGCCCCCAGCAGCGCGCCGATGACCACGTCGCGGCCGGTCTTGAGCTGCCCGTCGACCTGGACCACCACGCGGTCGCGCATCCCGTTGAGCATGAGCGTCTGCTGGGTCTCGGCGAGTCCCAGCTCCCAGGGCGTCCCCGCGTGCTTGAGCGAGTTCAGCGGGCTTGCGCCCGTGCCGCCGTCATGCCCGGAGACGAGGACCACGTCGCTGAGCGCCTTAGCGACGCCCGCCGCGACGGCCCCGATCCCGGACTGGCTGACGAGCTTGGTGTGGATGCGAGCGGCGGGGTTGGCCCGCTTCAGGTCGAAGATCAGCTGTTTCAGATCCTCGATCGAGTAGATGTCGTGGTGCGGCGGCGGGGAGATCAGACCGACGCCGGGTGTCGCATGCCGTGTCCGAGCGACCCAGGGATAGACCTTCTGCGGCGGGAGCTGGCCTCCTTCGCCGGGCTTCGCCCCCTGGGCCAGCTTGATCTGGATATCGTCCGCTTGGGTGAGGTAAAGGCTCGTGACGCCGAACCGCCCGGAGGCGACCTGCTTGATCGCGCTCCGCCGCTCCGGGTCGACCAGACGGTCCGGATCCTCGCCGCCCTCGCCCGTGTTGGACTTGGCGCCGAGGCGGTTCATCGCGATCGCGAGGGTCTCGTGCGCCTCCTGCGAGATCGACCCGTAGCTCATCGCGCCCGTGGAGAAACGCTTCACGATCGAGGAGATCGGCTCGACCTCGTCGATCGGGACCGGGGGGCGCTCCCCCGTCCGCAGTTCGAAGAGCCCGCGCAACGTCTTCAGCTCCCGAGACTGGTCGTCGACGAGCTTCGTGTACTCACGGAAGACGTCATAGCGTCGATTACGCGTCGAGTGCTGGAGACGGAAGACCGTCTCGGGGTTGAAGAGGTGGGGCGCGCCATCGCGACGCCACTGATACTCTCCCCCGGTCCAGAGCCGTTCATGCGCACGAGCGGCGGCATCCTCGGGGTAGGCGTGGTCGTGCCGGGCCTGGTTCTCGGCGAAGACGTCCTCGATCCCGATTCCACCGAGCCGCGTCGCGGTGCCGGTGAAGTAGGCGTCGACGAACTCCTGACTGAGCCCGACGGCCTCGAAGACCTGCGCGCCGGCGTAGGACCCGACCGTGGAGATGCCCATCTTGGACATGATCTTCAGCACGCCCTTACCCAGCGCGTAGATCAGATTCCGCACCGCCTTCTCTGGCGTGACCCCGGAGATGAACCCGGTGCGCACGAGATGCTCCACCGTCTCCATCGCCAGATACGGATTGACCGCCGACGCGCCGTAGCCGATCAAGGTGGCGACGTGATGCACCTCGCGCACGTCGCCGGCTTCGACGATCAGGCCCACTTTCATCCGGTTCTCGTTGCGGATCAGATGGTGGTGGACGGCCGAGATCATCAGGAGCGACGGGATCGGCACGAGGTCCTTGTTCGAGTCTCGATCGGAGAGGATGATGAACTCCGCGCCCTGTGCGATCGCATCGTCAACCTCCGCGCACATCTCCGACAACCGCTGCTGCATCGTGTGCGCGCCGGCATCGAAGTGGTAGAGGCCCTTGATCGTCGCACTGGACCGCCCGGGCAAGGCCCGATCGATGTGTCGGATCTTCGCGAGCTCGTCATTGTCGATGACCGGGAAGTCCAGCGTCACGCTGCGGGCGTGCTCGGGTCCCGATGCCAGCAGGTTGCGCTCGGGGCCGAGCCCGAGCCCCAGGCTGGTCACGACCTCTTCGCGGATGGCGTCCAGGGGCGGGTTCGTCACCTGGGCGAACTGCTGGACGAAGTAGTCGAAGAGAAGCCGCGGACGCTCGCTGAGCACGGCGATCGGCGCGTCGCTGCCCATCGCGCCCAGCGGCTCGGCGCCGTGCTGTCCCATCGGGGTGAGGAGGATGCGGACCTCTTCCTCGGTGTAGCCGAAGGTCCGTTGCCGTCGGGTGATCGAGGCGGGGGGATGCACGATGTGCTCACGCTCGGGGAGATCGGCGAGGCGCACCGTGCCTTCGTCCAGCCACTTCCGCCACGGCTCCATGCCTGCGAGCTCACGTTTGACCTCGTCGTCTTCCACGATCCGACCCTGAGCGGTGTCGACGAGGAACATCGTTCCCGGGCGAAGCCGTCCCCGGCGCTTGATGCGCTCCGGAGCGAACTCCAGCACGCCTGTCTCGCTGCCGATGACGATCAGTCCGTCTGTGGTCTCCGTCCAGCGACCGGGTCGAAGACCGTTGCGGTCGAGGGTCGCACCGACGAGCGTTCCGTCGGTGAAGATGAGCGCCGCGGGTCCGTCCCATGGCTCCATCTGGTTCGCATGGAACTCGTAGAAGGCACGGAGGTCGGGATCGAGGTCGTCCTGTCTCTCCCACGCCGGAGGCACCATCATCATGATGGCGTGCGGCAGCGTGCGCCCGGTGAGAGTGAGCAGCTCGAGCACCTCGTCGAAGGATGCGGAATCACTCGCACCGTCCGTGCAGATCGGCAGCAGCGGGCGGATGTCGCCCAGGAGCTCCGACTCGAGTTGAGACTGACGCGCACGCATCCAGTTGCGGTTGCCTCCGACAGTGTTGATCTCGCCGTTGTGGGCGAGCATGCGCAGGGGCTGGGCGAGCGGCCAGGAGGGGAAGGTGTTGGTCGAATAACGAGAGTGCACGACCGCAAGCTCCGAGGTGAAGCGCTCGTCCTGGAGGTCAGGATAGAACGGCTCCAGCTGGAGCGTGGTCACCATGCCCTTGTACCCGAGGGTGCGCGCGGAGAGTGTCACGAAGTAGGCGCCGAGCTCGTTCCCCGCGCGCTTCCGCAGTCGGTAGGCAAGGCGATCGAGCGCGATGCCGGAGACGCCGGGTCCGTCATCGCTCGGGCGAGAGACGAAGAGCTGCTCGAAGGCAGGTCGGGCTTCGTCTGCGAGCTTGCCGAGGTGCTCGTTCGCGGTGGGCACCTCACGCCAGCCGAGGACGGTGAGGCCCTCCTCCGCGGCGATCCTCTCGATCCCCGCCTTCTGCGTACGCCGCGCGCTGGCGTCCCGGGGCAGGAACGCGAGTCCCGCAGCATACTCTCCCGCGGCGGGAAGCAGGAACGGAACGACCTCACGCAGGAATCCGTCCGGCATCTGAGTGAGGATCCCCGCCCCGTCACCGGTGCCCGCGTCGGAGCCGATCGCCCCGCGGTGCTCGAGGTTGCGCAGGGCCTCCAACGCGAGCGCGATGATGTCGTGTCCCGGCGCACCGCGCAGGGTGGCCACCATCGCCAGGCCACAGGCGTCCTTCTCGAAGGCCGGATCGTACATTCCCTGACGTGCGGGATACCGATGGCCGGTGCTCGCGCGTCCGGGGTCGTCCAGCGAGTGGCTCGATGCCATGCGTACCGTCCTCATTGTTCGATGCACAAAGGACGTCTTCGGCCTGCGCAGCGCTCAGCAGATGGGGGGATCCTCACGAGGCCGCGCTCCACCTCGGAGGTGGGGTGTCAGCTCGTGGGAGCAGTGCTTGTGGCTGTGGCTCCATCGACCTCGTCCGCCGTCGGAGGCTCGCTCACATCGACGAACTCGGAGAGATTGTCCTGAGAGTCTACATCAGCCTTCTTCGGCTCCCGGCCGGGGTAGTACGGCGAGGGCTCGACTCCGGGATGGCGACGCGTCTGGACGATGAGGATCACGAGACCGATAACCACGCCGGCGATCGCCGCCCAGACGTTCGTGCGCAGGCCCAGGTAGATCTCGCTCGGGTCGATCCGGATCGACTCCCAGACGATGCGTCCTGCGCTATACCAGACGAGGTACAGCGCGAAGAGCTTGCCCCACTGCAGGCGCATCCGGCGCCCGATCCAGAGGAGGAAGAGCACACCGAGCGTGTTCCAGATCACCTCGTACAGGAAGGTCGGGTGGAACAGGGTGCCCTCGGCCAGGCCCGCGGGGAAGGCAGGGTTCGTGGACTCGATCTCGAGCCCCCAGGGCAGATCGGTGGGCAGGCCGAACAGCTCGTGGTTGAACCAGTTGCCGAACCGCCCGATCGCCTGGGCGAGCAGCAGCCCTGGCGCCAGGGCGTCGGCGAACGTCCAGAAGCGGATCCCGGACCACTTGCACCCGAGCCATGCGCCGATCGCGCCGCCGATGAGGGCGCCGTAGATCGCGATGCCGCCCTCCCAGATATAGAACACCGCCCAGATGTTCTTGCCCGGCCCGAAATAGAAGCCCGGGTGCGTGAGGACGTGGAAGATGCGTGCGGCGATGATCGCGAGCGGGACGGCGATGATCGCGATGTCCACGACGACCCAGCGCTCTGCACCGCGTCTGGTGAGCCGGTGGTTGGTGATCAGCACGGCGAGGATGATGCCGGTGATGATGCACAGCGCGTAGAAGTGGATCGTGAACGGGCCGAGCGAGAACGAGCTGACCGGAGGGCTCGGAATGCTGGCGGTCACGCCCGCGAGGACGTTGTGGAGCGCGAGGGACATGGGATCGATTCTACGGGTTCACCCGTCGCGACGCGTTCCGGCCGCGAGCTGGCGCGTCACCTCCGCAAGCTGGGCGACGCCTCCGTCGCGCAGGGCACGGACGAGCGCGGTGCCGACGATCGCGCCGTCGGCGTACTCGAGCACCGCACGGATCTGCTCCGCCGTCGAGATGCCGATGCCCACGCAGGCACGCTGTGCGCCATGCGCGCGGAGCCGCCCGACGAGCGTGCGAGCGGCTCGGTCGAGCTCGGCCCGCTCGCCGGTGATGCCCATCGTCGAGACCGTGTAGACGAACCCGCGGCTCGCCTCGACGATGAGGTCGAGACGAGCCTCCGTCGAGGTCGGGGCGGCCAGGAAGACCCGGTCGAGCCCCGTGCGCTCGCTCGCGGCAATCCACTCGGCGGCGGCGTCCGGAGTGATGTCGGGCGTGATGAGCCCCGCCCCGCCTGCCGCGAGCAGATCGTCGGCGAATCGTGCGACGCCGTATTGCAGCACCGGGTTCCAATAGGTCATCACGACGACCGGGACGTCGACGGCCGCCGTGATCTCCCGGACGGCGGCGAAGAGATCGGCCATCCGGAATCCCGAGGCGAGCGCCTTCTGCGTTGCCTCCTGGATGATCGCGCCGTCCATGACCGGGTCGCTGTAGGGGGGGCCGAGCTCGATGACGTCGGCGCCGTTCCGGGCGAGCACGATCGCCGCCTCGATGCTCGTGGCCAGGTCGGGGAAGCCGACGGGAAGGTAGCCGATGAAGGCGCCGCGCCCCTGCTCCTCCGCTGTCCTGATGGCCTGCTCGACGCGGCTCATCGCTGACCCTCCTCGTCGTAGAGGCCGAAGTAGCGGGCCGCCGTCTCCATGTCCTTGTCACCGCGCCCGGAGAGGCAGACCGCGATGAGCGCGTCCGGCCCGAGGGCACGGCCAAGCCGTTGGGCCCCGGCAAGAGCGTGCGCCGACTCGATCGCCGGGATGATGCCCTCGGTGCGGCTCAGAAGACGCAGCGCCTGCATCGCCTCGTCGTCGGTCGCCGGGATGTACTCGGCGCGACCGATGTCGGCGAGCCATGCGTGCTCCGGCCCCACCCCGGGGTAGTCGAGTCCTGCGGAGATCGAGTGGGACTCGATCGTCTGACCGTCCTCGTCCTGCAGAACGTAGGTCTTGGCTCCGTGGAGGACGCCGGGCCGTCCCCGTTCGATCGACGCGGCGTGTTTGTCGGTGTCGACGCCGTCGCCCGCCGCCTCCACCCCGTAGAGACGCACCTCGGCGTCGTCGAGGAACGCGTCGAACATGCCGATCGCGTTGGATCCGCCGCCCACACAGGCGACGACAGCGTCAGGCAGCCGCCCGGCCTCGTCGAGGAGCTGCTGACGGGCCTCCTCGCCGATGATCTTCTGGAAGTCGCGCACCATGGCCGGGAACGGGTGCGGACCGGCTGCCGTGCCGAAGATGTAGTTGGTCGTCTCCACGCTTGCGACCCAGTCCCGGTAGGCGTCGTTGATCGCGTCCTTGAGGGTGCGGGAGCCGGTGGTCACCGGGATCACCTCGGCCCCGAGGAGGCGCATGCGCGCGACGTTGAGCGCTTGGCGCTCCGTGTCGACCTCGCCCATGTAGATCGTGCACTCCAGGCCGAACAACGCCGCGGCCGTGGCGGTGGCGACACCGTGCTGGCCCGCTCCGGTCTCCGCGATCACGCGCGTCTTGCCGAGGCGCCGTGTGAGGAGCGCCTGGCCGAGCACGTTGTTGATCTTGTGAGAGCCGGTGTGGTTCAGGTCCTCACGCTTGAGGAAGATCCGGGCGCCGCCGGCGTGCTCCGCGAAACGTGGGACCTCGGTCAGCGCCGACGGACGCCCTGCGTAAGAGCCCAGTAGATGCGCGAGCTCCGCGCGGAAGGCCGGGTCGGCGATCGCGTCCTCGTAGGCAGCGGTGAGCTCATCGATCGCCGCGATGAGCGACTCAGGCATGTAACGCCCGCCGAAATCGCCGAAGAAGGGACCATGCTGGTCGCGCAGGCTCATGAGCCGGCCTCCAAGAAGGAGCGGAGTGTGGACACGGGATCCCCGCTGACCAACGCCTCGCCGATGAGGACGACGTCGGCACCGGCTCCCCGGTAGTGCGCCACGTCCTCGGGGGTGAGGACCGCCGACTCGGCGATCTTGATCGCAGAGTCGGGGATCCGGTCGACGAGACGGCCGAACAGGTCGCGATCGAGCTCGAGCGTGCGCAGATCCCTCGCGTTCACGCCGATGAGCGTCGCGCCGAGGTCGGCGGCCTGCTCCAGCTCCTCTGCGGAGTGCGTCTCGACGAGCGGCGTCATGCCGAGCTCCAAGATGAGGGCGTGCAGTTCCGTGAGAACACGCGGATCGAGGCCCGCCACGATAAGGAGCACCATGTCGGCACCCGCAGCCCGTGCCTCGAGCACCTGGTAGGGCGTGGCGATGAAGTCCTTGCGCAGGACCGGGACGGATACCGCGGCCGTCACCGCCTCGAGATCGGCCAGGCTGCCCCCGAAACGTCGTTCCTCGGTGAGGACGCTGATCGCAGAGGCGCCGCCCTGCTCGTACAGCGAGGCCTGCAGCGCCGGGTCGGGGATGTCCGCGAGCCGGCCGCGAGATGGGCTGGCCCGTTTCACCTCGGCGATGATCCTCACCCGGTCGCCGGGGCTCAGTGCGGCGACCGCGTCGCGGGCCGCAGCGCGCGCGAGGGCATCGCGTTCGACGGCCGCAAGAGGCCGCCGCTCCTCACGACGGGCCGCGTCCTCGACTGCGCCGGCCGTGAGGTCGGCGAGGACCATCAGTGCGCCTTCGGCGAGTACTTCGGACCCTTCACGCCGTAGCCGGCCTTCGCCAGGATCCACCCGACGATCAGTCCGACCAGGACGAACGCAGCAGAGGCCCAGACGACGATCGGCTGGTCGAGGAAGAAGGCGGTCGTCCCGACGGCGACGCCGAGCAGCATGATCACCACAGCGGTCCAGGCGGCAGGCGAGTGTCCGTGGCCGGGGTCGGCGATGGGGTTGGTCATGTTCTCCTCCGAACGTGCTGTGGAATCCGGCTCAGTCTATCGGGATCACCGGGTGGGATCCGTCCCCTGGGACAGCTCGTCCCAGGACTCGATCGCGTCGACAGGGCCGTTCTCCGACACGGGCAAGGTCTGGAACCGGCGTCCGCCGCCGCGCCAGCGTCTCCCGGTGACGAGGACGAGCGTTCCCGCGAGGAGCAGCAGGAGCCAGCCCACGATCGCCACCCACGGCCACGCCGTGGAAGAGATCCCGCCGATCACCGGCGACAGCGCCTTCTCCCCCGCCAGCCCGGTCACGGACGTCAGGGATGGCGCGACGGCGGCGAGCGGGTGTTGTACGAGGATGACCGTCGTGAGGACGATGAGCACCGCAGCCGCGAGCAGGGCGACCGCGCCGAAGACATAGCGCAACCAGGGGCCGACGAGGGCGACGGCGGCGCCGAGCGCGAGCGTCGTCAGGCTGAGCGGTGCGAGCAGCGGCAGCGCCGTCGCTCCCGGCACGACGACGTCCTCGCCGCCGTCTGCTCGGGAGACGACGAGCCAGGTCTGCGTCGAGGAGATGATCCCGATGCCTCCCGCGATCACCATCAGGAGCAGGCTCACCGAGCGTCCCCGCCGTGCGAGCGCGCTCATGCCCCCTCCTCCCCCGGAGCGGCGGTGGCGGGGCCGACAAGCGGATGAAGATCGGTCGCCTCGAAGCAGGTCCGGGTCCCGGTATGGCAGGCCACGCCGATCTGGTCGACCTGGAGCAGCACGGTGTCGCCGTCGCAGTCGAGCCGTGCGCCGCGCACGTGCTGCACATGCCCCGAGGTGTCCCCCTTGCGCCAGTACGACTGCCGCGAGCGAGACCAGTACACCGCACGCCCCGTCATGAGCGTCCTGCGCAGCGCCTCCTCGTCCATCCACGCGAGCATGAGGACCTCATGCGAATCCCACTGCTGCACCACGACGGGGACGAGCCCCTGATCGTTCCAGCGGACCTGGCCGAGCGCGTCGGCGACCGCGCTCATCGCACGACCACCCCCGCATCGCGCAGGGCGTCCTTGACCTCTCCGACGCTCAGCGCGCTGGTATGGAAGACGCTCGCGGCCAGAACCGCGTCGGCTCCGGCCGCGATGGCAGGCGGGAAGTCCTCGACCCTTCCTGCGCCGCCCGAGGCGATCACCGGCACGCCCGAGACCTCGCGCATGAGGGCCGTGAGCTCGAGGTCGAAGCCGTCTCGCGTCCCGTCCGCGTCGATCGAGTTCACCAGCAGCTCGCCGGCTCCGCGTTCGACCGCCTCTCGTGCCCACTCCCTCGCATCGAGCGCCGTCTCCGTGCGTCCTCCGTGCGTGGTGACGACGAAGCCGGAGGCACTCACGGGGCTGCGCTTGACATCGAGGGACAGCACGAGGACCTGGGCGCCGAACCGATCGGCGATCTCACCGATCAGAGCGGGACGTGCGATCGCCGCCGAGTTGACGCCGACCTTGTCCGCGCCGACGGCGAGCAGCCGGGCGACGTCGTCGACCGAACGCACCCCTCCGCCCACGGTGAGCGGGACGAAGACCTCTTCGGCGGTGCGGCGGACGACGTCGTGGGTCGTGGCCCGCCCGTCCACCGTCGCCGTCACGTCGAGGAAGGTGATCTCGTCGGCGCCCTGCGCGGCATAGTGCGCGGCGAGCTCGACCGGATCGCCCATATCGCGGAGGTTCTCGAAGTTGACACCCTTGACGACACGCCCGTCGGCGACGTCGAGACAAGGGATCACACGGGCGGCGAGAGTCATCAGAGCCTCGCCGCGTGGATCGCGGTGACGAGGATCGCGCGCGCTCCCAGCGCGTACAGCGCGTCCATCACCTGGTTCATCCCCCGTCGCGGGATCATCACACGCACGGCGACCCACCCCGGATCCCGCAGCGGTGACACCGTCGGGGACTCGCGGCCGGAGGCGATCGCGGTCGCCTGGTCCACGAGAGCGGCGGGGAGGTCGTAGTCCAGCAGCACGTAGCGCCGTGCCACCATGACGCCACGGAGCCGGCGGAGAAGGGTGTCGGTGCCCTCGGCATCCTCGGGACGGGAGATCAGGACGGCCTCGGACTCCAGGATCACGGGGCCGAAGATCTCGAGCCCCGCCTGGCGAAGCGTGGTTCCGGTGGAGACCACGTCGGCGACCGCGTCCGCGACGCCGAGCCGCACCGCCGACTCGACGGCACCGTCGAGCTGCACGAGCTCGGCCGAGACTCCGCGCTCCTCGAGGAAGGCGCCGACGAGCCCCGGATACGCGCTGGCCACACGCACTCCCGCAAGCTCCTCGATCGTGGTGAAGCGTCCGGGAGGGCCGGCGAAGCGGAAGGTGGATCCGCCGAATCCCAGCGCCTCGATCTCGCGCGCCGGCTGGCGCACATCGCGCAGAAGATCGCGGCCGGTGATGCCCACGTCAAGCGCCCCGGAGGCGACGTAGGTGGCGATGTCACGAGGACGCAGATAGAAGAACTCGACGTCGTTCTCGGCGTCGACGACGTGCAGCGTCTTCGGGTCGCGGCGACCGGCGTATCCGGCCTCCTGCAGCATCTCGACGGCGGTCTCAGACAGCGATCCCTTGTTCGGGACGGCGATGCGAAGCATGTGGTGAAGGTCTCTCTCGAAGTGGTCCTGGTCGGGGCGCGTCAGAGATGTCGGTAGACGTCCGCCAGGGACAGGCCCTTCGCGATCATGAGGACCTGGAGGTGGTAAAGCAGCTGCGAGATCTCCTCGGCCGCGGCCTCGTCGCTCTCGTACTCGGCCGCCATCCACACCTCGGCCGCCTCTTCGACGATCTTCTTGCCGATCGCGTGGACCCCGCCGTCGAGCTCACGGACGGTGCCCGAGCCCTCCGGGCGTTCCTCGGCCTTGCGGCGCAGTTCCGAGAAGAGTTCGTCGAAGGATTTCACCCGTCCAGGCTAGCGGCTCGGGCGAGGTCCCGGAGCCGGGCGATCGCCGTCTCGACATCGTCCGTCCCGTAGACCGCGGATCCGGCGACGAACGTGTCGGCCCCCGCCTCCGCGGCCTGCGCGATGGTCCTGTCCGAGATCCCTCCGTCCACCTGGAACCAGACATCGGACCCGCGACGCTGCGCCTCCTGCACCAGGGCACGGAGCTTCGGCATGGTCTCGGGCATGAACCCCTGGCCCCCGAAGCCGGGCTCGACCGTCATCACAAGGATCTGGTCGAACTCGTCGAGGATGTCATACAGCGCCTCCCCCGCCGTCCCCGGCTTGATGGCGACGCCGGCGCGAGCGCCCATCTGCCGCAGCCGGCGGGCAAGCGCGACCGGCTCCTCGGCGGCCTCGAGATGGAACGTGACGCTCGCCGCTCCCAGTTCCGCGTAGCCCGGCGCCCAGCGCTCCGGCCCCGTGATCATGAGATGCACATCGAGGGGGATCGGGCTCGTCGCCTGGATGCGCTCGACCATCTGCGGCCCGAAGGTGAGGTTCGGCACGAAGTGGTTGTCCATCACGTCGACGTGCGCGAAGTCGGCCGAGGCGATCCGCGCGAGCTCCGCCTGCATGTTGACGAAGTCGGCGGCGAGGATGCTCGGATTGATGCGAGGGGCAGACGGGAACGCGTGGGACATGCCCCCATTATCCCGGCGAGCGGTCGAGAGTCCGCTCTCCCGGCGTCCGTCCTCTCCCGCCTCAGCCCTTGCGGAGGAGGGAGAGGAACATCGCGTCGGTGCCATGGCGATGTGGCCACAGCTGCGCATGACCACGACCCGACACCGGCTCGGGAAGGTCGATCACCGACCGGGAGACTCCACGGATCGCGGCGCGGGCGTCGAGCTCCGCCAGATCCGGCCGTGCCCGCAGCACGCTCTCGACCACGCCCGCCGTCTCGGCCAGATGCGGCGAGCAGGTCACGTAGGCGACGACTCCCCCCGGCCTCAGCGCCTCGATCGCGGCAGACAGCAACTCCTCCTGCAGGGCGGCAAGCTCCGGGACGTCCGCCGGCACCTTGCGCCAGCGGGCCTCGGGACGCCGACGCAGCGCGCCGAGCCCCGTGCACGGGGCGTCGACGAGGATGCGGTCGTAGCGGGCGGGACGCTGCCGCGCGAACTCCCGCCCGTCCTCCTCCGAGACCGGGACCTCGAGAGGGACGGCGCGGAGCGCACGGCGGACCAGCCCGGCGCGCGCCGGCACGATCTCATTGGCCTCGAGCGCGGCTCCGCCGAGGCGGGCCTGCGCAGCCAGGAGCGCGGTCTTGCCGCCAGGCCCGGCACAGAGGTCCAGCCAGCGCTCTCCGGGGACGATCGGGATGACCCCGGCGAGGGCGAGCGCGACGAGCTGTGACCCCTCGTCCTGGACCCGCACTCTCCCCCCGGTCGCCTCGATCAACGACGCGGGGTCTCCACCCGCGGAGCCGAACGCCGTAGACGCGTAGGGGCGGGGCTCGCCGGCGGGATCCGCGAGCCCGGGCAGGGCGACGAGAGTGACCTCGGGGGCTTTGTTGTCCGCGGCGAGGAGGGCATCCAGCTCCTCGATCCGCCCCTCTGCCGCGAGAGCCCGGCGGAACGCCCTCAGGATCCAGACCGGGTGCGAGGAGCGCCGCCCGATCCGCTCGTCGTCGGAGCGGGCGGAGGATTCGATCGCCTCCTGCCACGAGGCTGCATCCCGACCGGCCATACGGCGGAGGACCGCGTTGGCGAAGCCGCCGGCGCCGCGCCCGGCAGCCTCCGTGACGAGCGCCACCGTCTCGTTCACCGCGGCGTGCGGCGCCACCCTGGTGCTCAGCAGCTGATGGGCCCCCAGCCGCAACGCATCGAGCACGACCGGGTCGATCGCGCTCGTCGAGCGGTCCGCGACGATCGCGATGACGGCGTCGTAGGTGCCGAGCCGCCGCAGGGTGCCGTAGGTCAGCTCGGTTGCGAGGGCCGCGTCCTGCGCGCTCAACCCCGCCTCGCGGATCGCCGACGGGAGGAGGAGGTTGGCATACGCGTCGGAGGCAGTGACCGCGCGCACGACATCGAAGGCGACCCGGCGCGCCGGTTGCACGGTCGTCCCGCGGCGTCGGCGGCCGGCGGCCTGGACTCGTTCGTCTCGGCCGCCGGCGTCGCCTCGACGTGCGGGACCGCGACCGGGACGCCGAGGATACCCGCCGCCGACGTCATCGTTCCGGTCACCGGCTCTGCGGCCTCCATCTCCGCGGGGCGGCCCGGATCCGCCGTGGCCGGTCATCGTCCTGCCCTCGGCAGAACGCCGTCCAGAGGGCGGAGGCCACGGAACCAGTCAGCGGCATCCATCGGGCCTTTTCCTGCAGGTTGGACGCGTGTGAGCAGCAACGGGGTGGTTCCTGTGCCCACGAGCACTCCCCCGCGCACGGAGCGGAGCACCCCGGGGCCGATAGGCTCGTCGGCCTCGGGGGAATCGGCACGGGCGAGGCCGAGGATCTTCACACGCTGACCGCCAACGGTCGTGTGGGCGCCAGGCTCGGAGGTCACACCGCGGAAACGGGCGAAGACGGCGTCCGCGTTCTGACCCCAGTCCAGGAGCCCGTCAGTCTGATCGAGCTTCGGCGCGAAAGTGGGCGTCCCCGTCTGCGGGGTCGCCCGCGCTGTGCCGTCCGCGATCCCCCCGACCACGTCCGCGGTGAGCGCGGCGCCCGCCTCCGCAAGCAGCGTGAGAGCCTCGTCGGCCGTCGCCTCCGAGGGCACGGAGAACGCCTGCCTGGCGAAGACGTCGCCGGCATCGAGCTCCGGGACGAGCTGGAACACGCTCGCGCCGAGCTCGACATCGCCAGCGATGAGGGCTCGCTGCACGGGCGCCGCCCCCCGCCACGCGGGGAGAAGGGAGAAATGAAGGTTGATCCAGCCGTGCGTGGGGATGTCGAGGAGCGGTTCTCTGACGAGACCGCCGTAGGCGACGATCACACCGAGGTCGGGGCGCAGCGCGGCGATCTGACCGGTGACCTCCTCGTCCAGGCGTGCTGCCCCGATGACCGGCAGCCCGAGCTCTCCGGCCGTCGCCGCGACCGGAGACGGAGTGAGCACGCGTCTGCGGCCCAGCGGTGCGTCGGGGCGGGTGACCACCACGGCGATGTCGTGCACGGCGGCGAGACATCGCAGAGTGGGCAGAGCCGCCGCGGGCGTTCCGGCGAAGACGAGGCGCATCGACGATTCCTTCTGATCGAGCGGGGAGCGAGAGCGGCAGGGACGACGCTCAGATATCGGGCTCAAGGGGATCAAGCCTCACCGAAAGCGTAGTCCTCGCGGATCTCCCGCGACCGCGCCGTCGTCCCGCCGCCTCGGAGACGACGGCCGCACGCAGCGCCGTCGCGACCCGAGGACCTTCCGCGTAGGGGAAACGGACGAGGGCGCGAAAGCGGCCGGCCTCGTCCCCGTCCCGTGGCAGAGGACCGAGCACCGCGTCCGGTGGCAGGCCGAGCTCGGATAGCGCGTCGAGCGCGCGCCGCACACCGACGTCGCTTCCGTCCACCTGCGCTACGCGCACGGTCGGAGGCATTCGGAGAGGCGCACGTTCCCTGAGCTCGCCACGGGCGTACCCGGCCTGGTTCCACGTCGCGAGCGCGCGCGCCACGGGGCCGTCGACGCCGACGAGGTGCACGGGCGCCCCCGGAGCAGCGAGGGCGGCGGCATTGGACCACCAGCGGAGACAGGACTCGCCGATCCTCAACTCGGGTGCCTGGAGCATCCGCACCCCGTCCAGGAGGACGACCGCACGGTATCCGCCCTCGGCGATCGGCTCCGCGCCACGAGTCGCCACGACGAGCGACGGCCGTGCATCGACGCGCAGGACCTGATGCGTCCCGTCGGCGACGATCACGCGCACTCCTGGGAACGCCCGGCCGAGCTCCTCCGCCGTCCGCTCACTGCCGGAGGACGCGAGGCGAACGGTGTCGCCGCCGCAGGAACCGCAGGACCACGAGCGCGCGGAACGTCCGCACCAGGCGCACACCGGCACCGCCCCCCGGTGCGCCGCCCCCAGCGGACCGCCGCAGGAGGCGCAGCGCGCCGGAGACCGGCATGTCGCGCAGACCAGCATCGGCGAGAACCCGGGGCGTGCGACCTGGATGAGGACCGGTCCTTCGGCGGCCGCCTCCCGCGCGGTACGGAACGCCTGCGACGGAAGGCGTTGACCCCGTCGATCGAGCTCGACCGCCGCGTCGAGGATCACCCGGGGGAGGATACGGCGCCGAGCGGTCACCGCGCGCACCCAGCCGGTGTCGACGAGACGCTCCACATCGGTGGTACGGGTGTGCCCGGCGAAGATCAACGCCGACCCCTCCCTCTCCTGTCTCTGCAACGCCACATCCCTGGCGTGCACGTAGGGAGCGAGCGGCTCGGCGAGCAGACCGTCCCCGTCGTCCCAGAGAGCGATCATCCCCGCCCGGACCGGCGCGTAGACGGCCGAACGATTGCCCACGACGATGCAGGGGGCGTCCTGGAGGGTCCGCAGAAAGGCGCGATAGCGGTCAGGCCCGGACTGACGGGCGTCCAGCCGGGCGACGGCCTCTCCTGGGACGAATCCGTCGAGAGCCGCGACGACCAGGTCCAGATCCCGGTGGTCGGGGACGACGAGGATCGCCGAAGCGCCCCCGGCGAGTGTCGTGGCCGCCGCGGCGGCGAGAGTGCGGCACCATTCCGGCAGGCCGTCCTCGTGTACCCGCGGGGACGCCTCGAGCGCCACGCGCCCCCGGTCTTCGAGCGCTTCGACGAGGCCGGGGAAGGCAAGGAGGAGAGAAGCCGCCTTCTCGGCGACGCCGTCCGGGAGCCTCTCCCCCGCAAGTGCGGGGCCCCCGGCCGCGGACCACGCCTTCTCGACCCTGACCTGCCGTTTCGGGACCACCAGCCGGATCACGTCTGAAGCGCTGCCCGCGGCGCGATCGGCGACGCGACGCGCGAGGTCGTACAGACGCGACGGCAGCACCTCCACGGCGGACACCACGGCATCGATGTCGGAGAGGGCGCGGGTGTCATCGCTCTCCTCTGCGACCTCGACGGCGAACGCGTCGACCATCCGCCCCGCCGAGCGCAGCGGGACGCGCAGACGCACCCCTTGCCGGACCTCGTCGCGCAGTTCCTCGGGCACCGCGTAGTCGAACAGGCGGTCCAGCTGCGGCAGCGGTGAGTCCAACAACGCACGGACGATACGACGGGCCATGCTCACCGCCTCACGTCAGAGGCCCGCGGCGCGACGCAGCTCCTCGGCGCGATCGGTGCGCTCCCAGGCGAAGTCGGGAAGCTCCCGGCCGAAGTGCCCGTACGCCGCGGTCTGCGCGTAGATCGGGCGGAGCAGGTCGAGCTCCTCGATGATGGCCTGCGGGCGGAGATCGAACACCTGCGTGATGGCCCGGGTGATGGTCTCGTCCGCGAGCACGCCTGTTCCGAAGGTCTCGACGTAGAGGCCGACAGGCTGCGCCACCCCGATCGCATAGGCGACCTGCACCTCCAGCCGCTCGGCGAGGCCGGCCGCGACCGCGTTCTTGGCGACCCAGCGCATCGCGTAGGCGCCCGAGCGGTCGACCTTGGACGGGTCCTTCCCGCTGAAGGCGCCGCCACCGTGACGGGAGGCACCGCCGTAGGTGTCGATGATGATCTTGCGGCCGGTGAGCCCTGCGTCGCCCTTGGGGCCGCCGGTGACGAAAGGACCTGCCGGGTTGATGTACATCGTCACGTCATCGAGGTCGAGCCCTGTCGTCTGAAGGACCGGATCGATGACGTGCGTGCGCACCCGCTCCCTGAGCTCCTCCTGGGAGACGCCAGGATGATGCTGTGTGGAGAGCACCACCGCGTCCACCGTCTTCGGTGTGAACCCGTCGTAGCCGAGGGTGACCTGGGTCTTCCCGTCCGGCCGGAGGAAGGGCAGCTCGCCGGAGCGGCGTACCTCCGTGAGCCGCTCCGCGATGCGATGCGCGGTCCACGCGGCCATCGGCATGAGCTGTGGGGTCTCCGTGGTCGCGAAACCGAACATGATGCCCTGGTCACCGGCTCCCAGCAGATCGCGGGGGTCGTCCGACCCGCCCTCACGGTACTCCTGCGCCTGGTCGACGCCGTGTGCGATGTCGCCGGACTGTTCCCCCACGGAGACGCTCACTCCGCAGGACGAGCCGTCGAATCCCATATCGCTCGAGGTGTAGCCGATCCTGTTGACGACGTCGCGGACGATCGTCGGGATGTCGGCATAGGCATCGGTGCGGATCTCGCCGGCGACATGGACCAGCCCCGTGGTGACCAGCGTCTCGACCGCGACGCGCGAGCCTTTGTCCTGCGCGATCAGCCCGTCGAGGATGCTGTCGGAGATCTGGTCGCAGATCTTGTCGGGGTGGCCTTCCGTCACGGACTCGGACGTGAAAAGGCGCAGGGCGCTCATCGATGCTCCATCGGTTGCGGAAGGGATGTGCATGCGCCTGGGGTGCCGCGGCGCGATGTCTCCAGTATGACGGGAGCCGTCGACATCCCGGTGGAGGATGACGACGGCTCCGTGTCGAGGCGCCTACTCGGCGTGGCGGATGCGGAGCTTGTCCTCGTTGATCTCGTGCAGTGCGATCGTGAGCGGCTTGTCCTCGACCGAGGAGTCCACGAGCGGGCCGACGTTGTCGAAGAGGTTGCCCTCGTGCAGGTCCGAGTAGTAGTCGTTGATCTGGCGCGCTCGCTTGGCGGCGTAGATGACCAGTTCATACTTGGACTCGACGCGCTCGAGCAGGTTGTCGATGGGCGGATCGATGATGCCCTGGTTGCTTCCGGCCATGGGTGACCTCCTGGATAGGGCGACGCACGGTCGCGGGGTGTCTCAGGCGCGCAGAGAACTCAGCGCGCGGAGTCTGCAGCCAATTCTACGACCTCGCGAGCGGCCACGGCGACGTCCTCGTTCACGACGCGGTAATCGAACTCGCCCTGGGCCGCCAGCTCGACCTTCGCGGTGCGGAGACGCCTCGCCCGTTCCTCGGCATCCTCCGTGCCTCGCCCCACCAGACGATGCACGAGCTCATCCCACGAGGGCGGCAGCAGGAACACGAGCGTCGCCGACGGGTCGGCCGCCCGCACCTGCCGTGCCCCCTGTAGGTCGATCTCTAGGAGGACGGTCTTCCCTGCGGCGAGGGCGCGCTCGATCGGAGCGCGCGGTGTGCCGTAGCGGAAACGGTTGTGCACCGTCGCGTGCTCGAGGAGCTCGCCCGCCGCGATCATCCGGTCGAACTCGTCGTCGTCGACGAAGAAATAGTGCACGCCGTCCTGCTCCCCCGGCCGCGGCGCTCGGGTGGTCGCCGAGACCGAGAGATGGATCTCCGGATGATGCTCGCGGATGTGCGCGGCCACCGTCCCCTTCCCCACGGCCGTCGGGCCGGCGAGAACGAGGAGCCGACTGCGCCCCGCACGAGGAGCGGGCACCGGAAACCGCGTGTCGAGCCAGGCGCGCAGCGCACGGCGTTGGCGTACGCCGAGGCCCCCCAGCCGCTTGACCGGTGAGATGTGCAGCTCCGCGAGGATCCGATCCCGCTTGCCGGCGCCGATCGCCGGAAGGGCCGTCAGGAAGTCCGGCACTCGCAGCGATCCGGCGGTCGACTCCGGGTCGGAGCCCGCCTGGTCGAGGACCGTCCGCGGGGCGACGACGCGCATCGTCAGGTCGCGCTTCAACGAAGCTCTCGCTCGGCGGCGCTCGACCGCACGACGTGCGGCAGCCGCACGGTCCACATCGGGCACCCGGCGCTTGACGTCCTCAACCACCCAGAACCTCCCGGTATCGTGCCGCTCGTGCATCGATGGCGGCGACGAGGCCCTCAGGACCCGCGCCGAGGATGCTGCGGCTCTCGTTGGCAAGGACGTTGCGAGCGAGAGGTCCGAAGCGACGGACGAGATCCGAAGGATCCGCGCCCTGTGTGCCGAAGCCGGGAGCGAGGATCGGCGTGCCGGCGAGAAGGGCGTCATCGAGGGCGAAGCTCTCGCGGTCCACCGTCGCCCCGATCACGAGCCCGATGGAGCCCAGCGCCGCGCCGGGGGAACCGACACCGGCCTCCTCCGCGACGCGGCGGGCGACCGGCTCTCCTCCCTCGAGGGCGCGCTGCACGACGGCGCCCTCCGGGTTGCTGGTCGCAGCCAGGACGAACAGGCCCTTCCCGTTCTGCTGTGCGAGCTCCGCAATCGGGCCCAGCGCCCCGACGCCGAGGTACGGGCTGACCGTGAGAGCATCCGCCTCGAGGGGAGCATCCTGCGCCAGCCAGGCCTCGGCATAACCGGCGTTGGTGGTGCCGATGTCGCCGCGCTTCGCATCGGCGATCACGAGGAGCGCCACCGCCCTCGCTGCAGCCATCACCTCTTCGAGCGCCGCGAACCCACGGGCGCCGAACCGCTCGAAGAACGACACCTGCGGCTTCACCGCGACCACGCGTCCCGCCGCGGCGGCGACCACCGCGAGGCCGAAGTCCCGCACGCCTTCCGCGCTCTGTGGCAGTCCCCAGGCCTCGAGGAGCGCCGCATGCGGATCGATCCCGACGCAGAGGGGTCCGTTCTCGTCGAGCGCCGCCCGGAGGCGCGCTCCGAATGTCGCCGTCACACCGCCGCCTTGTCCGTGGCGGCCAGAGCCGAAGCCCGGTCGGCGGCGTACTCCTGGAGGCTCCGGACGGAGAAGCCGGACTCGACCGCGTCCAGTCCGCTCACCGCCGCGCCGAGCGTGGCGATCGTGGTGAACAGCGCCTTGTCCGCGGCGACAGCGGCGGCGCGGATCTCGTACCCGTCGACACGGGTGGCTCCGCCACTGGGCGTGTTGACGATGATGTCGATCGCGCCGTCGTTGATGAGGTCGACGATGTTCTTCGCGCCGGACTCCTGGGTCTCGCTGAACTTCTCCACCACCGTGACGGCGATGCCGTTACGCGAGAGGATCTCCGCCGTCCCTTCCGTCGCGACGATCGTGAAGCCCAGCTGCTGCAGCCGATGGGCAGGGAGGATCACGGCCCTCTTGTCCGCGTCGGCGACCGAGACGAAGACGGTGCCGGACGTCGGAGTGCCCCCGTACGCCGCGGCCTGACTCTTGGCGAAGGCCGTCGGGAAGTCGCGGTCGATGCCCATGACCTCTCCCGTCGACCGCATCTCCGGCCCGAGCACCGAGTCGACGTTCTTGCCGTCGCGGGTGCGGAATCGCTTGAAGGGCAGGACCGCCTCCTTCACCGACACCGGCGCGCCCAGCGGGACTCGAGAGCCATCGAGCGCTGGCAGCATGCCCTCAGCACGGAGCTCCGCGATGGTCGCCCCTGCCATGATCCGGCTCGCTGCCTTGGCCATCGGTATGCCGAGCGCCTTCGACACGAACGGGACGGTGCGGCTGGCGCGCGGATTGGCCTCGATCACGTAGAGCACGCCGGCGCTGATCGCGAACTGCACGTTCAAGAGCCCCCGGACGCCGACGCCCTCGGCGATCGCCAGGGTGGCCTGGCGCACACGATCGATGTCGGTGCGGCCGAGCGAGACCGGAGGAAGCGTGCAGCTGGAGTCGCCGGAATGGATCCCCGCCTCTTCGAGGTGCTCCATCACGCCGCCGATGAAGAGATCCGTGCCGTCGTAGAGCGCGTCGACGTCGAGCTCGATCGCGTCGTCGAGGAAACGGTCGACGAGCAGCGGCTTGCCTTCTTCGATCACGACCTCACCGGCGGTGCGCTGGAAGTAGTCGCGGAGCGCATCGGTGCCGTAGACGATCTCCATGCCGCGACCGCCCAGGACGAAGCTCGGCCGGACGAGGACCGGATAGCCGATCTCCTCGGCCACCGCCACCGCGCCCTCGACGTCGATAGCCGTGCCGTTGCGAGGAGCGACGAGCCCCGCGGAATCCAGCAGTCGGGAGAAGAGCTCGCGCTCCTCCGCGAGGTCGATGGCCTCCGGGCTGGTGCCGAGGACCCGGTAGCCCGCCGCCTCGATCCCCTTCGCGAGGCCGAGCGGCGTTTGACCGCCCAGCTGGCACACGACGCCGAGGATCTCACCGCTCGCCGCCTCCGCATGCAGGACCTCCAGGACGTCCTCCAGCGTCAGCGGCTCGAAGTACAGACGGTCGGAGGTGTCGTAGTCGGTGGATACCGTCTCCGGGTTGCAGTTGACCATGACCGTCTCGTACCCGGCATCGGCCAAAGCGAATGAGGCATGCACGCAGGAGTAGTCGAACTCGACGCCCTGCCCGATGCGGTTCGGCCCGGAGCCGATGATGACGACCTTGGTCCGGTCGGAAGGAGCGACCTCGGTCTCGAGATCGTAGCTGGAATAGTGGTACGGGGTGAGAGCGGGGAACTCGCCTGCGCAGGTGTCGACCGTCTTGTACACCGGCCGAAGGCCCAGCCCGTGACGGCTGCCGCGTACCTCCTCTTCCGTGGCGCCGCGGAGCTGCGCGATCTGCGCGTCCGAGAAGCCGTGCTCCTTTGCCGCTCGGAGCACGTCCGCGCTCAGCTCCGAGGCCGTGCGCACGTGCTCGGCCACCTCGTTGATGAGGACGATCTGGTCGAGGAACCACGGGTCGATCGCGGTGGCGTCATAGGCCTGCGCGATCGTCGCGCCCTTGCGGAGCGCCTGCTGCAGAACGACGATACGGCCGTCGGTCGGCGTCTTCGCGATCTCCAGGAGCTCCTCGACGCTGCGCCCCTCCTCGCCCCAGTGGAAGCTGGAGCCGCGCTTCTCGAGCGACCGGAGCGCCTTCTGCAGAGCGGTGGTGTAGTTGCGTCCGATCGCCATCGCCTCGCCGACCGACTTCATGGTGGTCGTCAAGGTGGGGTCGGCGGCCGGGAACTTCTCGAAGGCGAAGCGCGGGACCTTCACCACGACGTAGTCGAGCGTGGGCTCGAAGCTCGCCGGCGTCACCCCTGTGATGTCGTTCGGGATCTCGTCGAGGCGGTACCCGAGCGCCAGTTTCGCAGCGAGCTTCGCGATCGGGAAGCCGGTGGCTTTGGAGGCCAGCGCCGAGGAGCGGGAGACGCGAGGATTCATCTCGATGACGATGACGCGTCCGTTCTCGGGATTCACGGCGAACTGGATGTTGCAGCCGCCCGTGTCCACGCCGACCGCCCGGATGATGTCGATGCCGATGTCGCGGAGGTTCTGGTACTCGCGGTCGGTCAGCGTGAGTGCCGGCGCGACCGTGATCGAGTCGCCGGTGTGCACGCCGACAGGGTCGACGTTCTCGATCGAGCAGACCACGACCGTGTTGTCGGCTGTGTCGCGCATGAGCTCGAGCTCGTACTCCTTCCAGCCGAGGATCGACTCTTCGAGGAGCACCTCGTTCGTCGGCGAGTCGTGAAGGCCGGCACCGGCGATGCGGCGGAGGTCGGCCTCGTCGAACGCGAATCCGGACCCGAGTCCGCCCATCGTGAAGCTCGGTCGGACGACCAGCGGGTAACCGAGCTCCTCCGCCGCGGCCAGGCACTCGTCCATCGTGTGCGCGATGCGGGAGGCCGCGACGTCCGCACCGGCCTCGATCACCAGCTCCTTGAAGATCTGCCGGTCCTCGCCCTTGCGGATCGCGTCGACCTTCGCTCCGATGAGCTCGACGCCGTACTTCTCCAGGACTCCGCGTTCGTGCAGCGCCATCGCGGCGTTGAGAGCGGTCTGACCGCCGAGCGTCGGCAGGATCGCGTCCGGCTGCTCCTTCGCGATGATCGTCTCGATCACCTCGGGCGTGATCGGCTCGATGTAGGTGGCGTCGGCAAAGTCCGGATCGGTCATGATCGTCGCCGGGTTGGAGTTCACCAGGATGACCCGCACGCCCTCCTCACGGAGCACGCGGCAGGCCTGGGTTCCGGAATAGTCGAACTCGCAGGCCTGGCCGATGACGATCGGGCCGGACCCGATGACGAGGACGGAGCGGATGTCGTCGCGCTTGGGCATTACTGGGCGTCCTTCCGGGCGAGGTGGGCGACGACGACGTCGCGGAAACGGTCGAAGAGATAGTTCGCGTCGTGCGGCCCGGCGGCGGCCTCAGGGTGGTACTGCACGGAGAACGCCGGGATGTCGAGGGCACGCAGACCTTCGACCACCTGGTCGTTGAGCCCGACATGGCTGACCTCGACCCTGCCGTAGCCCTGGGGGCTGTCGAAAGAGCCCTCGACCGGGGCCTCCACGGCGAACCCGTGGTTGTGCGCGGTGATCTCCACGCGGCCGGTCGCTTTGTCCAGCACCGGCTGGTTGATGCCGCGGTGCCCGAACGGCAGCTTGTACGTGCCGAGGCCCAGGGCGCGTCCGAACAGCTGGTTGCCGAAGCAGATGCCGAAATACGGCAGCCCGGCATCGAGGACCTCGCGGAGCACGGCGACCTGTGCATCCGAGGCGGAGGGATCGCCGGGGCCGTTGGAGTAGAACACCGCGACCGGATCGATCGCGGCGATGTCGGTGAACGTCGAGGACTGCGGCAGAACGTGCACGTCGAAGCCGCGGGCGGCAAGGTTGTCGAGGGTGGACTGCTTGACACCCAGATCGAGCACGGCGAGGTTCCCGATGCGCTCTCCGGCCGCCGGGGTCACCTCCGCTCGCTCCACCGAGACCTGCGCGGAGAGGCTCTGCCCGGCCATCTCGGGTGCGGCGGTGACACGCCGCAGCTGCTCCTCGGCGTCGAGCGACGCGTCCGCGCCCGAGAAGATCCCCCCTCGCATCGAGCCTGCAGAGCGGATGTGCCGGGTGACCGCACGCGTGTCGATCCCGCTGATGCCGACGATCCCGTCGCGTTCGAGGGAGGCGTCGAGCGAGGTGGTCGCGCGCCAGTTCGACACCACGCGAGAGGCGTCGCGCACGACATAGCCGGCGACCCAGATGCGACGGGACTCGGAGTCCTCGTCGTTCATCCCGGTGTTGCCGATGTGCGGCGCCGTCTGGAGCACGATCTGCCCTGCGTAGGAGGGGTCGGTCAGCGTCTCCTGATACCCGGACATGCCGGTGGCGAAGACGACCTCGCCGAGCGTCGTCCCCCGCGCCCCGTAGGCGCGTCCGACATGGCGGGTGCCGTCCTCGAGGACGAGCACGGCGGGCTCGGCGGGCACCGCGGTCGCTGGGCTCTGGGCGGTTGGAGAGGTCATTCGGATTCTCCCGTCTCGGGGGCAGCGCACAGGCGCTGGAGTTCGGTGATCACGGCGCGGGGGTCGCCGGTGAATCGGAGGTAGCTGTCGACGACGGTCTCGTCGTCGATCTTCCAGGCGAGCCGGACGAGGCCGCCCGGCTCGACCACGCGGTCGATCGTCACCGTGGCGCGGTCCACGGAGACGAGCCGGTCGGCGGCGACGAAGACGGTCGGCGAGCCGTCCAGGCTCAGCGCGAGCCCGCGGTCCGTGACGGCGGCCTCGCCGCGCGCCCGATAGGCGAGCGGACGGACCGCGAGCCGTTCGAGAGAGTGATCGTGCCGTGTCGTCGCGACATACAGGACCTCGTGGCGCGACTGGACCTCCGCGTGCTCAGGGACGCCGAGCGGGGCGACGAGGCCGGAGTCTCGCCGGAGGCGGGCCCGCCAAGCGAGAAGCATCGCGAGCAGGATGAGGACGGCGACGGCGACCATCACCGTGACGGCCAGTTCCCGGCTCATGCGCCGGGCTCCTCTACGAGCAGGCCGTCAGCGAGCGTGGCGTAGCCACGGTGCACGGTCCAGCGCACCTGGCCGGGGAGCTCCCGCCCGATGTACGGCGAGTTGAGGCTCCGCCCGCGCAGGTCCTCCTCGGTGAAGCTCCCCCGCGCGTCGGCGTCGTAGAGTGTGAGCTCCGCGGGCTGGCCGACCGCGAACGGCGTTCCGTGGCCCGCCAGAGAGCCGATCCGCGCGGGCGCGGCGCTCAGCACACGGGCGACATCGGTCCAGCTCAGAAGGCCGGTCTCGACCATCGCCTGATGCACCACGCGCAGGGCGCTCTCCAGACCCACCATGCCGTTGGCTGCCGCCGGCCATTCGCAGGCCTTGCTCTCCCGCGGGTGCGGGGCGTGGTCGGTCGCGACGATGTCGATCGTGCCGTCCGCGAGTCCCTCCCTGACCGCGAGGACGTCCTCCTCCCGCCGTAGCGGCGGGTTCACCTTGAAGCGCGCGTCGTAGCCGCGGACGAGCTCGTCCGTCAGGAGCAGGTGGTGCGGGGTGACCTCTGCGGTCACGGCGATCCCTCGCTTCTTCGCCCAGCGGATGAGGTCCACCGAGCCCGCAGTCGAGAGATGGCAGACATGGAGACGCGATCCGACATGCTCGGTGAGGAGCACGTCACGAGCGATGATCGACTCCTCCGCGACCGCGGGCCAGCCCGCGAGTCCGAGCTCGGCGGACACCGCGCCCTCGTTCATCTGCGCACCTTCGGTCAGACGGGGATCCTGAGCATGCTGGGCGACGACCCCTCCGAAGGCCTTCACATACTCGAGCGCCCGTCGCATGATGAGGGGGTCCCATACGCAGAAGCCGTCGTCGCTGAACACGCGGACCCTGGCGCGGGAGGACGCCATCGCGCCGAGCTCGGCCAGGCGCTCTCCCTTCTGCCCGACAGTGACGGCACCGATCGGCTGGACCGTCGCGTAGCCGGCCGCCTCGCCGAGCGCGAGCTCCTGCTCGACGACACCGGCCGAATCCGCGACCGGTGAGGTGTTGGGCATCGCGAAGACGGCTGTGAAGCCTCCTGCGGCCGCCGCGCGCGTGCCGCTGAGCACAGTCTCGGACGCCTCGTATCCCGGTTCGCGCAGGTGCGTGTGCAGATCGACGAGTCCCGGGAGGGCGACGAGGCCGTCGGCGTCGACCAGCCGGGCGCCGGGCGCGCTGAGCCCGATGCCGATCTCTGCGATCACGCCGTCGCGCACCAGGATGTCGGCACCGTCGCCGCCCAGAAGCCGTGCACCACGGAAGATGAGGGCATCACTCATCGCTTCTCCCCCATCTCGTCGTCCATTCGTTCTCCCGTCAGCAGCAGATAGAGGACCGCCATCCGCACGGACACTCCGTTCGCCACCTGCTCGAGCACGGTAGAACGGGGGGAATCGGCGGCATCTGCGGAGATCTCCAGACCCCGGTTCATCGGGCCGGGGTGCATCACAATGCTATCGTCCGGCAGTGTGTCGACTCGTGCGGAGTCGAGCCCCCAGCGCCGGGAATACTCCCGCTCACTGGGGAAAAAAGCCGCGTTCATGCGTTCCAGCTGGATCCGGAGCATCATGACGGCGTCCGGGCCTTCGGCAAGAGCCTCGTCGAGGTCGTAGAGGACGCGCGCCGGCCATGCGCTCACGTCCTGCGGGATGAGCGTCGGCGGCGTCACGAGCGTGACCTCGGCGCCGAGGGCGTTCAGCAGCCAGAGGTTGGAGCGTGCGACCCGCGAATGGAGGACGTCGCCGACGATCACGACGCGGACGCCGTCGAGACCCCGCCCCCGGCTGTCCGCGCCGAAGCGACGCTTGCGGATCGTGAAGGCGTCGAGGAGCGCCTGGGTGGGGTGCTCGTGCGTGCCGTCTCCCGCGTTCACGACGCCCGCCGAGATCCAGCCGCTGGTGGCGAGCGTCCGCGGCGCGCCGGAGGCGGCGTGACGCACCACCACGGCGTCCGCGCCCATGGCCTGCAGGGTCTGCGCGGTGTCCTTGAGGCTCTCGCCTTTGGAGACGCTCGACCCCTTGGCCGCGAAGTTGATCACGTCGGCCGAGAGCCTCTTGGCGGCGGCCTCGAAAGAGATCCGCGTGCGGGTGGAGTCCTCGAAGAAGAGGTTCACGACGGTCTTGCCCCGCAGCGTCGGGAGCTTCTTCACCTCGCGGGACTGCGTGTCCGCCATGTCCTCGGCCACATCGAGGATGCGCAGCGCCTGCATGCGGGAGAGCCCGCGGGTGTCGAGCAGATGCCTCATCGCGCCTCCTCGATGCTCACGAGATCCTCGCCGTCGACCTCCCGCAGGCGCACGTTCACCCGTTCCTGACGCGAGGACGGGATGTTCTTGCCGACGAAGTCGGGCCGGATCGGCAGCTCGCGGTGGCCCCGGTCAACCAGGATCGCGAGTCGGACCACCGCGGGACGCCCGATCGCCTGGAGCGCGTCGAGCGCGGCGCGGATGCTTCGCCCGGAGAAGAGGACGTCGTCCACGAGCACCACGGTTCGTCCGTCGATCCCTCCGGCCGGGATGTGCGTCGGCTGCGGGGAGCGGGTGGGGTTCCTGGCGAGATCGTCCCGGAAGAGCGTCACATCGAGCGCGCCGACCGGTACATCGACCTGGGCGATCGCGCCGATGACCGGGGCGAGCCTCTCCGCCAGCGTCGCGCCGCGGGTGGGGACGCCAAGAAGGACGAGATTCTCGGCGCCTCGATTGGATTCGAGGATCTCATGAGCGATGCGGGTCAATGCCCGCGTGATATCGGCTTCGTGCAGCACGATCCTCGTGCTCATCCGCCGCTCCCTTCTCCGCCTCACAGGACGGTGTTAAAGGTTGCTGTGGAGACCAGTCTAGCTGCCGTCAGACCGCCGGTCTGAGCGCGTCCTCGGTCACGTCGTCGATCTTCGTGGCACGGATCGGGTGCCCGCTGGTCGACAGGCACCGCCCGGTCTTGAGGTCCCACTTCCAGTCGTGCATGCTGCAGGTGAGCACGCCGTTCTCATCGATCTTCCCGGTGCGCGTGAGGTCGGCGCGGAGGTGCGGGCACCGCCGTTGCACGATCCAGTCGCCGATCTCCGCGTCCTCAGTCTGGTCCGTCTGCTCCTGGTACCAGTTCTCGACGTACTCGATCCGGTCTGCCGAGAGGCACTTGAGGAACGTCGTCAGGAACTCGTTGAACTTGCCGCTCCGGCCGACCTGGAACTGCATGGACAGGAAGATCGAGTTGGACCAGTCGATCTCGCGGTCACGGATGTTCGTGGAGACAAGGTCGGCAGGGATCGTGTACCAGTAGATGCACTCCTCTCCCGCATACTCCCGGACCTTCGCGCGCGGGAAGTCGACGACCATGTCGAGCTCGCCGATGCGGAACCGGACGCACCCGCCTACGCCGAGCCGGATGGTGCGCGACTTCTTCAGCAGCGGCTCCCACCAGGACTTGAGCGTCGCAAGGATCTCGTCCGGCGGGAGCGCCTCGGCACGGGAGGCCTCTTCGTCGCGCAGCTCCTGCTGCCGGCTCGCCCGCTGCTCCTCGAGGTAGTCCCACTTCTCATCGAAGATGTGCGCGATCTCGGACTCGGAGTAGAGCGTCTGCGCGGTGGTCACCTGGCCGCCCTCGACCGTCACCACCGTGCCCGGGATGAACAGCTGGCCGTCGTACTGCGGCGCGAGCTCCCTCATGTGCTCGAGGAACTGCTTCTGATCGGTGAAAATGGACTCGCCGTTGCGTCCGACACCGTTGAAGTCGAAGAGGTCGTCTCGCAGGAACATCGGCGGACCAGCCATGGGGAAGACGTGCGGGGCGTCGACCTTCTCGATGTAGTACATGGCGCGCTTGTTCTGCGCCTCACGCTTGAGCCTCGCGAAGTTCTGCTTGGCGTCCAACGGGAGGTCATAGACCATGGGCCACCAGATCGCGCCGGACACCTGGGTGAAATAGGCGTCCGGCTTGCCGAAGTGCAGAAGCTTCTCAAGGTCGAGCGGGTGCGAGTCGTTCTGGTTCAGCACCGATCCCGTGCCGTCGTCGACGCTCAGCGACGAGTCGCCGATCGGACCGTCGCTGGGTGCGCGGAGCGGCGTGATCATGATCTTCAGCTCGCCACGCTGGATCACCTCGCCCGCAGGTGCATATGTGATGTTCGTATAGCCGAGCGCGCGGATGTCCTGCTCGAGCTCGTCGGTCGGGTACTCCGGGAGCAGCACCTCGATGTCCTTGCGGATGTACCGATCGAGCAGCCTCGGGTCGAAGTGGTCGCGATGGCGGTGCGAGATGTAGAGGAAGTCCGCTTCACGACCGAGCCTCTCCCAGTCGAGCCCGCGGTTGTCGGGAAAGGGGAACCAGGATCCGAAGAAGGAAGGACCGAGCACCGGGTCGCAGATGATGTTGCCGCCGACCGTCTCGATGAACATCCCGGCGTGTCCGAGTCCCGTGATCCGCATGTCTCTCCTCCTGCTGTGGACCCGTCGAGTCTACCGGCGCCGTCCGGTGATCCCCTGGAGACCGCCCGGGGTTAATGCGGCCGGCCTCAGGGGCCGAGGAGGTCGCGCACGTCCTCGGCCGTGAGAGCCCGGGCGAACAGATCGTCGTCGTCCATGACCGCCGCGGTGAGACGGGCCTTGCGGCGCTGGAGGTCCAGGACCTTCTCCTCGATCGTCCCCGCCGCGATCATGCGGTATACGAAGACGCGGTTCTGCTGCCCGATCCGGTGGGCGCGATCGGCCGCCTGCGCCTCGGCAGCCGGGTTCCACCACGGGTCGAGCAGGAAGACGTAGTCCGCCTCGGTGAGGGTCAGCCCGACGCCGCCCGCTTTGAGACTGAGCAGGAACGCGTCGTCCTCGCCTGCCCGGAACCGAGCGATCTCCGCTGTCCGATCGCGCGTCGCCCCGTCCAGATACGCCGTACGCATCCCGGCGGCGCGCAGCCGCCGTTCGGCGAGCCGGAGGAAGGACGTGAACTGGCTGAACACGAGCGCGCGATGGCCTTCCGCGCGCAGCTCCGCGATGTGCTCGACGAGCGCGTCGAGCTTGCTCGAGCCGATGTCGGCGTCCCCCGGGGAGACGAGACCCGGCGCGAGGCTCATCATGCGCAGGAGCGTCAGTGATCGGAAGACGGTGAAGCGATGGCGGTCGAGATCGGGCAGAAGCCCCAGCACCTTCTGCCGCTCACGCTGGAGCGCGGCGTCGTAACGGGCACGATGCGCCGCGCCCAGCTCGATCCGCAGCACCTGCTCCTGACGCTCCGGAAGATCCGACGCGACGAGTTCTTTCGTCCTCCGGAGGACGAAAGGGCGGATGCGTCGCCGGAGACGCTCGATCCGAGCGCGGCGGTACGGGGCCCCCTCCGCGTTCTCCGGGACCTTCCCGTCCTCGATCGGCTGGACGTACTCCTCGCGGAACCGCCGGCCAGAGGCGAACAGCCCCGGTGAGGTCAGGGCGAGCAGGGCCCAGAGATCCGCGAGACCGTTCTCGATCGGCGTGCCGGTCGCGGCGTACACCGCCTCAGCCTGGAGGCTCGCGACGGCGCGATGGAGACGGGTGGCGGGGTTCTTGACGTTCTGCGCCTCGTCGAGGATCACCGCCGCCCACTCCCGCGCGCCGAAGACGTCGGCGTCGATACGGAGAACGGCGTAAGACGTGAGCACCATGTCGGCCCCGTCGAGGCCGTCGAGGGACAGACCGCCGGCGGCTCCCGTTCGATCCCGAACAGCGAGGGCGAGCCCGGGGGCGAACCGCCTCACCTCCTCCGCCCACGCCCCCAGCACCGACGTCGGCGCGATGATGAGACAAGGACGCGTCGTCCCCTGCTCGCGGATGCGGGCGACCAGCGCAAGCAGCTGGAGGGTCTTGCCGAGCCCCATGTCGTCCGCGAGGATGCCGCCGAGCCGGTGGGACCAGAGGAGCGAGAGCCAGTCCAGTCCCTCCCGCTGATACGGACGAAGCTCGGCGGCGATGGCCGATGGCGTCGGCGTGGTCGGCACGCCCTCTGCGCGTGCGAGGCCGTGTACGCGATCGCGCCAGGCGACGGCGGGATACGCCTCGTCCGCGAGGTCCTCGAAGTCCGCCCAGAGCGACACCTGCGCGCGATGTATCCGGGGCCCGGTCTCCCATTCGGCGAGCTCGACGGCCTCGTCGATCAGTTCACGAAGCCGATCGAGCGAGGGGTGTCGCAGCGCGAACCAGCTCCCGTCCACGAGGAGCAGCTTCGAGCGACGGAGGCTCAGCGCGCGAAACAGCGGCTCGAAAGGGATAGCGCGTCCATCGATGCGGACGATGACGCCGAGATCGAACCAGTCGGGGTCGGTCGACTCGACGGTGCTGACAGCGATCTCCGGCTCGCCGGTGAGCTCGTGGTACCGCCGCGGCGTTCCGCTCACCACGACGAGCACGCCGCACGCCTCGAGCGCGGTCGTGACCCGAGTGACGAGCTCCGCGGCGTCGGCGTCGCGGACCTGGCCGGAGGAGGCGAAAGGCGCCTCTGTCGCCCCGCACCAGGCCCGGATCACCTCCGCCTGCAGTTCCTGTTCGGCATCGGGATCGCGTGCCGGCTCCGTGCCGCTGTCGAACGGATATCGCCCGAGCCCCGGATACTCCCATTCGAAGCGGAACTCCACGACGTCGCGGCTCCGATGGATCAGCGAGAGCACCGGGCGCGGCGGCGGCGGGTCGGGCAGCATCAGGCCCTCACCCATGACGAGAGGAACGCGCCGCCGCAGGACCGGCAGTCCCTCCCTCTCGAACACCGGCCGATCGCCCGCGTCAACCGTCAGCGAGCCGCCGCTGGTCAGAAGCGCCCGAACGGATGCGTCCAGCGGATGCTCGGCGAGACGCAGCTCTATCGAGGCTCCTGTCACCCGATGCGCGTGCAAGCCGCCCGAGCCGATCGGACGCACCGTCGACGGCTCGACCGCTTCCCCGTCGAGCTCGACCTCCGCCGTGAGCACGATTCCCGCCTCAGGCGGGTCGCCCGTTGCCGTCTGTCGGCGCTCGGAAGCGGTGCCGGCCCTGTCCGCCCGGATGGCGACACGCACGTCCGCCGCCCAGGTCAAGGTCGTGTTCCGCTCCGTCGCGATGAGCGGGATCCCGACCTCGCCCGCCTGGCGCAGATGCCCCCAGAGCAGAGGGGACTCGACGGGGTTCAACAGCAGCCAGTCGCCGGCGGTGCCGGAGAGGAGCGAATCGCGGGAGATGCTCAGCAGATCCGCGAACCAGCGCGAGTGGGCCGTCGCGAACCGTGTGCCTGGCCGGCGCACCGCATCCCAGGTCGCGTCGCCGCGGATCCACGCGCGCTCACCCGTCCCGGAGCGTAGAGGCCTGACGCCGAGGAAGAGCTCGCCCGGATCGCGGACGAGATCGCGCGCCGTCGCCGTGCGCAGCGGGCGCGCTGACCAGTGACGTTCGTCGTGAACATCACGGCGGCGCAGCTCCATCCCGAGCGCGAGCGGAATCCGGTCGCGCTCGGGGGCGGGGACCAGGAATCGCCAGCTCCGTTCGTCCGTGCGCGACACGTCCGTGCTCAGACCGCGCGGGCCACCCGGGCCAGCACTCCGTGGACGAACGAGCCGGACTCCTCGGTGGAGAGCTCCTTGGCGAGCTCCACGGCCTCGTCGATCGCCACCGCGGTCGGCACCTCGTCGTTATGGGCGATCTCCCACACGCCTATGCGCAGCAGCGCACGGTCGACGGCCGGCATGCGCTCGAGCTTCCAGTCTCTGCTGTGCGTCGTGATCAGCTCGTCGATCTCGTCGTGGTGATCGATGATCCCGTCGACGATCTCACGCGCGTAGAGCCAGGAGGCCTCACGTGCAGGCTCCCCCGACGCGCGCTTGGCCTCCGCGGCGAGGGTCACTGCCAGATCGTCGCCGCGGACGTCCGAGGAGAAGAGGATGTCGAGGGCGCGCTTGCGCGCCTTGGTCCTGGCGCTCATCTGTGCGATACGCGCCGGTCAGTCGTTGACCCGGCCGAGATAGTCGCCGGTCCGGGTGTCGACCTTGACCTTCGTGCCGGTCTCCAGGAACAGCGGCACCTGGATCTCGTAGCCGGTCTCGAGCGTCGCCGGCTTGGTGCCCGCCGACGAGCGGTCGCCCTGCAGTCCCGGCTCGGTGTAGGTGACCTCGAGCACGACCGAGGCCGGCATGTCGACATAGAGCGGGTTGCCGTTATTGAGGGCGATCGTCACCTGCTGGTTCTCCAGCAGGAAGTGCGCGGCGTCGCCGACGGTGGCGGCAGGAACGTTGATCTGGTCGTAGTCCTCGGTGTCCATGAAGACGAAGCTGTCGCCGTCGGTGTAGAGATAGGTGAAGTCACGGCGGTCCACGTTCTCGATGTCCACCTTCGCGCCCGCGTTGTAGGTGCGGTCGACGACCTTGCCCGAGACGACGTTCTTCAGCTTGGTCCGCACGAACGCGCCGCCCTTGCCTGGCTTGACGTGCTGGAACTCCACGACGCTCCAGAGCTGTCCGTCAATCGAGAGGACGACGCCGTTCTTGATGTCTGCGGTCGATGCCATGCGCGGGAGGTTCCGTTCGTGTGAGGTCGAGAGGCTCTCGTCGCCCGCGGACGCGGGTGCGAGCAGGCGGCGACAGTCGATTCTACGGGATGAGCGCCGCCAGACGGCGCACGGCCTCGGCGTACCCGTCGACGCCCCGCCCCACCACCTGCACGGCGGCAACGTCGGCGAGATAGGAGAAGCGGCGGAACTCCTCACGCGCGTGCACGTCGGAGATGTGCACCTCGGCGAACGGCAGCGCGACGCCGGTCAACGCGTCGCGGAGGACCACGGACGTGTGCGTGAGGCCGCCGGGGTTGATCACGATCCCCTGGCAGTCCGCCCGCGCGGCGTGGATCTCGTCGAGGAGGACGCCCTCGTGATTGCTCTGCACGGCCCTGAGGAAGAAGCCCGACTCTGTCGCCGCGTCACGGGCGATCCGCTCCACGTCCGCGAGGGTCGCGGTGCCGTACACCTCCGGCTCCCTGGCGCCCAGCAGGTTGAGGTTCGGGCCGTTGACGAGCAGGATTCGGCGTTCGGTCACGTCGGCAGGCTAGCAGCCGCGGGCCTCGTCCCCGGCTGGAGAACCCGGACGATCCTTCGGGATCGTCTCTCCTCAGCCCACGACAGGATGCAGCGGACGCGTCATGACGTGCTCGTGGCCGTTCGCCAGCTCCGTGATCTCACCGGTCCGCACGAACCCACAGCGCTCATAGGCGGCCGAGGCGCGCGCGTTGTCGACGTGCACCTCGAGGACGAGCTCCGCGAACCCGCGGTCCGTCGCCCAGGCCGCACAGGCGTCGAGAAGCGCGTCCACGGTTCCTTCACCCCGGTGTCCCTCAGCGACATAGACGCCGACGACGAGCGCCGTGCGCAACGCACGCCGCTCGTCGGTCACCAGCACTGTCGCTGTCCCGAACCACTCGTCGTCCTCGGCGACGGCCACGAACTGCGCCGCCTCGTCTCCAGCAGCGGCGCGCCTCGCCCGCGCCTGCCAGAAATCCTCCGGCTGGGCCGTGGCGTTCTCCAGAGTGTCCAGGAAGGCGATCTCGGCGACCGGATCGGCCAAGGCCCGTAGGCGCAGGTCGCGGACGCGGTCCGCCTCGTCGGCGCGGATGCGGCGCACCCTCATGCTCAAGCTCCGACCTCCTGGTACGCGGCGAACAGCAGTGACTCGTCGGGTGCCTGGAGAACGGTCGGCTTCGCGATGTCGTCGAGGACGATGAACCGGAGCATCCCGCCCCTGCTCTTCTTGTCGCGCTGCATCGTGGCCAGGAGCTGCGGCCATGCCCCTGTGCGATAGGACGTCGGCAGCCCGAGCATCTCCAGGACCGAGCGGTGGCGGTTCGCCGCGTCGTCCGAGAGGCGCCCTGCCAACCGTGACAACTCCGCGGCGTAGAGCATCCCGACCGAGATCGCCGCCCCGTGGCGCCAGCGATAGCGCTCCGCGTGCTCGATCGCGTGCCCCAGGGTGTGACCGTAGTTCAGGATCTCGCGACGATCGGCCTCACGGAAGTCCTCGGAGACGACCTCGGCCTTCATCGCGATCGCGAGCTCCACCGCACGCCGGAACTCCCGTGTCGACGGATCGACCGCCCTGGCCGGGTCCGCCTCGACGATGTCGAGGATCTCCGGTGCCCAGATGAGGCCTGCCTTGACCACCTCGGCGAACCCGGCGGTGGCCTCGTTGGCGCTGAGGCTGCCGAGCTCGCGCAGGTCACCGATCACGGCACGGGGAGCCCAGAAAGCCCCGACGAGGTTCTTGCCCTCGGCCGTGTTGATGCCGGTCTTTCCTCCCACCGCCGCATCGACCAGCCCGAGGACGGTCGTCGGGACCTGGACGACCTGGATCCCGCGCAGCCAGGTCGCCGCGACGAACCCCGCGAGGTCGGTGACCGCTCCCCCGCCGTATCCCACGACGGCGTCCGTCCGCGTGAAATCCGCCTGCCCCATCACCTGCCAACAGAACGCGGCGACCTCGATGCGCTTGCCCTGCTCGGCGTCAGGCACCTCGGCGAGGAGCACCTCTCGCGGCTCGTTCTCGGAGTCGGCGAGGAGGCGATCACGAAGATCGGCGGCACGGTCGGCGAGCGTCGGCGGATGCACCACGAGGACCTTCCGGACCGTGGGCGCGAGAGCTGCGGAGACCCGGTCGAGGATGTCGCGCCCGATCGTGATCTCGTACGCGTCCCTGCCTCCGACCGAGATCGTCGTCTGCTCCGTCATTCCCGTCCTCTCATCCATTCCGCCACGCGTCCCGCGACGCGGGCCATCGGCGTCCGCGAGGTGTCGAACACCACGTCCGCGACCTCCTCGTACCAGCTTCGCCGCTCGTCCATGATGCGTGTCCACCGGCGGAGCGGATCCTCCTCGCCGGCGAGCAGAGGCCGCCCGCTTCCGGAGATCCGGGACGCCACGGCATCGGGCGTGACGGTGAGCAGCACCACCGGCACGGTGGCGAGGAGCCTCCTCGTCTCCACGGAGAGCACGGCTCCTCCACCCACCGAGATCACCCCGCCCTCCGCGATCGCGTCGCTGACCGCCTCGCGCTCCCACGCTCGGAACTGCTCCTCGCCATGGGTGGCGAAGATCTCCGGGATCGGGCCGTGCTCCCGGGCGATCGCCTTGTCCGTGTCCCGGAAGGGAAGGCCGAGGACACGCGCGACACGGCGGCCGACGCTCGTCTTGCCGGCTCCCATCGGGCCGACGAGCACGAGGACACGCTCAGCCGAGCTCATCGTGAAGGATCAGCGCGGCCTCCGACGCCGGCGCGGTGCGCAGCTCCTCGGGGATCGCAGCCAGGTAGGCCTCGAGGTTGCGACGGGTCTCGGCGACGCTGTCGCCTCCGAACTTCTCCAGCGCAGCGTTCGCGAGCTCGACAGCGACCATCGCCTCGGCCACGACCCCGGCCGCCGGGACCGCGCAGACGTCGGAACGCTGGTGGTGCGCGGTCGCCGGCTCCCCTGCCGCGACGTCCACGGTGCGAAGAGCGTGCGGGACGGTCGCGATCGGCTTCATCCCCGCGCGTACGCGCAGCACCGTCCCGGTCGTCATCCCTCCCTCGGTGCCGCCGGCGCGGTCCGAGCCACGGGTGATGCCGTCCGCCGCGAGGAACAGCTCGTCGTGTGCGGCTGAGCCGCGGCGGCGCGTCGTCTCGAAGCCGTCGCCGACCTCGACGCCCTTGATCGCCTGGATGCTCATCAGCGCCTGGGCGAGGCGCGCATCGAGCCGGCGGTCCCAGTGCACGTGGGACCCGAGGCCCGGCGGGAGGCCGTAGGCGAGGACCTCGACGATCCCGCCCAGGGTGTCGCCGTCCTTGCGTGCAGCGTCGACCTCGGCCACCATCCGCGCCGAGGTCTCCGCGTCGAAGCAGCGCAACGGGTCGGAGTCCAGGGCGCCGACGTCGTCCGGCGTCGGGAGGGCGGAGCCGTCCGGCACCTGGACCGGACCGATCGAGAGCGTGTGGCTCACGAGACGGATCCCGAGCTCAGCGAGGAAGGCCCGGGCCAGAGCGCCGAGCGCGACGCGCGCCGCCGTCTCCCGCGCGCTCGCGCGCTCGAGGATCGGTCGCGCTTCGTCGAACCCGTACTTCTGCATGCCGACCAGGTCCGCGTGCCCTGGCCGCGGGCGGGTGAGCGGGGCGCCCCGCCCACGTGAGCGGTCGGTCAGCTCAGCCGGCTCCGGGTTCATCACCTCGACCCACTTCGGCCATTCGGTGTTCCCGATCCGCAGCGCGATCGGGCTGCCGAGGGAGAACCCGTGGCGCACACCGCCGGAGATGCTGAGCGCGTCCTGCTCGAACTTCATCCGCGATCCGCGTCCGTAGCCGAGCTTGCGACGGGCGAGGTCCGCTTGGATCGCCACGGAGGAGACGGGCACGCCGGCAGGCATGCCCTCCATGACCGCGATGAGTTCGGGGCCGTGCGATTCGCCGGCGGTGAGAACACGGAGCATTGTCCTAGTCTCCCATGAGCGCGTGACGCATCGCGGCCACGACCTTCTCCTCCGCTGGCAGCGGGACGCCCACGTCGCCATGCAGGAAGATCCGGACCTGGAGCACCGCCTGGTGCAGGAGCATGGCGAGGCCGGGAACGGCATGGCCCTCGCCCCACGCCTGAGCGAGTGCGGACGGCCACGGAGAATATGCCACGTCGAAGAGCGTGCCGCCTCTTGCCGCGAGAGGACCGGCGACGGCGTCAGGGAGCACCGTCCCCCCGGGGAGTGCCGAGACGGTGAGGTCGACCACCCCGGCCGCCTCCGAGAACCCTCGGCCCGCCAGAGGCAGCCCGAGGGAGGCGGCGATCCGTGCGAGAGGAGGGATGGTCTCAGGACGACGTGCGCGCACCTCGACCTGCTCCGCGCCGAGCTCCGCCGCCGCCACGATCGCGGATGCGGTGGTGGCGCCCGCACCCAGGATGCGTACGGAACGTGCATCGGCGAGCCCCGCCTCGCTCAGCGCGCGGACGAGGCCTCCGACATCGGTGTTCCAGCCATGTCCGCGCTGCTCGCCGTCGAGGACGAGGGTGTTGACGGCGCCGGTCAGCTCCGAGTGGCGGTCTCTTGCCCGCGCCCAGCGGAACGCCTCCTCCTTCAGCGGCATGGTCAGCGACAGCCCGTGCCACTCTGTGCCCAGCCCTGCGACGGTGTCCTCGAAGCGAGCCGCCTCCACACGACTCCGGTCATACGTCCAGTCGAGACCGAGCACGCGATAGGCGGCGCGGTGCAGATCCGGGGAACGGCTGTGGCCGATCGGATCCCCCCAGACCGCGAGTCGCCGCGCTGCGCCGGACCCGGCGTCGGTCAGCATCCGGAGTCGGGGTTCGCGGAACACCACTCCTGCCACTGCTTGACGTAGCCGAGATGTTCCTCGTATGTGGTGCTGAACTGGGTCTCGCCGGTGTTGAGGTTCACCGTGACGAAGTACAGCCACGGCCCGTCGGCCGGGTGCATGGCGGCCTCGATGGCAGCGTCGCCGGGGTTCGCGATCGGCGTGGCAGGCAACCCTGCATGCACGTAGGTGTTCCACGGGTTGTCATCGTTCTGCGCCTGCTCCGAGGTGCTCACACTGCCGTCGTGTATCTCGCCGTAGCCGTACTGCGCGGTCGAGTCCATCTGCAGCTTCATGTCCTGCGCGAGACGGTTCGCGACCACCCGTGAGACCTTGCCGAAGTCGGCCGCCCCCGCCTCGCGCTCGATGATCGAGGCGATCGTGAGGACGCGCTCCTCGTCCCCAGCGGGAACGCCCGCGCTCGCAAGCGACTGTCGCGTACGGTCGACGAGCTTCGCGATGATGTCGGTGGCCGTGTCCTCGGGGGCGAACTCGTAGAGCGCGGGAAAGAGCCAGCCCTCGAGCGACGGCGCGTTCACACCATAGACCTTGGGGTCCGCAGCCGCGGCCGTGAACTCCTCGAGCGGCCTGTCCAGCCCCTCGGACAGCTTGGCGAGAATCTGGGCGACCGTGTTCCCCTCGTTCAGGAGGACCGAGTTCTCCTTCTTGTTCGCGGGGTCGTTCAGCGCGGCGAGGGCGGCGGCGGCCGACATCTTCAGCTTCAGCTGATAGACGCCCGGATAGAAGGTCTTCGCGATCCTCTCCGAGACCATCATGTCGTAGAAGACGCTCTTCGTCTTCGTCACCCCGGCATCGTAGAGCTTTGTCGAGATGTCGGCCCCGGTGTCACCGGCGCTGATGGTGATGAGGGCGTTGCCCGTGGCCTGCCCCTCCTCGTAGTCCTTCGAGGGGCCCCAGCCGAGAGCCTCGCTGATCTTGTCGCCGTAGGTGTTCCAGACCCAGACTCCTCCGGCGGCGAGACCACCGAGGAGGACAAGGACGATGAGAAGCGCCACGAGGCAACCGGTGCGCCGTCGGCGCGGCTTGGTCTCGTGCGAGGAGGCCTCCGACTCCTGCCGGAAGAGGTCGTCGATCGTCGCGTGCTCTCGCGGCTCCTCCCCCATCTCCGCCATGGGGGGGGAAGACTCGGACGGCGGTCGCCGATCCGCACCCGGCGCGACGGCGTCGAGCGGCCGCATAGCGGAGCTCGGCTCGCTCCCGGGGCCGGCGACCCCGGGAGCCGGCACAGGCTCCGCATCGAAAGGGCTTCGAGCGGGCGCCCCGTCAGAAACGGGCTCCGCCACGCCGTCGGGAACCGGCATCGCCGGGCGGCCATCCGCAATACCGGAGGCCTGCTCCCTCGCTGCCTGTGCGGCACGCTCCCGTACAGCCCGCCGAGATCCGGGCGCGGGCGGCTCCGTGCTCGGGCGAGGGGCCTGCGGGCGCGGATCGGGCAGCGAACCGAAGAGCTCGGAGAGAGAATCCGCTCCGGACTCGGGGGTGCGTTCGGGGCGCTCGGACATTATCGGGTTGTCTCCTCGTCGAGAGTCAGCAGGGCGCCGGTCGGGTATCCGACGCTCTTCTCGGTGTCGACGGCCTGTTGCAGCAGCACGACGGCGGCGACCTGATCAACAATGCCACGTGAGCCCTTCTGGGTGCGACCGGAGGAGCGAAGAGCGTGGTGCGCGCTCACCGTGCTCAATCGCTCGTCGACCAGACGGACGGGACGGCGGGACGCCGCGAGAAGCCCCGCCGCGAACTCCCGCGCGTCGGCGGTCGACGCGGTGTCGTCGCCGCGCATGTTGATCGGCAGTCCCACGACGATCTCCAGGGGGTCGTGCTCGATGACGAGATCCACGAGGCGGGCGATGGACGCCTCGTCGCGGGGCACCGTCTCGACCGGCACCGCGAGGAGACCGTCAGGATCGCAGCGGGCGACCCCGATCCTCGCCCGGCCCACGTCGACGCCGAGGCGAACGCCGCGTCGGAAACCGCTCACGCGCGCCGCAGCTCCTCTTCGATCGCCGAGAACGCGGCAGGCAGCGCCGAGAGGCTCGTCCCTCCGCCCTGGGCGACGTCGTCCCGTCCGCCGCCGCCTCCCCCGAGCGCTCCTGCGGCAGCCTTGGCCAGGATGCCGGCTTTCGCTCCCCCGGTGCGCGCCGCGTCGTTCGTCGCAACCACGACCATCGCCCGTCCGCCGACGACACCGGCGATCGCCGCCACGGCCGCATCGCCCATCGCGTCTCGGACGGCGGTCGCGACCTCGCGGACCTCGTCCGCCCCTGCCACCTCGCCCAGGTCGTGCGCCACGAGACGGAAACGTCCCACGGCCGTCGCCGTCTGGGCGATCGCAGGCACGCGTCCTGCGCGCTCCGCCGCCTCGAACCGTGCGATCCGCTTCTCCGCAGCCTTCAACTGCGCCGCCAGGTCTGCGATCCGCTCGGTCAGCTGGTCGCGGGGGGTCTTCAGCGCCGTGGTCAGCTGCGAGACGACCGCCCGCTCGGCGGCCAGCTCGCGGAACGCGTCCTGACCGACCAGCGCCTCCACTCGGCGATTGGAAGCACCGACCGAGGACTCGCCGACGAGGTTGATGAGCCCGATCTCCGCGCTCGTACGCACGTGCGTGCCCGCGCAGAGCTCACGGGACCACGGACCGCCGATGTCGACCATCCGCACGACGTCTCCGTATTTCTCGCCGAACAGCGCCATCGCGCCCGCGGCCTTCGCCTCGTCGAGCGAGACGATCCGCGTGGTGACCTCGAGGCTTTCCTGGACGGCGCGGTTGGCGATCTCCTCGATCTCGCTGCGAGTCTCAGGCGAGAGGGCCTGCCCCCAGGCGAAATCGAACCGCATGTACCCGGCCCGGTTCAGGGAGCCCGCCTGCGTGGCGGTCGGGCCGAGGGTGTCGCGAAGCGCGGCGTGGACCAGGTGGGTGGCGGAGTGCGCCTGCCGGGCCGCCCGACGGTTGGCCGCGTCGACGACCGTCGTGGCCGTGGCGTCGACGGACACGATGCCTTCTCTCACCTCCACGGTGTGGCTGATGAGGCCCGGGACCGGCCGCTGGACGTCGAGCACGTCGAGCACGAAGCCCGACCCGGTGATCGTGCCCTTGTCCGCGACCTGGCCGCCGGACTCCGCGTACAGCGTCGTCTCGGCGAGCACGACCTCAGCGATCTGGCCGGTCGTGGCGCTGGGCGTCGGCTGACCCTCGACCAGGATCCCGAGGACGGTCGAGTCGGTCTCCAGATCGTCATAGCCGAGGAAGGAGGTCTCGCCGAGCGCGCGCAGGTCCCGGTAGACCGAGACGTCCGCCAGCTGGCGCTTCCGGCTGCGCGCGTCGGCCTTGGCACGCGTCCGCTGCTCCTGCATCAGGGAGTCGAACGCGGGACGGTCCACGTTCAGCCCCGCCTCCTCGGCGATCTCCAGGGTCAGGTCGATCGGGAATCCGTAGGTGTCGTGCAGCAGGAACGCATCCGGCCCGCTCAGAGTCTTACCCCCGGCCTTCTTCGTCTCGTCGAGCGCGAGGTCGAGGATCGTCGAGCCCTGGGCCAGAGTGCGCAGGAACGTGTCTTCTTCGGCGAATGCTGCGGCCGAGAGCGAGGCCCATTCGGTCTCCAGCACGGGATAGGCGCTCTTCATCGCGTCCCGCGAGGTCGCGAACAGCTCGGGGAAGGTCGGCGCGTCCACCCCCAAGAGGCGCATCGACCGCACCGTCCGGCGCATGAGCCGGCGCAGGATGTAGCCACGGCCCTCGTTCGAGGGCCGTACACCGTCGGACAGCAGCATGAGCGAGGAGCGCACATGGTCCGCGATGACCCGGAAGCGCACGTCGTCCTGGGCATCCGCGCCGTACCGGCGACCGGAGAGCTCGACGGCGCGGTCGAGCACCGGGCGGACCTGATCGATCTCGTACATGTTCTCGACGCCCTGCTTGAGGAAGGCGACGCGCTCGAGGCCCATCCCAGTGTCGATGTTCTTCTGCGGGAGTTCCCCGACGATGTCGAACTCGGTCTTGCCTCGGACGTTCTCCACGAAGTCCTGCATGAACACGAGGTTCCAGATCTCCAGGAACCTCGTGTCGTCGACGGCGGGACCGCCATCCTTGCCGTAGTTCGGCCCACGGTCGAAGAAGATCTCGGAGTCGGGGCCGCCGGGGCCCGACTGACCGGTGTTCCAGTAGTTGTCGGCGCGGCCGAGGCGCTGGATCCGCTCCGGCTTGAGCCCGACGACGTCCCGCCAGATGGACTCGGCCTCGTCGTCGGTCTCGAAGACGGTGACCCACAGATCTTTCTCGTCGAACCCGAGGCCGCCGTCGGACTCCGACGATGTCAGCAGCTCCCAGGCATACCGGATCGCGCCTTCCTTGAAGTAGTCACCGAACGACCAGTTGCCCAGCATCTGGAAGAACGTGCCGTGGCGCGCGGTGCGACCGACCTCTTCGATGTCGTTCGTACGGATGCACTTCTGCACGTCGGCGATGCGCGAATGCGGCGCGGGCACGACCCCGGTGAGGTAAGGGACGAAAGGGACCATCCCCGCGACCGTGAACAGCAGAGTCGGATCGTCGCTGACCAGGGACGCCGAGGGGACGATGACGTGGTCGTTCTTCTCGAAGTAGGTGAGATAGCGCTGCGCGACTTCCGCGGTCTTCATAGGGGTACGAGGGTTCCTTGCGTTCGAAGCGAAGATCCGGCTCGGCCGGATCGAAGAGTGTCTGGTCTCGGGTCAGTCCTCGGGCACGGGCCCGGCGGACGAGAGCCGCGCCTCCTGCTCGCGGAAGGCGTCGCCGAGGATGCCGGTGAACTCGCTGATGCGCGCGTCGACCTCGTTGAGGATGTCATGCCCGCGCGGATCCTTGTTCAAGAAGTGCGCCGCGACGAAGCCTCCGATCACGCCGATCAGGAACCACAGCATGCTCTTCATGTCGTCACCTTTGTTCGGGCCGCACCGCACGGCCCATCCATCGTATGCGCAAAAGCCAGGAGGCGCCGGGGAATCCCGACGCCTCCTGGACGGCCGCGCTGCGACCGAGTCGATGTCCGTCTCGCTCAGCGGGCCGCGTAGTACTCGACCACGAGCTGCACATCGCAGGTCACGGGGACCTCGGCACGCTTCGGCCGGCGGACGAGGCGCGCCTGCAGCTTGTCGAGCTCGACCTCGAGGTAGCCCGGGACCGGAGGCAGGACATCAGCGTGACCACCGGCGGCGGCGACCTGGAAGGGCTCAGTGCCCTCGCTCTTCGGCTTGACGTGGATGAGCTGGCCCGGCTTCACACGGAACGACGGGCGGTCGACGAGCTGGCCGTCCACGAGGATGTGCCGGTGCACGACGAGCTGGCGGGCCTGCGCGGTGGTACGAGCGAAGCCGGAACGGAGCACGAGCGCGTCCAGACGCATCTCAAGCTGCTCGACGAGGTTCTCACCGGTCAGACCGTCCTTGCGGCGGGCCTCCTCGAACTGGATGCGCAGCTGCTTCTCGCGGATGCCGTATTGCTCACGCAGACGCTGCTTCTCGCGAAGGCGGATCGCGTAGTCGCTGTCGGCCTTGCGCTTGGTGCGGCCGTGCTCGCCCGGAGCGTAGGGACGCTTCTCGAGGTAGCGGGCGGCCTTCGGGGTGAGCGCCACGCCGAGAGCGCGGCTGAGACGGACCTTGCGGCGGTCCTGGGACTTCGTGACCACGAAGCATTCCTTCCATGACGCGGCCGTGACCATCACGGCTCGCGGACGTATCTCCTCGGTCCCGCCTCCGCGACGCGCACGCCGGGGCATGTCGCAGAGTGTCGAAGGGATGAGGGATGCCCGAAAACACGGTTTCGAGCCGATTCATCCTATCAGGCGCCCAGACCCCGGCACGTCGGCGATCGCTTCGCCCTCATCCCTCGTCGAGGATGCGACGGATCTTCTCCAGGCGCGCATGGACGTCACGCTCGGCGCCGAGCTGCTTGGGCGAGTAGTAACGACGGCCCCGCAGCTCCTCCGGAAGGTACTGCTGCGAGACGATGCCCGCCTCGGCGTCGTGCGGATAGACGTACCCCTTCCCGTGGCCCAGCCGCTTGGCACCGGAGTAATGGGCGTCGCGCAGATGGACGGGGACCCGACCGAATCCCCCCGCCCTCACGTCTGCGATCGCGGAGTCGATCCCGAGGTAGGCAGCGTTCGACTTGGCCGTCGTCGCCAGGTAGACGGTGGCCTCGGCGAGCGGGATCCGCCCCTCGGGCATACCGATGAAGGCGACCGCGTCCGCCGCGGCGACGGCGATCCCGAGAGCTTGGGGATCGGCCAGGCCGACATCCTCTGCCGCGGAGATCACCAAGCGGCGTGCGATGAAGCGGGGATCCTCCCCCGCTTCGATCATCCTCGCGAGATAGTGCAGAGAGGCGTCGACGTCCGACCCGCGGATCGACTTGATGAAGGCGCTGATCACGTCGTAGTGCTCGTCACCCTGACGGTCATACCTCAGCAGCGCACGATCCACCGCCTGCGCGACGTCGTCCGCGGTGATCGCAGGGGACACGCCGTCCTCGAGGCGCTCAGGAGCCGAGGCCACCGACGCCGCCGCCTCGAGACCGGTCAGCGCACGGCGCCCGTCGCCCGAGGCGAGGCGGATCAAGGCGGCGCGCGCGTCGTCCTCGAGCACGACCGATCCGTGGAAGCCGCGCGGATCGGTGACCGCGCGGTCCACGAGCATCCCGATGTCGTCGTCCGTCAGCGGTCGCAGCGTGAGCAGCAAGGATCGAGAGAGCAGCGGGGAGATGACCGAGAACGACGGGTTCTCTGTGGTCGCGGCGATGAGGATCACCCAGCCGTTCTCGACACCGGGAAGAAGCGCGTCCTGTTGAGCCTTCGTGAAGCGATGGATCTCGTCGAGGAAGAGGATGGTGCTCTGGCCATACAGGTCTCGCTGCGTGAGCGCCTCCTGCATGACCTCTCGAACGTCCTTGACACCGGCAGTGATCGCCGACAGCTCGACGAAACGACGGCCGGACGACCGGGCGATCGCCTGCGCGAGGGTCGTCTTGCCCGTCCCCGGCGGCCCCCAGAGGATCATCGACACGCTCGCGGCCGTCGCCGCGGACGCGTCCGCGAGCGTCACGATCGGCGATCCGGGGCGGAGCAGGTGCTGCTGCCCCGCGACCTCGTCGAGCGAGACCGGCCGCATCCGCACGGCGAGCGGCGTCTGGCCCGAGAGGAGCGGCGCGGAGGAGCTCATCGTTCCAGGCTAGCGGGCGGCGCCGACACGCTCGCGGTAGGCTCGTTCGAGCTTCGACAGGAGGACCGATGGCCGGACGACGCCCGACGAACGCCCGCGAGCGCCGCGCGCGCGTCGAGCAGGACCGCGCACGGACGCACTCGGCCCGTTCCCAGTGGCACAAGGGGGTCATCGCGCGGCGTGTGCGGGACAACACCGTCGCCGCCGTCGCCGGCGCGGTCATCGTGGTCTCGGCGATCGTCAGCCAGGCATTCCACGCCCAGGCGACCATGCCGGAGCCCGCTCCGTCGGTCTCGCCGACCCCGTCGCCCGTCGCCCAGCCGACCGAGCATGGCACGCCGACGCCTGCTCCCTGACCTCGTGCTCTGACGCTACGACGGAGCCGCATCCCTGCCCGTCAGCAGGGCGTACTAGGCTGAGCGTTGTCCTTTCCGCCTCCCGCGGCGACGCCGCGCAAGGAGTTCACCGTGTCTGCCGAAGAGCCCACGAACGTCCCCGTTCCCACCCCTCCGCGCGTCCCTCGTCCCCCGTCGGCCATCCGACCGGTTCCGATCGTCCCGGCAGCCCCGTCGACCTCTGCCGCCTCGGCGGACGAGGAGGCCTGGGGCCGTGCGGAGGAAGACGGCACCGTCTCGGTCCGCGAAGGCGACGGATGGCGCGTCGTCGGCCAGTACCCGGACGGCACTCCGGCCGAGGCGCTCGCGTACTTCGCTCGCAAGTTCGACGACCTCGCCTTCAAGGTGCGCACACTCGAACAGCGTCAACAGAGCGGCGGCGCCACCGCGAGCGATCTCGTGAAGCAGGCGCGTCATCTGGTGAACGAGGTCACCGACGCTGCTGCTGTCGGCGACCTGGCGGGGCTGCGCGCACGCCTCGAGACGCTTCTCGCCTCGCTCGCCGACGCGACGGAGGCGGAGGCCGAGGAGGCGAAAGCGGCTCTTGAGCAGGCGATCGCCGACCGCACTGCACTCGTGGTCCGCGCAGAGGAGATCGCCGGACAGGACCTCAGCTCGGTCCAGTGGAAGCAGGTCACGGCCGAGCTCACCGATCTCTTCGATGCTTGGCAGAGCCAGCAGCAGAACGGCCCTCGGCTTCCCAAGGGCGTGGCCAACCAGCTCTGGAAGCGTTTCCGGGACGCCCGATCGACGATCGACCGCCAGCGCCGCGCGTTCTACGCCGAGCTCGACGAGAACCACAAGGCCGCTCGGGAGACGAAGACCCGCCTCGTCGAGCGCGCCGAGGCCCTTGCACCGCGTGGTGTCGACGGCATCCCTGCCTACCGCGGGCTCCTGGACGAGTGGAAGGCCGCAGGCCGGGCGGGACGAAAGGCCGACGACGCCCTGTGGGCGAAGTTCAAGGCCGCCGGAGACGCGCTGTACGCGGCACGTGCCGAGCAGAGCGCGGCGGAGCAGGCCGAATCGGCGCCCCACATCGAGGCGAGGGAAGCACTGCTCGAAGAGGCCAAGGCCGTCGCGGACGAACCGAACCTGGGCAAGGCCCGCAGCCTCCTCACCCGCATCCAGCGGCAGTGGGACGAGGTCGGTCGGATCTTCCCGCGCGACAAGGAACGGGCACTCGACGACCGTCTGCGAGTGATCGAGCAGGCGCTGAAGGCTCGTGAGGACGTCGACTGGAAACGGAACAACCCGGAGACGAAGGCTCGCTCCAACGATATGAGCCGTCAGCTGCTCGAGGCGATCGAGAAGCTGGAGGCCGAACGCGAGGCCGCGGAGAGGTCCGGCGACGAGAAGGCGCTCAGGAGTGCGACCGAGGCGCTTGAGGCTCGTCGGGCGTGGCTCGACGCGCTGGGGGGCTGAGCGCAGGCCTCCACAATCGCGCTCTCTCCACAGGGCGGGGCTCCTCGGACTCCCGCCCTGTGGTGTTCCCGCATGCTGTTGGTGTGCTTCTCTCCCTTCCTCTCCTCGTTCCCGGTGAACGCCTCTCCCTTCCGGAGCTCTGCGCGGCGCGGCTAGACGGAGACGTCGTCGAACTCGGCGATCTCTACGCCCCGGCCGATCGTGTCGAGACCGCCCACCTGCGCGCCGCCTCGATCGCAGGTCGCCTCCAGGGACGCCCGGGGCTCGCGTTCGCCGGACCGAGCGCGGCATGGATCCACGGCGCAGGAGATCGCCCGCCGCCGTGGCACGAGGCCCAGCTGACCGGACGACGTGTCCGGCTCGCGGCTTCGCAGAAGCTCCTGCTGCACGAGACTCCGCTCAAAGCCGATCATCTGTTCCTCGGCGAGGTGCCGGTGGCCACGCCCGCGCGGACGCTGCTCGATCTCGTGCGGTGGTCGGTGCGGCGCCCCGTCGTCTATCCCTGGGCCGTCGCACTGGGGATCGTCCGCCCCGACCTCGTCGACACCGTCCGCTCCCTCCTCCGCCCTCCCGGCAGCGGCGCGACGACATCGCAGGCCGCTGAGCTGCTTGCGAGCCTCGAGCGGGAGGTCGCGGCAGGGCTCAGGACGACGTGACGCGATAGACGTCGTAGACCGCGTCGATCCGGCGGACCGCGTTCAGCACCCGATCCAGGTGTACCGTGTCGCCCATCTCGAACACGAACCGGCTGAGCGCGAGACGATCCGAGGTCGTCGAGACCGTCGCGGAGAGGATGTTCACGTGATGCTCGCTGAGCACACGCGTCACATCGGAGAGCAGTCCCGAGCGGTCAAGTGCCTCCACCTGGATCTGCACGAGGAAGACGCTGCGTGTGGTCGGCGCCCATTCGACGTCCACCAGCCGGTCCTTGTTCGCTGAGAGCGCCTTGACGTTGACGCAGTCCGCGCGATGCACCGAGACTCCGCTCCCGCGGGTGACGAAGCCGACGATCTCGTCGCCTGGCACGGGTGTGCAGCACTTCGCCAGCTTGACAAGGATATCGGCCGCCCCGCGCACGAGGACGCCCGAATCCCCTTCCCGGGGAATACGGCTCCGTCCCCGCGCAGGAAGGTCGATCGCTCCGGTGTTCGTGTCTTCCTCGCCGGCGGCGACGAGCGCGGTGACCTTCTCCAGCACCGATTGCGTGGACACATGCCCTTCGCCGACGGCTGCGTAGAGCGCCGAGACGTCCTCGTAGCGCAGCTGCCGGGCGACCTCCGCGAAGGAGTCCTGGCTCATCAACCGCTGAAGGGGCAGGTTCTGCCTGCGCATCGCCCGGGCGATCGCCTCCTTGCCCTGCTCGATCGCCTCCTCGCGACGCTCCTTGGTGAACCAGCCACGGATCTTGTTCCTCGCCCTGGTGCTCTTGACGAAGCTCAGCCAGTCCTGGCTCGGGCCCGCATCCGGGTTCTTGGAGGTGAAGACCTCGACCACGTCGCCGCTCTTCAGCGTGGTCTCCAGGGGCACGAGGCGGCCGTTGACCTTCGCGCCCATCGTGCGATGGCCGATCTCGGTGTGAACCGCGTACGCGAAGTCCACCGGCGTCGCGCCGGAGGGAAGCCCGATCACCCGGCCCTTCGGGGTGAAGACGTAGACCTCCTTGGCACCGATCTCGAAGCGCAGCGAGTCGAGGAACTCACTGGGATCGGCGGTCTCCGCCTGCCAGTCGGAGATGTGCGCCAGCCAGGCCATGTCGGTGTCCGACGCCCGCGGTTCGGCGCGCCCGCCGTTCATCCGCTCCTTGTACATCCAGTGCGCGGCCACGCCGTACTCGGCCTGCTGGTGCATCTCGTGCGTGCGGATCTGGATCTCGACCGTCCGCCCTGCGGGCCCGATCACCGTCGTGTGCAGCGATTGGTACAGGTTGAACTTCGGCGTCGCGATGTAGTCCTTGAACCGTCCGGGCAGCGGCGTCCACCGCGCGTGGATCGCGCCGAGGACCGCATAGCAGTCGCGGACGGTGCCGACGAGCACGCGGATGCCGATGAGGTCGTAGATGTCGTCGAACTCGCGACCGCGGATCACCATCTTCTGGTACACCGAGTACATCTGCTTGGGGCGGCCCGCGACCTTCCCACGGATGCGGAGGTCACGGAGATCTGACTCGACCGCCTCGACGACCTCGCGGATGTACTTGTCGCGCTGCGGGGTACGCTGCGTGATGAGACTGTCGATCTCGGCGTAGATCTTCGGGTGCAGCACGGCGAAGGAAAGGTCCTCGAGCTCGGACTTGATCGCCTGGATCCCGAGGCGATGCGCGAGCGGCGCATAGATCTCGAGCGTCTCGGTGGCCTTCCGTGCCGCCTTCTCCGGCGGCACGAAGCCCCAGGTGCGAGCGTTGTGGAGTCGGTCGGCGAGCTTGATGATCAGCACTCGGATGTCTTTGGACATCGCGACGATCATCTTGCGCACCGTCTCGGCCTGCGCGCTCTCGCCGTACTTGACCTTGTCGAGCTTGGTCACGCCGTCGACGAGCATCGCGACCTCGTCGCCGAAGGTCGCGGTCAGCTCGGTCAGCGCGTAGCCGGTGTCCTCGACCGTGTCGTGCAGAAGCGCTGCCGCGATCGCGCGAGGCCCGAGGCCGAGCTCGGCGAGGATCTGCGCCACCGCCAGCGGATGGGTGATGTAGGGCTCTCCGCTCTGACGCTTCTGCCCCTCGTGCTTCTCCGCCGCGACGGCGTAGGCACGCTCGATGATGGCGAGGTCCCCGCGCGGATGGTTCTGCCGCACCGTGCGGACGAGGTTGTCGAGGTCGTTGATCCGCGGCGCGCGCGAGAAGATCCGCGGCACCAGTCGACGCAGGCTCGACCCCTGGACGGCACTGGTCTCACTCATCCGGCCTCCTCCCCCGAGGAGATCATCCTACGCGCGCGATGCGAGGCCGGGACCGTCGCCACCGTTCAGGCCTGAGCCGTCGTGACCGCACGCTCCCGAGCCGCGAGGACCCGCTTGTCATGCTCGGCGATCGGCTTCTCGTTCTCGCGGAACAGCGAGTAGAGCGGAGCAGCGACGAACAGCGTGGAGTAGGTGGCGACAAGGATGCCCACGAAGATCGACAACGAGATGTCGGTCAGCGTCGCCGCCCCCAGCCAGAAAGCGCCGATGAAGAGGATCGCGCCGACCGGAAGCGCCGCGACGATCGAGGTGTTGATCGACCGCACGAGCGTCTGGTTCACCGCGAGGTTCACCGATTCCCCGAACGTCCTCGACGAATGCTCGCCCTCTTCTGTCGTGTTCTCCCTGATCTTGTCGAACACGACGGTGGTGTCGTAGAGCGAATACGCGAGGATGGTGAGGAAGCCGATCACCGCCGCCGGCGAGATCTCGAACCCGGCCAGCGCATACACGCCTATGGTGATCACGAGCACGTCGAGCAGACCGAGGATCGCGGCTGCCGACATCTTCCAGGTGCGGAAGTAGAACGCGAGGATGAGGAAGGTCAGCGCAAGGAAGATCGCCAGGCCCCACAGGGATTGGCGGGTGACGCTCTCTCCCCAGCTGGGACCGATGTAGGACGGGCTGATGGCCTCGGCCTCGACGCCATATGCCTCGGCGAGGGCGGCGGCGACCTCCCGGGTCTCCGTGTCCGTCATCTGGTCGGTCTGCACGCGGATGTCCCGGCCTCCGACGGTGGTGACCTTGGTCGCTGCGCCAGGGACGACCGATCGCACCGCCTCGCCGGCGAGGCCCTGGTCCGTGCTCGCGGGACTCTCGACCGTGAACTGCGATCCGCCCGTGAACTCGATCGAGAACTGGATCGGCCGGAAGAGCGGCACGAGTGCCGAGCCGATGACGAGAAGGATGGCGATGACGAACCACAGTCGCCGTCTGCCCACGAACGGGAAGGAGGTCTTCCCCGAGTAGAGGTCGTTGCCGAACTGGTTCATGGAACGCATCAGGCGTCGCCTCCCGTTCCGGTCTCGCCGGATCTGTCGTTCGTCGTGGCTTCGGCGCGCTTGCGCTCCGCGATGGTCTGACGCCGTTCCGCCTCGCCTCGCGAACGGCTCGCGCGCGCAGCCTTCCCCGTGGTCCCCGCCGCGACGCTCCGATACTGCGTGCGAGTGCGGTAGACCGCGCCGAGCGACTCGGGATCCATTCCCGACAGCCGGTGACCCTCCCCGAAGAACCGTGTACGGGCGAGCAACTGCATGACGGGGTGTGTGAAGATCACGAAGATGAACACGTCGATCAGCGTCGTGAGACCGAGCGTGAACGCGAAGCCCTTCACCGTCGCGTCGGCGAGGATATACAGCACCACGGCGGCGAGCACGTTGATCGACTTGGAGATGTAGATCGTGCGCTTGGCCCGCGCCCAACCGTCCTCCACCGCGCCGGTGATGGACTTGCCGTCGCGCAGCTCGTCCCTGATCCGCTCGAAGTAGACGATGAACGAGTCGGCGGTGAAGCCGATAGAGACGATGAGGCCCGCGACCCCGGCGAGCGAGAGACGGAAGCCCATGCGCCAGGCGAGGATGCAGACGATCACATAGGTCAGCACCGCCATCACGCCGATCGAGGCGATGATGACGAAGCCGAGCGCTCGATAGCTGAACAGCGAGTAGATGGCCACGAGCGCCAGGCCGATGAGCCCCGTGATGAGGCCGATCTGGAGCTGTTGCGATCCGAGGGTCGCCGACACGGTGTCGGAGCTCTCCACCGTGAAGCTCAGCGGAAGGGCTCCGTAACGAAGCTGGTCGGCGAGGCTCTTGGAGCTCTCTTGGGTGAAGCTCCCGCTGATGCTGGGCTTGCCGTTGAGGATGATGCCGTTCATCGCTGGCGCCGAGATCACCGAGCCGTCCAGCACGAAGGCGAACTGGTCCCACGGGCTGAGCCCCTGGCCCTTGTAGGCGTAGAGGCGCTTGCTGACGTCGCCGAAGGCCTTGGTCCCCTTGTCGTCGAACGACAGGTTGACCGTCCACTGGCCCGAGTCCTGCTCCCGGCCGTTCGTCGCGTCCGTGATGGAGTTTCCGTCGAGCTCGACCGGTCCCAGGAGGTATTTGACCTGGCCGGATGGATCGCAGGCGATCAGCGGCTGGTCGGCCGGCGCGCCGGCCGGGTCTTTCCGCGCCGTGGCGCAGTCATAGGAGAGGAGCTCGGCCTGCAGCCTCGGGGTGATCCACGACAGGTCGCTGCCGTCCGTCGGCGTGGCGGTGGGCGTCGCGGGCAGCGAGGGGTCGGGAGTCGGATAAGGCGTCTCTTTGCCGTCCTCTCCGACGAAGCTCGTCGCCGGGTTCGTCGCGGCGAGGACCGCTCGCAGCTCGAGCTTCGCGCTCTTCTCGATACGGTTCCGTGTCTCGTCGTCGACCTTGCCGGGGATCTGGACGACGATGTTGCGCCCGCCCTCGGTGGTGATGTCTGCCTCGCCGACGCCGGAGGCGTCCACGCGCTGACTGATGATCAACCGGGCCTGGTCCAGCTGGTCCTGCGCGGGGTCCTTCCCGTCGGGCGTCTGCGCGCTGAGGATGATCTGCGTGCCGCCCTGAAGGTCCAGCGCCAGCTCCGGCGTCCAAGAGCTCTTCTGGAAGACGTACACGCCGAGGGCGTTGACGCCGAAGAGGACGCCGGTCACGACCAGCAGACCGATGAGAACCCGCCAGGCGTGCTTGACGGGAGAGGATGAAGCCACGAAGGATCAGAGCTTTCTGTCGGGGACCAGCGTGTTACTTGCTGCCGTCGCCGTCGCGCTCGAGGCGCGCACGGGTCTCCTCGGCCGTCTCGATGGTGACGTCGGGCGCGTCCGCCTTCGGTGCGGCCGGAAGATCGCGCTCGTCGAGAGGCGTCACCGTGTCGTCGAGCGGAGCGGGCGCCTGGTCCGCGGGTGCCTCGTCGGTGACGATGCGCAGGATCGCCTGCGAGTGCACCTCGATGACGACGCCGGGAGCGATCTCGACACGGGCCGGCTGATCGAGGTTCTCCGCGTCGAAGTCGACGATCGTGCCGTAGAGGCCGCCCTGGAGGAGCACGCGAGCGCCCGGGACGGTCTGCTTCGCCTTCTCCTCCTGCTCCTGCTTCATGCGCTGCGTGCGACGGCGCGTGCTGAAGATCATGAAGACCAGCAGGATGGCGAGGACGAAGAAGAGACCGTACTGAGAGATGAAGGTGCCGAATTCCATACCGGGCTGTGCCTTTCGATGACGGGCGCGCACCGAGAGAGCGGCGACACGAGGAGGGGAAGTTCTCAGTGATTATAGGTCATCGAACAATGCCGCACCCTCGGGATGAGAGATCCCGAGATGAGCGTACGCCACGGGCATCGCGATCCGCCCTCTCGGGGTACGCCCCATGAACCCGATCCGCACGAGATAGGGCTCCACCACGCTCTCGACGGTATCCGGCTCCTCGCCGACCGACACGGCCAGGGTGCTGAGACCCACCGGCCCCCCGCGGAAGCGCCGCACCAGGGCATCCAGAACGGCCCGGTCGAGACGGTCCAGTCCCAGAGGGTCGACGTCGTAGAGCTCCAGCGCCGCCCGGACGTCTGCGATCGACGCGGAGGCGCCGGCCCCATGCACGAGGGCATAGTCCCGCACTCGCCGGAGAAGGCGGTTCGCGATGCGCGGCGTGCCCCGGGAACGCCGCGCGATCTCCTCCCGTGCCGCGGAAGGCACGTCGACCCCCAACACGACCGACGAGCGGGCCACGACCTCTTCCAGTTCGCCAGGCTCGTAGTACTCCAGGTGTGCGGTGAAACCGAAGCGGTCCCGAAGCGGGTTCGGCAGCAGACCGGATCGGGTCGTCGCCCCGACGAGCGTGAACGGAGCGAGCTCCAGCGGGATGCTCGTGGCGCCAGCGCCCTTTCCGACCATGATGTCGATCCGGAAGTCCTCCATCGCGAGGTAGAGCATCTCCTCGGCCGATCGTGCCATCCGGTGGATCTCATCGATGAAGAGCACTTCTCCTGGAGTCAGGCTCGACAGCAGGGCGGCGAGGTCGCCGGCATGCTGGATCGCCGGCCCGCTGGAGAGACGCAGAGGGCGACCGCTCTCATGCGCGACGATCATCGCGAGGGTGGTCTTGCCCAGTCCTGGTGGTCCGGAGAGCAGGATGTGGTCGGCGGGGCGCTCCTGGATACGCGCTGCCTCGAGCAGCAGCTTCATCTGCCCTCTGACCTTGTGCTGCCCGACGAACTCGTCGAGGCTCGCCGGCCGCAGTGCGCCCTCGAGCGCGCGCTCCGCCTCGTCCAGCGCTTCGCCGGAGTCAGGGACCTCAGCCACGACCGCTCCCCTTCGCCGCCTGCCCTGACGGCTGTGCCGGACCGAGCGTTGCGAGCGTGCGACGCAGCAGGAGTGCGACCGAGGCGCGTTCGGTCTCGCTCGCCTCAGCGGCGCTACGCTCGGCGGCCTCGGCCGCGATCTTCTCGGACCAGCCGAGTCCGACCAATGCCTCGATCAGCTGCCGGGCAATCGCGGTGGGAAGATCCGTCGCGACCGGGGCGACGGCGGGCCGCTGGAGCTTGCCCGCGAGCTGCACGACGATGAGCTTGGCCGTCTTCGGTCCGATGCCCGACACTCGCCGGAACGGGGCGTCGTCGTCGGCGGCCACCGCGGCGGCGATCTGATCCACCGAGAGGTGGGACAGCACGCCGAGCGCGGACTTGGGGCCCACGCCGGTCACGCTGAGGAGATGCCCGAAGACCTCGAGCTCCTCCGAAGCGGCGAACCCGAAGAGCGAGAGCGCGTCCTCGCGCACGATCAGCGAGGTGTGCAGGCGCAGCTCCTCCCCTCGGCGCGCTGTATGCGCGACATCGCCGGGTACCGCCACGGAGAAGCCCACACCGCCCACTTCGATCACGACGGAATCGACGCTCGTCGCGAGCACGATGCCGCGGAGGGAGGAGATCATGCCTCCACCCTAGGCGCGGGCTCGTATGTATGTTCGAGCGACACGCTCGGCGTCGGCCCATGCCTTCTGAGCCGGAGTCAGCGCACCGTTCTCCGCGGTGACGGCGTCCCCTCGCCAGGCGTGACAGAGGGCCACGGCGAGGGCGTCCGCCGCGTCCGGCGGCTGGGGCGGCTCCTCCAGGCGCAGGATGCGCGCGATCATGGCCTGCACCTGACGCTTGTCCGCCGACCCGTAGCCGGTGACCGCGGCCTTGACTTCGCTCGGCGTATGGGTCGCGGTCGGAAGACCGGCCTCGGCGGCCACGAGCAGCGCGACGCCGCTCGCCTGGGCGGTGCCCATGACCGTCTGCCGGTTCTGCTGCGCGAACACGCGCTCGACGGCCACGGCGTCTGGCGCGTGCATCGTGATCACCCCACGAATGCCGGCCGCGACGGCAGCGAGCCTCTCTCCTACCGGGGCGTCGACCGGGGTCCTGATGACCTCCACGTGCACGAGCGTGCCGCGACGAGCCGCATCCACGTCCACGACCCCTACGCCGCACCGGGTCAGCCCGGGATCGATCCCGAGGACACGACGGCTGGCGAGGTGCTTCACCCTCTCAGGCTATGCGTGCTGAAGACAGGGAGGCCGCCGAACCGCCGAGCGGGCCGGAACGGCGCTGCCTCCTTCCCGCAAGAGGGCTGCGGCTTGCTCAGTCGTCGTTCTCGAGCTCGGCCTGCACCTCGGCGGAGAGGTCGAAGTTCGCATACACGTTCTGCACGTCGTCGCTGTCTTCGAGCGCGTCGATCAGACGGAAGACCTTGCGCGCGGTCTCGGCGTCCACATCGACCTTGAGGTTCGGGACGAACTCGACGTCGGCGGACTCGTAGTCGATGCCTGCCTCCTGCAACGCGCTGCGGACGGTGACCAGGTCGGTGGCCTCGGTGACGACCTCGAAGCCCTCGGCGTGGGGCTCGACCTCCTCGGCGCCCGCCTCGAGGACCGCCATCATCACGTCGTCCTCGGTCGTGCCCTCGGCGCCGACGACGATCACGCCCTTGCGCGTGAAGTTGTACGCGACGCTGCCAGGGTCAGCGAGCGTTCCGCCGTTCCGGCTGAGTGCGGTGCGCACCTCGGCCGCCGCTCGATTCTTGTTGTCGGTGAGGCACTCGATGAGCAGCGCCACCCCGTTCGGGCCGTAGCCCTCGTACATGATCGAGGTGTACTCGACCGACTCGCCGCCGATGCCGGCTCCGCGCTTGATCGCACGGTCGATGTTGTCCTTCGGGACCGAGGTCTTCTTCGCCTTGAGGACGGCGTCGAAGAGCGTCGGGTTGCCCTGCAGGTCGGGGCCGCCGAGCTTCGCCGCGACCTCGATGTTCTTGATGAGCTTGGCCCACGACTTCGCACGACGCGCGTCGATGACGGCCTTCTTGTGCTTCGTGGTCGCCCATTTGGAGTGCCCGGACATATGTCTCCGCTCGTGTCTCTCGCCCCCGCTGCCGAGAGGGCGTCGTCCATTCTACGACCCGCCTCCTCTGCTCCCTCTCACACACGAGCACGAGCGAGCTCCAGAAGCCGCTCGTGCAGACGGACCTCGCCGTTCATCTCCGGATGGAAGGAGGTGCCGAGAAGACTGCCCTGTGCGACACCGACCACGCCGCCTCCGGGCAGAGTCGCGATCGCCTTCGCTCTGTCGCCGACGCGGGTGATGAGCGGCGCGCGGATGAATGTCGCCTCGACCTCCCCCTCGATCCCCTCCACCACGAGCCGGGTCTCGAAGGACTCCACTTGCCCGCCGAACGCGTTGCGGGCCACGGTCACGTCGATCCCGCCGAACGTCCGCTGCCCCGTGATCGCGCCCTCGACCTCATCGGCGAGCAGGATGAGCCCGGCACAGGTGCCGTAGACCGGCAGGCCTGTCGCGATCGCCGCCCGGATCGGCTCCCGGAGCCCGAAGATCCGGGACAGCTTGTCGATCACGCTCGATTCCCCACCGGGCAGCACCAGCGCATCGAGTCCCGCCAGCTGTTCCGGCCGTCGCACCGGGATAGCCTCCGCGCCGAGCGCCGTCAGCACCCCTGCGTGCTCGCGGACGTCCCCCTGCAGCGCCAGCACACCGACGCGGAGGTGCGACCTCACCAGCCGCGCTCCGCCAACCGGTGCGGCGCGGGGAGGTCCGCGACGTTGATGCCGACCATCGCCTCGCCGAGCCCCCGGGAGACCTGCGCGATCACGCCCGGGTCGTCGTAGGCCGCCGTCGCCTTCACGATCGCTGCCGCACGGGCGACAGGGTCGCCCGACTTGAAGATCCCGGAGCCGACGAAAACGCCGTCCGCGCCGAGCTGCATCATCATGGCGGCGTCGGCGGGCGTCGCCACTCCCCCGGCGACGAACATCACGACCGGCAATGCGCCACGTTCGGCGACCTCGGCGACGAGCTCGAACGGCGCTTGCAGCTCCTTGGCCGCGACGTAGAGCTCGTCCTTCGACAGCGATCCCAGCCGAGCGATCTCGCCGCGGATCGTACGGATGTGCCCCATGGCCTCAGACACGTCACCGGTTCCGGCCTCGCCCTTGGAACGGATCATCGCGGCGCCTTCCGTGATACGACGCAGCGCCTCGCCGAGGTTCGTGGCCCCGCAGACGAACGGCACGGTGAAGCCCCACTTGTCGATGTGGTTCACATAGTCGGCCGGCGACAGCACCTCGGACTCGTCGATGTAGTCGACGCCGAGCTCTTGCAGCACCTGCGCCTCGACGAAGTGCCCGATCCGCGCTTTGGCCATCACCGGGATCGACACCGCATCGATGATGCCGTCGATCATGTCCGGATCGCTCATCCGCGAGACACCGCCCTGCGCCCGGATGTCCGCAGGGACCCGTTCGAGCGCCATGACAGCGACCGCGCCGGCGTCCTCCGCGATCCTCGCCTGCTCCGGGGTGACGACGTCCATGATCACACCACCCTTGAGCATCTCCGCAAGACCACGCTTCACTCGACCGGTACCCGTCTCGTTATTTGTCATAGGCCAAATGATATCCTGACTCAGGCGTATCCGGACAAAGTCCCTCCTCTCTCCGCGTCGCGATCCGCTGGTCGTCTCCGAGGTGCGAGGATCGAGGGATGAAGATCCTCTCGATCCAGTCCGCCGTCGCCTACGGCCATGTCGGCAATTCTGCGGCGGTCTTCCCCCTGCAGCGCATCGGCGTCGAGGTCCTGCCCGTCTACACGGTGAACTTCTCGAACCACACCGGCTACGGCGCATGGCGCGGCCCGATGATCGACCCCGCGGATGTGCGTGAGGTGCTGACCGGCGTCGAGGAACGCGGCGTCTTCGGGCAGATCGACGCAGTGCTCTCGGGGTATCAGGGCGGCGAGGGCATCGCCGAGGTCATCATCGACGCCGTCGCCCGGGTGAAGGCCGCGAACCCCGCGGCGATGTACGCGTGCGATCCAGTGATGGGCAACGCGAAGTCCGGATGCTTCGTCGCCCCCGCGATCCCCGACCTCCTGCGCGACAGGGTGGTGCCGGTCGCAGACATCATCACCCCGAACCAGTTCGAGCTCGGCTACCTCACGGGCACGACCCCTGACACGTTGGAGAGCACCCTGGCCTCGGCGGACGCCGCCAGAGCGATGGGACCGCGCACCGTGCTCGTCACGAGCGTCGAGCGTCCTGACCGCGAGGAGGGGACGCTCGAGATGCTCGCCGTCGATGACGCCGGCGCATGGCTCGTCGCCACACCGCATCTGCCGATGAAGGCGAACGGCTCGGGAGACGTCACCGCAGCTCTGTTCTCGGCCCACTACGTGAGCGCCCGCGACGCCAAGAGCGCACTGGAGCTGACGGTTTCGAGCGTCTTCGAACTGCTGAAGAACACGCTCGAATCGGGAGAGCGCGAGCTCCGGCTCGTGGAGTCCCAGGACGCCTACGCGAACCCGCCGCTGCAGTTCACCGCGCGCAAGGTGCGCTGAACGCGCCGCTCGCCCTCCGGCCTCCGGCCTCCGAGGGCGATCAGCGAGGCCAAGCCTGAGCGAGCGTCGAGCGGACCTCTCCCAGAAGCTGCGGCAGCGCCTTGGTCTTGGCGATGATGGGGAAGAAGTTCGCGTCAGAACGCCAGCGCGGCACGATGTGCTGGTGCAGATGGGCGTCCACCCCTGCTCCGGCGACGGCACCCTGGTTCATCCCGATGTTGAAGCCGTCGCAGCGTGAGACCTCGCCGAGGACCCGCATCGCCGTCTGCGTCAGCGCGCCGATCTCGGCCACCTCCTCCGCCGTCGCCTGATCATAGGTGGCGATGTGTCGGTACGGGCAGACGAGGATGTGGCCGGAGTTGTAGGGGAAGAGGTTGAGCAGCACATAGGCGGTCTCGCCACGCGCGACGATCAGCCGATCCGCATCGTCGTGCTTCGGCGCCTCACAGAACGGGCACTCCTCGCGAAGCGGCTCCGGGCCGGCCTGGATGTAAGCCATCCGATGCGGGGTCCACAGCCGCTGGAACTCGTCCGGAACCCCGGCGAGCGTCGCCGCCTCCTCCTCCAGGGAACCGGGGCCCGGGACCTCGGCGCCCTGTTCCCCCGTCGTCACGCCAGGTCCCCGGACGTCTGCACGAGGGCGTGAGAGGAGATCGCCCGACGGACACGTTCCACGGCGTCCATGAGCGGGACGCCGTTCTCCTGCGACCCGTCGCGGAAGCGGAAGGACACGGTTCCGGCCGCACGGTCCTGCTCCCCCGCGATGAGGATGAGCGGCACCTTGCCCGTCGTGTGGGTGCGGATCTTCTTCTGCATCCGATCGTCGGAGTGGTCGACCTCGGCGCGCACCCCGACGGCGCGGAACGCGGCGACCGCGTCGTCGAGGTACTCGGCATACTCCTCGGCGACGGGCACGCCCACGACCTGCACGGGAGACAGCCACAGCGGGAAGTCGCCGGCATAGTGCTCGAGCAGGATCGCGAAGAAGCGCTCGATCGACCCGAACAGCGCGCGGTGGATCATGATGGGACGCTTCTTCTGGCCGTCCCGGTCGGTGAACTCGAGTCCGAAACGCTCGGGGAGGTTCGGGTCGACCTGGACCGTCGACAGCTGCCAGACACGACCGATCGCGTCGGTGGTCTTGAGGTCGATCTTGGGGCCGTAGAAGGCGGCCTCACCCGGGACCTCGGTGAGCTTCAGCCCGCTGGCCAGGGCTACCTGTCGCAGGGCATCGGTCGAAGACTCCCAGAACTCCTCGGAGCCGATCCACTTGTCCTTCTCGTCGTCGCGCATCGACAGCTCGAGCTCGAAATCGGTCAGGCCGAAGTCCCGCAGCATCGTGATGATGAACTCCAGGACCTTCCCCACCTCCTCCTGCAGACGGTCCGGGGCGACGAAGAGGTGGGAGTCGTCCTGGGTGAAACCACGAACGCGCGTGAGCCCGTGCAAGGCGCCGGAGAGCTCGTAGCGGTAGACCGTCCCGTTCTCGGCGAGACGGAGCGGGAGGTCCCGGTAGCTGCGCGCGCGCTCCTTGTAGATGAGGATGTGCATCGGGCAGTTCATCGGCTTGAGGTAGTAGTCGACCCCCTTCCGGGTGACGTTTCCCTCCTCGTCCCGCTCCTCGTCCATCCGCATCGGCGGGAACATGTCGTCCTTGTAGTTGACGAGGTGGTTCGACTGCCAGAACAGGTCTTCCTTCGAGATGTGCGGCGTGTACACGTAGGTGTAGCCGCCCTCGATGTGCCGACGGCGCGCGTGCTGCTCCATCTCGCCGCGGACGATCCCTCCGCGCGGGTGCCACACCGACATGCCCGAGCCCAGCTCGTCCGGGAAGGAGAACAGGTCAAGCTCCTTGCCCAGGCGCCGGTGGTCGCGCTTCGCCGCCTCCTCCAGCCGCTGCTGGTAGGCGCGAAGCTCGTCCTTCGTCGGCCACGCGGTGCCGTAGATGCGCTGCAGCTGGGGGTTCTTCTCGCTCCCGCGCCAGTACGCACCGGCGATGCGTGTGAGATCCCAGCCGTTGCCGATCATGCGGGTGCTCGGAAGATGCGGACCTCGGCAGAGGTCCTTCCACACCACCTCGCCGTCACGGGTCACGTTGTCGTAGATCGTCAGCTCCCCCTCGCCGACCTCGACCGAGGCGCCCTCTGCCGCCTCCTTGCCTCCCTTGAGGCCGATGAGCTCGAGCTTGAACGGCTCGTCGCGGAGCTCTTCGCGCGCCTCGTCATCCGTCACGACGCGGCGGACGAACCGCTGCCCTTCGCGAACGATCCGCTGCATCTCCTTGGAGATCGCCTTGACGTCGTCCGGGGTGAAGGGCGTCTCGACGCCGAAGTCGTAGTAGAAGCCGTCGACGATGGGCGGGCCGATGCCCAAGTTCGCCTGAGGCTTGATCCTTTGCACCGCCTGGGCGAGGACGTGAGCTGCCGAATGCCGCAGGATGTTCAGTCCGTCCGGGCTCTCGATCGTGACCGCCTCGACCTCGTCGCCGTCTGCGACCGTCGTCGCGAGGTCCTTCAGCACCCCGTTGACACGCATGGCGACGACGGAACGATCGGGGAACAGGGCGAAGCCGTCGCGAGTACTCGACGAGTCGATTTCAGGCACAGAAACTCTCCATCCGGGGTCGCCTCTAGGCTACTCGCATGAGCACGACCTCTCTGACCGGACGGGAGCACCGCCTGCGGCGCATGGTGGGACGCGATCCGCACGAGCCCCATCGCGCCGCGAGCCCGCTGGAGCTCCTCTACGACCTCACCCTCGTGGTGGCCTTCAGCCAGGCCGGCACCCAGATGGCGCACCTGCTGTCAGTCGGCCACTACGGGCCCGCGATCGGCGCCTTCGCCTTCGCGATGTTCGCGATCTGCTGGGCCTGGATCAACTTCAGCTGGCTCGCCTCGGCGTTCGACAACGACGACGTCTTCTTCCGGATCGCGACGATGGTCCAGATGATGGGCGTGCTGATCATGGCACTGGGGATGCCGGCGCTCTTCACCTCGATCGAGGAAGGCGCCCATATCGACAATGCCGTGGTCGTCGCCGGCTACGTGGTGATGCGCCTGTCAACGATCGCGCTCTGGCTGCGCGTCGCTCACGACAACCCGGCGCATCGGACGACGGCACGCCTCTACGCGCTGCTGATCGCGATCGCGCAGGTCTACTGGGTCGTCCTCATCTTCATCAACCCTCCGATCCCGGTGATGGTGGGCCTGAGCGCGATCGCCGCGATCTTCGAGATGCTCGTGCCGGTGATCGCGGAGCGCGTCGGCGGCAACACGCCCTGGCATCCGCACCATATCGCCGAGCGATACAGCCTGCTGATCATCATCACGCTGGGAGAAGTGGTGCTGGGCACCATCATCGCGATCTCCGCGGTCGTCGAGGAGCAGGGGTGGAGCTGGGAAGCCGGCGCGGTCGCGTTCGGCGGGACGGCGCTCGCGTTCGCGCTCTGGTGGCTGTACTTCACCATGCCGTCCGCCGAGGTGCTGTCCGCCCACCGAGAGCGGGGATTCCTCTGGGGATACGGCCACATCTTCCTCTTCGCCTCGGTCGCCGCCGCCGGTGCGGGGCTCCACGTGGCGGCCTACTCGATCGAGGGCGCTGCCACGATCGACCACACCGCGGCGCTTCTCACACTGGTGATCCCGGTGGGGATCTTCCTCACCGCCTTGTTCCTCCTCTACGGGATGCTGCTCCGTCAGGTCGACACGTTGCACATCGGCCTTGCCGTCGGAGCGATCATCGCGCTCGTCGCCGCGGTCGCGCTCGTCGCCGCAGGAACGGACATCGCGATCGGCATCATCGTGGTCGTGCTCGCCCCCGTGATCGTCATAGTCGGCTACGAGACGGTAGGGCACCGTCATCAGGCCGATCACCTGGCGAAGGCGGTCGCCCCGTCGAAGGTCACCGACTGACTCGCCTGGCACCCCCTCGCCTGACTGCGTGTGAGGGGGTGCCACCCATCCGGAACGCCGCTCCTTCGCCTGCCGGAGGCCGACGAGATAGCGCCTGCTCGGCGGGTGGGCACAGAGGTTGATGGCCGCTCGAGCGCGTCCTGATACTGCTCTTCAAGAGCTCCCGAATCGCGGAGCAAAGCGGCGCGTGTCGCGTGGTACGGCTGGAAGGTCGCCAGTGCCGGGTCCTCGTCGATGAGCGTGTAGAGCACTGTGAGGCCGGCTGCCGGTGTGTCGGCTTGTCCGATCGCCGCTGCGCGGGCAACGGCGGCTCCTCTGCTGGGAGTGACCAGCACGAGTACGTCGTAGAGCTGGACGATCGTGTCCCACAGCGTGCGCCCGTCGCGTGCCCGAGAGGCGTGTGCGCTCTGAATGACCGCTTGTAGCTCGTAGGGCCCTGGCCTTCGCGGAGCGTCGCCGTTCATGCCGTCGCGGAGGATCGTCTCGGCCGTGCGCATGAGGTGGTGATCCCAGAGCTTCGGGTCTTGCTCGTCGAGCGGAACGAGCGCGCCGTCTTTGAGTCGCGCGCTGCCACGGGAGTGCAGGTAGAGCAGGAGCGCTGCGAGTCCGCGCACTTCATGGTTGTCCGGCATTGCGGCCAGAAGTAGCTAGCTGGCGTGGATCGCGTGTTCGATCAAGAGGTCGACAGCACCATCCGGAGGTATCCGCAGCCACTCCACGGAGTAGGCGGCGTAGATCGCGTCGAGCACGGCCGCGATCCGTTCGGAGGGGATGCCTTCGGGGATCTCGAATGAGACACGATTGGCGCGCAGCTTCTGTTTGGCACGGACGAGCCGCTTCGCGAGTGTCGCAGTGGGCAGCGCGAAAGCCGTCGCGATGTCGGCCGTCTGCACGCCGAGCGCAACCTGGAGGATCAAGGGCGCATGAACTCCGCGGTCGAGTGCCGGCAACCTCTGCGCGGAGTGGTCGCTCTCGCGCCTCTACGCGGATGCCTAGTTCGACCGGTGCATCAGAAAGCCAGGGTCGCGCTGTTTCTCGGCTTCGTATATTGCAAGGATGAGGTCATGACGAACACGTCCGATGAGACCACGTCCCAATCCACACGCGCCGATGGTCGAGGCATCGGCGCGCTGCTATGCGGGGGCTTCGGCACGATCGCGGCGGGCATCGGGCTCTGGTGGCTCGGGATGTCCGGGCTCGTATGGAGCGACGGACGGTTCTGGGCGTCGTCGTCGTGGGATGACGAGGCCGACCTGGGGATCGCGGTGGGCGTGCTCTTCTTCGTCGTCTGGGCCGTACTCATGCTGGTCGCGATCATCCTCAGCGTCGTCGGCGCGCGCAGAGCTGAGGGTCAGGAGCGGCGATCGCAGCTCATCACGGCCGCGGTCGTGCCGCTGGTCAGCATCGTCCTGATCCTCGTCGCCATGCCCATCGTGCTCGGCCAGGGCGGGGCTCAGCTGATCCCGCTGGACGAGATAGGACGGTGAGTGCGCTGCGGAACCGTCGAGCGGACGACGAGGGGAACCTCCACCGCGGTGAGCGACGAGAGTCTGCTGATTGGTACGCTGCCCTGTCGCGGTCGAAACGAGCGAGATTCCGCGCCCAGAACGGCTGCGATGGCCCTTGCGTGCCGAGAAGCGGTCCCACATGGGCCCCACGGCGAGCCACTTTCGCACCTTCAGACGCACGAAAACCCCTGATGATCAGGGGTTTTCTGAAGTGCGCGATACTGGGATCGAACCAGTGACCTCTTCCGTGTCAGGGAAGCGCGCTACCGCTGCGCCAATCGCGCCCGTCTGGGCTATTCAGTTGTGCAGAGAGGTGGCGACGGGATTCGAACCCGTGTAAACGGCTTTGCAGGCCGGTGCCTAGCCTCTCGGCCACGCCACCGCGAGGTGGATTCGAACCCACATGCCGAGATTCCCGAAGGAATCCCTGCACTCGAGCGGATGACGAGACTCGAACTCGCGACCCTCACCTTGGCAAGGTGATGCGCTACCAACTGCGCTACATCCGCGTTCGTCCCCGGCGTCCCGGGCACTTGAAATACATTAGCCGAGGTTGAGCGCTTCGCCAAACCGATCCCCGTCGTCGGGCGTGTCTCCGCTTCCGTCGCACGGCACGCCCGGGACACCGACGTGTCGGACGCTCGCTGCGGATCGGGTATGCTCGTTACCTGTGCCGCAGGGGCACGACAGAAACACCCTGAGGGCGATTGGCGCAGTTGGTAGCGCGCTTCCTTCACACGGAAGAGGTCATCGGTTCGAGTCCGGTATCGCCCACCACATCTGCTGCGCACCGCCACTCCACATGTCGCGCCGTCACCGCTCGGCACGAATGGAACGCGGGCGCGCCATGACCACGATCCCGGCAGCAAGGACGCCCAGGGCGAGCGCCGCCGCCACGAGCGCACCCGCCGCCGTCCACCGGTGGGCAGCGGCACCGATGACCGCGCCTGCCGCCAGAGCACTCCACAGCAAGAGCGGCCGGCGCCAGGCACGACGGTCACGGCCGGTGACCAGCGCAGCGATGGCGAGTCCGAGACTGACCAGGGTGCCGGTGGCGTAAGTGATCGCGACCCGCGCCCGTCCCTCGGCAAGATAGAGCGTGTTGAGCGAGCCCATCGCGAGTGCGAGCAGCGCGAACCGCCACGGCGCACCGGTCTCCGCGAGTCCGAGGGTGGCGCTCACGGCGACCGCCACCGCTGCCGCTCCCACGACGAAGCCTCGGCGCCGCCCCTCCGCGCCGGCGACCAGCGCTCCACCCGTCACGCCGAGCACGAAGCTCCCGACCAGCGCGAGCGGCAGCAGGGCGGCGACCGCCTCGCCTCCCCACAGCTCGACGCCGACCTGGGTCGAGTTGCCGCTCATGAAGGAGACGAAGAGCCCACCGGTCTCGATGAAGCCGAGGGCGTCCACGTACCCGGCGACGAGGCTGAGTGCGACCGAGAGCGCTACTCCACGTCGTGAGACCTCTCTCATCGTGCTCCTCTCCGCCCCGTGCCCCCTCCCGGCCGGCCCGTTCCCTGAGCCCATCAGAGGGCACCAGTCACCCGACCGGCCTTCGCGTTCTCAGCTCCGGAGCGCGACCTGGAGCGTCTGCCGGCCGATCTCCAGTTCCTCGTTCGTGGGCACGACCAGCACGGTCGCCCGGGAGGAGTCGGTGGAGATGATCCGAGTCCCCCGAGCACCCGACTCGTTCCGTTCCGGATCGATCTCGATGCCCGCGAACCCTAGCGTCGCCAGCGTCTCACGACGCACGAGCACATTGTTCTCACCGACGCCCGCCGTGAAGGAGATCACGTCGACGCCGCCGAGCTGTGCGAGATAGGCGCCGGCGTACGCCCGGAGCCGGTGGATGTACACCCCCAGCGCCAGCTCGGCGTCCGCATCGCCCTCCGCGGCACGGCGCTGCACATCGCGCATGTCCGAGGCCCCGGCGAGGCCGAGCAGGCCGCTGCGCTTGTTGAGGAGCGCGTCGAGATCGGCGACCGATAGGCCCGCCCGCCGAGCGAGCTGGAGGAGGACGGCAGGGTCGATGTCGCCGGACCGCGTTCCCATGACGAGCCCCTCGAGCGGGGTCATGCCCATCGACGTCTCCACCGAGCACCCGCCGTCGATCGCCGTCACCGAGGCGCCGTTGCCCAGATGGAAGACGATCTGCCGCAGTTCCTCGACCGGACGGTCGAGGAACGCGGCCGCTGCTTCGGAGACATACTTGTGCGAGGTGCCGTGGAAGCCGTAGCGGCGGACCCGGTGAGCGGCGGCAAGCTCCTTGTCGATCGCATAGGTGTACGCCTCCGGGGGCAGGGTCTGGTGGAACGCGGTGTCGAAGACCGCGACGTGCGGGAGGGCGGGGAACGCCTCCTTGGCCGCCCTGACGCCCTGAAGCGCCCCAGGATTGTGCAGCGGGGCCAGCACCGAGAGATCATCGATCCCCTGCTCCACCTCCGGCGTGATCGGCGTCGGCGCGAAGTACCGTGCGCCACCATGGACCACCCGGTGGCCGACAGCGAGCGGCTCGTTCCGCTCCAGCGAAGGCCCATGGGCGACGAAGGCGTCCAGCATCGCCGTGAAGCCTGCCGCGTGGTCCGGGATCGCGAGCTCTTCGACGAAGGTCTCCTCCTGATCGTCGACGGTCACCGTATGAGCAGCGAGGCCCTGAGGCTCCCCGATCCGCTCCACCAGACCGCTCGCGAGGGATCTGGCCGCCTCCACGTCAAGAAGCTGGTACTTGAATGAGGAGGATCCGCTGTTGACGATGAGGACGACGCTCACGCCTTCTCCCCCGTCACGCCGGCGTCCTGCGCCTGGATCGCGGTGATGGCGATCGTGTTCACGATGTCCTCGACCAGCGCGCCCCGGGAGAGATCGTTGATCGGCTTGTTGAGCCCCTGGAGCACCGGTCCCACAGCGATCGCGCCCGCAGAGCGCTGCACGGCCTTGTAGGTGTTGTTGCCCGTGTTGAGGTCCGGGAACACGAACACCGTCGCCCTGCCCGCGACGGTGGACTCCGGCAACTTGGCCCGCGCGACAGCGACGTCGGCGGCGGCGTCATACTGGATCGGCCCTTCGACGGCCAGCTGGCGCGCGCGCTCGCGGACGAGTGCCGTCGCGGCTCGTACTTTCTCCACCTCCGCCCCTGCCCCTGACTCACCGGTCGAGTAGGACAGCATCGCCACCCTCGGGTCTATCCCGAACTGAGCCGCCGTCTGGGCCGAGGAGATCGCGATGTCAGCGAGCTGCTCGCTCGTGGGATCAGGGATCACCGCGCAGTCTCCGTACACGAGGATCCGGTCGGCAAGGGCCATGAAGAAGACCGACGAGACGACCGAGACATCGGGCCGCGTCCTGATGATCTCGAAGGCCGGACGGATGGTATGAGCGGTGGTGTGCGCGGCGCCGGAGACCATTCCGTCGGCCATGCCGAGGTGGACAAGAAGGGTGCCGAAATAGGACACGTCGGTGACGGTGTCGGACGCCTGGTCGAGGGTGACGCCCTTGTGCGCCCGCAGCCGGGCATACTCATCGGCGAAGGGGCGGACGTAAGCAGGGTCGGTCGGCGACAGGATCCGCGCGCTGCCGAGATCGACACCGAGCTCCTGCGCACGGGCCCTGATCGCCTCCTCATCGCCGAGGACGATGAGATCGGCGATCCCGCGAGCGAGCACAGTCCCTGCGGCACGGAGCACCCTGTCGTCTTCGCCCTCGGGCAGCACGATCGTGCGCCGCTCGGTCCGCGCACGGTCGAACAGCTCGTACTGGAACATGAGCGGCGTCACGACGTCCGAGTGGGCGACGCCCAGAGCCTCGATCAGGGCCGGGACGTCGACATGCCGCTCGAACAGAGTGCGGGCCCTGTCGACTCGGTGGGGTGCGTCCGTGGAGAGGCGCCCGGGAGTGTTCATGACTCGGACGGTGGTCTCATAGGTCCCGAGATCCGTGGCGATGACGGGCAACCGAGACCGCAGTCCGTCCATGAGCCGATCGATCGGCTCCGGAATCTCGAACGGCCCGTTGAGCACGATCGCGGAGACCGAGGGGAACGTGCCGGAAGCCTGGGCGAGGAGCGAGGCCAGGAGCACGTCCGAGCGGTCGGCCGGGATCACGACGACCGCGCTCTCCAGAAGACGCGGAAGGACGTTGACCATGGACATCCCGGCGATCACGACGTCGAGCACCTCGCGATCGAGCAGTTCGTCGTCGCCGCGGATCATACGGCCTCCGAGCGCGCTGAGAACGCCTCGCACCGACGGGGCGACCAGACTTCGCTCTTCGGGCACGGCCCAGGCGGGAACCGACGAGCGCCCTGCCGCATCGAGCGCTGCCCGGACGGAGGCCACCGTCGCGGGGAGCGCATCGGGATCGGCCCGGTTGACGATCACCGCGCTGAGCTCTGCACGTTCGCCGGAGAGCTCGCCCATCGCCAGCGCGGCGAGCTGCCCGAGCTCGTCCGCCGACCGCGCGGATGTGACGCCCAGCTGCTCGCCGTGCCCGTGATGGGCGCGTCCGCCGAGCACGAGCAGCACGGGGGCGCCGAGGTTCGCCGCGATCCTGGCGTTGACCCCGAGCTCCGCCGGGCTCGCGACGTCGGTGTAGTCGCTGCCCAGGATCACCACCGCGTCGCAGCGGGATTCCATGGACCTGTAGCGCTCGACGATCCGTCCCATCGCCTCGTCCGGATCGCGGCGGAGGTCGTCATAGGTCGCCCCGACGCACTCGACTGCGTCGAGGTCGACGCCGTCCCTGGCGAGCAACATCTCCAACACATCATCGGTGCCGTCGGCGGTCCGAGTGATCGGTCGGAAGACGCCCACACGCGGTGTCGCCCGGCTGAGCGCGTCGATCACGCCCATCGCGATCAGCGACTTGCCGGAATGGCCTTCGAGGGACGTGATGAAGATGCTCTGCGCCACCCTCTCAGCGTACGTCCCCCGCGCGTCGCCGTATCTCGACGCCGGCCGGGACCTCAGCCGGCGACTCACGAGGGGAGGAAGACCGTCGCGATGAAGGCCCTCGCCTCCTCCGCGAGCTCCCGCGGCATCGTGAGGGTGAACCCGTGATGGGTGTCGAGGAAGCGCACCTGGACGTTCGCCGCGCCAGCCGAAAGCTCCTCCAGCTCGCGGCGGAGTCCCTTCGCGTATGCGGACGTCAGCGCCAGCGCCTCCCCCTCCACGCCGAGCAGCGCCTCGCAACGGTAGAGGAGGAAAGGCACAGAGACCCTGCCGAACACAGCCATCCAGTCGACGCTCTCCAGAACGTCGAGCAGTTCCAGGACGTCCTGGCCGGTCGGCTGCATGAAGGTCTCGCCGTCCGGTCCTGTCCACACCGATCGGGAGAGTCCCGCGACCTCGCCCGCAAGCGGAAGACCCACCGTCTCCCCCTGGGTGAGCTACGCGGTGAGAAGGCCGAGAAGCCGTTCCGCGGTCATCGGCGCACCGGAGTCGACCGCCTGCGCCGCAGCCGCGTCACGCATCGCCCGATGAGAGGCCACGACGGTCTCCGGCGCGACGCCGACGTACTGCTCCGGCCGCCCGTGGCCGTAGCCGTCCAGGTTGACGACAGCCGACACGCCTCCGCGCTCGACCGCATACTGTGCGCCCAGCATGCCGCCCAGGGAGTGCCCGACGAGGACGGGGGCGACCAGCCCAGTGGCGGCGATCACGCGGCCGATGTCATCCAGCACCGCATCGGAGCCCCACGTTCCCCGCCCGGAACGGCCATGGTTTCGGAGGTCCATCGCGACGACACGACGGTCGGGCAGGAGGACATCGACGAAGCGGGTCCAGTCCTCCAGGGTCCGCCCCGCCCCGGCACGAGCAAGACGTGAGGGCCGTCTCCCCCGAAGTCGCGCACACTGATCGGGCAGTCACCCTCGATCGTCAGCTCATGGAAATCGCTCATCGGCCCGCTCTCCTTCGCGGTTCGGAGGCGGCCTCCGCCACGTCCCGGATGCTGCCATCCTCCTTGTTCGACCGGCGGGCGGGGGGCCATCCGCACCACTCCGCGGCGCTGGGTCGTCCTGCGGGAGGATCGAACCCGAGGAGGCAGGCGCAGACGGACGGCGACCGCCCCGGGGCCGGGCTGCGTGGTCAGGCCGCGCGGCCCCAGCCGTAGCGACGCTGCAGCACGGCGGCGACGCGCTCATAGCGGGACCTGTCGAGCGCCGCCGCCTCACGCCGCATCCCTCTCCGATGGACGCTGTAGAGCTGGTCGATGTCGACCCACGACTCGCGGCCCTGTCCGTCCCAGGGGCCCGTGCCGATCGAGAGGTAGTCGCGGTCCTGATCGTGCGACTTGCTCGTGAGCTTCACCGCGTAGACCCGTTCCGCGCCCTGCCGGGCGATCACGAGCACCGGTCGGTCCTTCCCCCGCCCGTCGCGCTCCGCGTAGGGCACCCAGGTCCAGATGACTTCCCCCGCGTCCGGGTCGCCGTCGCGTCGCGGGCTGTACGCGAGGTCGAGACGGCCGATTGTCTGCGGGTCGACCTCGACCGTCTCGGTGCCAGGCGCCTGCTCGGAGGGGGTCTCTCGGCCCGTCGCCGCGGGAGCGGAGCGGGAACCGACGCCGGCCGATCCGCGCGCCTGAGAGCCCGCGAGAGCCCGGACGATCGCCACCGCTGCGTCGACGAGGGCGGACAGGATGCCGTTGCCAGATCTGCTCACGACGACACCCTATCCGCCCTCTGCCCCGTTCCACGGCTCGTGCCGTGAGGCTGGCTGCTCAGGAGGTCAGCGCGTAGCCTTCCTCTCCGTGCATGACGAGGTCGACTCCGGCGATCTCATCCTCGCTGGTGACCCGGAAGCCGATCGTCTTCTCGATCGCGAAGCCGATGAGCAACGCGACCACGAACGAGTAGATCAGCACGCCGCCGGACGCGAGAAGCTGCACCACGAGAAGCCGTGCGTCTCCGCCCACGAAGAGCCCCTGTCCGGTGGCGAAGAACCCGAGGTAGACGGTGCCGATGAGCCCGCCGACGAGGTGCAAGCCGACGACGTCGAGCGAGTCGTCCAAGCCGAAACGGAACTTGAGCTCGACCGCCAGGGCGCATAGGCCGCCAGCCAGGGCACCGAGCAGAAGGGCCCACGCCGGGGTGAGGTTGGCGCACGCCGGCGTGATCGCGACGAGCCCGGCGACGGCTCCGGACACCGCGCCAATCGACGTCGCCTTGCCGCCGCGGATCCGCTCCACGAGGATCCATCCGAGGATGCCCGCCGCCGCCGCGCCGAAGGTGTTGATCACGATGAGGCCCATGCCGTCCATGCCCTCCGTGGTCCACTGGGCGCCGGCGTTGAAGCCGAACCATCCGAACCACAGCAGCGCGGCGCCGAGCAGGGTGAGAGGAACGTTGTGCGGCTTCTGGATGCCCTTCTGGAACCCGATGCGCTTGCCCAGCACGATCGCCAGCGCGAGGGCCGCGGCACCGGCGTTGATGTGCACAGCCGTCCCGCCCGCGTAGTCGATCACCGCGATGCCGCTGTCCTCGCCGAAGAGGAGCGAGCCGAGATGCATGATCCAGCCGCCGCCCCATACCCAGGCGGCGATCGGGAAGTACCCCAGCGTGGCGAAAAGGCCCACGAAGATGAGCCACGGACCGAACCGCGCCCGATCGGCGATCGCACCGGAGATCAGGGCCACCGTGATGATCGCGAACGTCGCCCCATAGCCGACTGTCAGCAATGCGAGGTTCGCGCCGGTCCCCCCGGTGGCGGCGACGAGCCCGAAGTCGGCGAAGGGGTTCCCCGCGAACTGCGAGGGGTCGGAGACCGCGCTCATCGAGGATCCGTAGAGGATCCACAGCACCGCGACCAGGCCGATCGCGCCGAAGCTCATCATCATCATGCTGACGACGCTCTTTGCCTTGACGAGCCCGCCGTAGAAGAACGCCACGCCGGGAGTCATCAACAGCACGAGCGCCGTGGCCGTCACCGCCCAGGAGATGTTGCCCGTCTCTTCCATATCGTCCTCGCCTTCATCGGGTCTGCGAGGATGCGCGCCGTCGAGCGCCACATCCGGTGCAGGCCAGTGTGGCCCTGACGTGTTTCGGGGGAAGAGCCGGCGTGTTGCCGTCCTGTTACAGAGGACGTGCCGTGTGAACGCCGTGTAACGGCGGCGCGGAGACGACGGAGACGCTTTCGCTCATCGCGCGGCGTGGGTGAGGGCGTTCAGGCGCGAGATCGCCCGCAGGTACTTCTTCCGGTACCCGCCGTCCAGCATCTCCGGCGAGAACACGTCGTCCAGTCCTCGGCCGGTCGCGAGGATCGGGATCTGCGCATCGTAGGCGCGGTCCACGAAGGCGACGAAGCGAAGCGCCTCGGACTGGTCCGTCAGCTGGCGCACGTCGCGCAGCCCCAGAGCCGAGAGGCCGGAGAGGAGGCGGATGTAGCGCGAAGGGTGGACCCTGGCGAGATGGCGCACGATGTCGTCGAAGAGGTCGTCAGAGGCAGCTCCCTCACCCGCGAGACGCGCGATCTCCTGTGCGTATTCGTCGTCCGCGAGCGCGACCGCGTGCCCGTCGAGCGCCCGCTGCCGGAAGTCGACGCCGTCGATCCGGATCGTCTGGAAGCTGTCCGCCATCTGGTGGATCTCACGGAGGAAGTCCTGAGCCGCGAAACGCCCCTCGCCGAGCGCGTTGGGCGGGGTGTTCGAGGTGGCGGCGAGCTTGGTCCCCGAGCCCACGAGCTCGCCGAGCAGTCTCGTCATGACCATGGTGTCGCCGGGATCGTCGAGCTCGAACTCGTCGATGCAGAGCAGATCCGCGCCGCGAAGCAGATCGACCGTGTTCTTGTAGCCGAGCGCGCCGACGAGAGCCGTGTACTCGATGAAGGAGCCGAAGTACTTCCTGCGTGCCGGGAGCGCATGGTAGATCGAGGCGAGGAGATGGGTCTTGCCGACGCCGAAACCGCCGTCCAGGTAGACGCCGGGCTTCGATTCCGGCTCCTTGGGCGCTCTCCGGAACAGTCCCTGTCGTCTGACCGGGCCCGCCCCACCGGCGAAACGGAGGAGCGCCTGCTTCGCCTCCTCCTGCGAGGGGTAGGCGGGATCGGAGCGATAGCTGTCGAAGGTCGCGTCGTCGAACTGCGGCGGCGGGACGAGGCTGGCGAGCATCTCGGCGCCCGTGACCTGCGGCTGGCGATCGATGAGGTGGACGATGCCCGCGCGGGGCGCCTGGTCGGTCATTCGTTTCCTGAGTCGAAGTCTTACGGATCGGGTGCGCGTGCGCGCGAGGGGATCTATCGTCGAAGGGACGGATCAACCCTACGCCGTCGAGCCTTCGCCCCTTCCGCACCCACCCCGAGGAGCCCGCTGTGACCGTCGATCTCGACACCTCGTCCGCAAAGTTCGCCGAGTATGCGGAGCCGGGACGCCTCGTGACGACCGCCTGGCTCCAGGAGCGTCTGGGCGCTCCTGGACTCGTGGTCGTCGAGTCCGACGAGGACGTCCTGTTGTACGAGACGGGCCACATCCCCGGCGCGGTCAAGGTCGACTGGCACACCGAGCTGAACGACCCCGTCGTGCGCGACTATGTCGACGGCGCCGGCTTCGCCGCGCTGCTGAGCCGCAAGGGCATCTCCCGTGACGACACGGTCGTGATCTATGGCGACAAGAACAACTGGTGGGCCGCCTACGCGCTCTGGGTCTTCTCGCTCTTCGGCCACGAGGACGTCCGCCTGCTCGACGGCGGCCGCGATCGCTGGATCGCCGAAGGGCGGACGATCACGACCGAGGTCCCGTCCCCCGCACCGACCGAGTACCCGGTCGTCGAACGCGACGACTCTGTCCTCCGCGCGTACAAGGACGACGTCCTCGAGCACCTCGGCAGCCCGCTCATCGACGTCCGTTCCCCGGAGGAGTACAGCGGCGAACGCACCAGCGCCCCGGCGTACCCTGAGGAGGGCGCTCTGCGCGCGGGGCATATCCCGACCGCGCAGAGCATTCCCTGGGCGAAAGCCGTTGCGGACGACGGTGGTTTCCGGCCTCGTGCCGAGCTGGACGCGATCTATCGTGAGGGCGCAGGCCTCCGGGACGGCGATCCGATCGTCGCCTACTGCCGGATAGGCGAGCGGTCCAGCCACACCTGGTTCGTGCTCAAGCACCTGCTCGGTTTCGACGACGTCCGCAACTATGACGGCTCGTGGACCGAATGGGGCAGTGCCGTGCGCGTCCCGATCGCGACCGGCTCCGAGCCCGGCTCGCTGCCCGGCTGAGACGCCCTCTCCGCCTCCGCAAGCTCCGGCCGTGAGACGATGGCAGAGATGACCAGCGCACTCCCTGCCGCCCTCGCCGAGATCCGCGACGAGTTCCTGGGGCTCCCGGAGCCGGAACGGCTCCAGCTCCTCCTCGAGTTCTCCGGCGAGCTTCCTCCCGTGCCCGAGGAGATCGCGGCACACCCGGAGATGTCCGAGCGCGTCGCGGAGTGCCAATCCCCCGTCTACATCCACGTCGCGGTCGACGACGGCGTGGTTGCCTTGCACGCGACCGCACCGGCAGAGGCTCCGACGACGAGGGGATTCGCGAGCATCCTCGCCCAGGGCATCACCGGGCTCTCCGCCGAGGAGGTCCTGGCGATCCCGGACGACTTCCCGCAGACCATCGGCCTGACCCGTGCGGTCTCACCGCTCCGCATCGCCGGGATGACCGGGATGCTCCTGCGCACCAAGCGGCAGGTGCGGGAGCGGACGGGACTCACCCCGCCTCCACGCTGAGGGGTCGTCGGGCAGACACGAGCTCATCGTGAGCCGGACGAGGAGCTACTCTGCCGATGCCGGTCCACGGGCCTCGACGGCTGTCGCGAAGCCGTGCTCCTCCAGCCATTCCGTGATCGCCGCGGACCAGCGACTCTGATCGTAGTTCCACAGCTTGGTGTGCCGGGCGCCGGTGAAGGATGGCATCGTCACGATGTCAGGACGAGCCGCTGCCAGGGCGCGCGAGGCGTCCGCAGGGACGAAGCCGTCATCGTCGCTGTGCAGGAGAAGGATGGGGGCCGAGAGCTCGTCGGCTCGTGCGACCATGTCCAGGGCGTCGAAGGGGATCACCTGCTCCGCGCCGCTGAGGCGTGCGGTCCATCCGGTCGAGAGGGCATCCATGGCCAGTCGAGGCAGGGGCTCGCGGAGCCCCATCTCTCTCGCCTGGAAACGCAGGACCGTGCGCCAGTCCACGACCGGGGAATCCAGGATCACGCCGACGACGGCCTCGCGCCGCGGCGATGTGACGGCCGCCTGCAGCACGATCGCGCCGCCCATCGACCATCCCATGAGGATCACCCGTTCGGCGCCGTGCCGGAGCGCGTAGTCGATCGCGGCGTCGACGTCACGCCACTCGGCCGCCCCCAGCGCATAGGATCCGCCGCGGGTCCGCGGCCCCTCGCCGTCGTTCCGGTAGGAGACGACGAGGACGGGGAGACCCGCGGCGTGCAGGACCGGGACGGCCCGCAGACACTCGGCCCGCGTGGCGCCACGCCCGTGCACCTGGATCACCCAGGTCGACGAAGGCCTCGATGCGGGAGCAGGGAAGGACCACGCCGGGCATGGGCCTCCCGGCGTGCCGATCAGGACAGGCTCGTAGGGGATGTGGAGCTCGCCCGGAGCGAGATAGTAGTAACCACTGAACGCCGCGGCCCGCTCGATGCGCGCGCCGGGCTCGATCTGGGTGAGCAGCTTGCGCCGGACGCTTCGCGCGTCGGCGCCGAGGACTGCCCCCAGCTTCACGTGGCCTGGTGTCCCCCCGACGAAGAGCCCGTAACGGCCAGGCTGCTCGGTGTCCGGCGTCCGGGTGAGCTCGATGGTCTGCGCGCCGGTGTCGACCGCGAGGATCTCGGTGTCCGGCTGCCGAGCGGACGGCGTCACCACACGACGGGCGATCCGGAAAACCGTCGCCGAGGCCACAACGGCTCCGAGAGCGGCGGCGCCGGCCAGAGCGACGACCCCGATCGTCGCGGCGTGCCTGAGACTCTTCATCGCTTCCCGACTCTAGTCTGTCCGCGTGAGCGCTCATCCCGGTTACGACGACGCCTTCGAGAGCGCCGCCGCTGAGCTCCGCGCGATCCGCTTCCGTGACGACATCGTCGTCCGCGAGATCCCGGCGCCCAGCGGTCTGGCCCCGCGGTCGCTCGCGCTCGCCGCCGACGTCCGCCCCGACGGGACGGGCGAGTCGATCTACGGCTCCGGCCGCCTCGTCCTGCTGCACGACCCGATCGCGCCGGATGCCTGGGGCGGTCCCTGGCGGATCGTGGCCTTCGCGCAAGCGCCGCTCGAGCCGGAGATCGGCACCGATCCCCTGCTCTCGGACGTCACCTGGTCCTGGCTCGTCGACGCGCTGGAGTCTCGTGGCGCCGGCTATCACTCCGCGTCCGGGACATCGACCAAGACCCTCTCCAAAGGCTTCGGTGGCCTCGCCGCGGAGGGCGATGGCGCACAGATCGAGCTGCGCGCCTCATGGTCCCCGGACGGTCCGCTCGCCCCGCATGCGGAGGCGTGGGCGGAGCTGGTCGGAATGCTCGCGGGACTGCCGCCGGGCTCAGAAGACATCGCCGTGTTCGGCGCCAGGAGAACCAATCCGTGACTGACTATCTCGTCGTCGACACCGTTGGCGGCTTCCATGACGCCTGTCTCGCCCTCGCCGCCGGCAGCGGGCCCGCCGCCGTCGACGTGGAGCGAGCCTCTGGCTTCCGCTACTCGCAGCGGGCCTACCTCGTGCAGGTCTTCCGCCGCGACGCCGGTGCCTTTCTCTTCGATCCGCTCGGTATCCCTGACTTCGCGCCCCTGCAGCAGGCCCTGCACGGCCTCGAATGGGTCTTCCATGCCGCGAGCCAGGATCTGCCGTCCCTCGTCGAGCTGGGTCTGCTCCCGACGCGTGTCTTCGACACCGAGCTCGCCGCGCGTCTGCTCGGGCATGAGCGCGTCGGACTCGCCGCCGTCGTCGAGCACACGCTGGGCATCGCCCTGGCCAAGGAGCATTCCGCTGCGGACTGGTCCACCCGTCCCCTCCCGGCGGCTTGGCTCGAGTATGCCGCCCTCGACGTGCTGCACCTCGTCGACGTGCGCGACGCGCTGACCGCCGAACTCGAGGAGCAGGGCAAGACCGTGTTCGCGGCGCAGGAATTCGAGGCGACACGGACGCGTCCGCCGAAGCCGCCGAGGGAGGAGCCCTGGCGCCGGCTCAGTGGGCTGCATCAGGTCCGCGGCGCACGGAACCTCGCCGTTGCCCGCGAGCTCTGGCAGGCACGCGAGGACTACGCGCGCGAACAGGACGTCTCCCCTGGCCGCCTCGTGCCCGACCGCTCACTCGTGGCCGCCGTGCTCGCGGCGCCGACGTCGAAGACCGCGCTCGCGGCCGTGCCCGCCTTCATCGGCCGGGCAAGTCGTAGCCAGCTCGATCGATGGTGGGCGGCGATCGAACGAGGACGAGCCGCCGAGAGCCTGCCCCGGGAACGCGTTCCGGGTGACGGACCGCCTCCGCCCCGATCCTGGAGCGACCGTAATCCGCCGGCGGATGCGCGGCTGAAGGCGGCGCGTCCGATCATCGAGGCGCATGCCGAGGCTCTCGGGATGCCCACAGAGAACCTTCTCACCCCTGACCTCCTTCGTCGTGTCGCCTGGGAGCCCCCGGAGCCGATCGACGCCACCCGCATCGGCGAGGCCCTCTCCGCGCTCGGGGCACGTGCGTGGCAGATTGAGGAGACCGCACAGCGAATCGCAGAGGCTTTTGTCGAAGCCACGCAAACAGCCGACGAGGCGTCCGTCTGACGTTCGTAGGTTCGATCTAATCGATTCCTCTCGAGCCCGAACGCGCCTCCTAGGCTGGAGCTGACCCTGATACCTGGAGGCAGAGTGGCCGAGATCTCGGACGTCTTCTTCGTCGATGGAGTGCGCACCCCGTTCGGGCGCGCCGGCGAGAAAGGCATGTACTGGAACACCCGCGCGGACGACCTCGCCGTCAAGGCGACCATCGGCCTGATGGAGCGGAACGCGCAGATCCCCTCTGACCGCGTCGACGACGTGGCGATCGCGGCGACCTCGCAGACCGGCGACCAGGGACTGACCCTCGGCCGATCGATCGCGATCCTCGCCGGCCTTCCGCAGACCGTGCCAGGCCTGGCGATCGACCGCATGTGCGCGGGAGCGATGACCAGTGTGACGACCATGGCCGCCTCGATCGGCATCGGCATGTACGACATCGCGCTTGCCGGAGGCGTCGAGCACATGGGACACCATCCGATCGGCGGCAACGCCGACCCCAACCCGCGTTTCGTCGCCGAGCGGATGGTCGATCCCGGCGCACTGAACATGGGCGTTACCGCCGAGCGCATCTTCGACCGTTTCCCGCACCTCACCAAGGAACGCTCCGACCGTTACGGCATGCGCAGCCAGCACAAGGTGCAGGCTGCGTACGATGCCGGCAAGATCCAGCCCGACCTCGTCCCGATCGCGGTCAAGGGAGCCGACGGCGCCTGGGGGCTGGCCACCGAGGACGAGGGACGCCGCCCGCAGACGACGATGGAGGACCTCGCCGGGCTCAAGACGCCCTTCCGTCCGCACGGCAGGGTGACCGCGGGGACCTCGTCGCCGCTCACCGATGGCGCCACCATGTCGCTGCTTGCCGGCAGCGACGCGGTGAAGGAGCTCGGTCTCCAGCCGAAGATGCGGATGGTGTCGTTCGCGTTCGCTGGCGTGCAACCCGAGATCATGGGCATCGGCCCGATCCCCTCGACCGAGAAGGCGCTGCGCAAGGCGGGTCTCACGATCGACGACATCGGGCTGTTCGAGCTCAACGAGGCCTTTGCGATCCAGGTGATCTCGCTCCTGGACCACTTCGGCGTCGCCGACGACGACCCCCGGGTCAACCCCTGGGGCGGTGCGATCGCCTTCGGCCACCCGCTCGCCGCCTCCGGGGTGCGCCTGATGATCCAGCTCGCCGCCCAGTTCGCCGAGCGCCCGGACGTGCGCTACGGACTGACCGCGATGTGCGTCGGGCTCGGTCAGGGCGGATCGGTCATCTGGGAGAACCCCTTCTACGACGGCAAGAAGAGGAAGTGACGGCCATGACGAACTACGACGAGATCGACTTCTCGCCCATCCAGTCCCTCACGGAGGGTGAAGTCGTCACCCACTCTCCCGTGCGCGACATCCGTCTCGCGTCCGGCCGCATTCTGGCCCTGATCACCCTTGACAACGGTCGCGATCACACCCGTCCGAACACGCTCGGACCCGCCACGCTCACCGAGCTCGGTGAGACCATCGCAGGACTGAAGGATCGCGCCGCCGTCGGCGAGATCCACGCGGTCGGCATCACGGGCAAGCAGTACATCCTCGCCGCCGGCGCCGATCTGTCCGACATCTCTCGTGTGGGCTCGCGTGACAACGCCCGGCTCGTCGCCCAGCTCGGCCACAAGGTCCTCGGCTCGCTCGGTGAGATCGGCGTCCCCACGTTCGCCTTCGTCAACGGGCTCGCGCTCGGCGGAGGGATGGAGATCGCGCTGAACTCGACCTACCGGACGGTCGACGCCTCCGCCGCTGCGCTCGCCCTGCCCGAGGTCTTCCTCGGCATCATCCCGGGCTGGGGCGGCGCCTACCTGCTGCCGAACCTCATCGGCATCGAGAACGCGCTCGAGGTCGTCATCTCGAACCCGCTCAAGCAGAACCGCATGCTCAAGCCACGGCAGGCGTTCGATCTCGGCATCATGGACGCGATCTTCCCCGCCGCGAACTTCCTCGAGGACTCGCTCGTCTGGGCTGATGCGGTGTTGGGCGGCAAGAAGGTCGAGCGCAAGAACGAGCCGGGCAAGATCGAGCGGCTCACGAAGTGGCCGATCGCGATCAAGATGGCGCGCAGCATGCTCGAATCCAAGATCGGCACTGTCCCTCGGTCACCGTACGTCGCTCTGGATCTGTTGGACAAGGCCCGCAGCGGCACCAAGGCCGAAGGGTTCGCCCGCGAGGACGAGGCCCTCGCCGACCTGGTGACCGGCGACCAGTTCGCCGCCTCCATGTACGCCTTCGACCTCGTCCAGAAGCGCGCCAAGCGCCCGGTCGGGGCGCCGGCCAAAGAGCTCGCAAAGAAAGTCACGAAGGTCGGCATCGTCGGCGCCGGCCTCATGGCGAGCCAGTTCGCGCTGCTCTTCGTCCGTAAGCTCCAGGTCCCCGTCCTCATCACCGACCTGGATCAGGCACGAGTCGACAAGGGTGTCGCCTCCATCCACGAGGAGATCGGCAAGCTCGAGGCCAAGGGTCGCGTCGACGCCGACACGGCGAACAGACTGCGCGCGCTCGTGACGGGAACGACCGACAAGAGCCTGTACGCCGACTGCGACTTCGTCATCGAGGCGGTCTTCGAGGAGGTGGGCGTCAAGCAGCAGGTGTTCGGTGAGATCGAGCAGATCGTCGCCGAGGACGCGATCCTCGCGACCAACACCTCTTCGCTCTCGGTCGAGGAGATCGGCTCGAAGCTCTCGCACCCCGAACGCCTGGTGGGCTTCCACTTCTTCAACCCGGTCGCGGTCATGCCGTTGATCGAGATCGTGAAGACGCCGGTGACGAACGAGCAGTCGCTCTCGACCGCGTTCGTCGTCGCGAAGGGCCTCGGCAAGAATGCCGTGCTCACCGCCGACGCGCCCGGCTTCGTCGTGAACCGCCTGCTCGCCAAGGTCATGGGCGAGGCGGCACGCGCCGTCTACGAGGGGACCCCTGTCGCCGACGTCGAGAAGGCCTTCGCGCCGCTCGGCCTGCCGATGGGGCCGTTCCAGCTCATCGACCTCGTCGGGTGGAAGGTCGCCGCCCACGTACAGGACACGATGGTGCAGGCGTTCCCTGAGCGGTTCTACGCGAACGAGAACTTCCACCTTCTCGCCGACCTCTCCGAGGTCGTCGAGAAGGACAAGGCCGGTCGTGTGACCGGCTTCACCAAGGCTGCGGAGAAGCTCGTGAAGGGGGCCGCGGGCTCCACTCCGACACCCGCCGCCGAAATCCTGCGACGTGTGCAGGACGGGCTCGCGCAGGAGATCAGGCTCATGCTCGACGAAGGCGTGGTGCCGGAGGTCCAGGACATCGACCTCTGCCTCATCCTCGGTGCCGGCTGGCCGTTCATCGACGGAGGCGCCTCGCCGTATCTCGACCGCGAGGGAGCCTCCGAACGGGTCTTCGGCACGACGTTCCACACCCCGGTCATCCGCGGCATCGCGAGCAGCTGATCCGTGCCCGAGGAGGGGACTCTCCACGAGCCCCCTCCTCGTCACCTCCGGGCTGGCGGTCGACGACGATCTCGACGCGTCAGACGACGAATCGGCCGTCACGGAAGACCGGGACCGTTCCGGATGCGTCGAGCCACGCCGCCGTCCGGATCGCCTCCTCCACGGCGGCGAGTCGACCGGGACCGCCACGAAGCGCACGAGCTGAGCCGGACGCGCTCACGAGATGCTGAAGCGCGCCGCGGAGACTGCGGAACGACTCCGCGGCTGCCACGGCCTCTGGCGAGGTATGGTCAAGACCGCGCTCGATGAGGCCGTCAAGGACCGCGCCGGCCCCGAAGAGATCCTCCACGGCGAAGCGAAGATCGCCCCGGTCCGGCACCGGCTCGCCGCGGGCGACGACCGCCACGCTCGTACGCCGATCCCGACGGACCTGCTCGGCGCAGATGTATGTGCCCACCGCACTCGCATTGCGCAGTCCGCCCTGGAGCACCAGCGCGCCCGACTCGTGTGCCGCCGTCGCGATCGGATCGGTCCCATCCGAGGGGGCGGTCTGCAGGACGTCGACGACCACGACCACATCGGCTCGCGCCAAGCGGCGAAGCCCCTCGATCCCCCATTCGAATCGCACCTGGTACGTTGACTGGTCGAACGCGGGGACGACAGGCATGCCTCCAGTCTAGAAAGCGGACGGAGTCGCGGCCGGCGTCAGCGCGACTCGCGGACCGGGAGGTCGATCGCTCCGGTTTCCCCGGTCTGACGTGCCATCGGGACACGTCGGCCGAGGACCTGGGCGACGACGTCGTGCGCGATCTTCGCGGCGGTCAGCCCCGCGTCCTCGAGCACCTGCTCCCGCGACGCGTGGTCGATGTACTCGTCCGGGACCCCGAGCTCGTCGACGGCCGTGTCGATCCCGGCCTCGCGAAGGACCTGACGGACACGTGTCCCGATCCCCCCCACCCTGATGCCGTCCTCGATGGTGATGACGAGGCGGTGCCGGGCGGCGAGGTCGACGATGGACGACCGCACCGGTATTGCCCAGCGCGGATCGATCACGGTCGCCCCGATGCCCTGCGCCTTGAGACGCGCGGCCACGTCCGTCGCGAGCGACGCGAAGGGTCCGATGCCGATGAGGAGGACGTCCTCGGCCTCCCCGCGATACAGAACGTCGACACCGTCGTCCAGGCGCTCGAGCGCAGGGATCTCCTCCGCGACCGCCCCCTTCGGGAACCGGATCACGGTCGGCGCGTCATCGATCGCGACCGCCTCGTCCAGGAGCTCTCGCAGGCGCTCCCCATCCCGAGGCGCAGCGATGCGGATCCCCGGCACGATCTGCAGCATGGACAGGTCCCAGATGCCGTGATGGCTGGGACCGTCCGGGCCGGTGACGCCGGCGCGGTCGAGCACGAAGGTGACCCCGGCGCGGTGGAGGCCGACGTCCATCAGCACCTGATCGAAGGCCCGCCCCATGAAGGTGGCGTAGATCGCGACCACCGGGTGCAGACCGCCGTACGCGAGGCCCGCGGCCGAGGCGACCGCATGCTGCTCCGCGATCCCCACGTCGTAGACGCGATCGGGGAAGCGCTCAGCGAACGGCGCGAGCCCTGTCGGACGCAGCATCGCGGCAGTCATCGCGATCACGCGGGGATCGCGATGACCCACCTCGACCAGCGCGTCGGCGAAGACGTCGGTCCACGCGGGGCCGGACGAGCCGAGCGATCCGCCGGTCTTCGGATCGATCTTCCCGACCGAGTGGAACTGGTCGGCCTCGTCATCGAGGGCCGGCTGGTACCCGCGTCCCTTCTCGGTGATCGCGTGCACGATGACCGGAGCGCCGAAGTCCTTCGCCAGCTTCAGGGTCTCCAGCAGCGCATCGATGTCATGCCCGTCCACCGGCCCGAGGTACTTGATGTCGAGGTTGGAGTACAGCGCCTCGTTGTTCGTGAATCGAGAGAGGAAGCCATGGGTGCCTCCGCGGACACCGCGATAGACGGCGCGTCCGAACGGGCCCAGTGCGCGGAAGAGACGATCCGACGTGCGGTGCAGGTCACGGTACGCCGTCGCCGTGCGGACGCGGTTGAGGTAGCGGGACATCCCCCCGATGGTCGGCGCATAGGAGCGTCCGTTGTCGTTGACCACGATCACGAGGTTGCGGTCGTTGTCGTCCGTGATGTTGTTGAGGGCCTCCCAGGTCATGCCGCCGGTGAGGGCTCCGTCGCCGACGACCGCGACGACATGGCGATCGCCGCGCCCGGTCGCGGTGAGCGCACGCGAGACGCCGTCGGCCCAGCTCAGCGAGCTGGACGCGTGGGAGGACTCCACGACATCGTGCGGGCTCTCCGACCGCTGGGGGTACCCGGCGAGGCCTCCCCTCGAGCGCAGGCCTGAGAAGTCCTGGCGTCCCGTGAGGAGCTTGTGCACATAGGACTGATGCCCGGTGTCGAAGATGAAAGGATCATCGGGCGAGGAGAAGACCCGGTGCAGCGCGATCGTGAGCTCGACCACGCCGAGATTGGGTCCCAGATGACCGCCTGTACGTGCGACGTTCTCGATGAGGAAGGCACGGATCTCGTTCGCGAGCTCCGTGAGCTGTTCTGTCGAGAGGGCGTCGAGGTCCCTCGGACCGGTGATACCGGGGAGAATCGCCACGTGTCTGCCTCCTGTGAGCGAAACGGGAGCGCCGTGCCGAGCGGTCCCCCACACGACCTCGCCGCATCGACCAAGACTACCGACCATCCGGGCCGGAGGGCTGGAGATCCGCCGGGTCCGGACCGACGTAGCGTCCGATCGGACGAAGACGCAGGGGTGTCTGTGTGTACTCGTCCGCCGCGTGCGCGCACCAGCCCGCCGACCGGGCGATCGCGAACACGAGCTCCCCCGCGTCCTCGGACATGTCCCCGACGATCGAGATCGCCGCCAAGGCCATGTCGATCGTCGGGAGCGCACCGGTGCGCTCCCTCACGACGGACGTCACGGCGTCCACGACTCCCAGCGTCTCGCTGACCGCTCGATCCTGCGGGGCGGAGGCCCGCAACGCCTCCAGGAGGATTCTCGCCCGTGGGTCGCCCTCTGGGTAGCGCGGCTGACCGAACCCCGGCACGCCGGTCCCCGCCGCCCGGGCAGCGGCGGCGACCGTCGACACCGGATCGGCACCGTCTCCGACGGCACGGAGCATCGTGTGACAGGCCGTGCTGACCGCCCCATGCAGAGCGGAGTCCAGCGCACCGAGTCCAGCGGTGACGACCGCATAGGGATGCGCGCGGGCGGATGCCGCCGCCCGCGCAGCGAGGGTCGACGCGGCCATGTCATGGTCGGCCAGCAGGACGAGCGTGGCGTCCAGCAGACCGACGCGAGCCGCGGTCGCCGGCAGCGGACTCAGCCGGCTCCAGAGACGGCGGGCGAGCGGCGCGTGCTCTTCGGGCTCAGGGCCGCACGCGGGGAGGGCCGACACCATGCCGGCGATCAGACGTTCAGCGGTCCGTGCCACGGCCGGCGCTGTCAGATCGAACCTCTCCGGGTCCTCCGCGGCAAGGATCGCGACGGCCGTCAGCAGGCGGGTGAACGTCGGTGCGCCCGCGGGAAGCGTCGCCATCACGGTCCCCGTCCGTCCGCCCTCCCCCACGATCCGCGCCGCACGTAACGGTAGAGCATCGGCACGCGGTTCGGCGGTCCGCTCGAACAGCCAACGCACCAGCGCATCGAAACGGCCGTCTCCGATGGCGGCGCCGCTTTCGTCGATCCCCGCCACCAGGGCGGCCTCCACCCCGCGGAACCAGAGCTCGCCGTCCTCCGCCAGGGCGATGTCGGTGTCGATCACGCCCAGAGGTCTGCCTTCGGACCCGGCAAAGCGCACCGGTCTTGAAGACACCGTGGAGAGACGGCGCCGGCTCCGTGCAAAACGTTCGACCTCGAGGACGTCAAACGAAGAGCCGCGCGCGGTCCGCACCCTGTCGATCAGCCCGCGGGAGACATAGGCGTAAAGGGTCTCGGTGCGCACTCCGAGCCGAGCCGCGGCTTGCGTGGCCGTGAGTCGTTCCATCGTCATCTCCATTGATCTAATCAACATTGACGCTACCGTGATCCATGTCAGATCGTGTTCCCCAGGAGCCACGCGCCTTCAGGGCGACAGAGCAGGGCTCCGAGGAAGAGGAGCCGGCACATGGCCATCACGATCGAACGCGACGACGACCACCTCATCGACGTACCTCGCGGCCTCGCGAACGTCGTGGCCGCCGAGACCCGCATCGGCGACGTCCGCGGCGCCGAGGGGTTCTTCCACTACCGCGGCGTCTCCGGCGTCGCTCTCGCAGCCCAGGCCCGATTCGAAGATGCCTGGCGTCTTGTCGCCCTGGGCTCGCTCCCCCGCGATCCTCGGGAGGCCGCCACGTTCCGGGAGCGCATCGGTGAGGCCCGCGTCCTCCCCGGGGCGGTCGTCACCGGCCTCAGCACGTCCGCGCAGGCCGGTGCGACCCTCGATCCGATGGCTGCCCTCCGCACAGGTCTCGCCCTGCTGTCCGCGGCCGACGGCCGCTTCCCTCTCTACGACGAGACGCCCGCGGCGCGAGAGGACGACGCGGTCCGCCTCGCTGCCGCGGCGCCGGCGCTCATCGCGACATCGCATCGACAGGCGCACGGCCTTGTGCCACTCGCCCCCGATCCGGCACGGGACCCGATCTCCGACTACCTGCGGATGCTGACCGGGGCCGAACCGGACCCACGACTCGTGACCGCCCTCGCCGTCTACCTCACCGCGGCGATCGACCACGGATTCAACGCGTCGACCTTCGCCGCGCGGGTCATCGCCTCGACCGGCGCCGATCTCGCCTCCTGCATCGGCGGGGCGCTGGGCGCCCTCGCCGGCCCGCTCCACGGCGGTGCGCCAGCACGGACCCTCGAGATGCTGGATGAGATCGGCACGCCGGAACGAGCCGAGGAATGGGTGCGGGAGCGGCTCGCCCACGGTGGTCGTGTCATGGGGTTCGGCCACGCTGTGTACCGCACCGAAGACCCCCGGTCGCGACTCCTCCGCGACGTGGCCCGTCGCCTGCGCGCCGAGGGACTGGCCGGCGAACGGGTGGACCTCGCCGTGACGGTCGAGCAGACCGTCCTCCGGGTCCTCGACGAGCTGAAGCCGGGACGGACGCTCCGCACCAACGTCGAGCTCTATGCGGCCGTCGTCATGGAGGCGTGCGGAATCCCCCGCGAGCTGTTCACACCGACGTTCGCCTCGGCCCGGCTCATCGGCTGGGGCGCACATGCCTGCGAGCAGGCGCAGGAAGGGAAGATCTTCCGTCCGTCCTCCCGCTACGTCGGAGAGCCGGCCTCCTGAGCGGGGCCGGCCGGCCGATCGGCGCGGCTCCACGGCCCGCCCCGCCTGTCCCTTCGGAGCCGTACAGCCGGGATGCTCTGCGCTGTCGCTGGAGCCGCCTTCGCCGTGCCCCTGGCCGGCGCGGGGCTAGCCGTCATCCCGCGCCGGATCCGGTGGCACGAGGCCACTCGCGCCGACATCGTAGGTGTCGCGGAGGTGGCCGATAGAGCGTCGGCGACGGTGTGCAACGGCGCGAATCGCTCCAGGTTCGTCTCCACCGAGTAGCTGTCCTCCGGAGGCGAGCCGCCCCACCTGCTCCCATAGGAGATGACACGACCGTCGGCATCGCGGAAGCTCGGGGGGCGATCGACGGACGCACATAGGTGTTCAGCCGGTCATCCTGCCGTGCCCTCGGAGCCGGGTCCAGCATCGAACCCTCCCTCCTGTCGCCGGGCCTGCGCCGCTTCCGGATACGACGAGGCCCCCGGCGCGGGAACGCCGAGGGCCTCGTGCGGTGCGCTCAGACGAGCGAGCGGAGCACGTACTGCAGGATGCCGCCGTTGCGGTAGTAGTCGGCCTCGCCGGGGGTGTCGATGCGGACGACCGCGTCGAACTCGATCGGCTGCTTGCCCTCCGGAGAGAACTCGCTCGGCGTCGCCGTGACCTTGACCGTCTTCGGCGTGACTCCCTCGTTCAGCTGCTCAAGCCCCTCGATCGAGACGATCTCGGTGCCGTCGAGGCCCAGCGACTCCCAGGACTCGCCGACGGGGAACTGCAGCGGCACGACGCCCATGCCGATGAGGTTCGAGCGGTGGATGCGTTCGAAGCTCTCGGTGATGACCGCCTTCACCCCGAGGAGGTTCGTGCCCTTGGCCGCCCAGTCGCGCGACGAGCCGGAGCCGTACTCCTTGCCGCCGAAGATCACCAGCGGGGTGCCCTGCGCCTGGTAGTTCTCCGAGGCGTCGTAGATGTAGGCCTGCGGTCCGCCGGGCTGGGTGAAGTCCCGCGTGAAGCCGCCCTCGATCTGCTCGCCGCCGTTGACCGCCTTGACGAGGGCGTTCTTCAGCCGGATGTTCGCGAACGTGCCGCGGATCATGACCTCGTGGTTCCCGCGACGCGAGCCGTAGGAGTTGAAATCCTTCTGCGCCACGCCGTGCTCGGTGAGGTATTGCGCGGCGGGGGTGCCCGCCTTGATGTTGCCGGCCGGGGAGATGTGGTCGGTCGTGACCGAGTCACCCAGCGTGGCCAGCACTCTGGCACCGGAGATGTCGCTGACCGGCGCCGGTGTGAGACCCATGCCGTCGAAGTAGGGGGCCTTCCGCACGTAGGTCGAGTCAGGGTCCCACTCGAAGACGGGGCCGGTCGGTGTTGGCAGGTTCTTCCACCGCTCGTCTCCGTCGAAGACCGTCGCATACTGCTTGATGAACTGGTCGCGCGAGATCGAGGAGTCGATGATCTCCTGCACCTCGGTCGGGTCCGGCCAGATGTCCTTGAGGAAGACGTCCTTTCCGGTCGAGTCCTGGCCCAGCGGGTCGTTCTCGAAGTCGAAGTTCATCGAGCCGGCCAACGCGTATGCCACCACCAGCGGCGGGCTGGCGAGGTAGTTCATCTTCACGTCGGGGCTGATGCGTCCCTCGAAGTTCCGGTTGCCGGACAGGACGGCGGTGACCGCGAGGTCGTTCTCGTTGATCGCGGCCGAGACCTCGTCGATCAACGGCCCGGAGTTGCCGATGCAGATCGTGCACCCGTATCCGACCGTGTAGAAGCCGAGGCCTTCGAGATCCTTGTCGAGACCGGACTTCTCGTAGTAGTCGGTGACGACCTTGGAGCCGGGGCCGAGCGTCGTCTTGACCCACGGCTTCTGCTTCAGGCCCTTCTCACGCGCCTTGCGGGCGAGAAGACCCGCGGCGACCATGACGGAGGGGTTCGAGGTGTTGGTGCACGAGGTGATGGCCGCCAGCGTCACCGCGCCGTTGTCGAGGATGTACCGCTGCCCCTCTGGCGTGGTCACAGTGACCGGCGTGGAGGCGTTCGCCGGAGCGCCGCTGTTGATGTGCACAGGACGGGTCGTCGGCTCCTCCTCTCCGGGGACGGTGCCGGGATCGGATGCCGGGAAGGAGTGCTTCGACTCGAGGTCGACGATGTCGTTCGACGTCGATGCCGTGGCGTAGTTCAGGATGTCCTTCTCGAACTGCGACTTGGCCTCCGACAGGAGGATGCGGTCCTGCGGGCGCTTCGGCCCTGCGATCGAGGGGACGACCGTGGCGAGGTCGAGCTCGAGGTACTCGCTGTACTGCGGCTCGTTCGCCGCATCGTGCCAGAGCGACTGCTCCTTCGCGTACTTCTCCACGAGAGCGACAGCCTGCTCGTCGCGACCGGTGAGACGCAGGTAGTCGAGCGTCACATCGTCGATCGGGAAGATCGCGGCGGTCGAGCCGAACTCCGGCGACATGTTCCCGATGGTGGCGCGGTTGGCCAGCGGCACCGAGGCCACGCCGGCACCGTAGAACTCGACGAACTTGCCCACCACGCCGTGCTTGCGCAGCATGTCGGTGATCGTGAGGACGACGTCGGTCGCGGTCACGCCCGAGGGGATCTCGCCGGTCAGCTTGAAGCCGACGACGCGCGGGATCAGCATCGACACGGGCTGCCCGAGCATCGCCGCCTCCGCCTCGATCCCGCCGACGCCCCAGCCCAGGACGCCCAGGCCGTTGACCATCGTGGTGTGCGAGTCGGTGCCGACGCAGGTGTCAGGATAGGCGCGGAGGGCGCCGTCGACCGAGCGGTCGTAGATGACTTTCGCCAGATGCTCGATGTTCACCTGGTGCACGATGCCGGTTCCCGGCGGGACCACCTTGAAGTCGTCGAACGCCGTCTGCCCCCAGCGGAGGAACTGGTACCGCTCGCCGTTGCGCTCGTATTCGATCTCGACGTTGCGCTCGATCGCGTCCGGGCGGCCGAAGAGGTCGGCGATGACCGAGTGGTCGATGACCATCTCCGCGGGCGAGAGCGGGTTGATCTTGTTCGGATCGCCGCCCAGGGCGGTCACGGCCTCGCGCATCGTGGCGAGATCGACGATGCACGGGACGCCGGTGAAGTCCTGCATCACCACGCGAGCAGGGGTGAACTGGATCTCGGTGTCCGGCTCGGCCGAGGGATCCCAAGAGCCCAGCGCCTGGATCTGCGCCTTGGTCACGTTCGCGCCGTCCTCGGTGCGCAGGAGATTCTCCAGAAGCACCTTGAGGCTGAAGGGGAGCTTCTCGTAACCGGCGACCGTGTCGATCCGGAAGATCTCGTAGTCGGTGCTGCCGACCGTCAGGGTGCTCTTGGCACCGAAGCTGTTCACCGTGGACACGAGGGGTTCTCCTTTGCGTCGGTCGTCACCGCAGGCCTCCATCTTCTCGGCTCCGCTCTCCGCGAGCTAGTAAGGCGCGCCTCACCAGTCTGCTCCGAGAAAGGCCGATTCGACAGGGGTCAAAAATATCTTGATGTCGAGATAAATCTACCACGGTTCGACGGGGCATCGCGCCGACCCGCCGACGCTCTCGCCGCCGCTGTTCGAGCGGGTGTGCCACCCGCCGACCGAACGGTCAGGGGCTACGCGGAGGTCGCGGCGTCCGCGTCCGCTGCACCGCTCTCGGCGCGCTCACGCCGGTAGAGCGCCTGCACGGTGAGCCAGGTCACGGCGAGAAGCGGGGCGAACAGCGGAAGCCCCATGACGAGCTTCAGGGTGCCCAGGAGCGCCACCGCGCTCTCCTGCTGCCCCGGCTGGAGAGAGGCGAGGTAGACCGGAAGCTGGACCCCGAGTCGGAGCAGGAAGAGCGCTGCCCATACGAGCGTGAGCCAGGTGAAGACCCTGCGCTTACGCTTCGACGCACGCCAGGAGGTGCCCTCGCCCATGAGGTAGCCGGCGACGAGGCCGATGATCGGCCAGCCGATGAGGAGCGAGATCAGCATCCCGAGGCCGTAACCCGCGTTGGTGAGCAGGCCCGGCACGAAGTTGTTCGAGGCGTTGCCGGTGAGAAGCGCCAGCACGGCGGCGGCGACCGCCGCGACGAGACCGCCGATCGCCGCGGCCGGAGGCTGCCTCATCGCGATGCGCAGGCCGGAGAAGACCACCGCGATTCCCACAGAGATCGCGAGCGCGGGCAGCAGCTTCGCCATCCCCTCGCCCGGCCAGAGGGTGAAGGCGAGGATGAAGGCGAGGCTGGGGAGGACGGACTCCGCCACGCCACGCCAGCCGCCCATCGCGGCCCAGACGACATGTCCGGTCGTGGCCTGCGTGGCCGGGTCGATGCCGGCCTTGAGCGCGGCGTTGCCGAACGCCGCGCTCAGCGCCTCGGAGACCGACGGCGTGGGAGGCGGCGTGAGCGGCACGCCGGCGACGGGGTCGCCTTGGCGCTCCTGCCGGGACGCCGCGTTCGGCTCTGCGCCGGAGACGCCATCCCGGTTCGCCGTGCTCACGCGGCTCCCGGCGAGGCGGGCATGTGCAGGGGGATGAGGTCGCGCGGAGGCATCGGCGATCCGCCGCGCACCACCACGATCGACCGGAAAAGGTCCTCGACGGCGCGCGCCGCCTCGGCGTCGGACGTGGCTGCGCCCCCGACCACCCCACGGAGGAACCATCGCGGTCCGTCAACGCCGATGAACCGGGCCAGACGGACAGTGCTGCCGTCCGCGGCGGCGACCGTGGGGATCTCGGCGAGAAGCTCGGTGCCCAACGGCCCCTCCCGTTCCTCCACCTTGCCTCCCTGCTGGGCGATCTGCTCGCTGATCTGTGCTCTCGTCTCCTCCCAGAGCCCGGTCGACCGGGATGCGGCGAAAGGCTGGACCTGAAGCGAGGAGCCGACGTAGTCGAGACCGACAGCAACGATCCGCTTCGACTGCTCCTCGACCTCGAGTCGGAGATTCAACCCCTCACGAGGCAGGATCTTGATCCCGCCGAGGTCGATGTAAGGACGAACCGGGTTCGCCTCAGACTCGTCGAACGGCCCGTCCACGGCCCGATCGCCCTGGAGCTGCGGCTCGGACGACTCGTTCCCGGCCTGCTCGTTCTCGTCGCTCATGCTCTCTCCTCCACGCCCGTCACGACAGGGCTGTGATTCTCGTCTCGGACGGCGTCGCCGGACGTCTGATAGCCGGTGGACCCGAATCCGCCGACGCCACGAGCGCTCTCGTCGAGCGACTCCACCGGCAGGAACCGCGCGCGTGTGACCGGCATGACGATCATCTGCGCGATGCGGTCGCCGGGTGCCACGTCATAGGTCTCGCGCGCATCCGTGTTCAGCAGGCAGACCTTGATCTCGCCGCGGTAGCCGGCGTCGACCGTGCCGGGAGAGTTCACGACCGTGATGCCGTGCTTCGCAGCCAGACCGCTGCGCGGGACCACGAAGGCCGCGTACCCGTCGGGCAGGGCGATCCGGACGCCGGTGCTCACCAGCACGCGCTCTCCCGGAAGAAGCGTGGCCGCCTCGGCGGCCACCAGATCGGCACCCGCGTCTCCGGGGTGAGCGTAGACGGGGATCGCCGGGGCGATAATAGGGACGTCCACGGAATCGGTCACGAGAAAGAGGCTAATGCAGAACGCTGATGCCGACGCCCCCCTCGCATACAGGGAGCGCCTCGCCCCGAGCCTGTGGCTGTTCCTCGCCGCCGCGGTGGGCGGCCCCATGGTCAGCCTGAGCTTCGTCCCCGTCGGAGCCGATCTCGCACTCGTCCTGGGCCTTGTGGCGACGGCGCTCATCGTCGCGTGCATGGTCCTCGCCTCGCCTCGCCTGATCGTCAGAGGGCGCACCCTGCACGCCGGGCGCGCGCGGATCGACGCCCGCTGGCTCGGCCGGCCCACGCCGACGACCGGCGAGGAGGCACGCGCGGCACGTGGCCCCGGCCTGTCCGCACGCGGCTGGCACCTGATCCGCGGAGGGATCGACGGGATCGTCGTCGTGCCGATCACGGACCCCGCCGATCCTGCCCCGAGCTGGACCCTGTCCACCCGCACGCCGGACCGCCTCGCCGCCGCCATCGCGGCCGCCCGTGCGCGCGCTCGCCTGGAGGACGGGGACGAGGCAGGCACGGCCGAGGACGACGCCTCCCTCCGCTGACCGCGATCGCCGCACCTGGGAAGACCCGGGGAGAGGGCGATGAAAATGCAGCACGCGCCCATGGCCGAGTCGGCCAGGGCGCGTGCGATGCGCATCCGATCAGGCGGCGCATTCCTTGCAGATCGGACCGTCAGGGGTCTCATGATCCAGCTGCGAGCGATGCTTCACGAGGAAGCAGCTGACGCAGGTGAACTCGTCCGCCTGTGCGGGGAGCACCACCACATCGAGCTCGACGTCGGACAGATCGGCGCCGGGAAGCTCGAAACCCGAGGGGTTGTCCGAGTCCTCGACGTCGACTGAGCCCGACAGCTTGTCAGGGACGCGCTCCTTGAGCGCCTCGATCGACTCGCTCTCGTCTTCGCTCTTGCGGGGGGCGTCGTAGTCGGTTGCCATGCGGTGAATCTCCACTTTCATCGTGCGAGTGGCGGGGGGCCGTCGGGTGTTCGGCGGCGTCAGTTTGCACGACCCGCGCGTATTTGGCAAATGAGGCGAGTCCGGCGATCCAAACTCGCGGCACGCCCGCGCTATTCCCCGGCGCACGAGGAAGCGCGTGACACGATGGGCGCACACCCATCAGAGGGGCTCAGTCATGGAACACGTCACGATCGTCGGCACCGAAGACAATCTCCTCGTCCTCGCCACGGAGTCGGGGACGCGCTTCGCGCTGCCCATCGATGAGGTGCTGCGCGCGGAGATCCGACGCGCCGCCGGACGCGGCGACGAGAAGGCCGCGCCCCTCGCCGCGAGCCCTCGGGAGATCCAGGCGCAGATCCGTGCCGGCCTCGGGACCGCGGAGGTCGCCGAGCTGCTCGGTGTGAGCGCGGACGACGTCGCACGGTTCGAGGGCCCGGTGCTTGCCGAACGCGAGCATGTCGTGGGTCAGGCTCTGTCCGTCCCCGTGCTCATAGGCAGCGAGGTGGAGCCGGACGCTCAGCCGACCTTCGGCGTGGCGATACGCGCGAAGCTCGCGGAGCTCGCCGCCTCCGGCGAGCGCTGGGCGAGCTGGAAGGAGGACTCAGGCTGGATCATCAAGCTCGAGTTCACTGCCAGCGAGGTCGATCACGACGCGCGATGGGCCTTCGATCCTCGCCGCAGCTCTCTTGCACCGCTCAACGCCGATGCCAAGCAGCTGTCGCGACAGGGCTCGCTTCCCGAGGGGCTGATCCCCCGGCTCCGCGCCCTGGACCAGGATCGTCCCTCGCCGTACAAGGACGACTCTCGCTTCGACTCCGGCGCCTTCGGCCCGCGCCTGGTGCCTGCACCAGCGATCGATGACGACGAAGCCGGATCGGAACGGTCCACACCGGGCGCCGCCCCTCTCGTCGCCGAGCCGCCCGAGCGGTCCGCCCCGGCCGTGCAGGAGGCGGCCACCAACCGTGCCCCGGAGACGGCGGTGCCGCCCTCAGACACCGCCGACCTCCTCGAAGCCCTCCGTCGCCGCCGAGGCCAGCGCGAGCCGCTGCCGTCGCCGACGGAGGACGAGACGGGGCCGCAGACGCCGATCGCCCTCTTCGACGCCCTCGAGACCGACGCCGTCACGGAGGAGGCGACGCCGAAGCAGAAGACCGCGGAGCCCACGCCCTCCACGTCCCCCGAGGACGCGACGGCCCGGCGTCGGCGCCGCAGCGAGATGCCGTCCTGGGACGAGATCGTCTTCGGCGCCCGTTCCGACGACTGACAGCGCGGTGAGCCGCCGCGGCGTCGCGAGCCCGTTCAGCCCACGGCGAAGGCGCCGAGACGGATCCACGGGACACGCGTCTCCTCCGGTGTGATCGATCCGTGCTGGCCGATCATGTCCTGGGAGCGCTGGTCCTCCTCTCGCCCGTCGTAGATCGCCCAGGACCCTCTCGCCATCACAAGGAGATCGCCGAGCCGTGAGGAGGCGGCATCGGTCACCACGGGGCCGAGCATGCCGCCGGCGACCGCCTGATCGCGCGTGACGACGTCGGCGATCCCCTCCGTCCCCTCGGCCCAGGCCGCATGGACCTCGGGCAGCCGAGCGGGGTCGTCGAGATAAAGGTGCAGCATCCGTGGCTCTCCTCCGATGTGAGCCACTCCCGTCAGCATCCGATCCCCGTCCTCGACGACGAGATGCCGATGACGAGGGACATCGACCATCCCGTGATCCGCGGTCACGAGCACGCCGGTGCCGTCCGGAGCCCGGAAGCCAAGTGCCGCGTCGATGTCCTCGACCGCGGCGACCCAGCGCGACGACGCGACGCCGCGCTTGTGCCCCGCCTGGTCCGCCTCCGGGAGGTAGCAATAGACCAGGGCTCCCTCGTTCTCCGCGGCGAGCTGATAGGAGAGCTCCACCCGCTCGGCGGGTGTGGCCGCCGAGCGGAACTCGGCGCCGCGCAGGGTCGCCGCAGTGAACCCGCTCGTCGCGTAGGCGGCGAGACCGACCGCGAACGCGGGGCGACCCTCAGCCCTCGCCTGCTCGAAGACTGTGGGCTCCGGCTGCCAGGTCGCCGCGTCGATCCGACCCTCCTCCCACCCGCTCAGCTGGTTCACGAGACGGCCTCCGGCCCGGTCGAGCACGCGATAGCCGACCAGTCCGTGTGCACCGGGCGCGACCCCTGTCAGGATGCTCGTGAGCGCCGACGCCGTGGTGGAGGGGAAGACGGAGAGCGCGACGTCCTTCTTCGCCATCGCGCCGGAGAGCCGGCGCGCATGCCCGGCATGGGCGCGAAGCTGGCCGGCACCCAGCCCGTCGATCACGACGAGGACTGCGGAGCGCACCGGCCGAAGCCCCGAGGCGCCGCCGGAGAGCGCGCCTCTCAGGTCCGACGCCACCCCGGTGATGCTGCGGGCGGAACCCGGCACGGCCGGTAGCATGTTGGTCATCCGAGCCAGTCTCCCATGAACCCGTTTCGCGGATAGGCCGGCCGTCCGGTGTCGAGGATCGCCTCCGCCGTTCACCCGAAAGACGCAGGAAGCATATGCCCCGCTCTACTCCGACCGAGCCGATCGACGAGCGCATCCAGGACATCGACCTGTCGAGCGAGATGCAGGGCTCGTTCCTGGAATACGCCTACTCCGTCATCTACTCCCGCGCTCTTCCCGACGCCCGCGATGGCCTCAAGCCGGTGCAGCGCCGGATTCTCTACCAGATGGCCGAGATGGGCCTGCGGCCGGACCGCGGTCACGTCAAGAGCGCGCGCGTGGTCGGAGAGGTGATGGGAAAGCTCCATCCACACGGAGACGCCCCCATCTATGACGCCCTCGTGCGCCTCGCCCAGGCCTGGGCCTTGCGTGTCCCTCTCGTCGACGGACACGGGAACTTCGGTTCGCTCGACGACGGCCCCGCCGCCGCGCGCTACACCGAGGCACGCCTCGCTCCCCCCGCACTCGCTCTCACCGAGAGCCTCGACGAGGACGTCGTCGACTTCGTGCCCAACTACGACGGGCAGTTCCAGCAGCCCTCGGTCCTCCCCGCCTCCTTCCCCAACCTCCTCGTGAACGGCGCGTCCGGGATCGCCGTCGGCATGGCGACGAACATGGCCCCGCACAACCTCATCGAGGTCGTCGCCGCAGCCACCCACCTGCTCGAGCACCCCGAGGCGACGACCGAGGAGCTCATGGAGTACGTGCCGGGACCCGACTTCCCCTCGGGCGGGATCCTGATGGGCCTCGATGGCGTAAAGGACGCCTACGCGTCGGGCCGCGGAGCATTGAAAGTCCGCGGAAAGGTCTCGATCGAGCCCCTGGGCCCGCGCCGCACCGGCATCGTCGTGACCGAGCTTCCCTACATGGTCGGCCCCGAACGTCTGATCGAGAAGATCAGGGACTCCGTCCAGGCGAAGAAGCTCCAGGGGATCAGCGACGTCACCGACCTCACCGACCGCAATCACGGGCTGCGGATCCAGATCGGGATCAAGACGGGCTTCGACGCGAATGCCGTGCTGGAACAGCTCTACCGTCTGACCCCGCTGGAGGACTCCTTCAGCATCAACAACGTGGCGCTCGTCGGCGGGCAGCCCCGCACCCTCGGGCTCAAGGAGATGCTCTCGGTCTACGTCGGGCACCGACTGGAGGTCATCACTCGACGCAGTCGGTTCCGCCTGGCTCGTCGCGAGGAGAGGTTGCACCTCGTCGAAGGGCTGCTGATCGCGATCCTCGACATCGACGAGGTTATCCAGGTCATCCGCACGTCAGACGACTCGGAGCAGGCCCGAGCCCGCCTGCGCGAGGTCTTCGATCTCTCCGAGCTCCAAGCCGAGTACATCCTCGAGCTGCGTCTGCGGCGGCTCACGAAGTTCTCCCGGATCGAGCTGGAGGCCGAGCGCGACAAGCTGCAGGCGGAGATCGCCGAGCTCCGCGAGCTCCTCGGGAGCGACGCGCTTCTGCGCGCCCAGGTGTCCAGCGAGCTGGACGCGGCCGCGGAGGCTTACGGAACCCCCCGGCGCACTCTGCTCCTCAACGCCGCTCCGCCCAAGGTCCGCAGCGCGAAGGGGCCGGCCGACCTCCAGATCGCGGACACGCCGACCGTCGTGGTCCTCTCCACGACCGGACGCGCGGTTCGCGTGGATCTGGAGGACGGACAGGGGCTCTCCGCCGGCTCTCGGCGGAGCAAGCACGACGCGGTGCTCGCGACGCTCGCCACGACGACGAGAAGCGAGATCGGCGCCGTCACCTCGACGGGACGGGTGGTGCGCTTCTCCCCTGTCGACCTCCCCTCGGTCCCGCCGGCCTCCGTGCATCTCGCCGCGGGCGTGTCGCTGCGCGACTACGTCGGGTTGCTCGACAAGAGCGAGCGCATCCTGGCCCTCCTCCGCTTCGACGATGACACCCCGATCGCGCTCGGGACGCGCGGCGGCGTCGTCAAACGCATCATCCCGTCATCCCTTCCGGTACGGCCGGAGCTCGACGTCATCGCTCTGAAGCCCGGTGACACGGTCGTCGGGGCGGCCACGGCGCCGGAGGACGCAGAGCTCGTCTTCGTCTCCTCGGATGCGCAGCTGCTTCGCTTCTCGGCAGCCTCCGTGCGCCCCCAGGGCGCGCCGGCAGGAGGGATGGCCGGCATCAAGCTCAGCACCGGCTCCGAGGCGATCGCGTTCGCCGCCGTCCGACCGGTCGAGAACGTCGTCGTCGTCACTGTTGCCGGCGCGGAGGGCATCCTCGCCGGAACGGACGCGGGACGGGCCAAGGTCTCGCGCTTCGCCGAGTTCCCGGGCAAGGGACGTGCCACGGGCGGGGTCCGCGCGCATGCCTTCCTCAAGGGCGAGGACCGGCTCACGCTCGCCTGGGTCGGCCCAGAGCCGCTCCTCGCGGTGGGCCCGGACGGATCGGCGCGCACGCTCCCCGAGACCGGAGCGAAGCGCGACGCCTCCGGCCAGCCGCTTGATGCGGTGATCGGGAGCGTGGGCTCCGTCCTCGGCGCGTGAGCGGACACCCGCCCGCACGGCGCGCGTCAGATGCTATGGCCGCCGATACGACATTCAGCTGTATACGGAGCGTTCCGCAGGCCCTGCCCGATGCGGGCGTCAGGCGTCGATTGACTCTCGGGTCAGGCGGTCGGACGAATCGATGATGAACTCACGACGCGGCGCGACCTCGTTGCCCATGAGCAGCTCGAACACGCGACCCGCAGCCTCGGCGTCCTCCATCCGGACGCGGCGGAGCAGCCGGCCGGAGCGGTCCATGGTGGTCGTCGCGAGCTGCTCGGCGTCCATCTCGCCGAGACCCTTGTAACGCTGGATCGGCTCGTGCCATCGCTTGTTCTGCTTACGGAGCTTCGCCAGCAGGCTGTGCAGCTCCTGTTCGGTGTAAGTGTAGATCGTCTCGTTCGGCTTGGAGCCCGGATTCATCACGATGACCCGATGCAGCGGCGGGACCGCGGCGAAGACGCGTCCGTCCTCGATCAACGGTCGCATGTATCGGAAGAACAAGGTCAGCAGGAGCGTCCGGATGTGGGCGCCGTCGACGTCCGCATCGCTCATGAGGATGATCTTCCCGTACCGCGCCGTGGACAGGTCGAAGGAACGACCGGACCCCGCCCCGACGACCTGGATGATCGACGCGCATTCGGTGTTCGAAAGCATGTCGCTGATCGAGGCCTTCTGCACGTTGAGGATCTTGCCCCGGATCGGCAGCAGCGCCTGATACTCGCTGTTTCGCGCGTTCTTGGCCGTGCCGAGCGCCGAATCACCCTCGACGATGAAGAGCTCGGACTGTGACACGTCGCTGGTCCGACAGTCCACGAGCTTCGCGGGCAGGGACGAGGACTCCAGGGCGTTCTTGCGCCGCTGCGTCTCCTTGTGCGCGCGGGCCGACACGCGAGCCTTCATCTCCGCGACGATCTTGTCCAGCAGCATCGAGGCCTGGTTCTTGTCGTCCCGCTTGGTGGAGGAGAACCGCAGGCCGAGCTCCTTGCGGACGACCTGGGCGACGATGGTGCGCACGGCGGGCGTCCCCAGGACCTCCTTCGTCTGTCCCTCGAACTGCGGCTCCGGCACGGTGACCGTGAGCACCGCGGAGAGGCCGGCGAGAACGTCGTCCTTCTCCAGCTTGTCGTTGCCGACCTTCAGCCGGCGGGCGTTCTGATCGACCTGGCTGCGAAGGACCTTCAGCAGCTCCTGCTCGAACCCCTGCTGATGCGTCCCGCCTTTGGGCGTCGCGATGATGTTGACGAACGACCGGACGGTCGTGTCGTAGCCGGTTCCCCAGCGCAGGGCGATGTCCACAGTGCACTCACGCTCGACCTCGGTCGCGCGCATCGAACCATCGGGCTGCAGGACGGGGACGGTCTCGGTGAACACGCCGCTCCCCTGCAGCCGCCAGGTGTCGGTGACCGGGGCGTCGGTGGCGAGATACTCCACGAACTCGCTGATCCCGCCCTCATAGTGGTAGGAGGTCTCCTTGGCGTCGTCGGTGCGCTCGTCTCGGACGACGATCTCGAGCCCGGGGACGAGGAAGGCCGTCTGACGCGCACGGTTCTCCAGGTCCGCCAGCTGGAACTCGGCGTCCTTCGTGAAGATCTGCCGATCCGCCCAATAGCGGACCCTCGTGCCCGTCACGCCCCGTGCGGCCTTGCCCACCACACGCAGCTCGCTCTTCTCCTCGAACGGTGTGAACGACGCGTCCGGTCGAGGACCCCCCTTGTCGGCGAAGACACCCGGCTCGCCGCGGTGGAAGGACATCGCATACGTCTTGCCGCCGCGATCGACCTCGACGTCCAGCCGCTCCGAGAGCGCGTTCACGACGGAGGCGCCCACACCGTGCAGCCCGCCGGAGGCCGCATAGGACCCTCCGCCGAACTTCCCGCCAGCGTGCAGCTTGGTGTACACGACCTCGACGCCAGTCAGCCCCGTCCGCGGCTCGACGTCCACGGGGACGCCGCGGCCTCGGTCACGCACCTCGACGCTGCCGTCCCCGTGGAGCACCACATCAATGCGCGTGCCGTTGCCCGCGACCGCCTCGTCCACGGAGTTGTCGATGATCTCCCACAGGCAGTGCATGAGGCCAGGCGAGCCGTTCGAGCCGATGTACATGCCCGGGCGCTTACGCACCGCTTCCAAGCCCTCCAAGACCTGAAGATGATGCGCGGAGTATTCGGCTGTCACAGTCTCCTATCCTATCGGCGGGCGTCGGAAGGCCACGGAGGACACTCCCCCGGTCGCCGAACAGCCGAGGCTCGCGTACGCGCAGAGCGAAACACGCCGCAGCACGGGCATGACTCCCAGCCGGGCGTGGTTGTATTGAGCACGCTCCATCGCGTACCCGACAACGAGGAGGCATCGAAATGAACGCCACTACCGAACGTGAAGCGCCGATCGTCGACTACCGCCTCACGGCCATGGACCGCTGCGACTCCTGCGGCGCGCAGGCCTACATCGCCGCCGAGGTCAACGGCAGCGAGCTCCTGTTCTGCGCCCACCACGGCCGCAAGTACGAGGAGAAGCTCCGTGCCATCGCGACGAGCTGGCACGACGAGACCGCTCGTCTGCTTGAGTCCTGATCAGGAGGCCACACGCCGACTTTCGAACGCCCGGTCCGCTTCGGCGCCCCGGGCGTTCCGCTTTCTCCCCATCGGCGGGTCTTCCGCGTCGAGGGGCACGCGCATCGGCTACCGGCCGATGACGGAGGTCGCCGTGCCGACGCTCAGACGTGCCGGCGGCGAACACGCGGCCCCAGCCGGGTGAGGATCTCCTCGCCGACCGTGTCGACGGCCTCTGCGAGCGTCGTCGCAGAGACCTCGCCTCGGGCACCAGGGCCGAAGAGCACGACCTCGTCGCCGATCCTCGCATCCGGCCAGGCCTCGACGCGGACGTGGTCGAGGCCCACCGTGCGGAGGAGACGCACGCCTCCGGGCGTGCCCACGACCACCCTGCCGGAGAGAGTGCTGGGAAGGCCGTCCAACGCCCCGATCGCGACGACCGCCTCCGCCTCCTCCAGCCGGACGACCGAGGCCACGAGCGAGGCGATCGGGGCCACTCCCGGAAAGTCGGGGCCGTCGGCGGAACGGATCCCGTAGCAGAACGCCCCGATGCGCACGAGGTCGCCACGCAGCTCCGACCGCGACCAGCTGGCGGCCGACGCCGTCAGGTGCGTCCGAAGCGAACCGGCCCCGAGTCCGCGGGCCACGGAGACCGCGCTGAGGAACCGGGCGTTCGCCTCGTCATCCTCCGCGTCGCTGGCCTCGGCCAGATGGCTCCACACCCCGACGAGATCCACCGTTCCGGCCTGCTGCGCGCGAAGCGCGGTCTCGACCCCGTCCGTCCACTCCTCGCGGGAGAAGCCGTTACGGTGAAGACCCGTGTCGATCTTGAGGTGGATCCGGGATCTCGCGCCGAGACGTTCGGTCTGGGCGATGACTCGCCGCAGGTAATCCGGCGAGCCGACGCCGAGGTCGACGCCGGCGAGCACCGCGCCGGCGATCTCGTCGTCGGCGGAGGTCACCCAGGCGAACAACCGGGTCTCCGGCGGCACCGTCTCCCGCAACGTCAGCGCGGTCGGCACGTCGTACGCTCCGATCCATTCGACCCCGGAGCCCGTCGCCGTCTCGGCCGCCCACCGCACGCCATGACCGTATGCGTCATCCTTGACGACGAGCATCAGCGAGGACGGGGCGACACGTGAGCGCACCGCGTCGATGTTCGCGCGGAACCGCGCCTCGTCGATCCTCAGCTCTGGTCGAATCAGGACTCCCACGAACGCTCCGCCTTCTGTCCGATGACCGCCACCAACTCCGCGATCGACATACCGGTGATTCCCGCCCAGGCCGCCAGGGCGGGAGCGGCGGGGCCGTGTCCGCCGAAATAGACCGCTTCGTCGCCGAGAGTGATCTCTGCGTCCCCGATCTCGGCCACGCAGACGTCCATCGCGATGCGTCCGACGATCGGATGCCGGCGCCCGCGGATCTCGACCTCGGCCCGGTTGCCGAGCGCCCTGACCAGGCCCTGCGCGTAGCCGCCGGTGACCAGCGCCAGCCGGGAGTCCGTGGCGGCGCGATAGGTGTAGCCATACGAGACGCCGCCGCCGGCAGCGATCTCCTTCGTCGACAGCACCCGACCGACCGCGCGCATCACCGGGTCCCCCCGGAGGGCGCCCGATGCGTCGGGAAGCCCGTAGAGGAGCAGGGGGTCGAGATCGGGCTCCTCGTCGACCGTGGCGACGATGCCCTCCAGCGCCAGCGTCTCCGCCTCGGCCCGCCCGTCCACCCGGACGGCCGCCGCCCCAGCCGCGGCCGCCGCCTGGGCGACCCCGAGAAGGCCGTGTCCCCAGGCGTCACGTCGCAGATCCGCGATCCCTCGCCCGCCCTCCGCGACCGCCCGCGCCGCGCCGAGGGCGAGAGCGGAACGCGAGATCAGCGCGCGCAGCGTCGCACTTCGGGAAAGCTCGCTCACCCCTCCAGCCTATCGTTCCGGCGCAGCCCGCCTTCCGGGTCGTCCCGTCACTCGCCGTTCGGCGGAGGACGAAGACGCTCGACCTAGAATGGAGGGTCCCTTTGCCCTCATCCCGGAGAACGCATGCCTTCGAACGGCCTCGGCCTCACCTCTCGCCTCCGCTATCTCGCCGAGCGCGCACGACGGATCAACGTCAGCTCGGTCTTCGAGCGTGCCAAGGAGGCCTCCGCCCAACACGGCAAGGCCACGCCGGCGATCGTCGTGGACATGCTCTGGTCGGCCGCCTTCCACAACGTGGGCTTCCAGGACTACATCGACTACGACTTCGCGATCCTCCGTCGCTCCGAACGCGCCACGTACATGACGCATCCGGTGTCGAACCAGATCTCCGAGCGCTACGCGCACCCGGACTACCGGCACCTGTTCCACGACAAGATCGAGTTCGACCGGGCCTTCAGCGAGTTCCTGCGTCGCGAATGGATGGTCGTCGAGCCCGGCAACGTCGACGAGCTGCGCGCCTTCGTCGAACGTCAGGGAACCGTGATCGTGAAGACGCCGATGGGGCAAGCCGGCTCCGGCGTCTTCCGCTACCACGCTGCGGACGTCTCCGACTGGGAGGAGTTCCACCGCGACCTCCTCGAGCGTGGTCGGCTCCTCGTCGAGGAGGTCATCGTTCAGCATCCAGATCTCGCAGCGGTCTGCCCCGGAACGGTCAACACGACGCGCGTCACCGCCTTCTTCGATGGCGAGAAGACCCATATCCTCGCCATCGCGCAGAAGTTCGGACGCGGCGAGGTGAGCGACCAGATGTCGTTCGGCGGCTTCTACACGATGCTCGACGACGACGGCCATTCCGTCGGCGCCGGGTACGACTCGCACGGCCATGTGCACGAGACCCACCCTGACTCCGGCTTCCGGATCGCGGACTTCCAGCTCCCCCTGATCGACGAGGTCAAGGCGTTCGTCGACCAGGTTGCCCGCGTGGTGCCGCAGGTGCAGTACGTCGGATGGGACATCGTCGTCGGCCCCGACGGTCCTGTCCTCGTCGAGGGCAACTGGGGCGCCGGGGTGTACGAGAACAAGCCCAGCGTCACCGGCATCCGCACCGGGCACAAGCCGCGATACCGCGCCGCCATCAGGTTCTGACACGGTCTCCGAAGCGGAGACGACGAAAGAGGCTGTCCCTCCCGGGACAGCCTCTTTCGTCGTGCTCTGCGGCCGCGACGTCAGACGGCGACGCGGATCACGCCGAGCGGCGTGGACTCCGTCCCCTGCCCCAGCGGGTTGTCCTTGAGGATCGCGACCAGACGTCGTTCGGCGGCGCGGTCCAGGGTCGAGCCGAGGATGTTGCCCCCGAGATCGTTGATGTCCACGATCGCGACCTCGCAGCCGACGTCGAGCATCGCCTTGAGATGGGCGGCGACCTCGCGCGGCCGCTCTGGACCGAGGACCACCGCGCGATCATACGGCGGCATCGTGCCCTCTGTCGGGCCGTCGATCGCGCGCGCTCTGTCCCCGGCGATCCGGTAGAAGTCGCCCCGCCGGCCGAACGCCTTCGTCACCGCCGAGACGGCGGCGGCGAAGAGGATACGGGGCGCCCCACACTCCCGGAGAGCCATCTCCATCGTCTCCGGCATGCCGAGGCCGATGCCGTGCGGCGTCCGGGTGACGTACCGCGACAGGAACCGAGCCAGTCGGCGTGGAGTGATCTCGTCCAGCAGGAACGATCGCCCCTGCGTGATCGCGACGATCTTCTCCGTCACGAAGAGGACGTCGCCGGGGCGTACGACACCGACCGCGTACTCGGAGACGATCGCGTCGAGGTCGTCGCCCGGCATGACCACCCGTGTGCGGATGGGGATGCGTGCGAAACGCTCCCCCTCCACTGCGATCTCGAGCTGCTTGCCGTCGTTCGGCTGTTCCGCGGCGCTCACTCGAGGTAGTCCCGCAAGGACTGCGAACGGCTCGGATGACGGAGCTTGGCCATCGTCTTCGACTCGATCTGACGGATGCGCTCGCGAGTCACCCCGAACGTGTCGCCGATCTGGTCGAGCGTCTTCGGCTGCCCGTCCCCGAGGCCGAAGCGCATACGGATCACTCCCGCCTCACGCTCCGACAGCGAGTCGAGCAGCTGCTCGAGCTGACGCTGGAGCATCGTGAACCCCACCGCGTCGGCGGGCACCACGGCCTCGGTGTCCTCGATGAGGTCGCCGAACTCGCTGTCCCCGTCCTCGCCGAGCGGGGTGTGCAGCGAGATGGGCTCACGGCCGTACTTCTGCACCTCGACGACCTTCTCCGGAGTCATGTCGAGCTCCTTCGAGAGCTCTTCCGGAGTGGGCTCACGTCCGAGGTCCTGCAGCATCTGCCGCTGCACACGCGCGAGCTTGTTGATGACCTCGACCATGTGCACCGGGATGCGGATCGTCCTGGCCTGATCCGCCATCGCACGGGTGATCGCCTGCCGGATCCACCAGGTCGCGTAGGTGGAGAACTTAAAGCCCTTGGTGTAGTCGAACTTCTCCACCGCTCGGATGAGACCGAGATTCCCCTCCTGGATGAGGTCGAGGAACTGCATGCCGCGGCCGGTGTAGCGCTTGGCCAGGGAGACGACGAGGCGCAGGTTCGCGCCGAGCAGATGGCTCTTCGCCCGCTGACCGTCACGGGCGACCCATTGCAGGTCTAGGCCCAGCTGACTGGTCTTCTCCGCCGCAGACATGGTGGAGAGCTTCTCCTCGGCGAAGAGCCCGGCCTCGATCCGCATCGCGAGCTCGACCTCTTCGGCCGCATTCAGGAGCGCGACCTTTCCGATCTGCTTCAGATAGTCCTTCACCGGGTCGGCCGTGGCGCCCGTGATCTGAGTGGAGTAGACGGGAGCGTCGTCCTCGTCGTTCTCCTTCAGGACGATCGCACCAGTGGGAAGCGGCTCGACGAACTCTGGCTTCTTGGCCTCGTCTTCTTCGCCGTCGGCGGCGTCGCTCTCCGCGGTCTCGTCCTTGGAATCCTCGTCCGGCTCGTCGGTGCCGTCGTCCTCGATCGGCTCCTCGTCGACGGGCTCGTTCGGCTCGTCGTCATCGGACTTCTTCGCACGGGACGAGGTCTTCGCCTTCGCCCCCGCCTTGGTGCTCTTGCCGGCGGGCTTGGTCGCCGGCGGCGCGGCCGTCGGCTCCTCGGCGGTCTCGTCCGCCGCGTCCGTCGTCTTCTTCGTCCGGGAGTTCTTCTTCGTGGCAGTCGTCACGTCTTGCCTTTCACGGGGGCTGCGCGGGCTCCCCGGGCCGATTCGGACACTAGTAAGACCCTTGTCAAGTCCTCTCGTCGCCGCGCGACGACCGGTTGACAACGGGTCGGTTCTTCAGTATCGCACACTTGCGCGCTTTCGGAGCCGTGTTCGACGGATCGGCCCCTGATCCGTCCGTAAAGTCCTCACACCACGTTCGACGGTCAGGAGCGTCCGTTCTTGTCCTCGTCGCCGGTGGGCCGTGAGGCGAGGAACCTCTCCAGCTCCGCAGCGAGCTCGTCGGCGCTGGGGAGGGAGCCCTCGTCGAAGGCGAGAGCCGCGTTCTCGGTCCCGCCCATCTCGGTCGTGAGACCGGCCATGTACGCATCGTGTCGCTGCTCCAACGTCGCGACCATCTGACGGAGCTCGTCGTTGCCCTCGACCTGCTCCTCCACTCTGGCGAGATACTCCGTCTGCCGTTCCCGGAGTCCGTCCGTCGCAAGGACCAGGCCGGTGGCGGACATCACGCGGTCGGCCGCCGCCATCGCCGCGCCGGGGTGCTCGGTGTCGGCGAGGTAGTGCGGGATAAGGAGGACGAAGCCGGCGACCCTGTCGCCGCGCTCTGCGAACCGGAACTCCAGCAGGTGTCCCGCCGTCGCCGGCACCTGGGTTCGGGGACGCCAGACCGAAAGCGCGGCGGTGAGGTCCGCACGCGTGCCGCTGACGGTCGTGCCGAAGGGTCGCGTGTGCGGGACGGGCATCGCGATCGCGTGCACCCAGGTGACCGAGGACGCGGCGAGCTCGTCGAAGATGCCCAGGACGGCCTCGGAGAAGGCCTCCCACGCGAAGTCGGGCTCGTACCCGGAGAGAAGGAGGAAGGGCTGGCCGAGGGCGTCCGTCGCCAGAGAGAGCTCGAGCCGCGCGGGACGGTACTCGGTCAGGTGATCCTGGTCGAAGGTGACGATCGGGCGCCGTGCACGGTAATCCAGAAGCAGATCATTGTCGAAGACCCGCAGCGCCTGCGGGTGCGCCGTCTCCTGGAGGTGGTCGATGAGCCCGGACACGGCCGAGCCCGCGTCCGTGAAGCCGGTGAGGAGCACGACGAGCGGGAGACCGTCGGGAATCGCGGGGGCCCCGGCGACGCGGTCGAAGAGTTCTCCGGAGAAGGGCATGCCTCCATGCTACGAGCCGACCGCGGCCCGAGGTCCGGTGACCGCTGAGAGCGAACACGCGGCGCCGCCCGCAGGCCGGCGGCCGGAGCTTCCGCTCCTAGGATGGACCCATGACCTTCCCTGCGCTCGAGCTCTCACAAGGTGCTCCGGCGGATGCGAACGCGGACGCGGTCGTGCTCGTCGTACCCGGCATCTCCGAGGACGCCGCTTCTCTCTCCCCCTTCGCCACGCTCGGCGAACCGCTTCGAGCCACCGGCTTCACGGGCTCGCCGAACGCCTTCTCCCGCGTCTATGCGCCAGAGATCACTCCCCTGCCGCTCGCGGTCGTGAGCGCGGGACCTGATCCGGACGCCCGACGCGTCCGGGAGGCGGCGGGCACCGCGCTCCGCGCGCTCACCGGCTTCGAGAGGGTGTCCGTCCTGGTCGCCGACGCCCTGGGGGACTTCGCCGTGGCGGCGGCGGAGGGCGCGATGCTCGGGGCCTACCGCTTCGACGATTACCGCTCCGCAGAGGAGCCAGGTCGAGCACGCACCGTCGTCCTGCATGCCGACCTCCCCGCGGAGGACGTCGTCCGCGCGACGGTCATCGCCGACGCGGTCGCGATGACCAAGGATCTCGTCACCACGCCGGCCGAGTGGCTCGGACCCGCCGACCTCGCCGGACGCGCGGTCGAAGCCGTCGCAGGACTGGGCGATGTCACGGTCGAGGTCCTCGACGAGACGGCCCTGGCAGAGCAGGGCTTCGGCGGCATCCTCGGTGTCGGCCAGGGCTCTGACCGTCCCCCTCGCCTCGTGCGCGTCGACTATGCCCCCTCGGGGGCGACGAGCCACATTGCGCTCGTCGGCAAGGGGATCACCTTCGACACCGGCGGACTCTCCCTGAAGCCGCCGGCCAGCATGGTCGGCATGAAGTTCGACATGGCGGGCGCAGCGAGCGTCCTCGCGGTCGTCCGTGCCGTCGCGACCCTCGGTCTGCCCGTCCGCGTCACCTCATGGCTCTGCATCGCCGAGAACATGCCGTCGGGGAAAGCCATCCGCCCTGGGGACGTGCTCCGCCTCGCCGACGGCCAGAGCGTCGAGGTCCTCAACACCGACGCCGAGGGGCGCCTCGTGCTCGGTGACGGCCTCGTCGCCGCCAGCAGAGAGAGGCCGGATGTCGTGATCGACGTCGCGACCCTCACCGGCGCCATCATCGTCTCGCTCGGGATGCGTCATACCGGCGTGTTCAGCGACGACGAGCCCGTGGAAGGCATTCTCTCGGCCGCTGAGACCACCGGCGAGGACGCATGGCGCATGCCGCTGCCCGCACACATGGAGGAAGACCTGAAGTCGCCGATCGCGGACATGGTCAACGCCAAGATCGGCGACCCCGCCGGCGGCTCCCTCTTCGCAGGCCTCTTCCTCCGCCGCTTCGTCGGCAAGGTCTCCGACGAGGACGGCGCGGAGCGCATCCCGTGGGCGCATCTGGACATCGCCGGCTCCTCGGAGCACAAGGGAGCCCCCTATGGCTACACCGACAAGGGCGCGACCGGCGCCATGGTCCGCACGCTGATCGCCTACGTCGAGAAGCGTGCGGCGGGCCGAGTGAACGGAGACGAGGCATGACCACGCACACTTTCGACATCGTGATCCTCGGCGGCGGCAGCGGCGGCTACGCCGCCGCGATCCGCGCCGCCGAGCTCGGCAAGACCGTGGCGCTCATCGAGAAGGACAAGGTCGGCGGCACCTGCCTGCACCGTGGCTGCATCCCGACCAAGGCGCTGCTGCACTCGGCAGAGATCGCCGAGAGCGTCCGCGACGCGGCGAAGTACGGCGTCACGGCCGCCCTCGAGGGCATCGACCCCGCCGGGGTTCGCGCCTATCGCGAGGGCATCGTCGCGAAGAAGCACAAAGGCTTGGAGGGTCTTATCAAGGCCCGCGGCATCACGGTCGTCGCCGGCGAGGGCAGGCTCGCGGCCGACCGCTCCGTCCATGTGGGCGATGACGTGTACGCCGGCTCCGATGTCATCCTCGCGACCGGCTCCTACAGTCGGTCGCTGCCTGGCCTTGAGATCGGCGGCCGGATCCTCACGAGCGAGCAGGCGCTCGCGCTGGAAGAGGTCCCGCAGCGTGTCGTCATCCTCGGTGGCGGCGTGATCGGCGTGGAGTTCGCGAGCGTCTGGCGTTCCTTCGGCGCCGAGGTCACCATCGTCGAGGCGCTGCCGCATCTGGCTCCGAACGAGGACGAGGCACTCAGCAAGGGGCTCGAGCGCGCCTTCCGTCGCCGCGGGATCACCTCCTCTCTGGGCGTGCGGTTCCAGAGCGCGACGCAGACCCCCGAGGCCGTGACGGTCACGCTCGAGAACGGCACCGCGTACGAGGCCGACTATCTGCTGGTCGCCGTCGGTCGAGGACCGGCCACGGACGGTCTCGGCTTCGCCGAGGCGGGCGTCGCGATGGAACGCGGCTTCGTCCTCGCCGACGCGGAGCTGCGCACCAGCGTCTCGAATGTATGGGCCGTCGGCGACATCGTGCCGGGGCTCCAGCTCGCCCACCGCGGATTCCTCCAGGGCATCGCGGTCGCCGAGCGGATCGCGGGCCTCTCCCCCGCGCCGGTCCCGGAGACGCAGATCCCTCGCGTCACCTACTGCAGCCCCGAGCTCGCCTCGGTCGGCGTCACCGAGGCCGCCGCGATCGAGCAGCACGGCCCGGACGCCGTCTCGTCGTACGAGTACAACCTCGCGGGGAACGGCAAGAGCGAGATCATCGGCACCGGCGGCCTCGTCAAGGTCGTTCGCCTCAAAGACGGCCCGGTCCTCGGTGTGCATCTGCTCGGAGACCGTGTCGGCGAGCTCATCACCGAGGGGCAGCTGGCGGTGAGCTGGGAGGCGTACCCCGAGGAGATCGCACCCCTCGTCCACGCGCACCCGACGCAGAGCGAGGCGCTCGGCGAGGCCTTCCTCGCTCTCGCCGGCAAGCCGCTTCATGCCCTCTGACCGTCGGAACGCACCAAGTCGCCCCGACATCACTAAGCTTGAGAACGTCACGAACTTCCTGAAGGAGACTCCGTCATGAGCACATCCGTGGTCCTCCCCGCTCTCGGAGAGAGCGTCACCGAGGGTACGGTCACCCGTTGGCTCAAGCAGGTCGGTGAGACCGTGCAGGCAGACGAGGGCCTGCTCGAGATCTCGACCGACAAGGTCGACACCGAGATCCCGTCGCCGGTCACCGGCGTGCTCGAGGAGATCCTCGTCTCCGAGGACGAGACGGTCGAGGTCGGGGCGATCCTTGCCCGCATCGGGGACGGCTCCGCCGCTCCGTCCTCGGACGACGCCCCCGCCTCGACGGCCCCGGCGGCCGAGGCCGCCCCCGCAGCTGCGCCGGCCGCCGAGCCTCCGGCTGCGGCCGAGCCGGAGGTCCCGGCTCAGGCCGCTCCCGCCGGCGACGCGACCGACGTGCGCCTGCCCGAGCTCGGCGAGAGCGTCACGGAGGGTACCGTCACCCGCTGGCTGAAGCAGGTCGGCGACGAGATCGCCGTCGATGAGGCCCTGCTGGAGATCTCTACAGACAAGGTCGACACGGAGATCCCGTCACCCGTCGCCGGGATCGTCCAGGAGATCCTGGTCGCCGAAGACGAGACGGTGGCCGTCGGCGCGGTGCTTGCCCGTGTCGGGAGCGGGGTCGCTGCCGCGCCTGCTCCGGCTCCGGCTCCGGCCGCTGAGGCTTCCGCCCCCGCGACCCCTGCCGCGCCCGCCGCACCGGCGGTGCCCGCCGCTCCTGCCGCGCCCGCCGCACCGACGCGGGCCGCCGCTCAGGCCACGGCCGACTCCGGCGAGAAGCTCTACGTCACCCCCCTCGTGCGTCGTCTCGCCGTCCAGCAGGGCGTCGACCTCGGCTCCGTCAAGGGCACCGGCGTCGGCGGCCGCATCCGCAAGGAGGACGTCCTCAACGCCGCGCAGAACGCTCCTGCCGTGGCAACGACGCCGATCGCCGCGGCCGCGCCCGCCGCCCCTCGCGAGATCTCCCCGCTGCGCGGCACGACCCAGCCCATGTCCCGCCTGCGCAAGGTCCTCGCCGAACGTGCGGTGGCCTCGATGCAGCAGACGGCGCAGCTGACCACCGTGGTCGAGGTCGATGTGACGCGTCTCGCCGAATACCGCGACCAGGTCAAGGGCGAGTTCCAGCAGAAGACGGGTGACAAGCTCTCCTTCCTGCCCTTCTTCGCTCTGGCCGCCGCTGAAGCGCTGCAGTCGTACCCGATCATCAACTCGACCGTGGACGGCGACCAGATCGTCTACCCCGCAACCGAGAACCTCTCGATCGCGGTCGACACCGAACGCGGACTCCTCACGCCCGTCCTCCGCGACGCTGCGTCGAAGAACCTGGCACAGATCGCCCACGAGATCGCCGACCTCGCGGCGAGGACCCGGGACAACAAGCTGAAGCCGGACGAGCTCGCCGGAGGCACCTTCACGCTCACCAACACCGGCTCGCGTGGCGCACTGTTCGATACCCCGGTGGTATTCCTGCCGCAGTCGGCGATCCTTGGCACCGGGATCGTGATCAAGCGCCCCGGGGTCGTGACCGTCGACGGTGCTCAGGCCATCTCGATCCGCTCCTACGTCTACCTCGCGCTGTCGTACGACCACCGGACGATCGACGGAGCCGATGCCGCCCGTTTCCTCGGTGCCGTGAAGGAACGCTTGGAGTCCGCGGACTTCGCCGGTCAGCTCGGGATCTGACCTCCGTCAGGCGCACCCTCTTCGGATGGCGGTTCTGCCACGTCGTAGACGTCGCGGATCCGCCATCCGTCGTCTGTGCGCACCACGATGACCATCCGGGCCGTGGGCCGGCTCTCGACCCGGATCGCCGCGAGGTCGCCGAAGTCCTCGATGAGATGAGACGCGTCCGTCGGGGAGAGCCCGACCGCCTCCTGCTTCGGAGGCTCTCCGTCCGCCCAGGCCCGTGCGCATGCTTCACCTCGATCAGCCTCGCACTGCACCACGCCGCGGAGCAGCACGGGAAGGGCGGCAAGCGGCTCTGCGCCGCTCTCGACCGCGACACTCGGCGCCTCGGAAGGCAGCCCAGCTCCAGCCTCTTCCGCCCGTTTCGAGAGGGTCTTCCCTGGCCGAGGCTCGCCGGCCCCGCCCGCCGTCGACGTCGCGCCGGCGGCTGACCTCGGCGTTCCGGTGTCGGACGGCAGAACGGTCGAGCCCTCCTGGACGATCGCGGCCTTCCCCGAGGGGTCCCCCGACGGCCACAGCAGCCCACCGACGGCCAAGAGCGTCGCCACGCCCGCCCCGAGGAGCAGCGGCTTCGGCCATCGACGCGTCATCCCCTCCGCCGTTCCCCGAGCGCCGTTCCCCCGAGGCCCGTCCCACCGCGCCCTCGCCTTGTGGAGAGGCTCGCGGATCGTCCCGCAGACAGCGCGAAGCCGCATGAGCGGAGCGTCGAGAAGACGTCGCCCCGTTTCCCGCGAGCGTTTCTCCGTACGTCTTCGTGTCGAGGAGAGCCGACGCCCCTCTCTCGCCGCCTCGTCGCCGTCTCGGACACGGACGATCCGTGCTGCCTCCGCCGGTGAGACGCGGGACCGATCGGTCCCCGCCCGAACCTCACCCTCTCGATCCTCCCCCTCTCCGTCGACCGGCATCCGCCGCAACGGTTTGGGCGCTGCCCATGCGCACAGCGCCTCCTCGGTCTCCGCCGCCTCATGCGGGATCCGTCGACGCTCACCCAGGATCTCGGCGACGCGCGTGCACAGCCTCTCGATCGCGCGGTCACCGGCGGAAGCCACGGCTATCCGTCGGACGATCGCGATCGCCTCGGCTGTCAGCGGCGCACCTGCACCGATGACGAACATCGGTCGCGCCGATGCTGTGAGCCACCACTCCCCCTGAGGCTCCGCGTCCGCGGCTTCGACGGCGCCGCGGAGCAGGCTCGCGAGCAGGGTCGTACACTCTCCTGGCGCGAGTGCCGCCGCTGCGGCCTCCCGCCGGGTGAGGAAGTCGGCGAGCCGTTCCGTGCACCAGGGCAGGAGCACCTCGTGCCCTTCCGCGGTGCGGATCAGCTCTACGGGAACCGCGAGGTGCGCGGCGTCTTCCCTGGCCCATCCGTCCCATGCTCCGAGATCCTCTGTCCGCACCGCCACCCAGGGCTCATCGTCGCCGGCGACGAGCCGCCCTCGGTAGGGCCCTTCACCGGGGGGCACGATCCGGATGGTCTGATGCGTCTCGCCGAGGAACGCATCCGCTTCTGTCGTCATCCGGTCATCTCAGCTCATCCGCTCCTCGCGGGAGCCCGGAGCTCCGGCAGCTGTGGACAACCGATCGCGGTGCAGGAGACCATCGGCGTTCGCCCACCGCGAGACGACGTCGTTTCCCCCGCGGACTCGGTAGGCTGGTGGCATGTCGAATCGTCGTCCCGAGCCGGAGAAGCGGCCCGGCTTCTTCTCCCAGATCCGGTCGCTCTACCGGTTCACTCGCGAGGAGTACTCGTGGCTGCCCTGGCTGCAGATCGCGATCCTCGTCGCGGGCGTGCTCGTCGGCCTCATCGTCGGCTACCTCATCCCGCCCTTCCAGATCTGGTCGCTCATCCTGTGGGGCGTCACCGGTCTCATGGCTGGCCTGCTCGGCGCGATGTTCACCATGACACGGCTCTCCACGAACGCGATGTACAAGAAGATCGACGGACGCCCCGGTGCCGTCGGCCACGTCCTCGGCAACAGCCTCGGACGGAGCTGGCAGGCCTCGGACACCCCCGTGGGCGTGAACCCGAAGACGCAGGACGCGGTGTATCGGGCCGTCGGTCGCGGAGGCATCGTGATCGTGGGCGAAGGCGCCCGCGGGCGCCTGACCCGTCTCGTCAAGGACGAGAAGACCAAGGCGCTGCGTGTGGCGCACGGCGTGCCCGTGAACGTCTATTACGTCGGTCACGGCGAGGAGGACATCCCTCTCGACCAGCTCGCGAAGACCGTCAAGAAGCTTCCCAAGGCGATCGATAAGGCCACGATGGCGGCGGTCGTCAAGCGGATGGAGTCTGTGTCGCAGACCTTGGCCTCGCTGCCGATCCCGAAGGGCATCGACCCGTTGAAGGCGCGCGCTCCGCGCCCCCGCTGACTCTCGAGAACGACGGAACGCCCGGACCGCACGGCCGGGCGTTCCGTCGTTTTCAGGTCGCTCAGGACGACATATCTGACAGATGGTCCTTCGGGAGACGGCGTACCTTGGCTCGACGTCGCCGTCGTTCCGGGATCATGGAGCGCATCTCGTCGAGCTTTCCGAAGCAGAGCAGACGATCCTCGGCCTCCAGCACGACATGCTTGCGCGGGTTGGGGATCACCGTGACGCCGCGATGGAGGGTCAGCACGGTGATGTCGCGGTCCCAGAGCCCGAGCTCGCCCAGCTGCTTGCCCACCTGTTCCGCGCCCGCATGCATCACGAGCTCGGCCACGCCGTACCCGGTCGAGACGCTGAGGCGCTGTCGCACGTCGATCTCGGGGAAGGCGACCTGACCCGCGATGTAGTCGATGATCGCCCCGGCCACGTCAAGGCCCGTCGCTGCCTCGATCCCCTGCAGCCCCGGCGACGAGTTGACCTCCATCACCAACGGGCCGTCGTCCCCTTCCAGCATGTCGACGCCCGCGACGCGCAGGCCCATGATCTGCGCCGCCCGCACCGCGGTCTGCTCGTACACCGGGTCGAGCGAGACGGCTTCGACCGTTCCCCCGCGATGGACATTGGAGCGGAACTCGTCGCCGTGGGCCACACGCCGCATCGCGGCGACGACCCGATCGCCCACGACCAGCGCCCTGATGTCACGGCCGCGGCTCTCCGCGATGAACTTCTGGATCAGGACGTTCTGCTTCGTCGAGTGCAACGTCTCGATGATGGCCTCGGCCACCTTGACCTGCGGCGCGAGGATGACGCCGATGCCCTGGGTCCCTTCCAGGAGCTTGATCACGACGGGCGCTCCCCCCACACGCTCGATGGCCGGGCGAACGTCCGCGCGATTGCGCACAAACGCGGTCGCCGGCATCGCGATGTTGTGTCGGGAGAGGATCTGGTTGGCGCGGAGCTTGTCCCTGGCACTGGAGATCCCGTTCGCCGTGTTGGGCGTGTAGACGTCCATCTGCTCGAACTGCCGCACCACCGCGGTGCCGAAGTAGGTGATCGAGTTCCCGATCCGAGGAAGGATCGCGTCGTAGTCGCTCAGCGGCCGGCCGCGATAGTGGAGATCCGGTTCATCGGAGGTGAGGTCGATCGCGAATCGGAGCGTGTTGAGCACCTTCACCCGGTGCCCGCGCTGCAAGGCGGCGGCGCGAAGACGCTGAGTGGAGTAGGACTGGGGGGCGCGCGAGAGCACGGCAAGCTTCACGGGATTTTCCTGCCAGGATGGACGATGTGGACCGGTCCTCTCATTCAAGCACCCCGATCGGGTGGCGAGAGTGGGTCAGTCTGCCGGATGTCGGGATTCCCTGGATCAAGGCCAAGATCGACACCGGCGCTCGCAGTTCCTCGCTGCACGCGCAGCATATCCATGAGCTCGAACGCGATGGCGATCCGTGGGTTCGCTTCGACGTCCGTCCATGGCAGGGCGCACACGAGCTGGTCCCGGTGGAGCTTCCGATCTTCGATCGCCGGGACGTGCGCAGCTCCTCCGGCCATGCTCAGAGCCGGATCGTCGTGCTCCTCGACCTGATGCTCGGCGGGCGCCGGCTGACGGCCGAGGTGACCCTCAGCAACCGCAGCGAGATGGGCTTCCGCATGCTCATCGGGCGTGAGGCGTTGCGCCAAGGATTCCTCGTCGATCCTGCACGCTCCTTCCTCGGGGGGAAGGCACCCAAGCACTTCCGCCGCCAGAACCGCGGCACGGCCGCCTGAGGACCCCCGAAGCGAACGCCGATCAGGCCCGGACGAGAACCGTGCCGACCGCCTTGTCGTGGAGTCCCCGCTGATCGGGATCCCACACGACCGCCGGGATGACCAGGACAAGCAGCAGCGTCCGCACGATCGGGCGCCACAGACCCACCCAGCTCCCGTCAAGCATCACGAGCCGCAACCCCACGAGGCGGTGCCCTGGGCTCCCCCCGATCGTGGGGATGAACAGGATCTGGATGATCGCGAAGACCAGGAGGGGGGCGAACTGCGTCAGGCCCGCCTCACTGGGCAAGGCGAACTGCTGGAACCCGAAGAACCCGCCGGCGATGACCGACGCCGCGGCGTAGTCGATGACAAGAGCGGCGATGCGACGACCGATCCGCCCGACGCTCCCTGCGCCCGTCTGAGGAAAACCCAGTCGCTCGCCGGGAAAAGAGGACTCTGCGGGCTCGGGCATTCCTTCAGCCTAAGCGACCGGACTGGCCCTTCCGGAACCGCCTTCCGCCTCTTCGTGATCTCATCGAGACAGGATCCGCTGGGCGAGCCGGTTCCCGAGGAACTGGCCGGCCTGCACGATCACCACGATGATTGCGACCGTGACCCAGGTCGCCTGGGCATCGAACTGCTGGTAGCCGTAGAGGATGGCGAAGTTCCCCAGCCCTCCGCCGCCGATGTAGCCCGCCATCGCCGACATGTCCACCACGGCGATGAACATGAAGGTGTAGCCGAGGATCAAGGGGGCGAGCGCCTCGGGGACCACCACCGTGAACAGCACCGACAGGCGGCGCGCACCGATCGCGGACGCCGCCTCGACGATTCCCGGGTCGACGGCGACGAGGTTCTGCTCGACGACCCGCCCGATCACGACCGTGGCCATGATCGTCATGGGCACGATCGCGGCGTTGGTGCCGAGAGTCGAGCCGACGATTCCCTTCGTGACCGGCGCCACAGCGGTGAGGAAGATGATGAAAGGGATCGGTCGGACGAGATTGACCACGAGGTTCAGCACCTGGAAGACGAACGGGTTCGCGAAGAGATTCCCCGGCCGGGTGGCATAGAGGATCGCGCCGAGGAGGAGCCCGGCGAGACCGCCGACCAGGAGGGTCACCACGACCATGTAGACCGTCTCCTGCACCGCTTGGAGGAGGACGGGCGTCAGCGTGCTCCATTCGCCGGCCGGAAGAAGCGCCCCGATCACCCGACGCCCCGTCCGCTCTGCGCGGTGAGATCGGCCTCCGCGGTGGAAACGGCACCTGAGCCTTCGCCGACGGAGGACTCGCCCGGCAGCACAGCGCGCGTTCGCGTACGCAGCTCTGCGGCGATCCGCCGCACCGTCTCACGTTCCGCGTCGATCCGGTATGTCAGAGTGCCCAGCTGGCGTCCACGCACATCCGTCACACCGCCGTAGACGACGGTCCCGCGCCGCCCGTGGCGTTCGAGCACACGAGCGACGTCCTCGCTCGTGAACTCGTTCACGTCCACGCTGAGGAGCACGCCGCCCCCGGCTCGAAGGGCGTGCAGCGTCTCCCCGACAGGGACTCCCTGCGTCACGGACGCGACGAACCGGGCCGTCAGCAGAGACCTCGGCCGGGCGAAGACCCGGTAGGTCTCTCCGTGGTCGACCACGCGACCGCCCTCCATCACCACGACCTGATCGCACAGTTCATGCACGATCGAGATCTGGTGCGTGATGACGACGATCGTGATGCCGAGGGTGCGGTTGACCTCACGGAGAAGGGCGAGGACCTCCGCTGTGGTCTGCGGGTCGAGGGCGCTTGTCGCCTCGTCCGCGAGCAGCAGCTCAGGGCTCGCGGCAATGGCGCGCGCGATGCCGACGCGCTGCTTCTGCCCGCCGGACAGCCGCCGCGGGCGCTGCGCGGCCTTGTCGGCGAGGCCGACGAACTCCAGGAGCTCCGCGACACGGCGGTCGATGGCCTCGCGCCTCCATCCGGCCACCTTGAGCGGATAGGCGATGTTGCCGCGCACGCTCCGGGCGGAGAAGAGGTTGAACTGCTGGAAGATCATCCCGACACGGCGTCGAAGCGCCCGCAGCTCCGCCGCGGAGGCTCGTCCGACATCGGTCCCGAGCACGCGCACGGTCCCGGAGGTCGGACGCTCCAGACCGTTGATCAGACGGACCAGCGTGGACTTGCCCGCGCCCGAGTAGCCGATCACCCCGACGATCGAGCCGCGGGCGACGGTGAGGGACGCCTCCTCGACCGCATGCAGCTCTCCGTTCCCCCGGCCGCTCGTCGGGGCGGGGAACGTCTTGGTCACGCGCTCGAACTCGATGACCCGGCTCATGTGCGATTCACCTGCTCTTCTTCAGCTGCGTCTCAAGAGACGTCAGCTCCTCTCCCAGCCTCGCCGCGGTCCACTCGCCCTCGAACTTGAGGTTTCCCTGGTTCAGGGTCGTGACCGATGCCTCGACCTCCGGCGAATGGTAGGCCTCGACGAGCTTCCCCCATCGCGGATCGTCCTTCTTGTCGTCTCGCGCGACGAAGACGTTGATGTACGGCGCGAGCTTCGGATCCTCCAGATCCTCCTTGAAGATGATGAGGTCGTCGCCGAGGCCACCCTTCTGGGCCTGGGTGTTGTTGACCACGGCGGCCTGCGCACTGCCGTCTCGCAGAGCGGCGACCGTCTGATTCGCGTCGACCGGCTTCAGCGTGATTCGCGAGCTGACGACCTCGTCAGGAGTCGAGAGGGCGTTGCCACCATCCTTCAGGGTGAGCAGACCAGCGGTCTGGAGGTTCAGCAGAGCCCGCGCGAGGTTGGTGGGGTTGTTCGGCACCGCGATGACAGCGCCCTCCGGGAGCTCCGCGGGAGCCTTGTACTTCTCGGAGTAGAGCGCGAGCGGGTACACGGCCGTCGCTCCCACGGGGACGAGTGTGCCGTTGTTGTTGGTGTTGAACTGAGACAGGAAGATCAGATGCTGGAAGAGGTTCACGTCGAGGACGCCGTCCTGCACGCCCTGGTTGAGCTGCACGCCGTCGCTGAGAGTGCGCACCTCGAGCTCGATCCCTTCGGCCTTGAGCTTGTCCTTGAGGATCGCCCAGTGTGCCTCGTTGCCGTCGTCAGCGCCGAGGACGACCCGGCTCCCCGCGGCCGATGACTCGGCCGACTCCCCGGCGTTCGATGCGCACCCGGCCACGGCCAGGGCGCTGACGGCGGCGAGAGCGGCGACGGACAGGACGCGAAGCAGGGGGGAACTGGTCATGAGGGGATCGAAGCATCTCGCGCGCCTTCCCCGTCAGTCGGTCGTCACCTCTCGTCACACACAGCCACAGACCGAAACACAGGGCTCATGGTGTGGCCTTGTAACATGTCGGAAACACGGCGGACACCATGGGGTAACGGCGCGTCCGTAACCTCATGGCAGGCCGCACGGCCTCACCCGTTCCCTCAGGAGTTGATGCATGTTCACCGATCCCGCCGAAGTCATCGCGTACATCCGCGACAACGACGTCAAGTTCCTCGACATCCGCTTCACCGACCTGCCGGGGGTGCAGCAGCACTTCAACATCCCGGCGGGCACAGTCGACGAGGAGTTCTTCACGGTCGGGCAGCTCTTCGACGGGTCTTCCATCCGTGGCTTCGCGAACATCCACGAATCAGACATGCAGCTGATCCCGGACGTCACGACCGCCTACCTCGACCCGTTCCGCGAGGCGAAGACATTGATCATGGTCTTCGACATCTACAACCCGCGGACCGGCGAGATCTATGCGAAGGACCCGCGCCAGGTCGCGAAGAAGGCGGAGAAGTACCTCGCCTCGACCGGGATCGCCGACACCGCCTACTTCGCTCCTGAGGCAGAGTTCTACGTGTTCGACGACGTGCGTTATGAGGTCACCGCCGGACGCAGCTTCTACGCGGTGGACTCCGAGGAGGCGGCCTGGAACTCCGGCCGAGAGGAGGAAGGCGGCAACCTCGGCAACAAGACCCCGTTCAAGGGCGGATACTTCCCCGTCTCCCCGGTCGACAAGCTGGCGGATCTCCGCGACGACATCTGCCTGCGGCTCGCCGACGCCGGCCTTGAGCTGGAGCGCTCACACCACGAGGTCGGCACCGCCGGTCAAGCCGAGATCAACTACCGTTTCGACACCATGGTCCATGCGGCCGACGACATCCTGAAGTTCAAGTACATCGTCAAGAACACCGCCGAGGAATGGGGCAAGACGGCCACGTTCATGCCGAAGCCGCTCTTCGGCGACAACGGCTCGGGCATGCACACCCACCAGTCGCTGTGGCTGGACGGCAAGCCGCTCTTCTTCGACGAGAACGGCTACGCCCAGCTGAGCGACACCGCACGCTGGTACATCGGCGGACTCCTCAAGCACGCGCACGCGGTGCTGGCCTTCACCAATCCCACGCTCAACAGCTACCACCGCCTGGTCAAGCACTTCGAAGCGCCGGTCAACCTCGCCTATTCCGCGGGCAACCGGTCAGCGGCCGTCCGCATTCCGATCACCGGGGCGAACCCGAAGGCCAAGCGGATCGAGTTCCGCGTCCCCGATGCCTCGGGCAACCCGTATCTCGCCTTCGCCGCACAGCTCATGGCCGGCCTCGACGGCATCCGCAACCGCATCGAGCCGATGGAGCCGATCGACAAAGATCTCTACGAGCTCCCGCCCGAGGAGGGCAAGAACATCCCGCAGGTGCCGAACTCGCTGCTGGACTCGCTCGAGGCGCTCCGCGACGACCACGAGTTCCTCCTCGAGGGCGGGGTGTTCACCAAGGAACTCATCGACACCTGGATCGACTACAAGTACGACAACGAGATCCTGCCGATGGCGCAGCGTCCGCACCCGTACGAGTTCGAGCTGTACTACGGCGTCTGACCGGTAGATCTCCCGGTCCCGGAAGAGCCCGCCCCGCTCACGCGGCGGCGGGCTCTTCCGCGTCTCGCGGTCACCGACCGGGCTCGGCTCCGACGCCGTCTGCGGGGTCCTCCGCACGCACGGCGTCGACGGTCCGCCTCCGGCGCAGAAGCAACAGCATGACCGCCACGACTCCGATGAGTACGAGGGCGCCGAGTGCGAACCAGGCGTCGGAGATCCGCGATGCGGCCACGCTGACGGAGGACTCGAGCGCGTACTGCGTGCCGATGCTGACGAGGCCGCCGAGGTTCGCCGTGCCGTCCGTGAGCAGCAACAGGACGCCGAGTCCGATCGAGAGCAGGCCGGTGACGACCACGGTCCACGAGTTCTGCCAACGGCCGATGCGGAGCGTACGCGGTCGCATCCACCGCATCGCGCCGCCGCCGAACCGTCTCCACAGGAGCGTGAGCACGAGCAGCGGCAGCACCATGCCCGCGGCGTAGATCGCCAAGAGCACCGCTCCGTACATCGGCGACCCTCCTACCGACGCGATCAGCAGCACCGAGCCGAGGATCGGACCGGTGCAGACGCCGGCGACCGCGTACACAGCGCCCAGGAGGAACACCGAGACCGCTGACGTACGGTCGGCGTCCGCGCTCTCCCGACGGGTGAGCCCGGGGAGAGGGACGCCGACGAGCTGGAGAGCGCCGACCAGGATGACGAGCACCGCGACGACCGTGATGAGGAGCCCACGATGCTCGCCGAGGAGCGAACCGAAGACCCCCGAGAACACTCCGAGAGGGATCAAGGTCACCAGCAGTCCGAGCAGGAACAGGCCCACTCGCGAGAGGAGCCGGGAGCTCTCGGTGAAGGCGTAGGCGAAGAAGGCCGGCAGGAGCATCACCGAGCAGGGGCTCAGAAGCGAGAGCACGCCCCCGAGAAAGGCTCCGAGGTACCCGACATCCATCAGCGGCCGGCGCGGGCGAGCTCCGCGTCGATCGCCGCGCGGAAGGCCTCGATCGGTTGCGCGCCCATGAGCGGGACGCCGCCGACAGCGAAGGTCGGCGTGCTGCTGACCCCCAGACGACGAGCCTCCGCCTGATCGGCGTTCACCGCCTTCGCCAGCTCCGGATCGGCGAGGGCGGCCTCGAACGTGGCGAGGTCGGGGACGCCGGCCTCACTGGCAAGCTCCACAAGCCGCTCGCGCGGAAGCTCCTGATGATCGTTGCCCGGATAGGCGAACACGGCCGCACTGTACTCCCAGAACTTGCCCTGGGCGCCCGCCGCACGGGCAGCGATGGCCGCGTTCACGGACTGCTCGCCGAAGATCGGGGTATCCCGCCACTCGATGCGGAGCTGTCCCTTGTCCACGTACTCCTCGACCAGCTTCGGAAGAGTCTCCCGCGCGTACACCCCGCAGAAGGGACAACGGTAGTCGGCGAACTCGACCAGCACGACAGGCGCGTCCACCGCGCCCTTCGAGGTCGGATCGTTCGCGACTCGCCGGGACAGATCGGGCAGTCGCCGCTCCCCCGCGCTCCCTTCCGCCGAAGCCTGCCCTGATGGTGCCGACGACGGCTGCGCAGAAGACCCCGATGCGTCGGGACGGACGAGCGCCGCGATGAGGAGCAGGACCACGAGGGTCAGCGCCCCGGAGAGGATCCAGACGAGTCGGCGGTCACGGGAGGGGCGGGGCACATCAGTCATCAGTCTTCCATCGGGTCGCGAGAGCAAAGGCGCTTCCACCGTATGTCACCATCCTGAGACGACTCGGGGCGCCACACGCCTTCCGGCCTGTTCCGGGAGGACGCCTGCGGGAGGGCTCAGCCGTAGAAGAGCTGCTCGAAGACGCGGCGCGCCCGACGGGTCACGCCGAGGTAGGTCTCCTCGAGGACGTCTCCCGCGCGCTCGGGATAGCCGAGAATCCGCCCGACGCCGTCGAGCTCTCGTACGTCGGCGGGTAGCACGTCTCTCGTCTGCCCGGTCAGAAGGGTCATCGCGGATCGGAGACGGCTGGAGAGCAGCCATGCCTCTCGCAGGCGCTCCCCCGCGGCCGTGGGGACGAGCCCGGCGGCGACGGCCGCGTCGAGCGCGCCCAAGGTCGAGGCGGTGCGCAGGGCGGGGACCCGATGCGCATGCTGAAGCTGGACAATCTGCACGAGCCACTCCACGTCACTGAGGGTCCCTGGGCCCAGCTTGAGATGCCGACGCGGGTCGACTCCCTGCGGCAGCCGCTCCCCCTCGACCCTGGCCTTGATGCGCTTGATCTCCCTGAGCGAGGCCAGGTCGACCGCGACAGGAAAGCGCGCCGAGTCGGCGAGGTCCTCGAAGCGGCGGATCAGCTTGACGCTCCCCGCGACACCCCGAGCCCGGAGCAGGGCCTGAGCCTCCCAGGACAGCGACCAGCGGCGGTAGTACTCCGCGTAGGCGTCGATCGACCGGACGAGCGGGCCGTTGCGTCCTTCAGGACGGAGATCGGCGTCAAGGTCGAGCGGGAGCCGCTGATCAGCCACGTGCTCGCGGAGGCCCGCGACGATCCGCGCGGCGAGCTGCTGCGCGCGCTCGGCCGGCACGCCGTTCGCGTCATAGACGTAAAGCACGTCCGCGTCGGACCCGAAGCCGAGCTCCGCGCCTCCGAACCTGCCCATCGCGATGATCGAGAAGTCGAACGCGTCATCCTCCGGAGGCACCGCCTCGCGACGAACCGCACGCAGGGCCGCCTGGAGCGCTGCCTCGGTCGTCTCGGTGAGGGCGAGAGCCACCTCGTCGATGTCGAGGACGTCGAGCACCGCTCCCATGGCCGTGCGCAGCATCTCTCGGCGCCGAAGTGCGCGGACGGCGCGCGAGGCCGAGGCGATGCCATCGTGCCGGGTCTGGATCGCCCGGGCCTCCTCATCGAGGGCGGCCCAGCCGCGGGGCCGCAGCAGCTCGGTGTTGTCGAGCCAGGCGACCGACTCCGGAATCCACTCCATGAGCTCCCCGACATAGCGCGAGGACGAGAGCAGACGGGTCAGGCTCTCGGCCGCGCCCGATGAGTCACGCAGCATGCGGAGGAACCATGGCGTGTCGCCGAGCCGCTCGCTGATCCGCCGGAAGGCGATGAGACCGTAGTCCGGGTCGGTCCCGTCGGCGAACCAGCGCACCATGACGGGCATGAGGTGGCGTTGGATAGTCGCCTTGCGGCTGATGCCCGTCGTGAGCGCCCCGATGTGCCGGAGCGCCCCGGCGGGGTCCCGGAACCCGATCGCCGCGAGACGGTCATGCGCCTGCGTGGCCGAGAGGGTGCGCTCCTCCTCCGGCAGCGCGGCGACAGCGCTCAGAAGCGGGCGGTAGAAGAGCCGCGTGTGCAGATCGCGAACCTCACGTCGGACGTCCTCCCACATCCGCTGCAGGCCGTCGGCCGTGTCGGCGAGGCCGGTCGCCCTGGCGAGGGAGCGCAGGCCGGTACCGGTGTGGGGCATCAGGTGCGTGCGCTGCAGGTCGCGCAGTTGCAGCCGGTGCTCGAGAAGACGAAGCAGACGGTAGTCGAACGCGAACGTCGCCGCCTCGTTCCGTCCGATGTACCCGCCGACCACCAGCGCGTCCAGCGACTCCAACGTCCCGCGGGTCCGCAGCGTCGGATCGGTGAGGCCATGCACGAGCTGGAGCAGCTGAACGGTGAACTCGATGTCACGCAGGCCGCCGGGGCCGAGCTTGAGCTGGAACGGCACGTCTTCGGCGGCGATGTGCGCGGTCACCCGCTCCCGCATGCGCTGGACGCTGTCGACGAAGTCCTCCCGCGCCGCACTCGACCAGACTTTCGGCTGTACGGCCTCGACGTAGGCCTGTCCGAGCTCCCAGTCACCCGCGATCGGCCGGGCCTTCAGCAGCGCCTGGAACTCCCAGCTCTTGGCCCAGCGTTCGTAATAGGCCAAGTGCGACCGGAGTGAGCGGACGAGGGCGCCTTGCTTGCCCTCCGGTCGCAGCGCGGCGTCGACCTCCCACAGCGCCGGCTCCGCAGAGACCCCGGCGATCACCTGCATCGCCTCGCGCGCGAGCCGTGTGGCCAGGTCGATCGCTCGCGCCTCGTCCAGCGTCTCCTCGTCGGCGGTGCCAGCCACGAAGATGACGTCCACATCGCTGATGTAGTTGAGTTCCCGCGCCCCCGCCTTGCCCATGCCGACGATGGCGAGCCGGGTCAGCGAGATCTCCGTCGCCATCGTCGACCCGGCTTCGCCGCCGAGAGCGCGACGAGCGACGGCGAGCGCTGCGTCGAGAGCCGCGCCTGCGGCGTCAGCGAGTGCGGCAGACACCTCGGGAATGGCGGCGACGGGATCTTCGAGGAAGAGGTCGAACACGGCGATCCGGGCGAGACAGCGGCGGTACGCGACGCGCAATGCGATCCTCGCTTCCTCCCCGCCCGCGGCCGCGACGCCGTCGACGGCGTGGACCGCCGCCCGTAGCGCCTCCTTCAGCTCGTCGGCAGCCGGGAGCCGGTCCTGCTCCGCGGCGAGGACGACCAGCTCCTCCGGCCTGCGCTCGAAGAAACGGGCGAGACCGGCCGAGGCCCCGAAGACCCGCCAGACCCGCTGCCGAGACTTCTCGTCCGCGAGCAACGACGCGAGCAGGTCCGGCGCGCGCCGGGCGAGGTGGAGAAGGCCGTCGGCGGCTCCGTCCGGATCCGCCGCGCTCACGTCGTCGATCAGCACCGCCCGATCGATGCCGGTGAGCTCGCCGATCTCGTGCAGCGCCGCGGCGGCCGTGGAGAGGTCGGCGAAGCCGATCCTCGCGAGCGCGGAGAGCGAGACGGACGCGTCGGGACGAGGCATGGACGCCGACTCAGAGCAGCTCGAGGTTGCTCTTGAGCTCGAACGGCGTGACCTGTCCTCGGTAGGCCTCCCATTCCCGGCGCTTGTTCATCAGGACGTGAGAGAAGACCTGCTCGCCGAGCGTCTCCGCGACGAGCTCGGAGTCCTGCATGAGCTCGACGGCGTGTTCGAGGCTCGCCGGAAGCGACGCATAGCCGAGCGCGCGACGCTCCGCATCGCTGAGCGACCACACGTTGTCCTCCGCCTCAGCCGGGAGCTCGTACTCCTCCTCGATCCCCTTCAGACCCGCAGCCAGCACGAGCGCGTAGGCGAGGTAGGGGTTTGCGGCAGAGTCCAGTGCACGGTACTCCACGCGTGAGGACTGGCTCTTGTGCGGCTTGTACATCGGGACGCGGACCAGCGCCGAGCGGTTGTTGTGCCCCCACGTGACGAAGCTCGGCGCCTCGTCGCCGCCCCACAGTCGCTTGTAGGAGTTGACGAACTGGTTGGTGACGGCCGAGATCTCGTTCGCGTGTCGAAGGAGCCCGGCGATGAACTGACGCCCCGTCTTCGACAACTGGTACTTCGCGCCCTCCTCGTAGAAGGCGTTGGTGTCTCCTTCGAAGAGCGACATATGCGTGTGCATTCCGCTCCCGGGATGACCGCTGAGCGGTTTCGGCATGAAGGTCGCGTAGACCCCCTGCTCGATCGCGACCTCCTTGACCACCGTGCGGAAGGTCATCACGTTGTCGGCGGTCGTGAGCGCGTCCGCGTAGCGCAGGTCGATCTCGTTCTGGCCAGGGCCGCCCTCGTGGTGGCTGAACTCCACCGAGATGCCGAGGTCCTCGAGCATGCGCACCGAGCGCCGCCGGAAATCGTGCGCGGTGCCGCCGGGGACGTTGTCGAAGTAGCCGGCCGCGTCCACCGGCACCGGCCCCTCTGGACCGTAGGACGAGGACTTCAGCAGATAGAACTCGATCTCGGGGTGTGTGTAGAAGGTGAAGCCGGCATCGGCGGCCTTCGCCAGGGCGCGCTTGAGCACGTGACGCGGATCGGCCACGGCAGGTCGGCCGTCCGGGGTCGTCAGGTCGCAGAACATCCGCGCCGTCGGATCGATCTCGCCGCGCCAGGGCAGGATCTGGAACGTCGTCGGATCCGGCTGGGCGAGCAGATCGGACTCGAAGCTGCGTGTGAGCCCCTCGATCGCCGACCCGTCGAACCCGATGCCCTCGGCGAACGCGCCTTCGACCTCCGCCGGCGCGATGGCGACAGACTTCAGGGTCCCGATCACGTCCGTGAACCAGAGGCGGACGAACTTGACCCCCCGCTCCTCGATCGTGCGCAGGACAAAGTCGCGCTGCTTGTCCACGACGCTCAGGCCTCCGTCCGGGAGCCTGCGCCCCAGTCATCGTCTTGCGCATCCTCCGCGGTCCACGCGCGGGAGTTCTCCTCGAGCTTCTGCGGCGCCCGGGAGGCCTCCTCTTCCGTGTCGAAGGGACCGACACGATCGGCCGACGGCGAGAGCATGCCGAACTCGACCTCACCGGTGCGGAGGTTGTACCAGTACTTCTCGTCGCCGTCAGGCATCGGAAACTCCTTCGTCAGAGGTTGACTCGATCCTACTTGCGTGAATCCGAGGCCGCGCCACTGGCTAGGCTGAGCGCATGGCACAAGCGATCGGCGTGGACATCGGCGGCACCGGCATCAAGGCAGGGGTCGTCGATCTCGAGCACGGCACCCTTGACTCTGACCGGATCCGCATCCCCACCCCGCGCGGCGCGGCGCCGGACGACGTGCTCACCGCCGTCAAAGAGGTGTTGAGCACTCTCGGCGTCGCGGACTCCCGGCTGCCGCTCGGCGTCGCCTTCCCCACGATCGTGAAGTACGGCAAGACCCTCTCCGCGGCGAACGTCTCGAAGGAATGGCTCGACTTCGAGGCTGAGAAGTTCTTCGAGAACGGACTCGGCCGCGAGATCCACTTCGTCAACGACGCCGACGCCGCGGGAGTCGCCGAGGTTCGTCACGGGGCAGCACGCGACGCACGCGGCCTCACGATCGTCACGACCCTCGGCACCGGGATCGGATCGGCCTTTCTCTACGACGGCGTCCTCCTTCCGAACACCGAGCTCGGGCACCTGAACCACGAGGGCCAGTCCATCGAGCGGTGGTGTGCCTACTCGGCGATGGAACGCGAGAGCCTCTCCTGGGAAGAATGGTCAGCGCGGCTGCAGGTGTTCTATCGCCACGTCGAGTTCCTCTTCAGCCCCGACCTCTTCGTCGTCGGCGGAGGCGTCTCCAAGCACCCGGAGATGTTCCTTCCGCTCTTGGACCTCGACACCCCGATCGTCTCGGCTGTGCACCGGAACTCCTCCGGGATCATCGGCGCCGCCTCGCTCGCCGCCGATTGATCGGACGGTCCGGCCCCAGAGTCCCGAGAGGCCCAGCCGCTCCCTGGGGCGGCCGGGCCTCTCGGCGTTCCGGTGCGAACGGGCCGGCCTGTACGCCGGGTTCTGTCCCGAGGCCTGCGTACAGGCCCCATCGACGGTCATCTCTCTCGGCGACGCGTTGCCGCGCCGCTCCAGCGGCCTACCCGGGGACTCGGCGGGCCGCGTCATCATCCCCTGTCTGGCCTTGCTCCGGGCGAGGTTTACCTGGCGAGCCGTGTCACCACGGCCCCCGGTGGTCTCTTACACCACCCTTTCACCCTTACCTTCGCCCCTGAGGGACGAAGGCGGTCTTCTCTCTGTGGCACTGTCTCGCGGATCGCTCCGGGTGGGTGTTACCCACCGCCCTGCCCTGTGGAGCCCGGACGTTCCTCGGTGCGGTCACCCGCCACGCGACCGTCCGGCCGACCCGTTCGCCCCTTCAGTCTACGAGGTCTTGCCCGCGTCGCGGGCGATCCTGAGATCGAGCGGGACGTCGATCTCGAAGCCGGGGAAGAGCCGGTGCGTGGCCGCTGCGGCCGCGTCCTGCACGACATCCGCGACCTCGTCCGCGAGCTCTGCCGGACAGTGCACGATGACCTCGTCATGCAGGAAGAAGGCCAGGTGCGCCCGACGGGAGAAGATCGGTCCCGATCGCGGAGCGGGCGCTGCCGCCGGCGGCAGCGCGGAGAGCCGGTGCCGGATCTCCGCGAGCCAGAGCAGCGACCACTCCGCGGCCGTCCCCTGCACGACGAAGTTCCGTGTGAATCGACCACGATCACGCGCGCTGCTCCGCGCCTTTCGCTCCTCCGCACCCCCTGCGTCGGGATCGCTCGCCCGTGCCTGGGCGGCGATCCAGCTCTGATCGGGGCGAGGCGAGCTCCGCCCCAACAGGGTGCTGACCGCTCCGCCTTCCTCCCCCGTGCGTGCTGCCTCGTCGACGAGGGCCATCGCCGCGGGGAAGACGGATCGCAGCCGCGGGGCGAGGCGTCCGCTGTCGCCGGTGGTCGCGCCGTACATCGCACCGAGCACCGCGTATTTCGCTTCCTCCCGAGTCGCGACCACGCCGGAACGCACGATCCCCGCGTACAGATCGCTCCCCTGCGCCGCCGTCGCCATCTCCCGGTCCCGTGCCATCGCGGCGAGGACGCGCGGCTCGAGCTGGGCGACGTCGGCGCAGACCAGCAGCCAGCCCTCGTCCGCACGGACCGCCGGGCGGAGGCTTCGCGGGATCTGGAGCGCCCCGCCGCCCGAGGACGCCCATCGTCCCGTCACCACGCCGCCGGTGAGATAGATCGGACGGAAGCGCCCGTCGCGTACCCACTCGTCGAGCCAGGTCCAGCCGTTGGCGGTGAACAGACGCGCCAGCTTCTTGTAGGCAAGCAGAGGAGCGACAGCCGGATGCTCGATCTCGGCGAGCTCCCAGCGGGAGGTCGACTCGACGAGGATCCCGGCACGGCGGAGCGCCCGGAGCAGACGAGGAGGACTGTCCGGGTTGACCCCGGTGTCTCCGAGGAGCTCTCCCACCTTCGCTGCGAGCTCGGCCATCCGCGGCGGTCGGCTGCCCGGCATCGGACGCGAGCCCAGGGCCCGGACGAGGATCTCCCGGTGCACGTCCGTGCTCCACGGGAGTCCTGCCGCCGTCATCTCCTCCGCGACCAGCGCCCCCGTGGACTCCGCCGCGCACAACAGCCGCAGTCGCGAATCCGGCGCTCGCTCCAGCGCGGCGACCTGCCGTCTTCGCTCCGCAAGCAGCTCCTCGATCCCGTCCTGCCCTTCGGCGCCGTCGTTCCAGGCGAACAACACGGGGCGGACGGATTCCGTGTCGACCGGCTCGGCACGACGCCAAGAAGGCGAGCCGAGAAGCGGCACCGGCAGCGCCGCCGTGTCCTGCAGGATCACGTGGCAGAGAAGCAGGTCGTGCGCCCGGCGCAGACGCACGCCGCTGGCGAGAAGAGCGGGATAGACCTCACGCAGATGCCGGACGATCCATCGCGGAGACCAGCGCTCCTCCCACGAGGCGACCCTCCCGCTCAGCTCGTCGTCCGGGATCCGCTCACGGCCCTGCTCGTTCTCCGCCTCGTCCAGGAACACCGCGCACCAGCCGCGGTCCTCCTGCGTGCGGCCCAGGACGATCGAGGTCGGAGGCATCACGGACCGACCCTATGCCCAGCTCCCGACATTGCGGCGCGCCCCGTCCGCGGGTGTTGCCTTGCGTGTCGATGCGCGCGCGGAGGCCGGCCATAGGCGTTAGCGTGAAAGGGACGCGACAGCATCCCCTGAGAGGAGTCGCCATGACCGCCACTTTCACCGCCCACAACGGCTTCGTCCTGCCCGTACAGGGGCTCGGTACGTACAACTTCCGCGGCGAGGCCGGCGCCGATGCGGTGCGCGCGGGCATCGAGTCGGGCTATCGCCTGATCGATTCCGCGTTCAACTACGAGAACGAGGGCGCGGTCGGCTGGGGTGTCTCCGGCGCGGCCGTCGACCGCTCGGAGCTGATCGTCACGACCAAGCTCGCCGGACGGCACCACCGACACGAGCGCGCGCTGGTCTCCATCGAAGAGAGCCGGTTCCGGCTCGGGCTGGACGCGATCGACCTCGTGCTCATCCACTGGCCGAACCCGAGCGTCGACAAGTACGTCGAGGCGTGGGAGGCGCTGGTCGAGGCGCGTGAGCGTGGTCAGGTGCGCCAGATCGGAGTGTCGAACTTTCTCCCCGAGCACCTCGAGCGCATAGAGACCGCGACAGGCGTCCGTCCGGTCGTGAACCAGATCGAGCTGCACCCCTACTTCCCGCAAGCGGAGGCCCTGGACTATCACCGCGAACGAGAGATCCTTACCGAGGCGTGGAGCCCGCTCGGTCGCGCAGGGGACCTCCTGGGCGAGCCCGTCGTGCAGGAGGTCGCGTCCGCGCACGGACTCACTGCCGCCCAGGCAGTGCTCGCCTGGCACGCGTCGCGGGGCAGCATCGCGATCCCCAAGGCCGCCGACCCCGCCCACCAGACCGCTAACCTCGCCGCCGCGGAGGTCGAGCTGGACACCGCTGAGATCGAGGCGATCAGCGCGCTCGGACGACCCGACGGCCGGCTCTTCGATGCGGACCCTGCGACGCACGAGGAGCTCTGACCGGGACAGTCCCGATCACGGCGGGCTCGTCTACAGACCGGACTCCTCCGTACGGACGAGGATGCAGCCGCATTCCGGACACGAGACCACTTCGTCGGGCTCCGCCTGACGGATCATGTTCAGATCGGTTCCGGAGAGGACCATACGGCAGCCTTCACACGTCCCCCTTCGCAGGAGCGCCGCGCCGATCGCCCTCGTCGCCCGTCGGTCGTATTCGGCGAGCAGCGAGGGCGACACCGAGTCCGCGAGCGCCGCCCGATCACGCGAGAGGTTCTCGCCCTCGGCGGTCGCCGCGGCGATCAGCGCCTTGGCCTCAGCGCTGAGCGCCGCCCCCTCTGCGGTCGTCGTGTCGATGAGGGCCTGCTGCGCGGCGAGAGCCGACTCGGCCTCCTCCAGGCGCCCCATCACGTCCAACTGCGCATCCTCGAGGTCGGTCAGCCGTCGGGCCAGGCTCGCGAGCTCCTGCTCGAGCGCCATCGCGTCCTTGGGGCTGCTGCTCGCCGCCAGCCTTTCCGCGTCGCGTGCACGTCGCTGCTCCGCGACCGCCACGTCTGACTCCACGCGCGAGAGTTCCGCCTGAACGTCATCCCTCGCGCCGGCCAGAATCGTGAGCTCTCGCAGCTGCTCCTGTCGAAGCGTCACGAGCTCGGCGATCCTCTCCCCCTGGGGCGGGCGTGTGCGGGCGATCTCGGCGCGGGCCACACGCTGGTCGACGTCGGCGATGTCCAGGAGCACACGCTGGTGTTCGGGATTGGCTTTCACGTCTCAAACCTACGCCAGTCAGGCGACGCGCACTCGCGACGGATCTCCGGCGCATGACGCGCTGCTCAGACGGACATGCCGTCCACGTAAAGCCATTCCCGATCCTCACGGACGAACCGGCTCCGCTCACGGAGACTCCCGCGTTCCTTCCCCTCGCGGAACCGGGCCTCGAAGACGACCACACCCTCGCGCTCGAACGGTCCGCCCCCGTCGGTTGCGAGCACCTCCAGCGAGAGCCACCGGAGTGTCTCATCGAGATCCAAGGCCTCGGGACGAGTCGTCGGATGCCAGGAACGGAGGAGATGTCGCGGCTCCCGCCGCGCGAACGCGGTGTAACGCGAACGCATCAGCCTCTCCGCCGTCGGTGCTGTTCGTCCGCCGATGATCGGACCGCAGCACGCGGCGTACACGTCCCCGGTGCCGCACGGGCACCGCGCTTCCTCTTCCATCGACCGCCTCCGTTCCCTCACGATATCGGCGCGCACGCCCTCTCTTGGAATACCCGTGTGGGGTATATGGTTGGGGACATCATGGACGAGCACAGCGCACGAGCCCCTCACGAGGACGGCCACCCTACGGGCACCGCACCGATGCACGCCGCCCACGAGGCGCACCCGGAGCACGGCGGCCACGGCGGCCACGGCGATCATGTCGCACAGTATCGTCGCCTGTTCTGGACCATGCTCCTCCTCGCCGTCCCGGTCGTCGCGTTCTCGCCCATGTTCGCAATGCTCCTCGGTTACCCACTCCCTGATCTCCCTGGCATCGGATGGGTGTCGCCTGTTCTGGGCACGCTGATCTTCCTCTGGGGCGGGCGTCCGTTCCTCACCGGAGCCATGAGCGAGGTGCATGCCCGACGTCCGGGGATGATGCTCCTCATCGCCCTCGCGATCACGGTCGCCTTCGTCGCGTCCTGGGGCGCGACGCTGGGGCTGTTGCACCACGAGCTGGACTTCTGGTGGGAGCTCGCCCTCCTCGTCGTGATCATGCTTCTGGGGCATTGGATCGAGATGCGCTCGCTGGCGCAGACCACCTCCGCATTGGACTCGCTCGCTGCGCTCATCCCCGACGAGGCCGAGCGCGTGATCGCCGACGAGGTCAAGCGGGTCTCCCCCGCCGATCTCCGCGTCGGCGACCTCGTGCTGATCCGCCCCGGCGGGCGCGTCCCTGCGGACGCCGTCGTCGAGCACGGGCGAGCCGCCGTGGACGAGTCGATGATCACCGGAGAGTCGCGACCGGTCGAGCGCGGCATCGGGGATCCCGTGGTCGCAGGCACGATCGCGACCGACTCCGGCATCCGCGCCCGCGTCACGGCGGTCGGCGACGACACGGCGCTCGCCGGAATCGGCCGCCTGGTCGCCCAGGCGCAGAGCTCGTCGTCCCGCGCCCAGCGCCTCGCCGACCGTGCCGCCGGCTGGCTGTTCTGGTTCGCTCTCGCCGCCGGCGTGGTGACCGCGATCGTCTGGACCGTCGTGGGGATGCCCGACGCCGCCGTCGTGCGCGCGGTCACCGTTCTCGTCATCGCGTGCCCTCATGCGCTCGGACTGGCGATCCCGCTCGTGGTCTCCATCGCGACCGAACGTGCGGCACGGGCAGGGATCCTCGTAAAGGACCGGATGGCGCTGGAGCGCATGCGTCTCGTCGACGCCGTCCTCTTCGACAAGACAGGAACGCTCACGCAGGGCGCTCCCGCCGTGACGGCGGTCGCGTCCGCCGAGGGGCACTCAGAAGAGGACGTCCTGCGGCTCGCCGCCTCTGCTGAGGCAGACTCGGAGCATCCGCTCGCCGTCGCGATCGTGGCCGCCGCCATGGCTCGCGACCTGGCGATGAGCGCAGCCGCAGAGTTCCATTCGGAACCTGCTCTCGGCGTCCGAGCCGTCGTTGACGGAAAGACGGTCGAGGTGGGCGGCCCGGCGCTGCTCGCACGCGCCGGAGCGCCCGAGCTCCCGGCGGCCGACGACTGGCGCGCAGAGGGAGCGATCATCCTCCACGTGGTGGTGGACGGCAGGACAGCGGGCGCGCTGCGGCTCACAGACGCGATCAGGGAGGAGTCGCGCGCCGCTGTGCAGGAGCTCCAGCGGCGCGGGATCGACGTGGTCATGATCACCGGCGACGCCGAGGCCGTCGCCGCGTCGGTGGCCGCCGAGCTCGGGATCACGCGCTATTTCGCCGGCGTACGGCCCGAGGACAAGTCCGCTCGCGTCGCCGACCTCCAGACCGAGGGCAAGACCGTCGCGATGGTCGGCGACGGAGTCAACGACGCCCCCGCGCTGGCACGAGCCGATGTCGGCATCGCGATCGGCGCCGGGACGGACGTAGCCATCGGATCGGCAGGAGTGATCCTCGCCAGCGACGACCCCCGATCCGTCGTGTCGACGATCGAGCTGTCGCACGCGGCCTACCGGAAGATGACGCAGAACCTGTGGTGGGCGGCCGGCTACAACCTCGCCGCCGTACCGCTGGCGGCCGGCGTGCTCGCCCCGATCGGCTTCCTCCTGCCGATGTCGGTCGGCGCGGTGCTGATGTCCCTCTCGACGATCGTCGTGGCGCTCAACGCCCAGCTCCTGCGCCGCCTCGACCTGCGGCCGGAGCGGATCGCACCCCGCTGATCATTCGTCCGTGCTCGTCGCGTCCACTGTCCCGGTCGACGCGACGGCACGGAGGATGAGGTCGAGACCGAAGCGGAACTCGGTCTCCAGCTCGTCGTCGGCGCTCGCGGCACGGACCGTCGCGACCTCGGCCAGAAACGGGTACTGCCCGTCCGGAAGCTCCGCAAGGACACTTCGTGCGAGCTCCTGCAGGCTCTCGTCCGCGCCGGCCGGAAGGCTCCGCTCCTGTAGCGCATAGCCGTACACATAGCTGTCGAGGAGCGAGACGGCGTGCACAGCCGCCGCGACGGGGAACCCCCCGTCGCGAAGGACGCCGAGCACGGAATCATGATGCCGGTAGGTCGCGGGACCCGAGCGACGCCGCGAGTCCATCAGACCGATCGCCCAGGGATGTCGCAGCAGGGCGGCGCGGGCGGCGATCGCGCGTGCGCGGAGCGCATCTGCCCACGGCGCGTCCGGGTTGGGGAGAGGGATCTCTGCGAACACCGCATCGACCATCCCGTCGACGAGGGCCTCACGGTTCGAGACATGGTTGTACAGAGACATCGCCTCGACGCCCACGCGTCCCGCCACTGCACGCATGGTCACCTTCGACAGCCCTGCCTCATCGGCGAGCACGATCGCGGCCTTCACGACCCGGGCTCGGCTCAAAGGCAGCCGACGAGGCGGGGAGACCACCGACGATCCTTTGGGAGACCGCGCCATCCTGCTCTCCTTCCGCCTGCCCTTGACCTCAATACACCGCAAGCCTACGCTTGCTTACAATGTAAGTAAGCGGGAAGGAACGACATGACGAAGCAACGGATCTGCATCGTCGGCGTGTCCGGGAAGCTCGGACAGCTCATGGCACGACACGCCCTGGACCGAGGCTACGACGTGGTGGGGGTCTGCCGTCCGCAGAGTGTCGCCAAGCTCACGGATCTCGCGGATCGCATCAGGGTGTTGCCAGGAGCGACCGATGACCCAGCCGTCATCGCACGCGCCGTCGCCGGCTGCTCCGGGGTACTGACCGTGCTCGTTCCGTGGGGCGTGCGGCACTACTCCTCCGGCACCGCACAGGCCGTGCTCGACCACGCGGACGCGGGGGCACGGATCGTGTTCTCCTGCGGATGGCATGTCCGCCACGGAGACGGCGACCACTACCGCCGCATGACTCTGATCGGCAACGCCGTCGTGGGCTGGATCGCCCGCGCTCTGCGCGTGATCGATGTCGACGATCAGCTCGAGGCCGCACGACGGATTTTCGCAAGCGATCGCCGTTGGACGCTCGTCCGCGCGAGCGATCTGGAGGATGGCGAGAGTGAGGGGCTTCCGATCTGGCGACGACACGTCGGCGACCCGGCACTGGCGAGCAACCGGACCCGGCGGACCGACTTCGCCCTGTTCATGCTCGAGGCGCTCCGCGACGACGCGCTCGTGCACGAGGCCCCGGCGATCGTCGGGCGCCTGACCCCGAGCGCGCTGGCCCATACGCCCTCGCAGACGGAGCCCGCAGACGGACAGATCCCCTGGCCCCGTGCAGGGCCAGGGGATCTGTCCACATGTCAGACGAAAAGGTTCCGCACCCTGAGGACGGGACCCTTCCACTGGATGACATAGGCGTCGTTCGTCCCGGGAATGCGCACGATCTGCGTGACATAGGTCGCCGTCAGGCAGTCGAGGCGCGTCTTCTCGCCCGTCGCCAGGTTCACCCGGTAGTGGTTGCTCCCCTGGGTGCCGACATAGGCGTGACCGTCCTCGATCGTGAAGTAGTTCACGACGCCATCGCCGGGGAACGACGCGATCGTCGTCTCATTCCCCGCCGGGTCGATGTGGACCAGGCCATTGGTCGCAGCCGACGCCCAATGGGTGCCATAGAAGCCACCGTTGCCATCGCTGATGATGTCGACGAGGGACTGAAGGTTCGTCTTGCCGGCGAAGGTGCTGGCCGCGCCGGTCGCAAGATCGACGGCGATGATCTGGCCGGTCGCCGCGTCGCGGAAACTCGACACGTACAGCGTGGAACCGTCCGGTGAGAACGTGATCCCGTACGGGTAGACGAGACCGCCGGAGACGTTGGGGGCGACCCAGCTTGCATCGATGAGCTCGCGGACGATCGCCCCCGTGGCGGGATCGAGCTCATAGATCACCGGCCCCGCGGTCGGCCACCCGCGCGCGGCATAGAGTCGCCCATCAGGAGCGAAGCCGACGCCGAGCGATCCCTCTTCCCATGCAGGACCCTTGGCGTACCAGAGTTCCTGCCCCGTGGGGCTGATCTTGACCACGCCGTTCGGAGCGGCATAGGTGCTCAGATACAGGTTGCCCTCGGCATCCACGACCGCGTCGCGGTGATCGCCGTAGTTCGCGTGGAACGCCTCTTGGGCGCAGGGCGCGCAGATCTGATAGGCCGCGGCGTTCGACGTCGCGGTACGCCCGTCAGGCATCGTCACCGTCGCCTGGACGGTAACCGTCGTCGGCGTGAGGAGGGTGACGTTCGCCAGCGTCGCCCGCCCTGCCGCATCGGTGACCACCGTGACGGGAACGACCGAGCCAGGGTAGGTCTGCCCGCCGTGCGTGAGCGTTCCTCCGTCGACGCTCGCGAAGGACAACGTCACGGCCGCCCCCGCGATCGGACCGGAGTCATCGGCCACCTCGATGTCCAGAGCGTCCGCGAGCACCGTGCCCGGCGCCGCGCATCCACCGGCTCCCGGGATCGTGACGCGGATCCTGATCTCACCGGAGGCGGAGGCGAGAGGGACGGCGACCGCGGTCGCGATCACCGGGATGGACCATGCGGCCCCCCTGACGACCATCCGACGCGAGACGCCGTCACGTCCGAGCCTGTTCTCGACTGCAGTGTTTTCGTTCAATGCTTCCCCCAAGTCTGTTCTCATGAAGAGGCGCACGCCGTTTCGACGGCTGTGCGCAAATGCATTGAAACAGAGGCCCCGGCCACCCGACGAGCGCATTTCCGATTTCTGACTGCGATCCGTCGTTCGACCGTCCTCTTTCCGTCACCTCGATAGCGTCTCCGCCAGCACCCGGTCGCTCTCGGGCGAGGCTCTACGGACGGAGGCGCCGACGCGACCCTCCGACGCCCTCCCCTCCCCGGACCAGTGAAACGAGATGAGCGCAAGACCGACGACCGGCGAACGAAGCCGTACACGGCAGCTTCCGCTGTTGTCCCTCGGCTGGACGCCCCTCGACCCGGCTCCGCTGCGCTCATCGGCCGAGCTGGTCACCAGCGGCTCCTGGACCATCGCCCGCCTCTGGTCCACCGCGGGGACCCTACGCTCCTCACCGTTGGAGGCAGGAACGATCCGACTCATCCTCGGCGTGGCCGGCGCCGCCGACGTCACTGTGAACCGGACCACTCTCCGCCTGGAGCCATACGAGATAGTGCTCCTCGACGGCGAGACGGCCGTGCGCACCGAGAGCGCCGACATGTGGGCACGGTTCGAATGGCGGCTGATCGCTCCCGCCCTCCAGCAACCGAGATTCAGGGCCCACTTCGGCCGCGCTCTGGCGTTGAGCCGCGAGCACTACGCACTCCTCACGACGATGTCCAACGTCATCAGCACGAGAGAGGCGTTCGGCGTCTCCCCCGGCTCAGGCGCACTCCAGGACGCCTTCGCGGGGGCGGCGCTGGCCGCCGTCCTCGATGCCACGGACGAGACCGAGGAGCTCTCCTCCTCTCTGAGCAGGATCCTTCAGGAGGCGAGGCGTGTCATCGAGGCGCGTTACACGGACGAATCCTTCGACGTCGCCACGCTTGCCGCAACGCTGCGCCTCTCGATGCGCCATCTGCGGCGTCCTTTCGCAGCCCTGGGGACCACTCCGGCTCAGGCCATCGAGGAGCGTCGCCTCGCGGCCGCCGACACCGTGCTCGACCACACGCCGGCTCGCAGCAGGGACACTCTCGAACAGGTCGCGATGGCCTCCGGGTTCTCCTCCGTCCGGCGGCTCAGGGACGCGCTCGACCGGCGGAGACACCGACACCGCACCGCGCTGCGAGCCCCCGCCCGATGAGAGACGCGGCGAGAGACCGGCGGCGTTTGAGCCCCGCGGCGCGACCCCGGGGGCGTGGTCTACGGAGAAACCCGTAGACCACGCCGCCGCAGAGGAACGGATCGTGTCCGCCTTCGGGAAGGAGAAAGAAACGAACACGAAAAGAAAGGTGTCACTGAACCTTACGCCAGGCCTTCTTCCGGACTCGGCCGAGCAATACCCGCTCTCCCTATCGGAAAATCCCGGGTCCTGACCTTCTTCCTCCCGATCATCGCGAGCCCGCCCGCTTTTCCCGCCGAAAAGGTGTCGAATTGCTGTCGCCAAACTGTTCGCCACCGGAGCCTTCTGCGCGATGGCGAGCGGAAGATGATCGAGGAGGGGCTATGGCCGAGGTACAGACGGAGAGCGTCCAGAACGCGCTGGACATGATCAACGAGGCGATCGGACAGGACGAGCGGTCGTACGACGGGTCGGTGAAGGTCACGGGGGCCGAGCCGGTCCTCGCCTCCCGCCACCGCTTCGGTGAGCTGATGGCCGCATCGCAGGCCGCGCTGGGCATGAACCTGGGCCGGATCTGGCAGCAGCGAGGCGGGCGGGCGCAGAACGTGGCGACCGACGTGGAGGCGGGCGTGCACCAGCACCACGGCATCGCCTTTCTCCGCCAGCGTGGTCACGTGCTCGGATTCACGGACTACAGCGCCCCTGGCGCCTTCGATGACGAGATCTCCTCGGAGTTCTACCCGACCAAGGACGGCCGTTTCATCAAGATGGAGATGTTCTACCCCCGACTGCGTGACGCCGTCTTCAGGGTGCTCCGCTGCGCACCGGTCCGTGAGGCGGTGGAGCAGGCCGTCATGCAGTGGGACGCGGAGGATCTCGAGGCCGCGATACGCGACGAGGGCGGTGCGGTGGGCGTCGTGCGCAGCGCCGAGGAATGGCGCGCCCACCCGGTCGGTCGCGCGCTGTCCACGAAGCCGATCGTGGAAGTGACGAGGATCGGCGACAGCGAGCCGATCCCCCTGCCGAGCGGGCTCCCGACGAGCGGTCGCCCCTTGGAAGGTGTGCGCGTTCTCGACGCCACTCACGTCATCGGCGGACCGATGACGGCACGGACCCTGGCGGAGTACGGTGCGGACGTCCTGCACCTGAGTCGCGTCGACGACCCGGACCACCCGAACTGGCGACTGGAGACGGACCTCGGCAAGCGGGCCGCCTACTGCGACTTCCGCGATCAGCGGGACAGGGAGGGGTTCTTCCGCCTCCTGCACGACGCCGACGTCTTCACCTGTTCCTACCTCGGCCTGGACCGCAAGGGGATCTCCCCGGAGATCCTCGCCCAGGCGCGCCCCGGCATCATCGCGCACGAGCTGCGCTGCTTCGACTTCGAAGGAGAATGGGCGAACCTCCGTGGCTTCGACATGATGGCGGTCACCGTCGCCGGCTACGTCGACGTCGAGGGCGCCGTCGACGCTCCGCAGATGCCGGTCCAGGGGATCTTCGCCGACTACCTCGCCGCCTACGTAGGCGCTGCCGCGATCACGTCGGCACTCCTCAAGCGCGCTGCGGACGGCGGCAGCTATCGAGTCCGCGTGTCGCTGACGCGGATGGCAATGTGGGCGCAGGAGGTCGGGCTGATCGACGCCGCCGAGGCATATGACGGGACGCGTTCCTGGGCGGATCTGGTCGCCGAGTCCGATCTCCCGGTAGAGACGATCGACAGCCCTTACGGCCCGATCACGTATCTGCCATCCCTGATATCGATGAGCGACATCCGACGTGGGTTCGAACGAGGCACGCAGCCGCTGGGCTCGGCGCCGCTCGAGTGGTCCTCCGCCTCCGACCTTCCGTCCTCGCGCAGGACGACGCTCTTCCCGCCGATCGACCCGGCGAGCCCGGCCGATCCCGTGGGCCCTGAGGGAGTCGAACCCCCGACCCTCTGGGTGTAAACCAGATGCTCTGACCAGCTGAGCTAAGGGCCCGTGCGCCCTATTCTAGCGGTCATGTCGTCGAACCCCCGGGGCGGCCGGCGCGCCACCGGGGGCGACCGGGCGCGCCACGCACCTCCGCCCCGAACAGGGATAGGCTGAGGAGGTCGCGCGCTGTGCGGAACCGACAATGCTCCCCCGCGTCGCATCCCGTTTCCATGGCACGAACTGCCATACAGACGAAAGGCTCCACGTGACCGTTCACGATCAGGATCCGTACTCCCAGGGACCGCTGGACAGCGACCCGGAAGAGACCGGCGAGTGGCAGCAGTCGCTTGACGAGCTGGTGGAGGCCAAGGGCCACGGCCGCGGCCGCGAGATCATGCTCAGTCTGCTGAAGCGCTCGAAGGAGCTGCACCTCGGCGTGCCGATGGTGCCGACCACGGACTACATCAACACCATCGCCCCGGAGAACGAGCCCGCTTTCCCCGGCGACGAGGAGATCGAGCGCCGGTACCGCGCCTGGATCCGCTGGAACGCCGCGATCACGGTCCACCGGGCGCAGCGTCCTGGCATCGGCGTCGGGGGACATATCTCGACGTACGCGTCCTCGGCGGCGCTGTACGAGGTCGGCTTCAACCACTTCTTCCATGCGGCGGATGCCCAGGGCGGCGCGGACCAGGTCTTCATCCAAGGCCATGCCTCTCCCGGCATCTACGCCCGCTCGTTCCTGGAGGGCCGGCTCAGCGAGAAGCAGCTCGACGGGTTCCGTCAGGAGCAGTCGCAGGCGCCGAACGGGCTCCCCTCCTACCCTCACCCGCGCCTCATGCCGGAGTACTGGCAGTTCCCCACCGTCTCGATGGGTCTCGGCCCGATCAACGCCATCTATCAGGCCATGTCGAACAAGTACCTCGAGAACCGCGGTATCAAGGACACCTCAGGCTCCCACGTCTGGGCCTTTCTCGGCGATGGCGAGATGGACGAGATCGAGAGCCGCGGCCAGCTCCAGGTCGCCGCGAACGAGGGCCTGGACAATCTCACCTTCGTGATCAACTGCAACCTCCAGCGCCTCGACGGTCCCGTCCGCGGCAACGGCAAGATCATCCAGGAGCTGGAGTCGTACTTCCGCGGCGCCGGCTGGAACGTCATCAAGGTCATCTGGGGTCGGGAGTGGGACGACCTGCTCGCCCGTGACACCGACGGCGCGCTCCTGAACATCATGAACGTCACGCCGGACGGCGACTACCAGACCTACAAGGCAGAGTCCGGGGCGTATGTCCGCGAGCACTTCTTCGGTCGTGACGAGCGCGCCGCCGCTCTCGTGAAGGACTACTCGGACGAGCAGATCTGGAACCTCAAGCGCGGTGGCCACGACTATCAGAAGGTCTACGCGGCCTTCAAGGCGGCCGTCGAGCACAAGGGGCAGCCCACGGTCATCCTCGCCAAGACCGTCAAGGGCTACGGCCTGGGCCCGCACTTCGAGGGGCGCAACGCGACGCACCAGATGAAGAAGATGACCCTCGAGAACCTCAAGACGTTCCGTGACGCCATGCACATCCCGATCACGGACGCGCAGCTCGAGGAGAACCCCTACCTGCCCCCTTACTACAACCCGGGGCCGCAGGACGAGACGATCCAGTACATGCTGGAGCGGCGCAACAGCCTCGGCGGATTCCTGCCCGAGCGGCGCACCACCCACGTCGGGCTCTCGCTCCCGGACGACACCGCCTACGCCCTGCCCAAGAAGGGCTCGGGAACGCAGGAGATCGCCACCACGATGGCGTTCGTCCGTCTGCTCAAAGACCTGCTCCGGGCGAAGGACTTCGGGCACCGGATCGTCCCCATCATCCCCGATGAGGCACGGACGTTCGGCATGGACGCGTACTTCCCCACGGCGAAGATCTACAACCCCAACGGCCAGCACTACACGTCGGTCGACCGGGAGCTGCTCCTCGCCTACAAGGAGAGCCCACAGGGGCAGATCGTCCACGTCGGCATCAACGAGGCCGGCGCGATCGCGGCCTTCACGGCCGCCGGGACCTCCTACGCCACGCACGGCGAACCGCTGATCCCGATCTACATCTTCTACTCGATGTTCGGCTTCCAGCGCACGGGAGACGCGCAATGGGCGGCCGGCGACCAGATGGCCCGAGGGTTCATCATCGGCGCGACCGCCGGACGCACCACGCTCACAGGCGAAGGTCTGCAGCACGCCGACGGCCACTCCCATCTCCTCGCGGCGACGAACCCGGCGACGGTGTCGTATGACCCCGCTTACGGGTACGAGATCGCGCACATCGTACGCGCAGGGCTCGACCGGATGTACGGCGGTGAGCACCCCGACCCCAACGTCATGTACTACCTCACCGTGTACAACGAGCCCCTGGTCCAGCCGGCCGAGCCCGAGAGCGTCGATGTGGACGGCATCGTCCGCGGGATCCACCGGGTCTCGACGGGCGAGGGGACGGGCCTGCGCTCGCAGATCCTCGCCTCGGGCGTCGGGCTGCCCTGGGCCTATGAGGCGCAGCAGCTGCTGCAGGAGGACTGGGGCGTGGCCGCCGACATCTGGTCGGTCACCTCCTGGACCGAGCTCCGCCGCGACGGCCTGGCCGCAGACGAGCACAACTTCCTGTACCCGGAGTCGGAGCCGCGGACCGCCTACCTCACCGCGAAGCTCGCCGGTGCCGAGGGACCGGTCGTCGCGGTCAGCGACTTCATGAACGCGGTTCAGGACCAGATCCGCCCGTGGGTGCCCCAGCGCTACTACACGCTGGGAGCCGACGGGTTCGGCTTCTCGGACACCCGCGCCGCCGCTCGCCGCTTCTTCAAGATCGACGGGCCGTCGATCGTCGTCCGAACGCTCCAGGCGCTGGCCGCCGAGGGGAAGGTGGACCGCTCGCTCGTCGCGCAGGCGATCGCCAAGTACGACCTGCACGATGTGAATTCCGGTACGAGCGGCAACGCCGGCGGGGAGAGCTGACGCCGAGTGCCCCCTTCGTCCCCCACGATGAGCAAGGCGGAGACCCTCACCTGGCTGCGCCGTATCTCCGGAGATCTCGCGACCGCGACACTGCAGCGGCTCGAGGACTCCTTGCCGTGGTACGCCGACATGCCACCGGCTCGACGGTCCGCCGTCGGGCTGGTGGCCCAGGCCGGCATCACATCGTTCATCCAGTGGTACGACGACCCGACCTCCACCCCCTGGATCGCGGCGGACATCTTCGCCGCCGCGCCGCGAGAGCTGCTGCGCAGTGTGAGCCTGCAGCAGACGCTCCAGCTGATCCGCGTGACGGTCGAGGTCACCGAGGAGCGGGTGACAGGCAAGGGAGAGCATCTGCGGGAGGCGATCCTCCTCTACTCCAGAGAGGTCGCCTTCGCCGCCGCCGACGTCTATGCACGCGCCGCGGAGGCACGAGGACTCTGGGACGCCCGTCTCGAGGCCCTTGTCGTGGACTCGATCCTCACCGGGGAGGCGGATGAGGAGCTTCCCAGCCGGATCGCCGCACTCGGCTGGCACGGGCATGGCGAGGTCTGCGTGATCGTGGGCACGACCCCACCGCAGTTCGACGTCGATCAGATCCGGCGCACGGCGCGCAAGCTCTCCGTCGACGTCCTCGTCGGCGTTCAGGGCTCCCGACTCGTTCTCGTGGTCGGACGCGCACACGTGGGCAACCGGCCAGAGGAGGAGGAGCCCGAGCTCAGCTTCACCGAGATCGCCAAGGCGCTGGAGCCGTCGTTCGGCCCGGGGTACGTGGTGCTGGGGCCAGAGGTCGCCGCCCTCGTCGACGCCGGTCAGAGCGCTCGCGCGGCCCTCGCCGGTTTCGCGGTGGCGAAGGCCTGGCGAAGCGCCCCTCGTCCGGTCGAGGCCGACGACCTCCTCCCCGAGCGTGCGATCGCGGGCGATGCCCTCGCCAAGCAGACGCTCATCGAGCGCATCTATCGCCCTCTCCAGGCCCATTCGACCGATCTCATCACCACACTGTGGAGTTACCTCGACAACGGCCGCTCATTGGAGGCCACAGCCAGAGAGCTCTTCGTGCACCCCAACACCGTGCGGTACCGGCTCAAGCGCGTGAGCGAGGTCATCGGCTGGGACGCCACCGGTCCCCGCGAGGCGTTCATCCTGCAGACGGCTCTCGTCTTGGGGTCGATCGGCTCGACGGAGCCCATTCGCCGACGCACCGCCCCGCGCCGCCCTCGCTGATGACGCGAAGCCACCCCCTGCCTATACGACACTCACAACAGTTCGACTGATTCTTGTGAGGAAAGTGCCACCGTTGCCGTCCGATCGTTGGCAGACTGGACAGGTGATCGTCTTCGCCTGCCCTGGACAGGGCTCTCAGACCCCCGGCTTCCTCTCCCCCTGGCTCGAGCTCGACGGGGTCGCCGAAGAGCTCGCCGCGTACTCCGAGGCAGCAGAGGTCGACCTGATCCGGCACGGCACCGTCTCTGACGCCGACACGATCCGCGACACTCGGATCGCTCAGCCGCTGATCGTCGCTGCCTCCCTCATCGCCGCCGCGCAGGTGCGTGAGCGCTCCGGCCGATTCGCCGACGGCATCGCGGGGCATTCGGTGGGAGAGCTCGCCGCCCTGGTCGGCGCCGGCGTCATCGCGCCCCTCGAAGCCATGCGACTGGTCGGCGTCCGAGGCCGGGCGATGGCGGACGCCGCCGCGCAGACTCCGACCGGCATGAGCGCCGTTGTCGGTGGCGATGAGGACGCGGTCCTCGCCCTGCTGGCAGACCTCGCCCTCACGCCTGCGAACTACAACGGGGGCGGGCAGATCGTCGCGGCCGGCGCGCTCCCCGCGCTCACCGCCCTCGCCGATGCCCCGGTCCGCGGCTCCCGCGTCATCCCGCTGCAGGTCGCCGGCGCGTTCCACACTCCGTTCATGGCCTCGGCCGTCGAGAAGCTGCGCGCGGCGGTCGCCGGCGTCGACCCCGCCGATCCCCGCATCCCCTTGTGGACCAACCGGGACGGATCGGTCCTCGCCGACGGTCGCACCGCGCTGGCAAACCTCGTAGACCAGGTCTCCTCGCCCGTGCGCTGGGACCTCTGTATGGCATCGTTCGCCGAGAACGGGATCACCGGGCTCATCGAGCTCGCCCCCGCCGGCGCCCTGACCGGTCTCGCCAAGCGCGGCCTTCGCGGAGTGCCAGCGATCGCTGTGAAGGGCCCCGAAGACATCGACGCGGCAGTCGCGTTGCTGAACGACACCCCCTCGAACGGAGAAGGCGCATGACCACGCTGAAGCAGGCCACCGGTCCGGCGTACACCCGCATCTACGCCGTCGGCGCGGCGCGCGGGGAGAACGCGGTCCCGAACGAAGACCTCATCGGTCCGATCGACTCGAGCGACGAGTGGATCCGGCAGCGTACAGGCATCGTCACGCGAGTCAGGGCCGTGCCCGAGACCGACGCGATCGACCTCTCCACCGCCGCGGCCACTGAGGCCATCGAAAAGTCCGGCCTCGCCCCCTCCGACATCGATCTCGTCATCGTGGCGACCATCAGCAATCCCAAGCAGACGCCGTCGGTCTCGGCCATCGTGGCCGACCGGGTCGGCGCGAACCCGGCCGCGGCCTACGACGTCAACGCGGCGTGTGCCGGGTACGCCTATGCGGTCGCACAGGCGGACGCGCTCGTTCGCGCCGGAGCCGCCCGCAACGCCCTCGTGATCGGCGCCGAGAAGCTCTCCGATGTCGTCGACCCCGCCGACCGCAGCATCTCGTTCCTGCTCGGAGACGGCGCGGGCGCGGTCGTGATCGGCCCGAGCGACACCCCGGGGATCTCCGCCACGGTCTGGGGCTCGGACGGTTCCAAGGCGGACGCGGTCGGCATGAACCACACCCTCACCGAGTTTCGCGACGGAAAGACGCCTTGGCCGACGCTGCGACAGGAGGGGCCGACCGTTTTCCGTTGGGCGGTCTGGGAGATGGCCAAGGTCGCCAAGCAGGCGCTCGAGGTCGCCGGCGTCGAGGCGTCCGACCTCGCAGCCTTCATCCCGCACCAGGCGAACATGCGGATCATCGACGAGTTCGCCAAGCAGCTGAAGCTCCCTGAGACGACCGTGATCGCTCGCGACATCGAGACGACCGGCAACACCTCAGCGGCCTCGATCCCACTCGCCACTCATCGCCTGCTCCAGGAGCATCCCGAGCTCAGCGGAGGGCTGGCGCTGCAGATCGGCTTCGGCGCCGGTCTCGTCTTCGGCGCGCAGGTGGTCGTCCTCCCCTGACCCTGCCCTGCCCTTCTCTAGACTGTTCATCGGTTCCAACACCACCCAAGAAAGAGGAAAAGCCATGGCTTTCACCACCGACGAGGTCCTCGCGGGCCTCGCTGAGCTCATCACCGACGAGACCGGCATCGACGCCTCAGAGGTCGCGATGGAGAAGTCCTTCACCGATGACCTCGACATCGACTCCATCTCGATGATGACGATCGTCGTCAACGCCGAGGAGAAGTTCGGCGTGACGATCCCTGACGACGAGGTCAAGAACCTGAAGACCGTCGCCGACGCCGTGAACTTCATCGTCGCCGGCCAGGAGTGACCCCCGCGGATGCCACCCCCGCGCATGCGGGGCGTGGCATCCTCCGACTCTGCCTTCTTCCGACTCCCCGACAAGGAACCTCATGACCACGCGCATCGTCGTCACCGGCATCGGCGCCACCTCCGCTCTGGGCGGCACCGCCCCGGAGAACTGGGCGAACCTGCTCGCCGGTGTCTCCGGCACGCACACGCTCACTCACGACTGGGTCTCGACGTACGAGATCCCGGTGACCTTCGCCGCCGAGGCCTCCGTCCGCCCGGAGGAGGTGCTCCCCCGACACGAGGCCAAACGCCTCGACCCCTCGACCCAGTTCGCGCTCATCGCGGCCCGCGAGGCATGGGAGGACGCAGGGGCCCCCGAGGTCGCCCCGGAACGCCTCGGCATCGACTTCGCCACCGGCATCGGCGGCGTGTGGACGCTTCTGGACGCCTGGGACACGCTGCGTGAGAAGGGCCCCCGCCGAGTCATGCCGCTGACGGTCCCGATGCTCATGCCCAACGCAGCCGCCGGCAACCTCTCTCTGCACTTCGGCGCCAAGGCCTACGCGCGCACGGTCGTGAGCGCCTGCGCCTCTAGCACCGAGTCCCTGGTGAACGCCTACGACCATCTCCAGCAGGGCCTGGCCGACATCGTGATCGCCGGGGGCGCGGAGTCCGCGATCCACCCGATCACGATGGCGGCCTTCTCGTCCGCACAGGCGCTGTCTCGTCGCAACGACGACCCAGAGCACGCATCACGCCCGGGGAGCATCGACCGCGACGGCTTCGTGATGGGCGAGGGCGGCGCGGCCCTCGTGCTCGAGACCGAGGAGCATGCCAAGGCACGCGGAGCACGCATCTACGCAGAGATCGTGGGCGGCGGCGTCACGGCCGACTCGTACCACATCACCGGGAACGACCCCGAGGGTCATGGCGCCGCACGCGCTGTCCAGCGCGCTCTGGAGGTCGCAGGACGCGGCGCCGACCAGGTGACCCACATCAACGCCCACGCCACCTCGACGCCGGTCGGAGACCCGAACGAGTACGTCGCCCTCAAGCGTGTCTTCGGCGAGCGTATCGATGAGATCCCGGTGTCGGCGACCAAGGCGTCGACCGGGCATCTGCTCGGCGGCACCGGTGCTCTTGAGGCCGTGTTCACGATCCTCGCGCTGCGCGACCGCGTCGCCCCGCCCACGATCAACATCACCGAACAGGACCCGGAGGTGCCGTTCCGGCTGTCCGGCGAGCCGCAGCCGCTCGGTGACGGCCCGCAGCTCGCGATCAGCAACTCTTTCGGCTTCGGCGGGCACAACGCCGTCGTCGCGTTCGCCAACTACGAAGGCTGAGCGATCTCGCAAAGGAAACCTCGAGGCCCCGGGGACACATCCCCGGGGCCTCGTTCCTTGCGGGGCGGCGATTCCCTTTCCCGGTCCCCGGGATCGTGCCTCCGGTCTCCGGTAATCAGGCCTCGCCGGCCCCTCGCCCTGTGATGTTCTCGGCTTCCGGCCTGGGGGCGGAAGGGGTTGACAACGATCCTGCTCAGCCGACCTTGTGCAACCAGACGACCCGCGCGTCGTCACTCGCGTGGCGGAAGGGCTCCAGCTCCTCGTCCCAGGCCGCGCCGAGGGCGACGTCGAGCTCACGCTGCAGCTCTGCGGCGTTCCCTGCCGCGATCTCCATCGCGTAGCGGATCCGGTCCTCGCCGATAACGATGTTGCCCGCGCTGTCTGTCTGCGCGTAGTGGATGCCGAGGCTCGGGGTGTGCAGCCAACGGCCCCCGTCACTCCGCGGAGTCGGGTCCTCGGTCACCTCGAAGCGGAGATGCTCCCATCCGCGGATCGCGGTCGCGAGCGCGGCTCCGGTGCCGACCGGACCGTCCCAGTAGAACTCCGCTCGACGGGCACCGTCAAGAACGGGCTGCTCCGCCCATTCGAAGCTGACGGCTCGCCCAATAGCGCGACCCACGGCCCACTCCAGGTGGGGGCAGAGCGCGCGAGGCGCGGAGTGGACATAGACCACTCCGCGTGCGTGTGCAGTCGCCATGTTGTCTCCGTTTCATCAGGTTCGTCTTCCCCAACGACCTGACCCGCGAAGCATGGCGGATATGCGGTTATGCGCCTATTCTCACCGATCGACGGCGAAATCACAAGCATGTAACTCCCGCGGTCATACCGTGGTCGCCTCGCGCCACGGTGGTTCACCGGTGCAGAAGGGGGCCTCGATGCCGAAGCACCGAGGCCCCCTGACGAGAGGCTCAGGCCTCGCTCATCGCGATCTTCTCCTGCTGCCCCTTGGCCGCGTAGTACGCCGCACGAGCGGCGTCGCGACGCGCCTGCTCCGCATAGCCGGCGTCCAGGACGTCCTGGGAGACCTCGTAGTTCGGCACGTCCTGGGTGCCGTGGTACTTCTCGATGTAGGCATCGAGCTCCGGACCGGAGGTCCACGACGTGATCAGGCAATAACGCGGCTCGGTGCCGTTGTGGGTGGCCGCATGCCACAGGCGCTGCGTGTCCACGATCAGCTGCGCACCGGCGGGCAACGCGATGCGATACTCGATGCTCGGGTCGGTGCGGTTCTCGCGGAGGACGAAGTAGCTGTCCTTGTCATCGGTCAGGTTGAAGAAGCCCCGGACGACCCAGCCGGTGCCGTCGGGGTTCAGACGGTTGTTGTCATCCTGGTGGAGGTTGTAGAGGCAGTCGCCGTAGCTGTTCGGCTGCAGCTCGATGATCCGGCAGCGGCCGACGTTCGCACCGGGCTCCTGCGCCCGACGCGTAAGAGTCGGGGCGATCGCCGTCTGGGAGTCGATCCAGACTCCGTCCTTGTCGGTCCGCGGCGGCTTGTGGTTCCAGAATCCGTTGCACTCGATGTCGCCGAACGCGCTCGCAAGCGGCGCGAAGCGGGTGTCTCCGGAGGACTTCCAGTCGACATACTCGATGTCGAGCCATTCCTTGGGGTCGATCTCTTCGGCGTAGCTGTCGAGGACGACGAAACCCTTGTCCTCGAGGGCGGCGGACTTGATGTATCCCATGATCTGAATCATGTCCTTTCAACAGGGGCCAGCACGTTTTTACAGGCCCTTCTTAGGCCAGCCTAACAGCCGCCTCCCCGCGGCCTGCGGAGAGGCCCGCCGTGAATATCCCCGTACACTGGAGCCGTCGTCACGAGCGCCGTTCCGGCGCCGCGGCTCCGGCCCGACGACGCAGGATCGAACGGTTCGGAGGCGACTGAGCAGCATGGGCACGGCCACAAACGTCGAGGCGACCGCCGTCAACACGATCGAGTGGCTCTCCGCCCCGGGGACCATGATCGTCGTCCCTGTGTATCAACGACAGTATCGCTGGGACATCGGCGGCTGCGAGCAGCTGCTGACCGACGTGCGTGCGGTCGCGGCGGAGGACGACGGTCACCGCCACTTCATCGGTTCGATCCTCTCCGCGCAGGACGCCGTCGAGGCCGGCGCCGATCTCGTGCTCATCGACGGCCAGCAGCGGATCACGACGTTGATGCTGCTCGTCGCCGCGCTGCATCACTCGATCAGGGAGACGGACCCGGCGCTGGCCGCAGAGCTGGAGCGGGTCCTGGTCCGGCAGGAGGACGCATCCCGTACCAAGCTCCGCCCCCATCACGCCTGGGCACATCTGTTTGAGTCTGTCGTGCTCGACCGCCGTGGCGACGACGACCGTGAATCGCGCTTCGACGACAACTACGCCTTCTTCCGAAGCCAGATCCAGCCCGAAGAGGCCCCCCTCATCTGGCGCGGGCTCAAGAGGTTGGAGCACGTGTCGATCACACTCGGCGCCGCGGCCAACGCCCAGCAGATCTTCGAGAGCCTCAACTCCACCGGGGAGCCGCTGCGCGATCATGAGCTCATCCACAACTACGTGCTCATGGGACTGTCCCACCCCGAGCAGCTCGAGGTCGAGGAGACCTACTGGCTGCCGATCGAGCGGAACACCGGCGAGATGATCGGCGCCTTCTGGCGTCACTACCTGATCATGAAGACCGGACGCGAGGTCGCGGTGGCCGGCGAGCACGGCGTCTACAGCGCGTTCCGGCAGGGCTTCCCCCACCTCGGTCTCGACGACCTCCGCGCCCAGGCCCAGGTCTGGCGTGAGTTCTCCGACATCTACCGCCTGCTGCTCGATCCGAGCCAGGAACGCGACCCGGAGATCCGTCGCCAGCTCGATTTCGTGAACGCCTTCGGGCGGACGACCTATCCGCTGGTCTTGAGCGCCTACCGCGACTACGCCCAGGGGCGCATCGACAAGGACGCCCTCGTCTCGACTCTCGAGGATATCCAGTCACTGCTCCTGCGGCGGTCGGTCGTCGGCGTGTCGACCGACCGCCTGATCGCCCGTCTCTGCCGAGCTCGCGCAGAAGGCCAGGAGAGCCTGGTGCGCGCGATCGCCCGGATCACACCCTCTGACGAGCGTGTGCGCGTGGCGCTCAAGTACGGGGAGCTCCCGCACGCCGCGTACGTGCTCGGCCGGATCGAGAGCGTCGGGGATCCCGCCGCCCACGACGTGGAGCACATCGTCCCGCTCGTGCCGCACGATGCGTGGTCCGGTGACGGTGTGCGCTCGTGGAGCGAATACGGCGAGGACGAGCAGAATAGCCACCGCGCGCTCGCTCCGACGCTGGGCAATCTGACGCTGCTGGAACAGCCCCTGGCCGAGCGGGTCTTCGGTGCCTCGTTCCCCGACAAGCGCGATGCATACGGCCACAGCCGGATCGCGGAGACGCGGCGGCTCGCCGCCGCGGAGTCCTGGGGCACCGCCGCCATCGCCGAGCGCACAGCGCGGCTCACCGATGCCTTCGTCTCGATCTGGAGACGTCCGCCGGTCGTGGGGATCGACGACGACGGCCTCACCCCGATCCTCGACGCCGTCCGGCGTCGAGGATGGCCGCAGGGGTGGGACAGGGAGTTCGAGTATGTCGAGTACCGCGGCGAGCACTGGGAGGTGTACGACGTCAGGTACCTCTTCAACCGGGTCTTCCGCCGCGGGTGGACCGACACGCGAGACGCGGTCCTGTCCTACAGCGCACGGCATGGCGGGCCCATCTACGGCGAGAAGGCGTGGAACGGGCAGTGGGACGAGCTCGACGCCGAGCATTTCCTCTACATGGGCTGGGACTCCAAGTACATGATGGGCGCAGTCCAGGGGCTCTTGGAGGAGTCAGGGCTCGCCGCCGAGGTCTTCGTGAAGTACTCCTACATCGGGAACGTGATGTGATGACGACGGCGACCACCCGCACTCGGAAGATGCAGGATCTCACGATCGAGGAGCACGTGCTCACGGTGCCCCTGGTCTGGTCCGACCCCGCCGACAGCCGGACGATCGACGTGTTCGCCGCCGTCGTCTCCCGCGCGGGCGGTGAACGTCTCCCTCACCTCGTCTTCCTGCAGGGCGGCCCGGGACATGAGGCGCCTCGCCCCTTCCATTCGCCCACCGGACCGTCGTGGCTCGATGCCGCGCTCGCGCACTACCGCGTGGTCCTGCTCGACCAGCGAGGCACCGGACGATCCACGCCGATCGGCGACGACGACCTGGAACGCGGCGCCGCGGCCACGGCCGAGCGCCTCACGCATCTGCGGGCGGACGCGATCGTCCGTGATGCCGAGGCGCTGCGCGAGCATCTCGACGTCGACGCGTGGAACCTGCTCGGGCAGTCGTTCGGGGGCTTTACCACGCTGGCCTATCTCACCGCGTTCCCCGGCGCCGTGGACCGCGTCTTCATCACCGGTGGGCTGAGCACCGTCGAACGCTCTCCCGACGAGGTCTACGCCCTCTGCTACGAGAAGATGCGCGACGCCTCGGAGAGGTACTACCGTCGCTTTCCCACGCACCGGGATCGGATGCATCGCCTCACCGATCTCGCAAGGGCGGGGAGCATCGTCCTGCCGGACGGTGAGATCGTCTCACCCTCGCGCCTGCGCTCCGTGGGCTCGGCGTTGGGAACGAATGACGGCTGGCAGACGATCTGGTCCCTGCTCGAGCAGGAGCCGTCCTCCAACGCCTTCCGCCACGACCTCGCGCACGCGATGCCCTTCGGCGGCCGCAACCCGCTGTATTACGTCCTCCACGAGTCCAGCTACGCCAACGGCCACGCCACCCGCTGGTCGGCCGAACGTGTCGAGCCCACAGACTTCGCCGAAGATCCGACGCTGTTCACGGGCGAGCACATCCGTCGCGAATGGACCGAGACCGTGCCCGCGTTCGGCGCATGGCGAGAGGTGGCCCTGGAGCTGGCGGAGTTCCCGTGGCCTCGGCTCTACGACCCGGACGCCATCGCCGCCTCCGGTGCGCGCGGCGCCGCCGCCGTCTATGCCACAGACGTGTACGTCCCGCTCGAGTTCTCGCTCGAGACCGCACGACTGGTGCCGGACCTCCGCCTCTGGGTGACCAGCGCGCATGAGCACAACGGACTGCGTTCGGGCCCTGTGCTCGAACGGCTGATCGATCTCGCGCACGATCGCCGGATGCGCTGACCTCTCGCTCACGTTTCAGGGACGGATCGTAAGCTGGCGGGACGGCTCGACCGGCACCGTCGGTCCACTGACACCGCAAGGGATGAGGAATGAGCGGAACATCGCTGAGCCTGCCCGAGGAGGAGCAGGAGCGGACGTTCATCGCCTTCGCTGACGCCGTCGACCGGCTCGGCGAGGAGGCGCAGTTCCTCGCCGCGAACGGACGCTCTCGCGCCGCCCGCTATCTGGAGGACGCGCACCGCACGCTCGTCGAGGCACGGATCACGATGCACCGGCTGCAGTCCGCCGCCACGGACTCCGGCTTCCGCCGCAGTGCGCGCCGCCGGATCCGCGCGCTGGCCGCGGCGATCGCGAACGCCGGCCTGCGCGACATCGACGCCGTCCGGCAGACCGTGCAGCGGCTCGACACCGCGACACGGCCGCCGTCGGCAGAGCGCCCCGTCGGCTGGAGCGACGCCCTCCGCACCCAGGCGGCACGCGCCACCGCCTGGAGCGTCGAGAAGTGGACCGGATCCCCCCTCTCCCCCGCGTCTCTGGAGAGCTCCCGCACCGCGCAGACCTCCTCCGAGAGTGCCGCGCTCATCCTCCGCCGCGAGGAGCACCGTCTGCGCCGTCGACCCCACAGACCCCGCAGGTCGCAGCGGACCGCCCTCGTGACCGGCATCATCGTCGCCGGCACGGCCACAGCCGGACTCGCCGGCTACGGCGGATGGGCGCTCCTCACCACGATCTTCGGCGGCTAGCGCCCCCGGTGAGGGCCGTCACTATCCGTGGGGCTGCGAGACAGATCTCGTGACCCGCTTCGCTCGGCCGCCGAGGCCCGGCTACGCTCCCGGCAAGGTCTCAGCGACTTCCTCAGAAAGTGCAGTCACGCAACATTGCTTAGATGTAATCTTGCAGAGCTGCAAAACAGTTGCCGCCAATGAGGGCGCCCGAGCGCCCCACGGCGACGGGCGTTCGCGTTGTCTCATCCCGCCTCGCCCACTCGAAGGACCCGAATGTCCAGCGCCACCGCTGCTCCTGCGACCGCATCGGTCGCAGGAGGATCCTCGCCGATCATGACGCACCGGCAGATCCTCTTCGTCATCTACGGCCTCATGGCCGGCATGTTCCTCTCCTCGCTCGACCAGACCATCGTCGGCACCGCGATCCGCACGATCGGCGACGACCTGCACGGCCTGGACCAGCAGGCCTGGGTCACGACCGCCTACCTGATCACATCGACCATCACGGTCCCGATCTACGGCAAGCTGTCCGACATCTTCGGGCGGCGTCCGCTGTTCATCTTCGGCATCAGCGTGTTCATCCTCGGCTCGCTCCTGTCGACCTTCTCGACCTCGATGCTGATGCTCGCCGGCTTCCGCGCCTTCCAGGGTATCGGTGCCGGCGCGCTGATGTCCCTTCCCCTTGCCATCATGGGAGACATCCTGGCTCCGCGCGAGCGCGCCAAGTACCAGGGATACTTCTTCGCCGTCTTCGGCGTCTCGACGGTGATCGGCCCGCTCGTCGGCGGCCTGTTCGCCGGCGCCACCCAGATCCTGTGGATCGACGGCTGGCGCTGGGTGTTCCTCGTCAACGTCCCCGTCGGTCTCATCGCCCTCGGCATGGTGATCGTCTTCCTGCACCTGCCGAAGGTGGGGACCCACGCCAGCCCGCGGATCGACTGGTGGGGCGCCACGGCAGTCATCGTCGCCCTCGTGCCCCTCCTCCTCGTGGCCGAGCAGGGCCGCGTCTGGGGCTGGGCCTCACCGGCCGCGATCGCCTGCTACGTGATCGGCGCCCTCGGCGCCGTCGCGTTCGTCCTCATCGAGAACGCGATGAAGGACGACGCGATCATCCCGATCAAGCTCTTCCGCTCCGGCACCTTCTCGATGGCGACCGTCATCGGCGTCCTGGTCGGCTTCGGGATGTTCGGCGCCATGATGACGATCCCGCTGTATCTGCAGATCGTGGTCGGCCTGAACCCGACAGAGTCCGGCCTCGCGTCGATCCCGATGGTGATCGGCCTCATGATCGCGGCGATGAGCTCCGGACAGATCACCGCCAGGACAGGTCACTACCGCATCTTCCCGGTGACGGGGACGCTCTTCACCGCCATCGGCTTCCTGATCCTGACGTTCATGACGCCGGACAAGCCGCTCTGGTTCATGATGATCGGCATGTTCGTGGTCGGCCTGGGCCTCGGCCAGCTCATGCAGACGCTCGTGCTCGCGAGCCAGAACTCCGTCGCTCCGACCGAGATGGGTGTGGCTTCGAGCGCCGCGACCTTCTTCCGGCAGATCGGCGGCACCCTCGGCACCGCGATCATGCTCTCGGTGCTCTTCAGCGTGCTCCCGACGAACATCGTGCACAGCATGGCCGACAAGTCCACGCTGACGTCGGCGCTGGACGCTGCCCTCGATCCCGCCGTCGCCGAGGCGCCGGCGAACGCCGCGATCATGAAGCAGCTGTGGACCCCCGTGGTCGGTCCGATCCAGAGCACCATCCAGACCCAGCTCGACGACGGAGCGGCAGCGGCGAAGAGCGCGGCCGAACAGGCCGTGGCCGAGAGGATCACCGCGGCCGTGCAGGCACAGGTCTCCGCCGGCGCGCTGCCCCCGGCTGCCGCGCAGAGCGTGATCGACCAGCAGGTCGCCGCCGCGACCCCCGCAGCCGAGAACACCGCTCTGCAGACCGTCGCTGACAAGGCGCACGCCTCCGTGGTCGACGGCGAGGTGAAGGTCGACTGGTCCGACAAGGAACAGCGCACCTACTGGGTCGGTCAACTCGCACCGGAGCTCACGAAGCAGGTCGAGGAGGGGGATTCGAACGCCTCGAGCGTCTCGAGCGACACGACGAGCGACACGTCCTTCCTGACCGGGGCGGATCCGCGCCTGTCGAAGCCGTTCATGACGGGCTTCACCTCGTCGGCCGCGACCATCTACTGGATCGGTTTCGGTGTGATCCTGCTCGCGTTCGTGCTCAGCTGGTTCTTCCGTGTGCCGCCGCTGCGCCAGCGCTCCGCGCTCCAGGAGCAGGCCGACACCGCCGGCGTCACCGAGACCGGCACCATCCGGGTCCAGCAAGCGTGAGGCACCGCCGGGGCGGGACCACCACCCCGCTCCGGCAGGCAGGCAGGATAGAGATATGACGAGGAGCGATCCCGCGGACGGACGCGCCGCCGCACGAGCGGGAGGACGACGCGAACGGAAGAAGCAGCTCACCCGTCGCGCGATTCACGAGGCGGCGCTGCATCTGGTCGAGGAGCATGGGCTCGACGGTGTGACGGTGGAGCAGATCTGCGAGGCAGCCGACATCTCCTCCCGGACCTTCTTCAACTATTTCCCGTCCAAGGCGGCCGCAGCTCTCGACCTGCCGGAGTCGGTGGTCTCCGAGGAGGGCTCGGCGATCTTCCATGCCGCCGAAGGACCGCTCGTCCCCGCTCTCTGCGAGCTCATCGGGTCCTCGATGGACTACGGCAGCGAGAAACGTCGGATGAAGGAGCTCCTCCTTCGCCGCCCGGAACTGCTCCCGGCGTTCGCGCAGTGGATGGGCGCCGTCCGCGGCCAGTACGTCGCCCTCGCCGAGGAGCGGACCGACCCGGTCGATGCGGAGGCGGCCGTCGCTCTGACCATGGCCGCCATGAGCGTGCTCGTCCACGATCACGCCGAAGGTGACAGCACCGGAGCCGAGCGCCTGCTCGACGCGGTGGACCGTCTCGTCGCGTCGAGGCAGGTCTCCATGCGCCCGACCGACGGGTGAGCGTGTCCCCACCCTGCGTCTCCGCCGAACGCCACGCCATGTCCCGCGAACTGCCGCACGTGCGCATCAGTCGTCCACACAAGACCTCGCGGCGGCACAGGCCCCGGACCGGTCGTGCGAGCCGGCCCGGGGCAGTGATCGTTGGTCAGGCGCCGTGCGGCGTGAAGACTCCGCGGAAGCGCATCTTGCCGCTGGAGAGCCGGTCGTACGCCTCGGTGGCCTGGTCGAGGGTGAAGGTCTCGGTGATCGGCTTGACCTTGCCCTCGCCGGCCATGTCGATGACCTCGCTGAGGTAGTGCTGGCCGCCGTGGGTGGATCCGATGACCTGCTGGCGCATCATGTGGAACGGCACGCCCTCCGACGAGATCGAGAACGGACGAGTGAAGTCAAGCCCGCTGAGGACCACACGCCCGCTCGGCCGCAGACCCGTCATCGCTTCCTCCGCGGTCTCGAAAGCATTGGTGGTAACCAGCAGGACGTCCGCCCCGCCGAGCTCGGCCAGCTCCTGACCGTTGGCGACGACGTGGTCCGCGCCCAGCTGCTTGGCCAGGTCGTGCTTATCGGACGAGTGCGTGATCGCGATCGTCTCGAAGCCCGACGCCTTGGCCAGCTGAATGGCCACATGCCCGAGCCCTCCGATCCCGAGAACGGCGATCCGCTCCCCCGGTCGAAGAGAAGCATCCCGTAGTCCGCTCCACGTGGTGTAGCCAGCGCACATCATCGGCGCCGCGTCGACGTAGTCGAGCCCGTCGGGCAGCAGCACCGTACCCTCCGCCGCGATCGCGATGTACTCCGCGTGGCCGCCCTGCGAAGAGAAGCCCGTCAGGCGCGGAGCCGCGCAGTTCATGGCCGTCTGCCCCGTCAGCGGAAGCCGCTTCCGGCAGTAGTCGCACCGCCCGCAGCCCTGCTGGACCCAGGTCGCCCCGACCCGGTCGCCCACCTCACGGCCGTGCACACCGGCGCCGACCTCGACGATCTCCCCCACGACCTCGTGGCCTGGCGTCTGCGGGTAGATATCGCCGCCCGCACCCTGCGTCGCCCACACGTCGGTGTAACACATCCCCGACGCGTGGACCTTGACCAGCACCTGGCCTGGCTCGGCAGCGGGCATCGGGACTTCCTGAACCTGCCACGGCTGCCCCGGTCCCGTCATGACGATCGCCTTCATGGCGCATCTCCTGTCTCGTGGACCGGCATGCCGGCCACGGTAGATAACTATCCGGTTCGTTTACCGTAGTCGTCGATGCATATTTCGTCAATAACTAGATGGTTACCTTGCCGATGCCATGCGTGATGCAACCGCGCCCAAGCTCCGCATCCCGACGCGCGCCTGCGTGAGCAAGCGATCCCTCTATGCCCAGTTCGGCAACAGGGAAGAGCTCTCCGACATCGCCGCCGCCCACGCTGTTCGAGAGCCGACGACCGCCGTCCCCTTCAGCGCCGCCTCACCGCCGAGTCCGACGGCGCGAGCCAACGCATCGACAGCCGCCGAGCCGTTTGGACGCGGCAGTCCGCTCGATCGCTGGGCGGATCCCACCCCCACGACCCGCCGCGACCTGGATGCCGCAGCGGACCGGTGCGACGAAGCTGCCGGGACGCGGACGCGGTTGCATCCGCCGTCGAGAGTGGGGCGGGCGGGACTCGAACCCGCGATCGTTGGGTTATGAGCCCACTGCCTTGACCAGCTTGGCCACCGCCCCCATCCTTCAGCCTACCGGCGCAGGACCACGGCCCGCACGCACGACCGCGATCCTGCGCCTGAGAGCCTTTCCGCGCAGGGTTCCTCTGTGCTCAGACGGAAGCGAGCTCACGATCACGCGCGCGGATCGATCGGTTCACGCCCGAGACGATCGCCTTGAGCGACGCGGTCGAGATGTCCCCGTCGATGCCGACACCCCACAGCCGCTGGTCACCGATCTGAAGTTCGACGTAGGCGGCCGCCTGAGCGTCTCCCCCGGCGCTGAGAGCATGCTCGACGTAGTCATAGACCGTGATGTCGAATCCCTGCGCCCGCAGCACTTCGACGAACGCCGCGACGGGACCGTTTCCGTGCGCCGACGTCATGACCCGCTGCTCGTCGTCGCGGAGCACGACATCCAGCTCGACCGCACCGGACATGTCGCTGCGGGTCTCGGTGGCGAGCAGCTCGAAGCGGCCCCATCTCTCCGCCGCGTCGATGGCCGGCAGGTACTCGTCCTGGAAGATCGACCAGATCTGCTCGCTGGTCACCTCACCGCCGTCGGCGTCAGTCTTCGCCTGGACGACCCCGGAGAACTCGATCTGGAGCTTGCGCGGCAGGTCGATCGCGTGGTCCGTCTTGAGCAGATAGGCCACGCCGCCCTTGCCGGACTGGGAGTTCACCCGAATCACCGCCTCATACGAGCGGCCGAGGTCCTTGGGATCGATCGGGAGATAGGGAACCGCCCATTCGATCTCGTCGACCGTGACGCCCTGCGCGGCGGCACGGGTCTCCATCGCCTCGAAACCCTTCTTGATCGCGTCCTGATGCGATCCGCTGAACGCGGTGAACACGAGGTCACCGGCCCACGGGCTGCGCTCCGGCACAGGCAGCTGGTTGCAGTACTCGACGGTCCGCTTGACCTGATCGATGTCGCCGAAGTCGATCTGCGGGTCGATCCCCTGCGTGAACATGTTGACGCCCAACGCGACGAGGTCCACGTTTCCGGTGCGCTCGCCGTTGCCGAACAGGCATCCCTCGATCCGATCGGCACCGGCCATGTAGCCGAGCTCCGCCGCGGCGATCGCCGTGCCGCGGTCGTTGTGCGGGTGCAGCGACAGGATGATGTTCTCGCGATGGTTCAGATGACGGCTCATCCACTCGATCGAGTCGGCGTAGACGTTCGGCGTCGCCATCTCGACCGTCGCGGGCAGGTTGACGATCACCTTGCGTTCGGGCGTGGGCTCGAAGACCTCCAGCACCTGGTTGCAGATGTCTGCGGCGAACTCCAGCTCGGTTCCCGTGTAGCTCTCCGGCGAGTACTCGTAGTACACCGTCGTCTCGGGGATGCGCTTCTCGTGCTCTCGGCAGAGACGCGCGCCGGCGAGGGCGATGTCGATGATCCCCTGCCTGTCCGTGCGGAAGACGACCTCTCGCTGAAGGACGCTCGTGGAGTTGTAGAGGTGGACGATCGCCTGCTTCGCCCCCGCGATCGCCTCGTAGGTACGGGCGATGAGGTGCTCGCGGGCTTGAGTCAGCACCTGGATGGTCACGTCGTCCGGGATCAGGCCGTCGTCGATCAGCTGCCGGACGAAGTCGAAGTCGGTCTGGCTCGCCGAGGGGAAGCCGACCTCGATCTCTTTGTATCCCATGCGCACGAGGAGCTCGAACATGACGCGCTTGCGCTCGGGGGACATCGGGTCGATGAGAGCCTGGTTGCCGTCGCGGAGATCGACGGCGCACCATCGCGGCGCCTCGGTGATGACGGCATCCGGCCAGGTGCGGTCGGGCAGATCGACACGGATCTGCTCGTGGAACGGACGATACTTGCGGATCGGCATGCCCGAGGGGCGCTGAGTGTTCTTCATGATGGGCGTTCTCTTCTCGTCATTCGCGGATTCGGGCCAACGCGAACACCGCGACGAGGTAGGCCCTAGATCCGGGACTCGCCGCGGCGGCGAAGAAGAAGCAGAACGCCCGCGCGCATGCCGCCATGATAGCACCCGCCCCTCTCCGAGCACGACGTCGCACCGGCCACATGGTCCACGAGTGCTGCCACGCCTGCAAGAATCGTTGCAGCACGCCGTTCGCGCGTGCGGGCAGCGTTTCGACCGAGGAGCCAGGCGTGATCTACATCTCCACCCGCGGCGGCGGGGAGCCGATGACCTACACGGAGACCCTCCTGGAGGGCCTCGCGGCGGACGGCGGCCTCACCGTCCCCACCGAGCTCCCGCAGGTCGACGCGACGACGCTGGAGTCCTGGCGAGACCTCGACTATCCGGCCCTCGCCGCCGAGGTCCTCGGCCTGTTCGCCACCGACATCCCCCGCGACGATCTCGCCCGTCTGTGTCAGAGCGCCTACTCCCCGGCCACCTTCCCCACGTCGGTCCCGCTCCGGCCGATCGATGGCGGGATCACCCTCGTCGGGCTCTCCGAGGGGCCGACTCTGGCCTTCAAGGACATAGCGATGCAGTTCCTCGGGGAGGCGCTGGAGTATGCACTCGAGCGTCGGGGCGGCGTGCTCAACGTCCTCGGAGCGACCTCCGGCGACACCGGCTCTGCGGCCGAGCACGCCTTGCGTGGCAAGGAGCGCGTCTCGGTCTTCATGCTCTCACCTCAGGGGCGGATGAGCCCCTTCCAGCGTGCGCAGATGTACTCGATCGCCGATGACAACGTGCACAACCTCTCCGTCGACGGCGTCTTCGACGACTGCCAGAACCTCGTGAAACGCCTGGCCGGCGATCTCGACTTCAAGCGCTCCCAGCACCTCGGCGCGGTCAACTCCATCAACCTCGCGCGCATCACCGCGCAGATCGTGTACTACTTCTGGGCGTGGCTTCGGGCGACCGACAGCGGCGCAGCGACACCGACAGAAGTCTCATTCACCGTCCCGTCCGGGAACTTCGGCAACATCCTCTCCGGCTACTATGCCCGAGGGATGGGACTGCCGGTCCGTCGGCTCGTGCTGGCCGCCAACGAGAACAACGTCCTCGACGAGTTCTTCCGCACCGGGGTCTACCGTCCGCGGGCCGCCGCGCAGACGCTCGCGACCTCCAGCCCGTCGATGGACATCTCGAAGGCCTCCAACCTGGAGCGGTTCCTGTACGACCTGGTCGATCGGGATCCCGCGCGCGTCGTCGAGGCCTGGACGCAGATCGACGACCGGGGCAGCGTCGACTTCTCCGCAGAACAGCCACGCTTCGCCGCCGAGTTCGGGATCGTGAGCGGCACCAGCACTCACGCCGACCGTCTCGCGACGATCCGGGCCGTCTACGACGCGACCGGAGAGGTGATCGATCCGCACACGGCGGACGGTGTCACCGTCGCGCGCGCCCACGTCGAGCCCGGCATCCCCATGCTCGTGCTCGAGACCGCGAAGCCGCAGAAGTTCGCCGAGACCATCCGAGAGGCCATCGGGATCGACCTCCCCCTCGACGACGAGGTCGCGGCCATGCTCGCCGCTCCCCCGCACGTCACCGAGATCGCCGACGACGAGGGCGCGCTTCGCGCCTTCATCCGGGAGCATGCGCTGCACTGACCCGCAGGCCGCACGGAGCGGAGGCACGCCGCACCGCACGTTAGCCTGACTGACATGACGGCCCGACTCCGCCCCACGTTCGCCGCCGCCCTCTCCGTCGCACTCGGGCCTCTCCTGGTGTCCGCGTCCCTCCTCGTCGCGCCGTCCGCAGCGGCCGGCGTCGACGACTTCTCGTACGCCTCGTGGGACGCCGACTACGTCGTGCGGCTCGACGCCGCGGGGCGGGCGGCGATGCACGTCACCGAGACCCTGGTCGCGCGGTTTCCTGAGACCGATCAGAACCGCGGGATCGTCCGTGGCCTCGCCGAGCGATACGACGGAGCGCCCATCTCCCCTACCGTCCTCTCGATCCGCGACGGCGACGGACGTGAGGTGCCCTACGAGACCGACTCCGAGAACGACGTCCTGATGCTCTCCCTCGGCGACGACAGCTACCGGCACGGTCTCACGACCTATGTCATCGAGTACACGATGCGCGACGTCTTCCACCAGCCTGACGATGCGGATGTGGACGAGTTCTACTGGGACCTCCTCCCGCTCGACAGCACCCAGCCCATCGAGTCGTTCACGGGCCGGATCCGCTTCGAAGGCGCGCTCGTGGAGCGACTGACCGGCGACCACCGGTGCTATCAGGGGTTCGCCGGGGCCAAGGGACGTTGCGACATCGCGCCGACCGCCGCCGACCCCGGCGCCTTCTCGGTCTCCGCGACGAACCTCCTCCCGGGCGAGGGAATGACGGTCGCGTTCGCGTTCGCGCAGGGCACGGTGCTCCCCTCGCCGGCGAAGCAGCCCGACGCGATGACGGACGTGGTGCCCTACGGAATCGCCGGAGGAGGCGTCGTCCTCGCCCTGGGCGGCGGCTTCGGCGCGCGGGCGAGGCTCCGTCGGCGTCATCGCGCCCAGGGGAAGGGGATCGTCGTCGCCCAGTACGACGTACCGGATGACCTTCCGCCGCTTCTCGCCGCCCCGGTGCTGGGCCTCGAAGGCAGGCAGCTGCAATCGGAGATCGTCCATCTCGGCGTCCGGGGCGCACTCCGGATCGAGGATCAGGCCGGCAAGCCCGCGCTCACCCTGGTCGACCCCGCCGTCGCTCCGGACCCTCTCGACTCCGCCACGATCGCCGCGCTCTTCCCCCGCCGTGTGCCGGGCGACCAGCTCCCTCTGGCCGTCCCCGACAACGACGTCGTCGGGCGGCTCACCGTACTCACCCCGGCCTCCCGCGCTGCGGCAGAGGGACGAGGGCTCATGATCCGCCGACGATCACCGATGTCTCCGGTCTTCGGCATGCTCGGCGTCCTGGTCGGGCTCCTCAGCGTCGGGCTCAGCGTTCCGGGGATGGTCGTCGGCCGGAGGGCGGCGATCGCGGCATTCGTCGTCTCGGCCCTCCTGACAGCGGCCCTCCTGGTCCTCGCGCTCGTGCTGCTCCAGAAGCAGCGCGTCCTCACGCCGAAGGGCGCGGAGTCGTACGAATACCTCCAGGGAGTGCGCGAGTACATCCGGCTGGCCGAGGCGGATCGCATCCGGATGCTCCAGTCCTACTCCGGGGCGGAGCGACGTCGGTACGACGGTGCCGACGTGATCGTCGTCTACGAGCGCCTGCTCCCCTACGCGATGCTGTTCGGGCTCGAGCGGGAATGGGCCCAGGCGCTCTCGGTCGCGTACGAGCGTGAACGCCAGGAGCCGACGTGGTACGGCGGGTACGCATATGGCGCGGTCAGCTCGTCACTGGCTCGGATGGGTGAGACCCTCACACCCACGCCGACGGCAGCCTCCTCATCGAGCTCCAGCGGTTCCTTCGGCGGCGGCTTCTCCGGTGGCGGCGGAGGCGGCGGGTTCTCGGGAGGACGCTGACCAACGACGGGGCCCGGGAACCGGATCACCCAGGACGGCTCAGAACCCCAGGCGGCCCAGCTGCTTCGGGTCCCGCTGCCATTCCTTCGCCACGCGAACGTGCAGACCCAGGAAGACGCGGGTCCCGAGAAGCTCCTCGACGCCGAGCCGGGAACGTGCGCCGACGTCGCGGAGTCGTGCCCCCTTTCGTCCGATGATGATCGCCTTCTGGCTGTCCCTCTCGACCACGATGCTCGCGTGGACGTCGACGAGGTCGGATCCCTCCCTCGGCGCGATGTCGTCGACCACGACGGCGATGGAGTGCGGGAGCTCGTCGCGAACGCCCTCGAGCGCCGCCTCGCGGATGATCTCCGAAATGCGATCCTCGGTCGACTCGTCGGTGACGACGTCAGCGTCGTACAGCCTCGGCCCCTCCGGCATGAGCGCGAGCACCTCGTCGGAGAGGACGTCGAGCTGTACACGTGTGAGGGCCGACAACGGGATCACCGCCGCCCAGTCCTCGCGGAGCGCATCGACCTCCATGAGCCGCTCGGTGATCTGGTCGCGGTCCGCGGCGTCGACCTTCGTGACGATCGCGATCTTCTTTGCGCGTGGGTAGCCGTCGAGCGAGGCGGCGATACGCCGATCGCCGGGGCCGACCTTCTCTGTCGCCGGCACGCAGAAGCCGATCACGTCCACATCGCCCAGAACCTGTTCGACGAGGTCGTTCAGCCGCTCGCCCAACAGCGTCCGCGGACGATGGATGCCGGGGGTGTCCACGATGACGAGCTGTCCGTCCGGGCGGTTCACGATCCCACGGATCGCACGCCGCGTCGTCTGCGGCTTCTCACTCGTGATCGCGATCTTCTCACCCACGAGCGCGTTCGTGAGCGTGGACTTGCCCACGTTCGGGCGCCCCACGAAAGTGACGAAGCCGCTGCGCCCCGGCTGGCTCCCGATGGTCGGCTCCTCCTGTGACGCTTTGCTCATCCGTCTCGCTCCTGTCCCTCGTCCTCGCCCGCCGGCGGCTCGGCGCGCTCCACGAGGACCGTCGCGATTCCTCGCCCCCGGCCCCGGGAGGCCCCGCCGATGAGCATCAGTCCTCGCACGTTCACGGCGGAGCCCGGCTGCGGGATACGTCCGAGCTCCTTGCCGAGGAGTCCGCCGATGGAGTCGACCTCGTCGTCCTCCAGCTCGATGCCGAACAGGTCGCCCACGTCCTCGAGTCCGAGCCGAGCGCTCACCCGGAACCGGCCAGGAGCGATCTCGGCGACCTCGGCGATCTGCTGGTCGTACTCGTCCGAGATCTCGCCCACGAGCTCCTCGATCAGGTCCTCCATCGTCACGAGCCCGGAGATCCCGCCATGCTCGTCCACGACCATGCACACGTGCACCGCGTCGCGTTTCATCTGCTGGAGCAGCGTCTCCGCGCGCATGGACTCCGGCACGAAGACGGCCGGTCGCGCGATCGTCCGCGCCGGGACCGCGCGCCACGCGTTCTCCTCCCGGAAGGCGAACTGCGCGAGATCCTTCAGATACAGCACGCCCACCACGTCGTCGGCGTCGTCGTCGACGACCGGCACCCGCGACACGCCACGATCGAGGAAGAGAGTCATCGCCTCGCCGGCCGTGGCCTCCGCGTCGACCGTCACCATGTCGGTCCGCGGGACCATCACCGCGCGGACGAACTGGTCGGTGAAGTCGAAGACCGAGTGGATGAGGTCCCGATCGTCCGCCTCGATGAGGTCGTTCGAGGCCGCCTCGTCGACCATGCTCAGCAGCTGCTCCTCCGAGGCGAAGGAGCTCCGCCCCGTCCCCGGCGTCACCCGAGAGCCGAGCACGACCAGGCCTTGGGCGAGGGGGCCCAGGATGAGCCGGAGTCCGCGGATGAGCGGAGCGCAGGTCCGCAGGATGCCATCCGCGTGCAGGCGCCCGAAAGAGCGGGGGCTCGCGCCGACGAGGACGAACGTGATGCCCGTCATCAGCACGGCCGCAGCCAGCATCGCCCACCAGATCTCATCGATGAGGAGCACGAACGCGACGGTCACGAGCACCGCTGCCGCGGTCTCGGCGAGGACGCGGATGAACGCGACCGCGTTCGCGTGCGGGTCGGGGTCGTCGGCGATGCGGCGCAGCGCCACAGCGTTGCGTCCCGTCGCGCCCATCTCGGCGATGCCCGCGCGCGAGGTCACCGAGAAGGCGGCGTCGATCGCAGCCATGAGACCCCCGAAGGCGACCAGGAGGACCGCCCCGCCCAGGAGCAGAAACGCGGTCCCGGTCATCGATCTCTGCGGCGCTCGAGGTCCGCGAAGCTCGCGATCAGCTCACGTTGAAGACCGAACATCTCCCTCTCCTCATCCGGCTCCGCGTGGTCGAAGCCGAGGAGGTGCAGCAGCCCGTGGGTCGTGAGCAGGATCAGCTCGTCCATCAGGGTGTGCATGGCCGCGACCGCCTGGGTCTCGGCCACCTGGGGGCAGAGCACGATGTCGCCGAGCAGCCCGGGGGGCGTCGGACGGTCGATCGTCCCCGGGCGCAGTTCGTCCATAGGGAAGCTCAACACGTCGGTCGGTCCCGGCTCGTCCATCCACTGCACGTGGAGGGCCTCCATCGCTCCCTCGTCCACGAGGACGATCGCGACGTCGGCGTCCGGGCTCACGTTGAGCTGCGCCAGGTTGTGCTCGGTCAGCCGCAGCAGGACGGTCTCGTCGACGTCGATCGCCGACTCGTTGTTGATCTCGATCACGATCGTCCTCGTTTCGGCTGCTGGCGGTCGCGCGGTCCGGAACGGAGCCCGGCACGGCGTTCGGCGCGGTTGGCGAACTCCGCCGCCTGCTCACGCTCGACGCGCGCCGCCGTGCGCTGTTCGTCATATTCGCTGTAGGCATCCACGATCCGCCCGACGAGTGTGTGGCGCACGACGTCATCGCTGGTCAGACGGGAGAAGTGGATGTCGTCGATGCCCTGGAGCACACGGGTCACCAGACGCAGCCCGGAGGCCCCCTGGGGGAGATCGACCTGTGTGATGTCGCCGGTGACGACCATCTTCGTGCCGAAGCCGAGCCGCGTCAGGAACATCTTCATCTGCTCCGGCGTGGTGTTCTGCGCCTCGTCGAGCACCACGAAGGAGTCGTTTAGAGTGCGTCCGCGCATGTAGGCGAGAGGCGCGACCTCGATCGTGCCCGTCGCCATGAGGCGCGGCACGATCTCCGGATCCATCATCTCGTTCAGCGCGTCGTAGAGCGGACGCAGATACGGGTCGATCTTGTCGGTGAGCGTGCCGGGGAGGAAGCCGAGGCGCTCCCCTGCCTCGACGGCCGGGCGGGTGAGGATGATCCGCTCCACGTCCTTGCGCTGGAGCGCCTGGACCGCCTTCGCCATCGCGAGGTAGGTCTTTCCCGTGCCGGCGGGACCGATGCCGAACACGATGGTGTTCTCCTCGATCGCGTCGACATACTCCTTCTGCCCGAGCGTCTTGGGCCTGATCACGCGTCCTCGGGAGGAGAGGATCGCTTCACCGAGCACCTCGCTCGGGCGCGGTCCGTCATCGCGCCGGAGGAGGCGGGCAGAGCTGGAGACGTCGCCGGGCAGGAGGTCGTGGCCGGCCTTGGTCATCGCCAGCAGCTCCTCGACAAGAGCCTTCGCGGCGGCCACCGGACCGGCGTCCCCGCGCAGGGTGATCTCGTTGCCTCGCACGAGCACCTCGACCGCAGGGTGCTCCCTCTCCAGCACGCGGAGCAGACGATCCTGCGGGCCGAGCAACTGCACCATGGCCACGCCGTCGGCGTGCATGCGTTCGATGACGGGCGCACCGCCCCTGTCGTTCTCCCTGTCAGAAGCCAACGAGCTTGTTCTCCTCGATGTTGCCGAGCACGTGAGCGTGCACGTGGAAGACGGATTGTGCGACGCTGGCGCCGTTGTTGAAGATCAGACGATACTCCCCGTTGGCGTGCTCGACCGCGATCCGCTTCGCGGCTGCGACGATCTCGGCGAGCAGGGACGGGTCGCCCGCGGCGAGCTCGGTCACGTCCTTGTAGTCCTCGGTCTTCGGGATCACGAGCGCGTGCAGCGGCGCCTGCGGGGCGATGTCCCGGATGGCGAACACCCGGTCCGTGTCGAGCAGGACCTCACCGGGGATGTCCCCGGTGAGGATGCGCGTGAAGATCGAAGGATCTGACATGCGTTCCATCCTAGCGATCGCGCCGATTCCGACAGGGCGGAGAACGCCGTCAGCGCCTGGCCCCGCTCGCCGGCGCGCACGTCACCAGCGGCCCCGGAGCACGTTGAGGGCGGCAAGGGCAGCGGGACCCGCCGTCGAGGTGCGCAGGACGGTCTCACCGAGCAGCATGCGCTCGGCGCCTGCGGCCGAGAGCCGCTCAAGCTCCTCGGTCGCGATGCCGCCCTCCGGCCCGACGACGAGCACGACGTCGCGCCCGTCGTCCTGCAGCGTGCTCACACGTGTCGTCGCGGCGGGATCGAGGACGAGGACCCGCTGCGATGCCGCACGACTGGCGATGTCCGCCGTGGTCTCGACGGCCGAGACCTCTGGCACCCAGGCGCGATGCGCCTGCTTCGCCGCCTCCCGGACGATCGTCGCCCAGCGCTCGCGACCCTTCGCCGCCTTCGTCCCGTCCCACCGGGAGACGCTGCGTGCGGCCTGCCAGGGAACGATCTCGTCCACGCCGAGCTCGCACGCCGCCTGCACCGCCCGCTCGTCCCTGTCGCCCTTCGCGAGCGCCTGGACGAGAATGACCCTCGATGTCGGCGCCGGGCGCAGCTCACGGGTCTCGACACGGACAGCCACGCTCCCCGGCCCCGTCGTCTCCACGACGCCGCCGAGCCAGACTCCACCTCCGTCGCCGAGAGTCACCCGCTCTCCCGCCCGTACCCGCCGCACGACCGCGGCGTGCCTCGCTTCGGCACCGCCCAAGGTGACGACGTCCCCCGGCTCTGCCCCGGCCGCGTCCGCCGTGAGGAAGTGCAGCGCCACGATCAGCCGTTCCGGAACCGGTCGCGCAGCTTGGAGAAGAGCCCCTGGTGGAACTCGGCGAGCTTGGGCGCGGGCGCCTTGGCTCGCTTCGCGAAGTCCTCGATGAGAGCGCGCTGCTTGCCGTCGATCCGTGTCGGAGTGACCACCTGGACCCCCACGCGAAGGTCGCCGCGCTGACTGCCGCGCAGCGGGGTGATACCACGGCCCTTGATGGTCAGCACGTCTCCGGACTGCACGCCGGGACGGATCTCCAGGTCGACCGCGCCGTCGAGCGCGTCGATCTGAGCGGAGGTGCCGAGGACGGCATCGGTCATGGCGACCTCGAGCGTGGCCAGCAGGTCGTCGCCGTCACGGCTGAAGGACGGATGCGGGGCGACGGTCACCTCGACGTAGAGGTCGCCGTTCGGACCACCGGCTCGGCCGACCTCGCCGGAGCCGGGGAGCTGCAGGCGGAGACCGGTCTCGACTCCCGCCGGGATGTCCAGCCCCACCGTCCGCCGCGAACGGACCCGTCCTTGGCCACCGCAGGTCGCGCACGGGTACGGGATCGTCGTGCCGTAGCCCTCGCAGGATCCGCACGGCTGCGTGGTGACCACGGTGCCCAGAAGGCTCCGCACCTGCTGCTGGACATGGCCGGAGCCTCCGCAGATGTCACAGGTGACCGGCGAGGTCCCCTCCTGGCAGCACGAGCCATGGCAGGTCTCGCAGAGAACGGCCGTGTCCACCTCGATGTCACGGTGCACCCCGAAGACGACGTCGTCGAGATCGAGCGTGATGCGCACGAGGGCGTCCTGTCCACGCTCTCGACGTGAGCGCGGACGGGCCGAACGTCCGCCCCCGCCTCCGAAGAACGTCTCGAAGATGTCGCCGAAACCGCCGAAGCCCCCGAAGCCGCCGCTCTCGTCCCCGCCCATGTCGTATCGACGGCGCGACTCGGGGTCGCTCAGGACATCGTAGGCATGGGTCACGAGCTTGAAACGCTCCGCGGCCTCCTCGCTCGGATTCACATCGGGATGGAGCTGTCGCGCCAGTCGACGGTAGGCCTTCTTGATCTCGTCCTCGCTCGCCTCGCGCGAGACGCCCAGGACTTCGTAGTGGTCCGCCACAGTCACCTTTCCTTCGCCGGCGTCTCCCGCGCCGGCCTCCGCGCACCGCTCAGCGGCCCGCCTCGTCCTCGTCGAGCAACCGCGACAGGTAGCGGGCCACCGCCCGCGCCGCGGCGAGATTGCTCGGATAGTCCATGCGCGTCGGCCCCATGACGCCCACGCGTGCCGTCCCGCTGGGGGTGACGTAGTTGCTCGCCACGATTGAGGCCTCCGGGATGCCGAACGCCTCGTTCTCCGCACCGATGCTCGCCGCCAGTCCCTGCTCGTCCGTGACCATCTCGCTCATCAGACGCAGGAGCGTCACCTGCTCCTCGATGGCCTCGAGAAGCGGGTGGATACTGCCCCGGAAGTCGTGCTCACGACGGGCGAGGGTCGCGGCCCCCGCCATCACCAGCCGTTCCTGACGGAACTCCTCCAGCTCCTCCTTGATCGCTCGACATGCACATGTCTGCGCCAACGCCAGCGCGGTCCCCTCCGGAGCGTCCTGCAGTTCGTCGATTCGCTCGAGCCCTCGGCGCACCGACCGTCCCACGAGCAGAACGGTCATTCGCGCACGCAACGCGGCGAGCTCGGCCTCGCCGAGGTCGAGCGGCAGCGGGATGAGACGCTGCGAGACGCCGCCGGCATCGGTGACGAGCACGGCGAGCAGCCGGTTCGGGGCAAGAGCGACGAGCTCCACATGCGTGACGTGGGCACGGGCGAAGGAGGGGTACTGGGCCAGCGCGACCTGGCCCGTCAGCCGAGTGAGCACCCGAACCGTGCGCACCATCAGGTCGTCGAGATCGGCTGGATCCGTCAGGAACGCGGTGATCGCACTCCGCTGCGCGGTCGAGAGCGGGCGGAGCTGCGCGAGATGGTCGACGAAGACGCGATAGCCCTTGTCGGTCGGCACCCGTCCCGATGACGTGTGCGGAGCCGCGATGAGCTCCTCGTCCTCGAGCTGAGCCATGTCGTTGCGGATGGTCGCGGCCGAGACGCCGAACGCATGGCGCTCGACGATGGACTTGCTCCCGACCGGCTCGTTCGTCTCGACGAAGTCCTCGACGATCGCGCGGAGGACCTGGAGACCCCGTTCGGTGACCATCTCGCCTCCTCTGCTCGCCGGACCGCGACGTTTCCTGTCGATGACAGATTGGCACTCCATCCTGTCGAGTGCCAATTCTACCGGTCTCCGACGGGGACGCGCCCGCCCTTCTCCCGGTTCATCCGCAGCGGCGAGCTCGGCTGGCCATGTTTCGACGACGCCCTCTCGATCCGGCTGTTCGGCAACGAGACCGCGACCGTCCCGCGACGCCGGACGACGAGCCTCGAGCTGCTGCCCTGATCCTGATCCTGATCCTGATCCGAGATCGGGCGATGACTCAGTCGGTGAGGGTGCGGACGACCGCGTCGGCGAGGAGACGACCCCGCAGGGTCAGGACGATCCGCCCTCGCAGGGCTTCCGTCCCGATGACGAGACCGTCCGCGATGAGTCCGGCGACACGGCCACGGGCTGTGTCGGGCAGCGCGTCGAGCGGAAGCCCTTCCGCCATGCGAGACCGGAGAAGAACCCTTTCGAGTGCGCGGGCCGACGGCGCAGGACGCTCGGTGCCTGCTGCCGGGGAGTCGCCTGCTCCCAGCCGCGCCGCGTATGCCGCCGGATGCTTCACGTTCCACCACCGCAGGCCGGCGATGTGGCTGTGCGCCCCCGGACCGAAACCCCACCAGTCCGTCCCTCGCCAGTAGGCCATGTTGTGCTGTGAACGCTGAGCAGGCGTCCGTGCCCAGTTGCTCACCTCGTACCAGTCGAACCCTGCGCCGGCGAGCACGGCGTCGGCGAGCTCGTACATGTCGGCCTGCAGGTCGTCGTCGGGGGCGGGGACCTCACCGCGCCTGATCTGACGTGCGAGCTTCGTCCCCTCCTCGATGATCAGGGCATACGCCGACACATGGTCGGGGGCGAGAGCGACCGCGGCGTCGAGCGATTCCTGCCAGTCCGCGAGGCTCTCTCCCGGAGCGCCGTAGATGAGGTCCACGCTCACCGCGAGCCCCGCGTCACGTGCCGCAGACACCGCTCCGCGGACGTTCTCCGGGCGATGCGTGCGATCCAGCGCGGCGAGCACCGACGGCACCGCGGACTGCATCCCGACGGAGAGGCGCGTCACCCCTGAACGCGCCAGCTCGTCTGCGACCAACGGGGTCACGGTGTCCGGGTTCGCCTCCACCGTCACCTCCGCCCCCTCGCGGATGCCGAACGCGTCGATCGCACCCTTCAGCATCCGGGCCAAGTCGCCTGGGGGCAGCAGAGTCGGGGTGCCACCGCCGAAGAACACCGTGTCGAGCGGGCGGAGTGCACCGCGCTCCGCGAGCACGTCGCGGGCGATCGCGATCTCCGAGAGCAGCGTGTCCGCGTACTCGTCCTGGCTCGCCCCGCGCAGCTCCGAGGAGGTGTAGGTGTTGAAGTCGCAGTATCCGCAGCGGACCCGGCAGAAAGGCACGTGCAGATAGGCCGAGAACGGCGCGGTGATGTCGACGAACAGGTCCTCGGGCAGACGCCCGTCGCGCGGAGCGGGATCCCCCGACGGAAGGGACCCGGCCATCAGGCGGGGGTCGCGTAGAGCGGAGAGATCCCCCGCAGGTAACGGGCGAAGAGCTCCCTGCGCCGGCGACGGACCAGAGCCGGCAGCACCCGGTACAGGAGCGTGTTGGGCGCGTCGAAGGCACGGACGGTGAACCAGACCTCGTCCGACTCCTCGCGCCAGTCGACGTCGAACGACTCCTCGCCGCTCACCACCGAGCCGCCCACGGTTCCCAGCACGAAGCCGACCCGACGTGCCTCCTCGCTCACCGAGATCACACGCAGCTCTGCGTCCGCGTTGAAACCGGCGACCCTGCCGCGGACGCGCAGCGTCATCCCCGCGCCGGCGAAGGGAGTGCCCTCGCCATCGGTACGCTGCTCGATCGCGCTCTTGCTCGGAGCGATCGGCGTTCCCTCCGCGTCGAAGCTGACCCCTGCATACCCGGGACCCGAGGCCGGCCGCAGATCCTCGAGCTGGAGACCGGCCGCGCGCTGCGCGGTCCAGGAGAGCAAGGCGTCGCTCGCGGTGCGAAAACGCTCCTCACCGCTGCCGATACGCCAAGACTGCTCAGCGGGGATGCTCCGCTCCGGCGGATACTGCATGAGATCCGGGGCATGAGTGGCCCCGACCGCGGCGTAGTCCACCGTGCCTTCTCGGAATGTCCCGCGACGCATGCGTTCCACCCTACTGTCCCTTCCTTGACGAGACGGCAAAGCTTCCCTCCGAGACGGCCGTCACCTCGCGCAGGTATCCCGCCATCGTCCGCCGCTGCATCGCCCTCAGCAACGGGCCGAGGAGCCGCCACATCGGTGAGGCGGGACACGACAACGATCGAGCGGTGAACAGGCCGTCCTCCGTCAGCTCGAAGGACTCCTCCCCGTAGAGCGGATGCCCCCGGCGCGTCTCGTACCCGAAGCCCGCCTCACCCGCCCAGACCACGCGCACCGGCTCACGGAACAGGATGCCGAGCACCCGGAGGGAGAGCATTCCCTCCGCGTCCGGCGTCGGCTGTCCGGCTGGTGCCCCGAAGCCGACCCGCCGTTTGAGCTCCCAGGACGAGACCAGCTCGGCGACGGCGGCCCGTCGGTGCGGCGGGACGGGTGTCGACACCTCGTGCGTCCGCATCCCGGTAGGCGGATCGAGGATCGGCATCCGCGTCGTCCCGCGCCCGTACGCCGGGAGGCGCATGAGCTACTTCTTGTCCTTGCCTTCGACGTCGCCGGACAGCGCGGCGATGAACGCCTCCTGGGGGACCTCCACGCGGCCGACCATCTTCATGCGCTTCTTGCCTTCCTTCTGCTTCTCCAGGAGCTTGCGCTTTCGGGTGATGTCGCCGCCGTAGCACTTGGCGAGCACGTCCTTGCGGATCGCGCGGATCGTCTCTCGCGCGATGATCCTGGCACCGATCGCGGCCTGGATCGGCACCTCGAACTGCTGCCGAGGGATGAGCTTGCGCAGCCGCTCGGCCATCATCGTGCCGTAGCTGTAGGCCTTGTCACGATGCACGATCGAGCTGAAGGCGTCGACCTTCTCACCCTGGAGCAGGATGTCGACCTTGACGAGGTCGGCCTCCTGGGAGCCCGCGGGCTCGTAGTCGAGCGACGCGTACCCCTGTGTCTTCGACTTCAGCTGGTCGAAGAAGTCGAAGACGATCTCGCCCAGTGGAATGTTGTAGCGCAGTTCCACACGCTCCTCGGAGAAGTACTCCATGCCCAGGAGCGACCCGCGGCGAGACTGGCAGAGCTCCATCACCGTTCCCACGTAATCCTTCGGGAGGAGGATCGCTGCCTTGACCATCGGCTCGGAGACGGAGCCGATACGGCCGTCCGGGTACTCGCTCGGGTTCGTGACCGTGACGGTCTCGCCGGTGTCGGACGTGAGCACCTCGTAGATCACGCTCGGCGCCGTCGTGATGAGGTCGAGGCCGAACTCCCGCGACAGGCGCTCGGTGATGATCTCCAGGTGCAGAAGGCCGAGGAAGCCGCAGCGGAAGCCGAACCCGAGGGCGACCGAGGTCTCCGGCTCGTACTGCAGGGACGCGTCCGAGAGCTTGAGCTTGTCGAGCGCCTCGCGAAGCTCCGCGTAGTCGCTGCCGTCGATCGGATAGATGCCGGAGAAGACCATGGGCTTCGGGTCGGTATAGCCCGCCAGCGCCTCGGCCGCAGGCTTGCGGGCGTTCGTGACGGTGTCGCCGACCTTCGACTGGCGCACGTCCTTCACCCCGGTGATGAGGTAGCCGACCTCGCCCACGCCGAGTCCCTTGGTCGGGGTGGGCTCTGGGCTCGACACGCCGATCTCGAGCAGCTCGTGGTTGGCGCCGGTGGACATCATCTGGATCCGCTCGCGCGGTTCCAGCTTGCCGTCGACCATCCGGACATACGTGACGACGCCGCGATAGGCGTCATAGACGGAGTCGAAGATCATCGCCCGCGCGGGCGCGTCCGCGTCTCCGGTCGGACCGGGGATCTCCTGCACGAGGCGATCGAGCAGGTCCTCGACACCGGCCCCCGTCTTGCCGGACACACGCAGCACGTCCTCCGGTCTCCCCCCGATGAGGTCCGCAAGCTCCTTCGCATACTTCTCCGGCTCCGCCGCGGGCAGATCGATCTTGTTCAGGACCGGGATGATCGTGAGGTCGTTCTCCAGCGCCAGATAGAGGTTCGCCAGCGTCTGCGCCTCGATTCCCTGCGCCGCGTCCACGAGGAGGATCGCGCCCTCGCAGGCGGCGAGCGAGCGCGACACCTCGTAGGTGAAGTCGACGTGCCCCGGAGTGTCGATCATGTTCAAGGCGAAGGTCTCGCCCTCGATCTGCCAGGGCATCCGGACCGCCTGGCTCTTGATGGTGATGCCGCGCTCGCGCTCGATGTCCATCCGGTCGAGGTACTGCGCCCTCATGTCGCGCTCTGCGACCACCCCGGTGATCTGGAGCATGCGGTCGGCAAGGGTCGACTTGCCGTGGTCGATGTGAGCGATGATGCAGAAGTTCCGGATCTGCGCCGGCGGCGTCGCGGCAGGCTGAAGCGGAGTGAGGGCGCGTGGTGACATGTCCGGACGATTCTACGGGAGCGATCGAGGATTCCCGGTGCCCTCGCCTCCCCCTCGCCCGATGCGCCCCGGCGGTCGAGGGATCGGATGAGGTCTCCCTAACCCGCGCTCGTCCGGCCGCGGTGATAGTCTCGCGACGTTGCCACGTCGGGACTCGGTTCCTCAAGAGATGGGCTTCCGTCTCACGGGACTCGCTTCCGCCCGCTTCACCACCGCGGGTCGATGATGTTTGAATGACGTCGGACCCAGCGTTGCGTCGGAGACCCCGTGCGGCGTCTGTGAAAGAGAAAGAACACCATCTTGATCAAGTACCTGCTCCGCCGTCTCCTCGGCTGGCTCCTCATGATCGCGGTGGCGACCAATCTGACCTACTTCCTTGCGTGGTCCTTCCTCGATCCGCGCAGCAACTATGTGGGACGTCGCCCCCCGCTCACCCAGGACGAGATCTCCAACGTCCTCGAGCCCCGCAACCTCAGCGACTCCGTCCCGCTTCTCCAACGCTGGTGGACGTGGCTCACCGACATCGTCCTGCACTGGGACTGGGGGGTGAGCCCGGTCGGCCAATCCGTCAACGAGCAGATCTCCTACCGTATGTGGGTCTCGGCGGAGCTCGTGCTCGGGGCGACCATCATCGCCGCCGTCCTCGGCATCGCCCTCGGCGTCTACACGGCGTCTCGGCAGTATCGGCTCGGCGACCGCATCGGTCAGGCCACCTCCATCATCACGATGAACATCAACATCGTCGTCGCGGCCCTCGGCATCGTCCTCCTCGCGATCGGGTTCAACGACCTGGTCGGCGCCAGGGTCTTCTACGTCACCGGGGCCAGCAGCGACGATGTCGAAGGGTTCTTCCCCACTCTCCTCGACAAGCTGCAGCATCTCACGCTCCCGACGATCGCCCTCGTCGTCGTCAGCTACGCGAGCTATCACTTCCTCCAGCGCTCGCTCCTGCTCGACAACATCAAGGCCGACTACGTGCGCACGGCGCGTGCGAAGGGCCTCACAAAGCAGCAGGCCATCCGCAGGCACGCTCTGCGCACGTCGCTCATCCCCGTCGCGACCCAGCTCGCCTTCAGCATCCCCGCCGTCTTCACCGGTGCGATCCTCACCGAGTCGATCTTCGGCTGGCACGGGATGGGTCGGTATTTCATCGACACCATCAGCAAGAACGACATCCACGGCGTCGTGGCGGTCGCCGCCTTCGGCGCCGTGCTGACCGCGATCGGCGCCATCCTGTCCGACATCGCCGTCGTGGTCCTGGACCCGCGAGTGAGGGTGAGCTGACATGAGCGCCACATCCATCCAGCCGCCCGTCGGCCCCGACACGACGGCCGCCCGCCTCCCTCGCAGGCGGATGTCGACGTTCGAGCTGTACTACCGCCGTTTCATGCGCAACAAGCCGGCGGTCGTCGGCGTGGTCATCTTCCTCCTTCTGGTGCTTTTCTCGATCGTCGGCCCTCTCGTCGCACGGTACGACCACGTCTACCTCGACTTCCTGAACCTGGGGACGCCGCCGTCCGCAGACCACTGGTTCGGGACGACGACCGCCGGCAACGACCTCTTCGCACAGGTCGCGGTAGGAACTCAGCGATCGCTGATGATCGCTCTGACGGTGTCGATCGGAACCACTGTGATCTCGGCGGTGGTCGGGACCGCCGCGGCGTACTTCGGCGGCTTCACGGAGCGGATCGCTCTTGTCGTCATCCACTTCTTCATGGTCGTGCCGACCTTCCTCATTCTCGCGCTGGTCTCCAACAGCGCCGGAGGCGATTGGCGGATCATCTCGCTCGTGATGATCTTCACGAGCTGGTTCTTCCCCGCACGAGTGATCTGGACCATGGCCCTCTCCCTGCGCGAGCGCGAGTACGTCCACGCGGCGCGGTACATGGGTGTCCCCGGCATGAGGATCGTCCTGCGGCACCTCCTTCCGAACATCGGGTCGCTCCTCGTGATCAACTTCACCCTCGGCGTCGTCACGGCCGTCATGGCCGAGACCGGCCTCTCCTTCATCGGCTTCGGCGTGAAGATCCCCGACGTCTCGCTCGGATCGCTGATCGGAACCGGCGCGAACACGATCACCAGCGCGCCGTGGCTGTTCTACTTCCCCGCCGCAGCGCTCACGCTCCTCACCGTCTCGATGGCGCTCATCGCCGACGGCCTGCGCGACGCCCTCGACCCCACCTCGGCGGCAGGAGGCCGCGCATGACCGCTCCCCTGCTCTCCGTTCGAGACCTCAAGGTCAGCTTCGCCTCCGAAGCGGGCCGCGTGGACGCCGTCCGCGGCGTGTCCTTCGACCTTGCCCCTGGCCGCACGCTCGGCATCGTGGGCGAGTCAGGCTCGGGGAAGTCCGTGACCTCGCTCGCGATCATGGGGCTCCTCGACGACAACGCCAGAGTCACCGGATCGATCATGTTCGACGGGCAGGAGCTCGTCGGCAAGACAGACCGGCAGATGTCGGCGCTACGAGGCAACGGCATCGCGATGATCTTCCAGGATCCGCTCACCTCACTGACACCGGTCTTCACGATCGGCGACCAGCTCATCGAAGCGCTGACCGTGCACAAGAGCATGTCGCAGGCCGAGGCCACGGCCCGCGCGATCGAGTTGCTGACGCTCGTCGGGATCCCCAGCCCGGAACGACGGATGAGGTCCTTCCCGCACGAGTTCTCCGGCGGCATGCGTCAGCGCGTCGTTATCGCGATCGCGATGGCCAACGACCCGAAGCTCATCATCGCCGACGAGCCCACCACTGCTCTCGACGTGACGATCCAGGCTCAGATCCTCGATCTCATCGGCACCGCACAGCGCGAGACCGGCGCCGCAGTCGTCATGATCACGCACGACATGGGCGTCGTCGCCAAGACAGCCGACGACGTGCTCGTGATGTACGCGGGTCGGCCGGTCGAGCAGGCGCCGGTGAGGGAGGTCTTCCATCAGACGCGCATGCCGTACTCGATCGGGCTCCTGGGCGCGATCCCCCGCATCGACAAGGCCGAGAAGGAGCCGCTCGTCCCGATCAAGGGCGCCCCTCCGCTCCTCATCGGTCTCCCGGACGCATGTCCTTTCGCAAACCGCTGCCCCATCGCGGTCGAGGCCTGCAGGAACGGCGAGCCCCCGCTGCGGCCCGTCGACACCGGCGGAGGCGACGCACATCTCGTCGCCTGCATCCGCGCGGACGAGATCGAGGACGGCCTCATCGGCGGAGCGCCGGTGTATCCGGTCCCGGAGATCCCGGTCGCGGCGATCGAGAGCGTGCCTCGCGCGGAGCGTCCCGTGACCCTCGACGTGCAGAACATGCGCAAGTCGTTCCCGTTACTGAAGGGCGCATTCCTCAAGCGCAAGGTCGGGGAGGTGCACGCGGTCAAAGGCCTCACCTTCGACATCCGTCAGGGCGAGACCATGGCCATCGTCGGCGAGTCCGGCTGCGGCAAGACCACGACGCTGCTGCAGATCATGGATCTCGTCGCACAGACCGACGGCGAGATCACGATCGCGGGCACGCCCGTCTCTCAGGTTCGCGGCGGCAGGGGCGAGCGCCAGCTCCGACGCGACATCCAGATCGTGTTCCAGGACCCGATGGGCGCCCTCGACCCGAGGATGACGGTGACCGACGTCATCGCCGAGCCTCTGCGGGCCATCGGCGTCCCGCGAGACGAGGCCGACGTCCGCGTCGACGAGCTGATGGACCTCGTCGGGCTCGACCCCGCACACGCGAACCGCTTCCCGGGCGCGTTCTCCGGCGGCCAGCGACAGCGCATCGGCATCGCCAGGGCGCTCGCGACCAACCCGAAGATCGTGGTCCTCGACGAGCCGGTTTCGGCTTTGGACGTGTCGATCCAGGCCGGCGTGATCAACCTGCTCGACGAACTGAAGGTCAAGCTCGGCCTGTCCTATCTTTTCGTGGCCCACGACCTGTCGGTCGTCCGCCACATCGCCGACCGGGTCGCCGTGATGTACCTCGGAGAGTTCGTCGAGCACGGCGATGTCGATGCGGTCTTCGACGACCCGCAGCACCCCTACACCCAGGCACTGCTGTCGGCGATCCCGATTCCGGATCCGGACATCGAGCGCACACGCGAGCGGATCGTCCTCCAGGGCGATCTGCCGAGTCCGACCGACCGATCCGACGGATGTCCTTTCACCTCGCGCTGCCCGTTGTACAAGCTGCTCCCGTCCGATCAGCAGAAGCGCTGCGAGAACGAGCATCCGGCGCTCACCGGCGTCGCGTCGCACAGGAACGCCTGTCATTTCCGTTGACTCGGAATGGTAACGGTTGCGTTGCCTCACCGAGCGCGGTCCGGCGGCAGGTTTATCCTTCCCCCAACCCCTGAAAGAGCCGAAAGGCAACGAAGGAGCACCATGAAAAGGCACCAGAAGCTGATGGGCGTCGTCGCCCTCGGCGGCGCCCTCGCACTCGCCATCAGCGGTTGTGCGTCGGGCGGCAACAGCGGCAACGGCGGCGGCGCGACCACATCCGCCGAGGTCAAGCAGGCGGACTACAATCCGCAGCCGCGGGAGAACCTCAAGCAGGGCGGCACCGTCCGGTTCCGCATCAATGAGATCACTCCGCAGATGAACCTGTTCAACAGCGATGCGACGGCTGACACCACTCGCCTTGCCGCGTGGTACACGCCCCAGGTCCTCCTCATCGACCCTGATGGCACGGTCAAGCCCAACCCGGCGTACCTCGACAAATGGGACATCAGCACAGAGAACGGCAAGACCGTCATCACGATGAAGGTCAACGAGAAGGCCGCATGGAATGACGGCACGCCGATCGACTGGACCGCGTTCGAGGCGACGTGGAAGGCGAACAACGGCACGAACGAGGCGTTCCAGGTAAATTCCACCGACAAGTACAAGGACATCGAGTCGGTGACCAAGGGAGAGACGGACAAGGACGTCATCGTGACGTTCGCGCAGGAGTTCGCATGGCCGAAGTCCGTGTTCTCCACGATCCTCCACCCGGCCGTCACCACGCCGGACGTCTTCAACACCGGTTTCCTGGAGAACGCGCGTCCGGAATGGGGAGCCGGCCCGTACAAGATCACCGGCTACGACGTGAAGGGGCAGACCGCCACCTTCGAGCCGAACGAGAAGTGGTGGGGTGAGAAGCCGCTGCTCGACAAGGTGACCTTCACCGGCCTCGACTCGACCGCTGGCATCAATGCCTTCAAGAACGGCGAGATCGATGCGGTGGAGACCCCGAACAAGGACTTCCTCGCCCAGGTCTCCGACATGAAGGACGTCGTCACCTACCGTGCCGTCCGCACCTCCAAGACCGTTCTTCTGGTCGACGCGGACAAGCCGCAGTTCAAGGACGTCAACGTCCGCAAGGCGTTCTTCCTCGGGACGAACGTCGACCAGCTCAAGCAGGTCATCTGGAACGGACTCGACTACTCCGAGGAGCCGGTCGGCACGCTCAACAACTACCGCTTCCAGGACGGGTTCGAGGACACGTTCAAGGAGGCCGGTCTGACGTTCGACGTCGACGCCGCCAAGAAGCTCCTCGATGAGGCCGGCTGGAAGGAGGGCAAGGACGGTGTCCGCGAGAAGGACGGTGAGAAGCTCTCCATCGTCTTCCCCACGCACAACGACAGCCCCACCATCCTCGCCATGCTCAAGGCGCTCCAGCAGCAGCAGAAGGCGATCGGGATCGACATGAAGATCGAACAGCGCCCGAGTGCGGACTTCTCGACCGACTTCACGACCAAGAACTGGGACGCGTTCTCGCTCCAGTTCACCGATGGCGACCCGTTCGGTCCCTCGAACTTCTGCCAGCTCTACTGCTCGGACAGCAGCCTCAACCTGTCCGGCACCGGCAGCGAGGAGATCGACAAGAGGGTCAAGGACGAGGTCGAGTCGCAGACGACCCCGGAGGCATGGACCAGCGCCGCGATGAAGCTCGAGTCCGAGATCGTCAAGGACACCTGGGGCATCATCCCGCTCTACAACGGCCCGTGGATCGTCACGGCCAAGAAGGGTCTGGCCAACCTGACCCCCGAGCCCTACGTGGGCCTCGATCTCTTCGGCGTCACGCCGGTCGAGAACGTGGGCTGGGAGAAGTAGATCCCTCCTGTGCCCGGAACGGGGTCGGCGGCTCTCTCCCGTCGACCCCGTTTTTCATAGACTGACCCTCGTGGTCGTGAGCGTGGTGCTGGTGCATGGGATCCGTACCTCCGCGACCATGTGGCGATCGCAGGTCGCCCACCTGGAGCAGCGTGGGAACCCAGCCGTCGCCATCGACCTTCCGGGACACGGCGCGCGAATGGACGAGGTCTTCACCCTCGCCGAGGCCTTCCGCACGATCGACGCCGCCGTCCGCTCCGCCGCGCGGAACGGACCGGTCCTCCTCGTCGGGCATTCGATGGGCGGCCTTCTCTCCACCGTCTATGTGGGCGCGGAGGAACCGCCGCCTGTGCACGCCTTCGTCGGCGCCTCCTGCACGGCGCTCCCCCGCGGCATGGGACTCGCCGCCTACCGGCTCCTCGCCGGGGCGATGAACTCCCTCCCGGACCGGGGCGTGTGGCTGAGCGAGCAGGTGATCGCCGCCACTCTGCCCGCCGAGACGCGCGAGGACTTCGGCGCGGGTGGATACGCGATGACGGTCCAGGACGCCGCTCTGCGCAGCCTCGCGACCCTCGACCTCCTGCGCGCCGTGCGTCGCCTGCGCCCCCCGACCTGGTTCGTCAACGGCCAGTTCGACCAGCTGCGCACCCACGAGCGCACGTTCATGGCGCTCGCACCGCGTGCCGAGCTGATCGTCGTCCCCCGGGCGACTCACCTCGTGACCGCGATGTACCCGCGGGTCTTCAACGCGGTCCTCGACCTCGCGCTCACGACGGTCGAGACGGCTCCTTCGCCGTGCGGGAGCGAATCGCCAGAGCCATGACGCCGCCGACAGCGGACAGAACGACGGCTGCGGTGAAGAGCAGCCAGAACCCCCCGACGAGGGCGACCAGCCCCGCGCCGAGCAAGGGGCCGACGAGCTGGCCGAGGTTCGCAGAGACGTTCACGAGCCCGAGGTCTCTCGCATGATCGTCGGGGTCGCGGAGCAGATCGGTGGAGAAGGCCAGGCTCACCGCCATATAGCCGCCGTATCCGGCTCCCATGAGGGCCGCAGCCATCGAGGTCGCTACCAGGTCGGAGCTGATGAGGATCACGACGCCTGACACCGCCTGCACGAAGGCGGAGAGCACTGTGAGCAGCCGCCGGTGGCCTGAGCGATCGGAGACCGTCCCCACAACGACCGATGCGATGACCACGAAGACGGTATAGACGACGGTCAGGACCAGGAGGTCATCCTGCGACTCGGCCGCAGAGACCCCGATCCCGTACAGCAGGAAGAAGAGCAGGAGCGAGGTGCCGAGGGCGTTGCCGACGTTGACGACGAAACGCCCGGCGATCATCCAGCCGAGATCGCGGTTACGCAGCGAGGAAGCCCGACGGGCGGCTCCGCCCCGAGGCCCGGGGAGGCGTGCCGGCTCCGGGTCCGGCAGCATCAGGGCAGCCCCGGTTCCGAGGACGGCGATGAGCACCGCCAGGAGCGTGTAGGAGGCGGGAACGCTGAGCTCCAGCAGGACGACGGCCCCCACTCCGATGACGACGCCGACCGCCTGTGCGGAGCTCGCGACCGCGGACGCCGCACCGCGCTGGACCGTGAGCTGGTCCGCGATGAGAGCGGTGTAGGCGGTGCTGGCGACCGACAGGCCGACCGAGACCACGGCCCACGACCCGCCGACGGCCCAGGGGCCGGTCGAGACTCCGGCGAGCAGCAGCCCGGCCGCCGACAGCAGAGAGCCCCCCACCGCCCAGGGGCGCCGTCGTCCCCGGCGCAGGCCCGTGCGGTCCGAGAGTCTTCCGGCGATCGGACGGCGATCACCCCGGCCACGCCGCCCGCGGAGAGCACGACGCCGGCTCCGACCACGCCGGCGATCCAGTCCCCGTCGGTGTCCAGCTGAAGCGGGAGAAGCAGCTGCACCGGCGTCAGCTGAACGGTCCAGATCGCGAGCCACGCGATGGCGAACGGGGCGAACCAGAGCAGGCCGACCCTTCTGGAGGATCCGATATCGGCGTTCACGACCGGCTCACGAGCCCAGCCGCCGCGCAGACGACGCGCCGCATCGGTGCAGAGGGATTGAGAGGGGGATCTCGCTCACGGACGGCTCCTTCGGGTCCTGCGCTCAGCATGCACCTGTTCTCTGTCCGCGCACCTCATCGACGCGCCGGGCCCGTCGGGATCACGTCACGGCGGAACCTGATAGACTCGGTGATTGGCTTGCGTGTGGGAGTTTCCCTCACGACGCCGCCGGACGACCCTCTCTCGTCCGCGGCACACCATCCATCACTCGAACGAAGGTTTCCCGCACGTGGCAAACATCAAGTCGCAGATCAAGCGCAACAAGACCAACGAGAAGGCGCGCGAGCGCAACAAGGCCGTCAAGAGCGAGCTGCGGACCGTCGTCCGTCAGACCCGTGCTGCGATCGTCGCCGGCGACAAGTCGGCTGCCGAGGCCGCACTGAAGAAGGCCTCGAAGAAGCTTGACAAGGCCGTCAGCAAGGGCGTCATCCACTCGAACCAGGCAGCCAACCGCAAGTCGGCGATCGCCAAGCAGGTCGCCGCTCTCTGAGCTGCCGTCACGAAGGCCCGTCACCCTACGGTGACGGGCCTTCGTCGTTCTGCACGACATCCGCCCGTCTTCTGCACGGGATCCACCCGAGTGGAGAAGACTCCTCTCGCGAGGTGGAAAGATAGAGCCATACGCAGATCAGGGGGAGATATGCGGCAGAGAGTCCTCGCATCCGTCGTCTCGGTTGTCCTGTTGTCCATGTTCGTGGCCGGATGCGCTGGCCCTACCGCCGCTGCCGGACCTTCGCTCTCGAAGCATCGAGGCGGGATCTCCGCCGCGGAACGGGAGGCCAGGGCGGAGGCTCAGCGAGCCGAGGCGGCAGCTGCCGCGCGACAGGCGGCGCAGGTCTCGGTCGAGCCTGGCGTCGCGAGCTGTTCCTTCACCGGCAGCACAGCCACCGCGCCCGTCATGGCGCCGAGTGTCGGCCCCGATCCGACATCCGGTCCCGATCTCGGGCACCCGGACAGAGTCGAGGTCCGCGAGGAGTCCGATGCCTACGTGGTGACCTATACAGGTTCGTTCTTCGCCCCGGACGAGCTGCTGAGCTCGAACCGAGCGCTTACCTTGAGCGTGACTCTCCACGGCGGGCAACCGGTCGGGACCCGTACGCTCCTCACCCTCTACTACGCGGGCCGCCTGTCGTTCACGGGCACCTACGGCGATTCCGGCACCGGGGAGGACAGGCTCCGGACAGGCGCGGACTTGAGCGTGGGGACCTTCACCGCGTCCTATCCGAAGTCGAGCGACAACCTCGCAGGCTTCGCCCCGACCATGTGGACCGCATCCGTGAGCCTCATGACCATCCCCGCCAGCGAGAGCGCGACCCGCAGGGTCCAAGACTTCCGGTGCGGCTCCGGAGAGAGCTGGGAGTGGAAGCCGCTTGCGGTCCAGAACTGAACCCGGCTCTCGATCGTCTCGCCGACCCCGTCCGGAGTCAGCCTGCGAACGGACGACGAGTCGCGATGACCGTGACCATGCGCTCCAGCGCGAAGACCGGATCCCTTGCCGCGCCCTTGACCTCGGCATCCGCCCGGGCGGTCACCTGGATGGCGAGCCCGAGAGAACGTTCATTCCAGCCGACGAGATCGCGCTTGGCCCGGTCGACCTGCCAGTCCTTCATCCCCAGTCGGGCAGCGAGGGCGGCGCTGGGCTCGCGTGATCCGGCGACGCGAGCCATTGTGCGGAGCTTCATCGCGAACGCGGCGACCAGGGGCACCGGATCTGCTCCCGAGGCCAAGGCATGGCGAAGCGCGACCAGCGCCTCGCCATAGCGACCGGCGATCGCGGTGTCGGCGACCACGAACGCCGACACCTCCACCCGGCCGCCGTAGTATCGCTGGACCACCTCGGGCGTGACATCTCCCTCGACGTCGCCGATCAGCTGCTGACACGCCGCGGCGAGCTCGGTGACATCGTCAGAGAACGCGGAGACCAGGGTGCGGAGCGCCTGCGGGGCGATGCGCTTCTGCGCTGCCTTGAACTCGCCGGCGGCGAAGTCGAACTTGTCGCCGTCCCGTTTGATCGCCGGACACGGGATCTCGATCCCGCCGCCGGTCCCTGCACGGACGGCATCGAGCAGCTTCTTGCCGCGGACCGAGGCCCCCGTGTGGCGGAGGATCACCGTGGCGCCCTCCTGCGGATGTTGGAGGTAGGAGACCGCCTCCTGGATGAAAGCGTCGTTCGCCTTCTCGACACCGGCCACGCGCACGAGCCGCGGCTCACCGAAGAGAGAGGGCGACGTCATCGCCAGGAGTGTTCCTGCCGCGTAGTCGTCGGCACGGACGTCGCTCACCTCGAGAGCGGGGTCTTCGGCGCGGAGGTAGTCGCGCACGCCGGCGATCGCCCGCTCGGCGCAGACCTCCTCCGGCCCCGAGACCAGCACGATCGGCGCGGGACGGGGTTCTCGCCAGGAAACCTGCGGAACGGCCGGCGCCTTCGCCCCGCTCTTCCCACCACGCGCGGCGGAGGTGCGGGATGCGGACATGCATCCAGACTACCGGCGGGTGCCGACGCGCGGCTGACGCCCGCAGAGCCTCAGTCGGTCGGTGAGCACCTGGGCCATCCCGTCGCTCGGGCCGAGATCGCGGAGCTGCGCGCCCCGGACTCGATCCCTAGGGCGATCGTTCCGTCCAGACGCGCAGCGCGCCGTTCGCTGCGCTGACGAGCGTCATGCCCGACTCGTCCGTGCGGATCGTCCTCGCTCCCAAGCGTTCGAGAAGCGCCAGCGTCTCTGCCCTCGGATGTCCGTAGCTGTTGTCTTTGCCCGACGAGACCACGGCGAGCGATGGCGCAAGCCGCTCATAGAATCCAGGGTCCTGATCGGCGCTACCGTGATGCGAGACCTTCACCACTGCCGTCTCGCTCAGGCGCGCCCGCCGTCCCAGCGCGGCCTGCGCCGATGCCGACAGATCGCCGAGGAAGATCGATGACGGCACTCCCCCGCCCTCGACCGTGAGGACGACGCTCTGGTCATTCCCCGGTGCGAAGGCCCTCTCTCCCGGCTTCGGCCAGAGCACACGCCATCGCGCGTCCCCCAGCGCATCCTGTTGCCCGGCTTCGGCGGCGAGGACCCGCGCTCCGCCGTCGTGCAGCGTCCGGATGAGGCGCTCGTCGGCGGTGCCCGTCGGCGGGCCGTGCATCACAGTGCCCACGCGCCCCACGAGGATCCGTGCCGCGCCGACATGGTCGAGGTCGAAGTGCGTGAGCACCAGCAGATCCAGTCGATCGACGTGGAGACGATCCAGGCACGCACGCAGCGCCTCCGGCTCCGGCCCCGTGTCGACGAGCATGACCTGCCCCGCGCTGCGGACGAGGACCGCGTCGCCCTGCCCGACATCACATGCGGCGACGGCCCAGTCCTGCGGTCTGGACAGCCACCCGATCGGACCTTCCACGGCGACCTGGCCGATTCCGAGACCGACGGCGATGGCAACGATCGCGCCGGACGCGATGCCGACCACGCGCGCTCCGACGGCTCGCCGTGCCGAGAAAGCGCCAGCTCCGTCGCTCCGAGGAACGCGCGGGACGATCACGCGAACCATGGCCGTGCCGAGCACCGCCATGATCAGCGCGGCAGGGACGCCGGCACCGACGCCGACCGTGGCGAACGGCATGCTCGCCGTCGTCTGCGCCGTCGCGGCGATCCATGCCGAGGGCAGCCAGGCGGTCGCCGCGAGGAGATCGGCGACCGGCGGCAGGGGCAAGGCCAAGCAGGCGAGGAGCCCGAGCACGGTGGCCACCGGAGCGGCCGGCGCCGCGAGGAGATTCGCCACGACGCCGACGAGTGACTGTCGGTCTGCGAAGAGCGCGATGATCGGAGCGCACACGAGCTGGGCCGAGAGCGGGACGGCGATGACGGTCGCCAGCGGGGCGGGGATCCATCGCTCCAGACCCCGCACGAGCGGCGGAGCGAGCAGGATCAGGCCCGCGGTCGCCGTCGCCGAGAGCGCGAACCCGGGCGACGTGCTCAGCCACGGGTCGAGGACCAGCAGCACGGTGACCGCGAGGAGAAGCACCGGAAGGCCGGCCCTCGGCCGGCCGAGGAGCAGGCAGAGCATCGCGAGGCCCGCCATGGTCGCGGCCCTGACCACGCTGGGCTCGGGAGTCACCAGGACGACGAAGGCGGAGAGCATGACGCCGGCGAGGAGGACGCGCGTTCGCCGTCCTCCCCCGGCGAACGCGACCGCCCAGAACCCGGCGGCGGTCACCAACGCGCAGTTGCTGCCGGACACGGCCGTCAGATGGGAGAGACCGCTGGCGACCATCGCCGTGTCGAGCTCCTCGCCGACCAGCCTGGTGTCGCCGACGGCGAGGCCAGGGAGCAGGCCCGCGCCCGGGGCCGGCAGTCGCTCCGCCCTGGACACGAAAGCCTCGCGCACGTCCGCGGCGATCCTCGCGACCGGCGGACCGCCCGACAGCACCTCGGGCGTGCCGTCGGCGAAGAGGACAAGGACCGCCTTCTCACCTTCGTCCGCGTCGACCGTCCGCGCGTCGATGCGTAGCTCGCTTCCCGGGGCGATCCGGGTACGCCCGTCGTCGGATCTCATGCCGACCCGAACGGGCACCCGCACCTCGTGTCTCTCGCCCTGCGCCCCCAGTCGTACGGTCTCCGCGTCTGCCCACGTGCGGCCGTCCGCCCCGAGAGCCGGCATCGAGGTGATGCGGAGCTCTGCCGTCACTGCTCGATCACTCCAGCTCCGAGCGGCCTCACGGGAGGGGAGCCCTGTCCAGACGATCGTCGCGACGCCCGCGACAACGGCCGCGCAGACCACGGTCAGCCCGAGCCATCGGAGGACGGAGACGGGAAGCCGCCGCGCTCGAAAGCGCTGTGCGCACCCGGGCCGAACCCCGCCGAGCACCCGGGCGACCCACGGAGCGACCGCGGGGACGAGCGCCGCCCCGCCGGCCAGCGCCCCGCCGGCCAGCGCCGCCGTGGATGCGGACGCCGGGCAGAGCGTCACGATCATCGCCGCCGCCCAGGCGGCGATCGCGACAGGAAACATGCGGAGGTCCCGGCGTCCCCCGGTCCTCGTCAGGGCCGCGAGAGCTCCGTGTCCGTCACGCTCCTCCGTCATACACGCACTCTGTCCCTGATCCCGGCGAGCAGCTTGTCGCCGATCCCGGGGACCGCCAGCAGATCGTCGACCGAGGTGAACCGCCCGTTCGCCTCACGCCACTCGATGATCCGCGCGGCAATCGCCGGACCGACCCTCGGCAGCGTGTCGAGAGTCGCGACATCCGCCGAGTTGAGGTCCACGATGCCGCCTGCGGTTCCCGTTCCTCCGCTCCCCGGGAGCGTGGCGCCTCCGGACGGCTCCTCACCCGAGCCCTCCGCCCCGATGACGATCTGCTCGCCGTCTGTCACCACCCGCGCGAGATTGACGCTCCGCAGATCGGCACCGTCAGCCGTGCCGCCCGCCGCTGCCACCGCCTCGGCGACTCGCGCATTCTCGTCCAGGGCATAGAGGCCCGGCCTGACCACCGCGCCGAGGACGTGCACGTAGACGAGGGAGACGGCCGTGCCCGAGCCCGCCACGGCCGTCGGTGCGGCCCCGGAGATCGTCTCGGCAGGACTCTGCTGCGCCCGCCAGAGCGCGACGCCGACGGTTCCGGACAGCACCACGAGAGCCAGCACGATCGCCGCACCGATGCCGAGGCGCCACCGAGGCCGCGCCGAGCGCACGCCGAGTCCACCCTCGACCGCCTCATCGGCGGCGCCGGAGAGGGGAGGGTCGGATCCGGCTGCCATCCTGCGACGCTAGCCATCCGCTTCTCAGAGCGGAGACACGTCCGCACGATCCGAGGACAACGGCCCCGCCGTGTTCACGGTGCAGGAGTCAAAAATCCTTCCGACAGGACTCCGGTGTCCTGCCGGCGCCCGCAGGCGACCATCGTGACGCCTGCGCACGAGCCGGTCCTGGCAGGTCATCCCTTGACGGCGAAGCTCACGACCTTCGGCGCGCGAACGATGACCCGGAGAATCTGCTTGCCCGCAAGAGCCCGCTGGACCTTCTCGTCGGCGCGCGCGAGCGCCTCCAGCTCCTCGTCGCCGATGCGCGCCGGGACCTCGAGCGTCGCACGGACCTTGCCGTTGACCTGCACAGCGGTGGTGACCGTGTCCTCGACCAGCAGAACGGGATCGGCCTGCTGCCAGAGGACGAGACCGACCGAGGGCTCGTGCCCCAGAGCCTCCCACATCTCCTCGGCCGTGTGGGGCGCGACCAGATCGAGCATGACAGCCAGCGTCTCGGTCGCCTCGCGGACCGCCGGATCTGCCGCTCCTGCGCCGGAGTCGATCGTCTTGCGCACGGCGTTGACCAGCTCCATGAGACGTGCGACGAGGACGTTGAACTTGGTCTGCTCGACGAGAGCGGGAGCATCGGCCAAGAGACGGTGGGTGGCGCGGCGGAGCGTCGCATCCCCGCCGTCGAACACGGCGCCGACCGGCGCCTCCACCTCGTGCGCGATGCGCAGCGCGCGGGCGAGGAACTTCTGCGCGCCGGTGGTGGAGACGTCGTTCCAGTCCTTGTCGTCCTCCACCGGCCCGGCAAAGGCCAGCGCCACACGCAGCGCGTCGGCGCCATAAGCCTCCAGCTCCTCCTGGAAGAGGACGAGGTTCCCCTTGCTCTTGGACATCTTGGCGCCGTCGAGGATCACCATGCCCTGGTTGATCAGACTGGAGAACGGCTCCGTGAAGTCGATCAGCCCCATGTCGAACAGCACCTTGGTGATGAACCGGGCGTAGAGCAGGTGCAGGATCGCGTGCTCGACACCGCCGATGTAGGAGTCCACCGGCGCCCAGCGGCGTGCCTCGGCAGGGTCGAACGCCACCGTGTCGCTCTGCGCGGAGAGGAAGCGCAGGAAGTACCAGGAGCTGTCGACGAACGTGTCCATGGTGTCCGGGTCGCGCAGCGCAGGCTCCCCCGTCGCAGGGTCGACCGTGCGGACCCAGCTCTCGGCAGCTCCCAGAGGCGATGTCCCCTGAGGAGCGAGGTCCAGTCCCTCGACGCTCGGGAGGCGCACCGGCAGGCTCTCCTCAGGGACGGGGGTGATCGATCCGTCCTCTCGATGCAGCATCGGGATCGGAGTCCCCCAGAAGCGCTGACGCGAGATCAGCCAGTCCCTTAGGCGATAGTTCTTCGCCGCCCGCCCCGTGCCCGCGGCCTGCAGCGTCTCGATCGCACGGGCGATGGCGTTGCGCTTGGACAGCCCGTCCAACGGGCCGGAGTTGATCATCCGGCCTTCGCCGGTGAGCGCGACCCCGGTCTTCGCCGGATGGTGATCGTCGAGCAGATCCGCGGGGCCGATGGGAGCGCCGTCCTCGTCCACCTCGATCGTCGGCACGGCGCCGGTGATCGGCGCGGTCGTGTCGACGACCACCTTCACCGGCAGGTCGAACGCCCTGGCGAAGTCGAGATCGCGCTGATCGTGCGCGGGCACGGCCATGACCGCGCCATGCCCGTAATCGGCCAGCACATAGTCGGCAGCCCAGATCGGCAGCCGTTCCCCGTTCACCGGGTTGATCGCGTAGTGCTCCAGGAACACGCCGGTCTTGGGCCGATCCGTCGACTGCCGATCGATCTCGCTCGTCTTCTGCACCTGTGCGAGGTAGTCCTGGAAACGCGTCCGCACCTCGGGAGAGGCCGAAGCGGCGAGCTCAGCGGCCAGGTCCGAGTCCGGGGCCACGACGAAGAAGGTCGCACCGTGCAGGGTGTCCGGACGGGTGGAGAACACCGTCACCACACCTTCGCGACCTTCGATCACGAAGTCCACGTCGGCACCGACCGAGCGTCCGATCCAGTTCCGCTGCATCTGCAGCACCTTGTGCGGCCAGAAGCCCTCGAGCTGGTTCAGGTCGTCGAGCAGGCGATCGGCATAGTCCGTGATCCGGAAGTACCACTGCGTGAGGTTCTTCTTCACGACCTCGGCCCCGCAGCGCTCGCACCGGCCGTCGACGACCTGCTCGTTCGCGAGCACCGTCTGGTCGTTCGGGCACCAGTTCACCGGGCTCTTCTTGCGGTAGGCCAGCCCCCGCTCGTACAGCTTCAGGAACAGCCACTGGTTCCAGCGGTAGTACTCCTCGTCAGAGGTGTGCAGCTCACGGCTCCAGTCAAAGGAGACCCCGTAGGCCTTGAACCCTTCCTTCTGCTGAGCGATGTTCTGGTAGGTCCATTCGCGGGGGTCGGCGCCACGGCGGATCGCGGCGTTCTCGGCCGGCAGGCCGAAGGAGTCCCATCCCACCGGGTTGAGCACGTTGTGCCCACGGTGTCGCCAGAAGCGCGCGACGATGTCGGAGTAGAGATAGTTCTCCGCATGCCCCATGTGCAGATCACCCGACGGATAGGGGAACATCGCCAACACGTACTTGCGGGGACGGGCGTCCTCGGCTCCCCCGGCCTCGAAGGTCGCGTTCTCCGTCCAGTACCTCTGCCACTTCGCCTGGAGCGCGTGGGCCGACAGGGGCTCTTCGACGGGCGCGGCGGCGGGGGGCGACGGCTTCTCAGACAACGAAAGGACCTATCTCTGCAAGGCGGAAAACCCCGGATCGAGGGAGATTCCAGACTATCCCAGCCCGAAGCCGGCACTCGCCGCCGCCCTCCGCTGCACACGGCCTCCTGTTCGTCGACGACGGTCGCCATCGCATGAAAGACTGAGGGGCGATGTCCTCTCCTCGTCCCCGATCCGAGCGGATCCACTGGTTCGCCCGCCTGGAGCACCGCTTCCACGCATGGCGCGAACGGCGTGCTCGCCGGCGCGGTCGCGCGGCGAGCGTCCTTCCGTTCCCCGGATACGGCGGGCACGGCTGGGTCCGTGTGCTGGGGCGCGTGCTGATCGTCCGCCCACGACACCGGACACCGGGCGGCGAGTACGCGAGTGTGCGCGGCTGGCGCAGCTTCGTCGGAATCCCGGTGAGCTTCTCGACGGTCCGGATCACGATCGGCGGCCACACGCATGAGGTCACCGCTGATCGTGGCGGGGTGGTCGACTGCCGGATCGAGGCGGACCTCACCCCCGGCTGGCAGGTCGTCACGATGTCGGTGGAGGGACAGGAGCCGGTCGAGGCCAGGGTCTTCGTCGTCCGGGAGGACGTCGCCTTCGGGGTCGTCTCGGACGTCGACGACACCGTCATGGTCACTGCCCTTCCCCGGCCTCTGGTCGCGGCGTGGAACTCCTTCGTCGTGGACGAGCACGCGCGGATTCCCGTGCCGGGTATGGCGGTGCTGCTCGAACGCGTGATGCGTGAGAACCCCGGCGCGCCGATGGTGTACCTCTCCACCGGCGCCTGGAACATCGCGCCGACCCTGACTCGTTTCCTCACCCGGCATCTCTTCCCGGCCGGCGCGATCCTGCTCACCGACTGGGGTCCGACCCACGACCGCTGGTTCCGCAGCGGCAAGGAGCACAAGCTCGCCAACCTGCGCCGGCTCGCGACCGAGTTCCCCCGAGTGCGGTGGCTGCTGATCGGCGACGACGGACAGCACGACGAGGCGATCTACTCACAGTTCCTCGCCGAGCATCCGGACGCGGTCGCGGGTATCGCCATCCGTCGGCTCCTTCCCGCCGAGGCCGTGCTCGCCGGCGGACGTGCTGTCGTCGACGACCACTCCGAGGAGGCCGTGCCCTGGGTGAGCGCCGAAGACGGCGCCGGAATCCTGGAGAAGCTCGTCGAGGCCGGGATCGTCCGCTGAGCGGTCGCCTCATGTCCCTGGATCGCACCGTCCTCGCGGCCGCCGAATGGCACGCGCGCGCCGAGTCTCATGCGGAGCGCGCGGACCGGCTCACCGCGGCCCATCGCGAGCGCACGGCAAGGGGCGAGAGGCATCCGGTCTGGGACTTCCTCTTCACCTACTACTCGTATCGCCCGTCGCAGCTGCGGCGCTGGCATCCCGGTGCAGGAGTCGAACTGACCGACGCCGGGGAGCGAGTCTCCTGGCGGTGGTATTCCCCGGGTGCGGCAGGCGGCTCTGCCGCGCCCGACTCCGCGGCGTTCGCGGACGAGAAGCCCGAGCTCGCCGCGCTGATCGAACGGATCCTGCGCCGGACGGCCGCACGCCCCGGGCAGTTCGGCTGCTTCGGTCTGCACGAGTGGGCGATGGTCTACCGCGCCGAGGAGCATCGTCACCCCGTGCCGCTCAGGCTGGGCGCTGCCGGCACCGACGCCGTGGTCGAAACGCATGACCTGCGTTGCACCCACTTCGACGCGTTCCGGTTCTTCACCCCCGACGCGGCCCAACGCAACCGTCTCGCCCCGACCCGCGAGTCCCAGCCGATGTCGGAGCAGCCCGGATGCCTGCACGCGGGGATGGACGTCTACAAGTGGGCGATGAAGCTCGGGCCGCTCGTTCCCGGTGAGCTCCTGCTCGACGCCTTCGAGCTCGCGCGCGACATCCGTCTGCTCGACATGGAGGCCGCGCCCTACGATCTGTCGGCCTGGGGCGTGCGCCCGGTACCGATCGAGACCACCCAAGGAAAAGCTGAGTACGTGCGCCGGCAACGAGACTTCGCGGCGCGCGCGAACGCCCTGCGTCGTGCTGTCCTGACGGCCTGGCTCGGCGCGCCCTCGACTCCGGGGCACTGAGAACGTCATCGTGCGCGGGCCGTCGGAGCTCTACGATCTCTCTGATGCCTAGCTCCGTCTCTTCGTCCGCCGAGGTCGTCCTCGGCGCCCTCGGCGCCCTCCTCCTGGACGGAGGAGTCTCGGTCACGGACGTTCGCGGAACCCTGGAACGGGCGAGCACGGTCACGGCCGCCGAGGAACGGCTGGAGTTCGCGGTCCTGCCACAGCAGGTCCTCGTCAGCCGTACTGGGATCCCGGGGTCGACGACAATCAGCACTGCGACCGGTCGCGACCTGTCCTTCCGCCAGGCGGCCCACGCCAGTCGTCTCGCGCGTCGCGTGGAGGCCGGACGGATCGGCCTCCACGCGACCCCGCACCACATCGACCGGATCCGGGCGATCCGTCGCCGTCATCCCGCTCTGCAGCGCGTCCTCGGGGGAGCGCTTCTGTCCGCCGGTCTCGGGGTGCTCTTCCGCTGCCCGTGGTGGTCCATCGCACTCGTCCTTCTCGTCGGAGCCGTCGTCGGCAGCATCATCGTCATGGCCGAGCGCTTCCGCTCGGCCGCTGCGGTGGTGCCGTTCGTCGTCGCGTTCCTCTCCACGGTCGCCGTGGGCACCGCGGCGGCGGTCCTCGGAATCGGGAACGTCCCGCTCTTCGCCGTCTGCGCACCGATCGCCATCCTTGTTCCCGGCGCACTGATCACCAACGCCCTCCTGGAACTCACAGCGGCAGACATCGTCACCGGCGCCTCACGACTGATCTACGGACTCATCCTGCTCGCCTTCATGGCCGCGGGGATCTTCGCCGGCGCCACGATCACCGGCTTGCGCATCGATCCCGAGTCGGCGGCTCTCGTCGGTGAGACAGCGCGAGTGGTCGGCCAGCCGGGATGGGCGGCCGTACCGCCGCTCTGGCTCTCCTGGATCGGAGTGGTCGTGCTGGCCGTCGGGGTCGGTCTCTCCTTCGGCTCAGGGTTCCGCCTGACCATGGCGACCGTGTTGATCATGATCGGCACCTATTCCGCGCTCATGCTGCTGTCGCCGATGACAGGGAGCACGATCGCAACCGGTGTGACCGCCGCGCTCCTCTTCCTCGCCGCACGGGTGGTCGAGCGCGCGACGCTCGCGGTCCCGGCAACCGTCTCCTTCCAGCCTGCTTTCCTCCTGCTCGTCCCGGGGACAGTAGGGCTCGTCGCACTCGCGTCCTTCGACGCGCAGGCCCTCGCCGCGGCGCCGCTCATCTTCGTGAGCCTCTGCATCGGCACGAAGGTCGGAGCCCTCGCCGCCGATGCCACCGGCATCAGCCGCCACCTGACGCTCGACGCTCGCTGACCGCGTCCTGTGCACCCGATGGCTTCCAGATCATGACCGGCGCCTCGGACGCCGCCAGGAACTGGCGGACGCCTCGGGCGGCCGTCCGCCCCGCACGGTTGGCGCCGATCGTGCTCGCCGACGGGCCGTAGCCGACAAGCTGGATGCGCGCGTCCGTCGCCGCAGTCGTGCCCCGGCCCGCGTGGTCGAGCGGGATCCCGCCCGCCGCGCTGCGCAAGCGCAGAGGGGCGAGGTGCCCGATCGCGGGCCGGAACCCGGTCGCCCAGAGGATCACGTCGACCGGCACGAACGAGCCGTCCGACCACCGCACCCCGTCCGGCTCGATCCGTGCGAACATCGGTCGGCGAGCCGCGTAGACCCCCAGACGTTCCGCCTCGCGCTCCTGTGCGCGCAGTGCGAGCCCGGTGACGCTCACGACGCTCTCCGGCGGCAGCCCCTGGGCGACCCGCTGCTCCACGAGCGCGACGGCCGCCGCTCCCGCCTCGGGTGTGAAGTCGTCGGTGCGCCACACCGGCTCGCGTCGAGTGACCCACGTCGTCTCGGCGATCGGTGCCAGCGCGCCGAGGAACTGGACAGCCGAGGCCCCTCCGCCGACCACCAGGACGCGACGGCCCCGAAAATGCTCAGGCCCTGGATAGTGCGCCGTGTGGAGCTGCTCTCCGAGGAAGCTCCCGGCGCCCGGGTAGTGGGGAACGAAGGGCCGGGTCCAGGTGCCCGTCGCGTTGACGAGCGTCCTGGCCTTCCACTCTCCGGCATCGGCATGGACCACGAGGACACCTTCGTCGTCGGTCACCCTGTCCACTCTCACCGGACGGATGACAGGGAGCGCATGCGTCCGCTCGTAATGCGCAAAGGAATCGGGGACGACCTGGTTGGCGCGACGCCCGTCCCGCGGAGGACGGGTCGCGCCCGGCAGCTCGGCGACGCCATGCACGTCTGTCATGGTCAAGGCGTCCCAGCGATGCTGCCATGCACCGCCGGGGGCGGCATTCGCATCGAGCACGACATGATCGACGCCGAGCCTACGCAGGTGATAGGAGGCGGAGAGCCCCGCCTGCCCCGCGCCGATGACGATGCTCTGGAGGGTGCTCACACGAGGGTGCAACGCCGCGCCGTCCTGCACTGTTCCGCCGTACCGGGGCAGAGCGGCGTGGCGAGGCAGCGGTGCCTCGGCAGCTGCTCGGCGATGACACGCCCGGCTCCGCGTTCCCGGAGACGGATTGGCGCCGCTCTCGACGCATGTAGTACGCTGAACAAGTTGTCGCGGAAGTCCGCGAGCAGCACATGGGCCTGTGGCGCAGCTGGTAGCGCACCTGCATGGCATGCAGGGGGTCAGGGGTTCGAGTCCCCTCAGGTCCACGTCAAAACCCTCGGGAGACCGGGGGTTTTCTCGCGTCAGGGCACATCCGACGCACACCATGGAGGGATCGTGGAGGCCGAACAGCGAGGATGGAGCGGGCAGCGACCCCTCCCGCATGCCGCCCGATGGACCTCGGCCCTCTCGGTGGCCGGTCCCGTCGCGCTGGCGCTGGCACTCGCGGCGTGGCTGAGCGCGATGCAGCCCCTCTGGCGGGACGAGTACGCGACTCGACAGTACGCAGCGCTGGATATCGGCGACATGATGGCCGCGACCTCGCACGTCGATGCCGTGATCGCTCCGTACTACGCGCTCGTCCACCTGTTCTCCGGCCTCACCGGTCTCGACACCGGCATGCGGATCTGGTCGGCGCTGGCCTTCGGCGGCGCCGTCGCGGCGCTCGGCGCCCTCGCTCTGCGCTGGTGGGGGCGGGCAGCAGCGGTGACGGCAGGCACAATGCTCGCCGTCAACGGAGCGGCGCTCTCCCAGGCAGCCAACGCCCGACCGTACACGCTCGCGCTCTGCGCCGTCTCGTTGGCGACGCTCCTCCTCGACCGCGCGCTCTGCGAAGACCTCGGGCCATCGGCACGGATCGGCGCCTGGACCGGATATGCGGTCACCGGAGTCTTCGCCGTGCTCATGCAGCCGTTCGCAGCGACGGCGATCGTCGCGACAATGCTCCTCACCCGCTCCCGGCGCGCCCTGCTCACCTGGACCGCCGCAAGCGCGCCCTGGGCGGCGGCGACGCTGCTTCTGCTGGGGAGCGCGCGATCGCAGGGCGGACAGATCGAGTGGGTCGCGCCGATCGACGCGGACACGGTGTCGTGGGCTGTCGCGAAGGCCGCGGGAATGACCGGCAGAGGTTTCGCCGCTCCGGTGACCATGATCGCCGTGATGGTATTGATGGGTCTGCTCACGGTGGTCGTGGCATCGCCTCGCCGTCCTGCCGCGTTGGCCGTGGCGCTCGTCGCGACACCGGTCGTGATCCTCGTCCTCGTCTCCGTCATCGTGCAGCCGGCGGTGAGCTGGCGCTATCTGCTCTGGATCTCTCTAGGAGTCGCGCTCCTCGCCGGCGCGGCGGTCGGGGCCGTCACTCGCGCGCGCCGCGATCCGGTCCGTCGACGACGACATGCACCGGACCTTCTCGTCGCACGCCTCCTCGCCGGGGCTCTGGCGATCGGCCTCGTCGGAGCGACGGGCTGGCACACCGTCTCTGTACTGACGACGCCGCCATCCCCGAGAGACGACTTTCCGGCGGCCGTCTCGCATATCCAGGCCGACGCCCGCGTCGGCGATCTCCTCATCGTCCAGCAGCGCTATGGTCAGGGAGGAGTCGCGCTGGGCTTCGCACTCTCCGCCGGGGACGATGATTTCGTCCAGGAGATCGAGGCCGACTCGGTCCGGGGTCCGCGGGCGCCTCTCGCCCTCCGGATCGTGACCAGCGTGGATCCGCTCCGTACCGTGCCCTGGAGCGGGGAGAACGCTGACATCGCCGTCGACACGGACCGGGCGCTCTGGGTGGTAGGGGTCTCCTCTCCCCGGCGCGAGGACCCGTCTTCACTCCCGACGCCCGTCGCCTCTTGCTATCGCGAGGCCGACGAGAGCTCCCGTATCGACATCCCCGCCACCCGCCTGTACCGCATTCCCTGCGGCCGATGATGCCGCTTGAAGAGCCTGCGGTCTCCTCCTCCGACCGGGGGATCGAGAAATCATCCGCTGGGTGGATGAGCACCCGTCCCCTTGGTTCATAGACTCGGTCATATGATCACGGCAGAACACCTGTCCAAGCGTTTCGGGGCGAAGACCGCGGTCGACGACGTCTCGTTCGTGCTGCAGCCCGGGACGGTCACGGGGTTCCTCGGACCGAACGGTGCGGGGAAGTCGACCACGATGCGGATGCTCCTCGGTCTGGACCGGCCTGACGAGGGCCGCGTGCAGGTGAACGGACGCCCGTTCGCGACGTACTCGGCCCCGATGACCGAGGTCGGCGCGTTGCTGGACGCATCGGCGGTGAACCCCCGCCGCACCGCCCGCGCTCATCTTCGGATGCTCGCCGCGACCAACGGGATCGGCCACGCCAGGGTGGACGAGGTGCTGGACCTCACCGGCCTGTCCCCCGCCGCCCGTCGCCGCGTCGGCGGGTTCTCCCTCGGCATGCGGCAACGCCTCGGAATCGCCGCGAGCGTCCTCGGCGACCCGCACACGATCCTCCTCGACGAGCCGGTAAACGGCCTCGACCCCGAAGGAGTGCTCTGGATCCGCTCCTTCGTCCGCTCCCTCGCCGCCGAAGGACGCACCGTCCTGCTCTCCTCCCATCTGATGAGCGAGGTCTCCCAGACCGCAGATCGCGTCATCGTCCTCGGTCGGGGACGGATCCTCGCCGACGCCCCCATCTCCGACTTCCTGGGATCCGCCGGTCGCGATCGCATCCGCGTCCACGCCTCCGACCCGGCCACGCTCGCCGAGCGGCTCCGCGCCGAGGGCGGGATCGTCACGACGACCGACGACGGCGCACTCGAGGTCGAGGGGATACCCGCCGCACGCATCGCCCGCCACGCGGCCGCTCTCGACCTCGATCTCCACGAGCTCTCCCCTCAACGGGCATCCCTCGAAGAGGCCTATCTGGCCCTCACCGACAACGCCGTCGAATACCGCACCCACCCGGCCACCGCAGCGGCCTGAACGATCGCGAACGAAAAATGACCTCTCTCAGCTCACCCGCCACGCCGGGACCGTCCACCACCGCGGGCGCCGTCGTCCCGCCCTACCGCTCCCAGGCCGGCCCCGCCCGGATCACTTTCGGACGTCTCGTCCGCGCCGAGACCATCGCCCTCTTCAGCCTGCGCTCCACCCATGTCGTCCTGCTGATCGGCGGCGGTCTCTCCTTCGCGCTCTCGTTCCTCGCGACCCTGAGCTTCTCTGCCTCCGGCCTGACGGAGGCACCGTTCTTCTCCTTTGCCACCATCGGTCTGCTGTTCGCGCAGATCGCCGCGACGATGACCGGTGCGGGCCTTTACGCCAAGGAGCACTCCTCCGGCTCACTCCGCACGCAGTTCGCGGCGGCCCCTCGCCGTGTGCGGACGATGCTGGCCAAGGCGGCCACGCTCTTCGTCTCGATCTTCGTCCTCGGGGTCATTCTGCTCGTGCTCTCTCTCGCCGCGTCGGCTGTGGTCTTCGTCGTCGGCGGTCGCACGATCGCCTTCGACCTCGGCGTCCTCCTTCCGATCGTCGTCGGGGGTGCCGCGGTGCTCGCCCTCACGAGCGTGCTCGGTCTCGGCGTGGCCGCGATCGTCCGTTCCGAGGCGTTGACCATCACGATCGTGCTCGTGCTGCTGCTCGTCCTTCCCGTGCTGCTGACGCTCGCGGCCGAGCAGGAGTGGGCGCGGGTCCTCTCCGACCTGATGTTCTCGCACGCGACCGCGACACTGACCCAGCCGATCGACGCCGTTCGCGACGTCCTGGCACGGGACATCCTGATCACGATCACCTGGCCCGCCGCGGCGCTGGCGATCGGCACCGCAGCCGTCGCCCGACGCGACGCCTGAGGCCGCCCATAGGACGCCGCCATGCCGAAGGCCCTGTCTCCGCAGAGAGCGCAGGGCCTTCGGTGTTCCCGTGCCGAGGAGAAGGACGCCGGTCAGTCGGTGGCACCCTGAACGGACGGGACCGGAAGGACCGGGCAGTCTTTCCACAGCCGCTCCAGACCGTAGTAGACCCTTTCCTGCTCGTGGAAGACGTGGACGATGAGATCGCCGAAGTCGAGCAGCACCCAGCGAGCCTCGGCGCGTCCCTCACGACGGACGCGCTTGTGCCCTGCCGCCACGAGACGATCCTCGATCTCATCGGCGATCGCAGCGACGTTGCGCTCGCTGTTGCCGGTCACGAGGAGAAACACGTCGACGAGAGGAAGCGGCTCCGAGACATCGAGAGCGATCAGATCCTCCCCACCTTTCGACGCCGCGGCCTCGGCCGCGATCCTGAGCATCTCGTTCGCCGCCGCAGAGGACTGCATCAAGAGAAGGCTCCTGTCGTGATGGCGACGATCAACGCACCCACCAGTGCGACGGCGAGGGCTCCCGCCGTGATCGTGAGAGCGACCATCAGCCGGTTGCTCTTCTCCGGCTCCGCAGGGCGGATCACCTCACCGGCGGGCTTGATGGTGCTGATCGCGGCGCTGGCGGCGATGGGCGTCGGCGAAGACGCCGGAGGAAGCTCGCCGTCGATGAGCAACGCGTCGACCTCCTTGCCGTCAGCCGTCCCCTTCGCATGCCCCTGAGATCCCAGCCCCTCCGGCAGCTCATAGCTCCCGGTCACGAGGATCTCGCCCGTCGAAGCCACCGGACCGGAGAGGGAGGGGCCGCCCGGCTGCTGGAAGATCAACGCGTTCGGGGCCGCATGCTGCGACCCGGCGCTGTCGGTCGACAGCAGATCGTCGAAGGAGCGGGGCGTAGGGCGGCTCACCTCCCCTGCGTTCTCGCCGGAGTCGAGGACCGCGGCCCCGAAGCCCTCGGTGACGACCGGCGACGACGTGACGCGACCGCGGGGCTCCGGAGCGGACAGGATCGGCTCCTCCCTCGGAGGGATCCGCTCAGGCCGCGGAGGAATGCGCTCCGTCCACGACGAAGAGTGCTCCTCCACCGGCGGGGTTCGATCCGCCGGTGCGGACGTCCGCTCGTCGTCTGCCGGGAAGACCGGATCGGTGGCCGACGAGGCGGGGAAGAGGGGCGCAGCGGCGGAACGGACAGGTGATGCAGGATCGACCGCTGCCTTTGGCAGGACGGGGTCCTCTTCCGCGTGTCCGGGAGCGGTGTCCTGCGCCGGATCAACGGCAGGGGCCGTGGCCGTCGGAACCGGTGTCGAGCCCGCTCGGGCGTCACGACGACGCACCGCCTCGAAAACCGAGGAGCTCTCGACCGCCGGGGGCTCCTCGGATTCCACCGACCAGGAGAGGAACGCCGAGACAGGTGGCAAGGCGTCGACGTTCTCGACCTGCTCTTCCGCGTCCGCGTCTACGCTCTCGGGGACTCCCGTCTCCGCCTCGGCCGGGGTGTCTGGAGGGAGAAGGAATGCGGCGGGCCGCTCACCGGCGTCCACCGGCACGGCGTCGTCCGCGCCATCCGCGTCGGCGACAGGGACGGGGGCGGTACGGACCCGCTCGCGGACGGCACGGCGGGTCAGCGGTCGCCTCGCCCCTTCGTCCGGCGCCGCGGAGGAGACCTCCGGTGCCGTGCCCGCGGCGACGACGGGCGGGGCCGGCGCGGTGGAATCGGCGGGACTTCCGGCGAACAACGGCTCCGCCGCGTCGGACGCCGAGGGCATCAGGGGGGCGGCGTCCTGCGAGGACGGTGGCGGGGTCGCCGGCGTGGCTGCGGCGTCGGCCCGATCGCGCTCCCGCCGGGCGGCGCGGGCTTCGTGCGCCTGTTCCTCGGTGATGACCGCGGTCGCACCGGTGAGACGCGCCTCCCGCAGCTGCTTGCGCGTCAGCGGGGCCCCTCCGTGCTGATCCGATGTGCTCATGCCTTGCTCCGATACAGATGATGCTTCGCGATGTACTGGACAACACCGTCCGGGACGAGATACCAGACGGGATTGCCGGCCTCGACCCGTGCGCGACAGTCTGTCGACGAGATCGACAGGGCCGGAACCTCCAGCTGACTCACGTCGTCGCTCGGGAGCCCGTCCGTGCTGAGGACGTGCCCTGGTCGGGAGACAGCGACGAAATGGGCCAGATCCCAGAGTTCATCATGATCCCTCCAGCTGAGAATCTGCGCCACGGCATCCGCGCCCGTGATGAAGAAGAGCTCCGCGTCCGGGCGCTCCCGCTTGAGGTCCCGCAGCGTGTCGATCGTGTAGGTCGGCCCCTCGCGATCGATGTCGACGCGGCTCACCGTGAACGACGGATTGGATGCGGTGGCGATCACCGTCATGAGATAGCGATGCTCGCTGGGGGTGACGTCGCTCTTCTGCCAGGGGCGGCCCGTGGGGACGAAGACGACCTCGTCGAGCCCGAAGGAGTGCGCGACCTCGCTGGCAGCGACGAGATGGCCGTGGTGGATCGGGTCGAACGTTCCCCCCATCACACCGATGCGAGGTGCGCGCGACGTCGTCATTCTCGCGACCTAGTGGCCGTGCCCCGCTCCGTGACCGTCCTTGCCGTGCTCGGCGGCCCATGCCTCGGCCTTGGCCGAGTGACGGTTGGCGACATTGCGGTATGAGAAGGTGACGAGCCCGAGGAGAGCGAACACGGCGGCCGCGATGATCCCGAAGACGACCGTCTCCAGCGCCACGTTCCCTCCGTGGGACTCGGCTTCGGACGCGACCAGCGCGAGGTGGGCAGCGAGGTTCATCGATTCTCCAAGGGGTGACCGGGCGGGGTACGCGCCTCCATTCTAGTCCTCAGGCCCGGGTCTGCCCGCTTCCGCGCGCCAACCACTTCGTGCTGGTCAGCTCGGTCAATCCCATCGGCCCTCTGGCATGGAGTTTCTGGGTCGAGATGCCCACTTCCGCCCCGAAGCCGAACTCACCGCCATCGGTGAAACGGGTGGATGCGTTGACTATCACCACGGCGGAGTCGACCTCGGCGAGGAAACGGTCGGCGTTCCGGGAGTCGGTGGTGACGATCGCCTCCGTGTGTCCCGTGCTGTAGGAACGGATGTGATCGAGCGCTTCGTCGAGCGAGTCGACCACGCGCATCGCGAGGTCGAGACTCAGATACTCCGTCGCCCAGTCCTCCTCGGTCGCCGGGACGATCCCCGACGCGAGCGCGGCGACCGTCTGGTCACCGTGAACCGTCACGCCATGGGCGTCCAGAGCATCGACGATCCCCGGGATCAGCCGTTCTGCCGCAGCTCTGAGGACCAGGACCGTCTCCACGGCGTTGCAGACGCTCGGGCGCTGCACCTTCGCGTTCACCACGATCTCTCGCGCCCAGTCCTCGGGGGCGGTCTCGTCGAGCACGACATGCACGTTGCCCGCACCGGTCTCGATCACCGGCACGGTGGACTCCGTCACCACCGTCTCGATGAGCGCTGCACTGCCGCGCGGTACGAGGACGTCGATCAGCCCGCGAGCCTGCATCAGGGCATGAGCGCCGTCACGGCCGAAGTCGTCGACGGTCTGGACGGCTTCCGGCGTGACCCCCACACCCGCCAGCGCGTCGCGCATGATCCCGACGAGCACCGTGTTGGACGCGCGCGCCGCGCTCCCGCCACGGAGAACCACGGCGTTCGCGGAGCGGAGGGCGAGCGCGGCGATGTCCACGGTGACATTCGGACGGGCCTCGTAGATGACGCCGACGACGCCGAACGGCACCCGCACCTGCTCCAGCGCGACGCCGTTGGGGAGTCGGTGCCCGCCCACGACCTGGCCCACCGGATCGGCAAGACGCGCGATGTCCCTGACCGCGGCCGCCAGCGCCACGATCCGCTGCTCGTCGAGCCGGAGCCGATCCAGGAGAGCGTCACCGATGCCCTCCCCCCGCCCGCGATCCAGATCCGTGGCGTTGGCGGCCACGATCTCCTCCGTCCGCTGCTCGAGGCCGAGAGCGATGGCCTCCAGCGCGCGAGCCCTGTCCCCGCTCGTGAGCCGGGCGATCTCTCGGGCCGCGTCCTTGGCCCGACGCATCCGCGTCGTCGGATCGTCGATCGCGCCGGACATATCGACGGATGCGGAGGCGGTCACGACGGAGTCGGCGGTCATCCCGCCAGCATAGCGAGGGCTCGGCCCTCGAGAACGGCGCAAGGACCATGGGAACGCAGCGCGACGGACCTGCGCAACGGAGGTCAGGCGAGCGCGGAGACCGGCTCGAACCAGGTCCCGACCTGGTCGCCGGCAAGGGCTTGCGCCACCAGGTCGGCGCTGGTGACCAGCACTCCGACCCCCGATGCCGAGGCAAGGCGTGCGGCTGACGCTTTCGTCGCCGCTCCGCCTGTGCCGACGCCGTTCACGACGCTGGCGCCGAACTCCAGCCCGGAGAGGTCCGCGCCGGCGGGGATCACGTCCAGCGGCTCGGCCGTCGGGTCCGACGGCGGCTTCGTGTACAGGGAATCGACGTCGCTGAGAAGCACGAGGGCATCAGCACCGATCAGCTGCGCCACGAGCGCTCCGAGCCGGTCGTTGTCGCCGAACCGGATCTCCTGCGTCGCGACCGTGTCGTTCTCGTTCACGATCGGCAGCACACGCAGACCCAGCAGCCGTTCCATCGCGCGACGGGCATTGCTCCGGGACGTCGGATGCTCCAGGTCGCCCGTGGTGAGCAGGACCTGCCCTGCGACGATCCCGTGCGGCTGCAACGCCTGTTGGTAGCGGTAGACGAGCACGTTCTGCCCGACGGCGGCGGCCGCCTGCTGCGTGGCGAGGTCGGTCGGCCTGGCGTCGAGCTGAAGGAGGGGGATCCCGGACGCGATCGCGCCGGAGGAGACGAGGACGACCTCCGCTCCGCGCGCATGTGTGGCCGCGAGGGCGTCGACGATCACCGGGATCCGCCAGGCCGACTCGCCGCTGATCGACGAGGAGCCGACCTTCACGACGATCCGCTCCGCCGACGCGAGCTCGCCGCGGGTGTGCGCGCTCACGCCTCGCCCTCTGGACGCTCGGCACCGCGACCGGCCTCCTTGGCCGCGAGGCGCTCGGCCTCGAGCTCGGCACGGGCAGCGGCCTTCGCGTCCATGCGCTCGTGGTAACGCTCGCGCCGCTGGCTCGTGGTCCGACGGGTGTTCGGGTCGAACCGGGAGTCCAGGCCTCGCGGCGCGGTGATGAGCTCGGCCGCCGAGGTCATCGATGGCTCCCAGTCGAACACGATGCTGTCGCCGGGGCCGATCACGACCGTGGAGCCGGCCGTCGCGCCGAGCCGGAAGAGCTCGTCCTCGACGCCGAGCTTCTCCAGCCTGTCTGCGAGAAAGCCCACCGCCTCCTCGTTCTGGAAGTCGGTCTGCTGTACCCAGCGCACCGGCTTCTCCCCGAGGATCCGGTAGATGTTGCCGTATGTGCCGCCCTCGACACGGATCTCAAAGTCCTTCACCGCTCCCCTGGGCCGGATCACGATCCGCTCCCTCGGCACCTCGACCGCCTGCAGCGTCCTGTGCTCCTCGACGATCTCGCCGAGTGCGAAGGTGAGCGGACGCAGCCCTTCGTGCGAGGCGGCGGAGATCTCGAACACACGGAAGCCGCGGGACTCGAGCTCCGGCCGGACGAGGTCGGCGAGGTCGCGCGCCTCGGGGACGTCGATCTTGTTCAGCGCGACGAGCTGAGGGCGGTCCCGGAGCGGGACCTGCCCCTCCGGAACCTCGTAGGCGGCAAGCTCGGCGAGGATGACGTCGAGATCCGTCAGCGGGTCACGGCCAGGCTCGAGCGTCGCGCAGTCGAGCACGTGCAGGAGCGCGGAGCAGCGCTCGACGTGTCGGAGGAAGTCGAGGCCGAGTCCCTTGCCTTCGCTTGCGCCCTCGATGAGCCCCGGGACATCGGCGACGGTGTAGCGGACGTCGCCCGCCTGAACGACGCCGAGGTTGGGGTGAAGGGTGGTGAAGGGGTAGTCGGCGATCTTGGGCCTGGCCGCTGAGAGCGCCGCGATCAGGCTCGACTTGCCTGCCGAGGGGAAGCCGACCAGGGCCACGTCGGCCACCGTCTTGAGCTCGAGGACGACATCGCCCTCGAAACCCGGCGTGCCGAGCAGGGCGAAGCCGGGGGCCTTGCGCTTGGGTGTGGCGAGCGCCGCATTCCCCAGCCCTCCTCGTCCTCCCGGCGCGACGACGAAACGCTCGCCAGGGACGATCATGTCGGCGAGGACGTCGCCGACGGGAGACTTCACCACGGTTCCCACCGGCACAGGGAGCACGAGCTCCTCCCCCATCGCGCCCGAACGGTGGTCACCCATTCCGAAGCCGCCGTTTCCCGCCGAGCGATGCGGCGAGTGATGATAAGACAGCAATGTCGTCACCTGAGGGTCGGCGAGAAGCACGACGTCGCCGCCGTCCCCGCCGTTGCCGCCGTCCGGCCCCCCGAGCGGCTTGAACTTCTCCCGGTGCACCGACACGCAGCCGTTGCCGCCCTTGCCCGCGCGCAGGTGCAGCGTCACGGTGTCGACGAAGGTGACCATGTCGGAATCTCCTCGGGGATACGCGGACGGGGCGAGCCGAAGCCCGCCCCGTCCGGATGTCTCGCTGTGCTGCTTACTCGGCGCCGGCGACGATGTTGACGACCTTGCGGCCGCCCTTCGTGCCGAACTGCACCGCGCCTGCGGCCAGAGCGAACAGCGTGTCGTCGCCACCACGGCCGACGTTGACGCCGGGGTGGAAGTGCGTGCCGCGCTGGCGGACGATGATCTCGCCGGCGTTGACGGTCTGTCCGCCGAAGCGCTTCACGCCGAGTCGCTGCGCGTTGGAGTCACGCCCGTTGCGGGTCGAGCTCGCGCCCTTTTTGTGTGCCATCTCTCAGCCTCTTCCGTGCTTACTTGATGCCGGTGATCTTGACGCGCGTGAGGTCCTGACGGTGACCCTGGCGCTTCTTGTAGCCGGTCTTGTTCTTGAACTTCTGGATGACGATCTTCGGGCCGCGGAGGTTGCCGATGACCTCGGCGGTGACCTTCACCTTCGCGAGCGCGGCGGCGTCGGTGGTGACCTTGTCGCCGTCGACGAGGAGAAGAGCCGGCAGCTCGATCTTCTCGCCCTGGGCAGCCTTCTGACGGTCAAGCTGGACGATCGTGCCGACCTCGACCTTCTCCTGCCGACCGCCGGCGCGCACTACTGCGTAAACCACTTCACACCTGTTTCATTGGGGAGCCCTGCAGCTCCGTACTCTCACGGGAAGACTGTGCCTGCTTCGCGCCACAGCAGAGGGAACCGCAGTGGCGGGCGCGATGGCTTTCCGCGCGCCCGAGTGGGACAGACGGCACGGTGCACCAAGGAGCTACTTTACCGGATGTTCCGGGAGTCCTGCAAAGTCGACGACCCGTGTCGCGGTCCGCGTCCTACCCTCCGACCCGCGCGTAGGATCGCGGGATGACGATCCTCATCGACGAGCCGGTATGGCCGGCACACGGCAGGCTCTGGGCCCATCTGGTCAGCGATGAGAGCATCGATGAGCTGCACGCCTTCGCCACGGCACACGACCTCCCCCGCCGGTCCTTCGATCTCGACCACTACGACGTCCCCGCTGAGGCCGTGGCAGGGCTGATCGCCGGCGGCGCGGAACACGTCACCAGCAAACAGCTCGTGCGGAGGTTGATCGCCTCAGGATTACGCGTCCCCAGACGCGACCGCTGAAGCGGCCGGGTCGGAGCCGATTGCCGACGCCGCTCCGTCCGCGCCGTCCGAAGCGTGCACGACCGCGGTTCCCGCGGACAACGCCGCGGTGGTCACCCGGCGCCTGCTGCGTCCCTGCCCCGGCGCCTTCGGCTCGGGGAGCGCGTCCAGCACCGAGTCCAGCAGCTGCTCGGTCTCGGTGCGCGGTCCTTTGCGCTCGGAGCGCTTCTTGCGGGACTTCTTCGGCCGGTCAGCGGCAGCAGCCTCGGCAGGCGGCAGCACGGCCACGGCCGTGACCTCGTCACTCTCGGGGGCCGCGACGATGGTCGACGCGGCGATCTGCGCGAGCGCAGACTTCGCACCCTCGGGGATGCCGTGCGTCCCCCCGTTGCCGCTCGCGGCAGGAGCCTGTGGCGCCTGCTGCTGGCCGTTGCCGTTCCCGCCGCGCTGACGGCGGCCGGAGCCGCCGGATGCCGCGGCGCGATGCTTCACGACGGGGTCGTGATGCACGATGATGCCACGCCCCGCACAGACCTCGCACGCCTCGCTGAAGGTCTCCAGGAGGCCGAGGCCCAGCTTCTTGCGCGTCATCTGCACGAGTCCGAGCGAGGTGACCTCGGCGACCTGGTGCTTCGTACGGTCGCGACTCAGGCACTCCACGAGACGACGGAGGACGAGGTCCCGGTTGGACTCGAGCACCATGTCGATGAAGTCCACGACGATGATCCCGCCGATATCGCGCAGACGCAGCTGGCGGACGATCTCCTCGGCCGCCTCGAGGTTGTTCTTGGTGACGGTCTCCTCGAGGTTCCCGCCCGAGCCCACGAACTTGCCGGTGTTGACGTCGACCACGGTCATCGCCTCGGTGCGATCGATCACGAGCGAGCCGCCCGAGGGCAGCCAGACCTTGCGATCCAGCGCCTTCTCGATCTGCTCGGTGATCCGGAACGCGTCGAACGGGTCGACGTCGTCCTCGTAGGCCTCGACACGCTCGAGGAGGTCGGGGGCGACGCTCTCGAGGTACGTGCGGATCGTACGGCCCGCATCGGCACCCTGGATCAGCATCTTCGTGAAGTCCTCGTTGAAGACGTCACGGACGATCTTCACGAGCAGATCGGGCTCGGCGTGGAGGAGAGCGGGCGCCTGCTGCGTCTCGACCTGCTTCTGGATGTGCTCCCACTGCGCGGTCAGGCGGTGGACGTCCCTGGTCAGCTGTTCCTCGGTCGCCCCCTCCGCCGCTGTGCGCACGATCACGCCGGAGGACTCGGGGAGGACCTCCTTGAGGATGCGCTTCAGGCGCGCTCTCTCGGTGTCGGGGAGCTTGCGAGAGATGCCGTTCATCGACCCGTTCGGCACGTACACGAGGTACCGTCCGGGGAGCGAGATCTGGCTCGTGAGGCGCGCACCCTTGTGTCCCACAGGGTCCTTGGTGACCTGGACGAGAACTCTGTCGCCCGGTTTGAGCGCGAGCTCGATGCGCCGTGGCTGGTTGCCGGTCTCGACGCCGTCCCAGTCCACCTCTCCCGAGTACAGCACGGCGTTGCGTCCGCGACCGATGTCGACGAACGCGGCCTCCATGCTCGGGAGCACGTTCTGCACGCGACCGAGGTAGACGTTGCCGATGAGTGAGGCATCCTGATTCCGGGCGACGTAATGCTCCACGAGCACGTTGTCCTCGAGCACCGCGATCTGCGTGCGCCCGTTCTTCGACCGGACGACCATCTCACGGTCGACCGCCTCCCGACGGGCGAGGAACTCGGCCTCGGTCACGACCGGACGACGGCGCCCGGCATCACGGCCGTCGCGGCGGCGCTGCTTCTTCGCCTCGAGACGGGTCGACCCCTTGATCCGCTGCGGCTCGGTGACGTACTCCACGACGCGCTGACGCTGGCGGGGCTGATCCTCACGGGGCTCGTCGCCCTCTCCTCCACCGCGGCGGCGACGGCCGCGACGCCCGGCGCCCGCGGGCTCCTCGATGTCCTTCGACGGACGGGCCGGCAAGGGCGCGACCTCGGGGGCATAGAAATGCAGCTGCGTCGAGACCCGCGAGACGAACACCTCGGGCAGAAGACCGAGCGTGACCGCCGTCACCGGCTCCTGCTTCTGCTCCGACGAGACGGTCTCGACACGCGCAGAGACACCCTTCGAGCTCTCGATGCCGGCGATGCCGTCCGCCTCAGACGTCCCGTCTGCCCCGTTCGCAGACACAGCCGGCGCGGCGTCGGCGGACCCGGCCACCGGCGGCTCGTCCTCGGGACCGACCTCGGCCGCCGGCGGCGCGGTCTCGCTCTCGGTCCACGCCCCGTTCTGCGCCTCCGGCTCGGCCGAGGAAGCGGCGTCCGGCTCGTCGGAGATGCTCTCCTCGGGACGCGTCACCTCTGTCGGCATCTCCCCGGCGTCGCCCTCTGCCTCGACGGGCGAGGCGCCGGAGCCCCCCGGCGTGTCCGGCTCGGTCTCTCCCGCACCGGCCGGATCTACCGGCAGCAGCGCATCGAGGTCGAGGGTAGGGGTGTTGTCATTGTTCTCGTCGGCCATCTCTGGCGTGCTCCCTGCACGGCGGCTGCACCGCCGTGAAATCTCGTGCGGCACTGTCACGTGCCACGTACTCACTCGGTCTGCGATCGGCGAACGCTCTGATCGCGTGGAGGCCTGGGCCTCCGAAGTCTGCAAACGATGCCGGCGACGGCGCAGGCTGCGCAGGACATCCGTGCCATTATCGCACCTCGATCCGCGCATCGTGGCATCCGACGCGATTGTCGGGCTTCGCGACGCCCTTCAGCCCCTTCGACGACGCCCCACCGTGCGCATAGCGAACGCCTGCGATAATCCTCTCCATGACCGCGCAGCACACCCGCCCCGTCGGCTTCGCCATCTGGCTGATCGTCGCCAGCGTCGTCGGGTGGTGGGCGGCGTTCCAGCTCACCCTGGACAAGATCACCCAGCTGCAGAACCCTGATGCGGCCCTCAGCTGCAACTTCAGCGTCCTTGTGCAGTGCGGCGCGAACCTCGACTCGTGGCAGGGATCGGTCTTCGGCTTCCCCAACCCCGTCATCGGCCTCACCGGCTGGATGGCGCCGCTCGTCGTCGGCGTCGCCCTTCTCGCCGGTGCTCGATTCCCGCGATGGTTCTGGGGTCTGTTCGGCCTCGGGATCTCCTTCGCCTTCGCCTTCATCTGCTGGCTGATCTCGCAGAGCCTCTACGAGATCCGCACGCTCTGCCCGTGGTGCATGCTCACCTGGGCGGTCACGATCCCGACCTTCCTGGCGACGATCCTGCAGCTCTTCCGGAACGGAACGTTTCCCGTGTCCGAGAAGGGCCAGGAACGAGCGGGGCGCCTCGTGGTCTGGATTCCGCTCGCGTCGGTCCTCGCGTACGCGCTGATCATCGCGCTCGCCCAGTTCACCGGCCTGGACGTCCTCGGTGAGCTCTTCGGCGGTGTCCTCGGCTGACCCTCGTCCGCCTTCGCGCGGCCCGGATACGGCGCCCTCAGCCGAGAGCGCCTCTGCCGAGACGAGAAAGACGGCGACCCGGATCGCTCCAGGTCGCCGCTCGATGGTGTCGGATCGCCGTGCTCAGCCGAACCAGATGCCGAGCTCGCGCGCCGCGGACTCGGGGCTGTCCGAACCGTGCACCAGGTTCTGCTGCACCGCGAGCCCCCAGTCACGGCCGAAGTCGCCGCGGATCGTGCCGGGCGCGGCCACGGTCGGGTCGGTGGTCCCGGCCAGCGAGCGGAACCCCTCGATGACACGATTGCCGGCGAGACGGATCGCGACACTCGGTCCTGACATCATGAACTCCAACAGCGGCTCGTAGAACGGCTTGCCCTCGTGCTCCGCGTAGTGCCGGGCGAGGACCTCACGATCGGGCTCGACGAGACGGATGTCCACGAGGGCATAGCCCTTGGCCTCGATCCGGGCGAGGATGGCGCCGGTCAGGCCGCGGGCGACGCCATCGGGCTTGACGAGGACGAGGGTCTCTTCGGTGGGCATGTCTCTCACTCTCTGTCTGCGCGCGGTGCGCGCGATGTTTCTGTCAGGGTTGCAGGGGCTCGTGGCCGGAGGGCCGATGCGCGGCCGCGCGGTCCGCACGTCCGCCGACGATCATCGCATAGGCCCACATCCCGCCGAAGATGAGCGCGATCACCAGCATCGCGGGCACCAGAAAGGCCGAAGCGAGCACGATGGCCTGCAGGACCCATCCCAGCACGACACCGGCCCGCTTCGCCAGCAGCCCCGCCGTGACGATCATCGTCACGGCGACCACGCCGCCTCCGACGATCGCCCACCACGGCTCGACGTCCTCGGGAAGCACCCGAAGACCATAGATCGTCAACCCGCCGAGCGCGACCACGATCGCCTCGAAGCCGAGCACGATCGAACCGAGCTTCTCCGCGAGACCCCGCGGACGCCGGACCGGGGAAGGATCCGCGCTCATGCGTGCCACCCGCTCTTCCAGTCCTCTTCCGCGGCCAGCGCGATCGCCTCCCCGGCGAGCACGACGGATCCGGCGATCGCCACCGCACGACCTTCCGCTGACGCGGCCCACTCACGTGCGGCGTCCGCGGCGTCAGCGAGCGACGGATGCACGGTCACCCGCGTGCCTGTGGCCTCGACGAGGTCGGCCAGCGCATCCGCGTCGGAAGCCCGCTCCGACTCCGGGGCGGTCGCGAAGACGCGAGCGGCCGACGGGGCAAGGGCCGCGACGATGCCTGCGGCGTCCTTGTCGGAGAGGACGCCCAGGACGATTCCCCACTCGTCGAAGTCGAAGCTCTCGGCCAGGGCAAGGGCGAGGGCGTTCGCGCCGTGCGGATTGTGCGCCGCGTCCACGACGACGGTCGGGGCGACGCCCAGGAGCTGGAGCCGCCCGGGCGAGGTCGCACCGTGAAGCCCGTCCGCGAGGACGTCGTCGCTGATCGGCCGCTCCCCGCCGCCGATCAGCGCCTCGACGGCGGCGATCGCGAGCGCGGCGTTGAGTCCCTGGTGAGCGCCGTAAAGCGGAAGATACCCCTCCCGGTACTCCCCCGCGAGCCCGCGGACGGTGACCTGCTGTCCGCCGACGGCAAGCCGATGCTCGACCAGCGCGAACTCGTCTCCCTCGAAGGCGATCGTCGCGCCGTGCTCGCTCGCCGCACGGCGCAACACCTCCTCCGCCTCGGCGGTCTGCCGGGAGGAGACGACGAAGGCTCCGTCCTTGACGATCCCGGCCTTGACGCCTGCGATCTTCTCGATCGTGTCGCCGAGGCGGTCTGCGTGGTCCAGGGCGATCGGCGTGAACACCGCGACGTCGCCGTCGGCCGTGTTCGTCGAGTCCCAGGCCCCGCCCATGCCGACCTCCAGCACGAGCACGTCGACGGGGGCGTCGGAGGCGGCGACGAACGCGAGCACCGTGAGGAGCTCGAAGAAGGTCAACGGCGCATCCCCTGCCCCCTCGAGCTCGGCGTCGACGATCCCGACGAAGGGCTCGATCTCTTCCCAGGCGTCCGCGACGGCGGCATCCTCGATCGGCGCCCCGTCGATCATGATCCGCTCGGTGAAACGCTCAAGGTGCGGGCTGGTGAAAAGGCCGGTGCGCAGTCCGTGCGCACGAACCAGGCTCTCGATCATCCGCGCGGTCGACGTCTTGCCGTTGGTCCCGGTGAGGTGTACGACCCGATACGTCTTCTGCGGGTCGTCGAGCAGCTCGAGCAGTCGCGCGGTGCGCTCCTTGCGCGGCTGGACCCAGCGTTCGCCCGCCCTCTCCAGCAGCGCGGAGTACACGGCGTCCGCGCGCTCCCTGTCATCGTTCACGACGTGCCCCCGATCCGGCTCACGGCCACCGCGAACGCGCCGCGGTTGGCATAGGTGCCCTGCGGGATCTGCGCAGTGTGCTCGGCAGCGGCTAGCCCCTGCCCGACCCCGAGCACGGCGTGCTCGACCGCGAGCGTCTCCTCGGCGACTCCAGCGACCTCGAAGGCCAGCCGCACCGCCCGCGCGTCGTCGTCATCGTCGAAGCGCAGCTGGAGACGGATCCGGTCACTCACGTCGAAGCCTGCGTTCTTCCGGGTCTCCTGCACAGCGCGGATGACGTCGCGTGCGAGCCCCTCGGCCTCGAGCTCCGGCGTCGTGGCGGTGTCGAGGAGCACGAATCCGCCGGTCGGGACGACCGCGAGCGCCTCGCCGTCAGGACGCCCGGTTGTCTCCAGGACGAGCTCGTACTCGGCGGGCTCCAACGCGATGCCGCCGGCCGTGACCACGCCGCCCTGCGTGCCCCATTCGCCGGAGCGCGCGGCGTGGATCACCTTCTGCACCTCTTTCCCGAGACGTGGACCGGCGGCACGCGCGTTGACGCTCAGGCGATGGCTGATGCCGTACTCCGCCGCCGTGGCCTCCGACTGCGTGACGAGCTCGACCTCCTTGACGTTCAGCTCCTCACGCAGGATGTCCTCGAACGGTGCGAGCGTCTCGGCGTCCGGCGAGACGACGGTCAGCCGTGCGAGGGGCAGCCGCACCCTGAGCCTCTCCTTCTTACGCAGCGCGTTCCCGACGCTGGAGAGCTCACGCACCGCGTCCATCGCGTCGCGCACCTCATCGGCGCGTGGGAAGAGCGCGGCGTCCGGCCAGTCCTGCAGATGCACGCTGCGTCCGCCGGTCAGTCCCTGCCAGACCCGCTCGCCGATCAGCGGGACGAGGGGCGCCGCGACACGGCAGAGCGTCTCGAGCACGGTGTAGAGCGTGTCGAACGCCTCCCGGCTCGCGATATCCTCCGTCACCCCCGCCCAGAAGCGATCGCGGGAACGACGGATGTACCAGTTGGTCAGCACCTCGGCGAAGTCGCGCAGGCGCCCGGCCGCGGTCGTCGAGTCCAGCCCCTCCAGGTCGGCCTGGACGTCACGAACGAGGTCCCCCGTACGGGCGAGGATGTATCGATCGAGCACGTCGGCCGAATCCGTCCGCCACTTCGCTTCGTAGCCCTCGCCGTCCGGCCCGCCGGCGGCGTTCGCATACGTCGCGAAGAAGTACCAGGAGTTCCAGAGCGGCAGGATGAACTCGCGTACTCCGGCACGGATACCCTCCTCCGTGACGGAGAGGTTGCCGCCACGGAGCACGGCACTGGACATGAGGAACCAGCGCATCGCATCGGATCCGTCGCGGTCGAAGACCTCGGACACGTCCGGGTAGTTCCGCAGCGACTTGGACATCTTGTAGCCGTCGGAGCCCAGCACGATGCCGTGGCAGCTCACCCCGGTGAACGCCGGGCGGCCGAAGAGCGCCGTGGAGAGGACGTGCATGACGTAGAACCAGCCGCGCGTCTGCCCGATGTACTCGACGATGAAGTCCGCCGGGGCGTGGGCGTCGAACCACTCCCGGTTCTCGAACGGGTAGTGCACCTGGGCGTAGGGCATCGAACCCGAGTCGAACCAGACATCGAAGACGTCCTCGATGCGCCGCATGGTGCTCTTGCCCGTCGGGTCGTCCGGGTTCGGACGGGTCAGGTCGTCGATGTACGGACGGTGCAGGTCGATCTCGCCGTCCGGATTGCGAGGGAGCACGCCGAAATCACGCTCCAGCTCCTCCAGCGAGCCGTAGGCGTCGACGCGCGGGTGCTCCGGGTCGTCGCTCTTCCAGATCGGGATCGGCGAACCCCAGTAGCGGTTGCGGCTGATCGACCAGTCGCGAGCTCCTTCCAGCCACTTGCCGAACTGCCCGTGCTTGACGTTCTCGGGCACCCAGGTGATCTGCTCGTTGTTCGCGAGCATGCGGTCCTTGATGTCCGTCACCCGGATGAACCAGCTCGAAACCGCCTTGTAGATGAGAGGGTTCCTACACCTCCAGCAGTGCGGGTAGGAGTGCTCGTAGCTCTGCAGGCGGAGCAGGCGCCCCGCCGTGCGAATGAGGCGGACGAGCGGAGTGTTCGCGTCCATCCACAGCATGCCGGCGACGTCGGTCACCTGCGGGAGGAAGCGTCCGCCGTCGTCGAGGGACAGGATGGTCGGGATCCCCGCCGCGCCCGCGACGCGCTGGTCGTCCTCGCCGTAGGCAGGGGCCTGGTGCACGATGCCGGTGCCGTCGGTCGTGGTCACGTAGTCGTCGACGAGGATCCGCCATGCGTTCCGCGTGCCCCACGTCTCCGTGTCGGCGTAGTAGTCGAAGAGGCGATCGTAGGCGACGTCCGCGAGCTCGGTGCCGGGGAGGACCCGTTCGACCGCGGCGAGCGCCTCCTCGGCAGAGGCGTAGCCGAGGTCCTTTGCATAGCCCCCGATGAGATCCCGCGCGAGCAGGTATCGATGCGCGGAGGACTCCACCACCGCGTCGTCGGCGTCCGTCGCGTGCACGTCGGCGGCTCCCGCCGGACCGGACGGCAGGACGGCGTACGCGATCTCCGGGCCGACGGCGAGCGCGGCGTTGGTCGGCAGCGTCCACGGTGTGGTGGTCCAGGCGAGCGCCCTGACGCCGGTGAGCCCCAGCGCCTCCGCCTTCGCACCGGTGAGCGGGAACGTCACCGTCACCGAGGGATCCTGCCGTGTCTGGTAGACGTCGTCGTCCATCCGGAGCTCGTGCGCCGACAGCGGCGTCTCGTCGCGCCAGCAGTATGGGAGCACGCGGTACCCCTCGTAGGCGAGCCCCTTGTCGTACAGCGTCTTGAACGCCCAGAGCACGCTCTCCATATACCCGAGGTCGAGCGTCTTGTAGCCACGCTCGAAGTCGACCCACCGCGCCTGGCGGGTGACGTAGTCCTCCCATTCCCTCGTGTAGGCGAGAACCGAGCCCCGCGCCTTCGCGTTGAAGACGTCGATGCCCATCTCCTCGATCTCGCTCTTCTCGGTGATCCCGAGCTGCTTCATCGCCTCAAGCTCGGCGGGCAGACCGTGCGTGTCCCAGCCGAAGACGCGGTCGACTCTCTTGCCACGCATGGTCTGGAAGCGCGGGAAGAGGTCCTTGGCGTAGCCGGTGAGGAGATGACCGTAGTGCGGGAGGCCGTTCGCGAACGGCGGGCCGTCATAGAACACCCACTCGTCCGCGCCCTCGCGCTGAGCGATCGACGCACGGAACGTGTCGTCCGACTTCCAGAAATCGAGCACCTCGCGCTCGATCTCCGGGAAACGCGGGCTGGGCGTGACAGCGGCGGGCCCGAAGGCGGCGCCGGGATTCGTCGAAGGCCGAGGGTAGGTCATCGTCTCTCGCAGTGGTCGGTGGCGGGCGGGATGCTGCGAGGACGACTCTGCGAGCCGCGGTACCACCCCGCGTGCGCCGGGTGTCCGGCGCCACTCTCACTGCGGCTGTGACGGGCCTGCCCCGTTCGGTTCTACTGGACGGGTCACCCCGCCGTTCTTCCGAAGGCTCCTCGGTGATGGCCGGATCGACGCCTGTTCGCGCCATTCTACGCGCTTCCCCGCGCGCGCACGTCAGGCGCATACGGCAAGACCCGCCCCTGTCCCCGTGCAGGCCACGGATTCGCACGACCGTCCGTTCTCCCCACCGCATCTCGAACGAATGCGGCGTCCGCGGTCCCGCGTATGGTCGGGGCATGGTCCGCTCCGTCGAGAAGCCCCGCCCGCCACGTGTCTCTCCGCCCGATCTCCCCCACGACCTCGAAGACGTCCTCGGGATGCGTCACGGGGACCACGTCGGCCAGCGCATCGCGCTCGCCGACGGCGACCTCGCGCACGCGCGTTTCGAGCAGTGCGTCCTGCACGGCGCCGCCGATCACGCCGACCTCGCCGGTGCCACCCTCATGGACGTGAGCGTCCGGGAACCGCAAGCCCCGGCCCTCGTGCTTCGCGACGCCTCGCTCCGCCGGGTACGGATCGAGGGAGGGCGTATCGGCACGCTCGACCTCACCGACGCGCGGATCGGCGAACTGGAGATCCGCGACGTGCGGATCGACTACCTCACCTTCGGCGGCGCCCGTGTCGAGGACGCCGATGTCGCTGACTCGACGATCCGTGCCCTCGACATGCCGCTCGCCATGCTCTCGCGCGTGCGTTTCACCGGCTGCCGTGCCGACGAGGTCGACGTGCGCGGCCTCCGCGCTACGGATGTCGACCTGCGCGGTCTCGATGCGCTCTCCTATCTCGACGTGCTGAGCCTCAAGGGAACGACGATGAGCTCACGGCAGATCGAGCTGCTCGCCGGCGTCCTGGCCGCCGCGACCGGGATCGACGTCCGCGACTGAGCTCCGCCTGCGCCCCGCGCCGACACCCGCCTCGATGAGCGCACGGGTGAAAGGATGCCGGGGGGCGGAGAAGATCTCCGCCACACGCCCCTGCTCGACGACGGCCCCGTCGCGGAGCACGAGGACGTCGTCGGCGACGGCCGCGACGACATCGAGATCATGAGAAATCAGCACCATCGTGAGCCCACGGTCTCGCTGGAGCCGGTCGAGGAGGCCCAGGATCCGCGCACGGACCGTCGCGTCGAGCGCGGAGACCGGCTCATCCAGCACGAGCACCTCGGGATCCGCGGCGAGCGCCCGTGCGATCGCGGCGCGCTGTCGCTGTCCTCCCGAGAGCTGGATCGGACGGCGTCCCGCGAGCTCTGGGTCCAGGCCGACCTCTGCGAGCAGAGCGGCGACACGATCCGCACGCAGAGGTCGCCGAACGCCGCCGGCCTCCAGCGCCTCACGCAAGGATCGTCCGATGCTCCATCGCGGGTCGAAGGCGCCGAGCGAGTTCTGCGGTACCAGCTGCACCCGTGGCACAGGTCCTGACCGTTCAAGCCGCCCCGCATCCGCGCGTTCCACACCGACGAGAATGCGCGCGAGGGTCGTCTTCCCCGACCCGGACTCTCCGACGACGCCGAGCGTCGTGCCGCGACGGAGGACGAACGAGACGTTCTGCAGCACCGGCCGATCGAAGCTCTTGCCGACCCCGGCCGCCCGTAGGAGGATCCCGTCGGCGACGGCTTTCCCCGCCCGCGGCGCGAGGACTCCTGCCTGCACCAGCTCCTTCGTATAGTCCTCTGCCGGCGCGGTGAGGACCTGTTCCGCCGTCCCGCGCTCGACCACGGCACCGTCCTTCATCACGACGACGTCGTCTGCGATCCGGCGCACCGCCCCGATGTCGTGACTCACAAGGACGACCGCCGTACCCCGGTCTGCGATCTGCCGCAACAGGTCGAGCACGCGGGCCTGCACGGTGGCGTCGAGCGCGGTCGTCGGCTCATCGGCGACGAGGACGGCCGGTGATGCCGCCAGAGCGGAGGCGATCAGCGCCCGCTGTCGTAATCCGCCCGACAGCTCGTGCGGATACTGCCGCGCACGACGCGCCGGGTCGGGGACGGCGACGGCCGCGAGGAGCGCGCGCACCCGCTCCGATCGCGCTCCACGGGACAGGCCGCTCCCCCGCCGATGGATCTCCAGAGGCTCGGCGACTTCGGCGCCGACCCTGCGCAAGGGGTCGAGCGAGACCAGCGCGTCCTGCGACACGAGGGCGATGCGCGCGCCTCGCAGCGCTCGCCACGTCCGATCGCCGAGCTGGCTGGCGTCGACGCCGTCGATGTCGAGAACCTCCGCATCGCTCTCTGCCCCGTCCGGAAGGAGTCCGAGAAGCGCGCGGGCCGTGAGCGACTTGCCAGCGCCGGACTCGCCGAGAAGGGCGAGGCAGTGACCGGGCCCGACGGCGAACGAGACGTCGTCGACCACGAGCCGCCCCGCGATCCGCACCGACAGCCCCTGCACCCGCAGGCGTGCTGCGACCTGTCCCTCGGCGACGGCGTTCATGCGCTCCTCCCCTCCGCCCGCGCTCGGAGGACCCGGCCGAGGTAGGACGAGGCGAGAACGGTCGCGGTGATCGCGAGCCCGGGGAAGAACGAGATCCACCACGCTTGCCCGAGGACGTTCCGGCCACCGGCGAGCATAAGCCCCCATTCCGGCGAGGGCTCCGCCGGCCCGAGGCCGAGGAAGCTGAGACCGGCTGCAGCGAGGATGCTCGTCCCGAGGCCGATCGTCGCGAGGACGCTGAGGGAGCCGAAGACTCCGGGCGCGACGTGACGCACGAAGGCGCGCACCGGCGGGACTCCGAGGATCCGTGCGGCCTCGACATGCTCAGAACCGCGCAGCGCCTGCGTCTGCGTCCGCGCGAGCCGCACGTAGACGGGGATCGCGGCGAGCGTGACGCCGACCGCGACGTTCACCGCCCCTGGGCCGAGGAGAGCCACGGCGACAAGGGCCAGCAGGAACTCAGGAAAGGCCAGGAGGACGTCGTTGGCGCGCATCGTCGCCACATCCAGAATGCGCGGCGCGACGCCTGAGGCGGTGCCGAGGAGCATGCCGATCACGAGGGCGAGGCCGGTCGCGAGCACGCCGATGCCGAGCGACCGTCCCGCTCCGTGCACCACTCTGGCGTAGACATCGCGCCCGGATTGATCAGTCCCGAACCAGTGTTCCGTGCTCGGAGGGAGGAGCGCCTGGCGGACATCGGTCTGCAGCGGATCCGCCACAGCGAGAACATCCGGGAACAGCGCCGCCAGGACCATGACCGACAGCACGGTCGCGGCGAGCGCGATCAACGCTCCCCGTCCGCGCCGCCACGTCGCAGTCATCGCCTTCCCTCCGCACGCGTGAGTCTGACGCGAAGACCGGAGCCGGCGCGGAGCCGGGGATCGACGATCGGCGCGAGAAGCTCGGCCGCCGTGCTCACGATGACGAACACGAGCGCGCTCAGCAGGATCACGCCCGCGACGACGGGGAGGTCACGGTCGGTGATCGCGGCGAGGGTGACTCGTCCGAGACCCGGCCGGGCGAAGACGGTCTCGACCAGGACTGCTCCGCCGAGAAGCGAGCCCACGAAATATGCGGCGAGAGTCATCGCGCCCCCCGCGCCATGGCGGAGGGTGTGCCGCAGGGTGAGCCGGGCATGCCCCGCGCCGCGCGCTCGCACGGTCAGGGCGAACGGCTGCCGCTCCGCGGCCTCGACCCCCTCGCGGAGCACCTGGCCCAGGATCGCCGCGACCGGCAGCGCGAGAGTCACGGCGGGAAGCACGAGCGACATCGGATCGCGAGATCCGGAGACCGGGAACCAGCCGAGCCCGAAGGCGAACACGCCCAGCAACAGGAGCCCGATCCAGAACACGGGCGAGGAGAGCACGATCAGCTCGAGCGCGGCGATCGCCCCGCGCGCAGCTCGCCCTCGGGCAAGCACAGCCCCGGTCATGGCGAGGACGAGCGCGAGGACCAGTGCGAGCGCCGTCAGCTGCAGGGAGGCTCCCAGCTGCCGCCCGATGACCTCGGAGACCGGAAGACGAAGCTGGTACGAGGTGCCGAGATCGCCGCGCAGGAGCCCGCCGAGGTAGCCGAGATACTGGTCGAGCAGCGGACGGTCGAGTCCGAGATCGGCCCTGATCCGCTCCTTGACCGCCTCGCCGACCTGCGCCTGCGGTCCGAGCATCACGCTCACCGGATCGCCCGGCAGGACCCGGAAGGCGAGGAACGACAGGGTCGCCGCTCCCCACAGCACGATGACCACGGACGCGATCATGCCTCCGATGAGCCGCACGGTCCTCATCTTCCCTCCGTGGCCCTGCCTGGCCGGTCCTCGCCGAGGACGCGCCGGCTCACTTCACTGAGACGCCGAAGAAGAGCGGCCGCCCGTAGAGGTCGAAGCTCAGATCCGCCACCCGAGGCCCGACTGCCGTGATGGCGGAGGGAACGTAGAGCGGCACGATCGCGACGTGCTGCGCGTTCCACCGCTGGAGCTTCTCATACACGGCGGTGCGCGCAGCGGTGTCGGTCGTGGCCACGCCCTGCGCGAGAAGAGCGTCGAGCTGCGGGTCGCTGACCTGCGAGGCGTTCTGGAAGCCGTCCGTGGACAGGTGGCTGCGCAGCAGGTCGGGGTCGACGCCGGAGAAGCTCCAGTCGGTCAGGTCGAAGGTCCTCGGCGCGTACTGCGCGTTGTAGGCCCCGGGCTCCAGCACTTCGCGCACCACCTCGAATCCGACAGCCTTGAGGTCGGACTGGATCGCGTTCGCGAGCGCGGCGCGGTCGTCGGGCACCGGCGTCCATGCGATCCACCGCGCAGACAGGCGCTTGCCGTCCTTCGTACGGATTCCATCGGCGTCACGCTGGGTCCAGCCTGCCTCGTCGAGCAGCGCGTCGGCACGCTTCCGGTCGAACGACCACGTCCCTTCGAGCGACGCGTCGTATCCCGGCGTCGTCGGCCCGAGGATGCTCCATGCCCGTGGGAACTGCCCGAAGAAGATCTTCTCGACCGCGGCCTCCACGTCGACGGCACGCGAGAACGCCTCACGCACCCTCTGATCTGCGAAAACCCCGTGCTTCTCGTTGAGCAGGAGCGAGTACGGCAGTCCTGGCTCCTCCCGTGTCTCCACGGTCGCCGCACCCTTCACCTCGGCCACGAGGTTCGGCGGGATCTGACTGACGAGGTCGGCCTCTCCCGAGGTCACGACCCCGGCGCGCACGGAGGCCTCGGGGAGGATCCGCACCCGGAGCGTCTCCGCCTTCGGAGTCTTCTGGCCCTCCGGCGCCCAGGCGTAGTCGGGATTACGCGAGTAGACGATCTCCTGGTCGGGCGTGTACTCGGTCATCCTGTACGGCCCTGTCCCCACCGTGACGCCCGGCCCGCCGGCCTTCAGCTCGTCGGCGCGGTCGCGGAGGACCTTCGGCGAGTAGAAGCCCAGCTGCGCCGTGCTCGCGGCCTGCAGGAAGGGAGCATAGGGCTGGGAGAAGCGCACGACCACCGTGTGCGGGCCCGCGACATCGGTGCCGGCATAGAGCTCGCCGCCGAGCATGCTCGCCGCCTGCGTCGAGGCGGTGGCGGGGTCCATGATGCGCGAGAAGTTCGCCTTCACCGCCTCGGCGTCGAAAGGCGTCCCGTCGTGGAAGGTCACGTCGTCACGGAGCTCGAACGTGTACGCCGTGCTGTCGTCGTTCACGCTCCAGCTCTTGGCGAGCCAGGGGACGAGGCTGCCGTCGGCGTTCTGGAACACGAGGGAGTCGAGCACCGACCGCTGCACGGCGGCGGAGATGTCCAGCTGACTGACTTGCGGGTCCATATGACCGGAGGAGAGCAGGCTTCCGTCCACACCCCAGACCAGGTCGTCTCTGCCCTGGGCGGGACCGGGAGCACAGGAGCTGAGAGCGAGCGCGGCAGCGGAGGCGAGCGCGGCAGCGGCGAGGAGCCGGCGCACAGAGAGAACGGGCATGAGAGACCTCGGAGATCGGGACGGGCTTCCATCGTATCGGTCGTTCTTAGACGCGGTCGATCTAGACCTCGACAGGGAGCGCGCCGGAAGCCGGTGCCCGAGGAGACGGCTAGACTGGCCCGAACCCATACTCAGGCACGCTCACACGGTGCCGCATACATCGCTCAAGGAGACCTCATGTCCGAGCCGTCGCAGAACCCGATCCCCGACAAGCCCGCCCTCGAAGGTCTCGAGGACAAGTGGGGAGAGCGGTGGAGCGCGCAGGGCACGTTCCTGTTCGACCGCGCCGGCGCCGCGGCCGCCGGTCGCGACGGCGTCTACTCGATCGACACCCCACCGCCGACGGCGTCGGGCAGCCTGCACATCGGCCACGTCTTCTCGTACACGCACACCGACGTGAAGGCCCGTTTCGAGCGGATGCGCGGCAAGAAGGTCTTCTATCCGATGGGCTGGGACGACAACGGCCTGCCGACCGAGCGCCGGGTGCAGAACTACTTCGGCGTGCGCTGCGACCCCTCGCTCCCCTACGACCCCGACTTCACGCCGCCGTTCGAGGGCGGCGACAACAAGTCCAGTCGCGCCGCCGACCAGATCCCGATCAGTCGTCGGAACTTCATCGAGCTGTGCGAGCGGCTCACGGTCGAGGATGAGAAGCACTTCGAGCATCTGTTCCGTCAGCTCGGCCTGAGCGTCGACTGGACCCAGACCTATCGCACCATCTCGGACGAGACCATCCGACAGAGCCAGCTCGCCTTCCTGCGCAACCTGGAGCGCGGCGAGGCGTACCAGTCCCTGGCGCCGACGCTGTGGGACATCGATTTCCGCTCAGCGATCGCCCAGGCCGAGCTCGAGGACCGCGATCAGCAGGCATCCTTCCACCGTCTGGCCTTCCACCGCACCGACGGCTCCGGAGACATCGAGATCGAGACCACGCGCCCCGAGCTGCTCGCGGCCTGCGTTGCGCTCGTCGCGCACCCTGAGGACGAGCGCTATAAGGCCGTTTTCGGCACGACCGTGCGCACACCGGTGTTCGGCGTCGAGGTCCCGGTGCTCGCGCACCATCTCGCGCAGCCCGACAAGGGCTCGGGAATCGCGATGGTCTGCACCTTCGGCGACGTCACCGACATCGTCTGGTGGCGCGAGCTCGACCTCCCCAACCGCACGATCCTCGGGCACGACGGGCGCGTACTCGCCGGGGCGCCGGAGGCGCTGACGACCGAGACGGCGAAGGCGGCATACGCCGAGCTCGCGGGGAAGACCGTGTTCAGCGCCCGCAAGCGCATGATCGAGCTCCTCGAGGAGTCCGGCGAGCTGATCTCCGTGTCGAAGCCCTTCTCCCACGCCGTGAAGTTCTTCGAGAAGGGCGACCGCCCCCTGGAGATCGTCTCGACGCGGCAGTGGTACATCCGCAACAGCGCGCGTGACGCGGACCTCCGCGAGAAGCTGATCGCGCACGGGCAGGAGCTCTCCTGGCACCCGGACTTCATGCGCGTGCGGTACGAGAACTGGGTCGGCGGCCTCACCGGCGACTGGCTCGTGTCCCGTCAGCGGTTCTTCGGCGTCCCGATCCCGCTCTGGTATGGACTGGACGAGGACGGCGAGCGCGACTACGCCCGCGTGATCGTGCCGGACACGGCGTCGCTTCCGATCGATCCCACCGTCGATGTGCCGGCCGGGTTCACCGCCGAGCAGCGCGGGATCCCCGGCGGCTTCGATGCGGAGCAGGACATCCTCGACACCTGGGCGACGTCGTCGCTCACACCGCAGCTGGCAGGCGGCTGGCAGCGCGACGAGGAGCTGTGGCGGGTCGTCGCGCCCTTCGACCTGCGACCGCAGGGGCAGGACATCATCCGCACCTGGCTCTTCTCGACGATGCTCCGCTCGACGCTCGAGGACGACCGCTCTCCCTGGGCGAACGCGGCGATCTCCGGCTTCATCGTCGACCCCGACCGCAAGAAGATGTCCAAGTCGAAGGGCAACGTGGTCACCCCCGCCGACATCCTCGACAAGCACGGCTCCGACGCGGTCCGCTATTGGGCGGCCTCAAGCCGCCTCGGCATGGACGCCGCCTTCGACCCGCAGAACCCGACGCCGGTGAAGATCGGACGCCGCCTGGCGATCAAGATCCTCAACGCCGCGAAGTTCGTGCTCTCGTTCCCCGTGCCGGAGGGGGCCCGCGTCACCCACGCGCTGGACGCCTCGATGCTCGCGGCACTCGACGATGTGGTGCGCGAGGCCACGAAGGCCTTCGAGAGCTACGACCAGGCCCGCGCTCTGGAGGTCACGGAGGCGTTCTTCTGGACGTTCTGCGACGACTATCTGGAGCTCGTCAAGGAACGGGCCTATGACCGGACGAACGTCGGGCAGGCCTCGGCCGCGCTCTCGCTGCGCCTCGCGCTCTCCACCCTGCTGCGGCTGCTCGCTCCGGTCGTGTCGTTCGCGACCGAGGAGGCGTGGTCCTGGTACGAGGAGGGATCGGTGCACACGGCCGCGTGGCCGGAGCCTCTTGCCTCCGGCGGCGACCCCGCGATCCTCGCCACGGCCAGCGAGGCGCTGATCGGGATCCGCCGGGCGAAGACCGAGGCCAAGGCCTCTCAGAAGACCCCGGTGTCATCGGCGACGATCGCCGCGCCCGCCGCGAAGGTCGAGGCGCTGCGCGCCGCGGCGGACGACCTGCGCGCAGTCGGCCGCATCGCCGACCTCGGGTTCGTCGAGGCCGAGCAGCTGCTCGTGACCGCGATCGAACTGGCGCCGAGCGAGCCCGCCGCGACCGAGGGGGCATGATGCAGCTGGGCACCCGTTGGGCCGCGGGCTCCGAGCCGCCCGCCTCCGTCCCCGCCGCTCTCCGCCCCGCCATCGCCGAGGTCGAGGCCAAGGGGCTCGGGGGGCATTGGACCCTCACCTGGCTCGAGGGACGGCCGCTGGCCGAGCTCGACGCCGGGTGGGAGGTCCTGCGGAACGCCTCCGGAGAGGTCGTCGTCCGCCCGTTCCAGGACTGACGCTCGGCGGACGAGAAGCGGGACCGCTGCCCCGCTCAGGCCACAGCCGCCCTGGCCGCGACGAAGGCCGCGACGCAGCGCTCGACCTGCTCGGCCGTGTGCGCGGCCGAGAGCTGCACGCGGATCCGGGCGAGGTCGCGAGGGACGACAGGGAAGCTGAACGCCGTGACGTACACGCCCTGACGTTGCATCTCCGTCGCGATCCGTGCGGTGAGCGCCGCGTCGCCGAACATCACCGGGACGATGGGGTGCTCCCCGGGAAGGAGCTCGAAGCCCTCCTCCTCCATCCGCTGTCGGAACAGCGCGGCATTCTCTGCCAGCCGCGCCCGAAGGGCGCCCGAGCCCTCCACCAGATCGAGGGCAGCGAGCGTCCCTGCGACGATGGACGGGGCGAGCGTGTTCGAGAACAGATACGGCCGGGACCGCTGGCGCAGCAGCGCGACGATGTCCCGGTGTGCGGCCACATATCCGCCCGACGCGCCGCCCAGAGCCTTGCCGAACGTTCCCGTGTAGATGTCGACGCGCCCTTCGACGCCGCACAGCTCCGGCGTGCCGCGACCGTGCTCTCCGATGAACCCGACCGCGTGCGAGTCATCGACGAGGACCAGCGCGTCGTGGCGCTCGGCAAGGTCGCAGATCTCCGAGAGCGGCGCGATGTAACCGTCCATCGAGAAGACGCCGTCCGTCACGACCACGCGGAAGCGGGCGTCGCCCGCCGCACGCAGCTGCGCCTCCAGGGCCGACATGTCGCGGTTCTTGTAGCGCAGCCGACGTGCCTTGGACAGCCGGATCCCGTCGATGATCGACGCGTGATTGAGCTCGTCCGAGATGATCGCGTCCTCGGCCGAGAAGAGCGTCTCGAAGACCCCGCCGTTCGCATCGAAGCAGGACGAGTAGAGGATGGCGTCGTCCGTGCCGAGGAACCCCGCCAGCCGACGCTCGAGCTCCAGGTGCTGATCCTGAGTGCCACAGATGAAGCGCACGCTCGCGAGGCCGTACCCCCATTCGTCAAGCGCTTCCTTCGCCGCCTCGAGGATCCGAGGGTCGTCGGCGAGACCGAGGTAGTTGTTGGCGCAGAAGTTCAGCACCTCTGCGCCATCGGCGACGATCTCCGCCCTCTGCGGCCCGCGGATGCCACGCTCGCGCTTGGTGAGGCCTGCCTCATCGATACCTGCCAGTTCCGCGGCCAGGTGATCCTGGAATGCTCCGTACATCTGTCTCTCCTCCGCTCGTGCAGGATTTTCTCTTCTTACAGCCGGGTCCAGTCGAGGACGATCTTGCCCGTCCCCGCAGCCGCCGCTGCTGCGAAGCCCTGCGCCCAGTCCCGCGCCGGGATCACGTCGGCGATGATGCGCGAGATCGCGGCGCGCAGAGTCGAGCTCGTCTGCAACATGGCGCCCATCGCGTTCCAGGTCTCGAACATCTCGCGCCCGTAGATCCCCTTGATGGTCAGCATGTGGGTGACGATCTTGCCCCAGTCCACGCCGAAAGGGGCGCTGGGGAGTCCGAGCATCGCGATCCTGCCTCCATGGTTCATGTTCTCGATCATCGCGGGAAGGGCGGAGGCCGCGCCGCTCATCTCGAACCCGACGTCGAATCCCTCCTTCATCCCGAGCGCCCGCTGGGCGTCCCGCACGTCCTGCGTGGACACGTCGACCACCTGGTCCGCCCCCATGGTCCGCGCGAGCTCCAGGCGCGGAGCGCTCACATCGGTCGCCGTGATGAACCGCGCGCCCGCGTGCCTGGCGACGGCGATGGCCATCAGCCCGATGGGCCCGCATCCGGTCACGAGCACGTCCTCGCCGACGAGGGGGAAGGCGAGGGCCGTATGAACGGCGTTGCCAAGCGGATCGAAGATCGCCCCGAGCTCCGGCTCGACATCGGGATGGTGTACCCAGACGTTGGCGGCTGGGAGCGAGAGGTACTCCGCGAACGCGCCATCGCGGTGCAGCCCGAGCCCGACGGTGCGGATGCACATCTGACGTCGTCCGGCACGGCAGTTGCGACACATGCCGCAGACGATGTGCCCCTCTCCCGACACGCGATCGCCGACAGCGACGTCGTGCACGAGCGGTCCGACCTCGACCACCTCGCCGTAGAACTCATGGCCCGGGATCAGCGGCGACCCCACCTCGGAGTCCGCCCATTCGTCCCAGCGGAGGATGTGCAGGTCGGTGCCGCAGATGCCGGTGCGCAGAACGCGGATGACGACCTCGTCAGGCCCCGCGACCGGATCAGGGCGCTCGACGAGCGCGAGGCCCGCCTGCGGGCCCGCTTTGTACAAAGCCTTCATGCTTAGATCAGACTCCTCCCAACCGTGTAGATCAAGAGCTGCTTTCTGGAATGACCCTTCAGAGTTGCTTCATGGTTGGATAGCCGCATGCAACTCCTCCAACTGCAGATCCTCCGCGAGCTCGGCGCACTGGGCAGCGTGACCGCCGTCGCCGAGGTCCTGCACGTCACGCCATCCGCGGTGTCCCAACAGCTCGCCGCCCTGCAACGGGGCATCCGCACGCCGCTGACCCGGAAGGAAGGACGGTCGCTGGCGCTCACCCCCGCCGGAGTGGTCCTCGCCGACGCCGCGGCGACAGCGATCGACGCCATGGCCGCCGCGCGCACGGCGGTCGATGAGTTCGAGGCCTCGTCGACGGGTGTGGTCACGGTCAGCGGCTTTCACAGTGCAGCCCAGGCGCTGTTCGGACCGCTGGTGCGCGAGCTCGGCCACGGCGAGGACATCCCGGTCGTCCGCTTCACGGACGAGGACGTCGCGCAGTCGGACTTCCCCGGGCTCACGTCGAGATACGACCTCGTCCTCGCCCATCGCATGGAGCACAGCGCTCCCTGGCCTCGCAACGGCGTGCGCTCGGTGCCGCTCGCCACCGAGCCGCTCGACGTCGCCCTCCCGCCCTCGCATCCGCTCGCCGCGAAGGAGGGGCTCTCCCCCGACGAGATCGTCAGGGAGAGATGGGTCACGAGCCGCGCCGGATACTCCCCGGACGACGTCCTGCGCGCCATCTCCGCCGTCACCAACCGGCCGATCGAGATCGTGCATCGCATCAACGACTACGGCGTCGCCGCGTCGGTCATCGCGGCCGGCGGCGTGGTCGGCATGCTCCCCCGCTATACGTCGGTCGGCGCCGATGTGACCGGGGTCGTCCGCCGTCCGCTCCGCGGGGTGAGCACCAACCGCATGATCGACGTCCTCGCCCGCCCGGAGAACCTCCGCCGACGCTCCGTACGCCTGGTCGCCGAGGCGCTCGGCCGGGTGATGGCGACCCTCACATCTGACGGCGCGCGTCCATCGCCACAGACGTAGGCTCAGGGGATGACCGCCGATGCGAACCCGCTCCTCGCCCCGTCGCCGCTCCCCTACGGTCTTCCCGACTATGCCGCGATCCGTCCGTCGCACTATCTTCCGGCGTTCCGCGCCGCCTTCGCCGCACAGCGCGATGAGGTGCACGCGATCGGCGCCCAGGACGATCCGCCCACGTTCACCAACACGATGGAGGCGCTCGAGCGCAGCGGCTCTCTTCTCGAACGCGTGTCCGCCGCCTTCTACACCGTGAGCTCCGCGGATGCGACACCAGAGATCCAGGATGTCGAGGAGGAGCTCGCCCCGCTCATGTCCGCGCACCAGGACGCGATCGCTCTCGACAGCGCCCTCTACGCACGGATCTCCCTGCTCGCCACGCACCGAGACAATCTGGGCCTCGACCCGGAGCAGCGCTATCTGCTTGCCCGATGGCATCGGGAGATGACGCTTGCCGGCGCGGCACTCGACGATGCCGCCAAGGCACACCTGACAGAGCTCAACCAGCGTCTCTCCACCTTGAGCACGACCTTCGAGAAGAACCTCCTCGCCGACACCAACGACCTCGCGGTCGTGTTCGACGACGCCACGCAACTTGACGGGTTGTCGGAGGGCGAGCTCTCGGCGACATCCCGCGCCGCCTCCGACCGGGGACTCCAAGGGAAACACCTGATCGCTCTTCCGCTGTTCACCGGCCACCCCTATCTCGCCGTCCTCCGCGATCGGGCGAGCCGGCGGCGCATCATGGAGGCCTCCCGCGCTCGGGGCGCACGCGGGAACGCCAACGACAACCGCGCCATCGTCGCCGAGATCGTCGCCCTGCGCGCGGAACGAGCGGGGCTGCTCGGTTTCGCCTCGCATGCCGCCGCCGTCACCGCCGATGAGACAGCGGGCACGCCCGAGGCCGTCGAGCGCATGCTCCGGCAGCTCGCCGCACCGGCAGCGGCCAACGCAGCGACCGAGCGAGCAGAGCGACAAGCCGTCATCGAGGAGACCGAGCCGGAGCCCTTCGTCCTGGAGGCACACGACTGGGCCTTCTACACGGAGAGGCTGCGCACGACGCGGTACGACATCGACACCACGGCACTGCGCCCCTGGTTCGAGGCAGAGCGGGTGCTGTGGAACGGTGTGTTCACCGCGGCGACCCGTCTCTACGGGATCACCTTCGCGGAGCGGCGAGACCTCCCGCTCTACCACCCCGACGCTCGCGCGTTCGAGGTGTTCGAGGAGGACGGTGCGCCGCTCGGCCTGTACGTCCTCGACCTCTACACTCGCGACAGCAAACGCGGCGGCGCGTGGATGAACGCGCTCGTCGAGCAGTCCCGGGTCCGGGGAACATCACCTGTCGTCGTCAACAACCTCAATGTCGCCCGGCCCGGCGAGGGCGAACCGACGCTCCTCACGCTCGACGAGGTCACCACCCTCTTCCACGAGTTCGGTCACGCCCTGCACGGATTGTTCGCCACCGTGACCTATCCGCACTTCGCCGGCACGAGGGTGTTCCGGGACTTCGTGGAGTTCCCCAGCCAGGTGAACGAGATGTGGCTCCTCTGGCCAGAGGTCCTGACCGCCTACGCACGACACCACGAGACGGACGTTCCCCTGCCCGCCGACGTCATCGATCGGTTGAGGGAGGCCGAGGCGTTCAACCAGGGTTTCCTCACGAGCGAGTATCTCGCGGCGGCATGGCTCGACCAGGCCCTGCACTCCGTCGCACCGGGAGGCGAGATCGATGACGTGCAGGCTTTCGAGGCCACAGCGCTCGCGGACATCGGACTGGACGATCCCGCGGTGCCGACCCGATACTCCGCACCCGCCTTCGCCCACGTCTTCGCGGGCGGCTACAGCGCAGGCTACTACTCCTACATCTGGAGCGAGGTGCTCGACGCCGACACGGTCGAGTGGTTCCGGGAGAACGGCGGGCTCACTCGCGCGAACGGCGACCGCTTCCGTGAACGCCTGCTGCGAGTAGGCGGCGCGAAGGACCCCCGCGACGCCTACCGCGACTTCCGCGGACACGACCCGGAGATCGGCCCGCTCTTGAAGCGCCGTGGTCTGAGCGACGTCTGACATCGCGGGTGAGACCGCCGCCGTCTATGCTGGGCTCCGCCGGCGAGGCTCGCCGAGAGAACGGGAGGAGAACCGATGTCCGTCTTTTCCGAGGAGCCGTTCGGCGCCGCCGATCCGCTCGACCTCGCCCCCGTCCCGCTCGCCGCAGTGCGGTACCACAGCCTGCATCTTGCAGACCTCGGAACCGTCTTCGACCCTTCCTATGCCGCACTCGGACAGACGATCGGCAACGGCGCGGTAGCACCCTCCGGACCCGCCGTGGCGATCTTCCGCGGCGACCCCCAAGAGGTGTTCGACCTCGATGTCGCCTTCCCGATCGAGACCCCGCTCACCGCCCCGATCGCGGTCGGCGATGTCGCGGTGGAGCCGGCCGAGCTCCCCAGCGGACCGGCCCTCGCGCGTACCGTGATCGGCTCCTACGACGGGCTCGGCGCTGCGTGGGCGGAACTGTTCGCCGCCGCTGCCGTCCAAGGACGACGTCCGGCGGGGGTCTGGATCGAGGTCTACGTGTCTGATCCTCGGACGACCGCGGTCGAAGAACTGCGGACCGACCTGATCCTGCCCGTCATGCGTTGATCGGCGCCGTCCGACGGCGTTCAGCGCAGGACGGCGCAACGACCACGGGGCACTCCCATGTTCGAGTCAGGCGCTCTTGCGCTTGCGGGCGAGGACGACCGTCGGCGGTGCCCCTTCGTCCACCGCTGCCTTAGTGACGATGACCTTCGCGACGTCGTCGGCGGACGGGATCTCGAACATGATCGGTCCGAGCACGTCCTCGAGGATCGCACGCAGCCCTCGCGCGCCCGTCTTGCGCTCGACCGCGAGGTCCGCGATCGAGCGCAACGCGTCCTCCTCGAACTCCAGCTCGACGCCGTCGAGCTGGAACATCCGCTCATATTGCTTGACCAGCGCGTTCCGCGGCCCGGTGAGGATGTCGATCAACGCGTCCTGATCGAGAGGAGAGACCGACGCCACGACAGGGAGACGACCGATGAACTCGGGGATCAGGCCGAACTTGTGCAGATCCTCGGGGAGCACCTCGCCGAAAAGGTCGAGATCCTTGCCCTTGTCGTGCAACGGCGCGCCGAAGCCCACCCCGTGCTTGCCGACGCGAGCAGAGACGATGTCCTCCAGGCCGGCGAAGGCGCCCGCGACGATGAACAGCACGTTCGTCGTGTCGATCTGCAGGAACTCCTGGTGCGGATGCTTGCGGCCGCCCTGGGGCGGCACCGAGGCGACAGTGCCCTCAAGGATCTTCAACAACGCCTGCTGCACACCCTCGCCCGACACGTCGCGGGTGATCGAGGGGTTCTCCGCCTTGCGAGCGATCTTGTCGATCTCATCGATATAGATGATGCCCGTCTCCGCGCGCTTGACATCGTAGTCAGCGGCCTGGATGAGCTTGAGGAGGATGTTCTCGACGTCCTCCCCGACGTAGCCGGCCTCGGTGAGAGCCGTGGCGTCGGCGACCGCGAACGGCACGTTGAGTCGCTTGGCGAGGGTCTGGGCGAGGTAGGTCTTGCCGCAGCCGGTCGGCCCGATCATGAGGATGTTGCTCTTGGCGATCTCGACCTCGTCGGCCTTCTGCTCCGCCGCCTGCAGCGTGCCCCGCGCACGCACCCTCTTGTAATGGTTGTAGACGGCCACAGCGAGCGCCTTCTTCGCGGGCTCCTGCCCCACGACATACTCCTCGAGGAAGGCGAAGATCTCACGGGGCTTGGGAAGATCGAACTCCGCCACCGCTCCGCCGGCCGACTCTGCCATGCGCTCTTCGATGATCTCGTTGCACAGCTCGACGCACTCGTCGCAGATGTACACCCCGGGGCCGGCGATGAGCTGCTGGACCTGCTTCTGGCTCTTTCCGCAGAAGGAGCACTTGAAGAGGTCGGCGCTTTCACCGATGCGAGCCATGCGCGTCCTCCTTCGAGACCGATGTTCCGGATTCGAGCCTAACCTCTGGCACCGACGCACGGATGGATCGCCACGATCTCACTCCTATACGGGAGGCCAGGAGATCTCCGGGAACCGGCTCGTCAGATCATGCTCTTCGGATGCCAGACCGTCTTGACCTCGGTGAACGCGGCGATCCGCTGCGGTGATGCGACGACCTCGCCGGGCGGGAGGACGCGCGTGAGGGTCTCGGCGGCGGCGATCTGCAGGTCCACCCAGTCGATCCCGCCAGCGCCCGCGAGATCGAGGGCGTTCACGTCAGCATGCGCCGCAAGCCAAGGAGCGAGCTCCGCGGGCGAGCCGGTGAGCACGTTGACGACGCCTCCGGGGAAGTCGCTCGTCGCGAGGACCTCGGCGAGGCTGATCGCCGACAGCGGATGCTCCTCGCTCCCCACCACGACGACAGCGTTGCCCGTGACGAGCACCGGTGCGATGACCGAGACGAGACCGAGCAGCGCCGAGTCCTGAGGAGCGATGACGGCGACGACCCCGGTCGGTTCCGGCGCGGAGATGTTGAAGTAGGCGCCGGCGACCGGGTTGAGGTTGCCCGCGACCTGCGCGTACTTGTCGCACCACCCGGCGTACCAGACCCAGAGATCGATCGCCTCCTCGACCTGCGCAGCCGCGGCGGCGACGGAGACGCCCTGCTGCGCGGCGATCTCGTCGGCGAACTGCGCCCGGCGCCCTTCGAGCACCTCGGCGACGCGGTAGAGCACCTGACCACGGTTGTAGGCGGTGGCGCCGGCCCAGCCGGGCTGGGCTGCGCGCGCCGCGCGGACGGCGTCTCGCGCGTCCTTCCGCGAGGCCTTGGCTGCGTTCGCGAGGAACGCGCCCTTGGCGGATCGCACCTCATAGGTGCGTCCCGACTCGCTCCGCGGGAAGGCCCCGCCGATCGCCAGCTTGTAGGTCTTGGGGACGGTCAGGCGCGCACTCATGCCGCGGCTCCCTTCAGATAGGCGGCGAGGCCGTGCTTGCCGCCCTCGCGGCCGTATCCGGACTCCTTGTAGCCGCCGAACGGGCTGGACGGGTCGAATCGGTTGAACGTGTTGGCCCAGATCACCCCGGCACGAAGACGGTCAGCCACCGCGAGGATCCGCGACCCCTTGTCGCTCCAGATCCCGGCCGAGAGACCGTAGGGCGTGTTGTTGGCCTTCGCGATCGCCTCCGCAGGCGTCCGGAAGGTCAGCACCGAGAGGACCGGACCGAACACCTCCTCACGAGCTATCCGGTGCGACGCCTCGACACCGGTGAAGATCGTGGGCGCGAACCAGAAGCCCTTCTCCGGGATCACGCAGTCTGCGGTCCAGCGCTCGGCTCCCTCGTCCTCCCCCACCCGGCTGAGCTCGCGGATGCGCGCCAGCTGCTCGGCGGAGTTGATCGCGCCGATGTCGGTGTTCTTGTCGAGAGGGTCTCCCAACCGCAAGGTCGACAGCCGGCTCTTGAGCCGGTCGATCACCTCGTCGTGGATGGACTCCTGGACGAGCAGACGGCTCCCGGCGCAGCAGACATGCCCCTGGTTGAAGAAGATGCCGTTGACGATCCCCTCGACCGCCTGATCGATCGGGGCGTCGTCGAACACGATGTTCGCCGCCTTGCCGCCCAGCTCCAGCGTGAGGCCTTTGCCGGTGCCGGCGACCGTCCGCGCGATCTCGCGACCGACACCGGTCGAGCCGGTGAAGGCGACCTTGTCGACATCGGGGTGTCGGACCAGCGCCGCACCGGCGGCGCCTGCGCCGGTGACGATGTTCACGACGCCGGCGGGCAGATCGGCCTGCTGCAGGATCTCGGCGAAGATCAGCGCCGTCAGCGGTGTGGTCTCGGCAGGCTTCAGCACGACGGTGTTGCCTGCGGCGAGCGCCGGGGCGATCTTCCACGCGAGCATCAGGAGCGGGAAGTTCCAGGGGATCACCTGGGCGGCGACGCCGTAGGGACGGGGGGCGGGGCCCGCTCCGGCGTACTCCAGCTTGTCGGCCCAGCCCGCGTAATAGAAGAACCATGCGGCGACCAGAGGCACGTCCACGTCGCGGCTCTCCTTGATCGGCTTACCGTTGTCGAGACTCTCCGCGACGGCGAACTCGCGCGCGCGCTCTTGGACGAGACGCGCGATGCGGAACAGGTACTTCCCCCGATCGCGGCCCGACATCTTCGACCAGACCTTGGTGTGTGCTCGGCGTGCGGCGGCGACCGCCGCGTCCACATCCTCGTCGGAGGCGTTCGCGATCGTGGCGAGGTGCGACTCGTCGGCCGGCGAGATCGTCGCGAAGGATGCTCCGCGTCCCTCGACGAAATCGCCGTCGATGAAGAGGCCGTACTCGTCGCGCAGGCTCAGGATGCTCCGTGCCTCCGGAGCGGGTGCGTAATCCAGGAAACCCATCTTGTGTCCTTACTGTGGCTTCTGCTCGTCGGCGTCAGTCGATCGTCACGTAGTCGGGGCCGGAGTAGCGGCCGGTCACCAGCTTCTGCCGTTGCAGGAGGACGTCGTTGAGCAGACTCGACGCGCCGAACCGGAACAGGTGCGGCTGGAGCCATTCCTCGCCGACCGTCTCCGCGACCTGAACGAGATGCTTCACCGCGTCCTTCGACGTACGGATCCCCCCGGCCGGCTTCACTCCGACCCGCTCGCCCGTCAGACGGTGCCAGTCGCGCACGACCTCCAGCATGAGAAGGGTGACCGGAAGGGTCGCCGCCGGCTGGACCTTGCCGGTGGAGGTCTTGATGAAGTCTCCTCCGGCGAGGATCGCGAGCCAGGACGCGCGCTTGACGTTGTCGTAGGTGTTCAGCTCACCGGTCTCGAGGATCACCTTCAACGACGCCGAGGTGCCGTCCCCGCGCCGACAGGCCTCCTTCACTCGCACGATCTGTTCGAAGACCTTTCCGTAGCTCCCCGCGAGGAAGGCACCGCGGTCGATCACCATATCGATCTCGTCGGCACCGTTCGCGACGGCGTCGCGGGTGTCGGCGAGCTTGATCTCGAGCGAGGCGCGTCCGCTCGGGAACGCCGTCGCGACTGCAGCCACCGAGATCCCCCCGTCGTCGGGGTCGCCGTGCCCGGCCCCCAGGGCGTCGACGGCCGCAGGGACCATGTCGCCGTACACGCAGACGGCAGCGACCGCCGGGCACGTCGGGTCTGCGGCATCCGGCTGTTTCGCCTTCGACACCAGCGAGCGCACCTTGCCCGGCGTGTCGGCCCCTTCCAGGGTCGTGAGGTCGGTGAGGCGGATGATCGTGTCCAGCGCCCAGGCCTTCGAGGTCGTCTTGATCGATCGAGTGCCGAGCGCCGCCGAGCGCTGCTCGAGGCCGACCGCGTCCACCCCTGGCAGTCCGTGGAGGAACCGGCGCAGAGTGTGATCATCGGGCTCACCGCCCAGCACGTCCACAGCCGTTCTGCGATTGAGGTCGGTCGTCGTCACTTCTCCTCCATCAGGGTCAAGGCGGTCTCCTCGTCGGTGACCATCATGGTGCACAGCCCGGTCCTCACCACCGTACGAGCGATGTCGTGCTTCGCTCGGCCAGCGGTCACGAAGATCGATGTTCGCGCCGCGCGCAGCCGATCCAGTCCGAGTCCCACCGTCCTCGCATCGAGCTCGGGGTCGACGATGTGCCCGTCGGCGTCGATATAGCGGCCGAGGACGTCACCGACCGCGCCGCGTCGGGCGAGCTCGCCGATGTCCTCGGCGTCGAGATAGCCGTTCTGCACGTGCGCGGAGGCCGCGTCGCACGCTCCGGCGGTGAAGAGGAAGGCGTCTGCCTGGGCCGCCTGTTCCAGGACGCCGGCGACGGTGCGGTCGTTCTCGATCGCCTGTTTGGTCTCCAGCCGTTCCAGGATCGCTGGGCTCGGCAACAGCGCCACCTGACCGTTCGCGCGCTGGGCGATCGTCGCCGCCAAGGACGCTGCCCCGCCTGGCCGCCGGTTCACGCTCACCCCGCCGTTCATCTGCGCCACGGTCACTCCGCGTGCCCAGCCTTCCGGCAGACGCTCGGCGATCGCCGTGAGTGTGCGCCCCCAGCTCACCGCGAGGGTCTTCGGCATCGGCCGGAGTGATCCGAGATGGTCTGCGGCCGCCTGCGCGACGCGGTCGAGCGTCTCCTCCTCGCTCCCCCCGACCGGCACAACGACGGCGTCGGCGAGGTCGAAGCGCTCACGGAGCGCCCGTTCGGCGCCCAGCCGGCGGGCGCGGGGATGCACGATCTCGATCCGCACGATCCCGTCCGCCCGCGCCTGTGCCAGCAGACGCCCGACCTTCCAGCGAGAGATCTGCAGTAGCGCGCCAATCTCGTCCTGGGTCCGATCCTCGTCGTAGTAGAGCTCGGCGACGCGCACGGCGAGAAGCTCTTTCTCATCGGCGGGCGTCGGCATGACTCGAGAATACGCCGGAACGCGCGAAGGTGCAGCAGCCTGCGCGAATGAGCAATCTTTCCGTGCTCATTCGCGCATCCGCTGTCACGTCTCCGTCGACGCGTCCCCGGCATCTCGACAGTCCCGAGTCGGCGGGAAGACGACGAAGGGCGACCCGGGAATCCGGGCCGCCCTTCGTCGCAGAGAGCGCTCAGCTGAGCGAGGCGCGCTTGCGGCTCGTGAGCACCTGGTCGACGATGCCGTAGTCCTTGGCCTGCGACGCGGAGAGGATGTTGTCGCGATCGATGTCGCGGTTCACCTGCTCAACCGGCTTGCCGGTGTGGTGCGCCATGGTCTCCTCGAGCCAGGTGCGCATCCGGAGGATCTCCGCCGCCTGAATCTCGATGTCCGACGCCTGCCCGTGACCGGCCTCACCCATCGCCGGCTGGTGCATGAGCACGCGCGCGTTCGGCAGTGCGAGCCGCTTGCCGGGGGCGCCGGCCGCGAGCAGCACCGAGGCGGCGGATGCCGCCTGGCCCAGCACGACCGTCTGGATCTGCGGCGCGACGTACTGCATCGTGTCGTAGATCGCCGTCATCGCCGTGAAGGAGCCACCGGGCGAGTTGATGTACATCGTGATGTCACGATCGGTGTCCTGGCTCTCCAGGACGAGCAGCTGCGCCATCACGTCGTCGGCCGAGGCGTCGTCCACCTGCACGCCGAGGAAGATCACGCGATCCTCGAACAGCTTGTTGTAGGGGTCCTGGCGCTTGAAGCCATATGCCGTGCGCTCCTCGAACTGCGGCAGCACATAACGACTCGAGGGCAGGTTGCCGGCAGCGCGGAAAGTGGGTGTGTACATGTGTGCTCCTGCCTTACTTGTCCGCGCCGGTCCCGCCGCCGCCATGGACGTCGCTGGCGTGCTCGCGGATGTGGTCGACGAATCCGTACTCCAGTGCCTCGTCCGCGGTGAACCAGCGGTCGCGGTCACCGTCCTCATTGATCTGCTCGACCGATTTGCCGGTCTGCGAGGCCGTGATCTCGGCAAGACGCTTCTTCATCGAGAGGATGAGCTGCGCCTGTGTCTGGATGTCGCTGGCAGTGCCGCCGAAGCCGCCGTGCGGCTGGTGCAGGAGCACGCGGGCGTTCGGCGTGATGTAGCGCTTGCCCTTGGTGCCGCTCGTGAGCAGAAGCTGCCCCATCGAGGCGGCCATGCCGATGCCGACGGTCACGATGTCGTTCGGGACGAACTGCATCGTGTCGTAGATCGCCATGCCCGCGGTGATCGACCCGCCGGGCGAGTTGATGTAGAGATAGATGTCCTTCTCGGGATCCTCCGCGGCGAGAAGGAGGATCTTCGCGCAGATCTCGTTGGCGTTCTCGTCACGAACCTCTGAGCCCAGCCAGATGATCCGATCCTTCAGCAGCCTGTCGAAGACGCTCGTCGCGACCAGGGGTTCAGCCATTTCCGCTCCTGTTTCCGTGTTCGGTGCTTCGAATCTACCGGCGCCGGATCGACGCCTCGGCCGTGTTCGCCGTCGGCATATCAGCGCGCCGCGCGCAGCTCCCGCGCGTATGCCGCGACCGAGCGCGTGTACTGCGGCAGGTGAGGAGCGAGCGTCTCGAGGGCAACCGATGCGGCAGAGGCCGGGTCCCCGGACGACGCGAGCGCGAGGGCGTAGAAGGCTGCTGCGGCATCCGCGAGCTCACCGCCTCGACGCTCCTCGTCGAGGATACGGAGACTCTCCTCGATCTGCCCGAGGTTGCGTAGCGTGCTCGCCAGCTGAATGCGCGCCTCGGACCGGCGCCTCCCCTCCAGCCCGCGGGTGAGCGCGCGACGATACAGCACCTCGGCATCCCCCTCACGGCCGGCCGAGTCCCTGGCGCTGGCTCGTTCGAAGAGCGCGACTGCGTCGTCGGCGGCGCGCTCGCTCGCGAGGGCGTCGATCCGCACGATCCGCTCTCCGTCGCTCAGTGCGTCATCGGCCCACACCGCATCGATCCTGTCCTGCCAGTCGTCCGTCTCGCTCATCGGGTCCTCCTCCGGGGAGACGGGAAAGGGGCGGATGCCGATGCATCCGCCCCTTTCCGTCGAGTCACTCGGCGTCGTCGGCCTTCTTCGCCGGGGTCTTGCGCGTGGCCGGCTTCTTGGCCGGGGCCTTCTTCGCGGCGGGCTTCTCCGCCACCGCATCGTCGGCCTTCTCCGCCTCGGCCTTCTTCGCCGCCGGCTTCTTCGCAGGAGTCTTCTTCGCCGGGACCTTCTTCGCCGGCTTCTCCTCAGCGGGAGCCTCCTCCGCCGAATCCTCGGACTCGCCGGTCACGTCCGCGACGAAACCGCTCAGATCGACCGGCTTGCCCGCGGTGTCGACCACGGTGACCTTGCCGAGAGCGATCGCGAGAGCCTTGTTGCGCGCCACCTCGCCGACGAGTGCGGGGAGCTGGTTCGCAGACTGCAGCGCCTCGACGAACTCCTGGGGAGCCATGCCGTACTGCGCCGCAGACTGGATGAGGTACTGGCTGAGCTCCTCCTGCGAGACCTGGACGTTCGCGTCCTCGGCGATGGCGTCGAGCAGGACCTGGGTGCGGAACTGCTTCTCGCTGGCCTCCGTCACCTCGGCGCGGTGCTCATCGTCCTCCAGGCGCCCCTCGCCCTCGAGGTGGCTGTGCACCTCGTCCTCGATGAGCTTCGGCGGAACCGGGATCTCGATCTTCTCGAGCAGCGTCTCGACGAGCTTGTCGCGCGCGGCCGACGCCTGCGCGAAGACCCCCTGCTGACCGACACGCTCGCGCAGGCTCTCGCGGAGCTCGGCGATGGTGTCGAACTCGCTCGCGATCTGAGCGAAGTCATCGTCGGCCTCGGGGAGCTCACGCTCCTTGACGGCCTTGACGGTCACAGAGACCTCGGCCTCCTGTCCCTCGTGGTCGCCACCGACGAGGGTCGAGCGGAAGGTCGTGTCCTCGCCGGCGGTGAGAGAGTCGATCGCGTCGTCGATGCCCTCGAGGAGCTCACCAGAGCCGACCTCATAGGACACGCCCTCGGCGCGATCGATCTCGGCGCCGTCGATCGCGGCGACGAGGTCGAGCTCGACGAAATCGCCCTTGGCGGCGGGGCGATCCACGGGGACGAGCGTGCCGAAGCGGGCACGCAGGCGGTCCAGCTCCTCATCGAGCGCTGCCTCATCGGTCTCCACCGCGTCGACGGTGACGGTGATGCCCTCGAACGACGGGGTCTCGATCTCCGGACGGACGTCCACCTCGACCTCGACCTTGAGATCGCCCGAGAAGTCCTTCTCGTTCGGCCATTCGACCACCTCGGCCGAAGGACGCCCGACGATGCGGAGCTTGTGCTCCACGACGGCTTCCTGGAAGAAACGGTCCAGCCCCTCGTTCACGGCGTGTTCGATGACCGCACCGCGGCCGATGCGCTGATCGATGATGGGAGCGGGAACCTTGCCCTTGCGGAAACCGGGGATCTGCACGTCCTGGGCGATGTGCTCGTACGCGTGCGAGAGGCTGGGCTTGAGTTCTTCCGGGGTGACCGTGATGTAGAGCTTGGCCCGGGTCGGGGCAAGCTTCTCGACGGTGCTGTTCGCCATGCTGGTGTGTTCTCCTTGTGAATGACCCGCGCGGATCGTGGCGCGGCTGCGACGTGGTGTGACCAACGTCGGGGCGACAGGATTTGAACCTGCGACCTCCCGCTCCCAAAGCGGGCGCTCTACCAAGCTGAGCTACGCCCCGGGTAGGACCCGCGCACGCGGGAACGGCCCCGTCGAGTCTAACGGACAGGAGCAGCCTCGACCGTCCGCTATAATCGAAGACGTCCCGATCCGAGGATCCGGGGGCGTAGCTCAATGGTAGAGTCCCAGTCTTCCAAACTGGTTGTGCGGGTTCGATTCCCGTCGCCCCCTCTGCGTACGGCCGTTTCTGTCTCGAAAGACAAACACGGTCGGGAGACGGAACATCGCTGCCGGTCCGCCCTGCGGCCTCCCCTAGGCTTCATCCACAGCCCGTCGGAGCGCACGTCACGCGTTCCGCCCGACCGGAGTCCCGGATGACCGACAACGCCCCGCCGCCCTCGGCCCTCCCCGGTGGACGACGCGCTCTGCCGGGCGATTTCTCGAGCGGCGTCACCGCGACAGGCCGCCGTGCCCGACGCGGCCCCGGTCACGCCATCACGATCGCGCTGATCGTCGCGCTCGTCGTCGCGGTGGGGGTCGGGCTCGTCCAGGTGACCGCCTCATCCGCCTACGACGACTCCCGAGCGGCATACGACGCCGCCTCGACGCAAGAACGCTCGTCCGCCGCGCGACTCGATGCGGCTCAGAAGGAGGCGGACGCCCTCGTCCCTGTCGCTTCTCGCGTCGGAGCGAGCGGCGACGAGGCACTGGTCACGTCCGAGGAACGCGTCTCGGTGAACGACGCCTCCGCTCGGGTCACAGAGCTCCGCGCCGAGGCCGGGCGTCTCCGACCGTCGCCGACGGCGGACACGGGTGCCCGCCCTCTCGTCCCCTGGGAACTCGCCGCAGAAGCCGCACGGCTCGATCATGAGGCCGGGGCGAGAGAGAAGAACGCTCAGTCGATACGCGACAGAGGGGATGCGCTCAAGGCCGCCGTCGAAGCGCTCCGCATGAGCGTGTCCTCCGCCGTGATCACGGTGAGCGAACGGGCCACCACGCTCGAGGCCCGCTTCGTCTCCGCCCGCACCGGCGATGTCATCGCGCTCCGCAAGGCTGCGGCCGCACTGGCGAGAAGCGCCACAGAGGTCGGCCAGGACACGGCGACGGCGTTCACGTCCCTGGAGTCCGCCGTGGCGCGCGTCCGCGTTTCCCACGAGGCCGAACTCGCAGAGAAGGCCGGGCCGCTCATGCCGACGCGCCTGGAGATCGAGGACTTCGCGCGCTCCATCGCCGGCGGGGTGCTCCTCGACTTCGACTGGGCGCCCGTGGTCAACGGCTTCGGCGGAGCCGACGGCATCGGCGGCCTGACGTCCTGGAACGCCGGCGACGGCGCCGGCGGGTTCGCGACCATCACGCTCTCGAACTCCGTCGCCGAGATCTGGCCGGCCGACAGCTCCCGTGCCCTCGTCGTCCATGAGGTCGGTCACGCGATCTCCGCGAAGTGTCATGCCCTGTTCGATTGGAAGGACAGAGCGGCCAACGAGAGCTGGGCCACCGCGTGGGCGATTGGGAAAGGCGAGACAGAGGACGCGAATGGCGTGTGGCTCTACGGCCATCCGCCGCAGACACTCGTCGACACGGCGGCCACCTGCCGGTGATCCCGCCCGCTCCGCCCCGGAGCCGACATCGTCGTCGATCCTCACGGCGACACGATCAGGCCCCCGCCATTCCGGACGGGGGCCTGATCGATGGGCGGGGCGGCTACTGCCCGCGACGCTCGCGCAACTGCTGGAGCGCGTCCTCGAGAAGTTGTTCGGCCTCTTCGTCGGTGCGACGCTCCTTCACGTAAGCCAGATGCGTCTTGTATGGCTCCGCCTTGGCGATCGCCGGAGGGTTGCTCCTGTCGCGCCCGGCGGGCAGCCCGGAGTGCGGGTGGTCGATGACCTCGGGGATCTCTTCCTCGGGAAGACCCGCTGCGAAGTAACGGATCGTCTCGTTGCCGAGACCATCCCAATAAGAGACCGCGATCCGGTCCGCGTGGTAGCCGTGATCCTGTTCCCCCATCGGCCCGGAGCCGACTCTGGTTCCCCGGATCGCGTTTCCGCCGGCAGCCATCAGAGCACCTCCAGCTTCGTGATGAGCCCAAGGGCGACGATGGAGACGAACCACACCAGCGCCAGGACGATGGTGAAGCGGTTCAGATTCCGCTCCGCGAGCCCGGACGAGCCGACAGCCGAGGTCATGCCGCCGCCGAACATGTCGGACAGGCCGCCGCCGCGTCCTTTGTGGAGGAGGATGAGCAGCGTCAGCAGCACGCTGGTGATGCCCAGCAGCACCTGCAGGACGAACTGGAGAATATCCACGGATTGCCTTTCGCTCGGACTCGGAGCCCGCGTAAGGATCGATTATACGACGGAGGGCGCGGAAGGCCGTCCGCTCACACTCCGACGTGCTTCTGGAACCGGATGATCGACGCGAACTCGTCCACGACCAGGCTCGCACCTCCGACGAGGGCGCCGTCGACGTCGGGCTCGCGCATGAAACCGGCGATGTTCGCCGCCTTCACCGACCCGCCGTAGAGGATACGGGTCCGCGCCGCGGTCTCCTCCCCCAACGTCCTCGCCACGACACCTCGGAGCACGGCGCACACGTCCTGCGCTTGCTGCGGGGTCGCTGCCTGTCCCGAGCCGATCGCCCAGACCGGCTCATAGGCCACGACGATCTCCGCGGACGAGGGCAGCCCCTGGAGCGCGGCCTCCAGCTGGCCCGCAGGGACCGCGCTCGCACCGAACCTCTCCAGATCCTCGGACGTCTCCCCGACGCAGATCACCGGGACAAGAGCGTTCTTGAGGGCGGCCTTGACCTTCGCGGCGACGACCTCGTCGCTCTCTGCGTGGTACTCGCGCCGCTCGGAATGACCGATGATCACGTATCGCGCGTCGAGCTTGGCGAGGAACGCGCCGGACACCTCGCCTGTGAACGCACCGGCGTCGTGCGCCGAGAGGTCCTGCGCACCGAGCGCGAAGGGGATCTTGTCGGCGTCGATCAGCGTCTGCACGCTGCGCAGGTCCGTGAACGGCGGGAACACCGCCACCTCGACCGAGTCGTCCTCGTGCTTGGCGTCCTTGAGCGTCCAGTGCAGCTTCTGCACGAACGCCACCGCCTGGAGGTGGTCGAGGTTCATCTTCCAGTTGCCGGCGATCAGCGGTGTGCGCTTGTTCGTGGTCACCACGTTCACTCCCATCCGAGGACTGTCAGCCCGGGTAGTCTCTTGCCCTCGAGGAACTCGAGGCTGGCGCCCCCGCCCGTCGAGATGTGGCCGAATCGATCGTCGGCGAAGCCGAGCTGTCTCACCGCGGCGGCGGAATCGCCCCCGCCGACGACGCCGAGACCGTCGACGCTCGCCAGCGCCTCCGCGACCGCCTTCGTGCCGGACGCGAACGCGGGGAACTCGAACACGCCCATCGGACCGTTCCAGAAGACGGTTCGGGACCCTCGGATGGCCTCGGCGAAACGGGCCGCCGTGTCGGGGCCGATGTCGAGACCGATGCCTGCCGCACCGAACGCGCTCTGCTCGATGGCGTCCGCGGCCACGACCTCGTGGGCGGCATCCGCGGCGAACCTCTCAGCCACGACGACGTCGGTGGGGAGCACGAGCTCCACGCCGCGTTCCCCGGCCTCGGCGATGTATCCGCGCACGGTGTCGAGCTGGTCCTTCTCGAGAAGGCTCGACGCGACCGCATGGCCCTCAGCGGCAAGGAAGGTGAACAGCATGCCTCCGCCGACGAGCAGGCGGTCGACACGCGGGAGGAGGTGCGAGATGACACCCAGCTTGTCCGACACCTTCGACCCGCCGAGAACGACGGTATAAGGCCGTTCGGGGTTCTCGGTGAGCCGGTCGAGCACATCCAGCTCGGTCTCGATGAGGAGCCCGGCGGCCGAAGGAAGGATCTGCGCGAGCTCGTAGACGCTCGCCTGCTTGCGATGCACCACGCCGAAGCCGTCGGAGACCATCGCGTCGCCGAGGGCGGCGAGCTGCTCGGCGAACGCCCGTCGCTCAGCGTCGTCCTTCACCGTCTCGCCAGGGTTGAATCGGAGGTTCTCGAGGACGACGACCCCGCCGTCCTCGAGCGCGGCGACCGCCTCCTGCGCCGACTCCCCCACCGTGTCACGCGCGAACGCCACGGGCTTGCCGAGGAGCTCGGACAGACGCTGCGCCACCGGCGCGAGGCTGTACCGGGGGTCAGGAACGCCGTCGGGACGACCGAGGTGCGAGCACACGATCACACGTGCGCCGGCGTTGACGAGAACGTTCAGAGTCGGCAGCGACGCACGGACGCGGCCATCGTCCGTGATGACCCCGTCCCGGAGAGGGACGTTGAGGTCACAACGGACGATGACGCGCGTGCCGTCGAGCGTACCGACTGCCTCCGCGAGGGAGTCGAGGGTGCGCAGGGTCATGGTTCGAGTTCAGAGACGCTCGGCGACGTACTCGGTCAGGTCGACCAGTCGGTTCGAGTATCCCCACTCGTTGTCGTACCAGCTGGAGACCTTGATGAGGTTGCCGGAGACGTTGGTGAGAGTCGAGTCGAAGATCGACGAGAACGGGTTGCCCTGGATGTCGCTGGAGACGATCTGGTCCTCGTTGTACTGCAGGTACCCGGCGAGGCGCCCCTCGCCGGCAGCCTTCTTGTAGGCCGCGTTGACCTGCTCGGCCGTGAGGTCGTCACGGTCCGTGATCAACGTGAGGTCGACGATCGATCCGGTAGGTACCGGGACACGGTAAGAGGAGCCGCTCAGCTTGCCGTTGAGCTCGGGCAGGACCAGGCCGATGGCCTTGGCCGCGCCGGTCGAGGCCGGGACGATGTTGATCGCGGCGGCGCGCGCGCGGCGCAGGTCGCCGTGCGGACCGTCCTGCAGATTCTGGTCGGCCGTGTAGGCGTGCGCGGTCATCATGAAGCCGCGGACGATGCCGAACTCGTCGTTGAACACCTTGGCCAGCGGCGCGAGGCAGTTCGTGGTGCAGGAGGCGTTGGAGATGATGTGGTGGTTCGCCGGGTCGTAGGTCTCCTCGTTGACGCCCATCACGATGGTCGCGTCGTCGCCCGTGGCGGGCGCGGAGATCAGCACCTTCTTGGCACCGGCGTCGATGTGCTTCTTGGCCAGCTCCGCCTTGGTGAAGAAGCCGGTCGACTCGATGACGATGTCCACACCCAGCTCGCCCCAGGGCAGGTTCGCGGGGTCCCGCTCCGCGAACGCCTTGATCTGCTTGCCGTCGACGGTGATGCTGTCGTCGTCGTAGCTGATGTTCGCCCCGAGGACGCCGCCGACCGAGTCGTACTTCAGCAGATGGGCGAGGGTCTTGTTGTCGGTGAGGTCGTTGACCGCGACGATCTCGATGTCCGCGCCCTGCTCGAGGGCCGCGCGGAAGTAGTTGCGTCCGATTCGGCCGAAGCCGTTGATGCCGATCTTGACAGACACTCAGGTCTCCTGATTCTCGTGCGCGCTGCGCTTTGTGTTCAGAGAAGGGATGGACAACGGCGTCCCGACGGGCGTTTCGCCCATCGGGACGCCCGTCTTGCTTATGACAGTACCAGCAGACCGTTCGTCTTCTCGCGAGCTGTCTGGAGTCGCTGGGCCACGTTCCCCCAGTCGACGATGTTCCACACCGCCTTGACATAATCGGCCTTCACATTGAGGTAGTCCAGGTAGAAGGCGTGCTCCCACATGTCCAGCTGGAAGAGGGGAACCGTGCCCTGAGCGGTGTTCGCTTGCTGGTCGAAGAGCTGCTGGATGATCAGGCGGGCGCCGATCGGGTCCCAGCTGAGAACAGCCCAGCCCGACCCCTGGATACCCGTCGCCGCGGCGGTGAAGTGCGCCTGAAACTTCTCGAACGAGCCGAAGAACTCGTCGATGGCCGCCTTGAGCTCGCCCTCGGGCTGCCCACCGCCGGTCGGCGACAGGTTGGTCCAGAAGATCGAGTGGTTCACGTGACCCCCGAGGTTGAACGCGAGGTCCTTCTCGAGTTTGTTCACGTTCGCCAGGTTTCCGCTCTCGCGGGCTTCGGCGAGCTGCTCCAGCGCAGTGTTCGCGCCGTTCACATATGCGGCGTGGTGCTTGTCGTGATGCAACTCCATGATCTTGCCGCTGATGTGCGGCTCGAGCGCCGCGAAGTCATAGGGAAGGTCGGGGAGCGTGTAGATCGCCATGTCGAATTCATCCAATCCGCGCCGCGCACGCGGCGCTTTGCCGGTCCCTCGCTTCGCCGAGCGGCAAGGCGAGGCGGACGCCTCCTATCCTAGTGAGGAACGCTCCTGGCGGGGCGGTTCGAAGACCTCCCGCTCCGGAGACGACCGAGGCCTCAGACCTCGATGCCCGCCGGGACCGCGGACTCCGTGCCGGGGACGCCGTCCGCCACGGCACGTTTGTCCGCCATGGCCAGCAGGCGGCGGATCCGGCCGGCCACCGCGTCCTTGGTCAGCGGCGGGTCAGCGTGATGGCCGAGCTCGTCGAGACTCGCGTCGCGATGAGCGAGCCGAAGCTCCCCCGCTGTACGGAGATGGTCTGGCACCTCGTCGCCGAGGATCTCGAGGGCGCGCTCGACCCTGGCGCAGGCCGCCACGGCTGCCTGCGCCGAACGTCGCAGGTTCGCATCGTCGAAGTTCACGAGACGGTTCACCCCGGCCCTGACCTCGCGGCGCTGACGCATCTCCTCCCAGGCCGCAGCGGTCCGCTCCGCGCCCATCAGGCTGAGGAGCGAACGGATCGCCTCCCCCTCTCTGACCACGACGCGCGGCATCCCTCGCACCTCCCTGGCCTTGGCCGAGACGCCCAGGCGATGCGCGGCGCCGACGAGGGCCATCGCGGCCTCCGAGGACGGGCAGGCGACCTCCAGCACCGCGGAACGCCCTGGCTCGCTGAGCGAGCCCGCAGCAAGGAACGCTCCCCGCCACAGACCCGACAACTCCTCGCGCGAGCCCGTGGTGAGCCGGTTCGGGAGACCCCGGACCGGGCGGCGGCGCTGGTCGAGCAGTCCGGTCTGACGCGCGAGCGTCTCTCCGGCGGCGATCACGCGGACCGCATATCGGGCGCCCTCGCCACCGGAGGCCCCCTGGACCTGGGCGATCTCAGGACGGACGCCGAAGATCTCGGCGAGGTCCCTGGCCACACGGCGAGCAAGCAGCTCCGCGTCCACCTCCGCCTCGACAGCGACCCGGTTGGCGATCGAATGCAGTCCTCCGGCGAACCTCAGCACAGCCGTCACCTCGGCGACGCGCACCGACGGCGGCGCGTTGCGGATGCTGACCAGCTCTGCCTTGACGTCGGTGGTGAGTGACACGAGACTCCTTCGCATTCCTGGCGTCGGGTCGCGACGCGAAGGACTAGCCTACTCGTCCCGGGCCCCGCGTACGCACGACGACGACGCTACTCCCGGCCGAGATCGCGGTGGCGGACGGTCACCGCGACACCCGGCGCCGAGGCGAGCCGCCGTGCGAGCTCCTCCGCCACCGCGACCGAGCGATGCCTGCCCCCGGTACAGCCCACAGCGATCGTGGAGTGGCTCTTGTTCTCCCGTTGATACCCCGCCAGGACGGGGCCGAGGGCATGCACGTAGGCATCGAGGAACTCCTGGGCGCCTTCGCGGGACAGGACGTACTCGCTCACCGACTCGTCCCGCCCCGTCGAGTCACGAAGCTCGTCGATCCAGAACGGATTGGGCAGGAACCTCATGTCCGCCACGAGATCGGCGTCGGCGGGGAGCCCGTACTTGAATCCGAAGCTCATGACCGTCAGGCGGTGGCGCGCGGCACCTTCCTCGACGAACAGCTCCATCACCTTGGTGGCGAGCTGGTGGATGTTGAGCGCCGAGGTGTCGATGACGATATCGGCCCCCTCGCGCAACGGCGCCACGCGAGCGCGTTCGATACGGATCCCGTCCAGGATGGTCCCGTCCGCCTGCAGCGGGTGCGGACGCCGGACGGACTCGAAACGCCGGACGAGGACGTCGTCGGAGGCGTCGAGGAAGAGAATGCGCACGGAGCCGTGCTCTCTGAGCGCCCTGGCCGCGCCGGGGAAGTCGTCGAAGAGGTTCCGCCCTCGGACGTCGACCACCGCGGCCACCCGGGGCAGGGCCGCGCCCCCGAGGTTTGCGAGGTCCAGCAGCGGACGGAGCATCTGCGGCGGGAGATTGTCGACGACGTACCACCCGAGATCCTCGAGCGCGTTCGCCACCGTCGAGCGCCCGGCACCCGACATCCCGGTAACGATCAGGAACTCCCCCTGGTCGCCGACGCTCATGCAGCCTCCCTCGCTCGACAACAGCCTATCGAGCGCCGGGCGTCGAGGAGGCCGCCCCTGAGGAGATCGCCCCCGAGACGAGATGCGCATGGACGTTCGCCGCAAGGGCAGGTCCGATGCCCGGGATCTGCTGGATCTCCTCCGGCGTCGCCCTCCGCAGGGCCGAGACCGATCCGAAATGACGCAGCAGCGCCTTGATCCGTGCCGCGCCGAGCCCGGGCACCTCGGCGAGCACCGTGGTGATGTCACGTTTACGCCTCTTGCGCTGATGCGTGATCGCGAAACGGTGAGCCTCGTCCCGGAGGCGCTGCAGCAGGTAGAGCGCCTCGCTCGTCCGCGGCAGGATCACCGGATACTCCTCTCCCGGGAGCCAGATCTCTTCCAGTCTCTTGGCGATGCCGCATAGACCGATCTCGGTGTGCCCTGCGTCGCGCAGAGCCCGTGCCGCAGCCTCGACCTGGGGTCGTCCGCCGTCGACGAGAAGGAGCTGCGGCGGATAGGCGAACCGTCGACGCCGAGCGCCGACGACCGCTTCACCGTCCTGCGCCTCGGCACCTGCCGTATCCGCCTCGCCAGCCGTCTGTTCCACCGCTCCAGGTCTCGCTGGGAGGAGCGGCTCGGCAGGAAGGGTGACCATGCCGTCCGGTGCGTCGAGATGCGCAAGGCGGCGACGTAGCACCTGGTACATCGAATCGGTGTCGTCGGTGGTCTCCGCGACGCCGAAGGAACGGTACTGGTCTTTGCGCGGCAGACCATCCTCGAACACGACCATCGAGCCCACGACGTTCGTGCCGCCGAGGTGAGAGATGTCGTAGCACTCGATCCGCAACGGCGCTTCGTCGAGCCCGAGCGCGTCCTGAAGGTCCGTGAGCGCCTGCGTCCGGGTGACGTAGTCGCTCGACCGCCTTGTCTTGTGCCGGATGAGCGCCTGCTGCGCGTTCACCGTCGCATTGCGCATGAGCTCGGCGCGCTGTCCCCGTTGCGCGACCACGATCTCGACCTTCCTCCCCCGACGGTCACGTAACCACTCCTCGAGCTCTGCGGCGTCGTCGGGCAGCGTCGGCACGATCACCCGCCGCGGCACATCCTCCCCTTCGGCATCGCCATAGGCGCGTTGGAGCAGCTGATCGACCAGTTCGCCCCCGGAGATGTCGATCTCTTTCTCGATCGTCGTCGCCCTGACACCGCGTACGCGTCCGGCGCGGATCACGAAGTGCTGGACCGCCGCGGAGAGCTCGTCCTCGGCGATCCCGAGAAGATCGGCGTCCTCGTCCTGTGGGAGCACGAGAGCGCTCTTCCCGAGCACCGCCTCGATCGAGGCGAGCTTGTCGCGATACCGCGCGGCGTTCTCGTAGTCCATGGCCGCCGACGCCTCACGCATCCGTCGGGTGAGCTCCCGGGTGAAACGCTCGTCGCCGCCCTCCATGAAAGCGACGAAGTCATCCACCATCGCGCGGTGCTCCGCGATCGTGACGGTCATGGAACAGGGGCCGCCGCATTTCCCGATCTGCCCAGGGAAGCACGGGCGGCCTGTCTGCATCGCCCGCTTGTAGCTGGCGTCACTGCACGTGCGGATCGGAAACGCCTTGATCATCAGGTCGATGGTCTCGTGCACAGCCCACACCTTGGGGAACGGCCCGAAGTACTTCGCCCCGGGGATCCGCCGATTCCGGGTCACGAGCACCCTCGGAGCCTCGTCGCCGAGGGTAACGGCCATGAACGGGTAGGACTTGTCGTCCTTGTAGCGCACGTTGAAAGGCGGATCGTATTCCTTGATCCACATGTACTCCAGCTGGAGCGAGTCGACGTCGGTGGGCACGACGGTCCACTCCACAGAGGTCGCCGTCGTGACCATGCGCCTGGTGCGCTCGTGCAATGTCCGCAACGGCGCGAAGTAGTTCGACAGCCGCTGGCGCAGGTTCTTCGCCTTGCCGACGTAGAGCACGCGCCCCTGCGCGTCCCGGAATCGGTAGACGCCGGGGTCGGTCGGGATCTCCCCCGCTCGCGGCTTGTAGGGAAGCTCCTGGGCCATCAGCTCGCCTTGCGCGCGCGGTCGCTTCCCACCTCGGCCTCGACGCTCCTCGCCGTCGCGGCGGCGGGCCGACGCCCACTCGGTGCGAGAATCTCGGCGAGGAACCGGCCGGTGTGACTCTCCTCCACGCGAGCGACCTGCTCAGGGGTGCCGGTCGCGATGATCTGCCCGCCTCCCGAGCCTCCCTCGGGGCCGAGGTCGATGACCCAGTCCGCCGACTTGATCACGTCGAGGTTGTGCTCGATCACGATCACCGTGTTCCCCTTGTCCACGAGACCGTTCAAGACCTCGAGCAGCTTGCGGACGTCCTCGAAATGCAGGCCGGTCGTCGGCTCGTCCAGCACGTAGATGCTGCGGCCGTTGCTCCGACGCTGCAGCTCCGTGGCGAGCTTCACCCGCTGGGCCTCGCCGCCGGAGAGGGTCGTGGCGGACTGCCCCAGGCGGACATAGCCGAGGCCGACGTCGACGAGGGTCTTCATGTAGCGATGGATGGCCTGGATCGGCTCGAAGAACTCGGCCGCCTCCTCGATCGGCATCTCCAGGACCTCGGCGATGTTCTTGCCCTTGTAGTGCACCGCCAGGGTGTCACGGTTGTACCGCTTGCCGTGGCAGACCTCGCAGTCGACATAGACGTCGGGGAGGAAGTTCATCTCGATCTTGATCGTGCCGTCGCCCGAGCATGCCTCGCAACGGCCGCCCTTGACGTTGAAGCTGAACCGGCCCGGCTGGTAGCCGCGCACCTTCGCCTCGGGGGTTTCGCTGAACAGGGTGCGGATGCGATCGAACACCCCGGTGTAGGTGGCCGGATTGGACCGCGGCGTGCGCCCGATCGGCGCCTGGTCGACATGGACGACCTTGTCGAGGTTGTCGAGTCCGGTCACCCTGGTGTGCTTGCCCGGCACCGTGCGGGCGCCGTTCAGACGCGACGCGAGCACCTGATAGAGGATGTCGTTGACGAGCGACGACTTGCCCGACCCGCTCACGCCGGTGACCGCTGTCATCACACCGAGCGGGAAGTCCGCGGTGACGTTGCGGAGGTTGTTCTCCTTCGCGCCGACCACACTCAACATCCGCTTTCGGTCGATCTTGCGCCGCCGGCCGGGCGTGGGGATGGATCGCCGCCCTGCCAGATAGTCCCCTGTCATCGAGGCGGTGTCGCCCAGAAGCGCCGGGTAAGGGCCGGAATGGACGACGAGTCCGCCGCCGACACCCGCGCCGGGGCCGATGTCGACGACCCAGTCCGCCGCCTCGATCGTCTCTTCGTCGTGCTCGACCACGATCAGGGTGTTGCCGAGATCTCGGAGGGTGAGCAGCGTCTCGATCAGCCGGCGGTTGTCGCGCTGATGAAGCCCGATCGACGGCTCGTCCAGCACGTACAGCACGCCGGTGAGCCCGGAGCCGATCTGTGTCGCGAGCCGTATGCGCTGGGCCTCGCCGCCGGAGAGCGAGCCGGCGGATCGGCTGAGGTTGAGATAGGACAGCCCGACCTGGAGCAGGAAGTCGAGGCGCAACCGGATCTCGCGCAGCACCTGCGCTGCGATCTTGGCCTCGCGCTCGGTCAGGTCGAGCCGCTGCATGAACTCCCTCGCCTCGGCGAGGCTCAGGTGCGAGACCTCCGCGATCGAGTGCCCGTGCACCTGGACCGCAAGCACCTCGGGCTTGAGCCGGTCGCCGTTGCAGACCGGGCACGGAACCTCGCGCAGGTACTCCCCCCAGCGGCTCCGCTGTGTGTCGCTCTCAGCCTGCAGGTACTGCCGCTCGATGTACGGCACGACGCCCTCGAAGCCTGAGGAGTAGCGCATCTCCCTGCCGTAACGGTTCTTCCACTTCACCGTGACCTTGTAGTTCTCACCGCGGAGGACAGCCTCACGCACGTCCGAGTGCAGCCTGTTCCACGGGGTGTCCAGAGAGAAGTCGAGATCACGAGCGAGCCCTTCGAGCAGACGCTCGTAGTACTGGAAGAGACCCTTCCCCTGCGTGGTCCATGGCAGGATCACGCCCTCACGGATCGAGAGGTCCTCGTCGCCGAGCATGAGGTCGACGTCCACCGACATGCGCGTCCCGAGACCGGAGCAGGCCGGGCAGGCGCCGAACGGCGCGTTGAACGAGAACGTCCGCGGCTCGATCTCGGTGAGCGTGATCGCGTGTCCGTTCGGGCAGGCGAGCTTCTCGGAGAACGACTGCCAGGCATCATCGCCGCTCTCGTCGACGAAGTTGACCTGCATCACCCCGCCGGCGAGGCCGAGCGCGGTCTCGACCGAGTCGGTGACACGCCCCAGGATGTCGGGAGACGCGACCAGACGGTCGACGACGACGGCGATGTCGTGCTTGTAGCTCTTCTTCAGTGCCGGCGGCTCGGCGAGCTGGACCATGTCACCGTCGACGATCGCGCGGGCGTACCCCTTGGCCGCGAGCTCGCGGAACAGGTCGACGAACTCGCCCTTCTTCTGCGTGATCACGGGCGCGACGATCTGGTAGCGGGTGCGTTCCGGCAGCTCCATGAGCTGGTCCGCGATCTGCTGAACGGTCTGCCGCTGGATCCGTTCCCCGCACTCGGGACAGTGGGGCACGCCGATGCGTGCCCAGAGCAGTCGCATGTAGTCGTAGATCTCGGTGATCGTGCCGACCGTCGAACGCGGGTTGCGGTTGGTCGACTTCTGATCGATCGAGACGGCGGGGCTCAGTCCCTCGATGAAGTCGACGTCCGGCCGGTCGACCTGCCCGAGGAACTGTCGGGCATAGGCGCTCAGGGACTCGACGTAGCGACGCTGCCCCTCGGCGAAGATCGTGTCGAATGCGAGACTCGATTTCCCAGAGCCGGAGAGGCCTGTGAAGACGACGAGCGAGTCACGCGGGATCTCGAGGTCGACGTTCTTGAGGTTGTGCACGCGGGCACCGCGGACACTGAGTTTTCCTGGACTGGCGACGGGAACGATGGGCACCAGACAAGTCTATGAGGGGCCACCGACATCGGCTCCGGCCCTGCACGCCTCAAAGCGAGACGCGACCGGCGAAGCGCCGCAGACCGTCGCGGACGCCTTCGACCTCGGAAACGGACATTCCCAGACGGGTCATCACCTGGGCCGGAACAGCGCGCGCACTCTCGCGCAGTCCGTGCCCCGCAGGGGTGAGCGCGATGTCGAGCCGTCGCTCGTCGGCGCTGCTGCGACGACGCTCGATCAGGCCGTCGGCCTCGAGCCGTTTCACGAGCGGCGAGGCCGTCGCCGGCTCCATCGCGAGAGCGTCCGCCAGGTCACCGAGCGATCGAGGCGACTCCTCCCAGAGCGCGAGCATGACGAGGTACTGCGGGTGGGTGAGCCCGAGCGGCTCGAGGATCGGACGATAGACCGCCACGACGTTCCGCGCGGCCGTCACCAACGCGAAGCAGAGCTGGTTCTCGAGGCGCAACAGCTCGTCCGGAGTCGATTCCACTCATTGATGGTACCTCTACCCTAATAATTAGTACACTAATGATATGGCTGCACCAGAGGACATTCCCCGACCACCGCTCCGGGACCGCATCAGGGAGGCCGGCGGCCTCTACGCCTGGTTCAACACCACCCTCATCCGCTTCGCCGGTCCCGCCTCCGTCGGCCCGTACGAGGCGACACCGCCGCCTTCGGCGGAGGAGCGCGCCCAACGCGCCTGCCCGCTCTGCGGCGCGCCGATGACGGCGCACGAGATCGACCGCTCTGGCCCCAAGCCGCTCATGCATTGCCCCTGAGAGACAGGAGCCCGCAGTTCACGGGGCGAGTGCCAGATCCCCTCGCAGCCGCTCATGGAGCTCTCGCTCGACCGCTCCCTCCTCGTCGCTCGCCGTCAGCCCGTGCGGCGTCTTCTCCCAGTGGAAGGGAGAGACATACAACTGCCACAGCGCACGATAGGCCGCGAGCGAGTGCAGCAGCCAGTACACAGGAGCCAGAAGGGCGGCCAGGGCGACGCCGGCGTCGTGCCGACGCCACGCACTGTGCATCGACGCACCGATCATGAGCACGTGGGACGCCGCCGCGACCGCGAACGCCGAGACGACGAACCAGGACGGCAGCGAGACCGCCTGCGCGATCGGCGGGACCAGCATGGCGGCGGACGCGAGCAACAGCAGCGGATAGGCGAGGAAGGCCACAGGCGTCCCCGCGATGAGCAGCAGCAGCGAGGCGAGCGCCCTGGCCCCGTTGCGCCGGACCCATCGGACGGGGTGGCGGCTGTTCACCGCGCCGGTCATCATGTACCCCTTGATCCACCGAGTGCGCTGTCGGACCCAGGCGGGCACCTGCGCGCAGGCCTCCTCCCAGGTCACGGAGTCGAGCACGTCGATCCGATACCCCCGCGAGGCGACGCGGAGGCCCAGATCCGCGTCCTCGGTCACGTTGTAGGCGTCCCAGCCGCCGATCTCGCGCAGGAGATCCACCCGGAAGTGGTTCGACGTCCCGCCGAGCGGGACCGGCAGACGCAGGCGCTGCAGCCCGGGGAGCATCGCGTCGAACCAAAAGGCATACTCGACCGCGAAGAGTCGGGTCAGCGCGTTGTGACGGGCATTGAAGTAGTGCAGGCCGCACTGCAGCGCACCGATCGGACGCGTGTCACGCCGGTTGCGCAGCGGACGCTCGAATGCATCCACCGCGTGGCGGAGCTGACCGGGCTCCGGACGGTCCTCAGCGTCGTAGACGACCAGGTACTCGCCCCGAGCGAAGCGCAGACCGTAGTTGCAGGCACGTGGCTTGGTCTGTGGCACGCCGGGCGGCACGACGAGGGTACGGACGTAAGCCGGCAGGCTCCCTTCGCGTACGGCGCGCTGCGTCTCGTCGTCATCCGCCTCCAGCAGGAGGATCACGTCGAGCTTCGAACGCGGATAGTCGAGCCGATCGATCGAGGCGAGCAGCTTCCCGATCACGTTGGCCTCACGATAGGCCGGTACGAGGATCGTGTACACCGGAAGGGCCGAGTCCCGACGACGGGCGACGAGAAGACGCTTCCATTCGCCACGACCTCGCCGGACTCGCACCCAGATCGTTCCGAGACCGGCTACGACCTTCACCGCGACCATGCCGAACAGTGCGAGGTTGACGACGACGAGCACGACGGTCAGCCCGGTGGCCGGTCCCGCCAGGAACGTCGACGAGACGGCGAGAAGGAAGAAAAGCGGAAGCAGACGCTGCCAGACGCGCAGCCCCGACCGGGCGGACTCCTCCGGCTGCTCGTCAGCGAACCGGTTCGCCGCCTCGTCGACGAGGTGCGGGCCGATCGCACGGGTGATGGACTCCTCCACCGCGGCGTCGGTCGCGATCACAGCGCCCGCGATCGGCGCCCCGACGGCACACGAGGCGCGCGCGAGCATCGCGGCATCGGGCTCGGCCGCGGCCGCGATATGGACACCGTCCGCCGTGCGGCGCCACGGCGTCCACCGCTCGCCGACGAGCGCTTCCGCCGGGACGGCACGGATCAACCGCGGATCCGCGGGCTCCTCCACCAGGTCGACGAACTCCCTCCCCCAGCGCCGGGCCATGATCCGGTAGAGCTGAGGGCGTGTGATCGCCCCCTGATGCAACAGGTGCATCGCCGGCGCAAGACCGTCGTTCTCGCTCGCCCGGACCGCCCGCTCGATCTCCGCTTCGCTGAGCACTCCGTTCGCGACGAGCGCGCCGAGCGTGTCGTGCGCAGTCGCCTCGTTCGGGCCGCCAGACCGCGTCGCCGCCCGCTGCGGCTCCGTCTCTTCCCGCAGCGCTGTCCTGATCGCGGGCGCGACAGGACTCCCCCTTCTTGCAGACACGTCATTCCCCCTGTGCGGCATAAAGCCGCGTTCCCCAGGCGTCTGACGCTAGCCGTTGACGGCGACGACGGAGGTCAGTTCACCCCGCAATGACTGATAACCGCCATAAAACGAGAGAAAACCGACCATTCGGCCGCCGTCACCTCGGGAGGTCGTGCTCAGGCGTGACCGGCGCGCTCCATGGCGCGCAGCTCCTTCTTCAGATCCTGCACCTCATCGCGAAGCCGGGCCGCGAGCTCGAACTTGAGCTCGCCCGCGGCCGCCAGCATCTGGCCGGACAGGTCGGCGATGGTCGCCTCGAGCTGCTCTGCCCCCTCGGCGGCGATGCCTTCCCGTCGCAGGTTCGGCGTCGGCGACTTGCCTTTGCCGCTCTTTCCCGCCTTCCCCCGTCCCGACAGCATCTCCGCGGTGTCGGCCCCTTCCCGGGCGAGAACCTCGGTGATGTCCGCGATCCGCTTGCGCAGCGGCTGCGGATCGATCCCGTTGGCCTTGTTGTACGCGATCTGCTTCTCGCGTCGACGCTCGGTCTCCTCGATCGCGTTGCGCATCGAGTCGGTCATGTTGTCGGCGTACATGTGCACTTGGCCCGAGACGTTCCTCGCGGCACGTCCGATCGTCTGGATCAACGAGGTCCCGGAGCGGAGGAAGCCTTCTTTGTCGGCGTCCAGGATCGCCACCAGCGAGACCTCAGGCAGGTCGAGCCCCTCGCGGAGCAGGTTGATGCCGACGAGCACGTCGTAGACGCCGGCCCGCAATTCGGTCAGGAGCTCCACCCGGCGCAGCGTGTCGACATCGGAATGCAGATAACGGACCTTGACCCCGTGCTCGCCGAGGAAGTCCGTCAACTCTTCCGCCATCTTCTTCGTCAGCGTCGTCACCAGCACGCGCTCGTCGCGCTCCACACGCAGACGGATCTCCTCGAGGAGGTCATCGATCTGGCCCTTCGAGGGCTTCACGACGATCTCGGGGTCGACGAGCCCTGTGGGACGGATGATCTGCTCCACGATGCCGTCGGCGATCCCCATCTCGTACTTGCCCGGCGTTGCCGAGAGGTAGACGGTCTGACCGATCCGCCGGGTGAACTCGTCCCAGCGCAGCGGGCGGTTGTCCATCGCGCTCGGCAGCCGGAAGCCGTGGTCGACCAGTGTCCTCTTGCGAGAGGCGTCGCCCTCGTACATCGCCCCGATCTGAGGCACTGTCACATGGGACTCATCGATGACGAGCAGGAAGTCGTCGGGGAAGAAGTCGAGCAGCGTGTGGGGAGGCTCGCCGGCCTCGCGGCCGTCGAGATGTCGGGAGTAGTTCTCGATCCCCGAGCAGAAGCCGAGCTGCTGCAGCATCTCGAGGTCGAACGTCGTGCGCATGCGCAGACGCTGCGCCTCGAGCAGCTTCCCCTGACGTTCCAGCTCGGCCAGGCGTTCGGCGAGCTCGGTCTCGATCGTCCCGATGGCGCGCTGGACCACGTCCGTGCCCGCGACGTAGTGCGAGGCGGGGAAGATCGGCACGGCGTCGAGTCGGGCGATCACCTCGCCGGTGAGGGGGTGCAGCGAGTAGAGCGCCTCGATCTCATCCCCGAAGAGCTCGATCCGGATCGCGTGCTCCTCATAGACCGGGATGATCTCGATCGTGTCGCCCCGGACCCGGAAGTTGCCACGCGAGAAGTCCACGTCGTTGCGGTTGTACTGCATCGAGATGAACTGCCGGATGAGGGCGTCGCGGTCATACCGCTCGCCGACCTGCAGCGCCACCATCGCGCGAAGGTACTCCTCCGGGGCTCCGAGGCCGTAGATGCAGGACACCGTCGAGACCACGACGACATCTCGCCGGCTGAGCAGCGAGTTCGTCGTCGAGTGGCGCAGGCGCTCCACCTCGGCGTTGATCGAGGAGTCCTTCTCGATGAAGGTGTCGGTCTGCGGGACGTATGCCTCGGGCTGGTAGTAGTCGTAATACGAGACGAAGTACTCGACCGCGTTGTGCGGCATGAGATCGCGGAACTCGTTGGCGAGCTGCGCGGCCAGCGTCTTGTTGTGTGCCAGCACGAGCGTGGGACGCTGCACCTGCTCGATGAGCCAGGCCGTCGTGGCCGACTTCCCGGTACCCGTGGCGCCAAGGAGCACCACATCGGTCTCCCCCGCATTGATCCGGGCCGCCAGCTCGGCGATCGCCTGCGGCTGATCCCCCGCAGGGGCGTACTCGCTGACGACCTCGAAAGGACGGACGCTGCGCGTAGGTTGCATCCCTTCAGCCTAGGACGGTCCACCGACATCGGGGCAGGCGCCGAGAGCCCGACGCCCACCCCGATCGCCGCGAGCCCGCTCAGGCGTCGTGCACCCGCGGGCCGACGACGGCACCCCCGTCGAGCGCCGAGATGAGGTCGTCGATCTGCCGCTCGCCGTCGATGCTCACGCCGGAGATGTCGAGCGCGACCGTGTTCAGCGAGGGCACGCAGCCCTCGGCGTTGTACGCGAGGTCGAAGCCCGTGATGCCGGCGTAGCAGGACACCCGCTGCGTGGCGGTCATCGTGACCTGTTTCCGCGTCGCCGAGACGATCCGCCACACGGCTCCGGCGGAAGTGACCGTGCTTCCGGCGAGGCTGAACGCAGGGTCGCCGCCGGTGTAGGTGACCGTCGCGGTCAAGGAGAAGTCGGCGCTGAAGACGTCGCTCGGGAAGCAGGACTCCACGCGCGAGGACGATGCGGAGAGCACCGTGTCCTTGATGTTCGGCGAGGACTCCACCAGCGAGCCGACGCTGCGCGGCTGGCCGGGGCCGCTCGCCGTCGCGGACGGCACGGCGAGCGCGGCGGCGATCACGGGCACGGACCACACCACGCCCTTCACGATCGTCCGGCGCGGGAGAAGGTTCAGCTCCGCCATGGGGGCTCCTTTGGGTAGGCGCAGCGGAGCGGGCTTTCGGGTGCTCGCGCTCCGCTACAGGGGGATGGGGATGCCGGGCACACCATCGGGCGACGGATGAGACACCGCCGCGAGCCTCGCTCTTACAGCCGTGAAAGGCCCGAGCCCACGCCTGTCCCAGCAGGCGGGTCGCTCCCCAGCAGCTTCACTGTACCAGGTTTAGTATAGACCCTATACATATACGTCAGAATGTTTCTGAGATCGTAGGATCACCGAGACAGCCGCCGTATCCCTCGCGAGATCTGTGGAGACCGACAGCAAAGTCAGTCCCCGCCGCGAAGGACTCGCCACAGCTCGTCCGTCTGACGCTCGGTCTCGGCGATGGATCCAGAGGTGTCGATCACGATGTCGGCGATCGCGCGACGTTGTGCGTCAGTCACCTGCGCAGCGATGCGCCTGCGCGCCTCAGAGACGTCCATCCCGCGAATCTCCACCAGGCGCCGTTCCCGCACAGAGGCCGGCGCGTCGGCGACCACGACGAGGTCCCACGGGTCATCGACACGTGCCTCCACGAGCAACGGGACGTCATAGACCACGACCGCGCCCGGGTCCCTGACGAAGGCCTCGGAGAATCGGCGCGCGGACTCTGCCCTCACGGCCGGATGCACGATGGCGTTGAGCCGTGCGAGAGCGTCGGGATCGCCGAAGACGCGCGCGCCGAGCCCGGCGCGGTCCAGCGATCCGTCGGCCCGGATCACCTCCGGGCCGAACTCCTCCGCGATACGCGCGAGGACGGGAGTTCCAGGCTCCTGGACCTCCCGGACGATCCGATCCGCGTCGACGATCACAGCCCCCTGCGCCGCCAGCCGGGCGGCGATCGTGGACTTCCCCGACGCGATACCGCCGGTCAGCGCGATGAGAGGCATGGGAACCATCCTGGCACGGTCGCCTCTGCGGGCCGGGACGTCCGGAAGCCTCTGGACGCGCGGAGCGGGGCGCCCCCCCCGGGGGGCCGCCCCCGCCCGCCGGGCCGCCCGCCGACGGGGGAGGCGTT
>NZ_JBNAFT010000001.1:0-124952 GCF_049800815.1 Microbacterium sp. S308A+ | reverse complement strand
CCTCGCCGGGCGGGGACGTCCGTAAGCCACTGCCCGCGCGGAGCGGACCGCCACCCGAGGGTGACGGCCCGCTCCGACGGTCCGACAGGACGAGGGTCAGGCGTTGCCGCCCGACAGCTTCTCGCGAAGAGCCGCGAGGGCCTCGTCGTCGGCGAGGGTGCCCGCGCCGGTCGAGTCGCTCGAGAACGACTGCGCGCCGGCCCCGAAGTCGTCGCCCGCGGCGGCCTCGGCCTCTGCGGCCTTGAGGACCTGAGCCTTGTGCGCCTCCCAGCGAGCCTGTGCAGCGGCGTACTCCTGCTCCCATGCCTCGCGCTGGGCGTCGAAGCCTTCCTTCCACGCACCGGTCTCGGCGTCGAAGCCCTCGGGGTACTTGTACTCGCCATTCTCGTCGTACTCGGCGAGCATGCCGTACAGGGCCGGGTCGAACTCGGTGCCGTAGGGGTCGACCGACTCGTTGGCCTGCTTGAGCGACAGCGAGATGCGGCGGCGCTCGAGGTCGATGTCGATGACCTTGACGAAGACCTCTTCGCCCACCGACACGACCTGCTCTGCCAGCTCGACGTGCTTGCTGGAGAGCTCCGAGATGTGCACAAGGCCCTCGATGCCGTCCGCGACACGCACGAACGCGCCGAAGGGGACGAGCTTGGTGACCTTGCCCGGGGTGACCTGGCCGATGGCGTGGGTGCGGGCGAAGACCTGCCACGGGTCCTCCTGCGTCGCCTTCAGCGACAGGGAGACCCGCTCGCGGTCGAGGTCGACCTCGAGGATCTCGACGGTGACCTCCTGGCCCACCTCGACGACCTCGGAGGCGTGCTCGATGTGCTTCCAGGAGAGCTCGGAGACGTGCACGAGGCCGTCGACGCCACCGAGATCCACGAACGCGCCGAAGTTGACGATCGAGGAGACGACGCCCTTGCGGACCTGGCCCTTGTGCAGGTTGTTGAGGAACGTGGTGCGCGACTCGGACTGCGTCTGCTCGAGCAGGGCGCGGCGCGAGAGGACCACGTTGTTGCGGTTCTTGTCGAGCTCGAGGATCTTGGCCTCGAGCTCCTGGCCGAGGTACGGCGTGAGGTCACGGACGCGACGGAGCTCGATGAGCGAGGCGGGCAGGAAGCCGCGGAGGCCGATGTCGACGATCAGGCCGCCCTTGACGACCTCGATCACCTGACCCGTGACGACGCCGTCGTTCTCCTTGATCTTCTCCACGTCGCCCCAGGCGCGCTCGTACTGCGCACGCTTCTTCGACAGGATCAGACGGCCTTCCTTGTCCTCCTTCTGGAGAACGAGGGCCTCGACCTGGTCACCCACGGCGACGACCTCGTTGGGGTCGACGTCGTGCTTGATCGAGAGCTCGCGCGAGGGGATGACGCCCTCGGTCTTGTACCCGACGTCGAGCAGAACCTCGTCGCGGTCGATCTTGACGATCGTGCCCTCGATGATGTCGCCGTCGTTGAAGAACTTGAGGGTCTTCTCGACCGCGGCCAGGAAGTCCTCAGCAGAGCCGATGTCGTTGATCGCGACCTGCTTGGCGGCCGGGGCGGTCGTTGCGGTAGTCATGTAGTGGGTTGTCCTTGTGAATGGATGTTCGGGCCCGGCGCACCGTGCTGCAGGCAGAACGAGAGAACGCACCGAGGCGGTTGGATATTTTGGATTGCTGTCACGCACGTGCAGAAACCTGTCACGAGTGACGCTTCAGGATATCAGAACCTGCGCCCGCTTGGGTGAGGAGCCGCGCGATCCAGCGGTCGCCCTCCTCCCCCGGCTTCCCCCGTCGCCGGTTCCGACGTGGTCACCTGTGGATAACCCGTTTTCGGGCCTGCGCACGTTCTAGCCTGTCACGATGCTGCGTCCAGCGAACCGCCGACCCCGACCGCCCCTCGTCCTGCTCGCCGCGACCGTGGCGCTCGTCGCGCTCACTGCGACCGGCTGCGCGCCGCCCACGCCCACGCCGACGCCCACGCCCCTCTTCGCCTCCGAGGCCGAGGCCTTCGCAGCCGCCGAAGAGACCTATCGCGGGTACGTCGATGCCTCCAACCGCAGCCGCGCCGGGGACAAGTCCGCGGACCCTCAGTCGTTTCTTGAAGGTAAGGCTCTTGAGGAAAGCGTTAGTACGCTCCGTCAGATCGAACGTGAGGGACTACGCCTCGAAGGAGATACACGACTTTTGTCGTTCGAGGTGGCCAGTTTCGATCCCATGACTAATCAGATAGCAGCCAACGTATGCGTTGATGTGACGTCCTCACGCGTTCTCGATGCGAACGGATCGGACGTCACTCCGACCTCGCGACCGACGACCAGCTCGGTAGTCGTGACCCTGGGACGGTCAGGCGACAAGCTCCGCATCCAAGCAGCCGAACCCGGTAGACAACCGTGTTGAAAGCGCTTCGGGCAAGTCTCGTCTGCCTCACGATCCTGACCTCATCGCTCTTATCTTCGCAGGTATCAGGCCGCCAACAGGCAGGATGCTCTAGTGAAGCGATAATGATGGGTCTCTGCAACGACGGCTCCGGGATCTGGATCGGCGACACGGAGACGCCGCCCAGCGGGAACGTCCCCGAGCACGGAACAGAGGACCCGCCGGAGTCCGGCCAGGACGACGGCACGATCGGCGGAGAGGACGACGCGTTCGGCGCCGACGACGATCCCGGCGACGCCGTGAAGGGCGAGCCGGGCCGGAGCGACGATCTCGACCGCTTCGACCGATGCCTCAGAGCATGGGAGGAGGCCCGCGCGTGCTTCGCGCTCCGTCCGTCCCCCGAGCCCGGGAGGCCCGCCGAGCCGGGCGCACCGGAAGAAGCGGTGACACCGGCCCCGCAGGCACGGCCGATCACGGTCGCCGACCTCATCCGACTCGCGCCAGGCGGAGCCGGGGTCGGCACGGACCCGGGAAACGTCGGGGTCGCCGGCCTCCCCGCCAACGCCGTGAGCCGGGCGACGGTCGAGACCGTCTCCGGCACGGTCCTGGGGCGGACGGTCTCCGTTCGCTTCACGCCGGCCTCGTTCGACTTCGCCTACGGCGACGGCACGACCGCGACGACAGCCACCGGCGGCGCCGACTGGGCCGCTCTCGGACAGAAGCCGTTCACGCCCACCCCGACGAGCCACGTCTACGCGACACGGGGCACGTACACCCTCGCGGTCACCGTCCGCTACGCGGCCGAGGTCGACACGGGAGCCGGCTGGCGCGCCATCCCGGGGACGGTGGAAGGAGCACCCTCTCGGCAGGAGATCCGGATCTACGCCGCGCGCACCGCGCTCGTCGGCCGCACCTGCGCCGAGAACCCGACTGGCCCCGGCTGCTGACCCCGCCCCTCCACGAGCCGCACGGCCTCCCGTCCGCGTGCGCCGCCCGAGATGCGATGCTGTACGACATGACCGACCGCGCCGAGACCCTGATGCTGCTCGACACCGCCTCCCTCTACTTCCGCGCCTTCTATGGCGTGCCCGACACCGTCACGGCGCCGGACGGGACCTCGGTCAATGCCGCGCGCGGGCTCCTCGACATGATCGCCAAGCTCGTCACCGCCTATGCGCCGACGCACCTCGTCGCATGCTGGGACGACGACTGGCGCCCTCAGTGGCGAGTCGACCTGATCCCCAGCTACAAGGCGCACCGGGTGGTGGAGGTCGTCGAGGGCGGCGCAGACGTCGAGGAGGTGCCCGACCCGCTCGAAGCGCAGATCCCGATCATCCGCGAGGCGCTCGCGGCCCTGCGGATCCCGGTGATCGGCGTGGCCTCGCACGAGGCGGACGACGTGATCGGCACACTCGCCACGCAGGCACGGATGCCGGTGGACGTCGTGACCGGTGACCGCGACCTCTTCCAGCTCATCGACGACACACGCGGCGTCCGCATCGTCTACACCGCCCGCGGCATGAGCAACCTCGAGGTCATGACCGAGGCCTCGGTCGTCGCGAGGTATGGCATCCTGCCGCGTCAGTACGCGGACTTCGCCACCATGCGTGGCGACGCCTCGGATGGGCTCCCCGGTGTCGCCGGCGTCGGGGAGAAGACCGCGGCGACACTCCTCGCCGCCCATGGCGACCTCGAGGGCATCCGCACGGCCGCCCTCACGGGGGCGGGGATGTCTGCCGGCGTCGCGAAGAAGATCGTCGCCGCCTCCGACTACCTCGACGTCGCCCCGGCCGTGGTCCAGGTCGCGACGGGGCTCCCGATCTCAACGCCCGAGGAGGCGCTGCGTCCGCTCGACACGGCTGAGAAGGCCTCCGCGATCGCCGTGGCCGAACGGTGGAACCTCGGCACGTCGATGGCCCGTGCGCTCACAGCCCTCGGCGCCACCGGCACCTGAGCTCACGCACCAGGGTCACCACACGATCGTCGAGCCGCGGCCGCTCACTCCGCCCAGCGGCGAAGTCGATCGACCCCCCAGGTCGTCACGATCCGCTCGGCCGGCACACCGGCCCGCTCCGCCCGCTCGGCACCATGGTCCAGGAGCGAGAGCTGCCCCGGGGCGTGCGCGTCCGAGTCGATCGAGAACAGACACCCTTCCTCCAGGGCCGCGGCGATGAGCTCGTCCGGAGGGTCCTGCCGCTCCGGACGGGAGTTGATCTCCACCGCGACGCTGTGCTCCGCGCATGCGGCGAAGACGGCCCTCGCGTCGAACGCAGACGGAGGGCGGGTGCCCCGCTCCCCCTGCACCAGCCGCCCCGTCACGTGGCCGAGCACGTTCACCCGCGGATGGGCGACCGCCGCGAGGATCCGTCGCGTCATCGGCGCGGAGTCCATGCGGAGCTTCGAGTGGACGGAGGCCACCACGATGTCGAGCTCGCCCAGCAGCGCGTCCTCCTGGTCCAAACCGCCGTCCTCAAGGATGTCCACCTCGATGCCCGCCAGCATCGTGAGGCCTCCTTCGCTTGCGGCCCGGACGAGCGGGATCTGCTCGCGCAGCCGGTCGGCCGAGAGCCCCCTCGCCACCCGCAGCCGCGGCGAGTGATCGGTGATCGCCAGATACTCGTGCCCGAGTGCCACGGCAGCCTCAGCCATCGCGGCGATCGGGGTGGTGCCGTCCGACCACTCGGTGTGCGCGTGCAGGTCTCCGCGGAGAAGGGCACGCAGAGCAGACGACCGCTCCGGCTCGACCTGACCACGCAGTTCGACGAGGTACGACGGCGTCGTGCCGTCCTGCGCCTCGCGGATGACCGCGAACGTGGAGTCGCCGATGCCGGGCGTCGCCTTCACCCGCCCCTGGTCCGTCCGTTCCGCCGGGGACAGCCCGGCGTAGGCGTCGGCCGCACGACGGAAGGCCTTGGCCCGGTACCGCGACGCCCGCTCACGTTCGAGCAGGGTCGCGATCTCCCGGAGGGCGTCGAGGGGGTCCATGATTCTCCTACGCCGGGGCGAGCTCCCGCGACACGGCGATCCACTGCTCCAGCTTGGCCGCGGCGCGTCCGTCGTCCACGGCGGCGGCGGCGGCGGCATAGGCCTCCGCGAGGCGCTCCACGATCGGACGCTGGGCCTGCGTCGCGTCATGGGAAAGCTCGTAGGCGACGATCCCCGCCGCGGCGTTGAGCAGCACGATATCGCGAACGGGACCGGTCTCCCCCGCGAGCGTACGGCGCAGCACCTCCGCGTTGTGCGTGGGCGAGCCGCCGATGAGGTCGGCGAGCTCGGCGAGCGGGATGCCGATGTCCCTCGGGTCGAGGTCATGCTCGTGGACGTCTCCGCGTGTCACCTCCCAGATCCGAGAGTGCCCCGTCGTGGTGAGCTCGTCCAGGCCGTCGTCGCCGCGGAAAACGAGGGCCGTGGCTCCCCTCGTCCGGAAGACGCCGGTGATGAGAGGCACGCGATCCATCTGCGCGACGCCCACCGCGTTCGCCTCGGCGCGGGCCGGGTTGCAGAGCGGGCCGAGCATGTTGAAGACGGTCGGCACGCCCAGCTCGGCACGCACCGCCCCCGCGTTCTTGAAGCCGTGATGGAAGGCCCCGGCCCAGGCGAAGGTGATCCCGGTCCGCTCCAGCGTCTCCGCCACCGAGGAAGGATCGAGCGACAGCTCCAGGCCGAGCGCGCTGAGCACGTCGGAGGAACCCGACGCCGAGCTCGCCGCCTTGTTGCCGTGCTTGACCACCGGAATCCCCAGCGCGCCGATGACGATCGCAGCGGTGGTCGAGACGTTCACCGTCCCGACGCGGTCTCCCCCCGTCCCCACGATGTCCAGCACATCCGACGAGACAGGAAGAGGGACCGCCGCCTCCAGGATCGCGTCGCGGAAGCCGACGATCTCGTCGATCGTCTCGCCCTTCGCGCGCAGGCCGACGAGGAAGCCGGCCAGCTGTGCCTGCGTCGCGTCCCCACGCATCACCTGACGCATCGCCCAGGTCGACTCGTAGACGCTCAGGTCACGTCCCTCCAGAAGAGTGGAGAGGACATCGGGCCAGGTCAGCACATCCGCCATGCGGAGATCCTATCGACGCGGACCTGTCGTGATCGTTCCGTGACCGTCGGGCCGAACCGACGATCCACAGCGGATTCCCGGCCGCTTCTTAGGCTTCCCTAAGTCGCTTGCGGGCGAAACGGGGTCCCGCGGTGCGAGAATCGGCGTCGCGGATCGGCCATAATGGAGGGGTGACGACCTCAGCGACGTATGCCCCGGCGGCGAGAACGATCAAGCGGCCCAATCCGGTGGCTGTCGGGACCATTGTGTGGCTCGGCAGCGAGGTGATGTTCTTCGCGGGACTCTTCGCGATCTACTTCACCCTTCGGAGCACCTCACCTGAGCTCTGGGCCTCCCGCACGTCCCTGCTGAACATCCCGTACGCCACGGTCAACACGATCATCCTGGTGCTGTCCTCGGTGACCTGCCAGATGGGCGTGTTCGCCGCCGAGCGGATGCAGCCCTACACGACCCGCAACGCGAAGGGCCGCCGCAGCTGGGGCATGGTCGAGTGGTTCTGGCTGACCTTCATCCTCGGCGCGGTCTTCGTGTCCGGCCAGGTCTGGGAGTACTCGCAGCTCGTCGCGGAGGGGATGCCGATCTCCGCCGACTCCTACGCCTCCGCCTTCTATCTCACGACCGGCTTCCACGCGCTGCACGTCACCGGTGGGCTCGTCGCGTTCCTCCTCGTCATCGGACGCGCCTACGCCGTGAAGAACTTCACGCACAAGGAGGCCACCTCCTCGATCGTGGTGTCCTACTACTGGCACTTCGTCGACGTGGTCTGGATCGCCCTGTTCCTCGTCATCTACTTCCTGAAATAAGAAAGCGGAGCGGATTCCCGACATGGCACGAGAGAAGAAGCGCGGTCGCCGCAGCCCTTTGGCCACCGTGGCGCTGATCGGCGCTGGCCTGATGATCACCGGTGGCGTCTACGCCGGCGCGTCGGCGGCCTTCGCTGCCAGCGAGCCTGCCGCCACCACCGCCCAGGTCTCCGTCGACGACGGAAAGAAGCTGTTCCAGGCGAACTGTGCGACCTGCCACGGCATGGACCTCCAAGGCACGGAGAACGGCCCGAGCCTCTTCGGCGTGGGTGAGCTCGCGGTCGAGTTCCAGGTGTCGACCGGTCGTATGCCGCTGCAGCAGCAAGGCCCGCAGGCGCCGCAGAAGCACCCGCAGTTCACCGAGGAGCAGACCAAGTCGATGGCGGCCTGGGTGCAGTCCGTCGCCCCGGGACCGACCTACCCCGAGGCCGACGTGCTGGACGGCGAGGGTGACGTCGCCAAGGGAGCAGAGCTGTTCCGTATCAACTGCGCGATGTGCCACAACGTCGCCGCCGCGGGTGGAGCGCTGACCGAAGGCAAGTACGCTCCCCCGCTGACGCACACGAGCGCACTGCACATGTACGCCGCGATGGTCACCGGCCCGCAGAACATGCCGGTCTTCGGCGATATGAACCTCTCCACCGAGGACAAGCGCGACATCATCTCCGCGCTCCTGTACCAGCAGCAGGCGGTGCAGGTCGGCGGGTTCACGCTCGGATCTCTCGGCCCGGTGTCAGAGGGCCTCTTCATCTGGATCTTCGGAATCGGCGCCTTGGTCGCCCTCACCGTGTGGATCACGGCGAAGTCCAACTGACGCTTGCATATCGAAGAACGTACGAGGAGCACCATGGCACACGACGACGACTCGCAGGCTCTCGACCGGGCCTATCAGCCCGCCCCGGGGCTGAGCGTCGCAGTCAGCGACCCGGCGGTGAACCCGGGCCTGCCGCCGCACCGCGAACGGGTGACCGACAAGGACCCGAAAGCGATGAAGACCGCGGTCCGCACGGTCTACACGTTGTTCTATCTCTCGCTCGCCGGCAGCATCTGGGCGGTCGCCGCCTACATGCTGTTCCCGATCGAGAGCGGCGCGCTCATCGACGTGCGCTACAACAACCTCTTCATCGGCCTCGGCATCGCCCTCGCCCTGCTCGCGCTCGGCCTCGGCGCGATCCACTGGTCGAAGGCGATCATGTCCGACAAGGAGTTCGTCGAGGACCGTCACCCCACCCGCGGCCGCGACTCCACGCGCGAGGCCGCGATCAAGGCGTTCGCCGACGCCAACGAGGAGTCCGGCTTCGGGCGTCGCGTCATGATCCGCAACTCCCTGATCGCCGCCGTCGCCGCCTCGATCATCCCCGGCGTCACGCTGTTCCGAGGTCTCGCCCCGCACAGCACCGAGGAGAACCCGATCGCGGGCGACCCGGTGCAGCTGCTTAAGCACACCATGTGGGACAAGGGGACGCGCCTGGCACGCGATCCCGACGGCACCCCCATCCGTGCCGCGGACGTCACCCTCGGCTCGGCTGTGCACGTCATCCCCGAGTCGCTCGCCGCCCTCGGGCACGAGGAAGGCTACCTCGAGGAGAAGGCCAAGGCCATCGTCCTGCTCATGCGCCTGCTCCCCGAGCAGCTGATCGAAGCTGACGACCGCAAGGACTGGTCCTACGACGGCATCGTCGCCTACTCGAAGGTCTGCACCCACGTCGGCTGCCCCGTCGCCCTGTACGAGCAGCAGACCCACCACCTGCTCTGCCCCTGCCACCAGTCGCAGTTCGACGTCACCGAGCACGCCAAGGTCATCTTCGGTCCGGCGGCGCGTCCGCTGCCGCAGCTGCCCATCACCGTGGACGCCGAGGGCTACCTCGTCGCGCGGAGCGACTTCACCGAACCCGTCGGCCCGAGCTTCTGGGAGCGCCATTGAGCACCGCAACCGTCACCGAAGACAAGAAATCGGAGAAGCCCCTCGGCGGACGCTTCATCGGCGCCACCGCGAACTACATCGATGAGCGCACGAGCCTCTCCGGGTTCGTCAAGGAGCTCGGACGCAAGATCTTCCCGGACCACTGGTCCTTCATGCTCGGCGAGATCGCGCTGTGGAGCTTCGTGGTCGTGCTCCTGTCCGGAACGTTCCTGACGTTCTTCTTCCAGGCTTCCATGGTCCCCACGCACTACACGGGCTCCTATCCTCCGATGCGCGGCATCGAGATGTCCGCCGCCCTGGAGTCCACGCTGCGGATCTCATTCGACCTGCGCGGCGGCCTTCTGGTCCGTCAGATCCATCACTGGGCGGCGCTCGTGTTCGTCGCCGGGATCGGCGTCCACATGCTGCGCGTGTTCTTCACCGGCGCGTTCCGCAAGCCTCGTGAGCTGAACTGGGTCATCGGGTTCGTCCTGTTCATCCTGGCCATGGCCGAGGGCTTCACCGGGTACTCGCTCCCCGACGACCTGCTCTCCGGCAACGGCCTCCGCATCATCGACGGAATGATCAAGGGCATCCCTCTGATCGGCACCTGGACCTCGTTCCTCCTGTTCGGCGGCGAGTTCCCCGGCACCGAGATCGTCGGACGCCTGTACACGTTGCACATCCTGCTGCTCCCGGCATTGGTCCTCGCCTTCGTCGTGCTGCACCTGATGCTCATGGTGATCAACAAGCACACCCAGTTCGCCGGCCCCGGCCGCTCGAACGGCAACGTCGTCGGCTACCCGATGATGCCGGTGTACATGTCGAAGATGGGCGGCTTCCTGTTCATCACCTTCGGCGTGATCGTGCTGATCGCCTCGCTCTTCCAGATCAACCCGATCTGGAACTACGGCCCGTACGACCCCTCCCCCGTGTCTGCCGGCACCCAGCCTGACTGGTACATCGGCTTCGCGGACGGAGCGCTGCGTCTGGCGCCGTCGAACCTCGACATCGTCTTCCTCGACCACACATGGTCGTTCGGGATCTTGCTGCCGGTTGCCGTGCTGGGGATCTTCATCGTCCTCGTCGCGCTCTACCCCTTCATCGAGGCGTGGATCACCGGCGACAAGCGCGAGCACCACATCGCTCAGCGTCCGCGCACCGCAGCGACACGCACCGCGATCGGCGTGGCGGGTGTGATCTTCTACGCCGTGCTGTGGGCCGCTGCCTCGTCCGACCTCATCGCCACTCACTTCATGCTGACCATGGAAGGCGTGATCCACGCGCTCCAGGCCCTGCTGTTCGTCGGCCCGGTGCTCGGGTACTTCATCACCAAGCGCATCTGCATCGCGCTGCAGAAGAAGGATCGTGAGATCGTCCTGCACGGCTATGAGTCCGGCCGGATCGTGCGCCTCCCCGGCGGTGAGTTCATCGAGGTCCACAAGCCGGTCGACGAGTACGACCGGTGGAAGCTCATCGACTACGAGACCTACGAGCCGCTCGTGGTCCGCCCGAACGCCAAGGGACGCATCCCCTGGCACCAGAACTTCCGTTCCTCTCTCTCCCGTTGGTTCTTCGAGGACCGTCTCCAGCCGCTGACGCAGGCGGAGATCGTTGCGGCCGACGCCCATCAGCACCACGCGCTGCATGACGTCGAGGACACGACAGCGGCAGAGATCAAGGAATCGCACGAGCGTGCCGGATTCGCCGAGGACCAGATCGAGCCTATCGACGACAGCCACGTCGACGAGACGCCGAACACCCCGAGCTCGGTCATCGCGACCGAGGAGAAGAAGCCGCGCAAGAAGAAGACGGAGGACGGCGAGTAGACGCCCTCTCCTCCAGAAGAGCGGGGCTCGTTCGACAGGATCGGACGAGCCCCGCTCTTTCCTTTCACAATAGGCTGGGCCCTGTGATCGATCGCACCGCCTTCTTCACCGCCAAGCTCGCCTGTGAGACCGACCCCAGCGACCTCCACGCCGCACGTGCCGCCGGAGAACGGATCGTCGTCGTCGATGTCCGCTCCGCCGAGGCCTGGGCACAGGGGCGGGTCCCCGGCGCCCTGCACCTCCCCTACCGGGAGATCGCAGACCGCGCTCCCGCCGAGATCGCCGCCGACGCACGCGTCGTCGTCTACTGCTGGAGCCCTGGGTGCAATGCAGGCGCCAAGGGTGCCCTCGAGTTCGCCCGTCTGGGCTACGAGGTCCGCGAGATGATCGGCGGATTCGAGGTACTGGGTGCGCGAGGGATATCCGGTCGAGGACGCCGATGGAGTACACCGTCGCCCCGTCGACCCACTCACCGGTGTTCCTCGTGTCCGCCATCGCTCCTGACTGTCCACCCCGGGCACGCCAGAGAGTGCGCGGCGACGACGGACAGAGTGCGCGGGCAAGTCGCCCAATCGGCTCGGGTGCTGACAGAGAAAAGAGCCGGTCCCTGGAGCTCTGCTCCGAGGACCGGCTCTTTGCCGTCGGGTGACGGCGGTGACTCAGCGGGCGAAGTGACCGCGGTAGTACTCGTAGACCCAGCCGACGATCGCGACGACGAAGATCGCGAGACTCACCGGGAAGAGGAACTGCCCGACGGCGAGGCCGATCATACCGATCGCGGCCGAGCCCGCCAGGACGATCGGCCACCAGGACCACGGGCTGAACTCGCCCAGCTCCGGGTCGCCGTCGTCGATGTCTGCCGTCAGACTGTCCTCGGGAAGGCGTCCTCCCTGGGCCTTGTGCGTCCGTCCCAGGTAGAACGCGACCATGGCGCTCATGAAAGCCGAGAAGAACAGCGCCACGGTCCCGACCCACTCGATCGCGAGGACGAGCTCACGATCAGGGTGGGCGAGGATGTTCCAGACCGTATAGACGACCCCGACGAAGGCGAAGAAGCCGGTCAGGAGCCACCAGAGGATGACATTGTCGCGCATGGCTCAGCTGACCTTTCCTGCAGTGCCGACGGGAGCCGCCACGGGATGTTCCGCCGCCTCGGGGTGGTTCAGGTCGAAGGCCGGACGCTCGCTGCGGATGCGCGGGATCGACGTGAAGTTGTGACGCGGCGGCGGGCAGGAGGTCGCCCACTCGAGCGATCCGCCGTAGCCCCATGGATCGTTGACCGTGACCTTGGGCGCCTTCCGTGCCGTGATCCACACGTTGAGGAAGAACGGCAGCATCGACGCGCCGAGAATGATGGCGCCGATCGTCGAGACCTGGTTCTGCCATGTCCAGTTGTCGTACCCCGAGTAGTCGGCGTAACGACGCGGCATGCCGTCCACGCCCAGCCAATGCTGGATGAGGAAGGTCATATGGAAGCCGATGAACAGCATCCAGAAGTGGATGTAGCCCAGGCGTTCGTTGAGCATGCGTCCGGTCCACTTCGGCCACCAGAAGTAGAAGCCCGCGAACATCGCGAACACCACGGTGCCGAACACCACATAGTGGAAGTGGGCCACCACGAAGTAGGAGTCGGACAGGAAGAAGTCCAGCGGCGGGGCCGCCAGGATCACACCGGTGAGTCCGCCGAAGACGAACGAGACCAGGAAGCCCAGCGAGAACACCATCGGCGTCTCGAAGGTGATCGATCCTCGCCACATCGTGCCGATCCAGTTGAAGATCTTCACACCCGTCGGCACCGCGATGAGCATGGTCATCAGGGCGAAGAAGGGCAGCAGGACCGACCCCGTGACGTACATATGGTGCGCCCACACCGCGACCGAGAGCGCAGCGATCGCGATGGTCGCGTAGACGAGGGTCTTGTACCCGAAGATCGGCTTGCGGCTGAACACCGGGAAGATCTCCGAGACGATGCCGAAGAACGGCAGCGCGATGATGTAGACCTCAGGGTGACCGAAGAACCAGAACAGGTGCTGCCACAGAAGCACGCCGCCGTTGGCAGGGTCGTAGATGTGCGCGCCGAGCACGCGGTCGGCGGCGGCGGCGAGGATCGCCGCGGCCAGCACGGGGAACGCCATCAGGATCAGCAGGCTCGTGATGAGCGTGTTCCACGAGAAGATCGGCATGCGCCACATGGTCATGCCCGGGGCGCGCATCGTGATGATCGTCGTGATGAAGTTCACCGCGCCGAGAATGGTGCCGAAGCCGGAGAGGCCGAGGCCGAGCATCCAGAGGTTGCCGCCTGCTCCCGGCGAGAACGAGGCGTTCGCCAGCGGCTGGTAGGCGAACCAGCCGAAGGACGCGGCGCCCTGCGGGGTCAGGAATCCGGCGACCGCGATGGTCGACCCGAACAGGAACAGCCAGAACGCGAAAGCGTTCAGGCGGGGGAAGGCGACGTCGGGAGCGCCGATCTGCAGCGGCAGGATGGCGTTCGCGAAGCCGGCGAAGAGCGGGGTCGCGAACATGAGCAGCATGATCGTGCCGTGCATCGTGAACAGCTGGTTGTACTGCTCCTTCGTCGGGATGATCTGCATCCCCGGTGCGAAGAGCTCCGCACGGATGATCAGCGCCATCACGCCGCCGAGGAGGAAGAACATCACCGATGCGATCAGATACATGTATCCGATCGTCTTGTGGTCGGTGGAGGTGATCCACTTGACCACGATGTTGCCCTTCTGCTCCACCCGAGTGGAGGTGAGCAGCGCGGCCTGCCGCGGCGGAATGGTCTGGGGGCGGGCTCCCGCCTCAGAAGTTCCCGGAAGAGTGGACGTCATCGGGGTCACTTCCCTTCTTCCTTGGCCGCCCCGGTGCCGGGGAGGTTGTTCAGGCGGTCGTAGGCGTCCGTGATGTCACCGGTGTTGCCCTCGTCGCGGAGCGAGGCGATGTAGGTGTCGTAGTCGGACTGGCTGACGACCTTGACGTTGAAGAGCATCATCGAGTGGTACTCACCGCAGAGCTCGGCGCACTTGCCCTGGTACTCACCGATCCGAGTAGGAGTGAAGGACCAGGAGTTGTCCTTCCCGATGTACATGTCCTTCTTGTAGAGGAAGTCGATGATCCAGAAGGAGTGGATGACATCGCGGGACTGGAGGGTGATGTGCACCTTCTTGTCGACCGGCAGCACCAGCGTGGGAAGCTGAGCCTGGTCGATGTTGCCGTCCTTGTCCGGCTGCGCCTGGATCCCCATCGTCCAGACCGCGTCGGAGTTGTCCTTCTTGTCGCCGTCGTACTGGAAGTCCCAGGCCCACTGCTTGCCGATCGCGGTGACCGACACATCGGGGTCCTCATACTGGGTCTCGATGATCGACTGGTCGCGCGCTGTGAAGGCGAAAAGGCCGAGGACGAGGATGAGCGGCACGATCGTGTAGAAGATCTCGATCGGCATGTTGTACCGCATCTGGACGGGAAGACCCGTCTGCCCCTTGCGACGGCGGTATGCGATCGCCGCCCAGCCCATCAGGCCCCAGGTGATGAGGCCGACGGCGAGCAGCACGATCCAGGAGTTGACCCACAGGGCCGCGACCCGATCGGTCTGGTTGGTGGCCGGCGTACCATCCTCGACGAAGCCCGGGAGGAAACCGTGGAGCTCGGTCGGAGAACATCCGGCCAAGGCCACGGCGGCCGCGACTCCCAGCGGGAGGACGGCCCAACGAAGGCGGCGTTTTGAAGGCACGGTGCACCTTTCAGATCGCGGACAAGGGCATCCCCAAGTCTAGAGCAACCTCACACCCGATTCATGCCAACCACGCAGGTTCCGGCGGTCAGGGCGGCGTTTCCGTGCGCGGCGGAACCGGCTGCGCCGCGCGCGGCGTGTGGGCTCAGTGGAAGCTGTCGCCGCACGCGCAGGAGCCCTGCGCGTTGGGGTTGTCGATCGTGAAGCCCTGCTCGGAGATCGTGTCCTTGAAATCGATCGACGCGCCATCCAGATACGGGACGCTCATGTTGTCGACGATCACCTCGACGCCCCCGAAATCGACCGTCTCGTCGCCGTCGAGGTACCGCTCGTCGAAGTAGAGCTGATAGATCAGGCCGGAGCATCCGCCCGGCTGGACGGCGACACGCAGACGAAGGTCGTCGCGTCCCTCCTGCTCGAGAAGGCTCTTCACCTTGTTCGCGGCGGCCTCGGTGAGGCTGACGCCGTGGGCACGCGTGGTCTCTTCGGTCAGGGTGGTGTCGCTCATGTCGCTCCTCGGGGACGTCCGCGCCTGGGCGGTGGTTCCTCCCGATTCTAACGCCGTGGGTCCCGCGTGGGGCGGGAACGCCGACAAGCCTCAGAGCGTGATCTCGTTCATCCGCGTCAGCAGCAGCGCCTCGGTGACGACCGCGCGCCGGAAGGTGTCCAGGTGCAACGACTCGTTCGGGCTGTGCGCGCGGGAATGCGGGTCCTCGACGCCGGTCACGAGGATCTGCGCACCGGGGAATGTCTCTACCAGGTCGGCGATGAACGGGATCGATCCGCCCACCCCCAAGTCGACCGGCGCCACGCCGTAGCCGTCGGTCATCGCGCCACGCGCCAGACCGACCGCCCATCCGCTGGTGTCGACGAGGAACGGGTTGCCGAGATCGACGTCGGAGAAGGTGAGCTCCGCGCCGAACGGGGCGTGTGCGCGCAGATGCGCCTGCAACGCGTCGTAGGCCGCCTGCGCGCTCTGCCCCGGCGCCACCCGGGAGCTGATCACGACGGTCGTCTGAGGCGCGAGCGTGTTGGACGCTTCGGCGACGGAGGTCGCGTCGACCCCGATCACCGTGATCGACGGCTTGTTCCAGATCCGGGACAGGATCGGCCCGTCGCCGGCCGGGCTCACGCCGGGGAGCAGGCCTGCCTCGTCGCGCAGTGTCTCCTCGCCGTATTCCGGTGTCTCCGCATCGCGGACCGCGAGCCCCTCCACCGCGACGGCGCCGTTCTCGTCCCAAAGGGTGCCGAGCAGCTTGATCGTCGCCAGCATCGAGTCCGGCACTGCTCCGCCGAACATCCCCGAGTGGGAAGCGTGGTCGAGCGTACGGACGGTGAGGGTGAAGCGCGCGGCGCCCCGGAGCGAGACCGTGAGGCCCGGAGTCTCCGAGTCCCAGTTCCCGGAGTCGGCGACGACGATCGCATCGGCGCGCAAGGCGTCGCGGTTGTCACTGAGGAACTGCCCGAATGAGCGGGATCCGTACTCCTCCTCGCCCTCGACGAAGAGCACGACACCGAGTTCGAGATCGTCGCCGAGCGCCTCCGAGACCGCTCTGATCGACGCGATGTGCGACATCACCCCCGCCTTGTCATCGGCGGCGCCGCGCCCGTACAGACGTCCGTCGCGCACGGTCGGCTCGAACGGCGGAGTCTCCCACAGCGAGTCGTCCCCGGGAGGCTGCACGTCATGGTGGGCGTAGAGGAGGATCGTCGGCTTGCCGTTGCGCGCCGCCCTGGTCGCCAGCACCGCGGGCTGACCGATCTCGTCGGTGCCGGGGACCGCCGCGCGAAGCACGCGCACGGTGTCGAAGAAACCGGTGCCCTCGGCCAGCGCCGCGATCGCGTCGGCGCTGCGGACCAGCTGCCCCTGATCGAAAGCGGGCCAGGCGATCCCGGGAATGCGCACCAGATCGCCGAGATCGGCAAGTGCCACCGGAATCCCTCCCTCGACGGCCTCCTTCACGGCGGCCTCGATGGCGGGGGAAGCGGTGACCGAGGGCGAAGGAGAAGTCATGCGAGTAATCTTAAGGCGAACCCGTCAGCACATGTCAGGAACCTCCGTGCCCGAAACCTCTTCCTCGTCGACGAACGACGACTCCGCCGTCCAGCCCTCCGGCAAGGGGCGGCCCACGCCGAGCCGCGCCGAGCAGGAGGCCGCTCGCCGCCGTCCGCTCGTGCTCGACACGAAGGAGGCGCGCGCGAAGGCTCGCGCCGACCTTCAGCAGAAGCGCGAGCGCGCCAGGGTGGGGATGGCGAACGGCGAGGAGCGGTTCCTCCCCGTTCGCGACCGGGGGCCGCAGCGCCGCTGGGTCCGCGACTACGTCGACGCCGGCTGGCACCTCAGCGAATGGGTCATGGCACTGATGGTCCTCGTGATCATCGCCTCGCTGGTCCCGAACCCGATCGTCGCCTACTGGGCGTTCATCGTGCTGTGGGGCTACATCATCATCGCGATCCTGGGGATGGTCCTCCTGGGCATGCGCGTGAAGAAGAAGGTCGCCGCGAAGTTCGGGATCGAGCGTCGTGAGAAGGGTCTCGCCTGGTACGCCGCGATGCGGTCTCTGCAGATGCGCTTCATGCGCCTGCCGAAGCCGCAGGTCAAGCGCGGACAATACCCGGACTGACTCCGGCCGGGCACAAATCCTCGCGCGGACGGCTCAGCGTCGCCGCAGACCGCGGTTGATCTGGCGTGCCCAGAACGGCCCGCGATAGAGGAAGGCCGTGTACCCCTGGACAAGGGTCGCCCCGGCGTCGAGGCGCTCCTGGACCTCCGCCGCCGTCTCGACGCCGCCCACGGAGATCACGCAGAACTCAGCGGGGACCGCATCGCGCACGAGATGAAGAACAGCCAGGGAACGCGCCTTCAAGGGGGCGCCGGAGAGGCCTCCCTCCCCCGCACCGGCGACGATCGCCGGATCCGTCGTGAGCCGGTCCCTCGAGATCGTCGTGTTCGTCGCGATGATCCCGTCAAGACCTTCGGCGACGGCGAGCTCGGCGATCGCCGTGACCTCCTCGTCCGGCAGGTCCGGGGCGATCTTCACCAGAAGCGGCGTCGTGCCTGCCGCCTCCTTCACCGCTCGGAGAAGCGGTGCCAGCGTCTCGACCGCTTGGAGTCCGCGAAGGCCGGGGGTGTTCGGCGAGGAGACGTTGATCGCGAGATAGTCGGCGAGCGGCGCGAGCCGTGTGGCGGAGAGGACGTAGTCCGCCGTCGCCTCCTCAAACGCGACGACGCGGCTCTTGCCGATGTTGACGCCGATGATGGTGGCAGGGCGCCGACGACGCAGCGCCCAAAGCCTCTTCTCGGCCGCCTCGGCACCGGCGTTGTTGAATCCCATGCGGTTGACGATGGCGTGGTCGGGCATCAGCCGGAACAGACGGGGCCTGGGGTTGCCGGGCTGCGGACGGGCGGTGATCGTGCCGACCTCGACGTGACCGAAGCCGAGGGCTGCGAGGCCCCACACGCCGACCGCGTCCTTGTCGAAGCCTGCGGCGACCCCGAAGGACGACGGGAAGGTCAGGCCCAGCGCGTTCACCTGCTGCCCCTCCGCCGGACGCGTCAACGCGCGGGCGGCCCAGGAGAACGGCGGGACGCCGAGGACGCGGATCACGAGCATGGCCGCGTGGTGCGCGAACTCGGGATCCAGTCGCGACAGGACGAGGCGGAAGAGGAGCGGGTACATCCCTGCCAGGCTATCGCCCCGTCGCCGTCTCCCCGGACTGCACGTGATCGGCGCGGAGGTCGTCGATCGCCGATTCGAAGTCCTCGAGGGAGTCGAACGCCTGGTAGACGCTCGCGAACCGCAGATACGCCACCTCGTCGAGGTCACGGAGCGGGCCGAGGATCGCCAGTCCGATCTCATTGGTGTCCAACTGCGACACCCCGGTCTGACGCACGGCCTCCTCCACGCGCTGGGCGAGGATCGCCAGATCAGCCTCGGTGACCGGACGCCCCTGGCAGGCCTTGCGCACACCGGCGATGACCTTCTCTCGGCTGAACGGCTCCATCACGCCCGACCGCTTGATGACGTTCAGGCTCGCGGTCTCCGTGGTGGTGAAGCGTCCGCCGCACTCGGGGCATTGGCGACGCCGCCGGATGGAGAGTCCGTCGTCGCTGGTGCGGGAGTCGATCACACGAGAGTCTGGGTGACGGCAGAACGGGCAGTGCATGGTGTGTAAGACTACGCCCCGAACCTGGCCTCGATCGCCTCGCCGTGGGCGGGAAGACCCTCGGTCTCCGCGAGGGCGACGATGGAGGCCCGCACCTCGGCCAGTGCGGCGCGGTCGTATTCGATGACCTGCTGGGGTCGCAGAAAGGTGTAGGCGCCGAGCCCAGGGGCGTACCTCGCCTGACCGCCGGTCGGGAGGACATGATTGCTCCCGGCGAGGTAGTCGCCGAGGCTCACCGGGCTGTCCTCGCCTACGAAGACCGCACCGGCATTGGTGAATCGAGCGGCGGCGTCCGCGGCGTCCTCCACGTGCAGCTCCAGGTGCTCGGGGGCATAGGCGTTGCTGAACGCGACGGCGTCCTCCGGCCCGTCCACGAGCACCACGGCGGACTGCGGCCCGCCGAGCGCCGTCCGAACCCGCTCGCTGTGCCTCGTGGCCACGGCGAGGCGGGCGACCTCGTCCTCGACCGCGCGGGCGAGAGGCTCGGAGTCTGTCACCAGCACGGCCGATGCCTGCTCGTCATGCTCGGCCTGGCTGACGAGGTCGGCGGCGACCAGACGCGGATCGGCCGCGTCATCGGCGACGATGAGGATCTCGGTCGCTCCCGCCTCGGAGTCCGTGCCGACCACGCCGGCCACGGCCCGCTTCGCGGCGGCGACGAAGTTGTTCCCCGGCCCGGAGACGACATCGACCGGATCGAGGCCGAGCGCGTCGACCCCCCAGGCGAACGCCCCGATCGCACCGGCGCCGCCCATCGCGTACACCTCGGCGACGCCGAGGAGACCTGCTGCCGCGAGGATCGCCGGATGCACCCGGCCACCGTGATCGACCTGGGGCGGAGACGCGAGCGCGATCCCCGCGACGCCGGCCACCTGTGCGGGGACGACGTTCATGATGACGCTGGACGGATAGGCGGCCTTTCCGCCAGGAACGTAGACGCCGGCCCTCGCGACCGGCTGCCAACGCTGTCGAATCCGCGCGCCGGGGGCAAGGTCGGTCAGCGCAGGCGCGGGCACCTGTGCCGCCGAGGCGGTGCGCACCCGGCGGATGGCGTCCTCAAGCGCCGTGCGGATCCTTGGATCGAGGGCGGACACGGCGTCGTCGATGTGCTCCCTCGGCACGCGGATCGCGTGCCCCGAGACACGGTCGAAACGCTCGGCCTGCGCACGCAGCGCCGCCTCCCCCTGGGCGCGGACATCGTCCACGAGCGCTGTGGCGGCGGCGAGAGCCTCGGCCCGCGCCGCAGCGGCACGCGGCACCGCCGCGAGCATCTCGGTCGCCGTGAGCGTGCGTCCCCTCAGATCAATCGTCTGCATTCGTCCTCAGCCTCGTGTCATGTCCATCGTGTCGTGCAGGAATCCGACTCGTCCGTCTTCGTGCCGTACGACGAAGGCGCCTCCGCGGTCCTCCAGGACGAGGACCCATTCCTCCGGCCCGATCTCGAAGATCGTCGTGCCGTGCTCGTCATGGATCGGCCGCCGCTCGGGTGCCAGTGCCCAGAACGGCTGAGCGGCGTCACGCTCTCCGTAAGCCTGGTGCGTGCTTGTCTGGACGTCGTCCTCCCGCTCGCCCACCGTAGCGGACACGAGGTCTTCTCCGGAGGCGTCGAACACGGCGGTGACGGCGTTGGAGTCGGCCCCGTCATGATGCCCCTCACCGAGAAGGAGCTGAGACGCGCCCCGTTCCCCGGCCTCCGACGCCTCGCCCGCACCCGGGAGCGAGTGCTCCGCGGCACCACGCCGGGCGTACCGGGGCCCTCCGTCCGCATCGTCCGCGACGACTGCGGTGCCGAAGGCTCCTCCCGCCGCATGCGCGAACGAGGAAAAGGGGGCGACCGGCACATCCACGTCCTCCCGACGCGCCGCATCGGGGTGGCTCACGGCATCGGAGTCCGACCGGTCTGCGCCGGTCTCCGCGTCCGGCTCGTCTGCCGGCGCACCGTCCGAAAGCGTCGGCGTCGGCCGTGGCACCACAGCGCGCACCGGGTTGGCGTTTCGGTGCGCCAGGGTCTCGGTCCGACCGGCGAAGTCTTCCTTGATCCTCGGCACGAGAGGGGCGAAGACCGTCAGCACGACGAGAGCGAGCAGCAGGACCGTCTCGGCCCAGGTGACCCAGGTCGACAGTGGCGAGACGCCGGTCGCCGTGGCCAGATGCATCTGCTGCCAGAGCATCACCGCCCAGCTGACAGCGCCGACGGAGAAGGCGACCGAGGCGAACTGGTCGATCGCCAACGAGCCGACCCGGCGAATGCCCTCCGGCGAGAAGCGGCGGAGGACGAGCAGGAACACGGCGACGGTGGGGACGCCGACGGTGAGCACCCACTGCCCATCCATGCCCCACACCGGAACACCACCGCCGAACGGCGTCGCGGCGATCGGGAAGAAGGACAGCGCGAAGGCGAGAAGCCAGGCTCCGGTGATGATCAGCTCGCGCAGCGTGAGCCCGAAGAGGCCTTCCTGAGGCGCCGGCTCCGGCAGCAGCGGCTCCTCGGCGAGGGCCGGGCCCTCACCTGAGGGAAGAGCGTCCGGAGGAGTGTCGTCGCGGATCATAGGGGGGAGTCCTTCCGTCGGGAACGGCGGGCGCTTCTGCGGCGCGACCCGATATTACTCGTCGGTCACGGGCTCTTCCTGTGCTCTTCGAGGACGCGCCCGTTCATGGCCGCGCCTTTCAGCCGAGGCACTGCGGCCCGAGGAGAGACTTCAGGTCTCCGAAGAGGTCCGCGGTGACCGAGACCGGCATCGGGACCTCGAACACCTTCGCCCGACCGCCGCGGTGCATCGTCAACGTCACCTCGGTGTCTCCGGCATGGCGCCTCAGCACTTCGGCCAGGTCGCTGATGACGCGCTCTGTCGCCCGCTGCTCGGCGACGATCAGAGACAGCGGACCTGCCGCGTCGAAAGAGCCCACGTCAGGGGTGAAGGCGGACTGCGCGTGCAGGTTCATGCCATCGTCGCGTCGTGAGACCCTGCCGCGGACCGCGAGGATGGCATCGGGCTGGAGCATGCTCTGAAACTCGAGGTAGGTCTTTCCCATGAACATGACCGTGATCTCGGCGTTGAAGTCCTCGACCGTGATCATGCCGTAGGGGTTTCCACTGGCCTTGGCGACGCGATGCTGCACGCTCGTCACGAGCCCGGCGATGGTCACCTGGTCGCCATCCTGCAGGTCCTCGGACTCGAGAAGGCTGTTGATCGCGATCGAGGCGTGCTTCGCGAGCGGCACCTCGAGTCCGGCAAGCGGATGATCAGACACGTAGAGGCCGAGCATCTCGCGCTCGAAGGCCAGCTTGTCCTTCTTCGTCCACTCGGGTCGGTTCGGCACCTTCGCCGGCGCCGCCTCCTCGATCTCGTCGTACAGGCTGTCGAAGTCGAAACCGATCGCCCCCTGGGCCTCGTTGCGCTTCTGATCGACGGCCGCTTCGGTGGCGTCCTCATGGATCTCGGCCAAGGCGCGGCGGGTGTCGCCCATGCTGTCGAACGCCCCGGCCTTGATCAGCGACTCGACAGTGCGCTTGTTCGCGACGTGCAGGGGAACCTTCTTGAGGAAGTCGTGGAAGGAGGCGAAGTTCTCCTTCTGTCGCGCCTGGACGATCCCCTCGACGACGTTCGCACCCACGTTGCGGACGGCGCCGAGCCCGAAGCGGATGTCTTCTCCGACGGCCGCGAAGAAGTTGATCGACTCGCGCACGTCCGGCGGCAGCACCTTGATTCCCATACGCCGGCATTCGTTGAGGTAGAGGGCGAGCTTGTCCTTCGAATCGCCCACGCTCGTGAGGAGAGCCGCCATGTACTCGGCCGGATAGTGCGCCTTGAGGTATGCCGTCCAGTACGAGATCACCCCGTAGGCCGCGGAGTGGGCTTTGTTGAACGCGTAGTCCGAGAACGGCAGGAGGATCTCCCAGAGGGCCTGGACGGCCGAGTCCGTGTAGCCGTTCGCATGCATGCCGCCCTGGAAGCCCTCATACTGCTTGTCGAGCTCGGACTTCTTCTTCTTTCCCATCGCACGACGGAGGATGTCGGCCTGTCCGAGGGAGAATCCGGCGACACGCTGGGCGATCGCCATCACCTGCTCCTGGTAGATGATGAGACCGTAGGACTCCTCGAGGATGTCCTTCAGTGATTCCTCCAGCTCGGGATGGATCGGCGTGATCTCCTGCTGCCCGTTCTTGCGGAGCGCGTAGTTCGTGTGTGAGTTCGCCCCCATCGGGCCAGGACGGTACAGCGCGATGAGCGCCGAGATGTCCTCGAAGCTGTCCGGCTTCATCAGTCGCATGAGCGCACGCATCGGACCGCCGTCAAGCTGGAAGACGCCGAGCGAGTCGCCGCGGGTGAGCAGGTCGTATGAGGGCCGATCGTCGAGCGGAAGATCTTCGAGCACGAGATCCTCCCCCCTGTTCATCTGGATGTTCGCCAGGGCGTCCGAGATGATCGTGAGGTTTCGCAGCCCCAGGAAGTCCATCTTGATGAGGCCGAGCGACTCGCAGGCCGGGTAATCGAACTGGGTGACGATCTGGCCGTCCTGCTCGCGCCGCATGATCGGGATGATGTCGATCAGCGGATGCGAGGACATGATGACGCCCGCCGCGTGCACGCCCCACTGCCGTTTCAGGTTCTCCAGCCCCAGGGCGGTGTCGAACACCGTCTTCGCCTCAGGGTCCGTCTCGATCACGGTGCGGAACTCGGACGCCTCCTTGTACCGCGGGTGCTCCTTGTCGAACATGCCGTCCAGCGGCATGTCCTTGCCCATCACGGCCGGGGGCATCGCCTTGGTGAGCTTCTCCCCCATGCTGAACGGGAAGCCGAGCACACGGCCGGCGTCCTTGAGCGCCTGCTTCGCCTTGATCGTGCCATAGGTGACGATCTGCGCCACCCGCTCATCGCCGTACTTCTCGGTGACGTACTGGATCACCTCACCACGGCGGCGGTCGTCGAAGTCGACGTCGAAGTCGGGCATCGACACACGATCGGGGTTGAGGAAGCGCTCGAAGATGAGCCCGTGCTCAAGCGGATCGAGGTCGGTGATCTTCATCGCGTAGGCCGCCATGGAACCGGCGCCGGAACCGCGACCGGGTCCCACCCTGATCCCGTTGTCCTTGGCCCAGTTGATGAAGTCGGCGACGACGAGGAAGTAACCGGGGAAGCCCATCTGGGTGATGACCTCGGTCTCGTATTCGGCCTGCTTCCGGACCGCGTCAGGGATCCCGTTCGGATATCGGACATGAAGGCCGTTCTCGACCTCCTTGATGAACCAGCTCTCCTCCGTCTCGCCTTGTGGGACAGGGAAACGAGGCATGTAGTTCGCCCCCGTGTTGAACGACACGTCGCAACGCTCGGCGATGAGCAGGGTGTTGTCGCAGGCCTCCGGATGGTCCCGGAAGATCTGCCGCATCTCCGCCGCCGACTTGACGTAGTAGCCGTCGCCGTCGAACTTGAACCTGTTGGGGTCGTCGAGCGTCGAGCCGGATTGCACGCAGAGGAGCGCGGCATGGCTCTTCGCATCGTGCTGATGCGTGTAGTGCAGGTCGTTCGTGCCGAGGAGCGGAATGCCGAGGTCCTTCGCGATCTTCAGCAGATCGTCCATGATCCGCCGCTCGATCGAGAGTCCGTGGTCCATGATCTCGGCGAAGTAGTTCTCCTTGCCGAAGATGTCCTGGAACTCCGCCGCGGCCGCACGCGCCGCGTCGTACTGACCGAGGCGCAGGCGGGTCTGGATCTCCCCCGACGGGCACCCGGTCGTGGCGATGAGCCCCTTGCTGTACTTCTGCAACAGCTCACGGTCCATGCGGGGCTTGAAGTAGTAGCCCTCCATGCTGGAGCGAGAGGAGAGCCGGAACAGGTTGTGCATGCCCTCCGTCGTCTCCGACAGCAGGGTCATGTGAGTGTAGGCACCGGATCCCGAGACATCGTCGCTGCGCTGCTCTGGCGTCCCCCACTGAACTCGTGTCTTGTCGCTGCGGTGGGTTCCCGGCGTCACATAGGCCTCGATGCCGATGATGGGCTTCACGCCTGCATCCTTCGCGGTCCGGTAGAACTCGAAGGCGGCAAAGGTGTTGCCGTGATCGGTGACCGCGACCGCAGGCATCCCCTGCTTCACCGCCTCCTGCACGAGCGGGCCGATGCGCGCGGCACCGTCCAGCATCGAGTACTCGCTGTGCACGTGAAGGTGGACGAAGGAGTCGGATGCCATGCCTCGAGTCTACGTTCGGGTGCCGACGTCGGAGCCTGCCGCGGACGGGCCCTGACGACTGCTCATGGCGCGCCGTCGCCGGTCTCCCGTCTCACCTCAGGTCCAGGCGCATGAGGACCCGGGGAAATCCGTCCAGCACCGAGCCGGTGTCTGCGGCCTTCTCGAACCCGGCCGATTCGAAGAGCGCCCGTGTGCCGACATACATCATCGTCTGGTTCACGCGAGCCCCCCAGTTGTCCAGCGGATATCCTTCGATCGCCGGGGCGCCCCGCTCTCGGGCATATGCCACCGCTCCGTCGAGCAGGGCGTGCATGATCCCCTGCTTCCGATGCCCCGGGCGGACGCGGAAGCACCACAGCGACCAGACGTCGAGGTCGTCGACGTGAGGGATCAGCCGGTTGCGCGCGAAGCTCGTGTCCTTCCGCGGATGCAACGCCGCCCACCCGACGGGCCCGTCGTCGAGATAGGCGATCACGCCGGGCGGAGGATCCTGCGCGCAGAGTCCACGCACCCGCTCCGCTCGCGCTTCTCCCCTGAGCGCGACGTTCTCCTTGTTGCCGATCCGGTAGCTCAGGCAGAAGCACACGTTGGACTCGGGCTTCTTCGGCCCGACGAGGGCCGCCACGTCGGCGTACTCGGTCGCCGGGCGCACTTCGATGCTCATGCGCACATTCTGGCGGGCGAGGCCGACATCCCGCACCGTCGTCGTCGGCCGCGCTCGCCTCAGAGGCCGCGGAGGACGTCCAGCGCGTGCTGGAAGTCGGTGGGATAGGCCGACGTGAACGTCACCCGCTCGCCCGTCGTCGGGTGGGCGAAGGCCAACCGATGTGCGTGCAGCCACTGCCGGGTAAGCCCGAGTCGGGCGGACATCGTGGGATCGGCGCCATACAGCGGATCGCCGACGCACGGGTGCCGGTGAGCGGCCATGTGGACCCGGATCTGATGTGTGCGACCGGTCTCCAGATGAATCTCCAGGAGCGACGCCCCGGCAAAGGCCTCGATCGTCTCGTAGTGGGTCACCGACGGCTTCCCGTCAGGGATGACCGCGAACTTCCACGAATGGCTCGGATGCCGGCCGATCGGGGCATCGATGGTGCCGGACAGCGGATCGGGGTGCCCTTGCACGACCGCGTGGTAGACCTTCTCGACCGTGCGCTCCTTGAAGGCGCGCTTGAGAGCCGTATAGGCGCCCTCGGTCTTCGCGACCACCATCAGCCCGCTGGTCCCCACGTCCAGGCGGTGCACGACCCCCTGTCGTTCCGGCGCACCGCTCGTCGCGATCCGGAAGCCGGCAGCCGCCAGCGCACCGATCACCGTCGGCCCCTCCCATCCCAGCGAGGGGTGCGCGGCGACACCGGACGGCTTGTCCACCACGACGATGTCGTCATCGTCGTACACGATGCCGAGATCCGAGACCGCGATCGGCTCGATCCGCGGCTCCTCCTTGGGGTGCCAGCTCACGTCCAGCCAGCCGCCCGCGCGAAGCCGATCGGACTTCCCCACGGTGACGCCGTCCAGGCTGACTCCCCCGGACGCCGCCACCTCCGCGGCGAAGGTCCGCGAAAAGCCGAGCGTCTTGGCGAGCGCGGCGTCCACACGTGCGCCGTCCAGCCCGTCGGGGACGGGAAAGGACCGTGACTCCATGTCAGAGATCCGGGCGATCCGTCGACGTCTGCGAACCACCCGCCGCGCCATCCCTTGCCGGGAACGAGGATGCCCCGTCCTCCGGCCGCCGGTCCTTCGCACGCTGCTCCCGCGTCCCGTCGAGTCGCAGGCCGATCACGATGAGAAGAGCGACCGAGATCATCCCGGTGACGATGAAGATGTCGGCGACGTTGAAGATCGCCGGCATCATCCACGGCATCGAGATCATGTCGACGACATGGCCCATCGGGAACCCCGGCTCCCGGAAAAGGCGATCGGTGAGGTTCCCAAGCACGCCGCCGAGCAGAGCGCCGAGGACGACGGCCCACAGCCTCGAACGGACCGCCAGCGTCTTCCACACGATGACGCAGGCCACCACGGCCAGCGCGATCGTGAAGACCCACGTCACGTCCTTGCCGAGCGAGAACGCCGCCCCCGAGTTTCGGACGAAGATCAGCTGCAAGAACTCTCCGAAGACCGGCACGGGCTGACCGGGAGGCAGATTCTCGATCGTGAGGTGCTTGACGAACTGGTCGGCGGCCAGCGCGAGCGCTGCGAGGATCGCAACGATCGCGCCGGCCGCCGGACGTCCCAGAGGACGACGCTCCGTCAAAAGGGCTCCTTATCGACCGGTGGCCGAGAGCGGGCTGTCCGAGGAGCCGGACGGCCCTTCCTGCGATTCGAGGTCGCGGAGCTGTCCTTCGATGTAGCTGCGCAGCTGCGCACGGTAGCTCCGCTCGAAGTCGTGAAGCTCGGTGATCCGCCCCTCGAGCGCGTTGCGCTCGCGATCGAGACGCGCCTGTTCCTCGCGCGCCTTGTTCTCAGCGTCGGAGAGGATCCTCGCCGCCTGCGACTTCGCGTCGGCGATGAGCTGGTCGCGCTGGGTCTTCCCCTCGGCGACGTGCTCGTCGTGCAGGCGCTGGGCCAGCTCGATGATGCCGGCGGTCGCAGTGGCGGGGGCGCCGTCGGCGCCGAGGGAGGCGGAGGCAGCGGCGGGCACCGCGGCGACGGGGGCCGGCTCGGCAACAGCGGCGGGAGCCTTCTTCTCGCCCGCCTCATACGCGGCGAGCTTCGCCTTCAGCTCGGCGTTCTCTTCGAGGGCCTTGCGCCACTCGATGACGATCTCGTCCAGGAAGTCGTCGACCTCGTCGGGGTCGAACCCGTCCTTGAAGCGGACGTGCTGGAACTGTTTGGTGACGACGTCATCCGGGGTCAGTGCCATGGTGTGGCTCCTCTTTCGATGAGTTCTCGGTGACCAGGGTCATGGCGCGTACCCGGGGCGCGCACCTCTGTAAAGAGCATAGTCGTCTTGATGCAGCACACGCGACGGGCGTCGTTCCGTCCTGGTCCGTCCGGAACGACCGCGGAAAGGAAAACGGTCGTCAGATCGCCATCGCCGCCACGACACGGGTGACCGACATCAGGATCAGCACCACGATCATCGTGAGCATGAACCCGAAGTCGATCGCGACCGGCCCGACCCTCAACGGAGGAATGAGGCGCCGGAACAGCTTGATCGGCGGATCGGTGACGGTGTAGACGACCTCAGCGGCGACCAGCCCTGCCCCCCTCGGACGCCATTCACGATTGAACATCGGAATGTAGTCGAGAATCAGCCGCGCGAAAAGCACGAACAAGTAGAGCAGCAGGAGCGCGTTGGCGATCCCGGCGATCAACGCGACCGGTTGCACGCGTCAGGAATGCGCGAGAGCGACGTCGGCGTCGGCGCCAGCGATGCCGCCCTGACCCGACACGGCGATGCTCTCCGGCGAGAGCAGGAAGACCTTGCTCGTCACCCGCTCGATACGCCCGTACAGACCCAGCGAGAGCCCGCTCGCGAAATCGATGAGCCGGCGCGCGTCGGCGTCGCTCATCTGCGAGAGGTTGATGATGACCGGGATGCCGTCGCGGAAGTTCTCGGCGATCACCTGAGCGTCGCGGTACTGCTTGGGGTGCACGGTGAGGATCTCGTTCACCGCGCCCGCGGCGGGCTGGCGGACCTCGACCGGCCGACGCAGGGGCGTCACCGGCGCGGCCGGCTTGCTCTCCTCGCGACGGGCGGAGGCCTGCGCGGGAGCCGCGGCGGCCTCCTCCTGATACGCCTCTTCTTCGTCGGCGAGACCGAGGTAGACCATGGTCTTCTTCAGCGGGTTCCCCATCATGTCCTCCGAACGTGTGCGGGGTGGTTCTCCATCGAGGCTAACCCTGGGAAGGGCGCGGTCCGGTGATTGCGGAGCCGATGCGAAGGTGTGTCGCACCGGCCGCGATCGCCTCAGCGAAGTCGCCGGTCATCCCGGCCGATATCCACCGCGCCTCCGGCGCGACGACTCGCAATCGCTCCGCGTACCCGTGCAACCGCGCGAATGCGGCGGCCGGCTCCTCGTCGAGAGGGGCGACCGCCATCAGCCCGCGCAGTCGCAGCGTGTCGAGCCCCATGACATGCTCGGCGAGTGCCTCGATCCCGGTGGGGGCCACGCCGCCCCGACCGGGATCGTCGGTCAGGTTCACCTGCAGCAGGACGTCCAGCACATCGATGCCCTCCCCCGCGCGGTGGAGGGCATCGGCAAGACGATCGCGGTCGACCGAGTGGACCGCCGCCGCCGATCTGCGGATGGCGGCGGCCTTCTTCGTCTGCGCCTGACCGATGAAGTGCCAGCGGAGATCACCGAGATCCGCGAGCTCCGCTGCCTTGGCGGAGAGCTCCTGTTGCCGGTTCTCCCCCACATCCCGCACGCCCAGGCCGTGCAGCTCGCGGACGAGAGAGGCCGGGTGGAACTTCGTCACCACGATCCGGGTGATCTCGCCGGACTCTCGTCCGCAATGACGAGCGCTGTCCGCGATCGATCGGTCGATCGCGGACAGCCGTTCGGAGAGCTCGCTCGACACCGATCCCTACTTGAGGAACTCGGGGATGTCGATGTCGTCGTCGGCGAAGGCCGGCTCGAGGCTCGTCGACACGATGGGGGCGACCGACGAGGCGGGCGCGGTGGCGACGGGCTTCTCTTCCGTCTGCTCCTCCTCGGCGTCGGTCTCCGGCTCGACGATCCCGACCTCCTGTGGCGGGGCCGTCGGGCGCGAGACCACCATCGGGTCGAGGCGCAGGGAGGGCTCACCCCCGTCGAAGCCGGCGGCGATGACCGTCACACGCACCTCGTCACCGAGGGTGTCGTCGATCACCGTGCCGAAGATGATGTTCGCCTCGGGATGCGCAGCCTCCTTGACGAGGTCCGCAGCGTCGTGGATCTCGAAGATCCCGAGGTTCGATCCGCCCTGGATCGAGAGCAGCACGCCGTGAGCGCCCTCGATGCTCGCCTCGAGGAGCGGGGACTCGACCGCGAGCTCGGCGGCCTTGATCGCTCGGTCCGCACCGCGGGCCGAGCCGATGCCCATGAGCGCGGACCCTGCTCCCTGCATGACGGACTTCACATCAGCGAAGTCGAGGTTGATGAGGCCCGGTGTGGTGATGAGGTCGGTGATGCCCTGCACGCCGGCGAGAAGCACCTGATCGGCCGTCGCGAAGGCCTCGATCATGGAGATGCCGCGGTCGCTGATCTCGAGGAGGCGATCGTTGGGCACGACGATGAGGGTGTCGACCTCTTCCTTGAGCTTGGACACGCCTGCCTCGGCCTGGCTCTGCCGGCGCCGCCCCTCGAAGGAGAACGGCTTGGTCACGACGCCGATCGTGAGAGCACCGATCGACTTGGCGATCCGCGCGACGACGGGAGCACCCCCCGTTCCGGTGCCGCCACCCTCGCCTGCGGTGACGAAGACCATGTCGGCGCCCGTGAGCGCCTGCTCGATCTCCTCCGCGTGATCCTCCGCCGCCCGACGACCGACCTCGGGGTCGGCACCGGCACCCAGACCGCGGGTGAGCTCCCGGCCGACGTCGAGCTTGACATCCGCGTCGCTCATCAGCAGCGCCTGCGCATCGGTGTTGACGGCGATGAACTCGACGCCGCGAAGGCCGAGCTCGATCATGCGGTTGACGGCGTTGACGCCACCACCGCCGACGCCGACGACCTTGATCACGGCGAGGTAGTTCTGGTTCTGGCTCATCCCGGCCTCCGATTGTCGAGCCTTGGTCGGGAACCTTAAACCTCAGGGAGAAGGTTAAAGTATTTCCCGGTATTGCGTTCTCTCAGATCGAAGGTAAGCGGCGCCGGCGGCGCGACCGGCACTGACACGCGCGTGTCGGCGTTATCGTGAGGGAAATCCGTCACTCCCCCGTCTCCGGCGACCGTCAGCCTGCCGTCGGGGCGTTCGGTGCAGAGATGTCGTAGACGTCCTTGCCGGGGAGGGCCGCCATGAACCTCGTCAGGACGAGCGCCTTGTACGACGCGCGCTCTGCGCTTCCCCACACGATCGTGGCGCCGGAGGACAGGCGGAGGGTCACGTCGTCGGAGGAGGTCGCCGAGACCTTGTCGACCTGAGCCCTGAGATCCACGGGGATCGCCCGCATGACGGTGCCGGCCGCGGTGAAGGCCGGGGATCCCAGCCCCCCGACCTCGAGCAGCGCATATCCGGCGGGGCGATCGGCCGTGGTGGAGAGCGCCACCCCCGCCGCGTCGACGACGGTGAAGCCGGCCTCCGAGGAGACCGCCCCGACCGGCGTGCGCTCGACGATCCGGACCGTGAGGTCGTGCGGAGGCTTGGCCTCCAGCTGATAGGTCTCGATGAGCGGGAACGCCATCAGCGCCGCCTTGACCTCGCTGGGGTCGACGAGCGCCAACGGCGTGCCCACCTGACCAGCAAGAGCCTTCTCCACCGCGGTGGGATCGACGGAGGTCGTCCCGACGACGGTGACCTTCTCCACCGCGAACAGCGGGCTGTACGCGGCCAGCGCGCTGCCGCCGACGACGAGCACCGCCGCACCGATCCCGACGAGCCAGGCGATCCTTCGACGCCGCGAACGCTGGGTGAACCGTCGGATCTCCGCCCGCAGGGTCCGGCGCCGCGCCTGCGCGGCTCGCCACACATCCCGTGCGCCGAGCGGTCGGTCATCCGGCTCCCCGCTGGTCTCGTCCGCCTCTTGCGTCAGCGCCCGACGGACAGAGCCTGAAGCAGGGTCATCCCGAAGGCCGGGGAGCGGCGCGATCGGAGCTGTCTCCTGCGCGTCCTCTCCGACGCCGGGGGCGTCGGAGAGGGGTCTCTCGCCAAGCCCCTCCCTCGTCCGTCCCTCCCTCGTCCGTCCCTCCGGAACAGGAGAGGGCCGCACAACCTCCGCCTCGGCCGGCTCAGCCGACCGCGGGATCGGAGACGGCCGCCGCACGGCTCAGACTCCGGGCGTGCGCCGCAGCGCGTCGAGGATCTGCGGGATGATCAGGTAGACGTTGCCGCATCCGAGGGTCACCACCACGTCCCCGTCCTGCGCGACGGAGGCGGTGTAGTCCGCCGCCTCCTGCCAGTCCACGACGTAGTGCACGCGGGAGGGATCGGCGAAGGCTCCGCTGACGAGCTCGCCGGTGACCCCGGGCACGGGATCCTCCCGCGCGCCGTAGACGTCGAGCATCACGGTGTGGTCCGCGAGCTCCTCGAGCACCTCGGCGAACTCACGATACATGTGCTGGGTGCGGGAATAGGTGTGCGGCTGCTGGACGGCGATGAGGCGCCCGTCGCCGGAGAGCGTCCGCATCGCCTCGAGCGCCGCACGCACCTCGGTCGGGTGATGGGAATAGTCGTCGTAGACCCTGACCCCGCGCTCCTCGCCGTGCAGCTCGAGACGCCGCACGGTCCCGGCGAAGCCCTGCACCGCCTCGACGGCCTCGGCGAAGCCGTGGCCCAGTGTCAGAAGGACCGCGACAGCGCCCGCTGCGTTGATCGCGTTGTGCACGCCGGGCACCGCGAGCTGCATGCGCGCGCTGGACCCCTTGTGCAGGATCGTCGCCGCGACCGGGCCGTCCGTCGCGATCTCCGTCACCCTGACGTCCGCATCCTCCGCCATGCCGAACGAGATGACGTTCGGGTGGGTGATCCCCGCTCGGACGCGGAGCGCACCCGCATCGTCGCTCGAGATCACGACGGCCTCGCCCGCCTCGTTGGCGAAGCGCACGAACGCGTCGTGGAACGCCTCATCGGAGCCGTAGTGGTCGAGGTGGTCCGGGTCGACGTTCGTGATGAGCGCGACCGCGGTGTCATAGAGGAGGAAGGTGCCGTCGGACTCGTCGGCCTCGATGACGAAGAGATCGTCGACGCCCGAGGAGCTCGATGCGCCGAGCTGCTCGATGACGCCCCCGTTGACGAAGCTCGGATCCTTGCCGAGAGCGTGCAGCGCCGTCACGATCATCCCGGTCGAGGTCGTCTTCCCGTGCGCGCCAGCCACCGAGACCAGCCGGTGGCCGCGGATGAGCCAGTGGAGCGCCTGCGAACGGTGGATCACGTGCAGGCCTCGTTCCCTCGCCGTGACGTACTCCGGGTTCTCCGGCCAGATGGCACCGGTGTGCACGACCGTGTCCGCGTCGCCGAGATGATCGGCGTCGTGTCCGACATGCACGCTCGCGCCGAGAGCGGCGAGAGCACGCAGGTTGTCGCTGTCGGATCGGTCAGAGCCGGAGACGCGGATGCCCGCATCGAGGAACATCCGGGCGAGACCGCTCATGCCGGAGCCGCCGATGCCGATGAAGTGGGCGCTGCGGATCTCGTCGGGGATCGGCAGGGTGAGGTCGGGTCTGATCATGGCGTCCCCATCCTAAGCCGCCGTCGATGCGCGCCGGCCCTGGGCGCGCCGTCGTCGGGCGCCACGGAGACGAGCGGTCTCACCGCGCCGTGACGCGGTCGATCAGGGCGATGAGGTCCTCGGTGCCGCGTCGGCTCCCCACCCGTGCCGCGGCGTCCGCCATCGCTGCGCGACGAGCCTCGTCGCGCAGGAGCGGGATCACCGCATCGCGCACCCGTTCCGGGGTCAGGCTCGCGTCGTCCTCGATGAGGGCGGCACCCGCCGCGACCGCCGATCCCGCGTTCAGCCGCTGCTCGCCGTTGCCCACCGCGTACGGCACGTAGACGGCGGGTATCCCGAGCGCGCTGACCTCGCTGACCGTCGCCGCCCCCGACCGGGACACGATGAAGTCCGCCAGTGCGAACGCCAGGTCCATCCGATCGACGTAGCGTCGCTGCACGTATCCCTGGACTCCCGGATCGGCGAGATCGGATCGCTCCCCCGTCACGTGCAGGAGCTGCCAGCCCGCGTCGAGCACATCGCGCCATGCTCCGCCGAAGGCGTCGTTGATCCGCGCCGCGCCGAGCGAGCCGCCGAAGACGAGAAGGACGGGGCGGGACGGATCGAGGCCGAACTCCGCGGCCGCCTCGCCCCGCTGCGCCGCACGATCGAGCTCCACGACCTCATGACGCAACGGCATGCCCACGAGCGTCGCACCTCGAAGCGGGGTGCCGTCGAAGGCGACCCCGACCTCGGCGGCCTTCCGCGCGCCGAGCACGTTCGCGAGCCCAGGCCGGGCGTTCGCCTCGTGCACGACGACCGGGACGCCTTCCTTCCGCGCCGCGACGTATGCCGGCGCGGACGCGTAGCCGCCGAAGCCGACGACCACGTCCACGCCACGCTCCCTGAGGTATCCCCCCACCTGGCGGACCGCACGGCGGAATCGCACGGGAAACGTCAGCGCCGCCCTGTTCGGTCGTCGCGGGAACGGGACCTTGTCGACGATCAGCAGCTCATACCCGCGCTGCGGGACGAGCCGAGATTCCAGCCCCTCCCTGGTCCCCAGCACGAGCACGTCGGCACCCGGGTCGCGAGAGGTGAGCCCGTCAGCGACGGCGAGCAGCGGGTTGACATGGCCGGCGGTGCCCCCGCCGGCCAGCAGGTACGTGGTCACCGGGAGACCCTACCCCGCGATCCTGTGCCCCGGTCGTTCCGGCCGACGGGCGTCGCAGTCACGGGGGCGGGAACAGCCGGGATGGTCCGCGCGAAGGAGAGCAGGACGCCGCACGCGAGCAGCACGGACACGAGCGACGTCCCTCCCTGGGACATGAACGGCAGCGGGACGCCGAGCACGGGGAAGATCCGCAGCACGACACCGATGTTGATGAGCGCCTGACCGATGATCCAGACCACGACGCCGCCCGAGACGATGCGGATGAACGGATCGTCGGTCTTGCGGATCACGTGGAAGACGCCGACGGCGAAGAGGGCGAACAGAGCCAGCACCAGTCCGCAGCCGATAAGCCCCAGCTCCTCCCCGACGATCGCGAAGATGTAGTCGTTCGACGCGGCCGGGAGCCAGCCGTACTTCTCTCGCGAGTTCCCGAGGCCCAGGCCGAAGACCCCGCCGCTGGCCATTCCCCAGAGCGCATGAAGCTGCTGCCAGCATCCGCCCGCCGCGTAATAGCAATCGAGGCTCTCGGTGTTGAAGAGACTGGTGATCTGGCTCATCCGCCGATCGCTGGTGAGAGCGAGGACCGCGACGGCGAGGCCGGAGAGCACGAGGGGGAGGATGAAGATCCGCAGCCGCACGCCGGAGAAGAACAGCGCGCCGAGCACCACGAGGAAGATGATCATCGCCGTGCCGAGGTCCTCGCCGCCCATCACCGTGCCGATCACGAGCATGGCGACCGGCACAAGCGGGATGAAGACGTGCTGCCAACGCGTGAGCAACGACTGCTTGCGATAAAGCACATAGCCGCACCACAGCGCGAGGGTGAGCTTGAGGAACTCCGACGGCTGCACGTTCTGACCGCCGACGAGGATCCAGTTCCTGTTGCCGTCGTTCTCGACGCCGAGCGGGGTGAACACCAGCAGCTGCATACCGGTGGTGACGATCAGGGCCGGCCAGGCGATCCTCTTCCAGAACGACACGGGGAGGCGGCTGAACAGGAACATCAGCGGCACGCCGACGAGGGCGAAGAGCCCCTGCTTCAGCACGATGTCGTAGGGGCCCTCTCCCCTGTCCACCGCCGTGGCGCTGGTCGCAGAGAGCACCATCACAAGGCCGAACACGGTGAGCAGAAGCGCCGTGGAGGCGATCAGCAGGAACTCGGAGGAGACGGGACGGAAGATGCGCCCGAGGTTCACCCTGGCGGCGAGTCCGCGGGGCCCGTCGCTCTCAGGAGTCGTCGCGGGGCGAGCCGTCTGCGTCATTCGCGCTCCCCCGACTGATCCGTTCCTGCACCGCCTCGGCGAAGCGGCGGCCCCGATCCGCATAGCTCTCGAACTGGTCGAAGGACGCTGCGGCGGGTGCGAGGAGCACGGTGTCGCCGTCATGCGCGATCCCCGCCGCCAGTTCCACGACGCGGCTCATGACCTCTTCAGTGTCGCCGGGGACGACCTCCAGGACCTGCACCTCCGGCGCGTGTCGCTCGAACGCCGCGAGCACGCCGGTGCGGTCCACACCGATCACGAGCGCCGCCCGCACCGATGAGCCGGGGCCGGCGATGAGGGCGGAGAGATCGACGCCCTTCAGATCGCCGCCGACGACCCAGATCGCTCCGGGGAAGGCCCGCAGTGAGGAGAGCGCGGCATGGGGATTGGTCGCCTTCGAGTCGTCGACCCAGGTGACCCCTCCTGCCCGTGCGACGATCTCGATGCGATGCGGATCGAGGCGGAAGACGTCGATCGCCGCGCGGATCGCCTCCGGCTCGACGCCGAGGGCGCGCACGAGTGCCGCGGCCGCGAGGACGTTCTGCACGATGTGCGGCGCCGCCAGCCCGCGCTCCCCGAGCGCGGCGATGGTCGTCAGCTCGAGCGCCGTCGTCTTGCGCTCGGCGAGGAAGGCACGATCTGCCACGATCCCCTCGACCACGCCCAGATCGCTGGGACCGGGAACGCCCAGGTCGAACCCGATCGCGCGCGCCCCCTCGACGACGTCCGCCTCCTCGACCATGCGACGAGTCGCCTCGTCCGCCTTGTTGTACACACAGGCGACGCGAGTGTTGCGATAGACCAGCGCCTTGGCGTCATGATAGGCCGCCGCGCTGCCGTGCCACACGAGGTGGTCGTCGGCGAGGTTGAGGCACACCGCAGCGTACGGGACCGGCTGCGCGGCCGGCTCGGTCAGGCCCAGATACCACAGCTGATGGCTGGACAGCTCGACGACGAGGACGTCGAACCCGCCGGGATCGCGAACGGCGTCCAGGACCGGAACGCCGATGTTCCCGCACGGCGCCGCGCGGAGTCCGCCCTCGACCAGCATCGTCGCAGCCAGACGGGTCGTGGTGGTCTTGCCGTTGGTGCCGGTGACGAGAATCCAGTCCGCGGGCGTCCCGTCTGCGCGAAGCACCTTGTCGCGCACCCGCCAGGCGAGCTCGACATCGCCCCAGAGCGGGACACCGGTCTCGCGCGCCCAGCGGATGAGCGGGTGTGCGGGTGAGAACCCCGGTGAGGCGACGATCACATCGGGAGCGAAGGCGATGAGCTCCGCCGGCGCGGCGTCGAGCGTGCCGGTCCAGAGCGTCGCACCGATCACGGGGAGGAGCCGTTCGTACTCCTCGCTCGCCGACTCGGTGAGCACGAGCACGTCGGCTCCGAGCTCGGCGAGGGTGTCGGCCACGGAGAAGCCGGTCACGGACAGCCCGAGGACAGCGACGCGCAGCCCTCGCCAGTCCGCGTGCCAGCTGGTCAGGGTGTCGAGGTCGCGGACCGTCATGCCAGCGCGAGCCATTCGACGTAGAAGAGCCCGACGGCCGACACCGCGAGGAGGCCCGCGATGATCCACAGTCGGACGACGATCGTCACCTCGGGCCAGCCACGCATCTCGAGATGGTGATGGAAGGGGCTCATCAGGAACAGTCGCTTGCCGCGGGTGAGCTTGAAGTAGAGACGCTGCAGCATGACAGAGCCGGAGGAGAGCACGAAGATGCCGGCGAGCAGCACGAGCAGCAGCTCGGTGCGGGTGAGGATGGCCATCGCCGCCACGACGCCGCCGATCGCCATAGAGCCGACGTCGCCCATGAAGACCTTCGCCTTCGGGGCGTTCCACCAGAGGAAGCCGATGAGAGCACCGACGAAGGATGCCGAGACGACAGCCAGATCGAAGGGGTTCGCCACGGTGTAGCAGCTGTTCTGGACCGTCGCCTCGACGGCCTGGATCGCACAGGACTGCTTGAACTGCCAGAACGAGATCAGGCTGTAGGCGCCGACCACGAAGACGCCGGCCCCGGCGGCGAGGCCGTCCAGGCCGTCCGTGAGATTGACGCTGTTCGAGGCGGCGACGCCGATGAGCGCGAGCCAGATGAGGTAGAGGGCCCATCCGACGATCGCCCCGAACGTGAAGAGCCAGAGCACCGGGATGTCTCGGAACAGGGAGATGAACTCGCTCGCCGGCGTGACCCCTGAACGGTCAGGGACGGTGAGGGCGACGATTCCGAACGGGACGATCACGATGATCTGGCCGATCACCTTGCGCCATCCGGACAGCCCGAGGCTGCGCTGACTGCGCAGCTTCATGTAGTCGTCGACGAAGCCGACCGCGCCGAAGCCGATCATGAGCCAGAGGACCAGCAGACCGGACACCGTCGGATAGCTGCCGCCGGTGAAGGTGCCGATGCCGTACCCGAGAAGCGTCCCGAGGATGAAGATCGTGCCGCCCATCGTGGGCGTGCCGCGCTTGGCGTGATGGCTCGGGTTCTCGATCGCCTCGGGTGTGCGGATCACCTGCCCCCAGCCCCACTTCCGGAACAGCCGGAGGAACACCGGTGTCAGGAAGAGCGTGAAGGCGAGCGATATCGCCGCCGCGGTAAGCAGGGACCTCACGAGAACGATTCTCCCAGACGATCACCGAGGAACCGGAGTCCCGCGGAGTTGGCGGACTTGACGAGCACGCGATCCCCCGGACGCAGCTCGTCGATCAGATAGCGATAGGCAGCGTCGGCGTCGGCGAGGTGCACCGCCTCGCCGTCCCAGGAGCCTTCTCCGACCGCCGAGAGATACAGACGTCTCGCCTCGGCTCCCACCACCACGATGCGCTGGATGTTCAGCCGTACCGCGAGCAGCCCGATACGATCGTGCTCCTCGCCTGCGGCCTCTCCCAGCTCGCTCATCGCGCCGAGGACGGCGACCGTACGCTCCTCCGGCCCGGCGATCTGCGCGAGCGTCCGCAGCGCAGCAGCCATCGAGTCGGGGCTCGCGTTGTAGGCGTCGTTGATGATGCGCACCTCGTCGTTGCCCATCGGCTGCATACGCCACCGCTCGGCGATCTGCACCGTCTCCAGACGGGCGATCGCATCCGCCGGTCGCACGCCCAGCGCGCCGACCGCGGCGATCGCGGCGAGGGCGTTGCCGACGTGATGGGCGCCGAGCACCTGCAGATGGAGCGGAAGGCGCTCCCCCTCTGCCTCGACGACGACGTCCGTGCCCGCGGCCGAGACCTCGACACCGCCTCCGCGGATATCCGCGGACGGCCCCTGTCCGAAGCCGACGATCCGCAGGCCCCGCTCCTCGGCCGCGGGACGCATAGCGCTCACGCGAGGGTCGTCGACGTTGAGCACCGCCGTGCCGCCGGGGCATGCCGAGGCGATGAGCTCTGCCTTCGCCCGCGCGGTCTCCTCGATCCCGCCGAAGCCGCCGGCATGGGCCATCCCCACCATCAGGACGATGACGACGTCGGGCTCGACCAGCCCGGCCAGCCGCGCGATCTCTCCCGGCGCGCTGGCGCCGAACTCGCAGACGAGGAACCGCGTCGACGCCGTGACGCGGAGCATGGTGAGCGGCGCGCCCACCTCGTTGTTGTACGACGCGATCGGTGCGACCGTCTCGCCCTCGTCCGCGAGGATGCGGGCGAGAAAGTTCTTCGTCGTGGTCTTGCCGTTGGAGCCCGTCACGCCGATCACCCGCAGGTCTCCGCCCTCGCGCACGCGCGCGACGACTCCCCGCGCGAACGACGCGAGCGCCTCGATGACGTCGGGCACGACGATCTGAGAGATCGGCTCGTCCACGAGTCGCTCGACGATCGCGAGGACGGCTCCGTTCTCGACCGCGGCTCCGACGAAACGGTGCCCGTCGGTCTGCTCCCCCGGTTTCGCGACGAAGATGCCGTCCGCGGCCATCTTGCGGGAGTCGGTGTCGACGGCTCCCGCGACGATCGTCTCCGCTGTCCGGCCACCGGCCGGATGCAGCGTGCCGCCGGCCAGGGCGGCGATCTCACCGAATGACAGCGCGATCATGACGACGTCTTCCTCCGGGCGCGCAGGCGCCGATCACTTGAACTTGGGCAGGAGCTCGTCCATGGGGACGGACGACGGGAGCACACGGTACGTCTTGAGAACCTGCGTCATGGCCTTCTGGAACGCGGGTGCCGTGGCCGTTGACGAGGTTACCCTAGTGGGCTCGTCCAGGGTGACGACCACCACGTACTGGGGGTCGTCGACGGGCGCGTACCCGACCATGCTCGTGTAGTAGATCCCCGCCTTGTACGCACCGGTGTTCTCATCCGGCTTCTCGGCTGTTCCGGTCTTCGCCGCGATCCGGTATCCGGGCACGGCGATGGTCTCGGCGACCCCGCCCTGCACGGCGACGTTCTCGATCATCCTCGACAGCTCCGCCGCGGTCTTCTCCGGGAGGATCCGTTGGGGTTCGGAGGCCGGGATCTCGCTCTTCGAGCCGTCGGCAGCGGCGCAGGACTCGACCAGCGACAGGGGGATCTTGACGCCCTTGTTCGCGATCGCCTGATAGGCGCTGGCGACCTGCGGCGCGGTCACCGTGTAGTACTGGCCAAAGGTCGTCGTGTAACGCGACTGAGGGTCCCAGTCCTTCACCGGGTGGATGATCCCCGGCTCCTCGCCCGGGAAGTCGATGGCTGTCTTGGACCCCACCCCGAACTTCACGAGCTCGTCGTATCGTTGCTGATCCGTGACCATGTCGCCGAACTTCGACAGCGCCACGTTGGAGGAGTCGATGAGCGCCCCGGCGAGCGTGTAGTCGTAAGTCGGGTGCACGAAGGCGTCGTTGACGACGGCGCCGTTGGGGAACTCCTCGTGGCTGGAGGCGCTGACGCTCGTGGCCGCCGTCGCGCCCGCGTGCTCCATGACCGACGCCGCGGTGATCGCCTTGAACGTCGACCCCGGCTCGAACGTCGTGGTGAAGATCCGCGATCCGCGGTCAGCCGGGGCGGCGGAGCCCGGATCGTTGGGATCCACCGAAGGGTACTCCGCCGCAGCCCTGACCTTGCCGGTCTTGGCCTCGACGACCAGGACCGAGCCGTTCTTCGCTCCCTGGGCCTGCGTCTCCTCCGCGATCATCTGCTGGAGGTACCACTGCAGCTCGCTGTCGATCGTGAGCGTGAGGGTGCCGCCGTCGACCGCCGGCTTGGACTTGTAGCTGCCGGGGATGACGATCCCGTCCTCGCCCTTGAGGAAGGTCTCCTGGCCGTCCTTGGCGGCGAGACAGGAGTTCTCTGCCATCTCCAGCCCGGCCAGTGCCTCGCCGTCCGAGCCGACGAAGCCGACGAGGTTTCCCGCGACGGCACCGTTCGGGTACTGCCTCACGCTGCGCGATTCCATGAACAGATAGGACAGCTTCAGTTCCCGGAGCTTGAGATACTGCGCAGTGGTGAGCGAGGTCTTGAGGAGCGCGTACTGGTTGTCGGGGTTCGCGGCGATGGCCTGAGAGTAGATCTCGCGCACCTCCTCCGGCCTCTGGCCGGTGATCTCGGCGATCTGCGCGGACGCCTCCTCCCACGAGACCTTCGGCGGGTTCTTCGTGTCCTCCTCCAGCGTCCGGATCGTCTTCGGGTTCAGCTGCGCGTCGTAGACCAGCACCCCCTTCGCGAGCGCCGAGCCGTTCTTGTCCACGATCGACCCCCGTGCGCCCGCCACCGTCCGAGTGGCGCCGACCTCTCCGGTGTCGATCGAGTCCTGCACGTGCCCTGCCGCGTTGACGATCTGGATGTCGACGAGACGCACGAGAAAGCCCACGATCACGGCGAGGATGACCGCGAGGGCGACGACAGTGCGTCGACGAGGGCTTCTGTTCGCGCGAGTCGTCATGCTCTCTCCGTCCGGATCACGATTCGTCTTCGGTCAGGCCGTCACCGCAGGCTCGGCGTCGGCAGTCCCTGGGCGGGCGGGGGGACGTTCGGGTCTACGACCGGCGCCTCTCCCGTCCCCGGCTGTGCTCCCTGGCCCGCGGTCTCCCCGGCCGTCGGCTTCGACGAGGCCGAGACGAGGGCGTTCGGAACCGCGCCGGCGCCTCGCGGGTCGACAGTCGAGGCGGTGGCGCCCGCGCCGCCGGCGCCGATGAGCGCGCCGTCGCTGAGGCGGATGTAGTTGGCGTTGCCGCCCACGACGAGGCCGAGGCTCGCGGCGCTGGACGCCAGCGCTTGCGGAGAGCTGAGTCCCGCGATCTCCTCGGAGGCGGCCTGCGCCTGCCAGGTCAGCTCGCGGTTCTGCTCGGTGAGCTGGGCGACGACGAAGGAGTCCTGGGTCGTCGCGATGGTGAGACCGATCTGAAGGGCGGCGATGAGCGCGGCGCCCGCCATCGCCACGATCGCATAGGCAAGACGCGGACGTCGACGCCGAGACGGGCTCTCGACCGCACGCAGGCGGCGCCCTCTCGTCGGCTCGTCGACGGCCGGCTGCAGCAGGGGTTCGGCGGCAAGGCTCATGCGACCTGGCTCCTCTGTTCGTCACGGATGCGTTCGGCGGCCCGCAGCCGCACGGGGATGGCCCGCGGGTTCACGGCGCGCTCCTCTTCGCTCGCCTGTTCCGCCCCCTTGGACAGAAGGCGGAACCGGGGCGCGTGCTCGGGAAGCTCGACGGGAAGTCCCGCTGGAGCCGTCGAGGCGGAGGCCGCGGCGAAGGCCTGCTTCACCAGTCGGTCCTCGAGCGACTGATACGACATCACGACGATCCGTCCGCCCAGCGCGAGGGCTCCCATGGCCGCGGGAATGGCGCCGGCGAGCACGCGGAGCTCGGCGTTGACCTCGATCCGCAGCGCCTGGAACACCCGTTTGGCGGGGTGGCCGGCCCGCTGCGCCGCCGCGGGCGTCGCAGCGACGAGGACCTCGACGAGCTGTCCGGAACGGGTGAGCGGCACCGCCTGACGGGCGTGGATGATCGCTCGGGCATAGCGCGCGGCGAGCTTCTCCTCACCGTAACGCTCGAAGATGCCGCGCAGGCGTCCCTCGCCATAGGTCGCCAGCACGTCCGCCGCGGTGATGCCGGTCGTCTGGTCCATCCGCATGTCGAGCGGAGCGTCCTTGGCGTAGGCGAAGCCGCGCTCGGCCTCGTCCAGCTGCAGCGAGGAGACGCCGAGATCGAAGAGGATTCCCGAAGCGCCGGTCGCATGCTCGCCGACCGCGTCGTAGACGGTGTGCACGAGTGTGACCCGGTCGCCGAAGCGCGCAAGGCGCTCGCCCGCGATGCGGAGAGCGTCGGTGTCGCGGTCCAGGCCGACCAGGCGCAGGTGCGGCAGCCGCTCGAGGAAGGCCTCGGAGTGTCCTCCCATGCCCAGCGTCGCGTCCACGAGGACGGCGCCCTCGTGCTGGAGCGCCGGGGCGAGCAGCTCAATGCAGCGCTCGAGCAGGACGGGTGTGTGGATGTCGCGGATTCCCATCGTCGTCGGGGCCGGGGACCCGGGCCCTGATCCCCATCCGCTCGACCCGGCACCGGGGAAGGTGCGCCGGGGCAGAAGCGGCTGGGAGTCACGGCCAGGGTCAGAACAGGCCCGGGATCACCTCCTCCTCCAGCTCGGCGTACGAGTCCTCGTGCCCCTCGGCGTAGGTGTTCCATGCCGAGGCGTCCCAGATCTCGGCATGGGCGCCGACACCGGTGACGATCAGTTCCTTCTCCAGCCCGGCGTAGGCACGGAGATGGGCGGGGATGGTGACGCGGTTCTGGCTGTCCGGCATCTCGGCACTCGCTCCGGAGAGGAACATCCGCAGAAACGCCCTGGCCTCCTTGTTGCTCAGCGGCGCCTGCCGGATGCGCTCGTGCACGCTCTCGAACTCGGCCGTGCTGAAGACGTACAGGCAGCGGTCCTGACCACGGGTGACCACCACACCACCGGCCAGGTCCTCACGGAACTTGGCCGGGAGGATGACGCGGCCCTTGTCGTCGAGCTTGGGGGAATGCGTGCCCAACAGCATCGGCATCGCCCCCTCTCGCCTCGCCAGCAGCGTTTCCCCCACTTTACTCCACTTCGCCCCACTTTCCTACGACCATCTGCATGGAGCGGGGCGATTCGCCGTCGCCAGCAGCCCTGTAGTCGCGAAATTCCGCGGATTGTCCCGGTGGAGCGGAGTGGAGGGAGGGTGGAGGAAAAGCGGCGGACGGGAGGCCTCGGCGGGCAGGGCCTCAGCAAGGCCGGTCGGCTCCGAAGACACGAAAAAGGCCCGAATGCCGAAGCATCCGGGCCTTCAGATCAGAGGGTCAGCGTTCCTCGTGACGCCGGTCCCAGCGGTCGTTCATCCGGTCCATGAAGGAGACGCCGGAGGAGGACGCCTTCTCCGCAGCGGGCGAGGCCGGCTCCGCGGAGGTCCGTCGGATCGGGGTGACCGCGAGCATCACTCCCCCGAGCATCGCGACGAACGCGACCACGCCGATCACGATCCCCAGGACATCACCGACCACGACGCCGGCGATCAGCCCACCGAGTCCGACCAGCAGCAGCACGGCCCCGTAGACGAGATTGCGATAGCTCAACGCACGGTCTCCGGCGGGCGCGCTGACGACGTCCGCGTCGTTCTGCATGAGATGACGTTCCATCTCGTCGAGCAGACGCTGCTCCTGTTCAGAGAGTGGCATTCGTCCCCCTCGGGTGAAGTTCCCTCCAGTCTACGCCGCTTGGCTGTGCGCGGGCTAGATGCGGACGGACGCTCAGTAGGCTGTAAGGGTGTCCACTCCCTCCGTCCTGCAGGCGGTCGCCGCATGCATCGACACGTTCGTGGAGCGTCGGCGCGAGGAGATCGCCGCGCATGGCCCCGACGCGCGTGGGCTCGTCGAGGCCGCCGCAGCGTCGCTCCAGGGCGGCAAGGGCCTTCGCGCCCGGTTCTGTCGCGCCGGGTGGAGCGCCGTGGCCCGGCGGAGCACTCCCGCCGCGGCCGAGGCGGACGCGCTCTGGGAGACATGCGCCTCGCTCGAGGTGTTCCAGGCGTCCGCGCTCGTGCACGACGATGTCATCGACAACTCCGACACGCGCCGTGGACGCCCTTCGATGCATCGCGTCTTCGAGACCGCGCACGCCGATGCGGGCTGGAGCGGGAACGGGGCGGCGTTCGGACGCTCGTCCGCGATCCTGCTCGGCGACCTGCTCCTCGCCTGGAGCGACGATCTGTTGGAGACGGGACTCACCGGTCATCCGCATGCCGACGCCGTGCGCTCCGAATACGCGCGGATGCGCCGCGACGTCACGCTCGGCCAGTATCTCGACGTCGCCGAAGAGGCGGCGTGGAGCGTCAACGACGACAGCACGCACGCCGAGCGAGCGCTGCGGGTCGCCTCCCTCAAGTCGGCCAGATACAGCGTGGAGCAGCCTCTCCTCATCGGGGCGGCGCTGGCCGGCGCCGCCCCCGAGCAACGACGGTCGCTGCAGGGGTTCGGCCATCCCGTGGGCATGGCCTTCCAGCTCAGGGACGACGTCCTCGGCGTCTTCGGCGACGAGGACGCGACCGGCAAGCCGGCAGGCGATGATCTGCGGGAAGGCAAGCGGACGCTGCTCATCGCGTGGACGAGGGAAGCCCTCGCCGCGCCGGGGCGCCGCCTCGTCGACGAGCTTCTGGGCGACCCTGCCCTCACCCCTGACCAGATCGCCTCCTTGCAGGCGGCGATCGTCGAGTCCGGCGCGCTGCGGCGCGTGGAGGAGCTCATCGTCCGCTACGCCGCCGACGCGGACACCGCCCTCCGGGACGCCCCGCTCGACGCTCACGCTCTCGACGAGCTCCGCGAGCTGGCGCGCGCCGCGACGAGCAGAATCGCCTGAGCACTCACCGGCGAGACGCGGGGGCCTCCGGCTCAGGCGAGCGTACGCGCGACACGCCGGACCTCGCTCTTGTGCCCCTGCTGCAGCGCCTCGATCGGCGGGCGGCCGATCGTCTCCTCAGGGGCGAGCAGCCAATCGATCGCCTCGTCGTCGGAGAACCCGGCGTCCGCGAGCGCGATGACCGTCCCCCGAAGGGACGGCAGCGGCCGGTCGCCCTGCAGGAAGACCGAGGGCACGGCGAACGGGCCGTTGCGCTTGGATCCGATGAGGTGTCGATCGTCGATCAGGCGCCGCACGCGCCCGAGCGGCTCATCGAGGATCTCGACGAGTTCCGGAAGGGTCAGCCAGGTCAGGGGGACGGGAGCGGGTTCAGTCGAGGACACCCTGTCATGATGCCACTTCCCGTCATGATGCCACTTCCCGATGAGGCCTCGCCTGCTCGCGACATCCGCCACATTATTCACACAAGTGCCTTCTTATTGACTCCTGTCACAGAACATGACACCGTCGTACCCGTAATCGCCCCGGTCGGGGCGCCAGAGGGGGACGACGATGACGCCGCAGCTCGGACGACGCACCAGACGCACACGCACCGGACATCCGTATGCCACGGGATGGATCGCGCCGGCAGCGGTCCTCGGCTCCCTCGCCGGCTCTCTCGCGCTCGCCCCCTCGGCCGCGGCGGAGGATCACGTGGTCGTCGACGGCGACACGCTCTTCGACCTCGCGCGTCGCTTCGACATCTCCGTCGCCGAGCTGCGCAACTGGAACGCGCTGCACCCTGACGACCTGCTGCATCCGGGCGACGTCCTGCGCACGGCCGCGCCGACACCGACAGAGGACGCCGTGTCCGCGGGGCATGCCGCCGCCTCCGTCGATGCGCCCGCCGAGAAGGCGTACGAGGTCGTCGCCGGCGACACGCTCTGGGCGATCGCGCGGACGCACAGCACCACCGTCGAGGCGATCTACGCCGCCAACGGGCTGGGACCCGACTCGATCATCTATCCGGGACAGACGCTCCTCCTCTCCCCGGCCGGTGCCGTGGCCGCCCTGCCGTCGCTCTCCGCGGTCGCGCCGGACGAGGAACCCTCGGAGGAGCCGGCCCCGCCCCTCGCCCCGTCCACCGCCCTCGACGCCGAGCAGGCGCACAACGCGGCGCGGATCATCGCGATCGGAGACGCGATCGGAGTCCCGGAACGCGGCATCGAGATCGCGCTGGCCGCGGCGATGGTCGAGTCGAACCTTCGGAACCTCTCCCACGGGGACCGCGACTCCATCGGCCTGTTCCAGCAGCGGGCCAGCACGGGCTGGGGGACGCCGGAGCAGATCGCGGACCCCGAGCACAGCATCAGGGCGTTCTTCCTCGGCGTCACAGGCCCGGACGGGCCCACCGCCCTGGGCCTCCTCGACCTCGGGGACTGGGAGTCCCTGCCGTTCACGGACGCGGCTCAGGCCGTGCAGCTCTCGGCCTACCCGCTGCGATACGGAGCCTGGGAGCTGCAGGCGAAGGCGTGGGTCGCGGCCCACCGGTGACCGGCGGCGGGAAGCGCGGCTCGCTCCGGGGCCCCGCGGGTTGCCCCCGAAGCGCGAGCCGTTCCCCGGGCTTTCAGCCTGTCTTCCCTAGACTTCTGACGTGACGACCAGCCAGCAGACCGACCCGCTCATCGGGCGGCTCGTCGACGGTCGTTACCGAGTACGCGCCCGGATCGCCCGCGGCGGCATGGCGACGGTGTACGTCGCCACCGACCTCCGCCTCGAGCGCCGCATCGCCCTCAAGGTGATGCACGGCCACCTCAGCGACGACTCCGTCTTTCAGAGCCGTTTCATCCAGGAGGCCCGTGCAGCGGCGCGGCTGGCCGATCCCAACGTCGTCAACGTCTTCGACCAGGGGCAGGACGGCGAGCTCGCCTACCTCGTCATGGAGTATCTGCCCGGGATCACCCTGCGCGAGCTCATGCGGGAGCAGAGACGTCTCACGATCCCGCAGACGATCACGATCATGGACGCGGTGCTGTCCGGACTCGCCGCAGCCCATCGCGCGGGGATCGTGCACCGTGACGTCAAGCCGGAGAACGTCCTGCTCGCCGAGGACGGACGCATCAAGATCGGCGATTTCGGGCTCGCCCGTGCGACCAGCGCCAATACGGCGACCGGACAGCAGCTGATGGGGACGATCGCCTACCTGGCCCCCGAGCTCGTGACCCGAGGGACTGCCGACGCCCGCAGCGACATCTATGCGCTGGGCATCATGCTCTACGAGATGCTCACCGGCGAGCAGCCCTACAAGGGCGAGCAGCCGATGCAGATCGCCTTCCAGCACGCGACGGAGTCCGTGCCACGACCGAGCGTACGAAACCCCGGCGTGCCGGAGCAGCTCGACGAGCTCGTGCTCTGGGCCACGGAGAAGAGCCCCGACGAGCGTCCGACCGATGCGCAGGCGATGCTCGACCGGCTCCGCGCTGTCGAGCGCGAGCTCGGCGTCTCGCCCGCGGTCACGGAGACGAAGACCGCCCCCGTGTCCTCCCTCCGAGACTCGGGCGAGCTCACCCTCGTCCTGCCCGGGGCGCAGCCCGCGAGTCCCGCCGCGGCTGAGCCGGCCGCCGACAACGCCTCCCGACTGCGCCGCCGCGTCGCCCGCCGGCGCGCCCGCGGGGGCCTCCTCCTCGCCCTCGTCCTCGTCCTGGCTGCCGCCGCCGGCGGGGCGGGATGGTGGTTCGGCTCAGGACCCGGCTCCCAGGTGTCGGTGCCCGACGTCGCCGCCATGTCGTACGCCGACGCCGCCGCGACCCTCACGAAGGAGGGCTTCGCTCCCATCGAGACGGGCGAGAACTCGGTCGACGTGCCGGCGGGCGTCGCGATCCGCACCGACCCCGGCTCAGGGAAACGCTTGGACAAGGGCGCCAAGGTCGCCGTCGTGATCTCCCAGGGGCCTGCGCAGGTCACGCTTCCCGCATTGAACGGGCTGACCGAGGAGGCGGCCAAGGCCGCGCTGGCCGAGCACACCTTCACGGTGCAGGACACGGTCCCCCTCTTCTCGCGCGCCGCCTCGGGGACCGTGATCAATGCCGAGGTCACCCCCCGCAGCGGCGGGGCGGGATACGAGTGCGGCGAGGGCTGTCAGATCTTCGAAGGCGACTCCGTCCGGCTGCTCACCTCACTGGGGCCCCTGCCCGATGTTTCGGGCATGAAGGTCGACCAGGCGCGACAGACTCTCGCAGACAAGAAGCTCAGCGTCGCCGCCGAGGTCGTCAGCGAATACAGCGAGGACGTCCGCAAGGGCGAGGTGATCCGCACCAGCGAACGTGAGGGCGGCGGGAACTGGCGCCCAGGGGACACGATCACGCTCATCGTGTCGCTCGGACCCGCCCCGGTCGAGGTGCCCGACGTGAACGGCATGAACCTCGCCACCGCGATGCAGACACTCCGCGACGCCGGGCTCAAGCCGACGACGAGCATGCCGGAGTTCGCCTGGAGCCTGGTCAGGGCCACCGGCACGGATCCCAAAGCGGGCAAGAGCGTCGACCGCGGCTCCGAGGTCCGGGTCAGCTACACCGGCTGACCTCCGCCCCTGCCTGCCGGGCACCCACTCCCCTGTCGGCACGTGGCTTCCCGCCATCACGTGAGAGAGGGCCGGCAGATCGTCTCTGCCGGCCCTCTCTCACGTCGTCGGAGCGGATCAGCGCTTCTCCAGCTCCTCGGCGACGAGAAAGGCCAGCTCGAGGCTCTGCATGTGGTTGAGCCGGGGATCGCAGAGGGACTCGTACCGCGTGGCCAGACCCGCCTCGTCGATCTGCTCCGACCCGCCCAGGCACTCGGTGACGTCATCGCCGGTGAGCTCCACGTGGATGCCGCCAGGGAACGTGCCCACGGCGCGATGCGCCTCGAAGAACCCGCGCACCTCGTCCACCACGTCATCGAAGCGACGGGTTTTGTATCCGGTGGCCGAGGTGATGCCGTTCCCATGCATCGGATCGGTCACCCAGAGCGGAAGAGCGCCGGAGTCGCGCACCGCCTCCAGCAGCGGTGGCAGAGCGTCGCGAATCTTCCCCGCTCCCATACGCGTGATGAAGGTGAGCCGACCGGGCTCGCGTTCCGGATCGAGCTTGTCGATCAGAGCGAGCGCCGTCTCCGGCGAGGTGGTCGGGCCGAGCTTGACGCCGATCGGGTTGCGGATCTTCGAGAAGTAGTCCACGTGCGCGCCGTCCAGCTCACGAGTGCGCTCCCCGACCCAGAGGAAGTGCGCCGAGGTGTTGTAGGGAGTCCCGGTCCGCGAGTCGATCCGGGTCATCGGACGCTCGTAGTCCATCAGGAGGCCCTCGTGCCCGGTGAAGAACTCCACACGGCGCAGCTCCTCGAAGTCCGCGCCGGCCGCCTCCATGAACTTGATCGCACGGTCGATCTCAGCCGCCATCCGCTCATAGCGCTGGTTGGCCGGGTTCTGTGCGAAGCCCTTGTTCCACGAGTGCACCTCGCGGAGATCGGCGAAGCCTCCCTGGGTGAACGCGCGAATCAGGTTCAGCGTGGAGGCGGACGTGTGATATCCCTGCAGCAGGCGGGCGGGATCGGCCTGCCGGGAGGCCTCGGTGAAGTCGTAGCCGTTGACGATGTCGCCGCGGTACGCGGGCAACGTCACGTCGCCGCGCGTCTCCGTGTCGCTCGATCGCGGCTTGGCGAACTGACCCGCCATCCGCCCCATCTTGACCACCGGCATCGACGCGCCATAGGTGAGCACGACGGCCATCTGCAGGACGGTCTTGATGCGATTGCGGATCTGGTCCGCGGTCGCTCCGGCGAAAGTCTCCGCGCAGTCGCCGCCCTGGAGCAGGAACGCCTGCCCCGCGGCCGCTCGCGCGAGCCGGTCACGGAGGTTGTCGACCTCACCCGCGAACACCAGCGGCGGAAGCGCGGAGATCTGCGCAGAGACCTCCGCGACGCGTTCGGCGTCCGGCCACTGCGGCTGTTGCTTGATCGGCAGGGAGCGCCACGCGTCGAGGGCGTCGAGGTGCTGAAGCATCCCTCAATTCTAGGGGGATCGGAGGGGGTCCAGACGCCTCAGCGGCGAGCGGCAGCACCGGCTGCGAGACGGTCCTTGACGGTGGAGGCATACACGTCCTCGTATGTCTGCTCGCCGAGTCGTTGCAGAGCCACCATGATCTCGTCGGTGACGGAGCGCAGGATGTAGCGGTCGTTCTCCATGCCGGCGTAGCGGGAGAAGTCCAGCGGCTCGCCGATGACCATCCCGACCCGCATGATGCGGGGGACCCTCCGGCCGATCGGCATCGCCACGTCGGTGTCGACCATCACGACAGGGATCACAGGGACCTTGGCCTCGAGCGCCATCCGCGCGATGCCCGTCCTGCCGCGATAGAGCCTGCCGTCAGGGCTCCGGGTGCCCTCGGGGTAGATGCCCAGCAGGTCACCACCGCCAAGGACGTTGAGGCCGGTGTTCAGCGACGCCTCGGAGGCCTTGCCGCCGGACCTATCGATCGGGATCTGCCCCGTGCCCTTCATGAACATGCGAGTGGCCCAGCCCTTGAGGCCCCGTCCCGTGAAGTAGTCGCTCTTGGCGAGGAACGACACGGGACGATCCAGCATGAGCGGCAGGAAGATCGAGTCCGCGAACGAGAGGTGGTTGCTCGCGAGGATGGCGGCACCGGTCGTGGGGACGTGCGCGCGTCCCACGATCCACGGTCGGAAGACCGCTTTGACCCAGGGCCCGATCACCACGTACTTCAAGATCCAGTAGATCATCAGGTGCAGTTTAGCCTCGGGACGCGCGATCGCGGGGAGTCTCGCACCGGCTGCGACGCGGTTTCATCGGATCTGCGACTGAATCTCATACGAATCGACCCCGATCCCCACCGCGATTGCCATAGACTCCTGAGAAGACAGCACCCGTCCGGTACCGAAGGAGTTGCCGTGGTCCAGTTCGAAGTCCCCGCGATCGTTCCCGCGGACCCTGAGGCGAACATCACCGACCTCCTGGTCCAGCGCGTCAAGAAGACACCGAGCCTCGCCCTCTTCTCGGTTCCGGACGGCTCCGGGTGGCGCGACGTCACCGCGGCCGACTTCGAGCGATCCGTGATCGCGCTCGCGAAGGGGTTCATCGCCGCGGGGATCCAGCCCGGCGAGAAGGTGGGCTTCCTCGCCCGCACCACGTACGAGTGGACACTGGTGGACTTCGCGCTCTTCTACGCCGGCGCGATCATGGTGCCGATCTACGAGACCAGCTCGCCCTCGCAGATCCAGTGGATCCTGGAGGACTCCGGCGCCATCGCGGCCATCGTCGAGACGCCGGACCATTTCACCCGCCTGGACGAGGTGCGCGGTGAGCTGCCGCTCGTCCGCGAGGTGTGGCAGCTGCAGCTGGGCGCGATCGATGCCCTCACCGGGCAAGGAGCCGACATCGCCGACGAGGAGGTCGAGCACCGCCGCAGCCTGGCCAATGCCGACGACGTCGCGACCCTGATCTACACCTCGGGGTCGACCGGTCGCCCCAAGGGCTGCGTGCTCGCTCACAGCAACTTCGTGGAGCTGGCCCGCAACGCCGCGAAGGCACTGGACGACGTCGTCTCGACCCCCGGCGCCTCCACCGTCCTCTTCATCACCACGGCACACGTGTTCGCCCGGTTCATCTCGATTCTGAACGTGCACGCGGGCGTCCGCACCGGCCACCAGCCCGACACCAAACAGCTGCTGCCCGCGCTCGGCTCCTTCAAGCCCACCTTCCTCCTCGCGGTGCCCCGTGTGTTCGAGAAGGTCTACAACTCCGCCGAGCAGAAAGCCGAAGCGGGCGGCAAGGGCAAGATCTTCCGCGCCGCGGCCGCCGCCGCGATCGAGCACTCGCGTCTTACCGAGCAGGGCGCCAGGATCCCCCTCGGACTCCGGATCAAGTTCGCCCTGTTCGACAGGCTCGTCTACGGCAAGCTCCGCGAGGCGATGGGAGGCAACGTCGTCTACGCCATCTCCGGCTCCGCCCCGCTCGGCGCGCGACTCGGTCACTTCTTCCACAGCCTCGGCGTCGTCATCCTCGAAGGCTACGGTCTCACCGAGACGACCGCCCCGGCGACGGTCAACCTCGCCGACAAGTCCAAGATCGGCACCGTCGGCCCTGCCCTCCCCGGCGTCGGCATCCGTCTGGCGGACGACGGAGAGATCGAGGTCCGCGGGATCAACGTCTTCAAGGAGTACTGGAACAACCCCGAGGCCACCGCCGCCGCGTTCGACGACGGCTGGTTCCGCACGGGCGACATCGGCTCCTTCGACGCCGAAGGCTTCCTCACGATCACCGGACGGAAGAAGGAGATCATCGTCACCGCAGGCGGCAAGAACGTCTCCCCTGCCGCGCTCGAGGATCCGATCCGTGCCAATCCGATCATCGGACAGGTCGTCGTCGTGGGCGATCAGAAGCCGTTCATCTCGGCCCTGGTGACCCTGGATCCGGAGATGCTGCCGACCTGGCTCGCCAACAACGGTCTCCCCACCGACATGCCGCTCGCTCAGGCCGCTGCCCACGACGCGGTGCGCGCCGAGGTGCAGCGGGCGATCGACAGCGCCAACACGCGGGTCTCGCGAGCCGAGTCGATCCGAAAGTTCACGATCCTGCCGAGCGAGTGGACCGAGACGAGCGGCCACCTCACGCCCAAGCTCTCGATCAAGCGCAACGTCATCCTCGCGGACTTCGCGGACGACATCGCCGCGATCTACGACGAGCCGACGACGACCACCACCGTTCCCCTCGGCTGAGAAGCACAGAGGGACCGCGAGAGCACCGTCTCCGCACAGTCCGCGTCATCGCCCGGCGGAAGTCGATCAGAACCAGGAGCTCTCGCGGATCTCGCGCATCGCGGTCCGACGGGTGTCGGGGTCCAGACGAGAGATGTACACCCGGCCGTCCAGGTGGTCTGTCTCGTGCTGGAGGCACTGCGCGAAAAGCCCTTCCCCCTCCAGCACCACCGGATCGCCTTCGAGGTCGATGCCCTCCACTCGCGCCCACGGATGCCGCATGGCATCGTGCCAGAGTCCCGGCACGGAGAGGCACCCCTCGCCCGTCGGCACCGGATCTCCGCGCACCTCGGTCAGAACAGGATTGAGGACGTACCCGATTTGACCGTCGACGTTGTAGCTGAAGGCACGCAGCGCGACACCGATCTGCGGAGCCGCAACCCCCGCCCGGCCCGGCAGCCTCACCGAGTCTACGAGATCGGCGACGAGCGCCCTGACGCCGTCGTCGATCTCCTCGATCGGAGCGCAGACCGTGCGCAGGACGGGATCACCGAAGAGACGGATCTCACGAACCGTCATCGATCCGCCTCACGAAGCCCCTCGACGACGACCGCGGCGAGCTCGCGGGCTGCGGCGCGGGTCTCGGACCGCAGGCCCGCATAGCTGATCGCGCTCCCAGAGGCGATCGCCGGGTCGTACGGCAGTCGCACCACCCGCCGCACCCGCGTGGTGAAGTGCGCCTCGAGCTCGTCGAGCCGCACCATCGGCGCACCGGGGGCGGTCTGGTTGAGCACGACCACCGCGTCACGGACACGGTCCGCATAGCCGTTCGTCTCCAGCCAGGTGAGCGTCTCCGAGGCCAGACGTGCCGCCTCGACGCTGAGACCGGCCACCACCACGAGGACGTCGGCCCTGTCGAGCGCCGGCCCCATGACCGCGTGCACCACCCCCGTGCCGGTGTCGGTCAGGACCAGGGAGTAGTACCGCGACGCGATGTCGGCGACCTGCTCGTAGTCGCTGTCGCCGAATGCCTCGGAGACATGCGGATCACTGTCCGAGGCGAGAACGTCCAAGCGGGTCTCATCCCGCGAGACGAGCGCCGAGATGTCGTGGAACCCCTCGATCCGGTCGTGCGCGCGCACGAGATCCCGGACCGTCTTCGTGCTGCTCCGCGCGACACGGTCGGCAAGGGTTCCGCGGTCGGGGTTCGCGTCCACGGCAATCACGCGGTCGTCGCGGGCATCGGCCAGCGCCATCCCGAGGAGGGTGGTCACGGTGGTCTTCCCTACGCCTCCCTTGCGGGAGAGCACCGGGACGAAACGCGCGGTACCGGCCAACGGCGCGGCGATACGAGCGCTCAACGCCTTCCGCTCACGGACCTTCCGTCCGTCGCCGATGTTGATCCGACCGCCGGAGAGACGGTAGAGGAAGTGGCTCCAGGCGCCCTCAGGCTCCGCCTTTGCGATCCGATGCGGGTCGAGAAGCCGATCCGCGGTCAGCAGATCCGCGCTCTCGCGCACCTGGTCGAGCACCTCGCCCACGCGACGGGAGGATGGGGCCGACGCGGCGGTCGCATCCAGGTGCTCCGGGCTCTCCGCCTCAAGAGCAGCCGTGGCGGAGAGAGGCGTGGACCGGTCCTCGGACGCCGGGGAGGACGTCGCCGCCGGCGCACCGAATGCGGACGCCGAGATCACACGGGCGGGGATCCCGAGGACCGGCGGTCCTGAGAGCGACGCCGCGACCGTCTCCTCCGTCCGTGAGACGTCGGGGCGAGCAGGCTCGGCGCGCCCTTCCCCGCCGTTGCCCGAGACGGCGGTCGGGGATGCGGCAGGCTCCGGGGCCGCGACACGGACGCCGCCGTGACCTTCGCCCTCGGGCTCAGGCTCTCCCTCGAACGCCGGCGCAGGGGCGACGGCGACCGGTTCGTCCTCGGCCTCCTTCGGCGCGGAGGCCTGCGCAGAAGGTCCCGGATCGGCGGACGCAGGCACCTCGATCACGATGTCGGCGATGTCCGAGCCACGATGGATGCGACCGACCGCGTCCGGCTCAGGCACAAGAGCCGCGGGATCCTCGTCGAAGACGCGGGCAAAGGGCTCGTCATCCACCACGTCGTCGTCCGCGAGCTCCTCGTCCGACGGTGCAGGGAGCGTCACGCTCACCTGCGCCGTCGGGATCCCGAGGACGCCGATCGTCGTCGTGTCGACCGCTCCGCTGTCATCGAGGACGCCGAACTCGTCGTCGTCCTCCGGCCCCTTCGTCCGGCGCTCTGGCGTCATGTCGTACTCCCGGTGAGTCTTTGTGCGAGCTTTCGCCCGCACAAAGATTAGTGCGCGGGGCGGATCACGACCAAAAGGTCGCCTGCCTCGACCTGCTGCGTCCCGCTGATCGCGAGGCGTTCGACGACGCCGTCGACAGGGGCGGTGATCGCCGCCTCCATCTTCATCGCCTCGATCGACGCGACCGGCTCCCCTGCCCCGACGAGAGCACCCGGCTCGGTCTTCAGCGTGACCACGCCAGAGAAGGGAGCAGCCACCTGGCCCGGCTTGGAGGTGTCGGCCTTCTCCACCTCATGGGCGTCGACGACGATCGAACGGTCGCGCACGAAGACCGGGCGCAGCTGGCCGTTGAGCGTGGTCATGACCGTGCGGATGCCCTTCTCATCGGCCTCCCCGATCGCCTCCAGCCCGACGTACAGCTGTACGCCGCGGTCGATCTCCACCAGATGCTCCTGACCGGGGACGAGCCCGTACAGATAGTCCGCCGTGTCTAGCACGGAGAGATCGCCGAAGAGCTCGCGCATCTGGGCGAACTCGCGTGTGGGCGCGGGGAACAGCAGGCGGTTGAGCGTCTCACGTCGCGTCACACTGTCAGCCGCGAGCCCTGCCTCGTCCTCGTCCGAGATCGCAGTGATGCCCACAGGGACCGTACGACCGGCCAGGACCTTGGACCGGAAGGGCTCAGGCCATCCGCCGGGAAGGTCGCCCAGCTCACCGGCCATGAACCCGACCACGGAGTCCGGGATGTCGTACCTCTCCGGGTTCGCCTCGAAGTCGGCGGGGTCGGCCCGCACCGCCGCCAGATGCAGGGCGAGGTCGCCCACGACCTTGGAGGAAGGCGTCACCTTGGGCACCCGTCCGAGGATCCCGTTCGCGGCCGCGTACATGTCCTCGATGAGCTCGAAGTCCTCGGCGAGACCGAGAGCCTTGGCCTGCTGCCGGAGGTTCGACAGCTGCCCGCCCGGGATCTCGTGGTGGTACACCCGACCGGTGGGTCCGGGAAGACCCGACTCGAAGGGCTCGTACTGATGACGAACCGCCTCCCAGTAGGGCTCGAGATCCGACACCGCCTGGAGGGACAGCCCGCTGTCGCGCTCGGTGTGGGCGAGCGCGGCGACGAGAGCGGACAGCGAAGGCTGGCTCGTCGTCCCCGACAGCGGCGCCGAGGCGGCGTCCACGGCGTCCACGCCGGCGGCGCTGGCGGCCAGGAGCGTCGCCAGCTGACCGCCCGGGGTGTCGTGCGTGTGCAGATGCACCGGAAGATCGAAGCTCTCGCGGAGCGCCGTGACGAGCCGAGCCGCAGCGGCAGGACGGACCAGACCCGCCATGTCCTTGATCGCGAGGATGTGCGCACCGGACTCCACGATCTGCTCCGCGAGGCGCAGGTAGTAGTCCAGCGTGTACAGGTCTTCCCGCGGGTCGAGGAGGTCGCCGGTGTAGCACAGCGCCACCTCGGCGACCGCGGTGCCAGTCTCGCGGACGGCATCGATCGCCGGACGCATCTGCGTCACGTCGTTGAGCGCGTCGAAGATCCGGAAGACATCGATGCCGCTCGTCGCGGCCTCGCGCACGAACGCCTCCGTCACGGCCGTGGGGTACGGGGTATAGCCCACGGTGTTCCGGCCGCGCAGCAGCATCTGGATCGCGACGTTCGGCAGCGCCTCCCGCAGCTTGTCGAGCCGCTCCCAGGGATCCTCGCCGAGGAAGCGCAGCGCGACGTCGTACGTGGCGCCGCCCCAGGCCTCGACCGAGAGCAGCCCGGGCGTCAGCCGAGCCAGATAGGGCGCAGCCGCGACGAGGTCACGCGTGCGGACACGCGTCGCGAGCAGCGACTGGTGGGCGTCGCGGAAGGTCGTGTCGGTGATCGCGAGGCCGCGACGGCCGCGCAGCTCCGCCGCGAAGCCCTCCGGCCCCAGTTCCTGCAGCCGTTGCCGGGAGCCGGCGACCGGCTCCGTGGTCAGGTCGATGGCGGGCAGCTTCGCACGCGGGTCGACGTGCCCGGGGCGCGCGCCGTGGGGCTTGTTCACCGTGACGTCGACGAGCCAGTTGAGGATCTTGGTGCCCCGGTCTTTCGACGCACGGCCACGCAGCAGCTCAGGACGCTCGTCGATGAACGAGGTGCTGATGTCTCCGGCGACGAAAGCAGGGTCTTCGAGGAGCGCCTGGAGGAAGGGGATGTTCGTGGACACCCCGCGGATGCGGAACTCCGCGAGCGCCCTGCGGGCCCGGGCCACCGCCGCGCCGAAGTCCCGGCCGCGACAGGTGAGCTTGGAGAGCATCGAGTCGAAGTGCGGGCTGATCTGGGCGCCCTGGTGCACGGTGCCGCCGTCGAGCCGCACGCCCGCGCCGCCCGGCGAACGATAGGTGGTGATCTTGCCGGTGTCGGGGCGGAACCCCTGAGTCGGGTCCTCCGTGGTGATGCGGCACTGCAGCGCCGCGCCGCGCTGGCGGATCTCGGTCTGCCGCAGCCCGAGATCGGCCAGAGACTGCCCCGCGGCGATCCGGATCTGGGTCTGCACGAGGTCGACGTCGGTGATCTCCTCGGTGACCGTGTGCTCAACCTGGATGCGCGGGTTCATCTCGATGAAGACGACCTCGCCGGCCCTCTCCCCCGCGGTCTCGAGGAGGAACTCGACCGTGCCGGCGTTCTCATAGCCGATCGACCGTGCGAAGGCGACCGCATATCCGTGCAGGGCCGCACGGACCCTCTCGTCGAGGTTCGGCGCGGGCGCGATCTCGACGACCTTCTGATGGCGACGCTGCACCGAGCAGTCGCGCTCGAACAGGTGCACGGTCTCGCCGGTCTTGTCGGCGAGGATCTGCACCTCGATGTGTCGCGGGCGCACGACCGCCTGCTCGAGGAACATCCGGGGATCGCCGAAGGCGCTCTCCGCCTCACGCATCGCCTCGGCCAGCGCCGGCGCCAGCTCCGCCTTCGTCTCGACCCGGCGCATGCCACGACCGCCGCCGCCGGCGACCGCCTTGGCGAAGAGCGGGAAGCCGATGCCGTCGGCCTGGGCCACGAGCCCGTCGACGTCGTCGGACGCCTCGGTCGAGCGGAGGACGGGCACGCCCGCCTCGATCGCGTGACGCTTGGCCTCGACCTTGTTGCCCGCCATCTCCAGCACGGCAGAAGGAGGGCCGATGAACACGATGCCCGCGGCGGCGGCCTTCTCGGCCAGCTCAGGATTCTCGGAGAGGAATCCGTAGCCGGGGTAGATGGCGTCAGCACCGCTCTCCACGGCGACGCGGACGATCTCGTCCACATCGAGGTAGGCGCGGACGGGATGGCCCCGCTCGCCGATCTCATAGGCCTCGTCGGCTTTCAGCCGATGGACGGACCCGCGGTCCTCGTGCGGGAACACCGCGACGGTGCGGGCTCCCACCTCGAACGCGGCACGGAAGGCTCGGATCGCGATCTCGCCGCGATTGGCCACAAGGATCTTCTGGAACATGCGCACCTCGAAGAGCTCAATGCACGCGTTTGACGTGCATGGGCGGGGCTGAGTGTTTCCCCAGCCTAGGGGACGGTAACGTGGTCTTCGTGCACGTACTCAGCGTCAGTTCTCTCAAGGGAGGCGTCGGCAAGACGACAGTGACCCTCGGACTCGCCTCTGCGGCGTTCGCCCGCGGCATCCGCACGCTCGTCGTCGACCTCGATCCTCAGTCGGACGTGTCCACGGGAATGGACATCCAGATCGCCGGCCGGCTCAACATCGCCGACGTCCTGGCGAACCCGAAGGAGAAGATCGTCCGTCAGGCGATCACGTCCAGCGGCTGGGCCAAGGTGCACCCCGGCACGATCGACGTTCTCATCGGGAGCCCATCCGCCATCAACTTCGACGGCCCTCACCCGAGCGTGCGCGACGTCTGGAAGCTCGAGGAGGCGCTCGCCTCCGTCGAGTCCGACTACGATCTCGTGCTGATCGACTGCGCCCCGTCTCTCAACGCCCTCACCCGTACGGCATGGGCCGCGAGCGACCGGGTGATGGTCGTGACCGAGCCCGGCCTCTTCTCCGTGGCCGCGGCCGACCGCGCGCTGCGCGCGATCGAGGAGATCCGCCGCGGGCTGTCACCGCGCCTCCAGCCCCTCGGCATCGTCGTGAACCGCGTGCGTCCTCAGTCGATCGAGCACCAGTTCCGGATCAAGGAGCTGCGCGACATGTTCGGTCCGCTCGTACTCACCCCCCAGCTGCCGGAACGCACCTCACTGCAGCAGGCCCAGGGCGCGGCAAAGCCGCTGCACATCTGGCCGGGAGACTCGGCCCAGGAGCTCGCGGCCGACTTCGACACCCTGCTGGACCGCATCATCCGCACAGGGCGCGTCCCTGTTCCGGAGACTCCCGCGCGCTCCTGACCGACGACCCGTCGCGATGGACGCACGTCGCGTCGCACGGGAAGAGGAATGCGCCGAAGACAGAGGTCGGCGCGGGACGGTCAGGCCGTGCGCCGTGCGCGACGAGCGGCGAGCTCGTCGACCGCATCCGGGACGGCGGGGTCGAACTCCACGAGCGTCGTCTCGACCTCACGCAGGACCTTGCCCACGGCGATGCCGAACACTCCCTGCCCACGGCTGACGAGGTCGATCACCTCGTCGTTGGAGGTGCACAGGTAGACCGAGGCCCCATCGCTCATGAGCGTGGTCCCGGAGAGGTTGCGGATGCCCGCGGCACGCAGCTGCTCCACCGCGGTGCGGATCTGCTGCAACGAGATCCCGGTGTCCAGAAGGCTCTTGACGAGCTTGAGGACGAGGATGTCGCGGAAGCCGTAGAGGCGCTGCGACCCGGAGCCGCTCGCGCCTCGCACCGTGGGGACGACAAGCTCGGTACGAGCCCAGTAGTCCAATTGACGGTAGGTGATGCCTGCGGCGCGGGCGGCCACGGCGCCGCGGTAGCCGACTTCGTCGTCCATGGCCGGCAGCCCGTCGGTGAAGAGGAGCTCGTCCTCGAACGACGGATCGTCGTGACGCTCGTCCGCGCTCATCTCATCTCCTCCTCGGAAAGGTCGATGCCTCCACGCTAGAGCAGCGCCCCTGCCCCGGCAATGACATCCGGCACACGCGGAAGGCGTGTCGCAACCAGTTCGTTACGACAGCAGCCGACCGAGCGCGTCCTTGACGAGGACGGTGCGCACCTCGTCGAGCCGGCCTGCCAGCTCCGGAGCGATCTCACCGGCCTTGCCGCGCGAGGTCGCATCGGTCCGCCGCAGCAGCGCCGACAGGGCGGACTGCACGAGAGCCACGTCGCGCTCGGCGCTCTGGCGCAGCGGACGAAGATGGCGTGGCTCGATCCCGTGTCGGTCGAGGGCGACCAGCGCCCGGAGAAGGGCCACCGTGGACTCGGGGAAGGCGTCCGCCGCCGCGATCATGCCGCTGCTGATCGCGTCGTTGAGCAGCTGCGCGGATGCGCCGGTCGTGGCGAGGAGCTCATCCCGGCGATAGCGACGCGGGCCGGGAACGATCGACACGGGAAGCTCGGCGAGGGAGCCGCCGCTCTCCTCCCGCTCGTCGAGATGCTCACGGATCACCTTGAGCGGGAGGTACTGATCACGTTGCAGCGTGAGCGCGATCCGGAGCCTCTCGAGATCGGAAGCGGAGAACTTGCGATAGCCGGACTCGGTGCGCACCGGCGCCACGATGCCCTTCTCCTCCAGGAAGCGCAGCTTGCTGGCCGAGATCTGGGGGAACTCCGGGGTGAGCCGCGCGAGCACCTGACCGATGCTCAGCAGGCCCGCGGGCGCAGAGCGCTCGCGGGCGGACGCGGCCGCCATCAGGCGTTCGCCGCCGCGATGTCGACGGGCGAGGAGAAGAAGTTGAGGCGGAACTTGCCGATGCGCAGCTCATAGCCGTTGCCGAGCGGAGAGCGGTCGACCCGCTCTCCGTTGACGTAGCTGCCGTTGAGCGACCGCTGGTCGACGATCTCGAACGCCATACCGGTACGGATGATCTCGGCATGCCGGCGGGAGACGGTGACGTCGTCGAAGAAGATGTCGGCCTCCGGGTGACGACCGACCGTGGTCACGTCGGTGTCGAGGAGGTAGCGGGCTCCGGCGAGCGCGCCGGAGCGGACCAGGAGCAGGGCCGAACCGGACGGGAGGGCGGCGATCGCGGCCTGCTCGACGTCGGTCAGCTCGACCCCGAACGGCACGAACGACAGATCGGACTCGTTCCCGAACGTCTGCGTGGTGTCGTGCTGCGCCTCGGTGCCGCGGTGGATGGCGGAAGCCTCTTGGCGGTGCTCGTTGTCTGACACGTGGCCCTCCTTCCGTTCCAGACTATCCGATGCCATCGGCCCGCCGGGAGGAGAATCCTGAGCGGTAGGCTGGGTGCATGCCACATTACGATGTCGTCATCCTCGGCGCGGGCCCTGGCGGCTACGTCGCCGCTGTCCGCAGCGCACAGCTGGGTCTTTCCACCGCGATCATCGAGGAGAAGTACTGGGGCGGTGTCTGCCTCAACGTCGGCTGCATCCCCTCGAAGGCCCTCCTGAAGAACGCGGAGATCGCGCACACCCTGACCCACAAGGCCGATTTCTTCGGCATCTCGGGCGATTTCACGCTCGACTTCGGCAAAGCATGGGACCGCAGCCGTGAGGTGGCGGACGGCCGCGTCAAGGGCATCCACTTCCTGATGAAGAAGAACAAGGTGACCGAGTACGACGGTCGGGGCACCTTCACCGGCCCGAAGGCGATCTCGGTCGCGAAGTCGGACGGCACGACCGAAGAGGTCACCTTCGACAACGTCATCATCGCGACGGGATCGACCGTCCGACTCCTCCCCGGCGTTCAGCTGAGCGACAACGTCGTGACCTACGAGGCACAGATCCTCTCCCGTGAGCTCCCCGAGTCGATGGTCATCGTCGGCGCCGGCGCCATCGGCATGGAGTTCGCATACGTGGTGGCGAACTACGGCGTGAAGGTCACCATCATCGAGTTCCTCGATCGCGCCCTCCCCAACGAGGACGCCGACGTGTCGAAGGAGATCACGAAGCAGTACAAGAACCTCGGCGTGGACATCCTCACCTCGACCAAGGTCGAGACGATCGTCGACAACGGATCCTCAGTGACGGTCACCTACACCGGCAAGGACGGACAGCAGTCCTCGATCGAGGCCGGCAAGGTCCTCATGTCGGTCGGGTTCGCGCCGAACGTCACCGGATACGGTCTGGAGAACACCGGCGTGGCGCTCACCGAGCGTGGAGCGATCGACATCGACGACCACATGCGTACGAACGTCGAGGGCATCTACGCGATCGGCGACGTGACCGCCAAGCTGCAGCTGGCACACGTGGCCGAGGCCCAGGCCGTCGTCGCCGCTGAGACGATCGGCAAGGTCGCGACCATGACGCTCGGCGACTATCGGATGATGCCCCGTGCCACCTTCTGCTCGCCTCAGGTCGCCTCGTTCGGCCTCACTGAGCAGCAGGCGAAAGACGAAGGCCGCGACATCAAGGTCGCCACCTTCCCGTTCATGGCCAACGGAAAGGCGCACGGCCTCGGCGAGCCGGTCGGATTCGTCAAGCTCATCGCCGACGCCGAGCACCTCGAGCTCATCGGCGCCCACATGATCGGCCCCGACGTGTCCGAGCTCCTCCCCGAGCTGACGCTGGCTCAGAAGTGGGATCTCACCGCCCACGAGCTGGCCCGGAACGTGCACACGCACCCGACCCTGTCGGAGGCGCTGCAGGAGGGCTTCCACGGCTTGGCCGGGCACATGATCAACTTCTGAGCCGTTTCTCGAACGACTCCGCGATGCGGGAGGGCCCGGTGCGATCCGTTTCGCCCCGGGCCCTCCCGCATCCTCCTGCTGCCCTTTTCTAAGCCTCGGATCCCAACGCACGACCGAGCTTCGACGAGGATGCGGACGGATGCCCACCGGCGTCGCGGACGGCCTGTTCGACGGCGCGGAAGAACGCGCCCCTGCCCGCCGCGTCCTCGGGCGCCGCCGGCCCCAGCTCCATCTCCCACTCGCGCCAGGCGCGCCGCGTTCCCGTGCGCAGATCGGTCGCCTGCACGTGATCGTCGACGAACTCCGCCACCACGCCGTCCGGGCCGCGGAGGGCGTAGGCGGTGCGGGCGTTCTCGATCCGGGCGATCGGCGCGATCGGATCCGCGGTCATGCGGAGGATCTCCGCCATGAGTCCCGACGGCGGCGACTCGTGCTCGTTCTCCGGATGCCCGAGCGGCCACCCCCATTCGGCACGTCCCTCACCGTGGCGGGGTCCTTTCAAGTGCCAGCCCTCATCGGGACCGCCCGTGCGGCGGCGCAGCGCCACCCCTGCCCGGGCGAGCGCGAAATCAGCGGTGTCGAAATACCGCGCGTCGAGCGCGCGCTCTTCGCCGACCGAGACCTCGGTCACGCCGGGGAGACCTCGCCAGTCAGGGAGAGGTGTGCCCGCGTCGGCGTCGTACTTGCGCTCGACCTCGACGGTGCGCTGCGGCTCAGTCATCGCTCGGCGAGATGCCGTCCTCGGACTCGACGAACCGGAACGTCACCTCCGTGGGGCCGTCGTCCGCGGCGGTGTGCGTCGCCACGCCGTCGCGGCGGTAGATGACCTGGGTCTCGCTGTAGGGGACGATGAGCGTCTCCTGAGCGATGTCGTCGAGCGGGAGGATCTGCCCGTCGAGCGGGCCGCCGTGGAGCCGTGCAAGTGCCATGTGCACACCATAATCCCTCTCGCCGGGGGCGGCCCCATCAGGACCGGAACGTGGCCTCCCGCAGCTCCGGCTCACCCGGCGGGGATCCCGATCACGGCGCCCAGGATCATCCACGGCCCGAACGCGATCCGCGTCTCGCGATCTGCCCTGCGCGCAAGCAGGAGGACGGCGGCGGCGAGCGCCCCCAGCACGAACGCCGCGGCGGCCCCGACGACGAAGGCACGCCAGCCGTGCCAGGCCAGCACGAGCCCGATCACGGCGGCGAGCTTGACGTCGCCACCGCCCATACCGCCCCGGCTGAGCATGCGGAGCGCCGCATAGAGTCCCGCCAGCAGGAGCGCGCCCAGCACGGCACGGCGCAAGAGTCCTGCGCTGCCGGCTCCGACGGCGTCGGCGACGACCAGCAGGAGCAGGACCCCCAGCACAGGCAGCACGATCCGGTCAGGCAGACGATGCTCCGCGATGTCGACGGCGATCAACGCCAGGGCGACGAAGAGCAGGCCGACGTGCACGACGACCAGGGCGAGAGTACGCACGCCGATCAGATCCATCCGCTCATGCTAGGGATCATCGAAGGGGCCTCTGCTCCCCCTGTGGACAACCCTTGGAGCCCGGATCGGCACAGCGTCCCGAGCTAGAGGTCGACGACCTCGAGCTCGATCCGGATCACGTCGCCCTCTTCTATCCCCTCCGCCTCGCGCACCGCGCGCTTGAGCGGCAACGAGTAGGTCCCCCGGGAGAAGAAGATCGACGTCGCCCATCGCGTGGCTCCGACCCTGACCCGGACGCGGAGCGCGCCGAACCCGCGCGGCGGCGCGGGGAGCTCGCGGATGTCTGCGCTCAGCTCCTCGGGGACGACCGCGAAATACCAGGAATCGGCCCGCGCATTCCAGCGCTGCACATCGGCATCGAAATCGATCTGCACAGGATCAGGCTAACGTCGGGCTCCGACCTCGGCGCTCTTCGCCGGACCGGGATAGGGTCGCTGTGCCCGCCTCACGGAAGGAATGCCATGGACGAGCAGAAGAACGACGAAGCAGAGGGTGTCGGTCGTACCGAGACTGCCCTCGACGTCGCCTCCCGGTCGGCTGCGATCGGGCTCGACGCGCTGCTCGACCACACGATGGACCCCGAGCCCGGCAGCCCGGCGACGCCGCTGTTCCCGCTGGATCACTGGCTGCGTTTCGCGCCTTCGACACCGATGTCGAAGCTGGGGGCAGACGGCCATCCGCGACGCGACGGGCTGCAGGCCGCGGCCGACCTCCCCCGGCGGATGTGGGCGGGGAGCAGCATCGACTTCCATCGCCCCGTCTTCGTGGGGCAGGTCCTGGAACGGATCACCACGACCGAGGCCATCGTCCCGAAGCGGGGATCGACCGGACGCCTCTGCTTCGTCACCCTCCGGCACGAGGTGAGCGCGGACGGCGACCTTGCCCTCGTCGAGCGGCAGACCCTCGTCTACCGCGAGGCGGAGGCTGCGAGGACGGCGCAGGCGTCAGGACCACGCCCTGACTCCCCTGCACCGGAGGGCTGGGAATGGTCTCGTCCGCTCCGCGTAGGCGAGGTCGCCCTCTTTCGTTATTCGGCACTCACGTTCAACGCGCACCGCATCCACTACGACCTCGCCTACACCACCGGGGTCGAGGGATATCCCGGTCTGGTGGTGCACGGCCCGCTGATGGCCACGTTCCTGCTCGACGCCTTCCTCCGGACGCATCCGAGAGCAGCACCCCTCTCCTTCTCGTTCATCGCCCGTTCCCCCGTCTTCGCGAACGAGCTGCTGCACCTGTGCGGCCGCCCGGCAGCGTCCGGGGAGCCGGCGCGCGGGAAGGACACGGAGACCCAGGAGCTCGCGATCGTGGGCCCGGAAGGCCGCGCCATGGTGACAGGGCATGTGGCCTATCGCGATGCCTGATCACTCCTGAGAGCGACCGTTCGGCGGCGCAGCCTTCCCGCCGGACGCGCGGAGGATCACGCTGTCGGATGTACGAGATAGCATCCCCTCCTGTCTTGAAAGATTCGAAACAATCTTCGAGGATGGAGAGCATGGGGATCACCCTCCGTACCGTCGACACCGGCGAGAGCACGCGCGCCGGCGACATCCTGCGCCTGCGCCAGGAGATCACCCGGATGCAGCGGCGCCGCAGCGACCTGCCGCTCATCCCGGTGCACCCCGCCCTCGCGCCGCTCTTCCCCGAGGGCGGGCTCCAGGTCGGCACGACCTACGCGCTCTCCTCCTCTCCAGGGCTCGTCGCCGCTCTCCTGGCCGCCGCCTCCCGCGACGGCTCCTGGGTCGCGACGGTGGGCATGCCCACGCTCGGCCTGGAGGCGCTCGCCGGGCACGGCGTGGACCTCTCCCGGCTCATCCTCGTCCCCGCGCCCGGCGACCGCTGGCTCTCGGCCGCCTCGGCGCTCTCCGAGGTGGTCCCGCTCATCGCCGTCCGCCCCGGCTCCCGTCTGCGCGACGCGGAGGCGTCCCGGCTCTCCGCCCGGCTCCGCGATCGAGGCTGCACCCTTCTCCTTGTCTCTGCCCCCTGGCCGCAGAGCGAGGGGAGCATCCGCATGCACGACCCGCAGTGGCACGGGCTCGGCGAGGGGTGGGGGCTCCTGGAGGGCTGCGAGGTGACCGTGACCGTGCAGACCCGTCGCTCCCCCGCCCCACGCAGCGTACGAGTCCGGCTGCCCGGGGCTCTCGGCGCCGTTGAGGCAGGGACGAGGGAGGCCGGAGCGACGGGGATCGGAGCGGCGAAACCCCTTGCGCCCGTCAAGCACGACACGGCCGCCGACGCCCCGTCCTTTCCCCCTCTCAGGGCGGTGGTCTGATGAGCGACCGCGCCCCCTCCCGTGTTCTCGTGCTGTGGTTCCCGGACTGGCCGTTGCGAGCGGCGCTGGGCCCCCTCCCCCATCCACCGGTCGCCGTCATGCATGCGAATCGCGTCCTCGCCTGCTCCGCGGCGGCGAGGGAGCACGGCGTGCGCATCGGGCAGCGTCGCCGCGAGGCCCAGGGGCTCCTGCCGTCGCTGCGGCTCCTGCCCGCCGATCCCGCGCGCGACGAGCGCGCGTTCCTCCCCCCGCTCCACGCGATCGAGACCGAAGCTCCTGGTGTGCAGATGCTCCGACCCGGCCTCGCCGTGCTCCGCGCCCGGGGCGTCGCCCGATACCACGGCAGTGAGGACGCGGCAGCACGGGCCCTCCTCGCCCATCTGTCCGCCGCCGGCTACCCCGAGGCGCGCATCGGCATCGCCGATGGGCCCTTCACCGCCGAGGTCGCCGCGAGAGGAGCCGCTCCCTCCCTGCCTTCCGCGGAGGCGGACGGATCCGGATTCCCGGACGCGGTCGATGTCTCCGCGCATCTGATCGTGCCACCAGGGGCTGCCTCGGCCTTCCTCGCCCCCCTCCCAGTACAGGTGCTGCAGGATCCGGAGATCGCGAGCCTGCTCGTCCGTCTCGGCGTCCGCACCCTGGGCGATCTCGCCGCGCTTCCCGCCCTCGATGTTCGCGACCGGTTCGGCGCCCGCGGCGCGCGTCTGCATGCTCTGGCCCGTGGCGCGGACTCGAGGCCGGTGTCGGCCCTTTCCCCCGACCCCGAGCTCGCTGCCGAGATCGAGCTCGAGAGCCCGCTGGCTCAAACGGACCAGATCGCCTTCGCCGTTCGCCGGACCGCGGATGAGATGACCCTCGCGCTCGCCAGCGCCTCGCTCGTGTGCACCGAGGTGCGGATCGACCTCACCGACGACGACGGCGCCGTCTTCTCCCGGGTCTGGCTGCATCCCACCTGCTTCGAGGCCGCCGACCTCGTGGACCGCGTGCGCTGGCAGCTCGAGGCCCTCGCCGCCACGACCATCCCGACGGGCACCGCGCCGTCCGTGGACGACCGCCCCTCCGTCGATGACCGGCCCTTCCGCGGGATCGTCCGGGTGCGGCTCACCCCGATCGCCGTGGACGATGCCGCACATCATCAGCCGGGGCTCTTCGGGCCGGCCGGCGACGAACGCCTCCATCACGCGGTGTCGCGCGTGCAGACCCTGCTCGGTCATGAGGGCGTGGTCGTGGGCACGCTCACCGGCGGGCGCCGACTCGCCGACCGGCAGCAGTTCACTCCCTGGGGAGAGCGCGTGGTCCCCGCGCGCGAGCCCGCGCTCCCGTGGCCGGGGCATCTTCCCGACCCTCTCCCCGCCGAGGTCTTCGTCCCGCTCCGGGCGATCGCGGTGCAGGCCGCCGACGGCGGTGAGGTTCAGATCGATGAGCGCGGTCGGCTCTCCGCACCGCCTGCGATCGTGGACGGCAGCCCCGTCACCGCCTGGGCGGGTCCCTGGCCGGTGCGCGATCGGCGGGGAGACGGCGACGGGGTCCGGGGAGACCGCTTCCAGCTCGTCGACGCCCAGCAGCGGGCCTGGCTCGTGCTGCACGCCGATCGTGCCTGGTGGGCCGAGGGGAGGTATCACTGATGGGCTGGAACAACCCCCCGCTGTCCTGGACCGAGATGGAGCGCACCCTCAGCGGCCGGCCGCCCCTTCACGACGAGCCGGTCGTGGACGCCCCCTCTCGGATGAACAAGCGCGCCCCGGTCTCTCTCGGTCACATTCCCCGCCCCGCCGATGCCATGCCCTACGCGGAGCTGCACGCACACACCTCTTTCTCCTTCCTCGACGGGGCCTCCTCCCCCGCGGAGCTCATCGCCGAGGCGCAGCGGCTCGGCCTCACCGCCTTGGCCATCACCGACCACGACGGCTTCTACGGCGCGGCACGGTTCGCCGAGGCGGCAGAGCAGACGAGCGTGCAGACCGTCTTCGGCGCCGAGCTCTCGATCGGGCTCCCCTCTCCGCAGAACGGCGAGCCCGACCCGGCAGGCGAGCATCTTCTCGTCCTCGCCCGCGGCGAAGAGGGATATCACCGCCTGTCCGCGGCGATCACCCACGCCCAGCTGCGCGGCGGGGTGAAAGGACGCCCGCAGTACGAGTGGGAGGACCTCGCCGGACGGGCGGGAGGCCATTGGACCATCCTCACCGGCTGCCGCAAGGGCGGAGTGCGGCGGGCGCTCGACGCGGGGGGCCCCGGGGCGGCAGGGCAGGCGCTGCGCTTCCTCGTCGACCTGTTCGGCGCCGAGCACGTGGCCGTCGAGCTCATCGACCACGGCGATCCGCAGGACACCCGGCGCAACGACGCCCTCGCCGCCCTCGCCGCCGAACAAGGGCTTCCTGTCGTCGCCACGAACAACGTGCACTACGCCGTCCCGGCCCGTGCCTCGCTGGCCGAGGCGGTCGCCGCCGTGCGCGCCACCCGGAGCATGCGTGACCTGGAGGGCTGGCTCCCCTCCCACGGCTCCGCGCATCTGCGCTCGGGAGCCGAGATGACCGCCCGGTTCGCCCGGTACCCGGGGGCGATCTCAGCGGGCCTCCGGATCGCCGCCGAGAGCGCTTTCCCTCTGCGACGCGCCAAGCCGGCCCTCCCCACCATGAAGGTCCCCTCCGGCCACACCCCCATGAGCCACCTCCGCGCCCTGGTCTGGGCCGCGGTCCCGGAGAAGTATCCGAACCTGACGGAGAAGGGACGGGCGCGGATCGAGCGCGAGCTGGCCGTGATCGAGGAGAAGGACTTCCCCGGCTACTTCCTCATCGTGCACGGCATCGTCACCGAGGCGAAGACTCGCGGGATCCTGTACCAGGGCCGGGGCTCGGCCGCGGCGAGCGCGGTCTGCCATCTCCTGGGCATCACCGCGATCGATCCGATCGGGTACGACCTCCCCTTCGAGCGGTTCCTCGCGACCACGCGCACCGAGGAGCCCGACATCGACGTGGACTTCGACGCCAGCCGGCGCGAGGAGATCATCCAATGGGTGTACGACGAGTACGGGCGGGACTGCGCGGCGCAGGTGGCGAACGTCATCCAGTACCGCCCGAAGAACGCGGTCCGCGACATGGCCAGAGCCCTGGGCTACTCCCCCGGCCAGCAGGACGCCTGGTCGCGACAGGTGGAGCGATGGGGGCTCGACCTGTCGCCTTCGCCCGACAACGACATCCCGGACGAAGTGGTGCACCGTGCCGCCGAGCTGCTGAAGGCGCCCCGGCATCTGGGCATCCACTCAGGCGGGATGGTGCTCACCCAGCGCCCCGTGGGCGAGGTCGTCCCGGTGGAGCACGCCAGGAAGGAGAAGCGGACCGTCATCCAATGGGACAAGGACGACGCGGCCTGGATGGGACTGGTGAAGTTCGACCTGCTGGGGCTGGGCATGCTGGCGGCTTTGAGACACTGCTTCGACCTGATCGTCGACGCCACCGGGGAGCGCTGGACGCTCGACACCATCCCCAAGCATGAAGAGGCCGTCTACGACATGCTGTGCCGGGCCGACACGATCGGGGTGTTCCAGGTGGAGTCGCGCGCTCAGATGGGCCTGCTCCCCCGACTACGTCCTCGGAAGTTCTATGAGCTCGCCGTCCAGATCGCGCTCATCCGTCCGGGGCCCATCCAGGGTGGCGCCGTCCATCCGTTCGTCCGCCGCAAGCTCGGGCAGGAGGACGTGACCTACGCGCATCCTCTCCTGGAGCCGGTCCTGGAGCGAACCCTCGGCATCCCCGTGTTCCAGGAACAGCTCATCCAGATGGCCACGACGCTCGGGAACTGCACCGCCGACGAGGCCGACACCCTTCGCCGGGCGATGGGCTCCAAACGAGGGCTGGAACGGATCGACAGCATCCGCGAGAGCCTTTATGCAGGGATGGCGAGCCACGGCCTCGACCGGGAGGCCTCGGATCGCATCTACGCGCAGATCCAGGCGTTCTCCGACTTCGGGTTCGCCGAGTCGCACTCGCTGTCCTTCGCCCTGCTCGTGTATGCGAGCTCCTGGCTCAAGCTGCATTACCCCGCCGCTTTCCTGGCCGGTCTCCTCCGTTCACAGCCGATGGGCTTCTACTCCGCGGCGACCCTCACCGGCGACGCCCGGCGCCATGGCGTCGAAGTGCGTCGTCCCGATCTGCACCTCTCGGCCGCGACCGAGACCCTGGAGCCACTGACCCCCAGCGGGAAGAACAGAGGGCAGAGCACGGCGGAGACCCGCGTCGCGCCCACGGGCCGCGCCTCGTGCGTCGAAGGGGACCACCCTCCCCCGGGGGACTTCGATCCCGACCGTCCGGACGAGAGCGCCTCGCACCGCCGTGATGGGCGCTTCGCCGTACGCCTCGGCCTTTCCGGAATCACCGGCATCGGCGAGGAGACCGCGAGAAGGGTCGTGGCCGAGCGCGACCGGAGCGGACGTTACCGTGACCTCCACGACCTCGTCCGGCGTGCCGACCTCACCGCGGCCCAGCTGGAGGCCCTGGCCACGGCCGGCGCCTTCGACGGCTTGGGTCTCACCCGCCGCGAGGCGATCTGGCTCGCAGGCTCCGCCGCCGAGGACCGTGTCCGCTACCTGCCCGACACGACGATCGCGGTGCAGCCGCCCCTGTTTCCCGACCAGAGCAGCCGAGAGATCCTCGTCGCAGACCTGTGGGCGACGGGAGTCTCCACCGACGACCATCCCCTGGCTCATTTCCGCGAGGAGCTCAATGCCCGGGGCGTCCTGCCCTCCTCCCTCCTGCGCGCAAGCGAACACGTCGGCCGGCGTGTGGAGGTGGCGGGCCTGGTGACCCACCGGCAGCGGCCCACCACTGCCAGCGGGGTGACCTTCCTCAACCTCGAGGACGAGCACGGCCTCGTCAACGTGGTGTGCTCGCAGGGGGTGTGGACCCGCTACCGGCGGATCGCCAGGGAGTCACCCGCGCTGATCGTCCGCGGCATCCTTGAGCGCTCTCCCGAAGGGGTGGTCAACGTGCTCGCCGACGCGCTCGACGTGTTGCACGTCGGCGTGCCCCACCGTTCCCGGGACTTCCAATGACCACGGCTTCCAACGACCCACGACTCCCCGGGCCAGGGCTTCCCACGGCGACCGTGCCGCCTCGTCTCGAGCTCCGAGACCACGACTCCCCGACGCCGACGCCGACGGCTTCACCAGAACCGCTCGGCGGTCTCCCTCGGGGGACGATCGATCCCGCCCCACTGCGCGGCCTGGGCTCCCGCCGTGGCCGCCGCCTGCTCGGCACCGGAGAGGGCGATGCCCGCCCCCGCGGCCGGGAGGTCGGGGAAGGCGCCGAGCGACACGAGCGCCAGCTCGGTGAGCGCCTCGCCTGCCTCGTCGACCCGGATCGTGCAGGAGGTCACCCGTGCCCGACCCGACGGGACGACCACGGAGGCGACAGGGAACACGTAGCGCACACCCGGCGATGTGCGCAGCGTCCAGGCCTCACCGACGGCCGCGCCGTCGAGCTCGACGACCTCGCCGACAGCCAAGGGCACCGGCAGGGGGAGGAGCAAGGCGACGGTCATGTCTCCACCCTCGCCCACCCTCGGGCGGAGGGCAAGCCCCTCTCGTCGAGCCCGCCTTCATCGGAGCCGTCCCGCACGGAGGTCTCAGGGGACGGGCTCAGAACGACGAAGCTCAGGACGGGAGAGCCAGTCGGTCGTAGCGACGGTCGTGGTAGAGCAGCGGGTCGCCCTCGCTTCCGGGCAGCACCTCGAGGACGTCCGCGAGGACGAGGGCTGATCCACCGACCGACAGCGTCTCGCGGACAGTGCAGCGCAGTGCCGCACGAGCGGCCGGCAGATAGGGCTCGCCGGTGGGAAGAGTCCGCCACCCCTGATCGGGGGTGAACCGCGGCTGCCCGGAACGTGCGAAGGCATCGGCGATGCCTTCCTGGCCGACGGCGAGGAAGTGCACGACCATGCTGGGGGCGGCGAGGATGCCGCCTGCGCTGCCGGTGGCCTTAGTGACGGAGAAGACGAGCACGGCGGGATCCGCGCTGACCGAGGCGACGCTGGAGAGCGTCAGGCCGACGAGGCCGTCCGGCGCTGCGGCGGAGACCAGCGACACCCCTGCCGGATGATGGCGGAAAGCGCCCTTGAACTGGTCGGAGATCTCCGCGCTCGTGACGGTCATCGTGTCCTCTCATCCGGGCGCCAGGGGTGCGACGCCCTTCCCTCACGTTAGAAGCTCAACCATGGTTGAGGACAAATCCTTCCCTCGCCGCAACGGGCCACGGCCGGCGCCTGCTACCCTTTTCACTAGCTTTTCTAGCAAAAGATAGGCGGATGCGATGAATGAGCCCCTTCCCGAGTCCCAGGTCGGTCACCGGGTGGAAACGACACGCGCGCGGCGATCGCCGCGACGATGGTGGCGCCCTCTCCTCTCCGCCCTGATCGTGCTCGCCTGGCTCGCCGCGGCGGGCATGGGAGGCCCGCTCTTCGGGAAGGTCTCCGAGGTCTCCTCCAACGACCGCACCGCCTATCTGCCCTCCTCCGCCGAGGCCACCGAGGTGAACGCGGTCCTCCCCGACTTCCTCGGCGAGGACATCATCCCCGCCGTCGTGGTCTTTCGCGCGGACCGCCCTCTCGAGGAGGCCGACCGCGCCGCCCTGCAGGACGGACTCGCTGTCGCCCTCACACAGGCCGGGATCGCCACGGACACCTCGCCGGTGATCCTCTCCGATGACGCCCGTGCGGCGCAGGCGTTCGTCCCGCTCGATGCCGAGAGCGAGGTGGCCGACGAGGTGCGCACCCTGAGCGCGGCGCTCGACGCCGAGGCTCCCGACGGCATCCGCGCGTTCGTGACCGGCCCCGCGGGCTTCACCGCCGACCTCGCCGCCGGTTTCGCCGGAATCGACGGGCTTCTCCTCGGCGTCGCCCTGCTCGCCGTCCTCGTGATCCTCATCCTCGTCTACCGTTCGGCACTCCTGCCGATCGTGGTGCTCAGCACCAGCCTCTTCGCCCTGTGCACCGCGCTCCTCGTCGTCTGGTGGCTCGCGAAGGCTGAAGTGCTGCTGCTGAGCGGCCAGACCCAGGGCATCCTGTTCATCCTCGTGATCGGCGCCGCCACCGACTATGCGCTGCTGCTCGTCGCACGGTTCCGTGAGGAGCTGCGACGGACACAGGACCGTGGCCTCGCGGTCGGACGAGCGGTCCGAGGATCGATCGAGCCGATCCTCGCATCCGGCGGGACCGTGATCGCCGGGCTCCTCTGCCTGCTGCTGAGCGATCTGAAGTCCAACAGCACGCTCGGCCCGGTCGCCGCGATCGGGATCGTCTTCGCGATGCTCTCTGCGCTCACGCTCCTTCCGACCCTGCTCTTCGCGTTCGGTCGAGCAGCGTTCTGGCCGCGCCGGCCACGGTTCGAACCCGACGCGCGGGGCACGGATGCGCCGGGGACCGGTCTCTGGAGCCGGGTGGCCACGCTCGTCCGACGCCGCCCCCGGACCGTCTGGGTGGTCACCGCCGCCGTCCTCGCCCTGGCCGCGGCCGGCGTCTCACAGCTCGACGCCCAGGGCGTGCCGCAGTCCGAGCTGGTACTCGGCCGCTCCGATGCCCGCGAAGGCCAGCAGGTCCTCGGCGAGCACTTTCCCGGCGGCTCCGGCAGCCCCGTCTACGTCCTCGTCGACGAGGTCAGGCTGCAAGAGACCGCGGACATCGTCGCCAGCACAGACGGCATCGAGGAGGTCGCTGTCACGAGCACCGACTCGCCGAGCGGCTCGGCGCCGATCACCTCCGATGGCATCGCGACCGTGGGGCCGCCTGGGGCCGCCCCGCCCGAGCCGACGGTGCGCGATGGAAGGATCCTCCTCCAGGCGACCCTCCGGGATGCACCGGACTCCGATGAAGCCGCCGACACGGTGCTCCTCCTCCGCGACGCACTCGCCCCGACCGGAGCGATCGTCGGCGGCGCCACCGCCACCTCCGTCGACACCGACCGGGCATCGATCCACGACCGGACCCTGATCATCCCCATCGTGCTCGGGGTGATCCTGATCATCCTCATGCTCCTGCTCCGTTCGATCCTCGCCCCGATCCTGCTCATGCTCACCACCGTGCTCTCGTTCGGAAGCGCGCTCGGGGTCGCCGCGCTCATGTTCAACGGCGTCTTCCGCTTCCCCGGCGCGGACCCTGCGGTGCCGTTGTTCGGCTTCGTCTTCCTCGTCGCCCTGGGCATCGACTACAACATCTTCCTCATGACCCGGGTGCGCGAGGAGACGAAGCGGCACGGCACCAGGGAGGGGATCGTCCGCGGCCTGTCGATCACCGGCGGGGTGATCACGTCCGCCGGCCTCGTCCTCGCCGCCACCTTCGCCGCGCTCTCGGTGATCCCTATCCTCTTCCTCGTGCAGATCGCGTTCATCGTCGCCTTCGGCGTACTGCTGGACACCTTCGTCGTCCGGTCGCTCCTGGTGCCCGCGCTCGCCTACGATCTCGGACGCGTGATCTGGTGGCCCTCCCGCCTCGCTCGGGATCAGGGCGAGAGCGGATCGGGTGAAGGACAGGGGCCCCAGGCATGAGGATCTGGTCGCTCCACCCGCGGCACCTCGATCGCGCAGGCCTGGTGGCCTGTTGGCGAGAGACCCTCCTCGCCCAGGCGGTGCTCGCCGAGCGGACCCGGGGGTATCGCCATCACCCGCAGCTGGAGCGATTCCGGGCGGCCGACGATCCGCTGCAGACGATCGGCCGTTATCTCGCCACCCTCGCCGACGAGGCGGACCATCGCGGATACCGCTTCGATCGCGCGAGGATCGATCGCCCGCGCCCCTCTCCGGACGAGGTCGTCGAGCCCTCCGCGCCCGCGCTCGAGGTCACCGAGGGACAGCTGATGTTCGAATGGCAGCATCTCGGACACAAGCTCCGCCTCCGCAGCGCACAGGACGCGGAGAGCTGGGCCTCGACGTCACCGACCCCGCACCCGCTGTTCCATGTCATGCCCGGCCCGGCGGCCTCCTGGGAGCGGGCGCTCGGCGACCGGCCTGACGACCCGCCACGCTGAGGACCGAGCGCTCGTCAGGCCCCAGCGCTGCCCGGGTCCAGTGCACGGCCCAGGGCGTCGAGCACGCGGGCGGCGGCGACGAGCTCGTCGTCGTCGAACGCGGCGAGCTCGGCGCGCATCACGGCCAGTCGCTCCCCGAAGAGTCGAAAGAACTCGGCTTTCGCGGCAGGAGTGAGCAGGACGGACCGCGCCCGACGATCGGTGGGATGGGGCTCGCGACGCACATGTCCCGAGAGGGTGAGCCGGTCGAGGAGCTTCGCGGTCGACGCGGTCGAGATACGCAGATGCCGCGCGATGTCGGCAGGAGTGACCGTACGCCTCTGCTCCTCACGGATGATGAGCAGGCGCAGTGCCGCGATATCGGTGATGTTCATGTCCATCCCGAGCTTCATGCCGCTGCTCATCCGGTCGTGCGCGTCTCCGAAGTCGCGGACCGCGCGAAGGACCGCCCGCTCGACGGCCTCCCGGTCCGGGGGCGATGCATGCACGCTGGGCTCCTCTCCGCTCCGCCTGCATCTCCATCATCGCGCCGGAACGCGGCCGCGGGAGACGACACGGCCGTTCCGGCGGGCAACCCTCGGAGGTCAATTACTATCGCTACTGTTACGATCGTTTATATTATGAACGAAAAGATTGCCCCACCCTCCCCCGCGGACGACGATCGCGAGACGGTGCTGCGGATGACCACCGAGACCAAGGTATTCCTCTGGGTGACCCTCGGGCTCGCCGGCGTCGGGCTCGGGCTCATCCTGCCCTGGCTGCTGTCGTGGGCGACGAAGCTGCCGATCCCGTTCCTCGACGTCCTCACCTTCCTCGGCTCGATCGAGGCGCCGATCATGGTCGTCGGACGCCCTGCGGTCTTGGCTCTGATCGGCCTGGTCATCGCTTTCTTCCTCACCCACGAGAGCGCGATCCTGCGGATCTCGGACCGACAGATCGTCGTCATCCAGGGCGACGACCAACGGATCATCGCCCGCAGCCAGGTGGCCGGCGTGCATCAGCGCGCCGGGAAGGTGAAGATCGAGGCCGCCGAGGGACGCGTGCTCTTCGAGGACGACGTCGAGGGAGGACGGGCCACCATCGCCGCAGCCTTCCGGGATCACGGCTATCCCTGGGAGGGGACGCCCGAGGGCGAGGCGGCCCGATGAGCGCCCTCGATGTCGCCCCCCGCACCGTCGTCGAGTGCTGTTTCGACGCCTCGGGCACAGCGGCGCTCTCGTTCGTCTACGACGTCGGCCTCGCTGTCGGCGTCGCCGAGCAGGCCGTCCGGCTCGCGATCCGCCGCCTCGCGGATGCCGGCGTCCTCATCCAGGAGGGACGGGGGCGACGGGGTCTGATCCGACTGCTGCCCGCAGGAGTCGAGCGCCTGGCCGCAGACACGCGTGCCGTGGCCTTCGCGTACGCTCAGGACGCGGGGTCGCTCGCCTGGGATGGGATCTGGCGCCTGCACACCTTCTCGATCCCGGAGCAGGAGCGCGCGACCCGAGATGCGCTCCGACGGACGCTGGTCGACCTCGGCACCGCCCCCCTGACCCCCGGCGTCTATGTCACCCCCCACGACCTCTGGTCCGACCTCTCGCGAGAACTCCCTGCAGAGACCCTTCGGCAGCTTTACACCGCGACGGCGACCGAGATCGTGGGGCCGGGATGCGAGACCCCGCTCGCCGTCGCAGAGAGGCTCTGGCCCGCCGCCGAGACGATCGCCGCGTACCACGCCCTCTCCCAGTTCCTCGACGAGGCGCGGGCCCCCGCCCTCGACGCCGGCCGCGCCCAGCAGATGGCATACGCGCTTCGTCTCGCAGAGGGCCTGGGGCAGGGGCTGACCGTGGATCCGTTGCTGCCGCCGGAGCTCCGGACGGAGCCGTGGCCGCCCGCCAAGGTGCGCGCGCGGTTCCTCGACGCGTGGGAGCGCCTGGAGCACCGGGCACCGGATCTCCCCGTCCTGCGCACCTGGTCTCCAGGCTGAACCACTCCGCTGCCCGTCGAGGATCACCGCGGGTCAGACCTCCTTGACAAGGCTCACTGAGCGGCTCACGGTGCGGAAGCCCAGACGTTCGTATAGAACGACCGCTCCTGTCAGGCTCTCTGCGTCGACGTCGAGGACGGCGGCGGCGAGTCCCTCGGCACGGAACCCCGCCATGGCCCGAACGAGCAGCGCAGGGGCGAGACCGCGTCCGCGCCAGGCCTTGCGAACACCGAGCAGCTCGATGTATCCGAAAGAGCTCCCACGCGCCTCCCAGTCCTCCGGTGTCACCTCGGAGATCACAAAGGCCACGACCTCCTCCGCCCCGTCCGCCCCGGGCGCGATCGCGACGAAGGAGAGGTCAGGGCGGGCACCGGCTTTCTTCTCCTCTTTCACCCATTCGCGCTCGCTCGCAGGCTGGGAGCCCCAGTGATCGCGGAACGCCTCGTTGTATGCACGCCGCGTCGCCTCCCTCCACTCACCGTACGGTTCGAGACGGACAGAAGGATCGAGGGCGACGTCCGGAAGCGGCTCATGGAGCGGACGCTCCAACTCCAGCCACCAGCGCTTGGTCTCATAGCCATGACGGTGCATGAGCGCGATGGCCCCAGTCGAGTGCTCTTCCGCTCCGGTCGAGAGCCAGCCGGGGAGCCTTTCATCGCGCGTTGCGAGGATCTGTCGGCCGCGGGCTTCCAGCCAGGCAAGCAACGCCGCCCCGATCCCCTCTCCCCGCCGGTCCGGGTGGACCCCGCCGTCGAGGGACAGCCAGACCACGGTGGCATGCTCATCACCCAACGTCGCCATGCCGTACGCGACCGCGGCCCCGCCCTCATCGATCGCGATCGCGGTGTCGGTCGCGAGATCGAGTCCGGGCGTGTCGTAGATCTCCTCGATCTCCTCCGCTGTGGTGACGCTTTTCGGAGCGTCCACCGCATCGCACGAGCGCTGGAGGGTGAGAAGGAGAGCCGCGTCCTCACGAGCGATCCGTCGCCAGCGCAGCCCCTCGGCATCTGCGGGCAGGCGAGCTTCGATCGGCGCGCTCACCCGGTCACGGAGAGGCAGAAGGGCACGGGCATCTAATCGTTCATTCATGCAACGACCGTATCGAAGTCGTTATTTGTGCGCCCTGGGAAGCTCCCCCTGCTCCCCATGGCCCGTTTGGCACCGACATGGTCCCCGGAGCGCATCCAGGCCGCCAGACCCGTCCCGTGGGACGAGACGCTGCGGCGGAATATCCTGGGCCCGACCATGCACAACGTCCCGGCTCCCGGACGGCCCGGCGCAGACTCTGCTCTGTGGAACATCCCCGCGACCAGGGAGCTCTACTCCGGGTTCCCCGGCCAGGCCGAGGCGCATCTCACCGGATCGGTCGTGCAGTTCCCGGCGATCGGCGGCCCGCCCGACATCGAGGCGCCCGGCGGCAGCCATCTCCCCTCGAGGGATGCGCGTGCGGCCCATCTAGGGCCGGACCCTCGGCATGGCGCAGAGCGCCGGATGCGTGAGGAAGGGCGACGTCCGTCCGGAACGAGACGGACGTCGCCTGCCGCTTCAGTCCCGGTCTCCGAACTCGTCCTCTTCGCGCTGCTCGCGCTCCGCGGCGTCGATGGCCTTGTCGATGGCCCGCTCGCGGTCCGCTTCCGCCTCCTCGGCCTCACCGCGCGCCTCGAGCTCCTCGTCGTCCATGGCCGTGCCGAGTCCCCGTTTCGCTCTTCCTGCGAGCTCCTCCGCCGTGTGCGTGGCCTTGTCTGCGAGCCCCATGGCCAGCTCCTTTCCGTGTCCTGTGCCCGGCGTGATCGGCGCCGGTTCTCCACGGTGCCCGTGATGCCGTGACGGCACGAGGAGGTTGACAGGGGCGCAGAGGACTGACGGGACGCTGCCGGCAGCAGTGACGCACACAGGCAAGGGAACGAACCATGCAACGAGCAGCCATCGCCGTCAACCCCCTCCGTGCGATCCGCCGCCCGAACTATCCTCCCGGGCATGAGCTACGAGATGACAGATCCGCGATCGAAACACCGATTCGATCCTCCCCCGGAGGTCGACACGGGTCAGCCGGGGCTCCTCCGCGAGACCGTGCCCCGCCCTGACCACGGCGAGAAGACCTACCGCGGATCGGGGCGGCTCCCCGGCCGTCGCGCCCTTATCACCGGGGGCGACTCGGGCATCGGCCGCGCCGTCGCGATCGCCTTCGCCCGCGAGGGCGCCGACGTCGCCCTCAGCTACCTCCCCGAGGAACAGGCGGACGCGGAGGAGACCGTGCAATGGGTCCGCGCGGAGGGAAAGCAGGGCATCCTGCTCCCGGGAGACGTCACCAACGAGCAGCATTGCGCCGATCTCGTCGCCGACGCGGCGGACAGCCTGGGCGGCCTCGACATCCTCGTGCTGAACGCCGCGTACCAGCGCAACCGAGAGGACATCGCCGATATCCCGACGGCAGAGTTCGACCGCGTGATGAAGACGAATCTCTACGCGCCGTTCTGGCTCGTCCGCGCCGCTCTGCCTCGCCTCTCCCCCGGGTCCTCCGTGATCGTGACGACCTCGATCCAGGGCTTCGACCCGTCGCCGGGTCTGTTCGACTACGCGCTCACGAAATCGGCTCTCGTCGCCTTCGTGCAGATGCTCGCGGAGCAGGAGGGGAAGAACGGCATCCGCGTCAACGGCGTGGCGCCGGGACCGATCTGGACTCCGCTGATCCCCGCGACCGGATGGCCCACGAAGCTCCCCGGCTTCGGCCAGAACACCCCGCTCGGGCGGCCAGGACAGCCGGCGGAGCTCGCCGGCGCCTATGTCTTCCTCGCCTCGGAGGACGCGTCCTACGTCTCCGGCGGGATCCTCCCCGTCACCGGCGGCCGCCACCTCTGAACACCATCCCTCTGAACGCCATCCATCCGAACAGAGCGAAGCCGATGAGTGTCGAGCACCGAGAGCCGGCGATCGAGCGCGGGGAACCCGCCGACGAGGACCGCCCCGCCGATCCGGACCTCGAGGAAGCACAGGAGGCTCCGCCGAGCGCGCCCTATGTGGACGGAGAGCGGCGGGACGGGTACCCCGAGGAGACCGCGGGCGAAGACGTCCCGCCGCTGGCCGAGGACACTCCCGGCTCGGCTGTGCCGGGCCGGGAGTGATCGCCGCTACTCGCTCTTCTCCTCGTCGTCCGCGGTCTCGGCGTCCGAGGCCTCCTCACCCGCCCGCCCCGTCGCCCGGAGGATGTGCTCCTGCTTGAGCGCGATCCCCCCGGAGGTGTTCGCAGACTGTGCGAGATCGCGGATGAGATGCCCGTCGAGAGCCGGACCCTCCGACTCACCGAACTCGAAGCGCAGCGGGATCGAGGGGTGCAGCCAGATCGTCGTCCGGCCAGGCGCCTCGTCCTCGTTGTGCTGAAAGGAGAGGGTGAAGCTCTCGTTCCGCCGGAGCTTGGTCGCGATGACGACCTTCAGGTGAGCCAGGACGTGGTCCTCGATGTGGATCGGCGTCTCTCCACCGCCGTAGTAGATGGTGCCCATGGGCCTTCCTTCCTGCTCCGTGCGCCTGAGCGCTACCGGAGGCGATGGGGGATGTCAATGCCCTGCTATTTGATCGCACTCGGAGGAAGATGGGAACCGGGGACGGACACGGACAAGCACTTCGGCACGCAAGGAGGGCGCTGCATGGGCCGGTTTTTCTACGAGGGTGAGATTCGAGCCGAGTTCGACGACCGAGAGCTCGCGCATCTGCAGATGGTCATCGCGAACAAGCTCCGGCGTGGGGAGCCGTTCTACTTCACCTGGACCGACGACCCGAGCATCGGATACGGTCGGACCTCGGTGTGGCTACACCCGTCGAGCACCCTGGTCTTCAAGTTCCATGGGAGTCGACGCCCGCCCCTGAACCGGCTCTGGGTCGATGCGCTCAGCCATCTCGCGAACACGCCCGCAGGCCTGCGCCTGATCCCCGAACCGGCCAAGGTCGTGGAGATGCAGGTGGACGACAACGGGATGATTCCCTGACGCCGACACGGCCCCTGACGCCGCCACGACCTCAGTCCGGGGGTTCAAGGAGGCCCCCGTCACCGTGTGCACGACTGTGCACCCCCGCGGCACCGGAGTCATCGTCCGCCTCGCTCCCGGCGGAGCCGCCGTGACCTTCGGCAGGTTCGCTCTCGGTAGGGCGCGCCCCGCCTTCGGTGTCGTCCTCGTTCGCAGGACCCGTGGAGGCCGATCCGCCCGCTTCCTCTGGCGGATCGGCCGTCTCCCGGCCCTCCTCCTCGGCGGGAGCGCCCTCCCGGCCGGCACGCTGACGGTGCACATGAGGCGGGAGAAGACCCTCGTCATAGATCTCGCTCATGCTCACTCCTTTCGTCGTCTCCTGTCCCAGGGTCCCCTGGCGCGAGGAGCGACGCGAGGGGGTTGACAGGACGCTTTTCCGCACGGCGCGTTCGATGATCCGATGACGTCGAGGGAGGGCGCCTAGGACCCGAAGAGGACGTAATAGCAGCCATACCCGCCCGCGACGCACATGATCGCCGCCGTCAGCCAGCCGAGAACACGAGCGACGCGACCGTTGCGGTACCTGCCCATGATCCGCCGGTCGTCCGTGACGAGCATGAGGACGATGAGGAACGGCCCCGCGGCGATGCCGTTGACGACCGCGGAGATCACCAGGAGGTCCATCGCGTTCACATCCAGCAGCGCGAGGACGATCGCCAGGACGAGCCCGCACAGCAGGAGCGCGTAGAACGTCTTCGCCCGGTGAGGCTTGCGGTCCAGGCTCCACGGCTTGCCGAGGAGCGCGGCGAACCCCGCGGCGCCGGACGCGGCGAGCACAGGGACCGCGAGCATGCCTGCGCCGATGAACCCCAGCGCGAAGAGGATCCCTGCATAGTCTCCGGCGATCGGCTTGAGCGCGGCCGCGGCCTCGGCCGCGGTCCCGACCGGGCTCCCTTCCTCGCCGAGGGTGGCTGCCGTCCCGACGATGATCGCGAACATGATCGCCACGGAGAAGAGCATCCCCGTGATCACGTCGATCCGTCCGAGCAGGAGCATTCGCCGCGCGTCCTTGGCCGGCCGAGCGGACAGACGCTGCGTCCGCGCGTCTCCGTCCTCGCTGCGCGAGCGCATCATCTCCTCCTCCTGCCCGCTCTGCCAGAAGAACATGTACGGGCTGATGGTGGTGCCGAGCACGGCGACGACGAGGCCGAGGTAGCCTGGCTCCATGACGAGCCGGGCCCCGACGAGTCCTGCCAGCACCTCGCCCCAGTCGACCTGCGCGACCGCGAGGACGGCCACGTAGGAGAAGAGCGCCAGGCATAGCCACTTGAAGATCCTCGAGATCCAGGCGAAAGAGCCGCGCACCACGACCACGGTGATGACGATGCCAGCCAGCAGCGACCACAGCGGCGCAGGACCGGCGTGGACGAGCTCCATGCCCTGTCCGATCGCCATGAGGTCGGCCGCCGCGTTGACGCCGTTGGCCACGAGCAGCGCGGCGAGGAGGATCGCGATCCAGACCCGCGCGCCACGGGCGAAACGCCGGCGGATGAGGGCGCCGAAGGAATCGCCGCTCGCGTAGGTCATCCGCTCGCACGCCTCCTGCACGACGATCATCAGCGGAAGCGACACCGGCACGGTCCAGAGCAGTCCCATGCCATAGGTGGCTCCTGCCTGCGCATAGGTGGCGACTCCCGAGGGGTCGTCGTCGGCCGCTCCCGTGACGACCCCTGGTCCGATGGTGCGGAGCGCAGCGCGGAGGCCGCCGCTCTTCTTCTCCGATCCGCCCTCCGCACCCGTCGAGGTCTCGTCCGAGGCGTCGGCGACATCCGGTCGTTCCTGTTCCCGAGGTGTCATGAGCCCACTCCAGCCCTGCCGCCACGGGTCCGCCAGCACCTTGACGCGGCCTTCGTGGCATGCAATGCCATTCCGGGCTGCCCCTGCGGCGCGACGACCCTATGCTCGACCCTCGTCCGCGTGTCGTCCGTCCCTGCTTCCACGTCGACTTGACCTTGTCACTGTGACAAGGTCTGAGATGGACCCAGGAGGTGGTCACGATGACCAGGAACGACCAGGACATGACGACGCGGCTGACCGACGCCCTCGCCGCGCCCGACGCCTCGATGCGGCTGCAGGCCGCGCTGAGCGCAGGAACACATCCGGAACCGGGATTCGTGCCGGTGCTCATCGCACGAAACGCCGAGGAGCCGGACTTCTTCGTCCGCGACATGCTCACCTGGGCTCTCACCCGTCAGAACCCGGATCTCACGGTCCCGCGCCTGCTCGCCGAGCTCCGCTCCGTGACTCCGCAGGCGCGCAGCCAGGCGCTGCACACGCTCTCGAAGATCGGCGATCGACGTGCCTGGCCCGCCCTCACGCACGCCCTCCTGCACGATCCTGACGACGAGGTGGCTCGCGCCGCCTGGCGCACCGCCGTCGGCCTCGCGCCGGACGAGGCGCGTCCGGAGCTCGCCGAGACGCTGGCGACGCAGCTCGGCCGTGGCGATCGCGAGCTGCAGCGCAGTCTCAGCCGCGCCCTCGCGGAGCTGGGCGACACGGCCGGTCCCGTGCTCCGGCGCGCAGCGGAGTCGCCGGACTCCGCCGTCCGGCTCCATGCGATCGCGACCGAGCGGATCGTGCGCGACCCCGAGGAAGGGTTCGACACCGCGCTCCACGAAGCACGACGCCTGAGCGCGCTGCGCGCGGCGCCGACGGTCGGCGAATGAGCGCATGCTGATCGGCGAGGTCTCCGCACGGTCGGGGGTCAGCACGCGGATGCTCCGGCACTACGACCGGATCGGCCTCGTCTGCCCCACCGCGCGGACGGCCGGCGGGTACCGCCGGTACTCCGAGGACGACGTGCGGCGCCTCTTTCACGTGGAGGGGCTCCGCACGCTCGGACTCGGCCTGAAGGAGATCGCAGACGCGTTCGACGACCCCTCCCTGGCCCCCGCACGCGTCGTCGACCGTCTCCTCGCACAGACCGCGGAGCGGATCGCCCGCGACGAGGAGCTTCTCCGCCGGCTCACCCGTGTCCGGCAGAGCGCGCCCACCGCGTGGTCCGACGTGCTCCGGACGATCGGCCTCCTCCGAGGCCTCGACACCGGCAGCCCCTCCGAGAGACAGCGGACCGCCCTCACGCTCTCCGAGGACGGAGCCGTCGATGTCGGCGTGCTCGTCGAGGCCGCACTCGAAGAGACCGATCCGAACGTCGCCGGCGCTCTGCACTGGGCGATCGCCCGCGCAGGCGATGCCGCAGTCCCCTCCCTCGCCGCCGCATTGGACGCCGCTGACCCGGGTCGCCGCCGCCGCGCGCTCACCGCCCTCGTGAAGCTGGGGAATCCCGCCGCGAGCGCAGCGATCGCCGCGGCGACGGGGCACCCCGACCCGACGATCGCGAACCGCGCGACGCTGGAGCGAGGAGCGCACGGCGATGCCGAGACGATCCCCGCTCTGGTCTCGCTCATCGCCAGCGGCGACGACGACATCGAGGCCGCCGAGGTCCTCGGCCTCCTCGTGGCGACACATCCGGAGATCGAGGCCGCCGCCGTGCGGGCGCTGTCCGCAGCGCTGGACGCCGGTGAACCGGACGCCCGGCTCCGGCTCGCCGCTGCCCTGGCGGAGGTCCCGGGACCGACCGCGCGCAGCCTGCTCGACGCGCTGACCGCGCATCCGGATCACGCGCTCGCCCTCACCGCCACGAGCATCCTGCGCCGCCGCTCTCCGCTCACCGACTAGCATCGGAACGCGCCGCGAGGCGCCTCGATGAGGAGGTCCGAGGTGGAGCGATACGACACGATCGTGGTGGGAGCGGGAGTCTCCGGGCTCACCGCGGCACGGTTGCTGACGCGGGCCGGCCGTCGGGTCGTCGTGCTCGAAGCGCGAGAACGCGTCGGCGGACGCGTCTGGACGGACCGCGCGAACGGCGAGGCCACCGATCTCGGCGCCTCGTGGATCCACGGGATCGACGGAAGCCCGGTCGCCGCGGCGGCCGCAGCGTTCGGGATGCGGACGACGGAGTTCACGGTCGGCGGATATCAGCCCGACAGCCGACCGATCGCCTACTACGGGCCGGACGGGACCAAGCTTGCGGACACCGCCGCGACGGCCTTCGCCGACGACATCCGTACCGTCGACGCCGCCCTGCTCGGCACCGTCGCGAGCTCGGCGCCGGACGCCTCCTATCGCGACGCGACCGAGGCCGCGCTCGCCCTCCAAGGCTGGGACGCTGATCGAACGCAGCGCGTCCGCGAGTATCTGGAGCACCGTTCAGAGGAGCAGTACGGCGCGTGGATCGAGGATCTGGCCGCGCACGGTCTCGACGATGACGCGATCGAGGGCGACGAGGTCGTTTTCCCCGACGGCTACGACCGGCTGCCCCTCGCCCTCGCCACAGGGCTCGACATCCGGCTCGGCCACGTGGTGTCGACCGTCCGCTGGTCGGCGAGAGGGGTTGAGATCGTCACCGATCGCGGGGAGTTCACCGCGGACGGAGCCGTGGTGACCGTGCCCGTCGGGGTGCTCCAGTCCGCAGCCCTCGCGTTCGACCCTCCGCTTCCGGAGCCGATCGCCGAAACCCTCGGACGCCTCCGCATGAACGCCTTCGAGAAGGTCTTCCTCCGTTTCCCCGCCCGCTTCTGGGACGAGGACGTGTACGCCATCCGCCAACAGGGACCCCAGGGACGCTGGTGGCACTCCTGGTACGACCTCAGCCGTCTGCACGGAACACCGACGCTGCTCACCTTCGCCGCAGGGCCTGCGGCGAAGGCGATCCGCGGATGGAGTCCCGACCGGGTGGCGGAATCGGTCCTGGAGCAGCTCCGTCGACTCTTCGGCGATCGCGTCGCGCGTCCCACGGCGGTTCAGGTGACCGCGTGGCAGGACGATCCCTTCGCTCGCGGCAGCTACGCCTACATGACGCGGGGATCGGTCACCTCAGACCACGACGACCTCGCCCGCCCGATCGGCGGCGTCCTCCACCTCGCGGGCGAGGCGACCTGGACCGACGATCCCGCGACGGTTCCCGCGGCTCTCCTCTCCGGCCATCGTGCGGCGGAGAACGTCCTCGGACTCCCGATCCCGGTCGAGGAGGCCTGGGCGAAGGCCTAGGCGCTGCCCCTCACCCGGACGGTGGCGGTCCCGGCGTTCACCCTCGCTCCCCGTCGACGATCTTCCCCTCGCTCCACTCGCGGACGAGCGTGGCGAGGGCCGCCGCCTGCCGCTCCGACAGGGTGGCGGGCAGTTCGTGGGCTGCGCCGGGGGCCAGGAGAAGCCGGTGCTCGCTGCGGTCGTCGATCCGCACGGCGTCGGCGACGATCTCGCCGGCGGGGGTGAAGACCGGGTACTCCCCCAGGTCCTTCGAGCGCACGCCGAGATCAGTGAGCACCAGCCCGTAGACGCCGGCGAGGGTGCTGCCCGTGAAGGCGAGAAGAACGCGCTCGCCGGACTCGAGCGGGAGCTTCTTCTGGAGTTTCGCGAAGTGCTTGACGTGCCTCGGGTCGTCCGGGAGCTTCGCCGCGTCCGAGAGGCCGAGCTCACGCACCCGCCCGCGCAGGTCGGCGGCGGCCACGGGTGCGGGCGCAAGCGCGATCCGGAGCCGTGTGAGCGCCTCGAGGATCGCGACCAGGAGCTCGGCCAGGAGGAGGCCGAGCCCACGCTCCGTGCTGCCGTCGACGAGGGAACGTGCCGCGTCCCAGTCGTAGGAGGCGACGACGCTCCCTGCGATCTCGACCGCTGATCCTGCGATGCCGTCCTGCCCCACGAAGAGCGGGAACTGACGAGGAGTCGCCGTGCCAAAGACCCCGTCGACCTGGTCTTTGACGACCACGCGACGGTCGGTCAGCAGGAAACCCTGCGCCTCTCGGCGTCCGGTGAACCGGTTGGCCACGTCATAGCCGATCCAGGCGACGGGGACCTCGTCTCGGCCCGCGGGCTCGACGAGCATCAGCTGCCGTACCGCTCGCCAGAACACCTCTTCGCTGTCTTCGAACCGCGGATGCCGTTGGCCGGGGATGAACAGGAAGTCGTGTACGCGAGGACTCTCGGAGGCGCGCAGGGCGACAGCGCCGACGAGCGCCGTGTGCACCGCCCGTCGTTCCGAGTCGAGGGCGGCGAGATATCCGTCGAGGGCGTCAGGCGGGGCGGCGGTCATGGACGGTTCCCTTCGGTGTGTGCGTCTTCCTCGGCCCCGAGTCCGCGCAGGACCGAGGAGACGATCGTCTGCTCATATGCCTCGTCGATCGGTGCCATCCCCGGCAGCGTCGCCCGGAACAGCATCGGCGAGTAGAGCTGGTCCACGACGAAGTCCGGATCGGCCACCGGCGCGATCTCGCCCCGGGCGACCGCCCGGTCGAGGATCCTCTTGACCGCTTCGCGCTGGGGACGGATGAACCGCGTCGACAAGGCCTCGGCGGCGATCGGGTCACGGAAGCAGGCGTCGAGGACGAGCGGGATGAGCCCGACGGCGATCGGATCCGTGTACATCTCCCGCTGCGCCCGTTGAGTCACCCGGAGGTCGCCGGCCAGGGAGCCCGTGTCCTCCGAGGGGTCGACGGCGTAGCGCCCGAGCATGACCTCGATGAGGAAGTGCCCCAGGGACACGTAGCGGCGATAGAAGGCGTCTCGCGTGGTGCCCGCGCGTTCAGCGAGCGCCCGGACGCTGAGCTGGAGCAGCGGGTTCTCGGTGATGAGCTCCTGGAACGCGGCGACGAGCGCCTCGTCGATCGCGGGCGTGCGGGGGCGGCCGGCACCCGAGGACTTCTTCGTCATTTCCAGACCAGTGTATGGGAATGTGCGTGCAACGGCGACCTCCGCTCCCGCCGAGGAACCCATCGGCGCTTGTTGGCGTCGAGGACAGAGATCCCCGCCATGTTCGGAGTTCTGCACAGTCCGCACCGCGAGGCCGCGGCGCAGAGTGAACCCATGTCCTCCACCACCGACAACGGCGCTCGGACCCGGATCGACGCCACGCACTGGCAGCAGCGGCTCAACGCACTGGCGACGGAGTACAAGGTCCCCGGAGCGACCCTCGGCATCCTCCGTCTGGGCGAGGACCCGGTCTATGCCCATCACGGCATCCTCAACGTGCGCACCGGCATCGAGACCACCGACGACGCCGTCTTCCAGATCGGCTCGATCAGCAAGGTGTGGACGACGACGGCGGTGATGGCGCTCGTCGACCGCGGACTCCTCGACCTCGACGCACCGGTCACGGACTATGTCCCCGAGTTCCGCGCCTCGGACCAGGACGTCACCGCCTCTGTGACGATGCGACATCTCCTCAGCCACACGAGCGGGATCGACGGCGACGTGTTCACCGACACCGGACGCGGCGACGACTGCCTGGAGAAGTATGTGGCGCATCTCGACGGCGTCGCGCAGAACCACCCTCTCGGCGCGACCATGTCCTACGGCAACTCCGGCTTCGTGCTGGCCGGGCGCGTGATCGAGAAGGTCACCGGCACGACCTGGGATCAGGCGATGCGCGACCTCGTCTACACCCCGCTCGGCCTGAGCTACACCACGACGCTCCCGGAGGAGACGATCATGTACGCCGCCGCGAGCGGTCATACGGTCGACGACGACGGCACGCATCTGGCGCCGGCGTGGATCCTCCCCCGCTCCATGGGGCCCGCCGGGCTGATCAGCTCCCGCGCCGCGGACGTCCTCGCCTTCGCGCGCATGCACCTCGAGGGCGGCCTCGCCGCCGACGGCACCAGCGTCCTGTCCGAGCGGTCCGTCGCGCAGATGCAGGAACGCCAGGTCGACATGCCCAACCCCTACACGCTGGGCGACGCCTGGGGCGTGGGGTGGATCCTCTTCGACTGGAACGGGCATCGCCTCTATGGCCACGACGGCAACACGATCGGCCAGTCGGCGTTCCTGCGCATCCTGCCGGAGGCCGGCCTCGCGGTGACCCTCCTCACCAACGGCGGCAACGCGCGCGACCTCTATCACCGCCTCTACGGCGAGATCTTCCAGGACCTCGCCGGCGTGGCGATGCCCGAGAGCTTCACTCCGCCCGCCGTCCCCTATGCCCCGGACCTCTCTCCGTTCGTCGGCATCTACGACCGCGCGGGAGTCCGCACCGAGGTGTTCGAGCACGAGAGCTCGCTGCGGATGCGGATGACCCAGACCGGCCCTCTCGCCGAACTGGACCCGCACCCCGTCGAGGAGTACGTGCTCGTCCCGGTGCGCGAGAACGAGTTCGCGCTCCGGCTCAAGGACTCGGAGAACTGGGAGGCCGTGGTCTTCTACCGTCTCGAGACCGGAGAACAATACATGCACTTCGGCGTGCGTGCCACTCCGAAGGTGGCCTGAGCGTTACCGGACGCCGACAGCGATGCCGTCGGACGGACGCCAGCGACGCAAGAGCGGCGTGAGCGCGCGATGGTGGACCCTGGCGAGAGCCAGCAGAGTCAGCGCGAAGTAGCCGATGTGGGACACCAGGGCGGCGACGACGAACAGGACGACGTTCGCCAGAGCATCGGTCACGCCGTCGCGGGAGCCATCCTCTTCGCTCATGCGTCCCTCCGAGGGACCGTAGCCGAAACCCGCACCCGAGGGTCGGTCTCTGCTCGCGAGAGCAGACGCGAGCGGAGACGATAGAAGCGGACGGCGATTGTCGGGCAGCGAGCCCGATCTGCGACGAGTCTGAAGTCAGAAGGAGGAACCGTGATCTCGATTCTCAATCGTCTCGTCGAGTTCGTCGAAGCGCGTCTGGCCGACGACATCGACGTCGCCAGCCTCGCGCGGGCTCTGGGCACGACGGAGTACCACGTGCGACGGATGTTCTCGTCGCTCGCGGGCATGCCGCTGTCCGAGTACATCCGACGGCGACGGATGTCGGTTGCCGCTGCCGACCTGCTCGGCGATGAGGATCTGCTCGCGATCGCAGTGCGCTATGGCTACGGCTCGACCGAGGCCTTCGGCCGAGCGTTCCGCAGCGTTCACGGCGTCGGCCCCGGCGACGTCCGCCGGGGCCGACGGCCCCCCTTCGCACACAACCGCAACTCAGGTTCCGCCTGACCGTCGAAGGGAACACCCCCATGGACACCCGCATCGTCACCCGCCCCGCTTTCGCGCTGATCGGCCACGCCGCCCGCGTGCCGCTAATCCACCGAGGCGTCAACCCGCACATCACCGCCCATATCGCAGCACTCCCCATGACCGCGCACGACCGCCTCAAGGCGCTGAGCGCCACCGAGCCGACGGGGCTCCTCCAGGTCAGCGCCGACATCGATCCGGACGACGCGGAGGGCAGCGAGCTCACCTATCTCCACGGTGTCGCCGTCACGGAGGAGACGCCCGTGCCGGACGACCTGGACCGGATCGAGATCCCCGCCGGCGACTGGGCCGTCTTCCGCAGCGCGGGCGCCTATCCCGAGACGTTGCAGACGATCTGGGCCGCGACGGCGACGGACTGGTTCCCTTCCAACCCGTGGCGCCTTCGTCCGGGACCGTCGATCGTCTCCGTGCTCGACCGCGCGGCGGACTTCCGGACGGCGACGTGCGAGCTGTGGCTGCCCGTCGAACGGTCCTGAGCGCCCGGTCGCCGGTCAGGTGGCCACGGGGTCGAGAAGCTTGCGCAGGAAGACCTGCGCCGTACCGTCCCCCTGGTCGACCCGTTCGGTGACCCGATAGCCGCACCGCTCGTACAGGCGGATGTTCGCCTCGCTGAGGCTGCCGGTGAAGAGCTCTGCCACGCGTGCCCCCGAGGCCCGCTCGGCCGTCTCCAGCAGGAGTCGCCCGATCCCCTCTCCTTGCTTGTCCGGTGCGATCGAGATCCGCCCGATGAGCAACAGGTCGTCGGCTCTCCTCGCCCGCAACGCCCCGACCAGGCGTGCCCCTTCCCGGGCCGCCCATCCCGTGGTGTCCATGAGCTCGGCCCGGAGCTCGCCCAGCGTCTGGGTGAGGGGCGGCATGTCCGCTGTGCCATAGATCAACGCCTCCGAGACGAACGCCGCCCGTTGGAGAGTCAGGACCTCGGCGGCGTCGGCGGACGACAGCCGGGAGAGGACGACCGCCGCGCCGACCCCGCTGTCCTGTTCACGGTCTTCGGGGCCGACACCAGCGTCGAAGCGCGCCTGGTAACGCACCTCGGCCTCGGCCAGGAGAGCGGGGTCGAGCACGGCGACCGGCGCGACGTCTCCGAGCAGCGGCTCGCAATCCGGTCCGCGCCCCACGATCACCCCGCGGAGGATCCACGCTCGACGCTCGGGGTCGCGTTCTGCGAGGTGCTTGTACTGACAGAGCTGACGCGCCAGCCAGTCCTCGAGCGGACGCGTCCACCATCCTTCAGCCGCGAGCGGGTTGACGGAGAGCCCCGGCAGCTCCAGGCCGCTCTCCGTGTCCATGCTGCGTTGCCTGGCGTCATGGCCCGGTCCCGCCGAATACCGCACGCAGAGATCGGGCTCCGTCCGCACGAGGTCGGTCAGCTCCGCCAGCGTCCCCACCCGCGGGAGCGCGTCGCCGGTGAGGTCCATGGGCGCCTCCGAGGTCGTCGTTTCCTGATGCTCCCCCGTCGTCAGGCGCCTGCCCAGGCCCTCGACGCGAGGCGTCCCAGGCCCTAAGATCCGCCGCGATGGTGCACCGCGAGGCGCCCACGAGCCTGTCCCCCAAAAGGTCTACAGACATATTAGACGGCATCTAATTATTCTAGAATCACCGCAGTTCACTCGAGAAAGGACTCCATCATGAAGATCCGGATGCGTATTGCCGTCAGCGGTGGCGGTGCAGCGCTCGCGCTCATCGCCGGGCTGGCCCTCGCCCCTGCGGCCAACGCGGGGCCGCCTCGAAGCGACTCACACCACGGTCACATCAACTCGAACGGGCGCGCCGCCATCGGGAACATGTCGGGAGGACGCGGGGGCGGCGGCCCCTGGCTCAGCAACTCGGGCCCCAACAGCGCGAACAGCTCCGCCTGGGGCAGCAACTCGCCCTGGGACGGCAACGTCCCGTGGAACGGCCTCGAAGGCTTCGACTGGTAATCCCACCGCGGCGGGAAACGGCACCTGGACTCCCCTTGCCCGTCGAGCGCCCCTGAGGCGCTCCGACCGCCGACGCCGCCGCACGTACGACGAGGCCCCGCATCTCCTCCGGAGAGTGCGGGGCCTTCCCCGTCTGCCTACCCGGCGACATCACACAGGACCTTCCCCGCGAACGATCGCCGCGTTCACCCCGGCGACCGCGAGGGCGCCGTGAAGGACTCCCGGCCGCGCAGCCCGGAGACGTGAGCGCACTGCACCTCCGTGAGGATCTCGAGGAAGCGACGAACGGTGTCGAGCTCAGCAGCCGTGAACCGCGCCGAGACCGCGGCCGTCGACTCCGCGAGGTGTGGACCGATGAGCTCCCACACTCGCGTGCGCGCCACCGCAGTGAGAGCGACGAGGAGACGGCGGCCGTCGCTCGGATGCCGCGAGCGGGTGAGATACCCCGCCCGCTCCAAACGGTCGAGCATGGTCGTCACGCTCCCGGTCGTGAGCGCCAGCCGATCCGCGATCTCACGAGGGGTCAGGCCTTCGTCGCCCGCGTCGACCAGCGCCTCGATGCAACGCTGATCTGTCCGGTTCACCCCGAGGATGCGCGCCGTCTCGCGGTCGAAGTCGTCGACCGCCGCCTGATAGCGCTGGACCACCGGGCCGAGAGAGTCGATCACATCCTTCATTTCGCTTGACAATCAAGCTACCTCCCTTCATGATTGCTTGAGGTTCAAGCTATCTCATCATCGGCCCCCCGTCACCTCGCGGGGCCCGCCCTTTCTGGAGGACTCATCGTGCGTGCACTCATCATCGGCAGCGGAATCGCGGGGCCTGTTCTCGCCGTGGCCCTGCGCCGCGTCGGGATCGACTCGACCGTCTTCGAGCGAGGACACCGCGACGACGACCGCCGCGGAGCCTGGATCTCGTTCCAGGCCAACGGGATGGACGCCCTGCGCGCGATCGATCTCGCAGGTCCGGTCGAGGAGCTGGGCTATCCGATGGACGACATCAGCTTCGTGAACGGCAAGGGCCGGCCGCTGGGGAGGATGCCGATGGCGGCGCGCCGGCCGGACGGGCAGACGTCGATGCTGATGCCTCGCGCCGATCTCTACCGCGCTCTCGCCGACCAGGCGTCCCGGCACGGCGTCCAGGTCGAGTATGGCAAGGAGTTCGTTGGCGCGGAGCACACCGCCCACGGCGTGCTCGCCCGCTTCGCCGACGGCACCTCTGCGGAGGGCGACTTCCTGGTGGGGGCGGACGGGATCCACTCGCGGGTCCGCCAGGCGATCGACCCGGCCGCGGCACCGCCCCGCTACGTCCCCGTCCTCAACACGGGCGGCTATGTCCCAGACCTCTCCGTCGACGCACCGGACCGGGAGTTCGTGATGCAGTTCGGCACACGATGCTTCTTCGCCTGGATGAGGACGCCGGACGGAGGCACGGTCTGGTTCGCGAACCCGCCGATGAAGGAGGAGCCCGCACGCGGAAAGCTCTCCGGCATGACCGATGCCGAATGGCGCGACTGGTTGCGCACCCTCATGCGCGGCGATGCCGGCCCCGCGTTGAGGATCCTGGACGCGGCTCCCGCACCGCTCACCGGGTGGGCCACCTATGACATGCCGGTCGTGAAGCACTGGCACGACGACCGCGGACGCATGGTGCTGATCGGAGACGCCGCGCACGCGACCTCCCCCGCAGCAGGCCAGGGCGCGGCGATGTCGCTCGAGGACGCCGTCATTCTCGCGCAGTGCCTTCGGGACTGTCCCGACACCGCTCGCGCTTTCCAGACCTATGTCGCACTGCGCCGTGAGCGCGTCGAGAAGATCGTCGAACACGGCCGTCGAAGCTCGACCAGGAAGGCCGCCGGGCCTATCGGTCGGATCGTTCGCGACGCGATGCTGCCGTTCGTGTTCGGCCGCGCGGCTCGCGACGGGGGTGCGTCCATGATGTGGCTGCAGGGACACCACATCGACTTCGACGCGAACGTGCTTCGAAGTCCTGCCCTCGCCCGATAACGCGATCCCGCAGCGATTGTCCCGAGATCAGGGCGAGATTCTCTCTTCGAGGGCGTAGACGTTGTATGACCGGTGTGACGCTCAGGTAGGAAGGGCGGTGACGGATACGACCCCGAGCGTGTCCGCACCGCCTATCCCCCGGAGGGTCATCTCACCATGGTGAACCGCGCTTCCTCACCCTCGAACGAGCAGATGATCGGACGCCGGACGATCGTGAAGGGTGCCGCCTGGTCGATCCCTGTGATCGCCTCCGCCGTCGCCGTTCCTGCGGCGTCCGCATCCACCGCCTGCCAGCCGATGTCGGTCACCATCGAGGCGACAGAGACGAGCGCTGCGCGACGGACCGTCCTCATCCCCGCGGACGCGACGAACATCCGATTCGTCGTCCGAGGAGGCTCGGGAGGCATGTCCCAGTACGGCGGCATGCCGGCGGTCGTCACCGGAACCATCGCGACAGCCGGCTCCCCTATGCTCGTCGACCTCGTCGCCGGCCAGGCCGGACATCCCTACGGCAGGCCTCGCGTCGCGGACGGCTACGGCATGGGCGGGACCAGCGTGACCAGACTGAACATCGGCGGCGTGGCCGGCGGGAGCGGGGGTGGCGCAGGATCTGCCATCCTCCTCGCCGGAAACCCCTTGATCGTCGCAGGAGGCGGCGGCGGGGGCGGAGTGAGGTCAGGCCAGACCGTCCCGACGATACGCACGGACGGCGGAAATGCCGGGCAAGTGGCCGGGGACGGCCTCGGAGCCGGCATCCACGGCGGGCGCGGCGCCAACGGTCTGACCCCGGGAGCAGGGGGACGATACGGGACGCCTCCGGTGGGGTCCTCGTTTCAGCCAGGAACGGTGCGCGGCCTTGACGGAACCGCGAGCGCTGGCAACGTGGGAGGCAACGGCGGAGACGGCGGGGGCGGTGGGGGCGGCGGCTATGCCGGCGGTGGAGGCGGCGCCTACACGATCTGGACCCCACCCGCCGAGCAGCACTACGGCGGTGGCGGTGGAGCCGGCTCCAGCTTTGTCGCCCCGGACGCCCGGATCACCAGCTCCCTGATCGAGACGCTCGCAGACCTGTCGCCCAGCGACTGGGACTACCCGGGAACGGTCTCGATCTCCTGGACGTGCTGAGCACGTAGCCCCAGGCCCCGCGCGGCGGCGGCCGTGGGGTGACCTCGCCGAGGAGCGGTACCACGGACGCCGACCGCACCCGCCCGATTCTCGTATGCACCCGAGCAGCCCCACCGGCACGGTCGGCGACGCCGTCCCAGACCGCGTCCCTCGGACACCGTCGTGGTGATCGATGAAGCGTATGTGCAGTTCAACGAACTCCCCCGTCGGCATCGAGTGCTGCCGGTGTTCCCCGAACGTCGCCGTCGCGCACACCTTCTCGAAGCACACGGCCTGGCCGGTCTGCGCGTCGGATACGCGATCGCACCAGAGTCGCTGAGCTCATCGCGGAACGGGAGCGTGTCGTCGCGGCGTTCGTCGCTTCAAGCCTGGGACTTCGGAAAGCAAAAGCACTGGCCCCCGAGGTCACCCCACTCGGGTGGGAGATGATCTCCGCCCGGCGTCCATGTCGAAGCGAGACACGACGCTCACTGCGGATGGGACGATCGCCGCCGGGACAGGATGGTGGAGATCGGGGCGAGGACATGGACGGGATCCTCGCGAAGGTCCCGAGGGATATCAACTGCTCCGTACGAGCGGCGTGATCAGCGCAAGCCTCCTTGGTTCAGCGGCACCGCTCGCGTTCAGGTAGGAATGTCCGCCGAACGGGGGACAGACATCCTGGACCGACTCAACATAGGCTCATCCCAGGCGAGTCGCAAAGGATCGCATTCAGGCTCGACATACCGAGGAGACCAAAATGGTCAAGAGACGACAAATTGCGATCAGCACTCTTGTGGCGTCGCTTGCTTTGATCACGTCAAGCCTTACACCGGCGTATGCCAGCGCTTCTGACCAAGCGGATGCGGCAGCCAATGCGGTGGATGAGGCCGCACCCGTCGCTCTCGTCGCGACAGCCGTGGCCCCGGCCAGAGAAGGACTACGGGCGTCCTTCTCAGAAGGGGGCACGGTTTCCCTACCAAAGGATGCTGCTGGTTCTGTCACCTTCGCGGCTGCCGATGGTCAGAAAGAGACCAGTCATGACAGGATCCACTGAACGGTACCGAGTCGGATGGTTCGCGATAATCACTCGTCCGCGCAGTCACCTCCTCACGACGGTCACAGCATTCGTCGCGTTCATAGGCAGTATCTGGGCCGGAAATACCTTCACCGAATACCGCATATGGTTCTTCGCCCTGGCCGCTGTCGTCATCATGACGTGGTACTGGACAATGATGCGTTGCTACACCAAGGCAAGGAGGCAGCAGAAGCGCACCTCGTAGCGACGAAAGACCCCGCGCCCGTCCGTGAAGGAGGATGCGGGGCCTTCTGGTGGGGCTAGTCCCTGGCGGCACGGGTCGCGGCGTCGATGACGCTCTGATTGGTCGCGATCACGGCAGCGACGGCGCGCGAGGGGCGCCAGGGTCAGCGCCGTCGATGTATGCGCACCGCTGCCGGCGGGTCATTCCCACCGTCTCGCGTATGGCTCAAGGCGAGGCGGGGCGTCCCGTCTGCAGCAAGCTACTCGGTGCACGACCTACGTCACGTCGCTGCGACGAACGCGATCACCTCCGGCACGGACGTCATGCTCGTGCTACAGATACTGGGCCACAAGGACGCCACGGAGACGCTAAACACGTACTCGCATCTCTGGCCGAGCCGCGTCGCCGAGGTCATCGCGAAAGTTGAGAAGCGTCGGAAGAAGGCGCTGCGCGCGCAGCTGGGGAAGGCCGCGTAGCGGCGCATGGTCCGCGGTCAGGTGGACTGGCGCCGATCGCATCGGTTCCCGGGCATGAAAAAAGCCCCGGAGTTCCGCGTGTTTCTGCGGTTCTCCGAGGCTTGCTGTCGGGCTGACAGGATTTGAACCTGCGACCCCTTGACCCCCAGTCAAGTGCGCTACCAAGCTGCGCCACAGCCCGTGGACGACCGCGCCGGAGCGCGGGCAACTCCCCCATCTTAGCCGACCCCGCAGGGTGCTCGCGAACCCGGGCCTCCGGGCGCGGCGCTCCAGTCCAGCCGCGGTCCGACCCGCCCGGCACGCCCGGCACGACCGGCGCGGCAAGGCACCGCACGAACGAGCGCGTACCACCGTTGCCGATGTCAGAGGGCCGGCGTAGCGTTCGGGCATGACCTCCCTCACCACCACACCGGCCACCCCGGCGCAATGGGACGATGTGCAGGCGGCGCTCTCGGGCGGGGGCGACGGCCGCAGCTGTCAGTGCGTCTGGCCGGTCCTTCGCAACAAGGACTGGCAGGCGACGACGCTCGATGAGCGCGAAGGCATCCTCAACGCCGAGATCGCCACCGGTCCCCCGCCTGGCATCGTCGCCTATGTCGACGGCGAGGCGGCCGGATGGGTCCGGATCGGCCCGCGCACGAAGCAGGCCCGTCTGGCCTACACCCGCACGATCGTCGCAACGACGTCGGAGCCGTTCGACGACGAGACCGTCTGGGCCGTGACCTGTTTCAGCGTGCGGCGTGAGCACCGCGGGAAGGGGCTCAACAAGGCGCTCCTCGCGGCCGCGGTCGACTACGCCCGGGAATCCGGCGCCCGGCTCATCGAGGGGTATCCGATCGACACGAGCACGGGCAAGACGTCCTCGAACGAGCTGTTCCACGGGGCTCTCAGCACCTTCGTGGCGGCGGGCTTCACGCCGACGGGAGAGCTGCGGCCCGGCCGCCCGCTCGTGACCTTGACGCTCGGCTGAGCTGACTCTCGTCGCGCCTACGATGGAGGGATGCAGCGCCGCACCCCGTTCTTGCTTGGCACGATCTGGCCGTTCCTCCCGTACGTCCTCGTTTCGATCGTGCACGTGGTCGCGCTCGCGCTGCAGAGCCCACTCGCGCCGCCGACGAAGATGCTGCTCATGCCGCTGCTCGCCGTACCGGTCGTCGTGACCTGGCGGCGGATCGGCCCTCGCTCGGCAGCCGCTCTGCTGCTGATCGCCCTCTTCTTCTCCTGGCTCGGCGACGAGGCCGGAGCCTTCTTCCCGTTCGCCCCCGAGCTGCCGCTCATGCTCGGCTTCTTCGGCGTCGCGCACCTCGCCTACATCGCCCTCTTCCTGCGAACGCTCCGGATCCGACGGCTGCCCCTGTGGACCGTCGTCTATGTGCTGTGGTGGATCCTCATGCTCATCGCCCTGGGCCCACACACCGGTCCCCTCCTGATCGGGGTCGCCCTCTACGGCGTCGTCCTCGCCGGCACCGCAGCGACAGCCGCGCGCTGCCATCCGCTGGTGGCGTGGGGCGGGGCGTTCTTCCTCGCCAGCGACTCGATCCTCGCGTTCCGCCTGTTCCTCTCCGACGCCATGCCCGCCTGGACCAGCCCGGCGGTCATGCTCACCTACACCCTCGGACAGGGGCTCATCGTGGCCGGCGCGCTCCGAGCCGTACACGCGAAGGCGGGCGCCTCCGCAGAGGTACGCGCGGAGGTCGCCGGATGAGCGAAGGCGCAGCGACCGCGCCGGTACGAGTAGACAGCTGGCTCTGGGCTGTCCGGGTCTACAAGACCCGATCGGCGGCGACGACCGCGTGCCGCGCGGGGCATGTCCGCGTGAACGGCGACCGAGTCAAGGCCGCGCAGACGGTGAGGGTCGGAGACGAGCTGCGGGTGCGGATCGCAGGGTTCGACCGGATCCTCATCGTCCGCCAGACGATCGCCAGGCGCGTCGGAGCCCCGCTCGCCGCTCTCGCGGCTGAGGACCGCACACCGCCGCGCGAGCCCGTCGCCGCGGCAGGCCTCCGTGACCGGGGCGCCGGCCGCCCGACCAAGCGCGAGCGTCGCGAGATCGACCGCCTCCGCGGCCGCTGACCGCTGCGGCGCCGGCGGCGTGATCCCCGCCACAGGTGGACGAGACCGCATCTCCGTCACGAAACCTCCCAGCAAATCCGCGGTCTCGTGACGGAGAAGCGGTCTCGGGAAGGAGAAGCGGCCTCAGGTCGGGAGACGATCCCGCAGCCAGCGGGTCGAGACCACGCGCGCGCCCTCTGCCTCGGCCCTGACGCGCAGTTCACGATCGCTGGTCACCACGGTCACGTCGCGGCCGCCTGCCCGCAGCTCCGCGGCCCCTGCAACGATCTCGTCGTCACCGGAGCCCGAGGCTCGCCGCAGCACGACTGGCGTCCGCCCTCCGCCAGCACGGAAGGCATCAGCCGAGGACGCACCAGCCGACGAGGCCGTGCCGGCGGACGCCGTCCCCTCGTCGGGCAGTGCCCGAGCCTTCCCCTCGACGACGAGGACGACGTCGGGGTACCACCGCGACGCCCCCAGCCCCAGTGCGTCAGCCTCGACGCCCTCTCGCGCCCAGCGAAGCAGACGGTCGCGCAGTCGCGCCGCGGCGCCGGCTCTGTCCTTCCACCATCCGTCCGGCACGGATCCCACGACGTTCGCCGCGTCCACGACCACGGCCGGGCGGGCGCCGAGCAGCGCCCGCAGCCGAGGCCAGGCATCGGCGAATCCGGGATGCAACGGTAACCCAGACACCTCCGCGACAGGGACCCACTCGAGCGCGACGCTCTCCGGATCGCTGATCACGGGCTCGAAGGGACGCACGACCTCGGCGACGACCGTCGTGTACGACCAGATGCCGAGATCGAGCACGCTGGCGAACCGCGGCCGAACGGCGCCCGCGGGGATCCCCGCCTCCTCGGTCGACTCCCGCAGAGCGCCGTCGAGCGCGCTCTCGTCCTGATGCAGCGCACCGCCGGGGAGCCCCCACGTGCCGCCGAAATGACTCCACGCGACACGATGCTGCAAGAGCACGCCGCGGTCGGCGTCGACGGCGAGAAGGCCCGCCGCGCCGAACCGCCCCCAGTACCGTTCCCCGGTCGCGGAGACCACCCACGCATCGCCCGGGTCGCGTGGGCCTTCGGGGCGTCGCGGCTCGCCGGGGCTGGGGGGAACGATCGTCACCCCTCCAGCCTCCCACAGCCCGCCCCGACCGGCACGGTTCCCGACGCACGAGGTCATGCCCGTGACGAGAGCCCGGATGCGCTCCGGATGGACCGGCTCTCCGGATCAGGAGCGGGCGGATCCGGCGAGCGCTCCGGCACGCAGACGCGCGGCGGCGCGCTCCTCGGCGGCAGCGAGCGGGGTGACCCCCCGTTCCTCCGCCTGTTCCAGGATCAGGCGGACGGTGTCGCCGATGCCTGCGACCCGGTCCATGATCTGCTCCCGCGTGCCCAGCTTCTTCGCCTCCAGGTCGAGATAGATCACACCGCCGGCGTTCACGACGAAGTCGGGAGCGTACAGCACGCCCCGCGCCGCGAGCCGCTCGGCGCCGGAACGGTCGGCGAGGGGGTTGTTGGCGGGGCCGCAGACCGCACGCGCATCGAGCGCGTCGATCACCTCGTCGGTGAGGAGGCCTCCGATCCCTGCGGGCACGAACACGTCGGCCGACACACGGTGCTCCTCGCCCGGTTCGACCCAGGTCGCTCCGAGGCTCTCGGCGAGCTCCCGCTTACCCGCGAAGACGTCGGTGACGGTCAGCACGGCGCCCTCCTGAGCGAGCCGGGCGGCGAGCCGTCCGCCCACCTGGCCGAGGCCCGAGATCGTGATCCGTCGACCGGCGACATCGCCCGACCCGGCGATCCGCTCCAGCACGGCACGGAGCGACGCATAGACGCCCAGGCTCGTGGGACCCGCGGGCTCGCCGGAGCCGCCCACGGCGTCGGGCAGTCCCACCACGTGCGCGGTGCGCTCGCTGACGACGAGCATGTCGTCGGTCGTGCTCCCCACGTCCTCCGCCGTCCGGTAGAGGCCTCCGAACGACTCGACGGCGTCGCCGAGATCCAGGAACGCGGCTCGACGCCGGTCGGCGTCGAGCGTCTGCCCCTCGGAGAGCCCGATCACGGACTTCCCGCCGCCGGCGTCGAGTCCGGCTGCCGCGTTCTTGAGGGTCATCGCGGCGGAGAGCCGCAGCGCGTCGCCGAGCGCGTCGCTCCAGTGCGGGTACGTCCACAGCCGCGCGCCGCCGAGGGCGGATCCGAGCACCGAGGAGTGGAGTGCCACGGCGATGAACAGTCCACTGCGCCGGCCGGTGATCACCTCCACACGTTCGTGGGCGAACTCGGGCAGGGGCAGGGTGTGCGTCATCGCGTCCTCTTTCGGCGTGCCTCGTGGGCGTGCTCAACGGACGCCACGGCTGTGCGACGTCCGCCTCCATCATGCCCCAGCGGTTGCGGCCAGGCCATGGTGCGGTGGCACAGATTCCCCGTCAGAGTTCGGGGAGATTCCCGCCCGCCGAACAGCGCCGCTCTTTCGTGCTCTGTCCGCCGCCCTGCTCCGAAGTCCCGCCGCCGATGCCGTTCCTTCGACAGCGGGATGCCTCGTGCCGCCTCAGCGCTGCCTGCGCTCGCGCACGCGCATGTTGATCACGATCGGGGTGCCCTCGAACGCGTACAGCTCGCGGAGCCGCCGCTGGATGAACCGCCGGTACCCCGGGTCGAGGAAGCCGGTCGTGAAGAGGACGAAGGTCGGCGGACGCGTCGACGCCTGCGTGCCGAACAGGATCCGCGGCTGCTTCCCGCCACGCACGGGATGCGGATGGGCGGCGACCAGCTCGGTGAGGAAGGCGTTGAACTTCCCGGTCGGGATGCGGCGGTCCCAGTTCTCCAGCGCGGTCTCCAACGCCGGGACGAGCTTGTCGAGGTGACGGCCGGTCCGTGCCGAGATGTTCACCCTCGGCGCCCAGGCCACGTGTGCGAGGTCCTGCTCGATCTCGCGCTCCAGGTAGCGGCGCCGGTCGATGTTCTCGTACTCGGGGGTGTTCAGCACGTCCCACTTGTTGAAGGCGAGCACGAGCGCCCGGCCCGACTCCAGGACGAGGTCGATGATGTTCAGGTCCTGCACGCTGATCGGCTGGCTCACGTCGAGCACCACCACGGCGACCTCGGACTTCTCCAGCGCAGCGGATGTACGCAGAGACGCGTAGAAGTCCGCCCCCTGCTGCAGGTGCACTCTGCGACGGATGCCGGCGGTGTCGACGAAACGCCAGAGCCTGCCGCCGAGCTCGACGATCTCGTCCACCGGGTCCCGCGTCGTGCCGGCGAGATCGTTGACGACCACGCGCTCCTCACCCGCCGCCTTGTTGAGCAGGGACGACTTGCCGACGTTGGGGCGCCCCAGGATCGCGACGCGCCGCGGCCCGCCGATCTCCTGCTTGGCGACGGCAGAGACCTCGGGAAGCTTCTCCAGCACCGCGTCCAGCAGGTCGGCGACTCCCCGGCCGTGGATGGCCGAGACCGCATGGGGCTCGCCGAGCCCCAGGTTCCACAGCGCAGCGGCCTCAGGCTCCTGCCGCGCGTCATCGATCTTGTTCGCGACGAGGAACACAGGCTTGCCGCTCTTGCGGAGCAGCCGGACGACGTGCTCGTCCGTGGAGGTCGCACCGACCATCGCGTCGACGACGAAGAGGACGACATCGGAGAGGTCGATCGCGATCTCGGCCTGCGCGGCCACGGACCGGTCGATGCCCTTCGCGTCCGGCTCCCAGCCACCGGTGTCGACGAGAGAGAAGCGGCGATCCATCCACTCCGCCTTGTATGTCACGCGGTCGCGGGTCACGCCGGGGGTGTCCTCTACCACGGCCTCCCTGCGTCCGAGGATCCGGTTGACCAGCGCGGATTTGCCGACGTTCGGGCGGCCGACGATCGCGACCACAGGCAGGGCGGGCAAGAACTCGATCCCGTCGAGGCCTTCGGAGAGCCCTTCCAGAAGGACAGCGTCCTCCTCGTCCAGCTCGTAGTCCTGGAGCCCTGCGCGGAGCGTCGCGGCGCGCGACTCGACGAGCTCCTCGTCCAGCGCCTCCAGCTTCTCGGCGAGGCGGTCGTCGCCGCCTTCGTATTCCTCATCGGCCATGGTCGGCTCCTCGGTCCGCCCGTCGCTGCGGGCTCGTGCGTCGTTCGATCACCGCGAGCACGGCGTCGATGGTCTGGGCGAAGTCGAGGTCGCTGGAGTCCACGACCTCCACTCCAGGGGCGGCGGTGAGGAAGTCCACGACCGCGCTGTCGGAGGCGTCGCGCTTGTGCAGCGCGGCAGCCACGCTCGCCGGATCGACGCCGGCGAGTTCGCCCGCACGGCGCGCGGCGCGCACCTCGGGCGAGGCAGTGAGGAGGATGCGCACCGGCGCGTCAGGGGCGACGACGGTCGTGATGTCTCGTCCCTCGACGACGACCGCGGGAACGGACGCCTCCGCGACCGTCTTTCGGAACATGTCGTTCACCTGCACGCGGATCTCCGGCACCCGGGCGACACCGCTGACGGCAGCCGAGACCCGGGGCTCGCGGATCGCCTCTGTCACGTCCGCATCCCCGACGAACACCCGGCGCTCGTCCGGGTCGAGGCTCTGGCGCAGGGGGAAGTCGGCCGCCGCGGCGCGCACGGCGTCGGGAGACTCGGTGTCGGCCCGGCGGTCGAGCACATGCCAGGCGAGCGCCCGGTAGGCCGCGCCGGTGTCGAGATAACCGTAGCCGAGTCGGCGGGCGACGGCCTTGGAGACGCTGGACTTCCCGGATCCCGCGGGGCCGTCCACGGCGACGATGAACGGCTCAGTCATTGGTCGTGCCCGCAATCCGCCATCCCCGCGACTCCAGTCCCTCGATCGCCCCGCGGAGCACCGAGGGCGCCACGCTGATCTCAGCGAGTCCGAACTGCGCACCCGGGGAGTGCTCGAGCCGCAGATCCTCCACGTTCACGTTCAGCTCGCCCAGCTCGCCGAACAGGCGCGCCAGCTGCCCCGGTGTGTCGTCCACCATCACCACGAGCTGCTCGAAACGACGGTTCTGCCCGTGCTTTCCCGGCAGCCGCTCGACGCCCTCGTTGCCCAGACGGATCGCCTCCGCGACCGCGCGTCGGGCCCCACTGCGCGCAGGATCGCGCAGCGCGTCGGATACCCGGGAAAGGTCGGCGGCGAGCGCATCGAGGATCTCGACCACCGGTGCGGCGTTCGCACCCAGGATCTGCACCCACAGCTCCGGCGCGGAGGCGGCGATGCGCGTCGTGTCGCGCAGTCCCTGCCCGGTCAGCCGGAGTGCGTCGTCGTCGGCGTCGGCGAGACGGGCGGCGAGGAGGCTCGCCACGACCTGCGGCACGTGAGAGGTGAGCGCGACCGAGCGGTCGTGCTCCTCCGGCGTCATCTCGATCGGCATGGCACCGAGTTCCAGCGCGAGTCCCTCGACCAGCGCGAGGTCGGCGGAGCGGGTCTCCTCATCGCGGCAGACGACCCAGGGGCGTCCGACGAAGATGTCAGCGCGGGCCGAGATCGCTCCCCCGCGCTCACGTCCGGCCAACGGGTGGGAGCCGATGTAGCGGGTGAGGTCGACGCCCCGGGCACGCAGGGCGAGGTAGGGCTCCAGCTTCACGCTGGCGACGTCGGTGATCACGGAGTCGGGGAATCGAGAGAGCTCCGCCTCGACGACCTCGGCAGTCACATCGGGCGGCACGGCGACGACCACGAGCGACGGCGCGTCGTCGCGCCTCGCCAGGCGTCCCGCCCCGTAGTCCGCCGCGAGCCGGAGCTGCGCCGGCGAGGTGTCGTCGAGCGCGACGTCGATCCCCTTCGCCGACAGTGCGTGACCGATGCTCGCGCCGAGGAGGCCGGCGCCGACGATCCGGATCGTCCCGGAGACCCGGGACGCCCTCGTGCCCTGGCCTACGGCCTGCACCGTGCCCTGTGTCGGGCTCTGACCCGTGCCCGTCTCGCTCACTCGTTCTCCCGCCGATCGTGCTGCGCCTCGCCCGGCGAAGCGTCCGCAGGGGAATCCCGGCGCGCGAGGGTGAGGAGCGCGCCGAGTTCGATTTTAGTCAGCTCCCGCGTCTTACCCGCCGGCAGGGGTCCCAGGTGCAGCGGGCCGAACTGACGGCGGACGAGCTCGGCGACGGGATGGCCGACCGCGGCCATCATCCGCCGGACGATCCGGTTCCGCCCGGAGTGGAGCGTGAGCTCGACGAGGCTGGAGGCCCCGCCGCGCCCCGGACCCGCCGAGACGTCCAGCAGCCGCGCGCGATCGGCGGCGATCGGCCCGTCCTCCAGTTCGACGCCCTTCGTGAGGCGGGCGATCGTCTGCGGCGCGACCTTGCCCTCGACCTTCGCGATGTACACCTTCGTGACCCCGAACGAAGGGTGCGCCAACACATGGGCGAGATCGCCGTCGTTCGTGAGGATCAGCAGCCCGCTCGTCTCGGCGTCCAGCCGTCCGACGTTGTAGAGCCGCTCCGGATAGTCCTTCGTGAAGCGGCGCAGGTCCGGTCGCCCTTTCTCGTCCTTCATCGAGCTCACGATGCCGGTGGGCTTGTTGAGCATCACATACCGGCGGCTGGTGTCGAGCTGTACCGCGGTGCCGTCGACGTCCACGAGATCGTGCTCCGGGTCGATCCGCGAGCCGAGCTCGGTGACGACCGTGCCGTTCACGCGAATGCGCCCCTCGACGATGTACTGCTCGACCACACGCCGCGACGCGACGCCGGCGTTCGCAAGCGCCTTCTGCAGACGGACGCCCTCGGTCGTCTCGGAGGTCATCGGGTCGTCCTCTCGTCGAAGCCGTCCGCCCCGTCATCGAGCAGGGGCGAGATCGGCGGAAGCTCGTCCAGGGAGTTAATCCCCAGGTTCTGCAGCAGCGCGTCGGTCGTGCCGTAGTTGATGGCGCCGGTCTCGGCGTCCTGGAACAGTTCGGTGATCAGCCCCCGCGCGAGGAGCGTCCGCACGACTGAGTCGACGTTGACCGCGCGGATCGAGGCGACCTGGCTCCGCGTCACCGGCTGCTTGTAGGCGATCACCGCGAGCGTCTCCAGCGCAGCCTGCGACAGGCGGGCAGGGGCCTGGCCGCCCACGAAGTCGGCGACCAGATCGTCGTAGTCCTCGCGCACGAAGAGGCGCCAGCCGCCGCCGACCTCGCGGAGCTCGAAGCCCCGCCGCGGACCGCGGCCACGGCCGTCGTAGTCGTCGACGAGCGTCTGGATCGCCTGCCGCACCGCGGGCACCGGCGCCCCCACCGCCGCGGCGAGGGAGACGAGGCTGTGCGGCTCCTCCACGATGAGCAGGATCGCCTCGAGTCGCTCGGTCAACGGCGCCTCGAGCGTGCTCATCGTCTCCGTCGCCGCCGCGTCGGCCACGGGTGACGTCTCGTCGATCGTCGTGTCATCGGTCATAGTCGGCTCCCAGGGTCGCGAGCATCTCATCGGACCAGCTCTCGGCCGACCAGCGCAAGGTCAGCTCCCCGAGCGGCTCCAGCTGTTCGAAGGACAGGGCGGCGTGCCGATAGAGCTCGAGCACCGACAGGAACCGCGCCACGACGATCCCCGGCTCGGCCACCCCTGCCACGAGCTCGCGGAAGCTCAACGAGTCGCTGCTGCGCAGCAGCGAGACCACCACGGCCGCCTGCTCTCGGATGCTCACCAGCGGCGCATGCAGATGATCGAGTCCGACGCTCGGAACCTCCTTCGGGGCGAAGGCGAGGAGCGCGAGCGCGGCGAAGTCCTCGGGTGTGAGCGTCCACACCAGTTCCGGCGTGCGGCTGCGGTGCTTCTCGTCCAGACGGACCGCTCTGGCATGGCGGCGGTCCTCATACTGCAGGCATCGAGCGAACCACGCCGAGACCTCCTTGAAGGCGCGGTACTGCAGGAGACGGGCGAACAGCAGATCCCGTGCCTCGAGAAGGGCGACGGACTCGGCGTCGACGAGCTCTCCCTGCGGCAGCAGCCCCGCGACCTTCATGTCCAGAAGGGTGGCCGCCACCACGAGGAACTCCGACGCCTCGTCGAGCTCCTCGTCCGGCCCTAGCTCTCGGAGATACGCGATGAACTCGTCGGTCACCCGACTGAGCGAGATCTCGGTGATGTCCATCTCATGCTTCGAGATGAGAGAGAGGAGAAGATCGAAGGGGCCGTCGAAGTTCGACAGCGAGACACGGAAGCCGGCCTCCGTCGCCTCATCCGGCCCCGCTGCCTCGGAGGCGGTGCCTTCTGCCGCCTCCGGCGGAGTGGCGCCGTCGCTACGCGACAATCGGGCAGCGGCGATGCCGCCGCCCTCGGATGCGGTGCCTTCTGCCGCCTCCGGCGGAGTGGCGCCGTCGCTACGCGACGGCGCCACGGGCGACCAGCTCTCGGGCCAGTCGCAGATACGCCTGTGCGGCGGGGTGCTCCGGCGCGAACTCGGTGATCGGAACCCCCGACACCGACGCGTCAGGGAACTTCACGGTGCGTCCGATCACGGTCTCCAGCACGTCGTCCCCGAACGCCTCCACGACACGCTCCAGCACCTCGCGGGAGTGCAGGGTGCGGGCGTCATACATCGTGGCCAGGAGGCCGTCGAGGGTGATCGAGGGGTTCAGCCGGTCCCGTACCTTGTCGATGGTCTCGATGAGCAGAGCGACACCACGGAGGGCGAAGAACTCGCACTCCAGCGGGATCAGCACGCCGTGCGCAGCGGTGAGGGCATTCACCGTGAGCAGGCCCAGCGACGGCTGGCAGTCGATGAGGATGACGTCGTACTCCCCCGCCACCTGGCGGAGGACGCGGGAGAGGATCGTCTCGCGGGCCACCTCGTTGACGAGGTGGACCTCGGCGGCGGAGAGATCGATGTTGGCCGGGATGATGTCCAGCCCCTCGACCGAGGTGTGGACGATCGCCTCACGCGGGTCGCGCTTCGTGTCCAGGAGCAGATCGTAGACGGTGGGGATGTCGTGCGTCGGGACTCCCAGACCTGCCGACAGGGCGCCCTGCGGATCGAAGTCGACGGCCAGAACTTTGCGCCCGTACTCTGCGAGGGCCGCGGCGAGATTGATGGAGGTCGTGGTCTTGCCGACGCCGCCCTTCTGGTTGCACAACGCGATGATGCGCGCAGGACCGTGTGCCGCGAGAGGTGCAGGGGTCGGGAACCCTCGATACGGACGCCCTGTGGGCCCGATCGGGATTTCGTCCTTCGCCTTCTTAGCCACAGTCCTCCGCTTCGTCGTGCTCGATCGATCATAGCGACCACGCCACCGGCCCTGTGCGGAATCCCCGGCGATCCGCGGTTCTCGAGGCAGAACGACGCCCGCAGGCGGATCAGCGAGCGCGCGGGTGGGCGGTCGCGTAGACATCGCGCAGCGTGTCGGCCGAGACGTGGGTATAGATCTGCGTCGTCGCCACCGAAGCGTGCCCGAGGAGTTCCTGGACCACGCGGACGTCGGCGCCGCCCTGGAGCAGATGAGTCGCGAAGGAGTGCCGGAGGGTGTGCGGGGAGATCTCGACGTTCAGCTGGGCGCGCTCGGCAGCCGAGCGGATCACGAGCCAGGCGCTCTGCCGTGACAGCGGAGCGCCGCGCGCCCCGAGGAACAGCCGCGCGGACGCCCTCCCCTTGGCGGCGAGGGCGGGACGGACCCGGGTGAGGTAGGCGTCGACGGCCGCGCGGGCGTAGGAGCCTATCGGGACGATGCGCTCCTTGGATCCCTTGCCGCGAAGCCGGAGCACGTCACCGTGGGCCAGGTCATCCACGTCCAGCGCGGTCGCCTCGGACACGCGCGCACCCGTCGCGTACAGGAGCTCGAGGAGCGCCCGGTCACGGATCCCCAGCGGCTCCTCGGCGGAGGGCGCCGCCAGCAGGCGCTCCACCTGCTCGATGGTCAGGGCCTTCGGCAGCCGCCTGCCGAGCCGGGGCGGGCGCAGACGGGACGTAGGATCCTCCGTGGCGATGCCCTCCCGCGCGAGGAACCGGTGCCAGCCCCGCACAGAGGACTGCAAGCGGGCGAGGCTCGTCGCCGCGGGAGGCGGCACCGTGCCCGCCCGGTCGGCGATGAACCGACCGACGGCATCCTGTCCGATCTTCTCGGTGTCGTCGATGCCGTCCTCGACGAGCCATCCGACGTAGCCGCTCAGGTCCCGCCGGTAGGCCGCGAGGGTGTGCTCCGCGAGCCCGCGCTCGATCGTGATGTGGCGGAGATAGGCGTCGAGAGCGCGGTCGAGCTCCACGTCAGCCTCCGACGAGCCGCCGCTCGGCCGCGAGCACCCCCACGGCGAGGATGGCGTTGCGCAGGCGGCCGTCGAGCACCGCGTCGGCGGCCTCGGCGAGTGGCACCCAGGCGAGGCGGATGTCGGCCTCCTCGTCCTCCCTGGCATGCGCCGACGGCGCCGCGGACACCCCGGTCGCGAGGAAGATGCGGATGATCTCGTCGCTCCCGCCGGGAGTCGCGAAGGTCGACACGAGCGGCGACCACTCAGCAGCCACGAGATCAGCCTCCTCCGCGAGCTCACGCTGCGCGGCGACCACCGGCTCCTCACCCTCGATGTCGAGCAGGCCCGCCGGCAGCTCCCAGTCCCGGTGACGGATCGGGTGGCGGTACTGCTGGATCAGGAGCACCCGGCCATCGGCGTCGAGAGCGACCACGGCGACAGCCCCGGTGTGATCGGTGTACTGACGCACGATCTCGCCGTCGCCGTACCGCACCCGGTCTTCCCTGATGTCCCACACGGCGCCGCGATAGACGACCTCGCTCGAGAGGACCTCCGGCGAGAACGGCTCGTCGCGCAGCGCCTCCGTCTCCGGAGCCGCTGCGTCTGTCGCCGTCTCGCTCATGCCTCGTCGTCGAACAGCTCGCTCGCCCGATGCCGCTCGATCGCCGCTCCCACGAGTCCCCGGAACAGCGGATGCGGAGCAGTCGGTCGCGAGCGCAGCTCGGGATGAGCCTGGGTGGCGATGTAGAACGGGTGGACGTCGCGCGGCAGCTCCACGTACTCGACGAGGTCGAGCTCGGGGTTGAGGCCGGAGAAGACGAGGCCTGCCTCGGCGAGACGTCCGCGGTAGGCGTTGTTGACCTCATAGCGGTGACGGTGACGCTCCGAGGCCTCGGCCGCGTCGTACAGCTCGGCGGCGAGGGAGCCCTCGGCCAGCGCGGCCTTGTACAGACCCAGCCGCATGGTGCCGCCGAGGTCGCCGCCGTCGAGGATCTCCACCTGCTCGGCCATGGTGGCGATGACCGGCTCACCGGTCTCGGGGTCGAACTCGCTCGAGGATGCCCCCTCGATCCCGGCGACGTTCCGTGCGTACTCGATGACCATGCACTGCAGGCCCAGGCACAGGCCGAGGGCGGGGATCCCCTGTTCGCGGGCGAAGCGGAGCGCGCCGAGCTTGCCCTCGATGCCGCGGATGCCGAAGCCCCCGGGGACGCAGATGCCGTCGACGTCCGCCAGTGCCTTCGCGGCGCCCTCCGGCGTCTCGCAGGAGTCCGAGGGGATCCAACGGATCTTCACCGCGACCTCATGTGCGAAGCCTCCGGCCTTGAGCGCCTCGGTGACCGACAGATAGGCGTCCGGCAGGTCGATGTACTTGCCGACGAGGCCGATCGTGACCTCGTGCCTCGGGTTGTGGACCGCCTGCAGCACCCGCTGCCAGCGTGACCAGTCGACATCCCCCGCCTCGGACATCCCCAGGGCATCGACGATGTAGTCGTCGAGGCCCTGGTCATGCAGCATCGTGGGGATGTCATAGATGCTCGGGACGTCGATCGCGTTGACGACGGCGTCCTCGTCGACATCGCACATGAGCGCGATCTTGCGCTTGTTGGCGTCGGTCACCGGACGGTCGCTGCGCAGCACGAGCGCGTCGGGCTGGATGCCGATCGAGCGAAGCGTGGCGACCGAGTGCTGGGTGGGCTTGGTCTTCTGCTCTCCCGACGCACCCATGAACGGCACGAGGGAGACGTGGACGAAGAAGACGTTCTTCCGGCCCAGCTCATGACGGATCTGACGGGCGGACTCGATGAACGGCTGGGACTCGATGTCGCCGACCGTGCCGCCGATCTCTGTGATGATGACGTCCGGCTGCGGGGTCTCGTCGGCCTGCAGCCGCATCCGACGCTTGATCTCGTCCGTGATGTGCGGGATGACCTGGACCGTGTCGCCGAGATACTCGCCACGGCGCTCCTTGGCGATCACCTGCGAGTAGATCTGGCCGGTCGTGACGTTGGCGGCCTGGCTGAGCTCGATGTCGAGGAAGCGCTCGTAGTGACCGATGTCGAGGTCTGTCTCGGCGCCGTCGTCTGTGACGAACACCTCGCCGTGCTGGAACGGGTTCATCGTGCCCGGGTCGACGTTCAGATAGGGGTCGAGCTTCTGCATCACGACGCGCAGGCCCCGGGCGGTGAGGAGGTTGCCCAGGCTCGCCGCAGTGAGCCCCTTGCCCAACGAAGAAACGACACCACCTGTCACGAAGATGTGCTTGGTCGTGCCGTTCGTTGCCCGCGCGTCTGGAGTCTGCATCACGGGCTTTTATCCTATCAGGCCGTTCATCCGGCGTCACCGCTTCCGTAGCCGGCCTCCGCGAGGTGGACGACGTCAAGCGCCGCGTCGAGCTCGGCGGACGTTGGCGGGTTCGCGCCGGCACGGGAGACAGCGATCGTCGCGCTCGCGAGCGCCGAGCTCAGCGCGGCGCGGATCCGCTCCGGGCCGAGCTGACCCCCCTCGACCAGAACCCGATCCGCCCCCTCTCGCAAGAGGCCGGCGAGAAGGCCGGACATGAACGCGTCTCCGGCTCCGATCGTGTCCACGAGCGGGATGGCGAGAGCCGGGCGGGACACGACCGTCCCATCGGCGAGAGCGAGGCATCCCCGCTCGCCACGGGTCATGACGACGAACCGCGCGCCGAGATCGGCGAACATCCGCAGGACATCCTCCGGCGACGCTCCCGGAACGAGCCATTCTGCGTCCTCGTCGCTGAGCTTGACGACATGGCACTCCCCCGCGATCTCGCGGACACGCTCCCGCGCCGTCTCCGCCGCCCCCATCACGTCGGGACGGACGTTCGGGTCAAAGCTGCGCAGCGTCGACGCGGGGGCCGCTCGAAGCGCGGCGAGGAGAGCCGACGACCCCGGCTCACGTACCGCGGCGAAGGAGCCGGTGTGCACGAGGGCGAGATCTGCGAGCTCCGGCACCTCGATGTCGCCAGGAAGGTCGAACGAGTACCGCGCCTTGCCCTCGCCATCCACCGTCGCTGTCGCCGTCCACGAGGGCCCCGACACGTCCGTCTGGGGCCCGATCCGTGCCCCGGACCTCATCAGATGGGCACGGATCGCCGCGCCGTGCGCGTCAGAGCCGATCCGGGAGTGCAGGACCGTCGAGAGGCCGAGGCGGGCGAGCCCGACGGCCACGTTCATCGGCGAGCCTCCCGGATGGGTCTCTCCGCCGACCACGATGTCGACGAGAGCCTCTCCGACCACTCCGACCGTCTGCGGCATCCTCTTGCTCCCTTGTCTCTCGGTCCTGCTTCCGGCCTTCCCCAGCCGAACCCCGTTCCCGGCTCAGACCGTCAGGGCGAGCAGCTCACGCGCGTGCTCCAGGGCCGCCTCGGAGTCCGCGAGGCCGGAGAGCAGCCGAGCCATCTCGGCCTCTCGCGCTGCGCCCTCGAGCCGGCGGACGCTGGAGGCCGTGACCTGCCCGTCATTCGCCTTCACGACCGAGAGATGGTTGCCGGCGAAAGCGGCGACCTGCGCGAGATGTGTCACCGCGATCACCTGCGAGGTGCGCGCGAGCCGAGCCAGACGCCGGCCGACCTCGATCGCGGCCGCGCCGCCGATCCCTGCGTCGACCTCGTCGAACACGAAGGTGGGCACAGGATCGGCGCCGGCGATCACGACCTCGATCGCGAGCATGACTCGCGAGAGCTCGCCCCCGGAAGCCCCCCGCGACACCGGGCGCGGATCCGCTCCCGGATGCGGAGCGAGGAGGATCGCGATGTCGTCGCGGCCATGCGCGCTCTCGGCCCCCTCGGACACCGCGACCTCCAGACGGGCGTCGGGCATCGCGAGCGCGTGCAGCTCCTCGGTCACGGCCGCGCCGAGGCGCCCCGCCGCATCGACCCGGAGCGCGGTGAGGGCCGTCGCTGCGTCATCGAGACGCTGGCGGGCAGCGTCACGCTCGGCTGTGAGACGCTCCAGACGATCGCCGTCGTCGTCGAGCTCCGCCAGCCGCGCCGAACCGGTCTCCCACAGCTGGCGGGCCGCGTCGAGGCTGCCGTGTGCGCGCGTGAGCACCGCCAGGGCGGCGCGGCGCTCCTCGACCGCCGCGAGCTCGTGCGGACCGGATTCGTCGAGATCGGCGAGGAAGGCCGAGAGCTGGCCGGCGATGTCGGCGGCACGGTAACCGAGATCGGCGATGCTCTCGGCGATCGGTGCGAGCTCCGGATCCCCCGCCCGCTCCAACACCCTGCGCGCCTCGGCCACGAGGGAGGAGACATCGTTCCCCCCTTCCTCGTCCGAGAGCGCCGAGCGGGCGACAGAGGCCGCCAGCCTCAGCTCCTCCGCGTTGGCCAGTCGCTCCGCTCGCTCGGCGAGCGCCTCGTCCTCCCCTGGCTGCGGGTCGGTCGCCTCGATGAGGGCGAGGGCCGCACGGAGGTCGTCCGCCTCGGCACGGCGGTTGTCTCGGTGCGCGGTGAGGTCTTCGAGCTCGGCGGCGAGCATGCGCCATCGCTCCCAGGCCGCCGTGTATGCCTCGGCCGCGACAGCGAGCGGCGCCCCGCCGAAGCGGTCCAGCGCCTCGCGCTGCGCCGTCGTGGACCTCAGGCGCAGCTGCTCGGACTGGCCGTGCACGACCACGAGGTCCCCGGCGAGATCCGCGAGCACGCCGGCCGGCGCCGCGCGTCCTCCGACGCTCGCCCTGCTGCGCCCCTCGGCGCTGAGCGTCCGCGAGATGTAGAGCTCGCCGCGGTCGTCGTCGAGGGGCTCCAGCTCGCCGCCGGTGTCAGCGACGGTGTCGGCGACGGTCCCGGCTCTCGGGACGACCCAGACACCGGCCACGGAGGCCTGGGCGGCTCCCGCACGCACGGCGCTGGAGTCCGCCCGTGCGCCGAGGAGCAGGCCGAGGCCCGTCACGACCATCGTCTTACCCGCCCCGGTCTCGCCGGTGATGGCGGTGAACCCGGGCCCGATCGGGAGGATCGCCTCGGCGATCACACCGAGGTCCTTGAGCCGGATCTCCTCGATCACGGCGCTCCCCTCCACCCCTCGACGGGCAACTGGAACTTGCGCACGAGCCGGTCGGTGAAAGGGCTCGGGTGCAGCCGGGCCAGCCGGACCGGACGCGAGGACCGGCGCACGATCACGCGTGCCCCCGGGGGGAGCTCATGCGAGCGGCGACCGTCGCACCAGAGGATGCCGGTGCCGTCGGTGCGCTCCAGCAGCTCGATCGCGACCGGGGCCTCGGGAGCCACCACGAGCGGCCGGGCGAAGAGGGCGTGCGCCGACAGCGGGACGACGGCGATCGCCTCGACGCCGGGCCAGATGACCGGGCCTCCGGCCGAGAAGTTGTAGGCCGTGGAGCCTGTCGGTGTCGAGACGACCATCCCGTCGCACCCGAAAGCGGACAGCGGCCGCCCGTCGACCTCGACCACCACCTCGATCATGCGCTCCCGGCTCGCCTTCTCGACCGTCGCCTCGTTGAGGGCCCAGGTCTCGTAGACGACCTCGCCCGTCGCGTCCTTCACGCGCACGGAGAGCGCAAGCCGCTCCTCCACCTCGTAGTCCCGGGCGACGATGCGGGCGACGGCCTCGTCCATGTCGTCGCGTTCGATCTCGGCGAGGAAGCCGACGTGACCCATGTTGATGCCCAGCACCGGCGCCGCCCCTGCGCGGACCAGCTCCGCCGCGCGGAGGATCGTGCCGTCACCGCCCAGGACGATCGCCAGCTCCACGTCCTCGACAGGAGAATCCGCGCCGAGGGAGTCCACGGCGGCGAAGGCCGGATCGACCCTCACGAGCTCCTCCCTGTCCTCGGACGCGAGCACGGGATGAACGCCAGCCTCGGTCAGGGCGGCGATCACGCGACGTGCGGCGTGGACGGTGTCGTCGCGGCGGGCGTGCGCGACGACGAGGATGGTCCGGTCGTTCATCGTCCTCCTGCGATCCGTTCGATCGTTCCTCTCCATTCTGACGGATCCGTCCCTCCGCCGGGCACGAGGTGGACGAGGTATTCCGCGTTCCCGTGCGTGCCGAGGATCGGGGAGGAGAGGATCCCTGATGTCCCCAGCCCCGAGTCCCACGCACTCCACAGCGTGCGCTCCAGTGCATCGGTACGGGCCACCGGGTCCGTCACGAGCCCTCCGCGGACAGCGGTCCGCCCGACCTCGAACTGCGGTTTCACGAGAAGGAGCACGTCGGCGGTCGGCGAGGCCACCGCAGCGATCGCCGGCAGCACGAGCGCGAGCGAGATGAAGGAGAGGTCGCCGACGACGATCTCCGGCGCTTCCTGCTCTCCCGTCGCCGCGGCGAGCGAGACCGGCGTCATATGGCGGACGTTGAAGCCCTCCACCATCGTCACCGCCGGGTCCTCCCGTAGCGGTGGCGCGAGCTGGTCGTGGCCGACGTCGACCGCGAGCACCCGCCGTGCACCCCGCTCACGGAGCACCTGGGTGAATCCGCCCGTCGAGGCGCCCATATCCAACGCCAGGCGTCCGGCGACGGGCACCTCGAAGCCGTCGAGCGCACGGACCAGCTTGTGGGCGCCGCGGCTGACATAGTGGTCGGCCACAGCGACCGTGACGACGTCCTCCTCGCCCACCCGGTGGGAAGGCTTGACAATCGGCGCACCGTTGACCGTGACGAGGCCGTCCGCGATCAGGCTCGCCGCATGAGTGCGAGACCTCGCGAGTCCCCGCGCCGCGAGGGTCGCGTCGAGGCGGGCGGTCATCCGTGCTCGGCGCGGGATTCTCGCGGCGCGCTCTCGAGCCGCCGAGCGAGGTCGTCGTGAAGCGCGGAGTACGCTTCTGCACGAGCGTCCAGCGGCTGTCCCTCGATCAGACGCAGGCGGCTCCAGAGACCGTCGGCCGGCTCCTCGGGCTTGTCCTCGCTCACGGCATCCACTCTACGTCCCGCACGTGCGACGCCGACGGCGCCGCGCGCGGGCGGCCGGCTACGGCCGGTGGAACGGGTCCGCGTAAAGGCGTTCGGGCACCCGGAATCCGTAGATCTGGCGGCCGGTACGCCAGATGGCCGCCGCGCCGGCACGCAACAGGTCGATCGGGCGCTCGCCTTCGGACACGATGACGACGTCGGGTCCGTCGATCCGTACGGAGGCTCCCCGCACAGTCACCCGGTCGCCGTCGACGGTGGCCGTGGGGTAGGGCTCATGCAGCTCGCGCAGGTCACCGACGATGAACGTCGGACGCGAGTCCTCTGGCGCCGCCAGGACGTGCTTGGGGCGATCCACTCCCGTGAGCACGAGCGCAGAGCCGATCCCCGCGCGGTTCGCGCCGAGGATGTCGGTGTCCAGCCGATCGCCGATGAACAGGGCTCGCTTCGCTCCGAACCGAGCGATCGCCTCCTCGAAGATCGGCGTCTCCGGCTTGCCCGCGACGGTCGCCAGGCGCCCGACGGCGGTGTGCACGGCGGACACGAGCGTGCCGTTCCCCGGCGCGAGCCCGCGCGCCTGTGGGATCGTCCAGTCGGTGTTCGTGGCGATCCACGGGATGCCGCCGTCGTCCTCGGGCGTGCGCAACGCGAACGCCGCCTCGGCGAGGTCCCGCCAGCCGACCTCCGGCGCGAATCCCTGGACGACGGCCCGCGGCTCGTCGTCCGCACTCCGAGTGACCCGGTAACCGGCCTTCTCCGCTTCGACCACGAGGCCTTCGCCGCCGACGACGAGGACGGCCGATCCTGCGGGGATGAGCCCGTCGAGAAGGCGCATCGCCGCTTGCGGGCTGGTCACCACCTCGTCCGCCGCCGTCTTCAGCCCGAGCTCGGTCAGATGGGCGGCGACCGCGGAATCGGTCCGCGCCGCGTTGTTGGTGATGTAGCCGAGGCGCCGGGTACGCTCGACCCCCTGCAGGCTCTCGATCGCATACGGGATCGGTCCGGGTCCCGCGTAGACCACGCCGTCGAGGTCGGCAAGCACCACGTCGACATCGGTCAACGGGGTCCGCTCGTCCGCGACCTCCTGCCGACGGTCGGCACGACGTGAGAAGAGGCTCATTCGGTCGCCTCCGACACCGCGTCCGACGGCCTCTCCGCGCCGGTCCCCGGCCTCTCCTCGTCTTCGGCCTGTACGTCCTGGATCAGGATCTCATCGCCCTCACCGTGGCCTAGCGCCGCGGCTGCGACCTCAGCACGTGCCTCCCAGAAGGCTGCCTCCTCGGTCCGTCCCAGATCCTCGAGGACGGCAGCTCGGGCGGCGAAAAGGGCCGGGCTCCACTCGAACGCCCGGTCCGGGTCGAGCTCCGGGATCTCCAGCTCGCCCAGGGCGAGCTCCGCCTCCCCGCGATCGAGACGGGCTCCCGACATGGCGATCGCCAGCGCGACCCGCGTCTCCGCGGGAAGCGTCGCACGGTCCACCGCCCGCGCCTCCTCGAGCGCACGGTCCGGTCGCCCCATCCCCCGCTCGCTGTCCACGATCAGGGCGATCTGGTCGTCACGACCGGAGATACGTCGATAGGTCCGAAGCTCGCGCAGAGCCAAGGCGAAGTCGCCGAGAGCGTAGGCCGTGATGCCCACGGACTCGCGGACCACCGCGACCCGGCCGGCACGACGCGACGCCGCGACGGCATGCTCGTGCGCCAACGCCGGGTCCTCCTCGATCAGGCGCGACGCCATCGCCAGGTGCCTGGCCACGGTCTCGGCGTTCTCCTTGCTCAGGGTCTTCAGCTCGTTGCGCGCTGCCGGGTGAAGGTCACGCGGCGTGATCTCCTCAGGGAGGAACGGGTCCCGAGGTCGGTCCCCCGCGAACGCGTCACGACGCGGTCGCCGACCCTGGTCGGCAACGCCCCGATCCGCTCCGCTCTCGCGCCGCGTGCTCGACGTCCGGCCGCGATCCTCGACGTTCCGGCGCGACATGCCCTGCCGCCGATCGCGGCCCTGATCGTGCCCGCGCGACGGACGCGCACCGCCACCGCGGTGCTGCGCACCCTCATCACGACGTCGTGAGCGGACCTCTCCGTGGCCGGCGCCGGAGTCGCCGAGTCGGTGCTCGCCGTCAGCGCGACCATCCGCGCGGCCGCGCTGCGGCCGGCCGGTGACGCCGCCCGCTCGATAGCGCGGGTCGTCACCGTCACGGCGCTGCACGCCTCTCGTCGAACGGCCACGCTCATCGCCCCGTTCACGGCGCTCATCCGCATCGCGAGGAGCGAATCCGTCTCGCCGTGCGCGCCCGCCCGTCTGTCCGCCCCGCCGGTCGTCGCCGCGCGGGGCGGCACCACGACGCGGCCGATCGCGGTGGGCTGCGCCTTCGCCTCGTGCAGGGTTCGCGTCCTGCGGGGAGGCTCCGCCGCCAGCGCGGTCGTCGTCGCGCCTTCCGTCGTCACGGGCAGGAAAGCGCCGTCCGCCCGCCGATGTCCCATTCTGCGGCATCGGACGTCCAGGGCGACCACTCTTCGTTCCACGATCGCCGTCGACGAACCGCTTCCTCGGCCGTTCCGAGCCGCCGCGACGCTGGTCCTCTTCCGACATGGCTTGTTCCTCTCAGGCGACTCTCGTTAACGCAGAATGGCCACCCATCTCTGGGTGGCCATTCCGTAAAGGGAGTCCGGCGGTGTCCTACTCTCCCACAGGGTCCCCCCTGCAGTACCATCGGCGCTGTGAGGCTTAGCTTCCGGGTTCGGAATGTGACCGGGCGTTTCCCTCACGCTATGGCCGCCGAAACACTATTGACGTTTCAGTCATACACACAACACAAGATGTTGTGTGGTTCCCGACCATACGTCGAGAACCACAAAGTGGACGCAAGCACCAAGAACGGTGTGTTATCAAGTCATCGGCTTATTAGTACCAGTCAGCTGCACACGTTACCGTGCTTCCACATCTGGCCTATCAACCCAGTAGTCTGGCTGGGAGCCTCTCCACCCGAAGGTGATGGAAGTCTCATCTTGAGGCCGGCTTCCCGCTTAGATGCTTTCAGCGGTTATCCATCCCGAACGTAGCTAACCAGCGGTGCTCCTGGCGGAACAACTGGCACACCAGAGGTTCGTCCAACCCGGTCCTCTCGTACTAGGGTCAGATCCTCTCAAACTTCCTACGCGCGCAGCGGATAGGGACCGAACTGTCTCACGACGTTCTAAACCCAGCTCGCGTACCGCTTTAATGGGCGAACAGCCCAACCCTTGGGACCTACTCCAGCCCCAGGATGCGACGAGCCGACATCGAGGTGCCAAACCATGCCGTCGATATGGACTCTTGGGCAAGATCAGCCTGTTATCCCCGAGGTACCTTTTATCCGTTGAGCGACAGCGCTTCCACAAGCCACTGCCGGATCACTAGTCCCGACTTTCGTCCCTGCTCGACCTGTCAGTCTCACAGTCAAGCTCCCTTGTGCACTTACACTCGACACCTGATTGCCAACCAGGTTGAGGGAACCTTTGGGCGCCTCCGTTACTCTTTGGGAGGCAACCGCCCCAGTTAAACTACCCACCAGGCACTGTCCCTGAACCGGATCACGGTTCGAAGTTAGATATCCAGAGTGACCAGAGTGGTATTTCAACAATGACTCCACATGAACTGGCGTCCACGCTTCAAAGTCTCCCACCTATCCTACACAAGCCACACCGAACACCAATACCAAGCTGTAGTAAAGGTCACGGGGTCTTTCCGTCCTGCTGCGCGTAACGAGCATCTTTACTCGTAATGCAATTTCGCCGAGTTCGCGGTTGAGACAGTTGGGAAGTCGTTACGCCATTCGTGCAGGTCGGAACTTACCCGACAAGGAATTTCGCTACCTTAGGATGGTTATAGTTACCACCGCCGTTTACTGGGGCTTAAATTCTGAGCTTCGCCGAAGCTAACCCGTCCTCTTAACCTTCCAGCACCGGGCAGGCGTCAGTCCGTATACATCGTCTTGCGACTTGGCACGGACCTGTGTTTTTAGTAAACAGTCGCTACCCACTAGTCTCTGCGGCCACCACACCCTTTCGGAGTAAATCCTAATAAGTGGATGGCCCCCCTTCTCCCGAAGTTACGGGGGCATTTTGCCGAGTTCCTTAACCACGATTCTCTCGATCTCCTTGGTATTCTCTACCTGACCACCTGAGTCGGTTTGGGGTACGGGCAGCTAGAACCTCGCGTCGATGCTTTTCTCGGCAGCATAGGATCACCCACTTTTCATCCGCATCGTGTCTCAGCCTGCATGAACGGCGGATTTGCCTACCGTTCGGCCTACGCACTTGCACCAGGACAACCATCGCCTGGCTTGGGCTACCTTCCTGCGTCACACCTGTTAATACGCTAGCCGCACCAGCATGGGGTCGCGCGCTCCCCAGCACGGTGCCACCCGAAGGTGACGATGCACTGGTTTGGGCGCTTAGCACCACTGGATTAGCTTGGGCGGTTCTTCGCCGGTACGGGAATATCAACCCGTTGTCCATCGACTACGCCTGTCGGCCTCGCCTTAGGTCCCGACTTACCCAGGGAAGATTAGCTTGACCCTGGAACCCTTGGTCTTCCGGAGGACGTGTTTCTCACACGTCTTTCGCTACTCATGCCTGCATTCTCACTCGTGTAGCGTCCACGGCTGGTTCACACCGCCGCTTCACTCGCCACACGACGCTCTCCTACCCATCAACACGGCTGGACCACGAAGGCCTACCAATAATGTCAATGCCACAACTTCGGTGGCGTGCTTGAGCCCCGTTACATTGTCGGCGCGGAATCACTTGACCAGTGAGCTATTACGCACTCTTTCAAGGGTGGCTGCTTCTAAGCCAACCTCCTGGTTGTCTGAGCAACTCCACATCCTTTCCCACTTAGCACGCGCTTAGGGACCTTAGTTGGTGGTCTGGGTTGTTTCCCTCTCGACTATGAAGCTTATCCCCCACAGTCTCACTGCTGCGCTCTCACTTACCGGCATTCGGAGTTTGGCTGACGTCAGTAACCTTGTAGGGCCCATCGGCCATCCAGTAGCTCTACCTCCGGCAAGAAACACGCAACGCTGCACCTAAATGCATTTCGGAGAGAACCAGCTATCACGAAGTTTGATTGGCCTTTCACCCCTATCCACAGCTCATCCCCTCAGTTTTCAACCTAAGTGGGTTCGGCCCTCCACGACGTCTTACCGTCGCTTCAGCCTGGCCATGGATAGATCACTTCGCTTCGGGTCTAGGACATGCGACTAAAACGCCCTATTCAGACTCGCTTTCGCTACGGCTACCCCACACGGGTTAACCTCGCCACATATCACTAACTCGCAGGCTCATTCTTCAAAAGGCACGCTGTCACACCTACCAGGGGTGCTCCAACGGTTTGTAAGCAAACGGTTTCAGGTACTATTTCACTCCCCTCCCGGGGTACTTTTCACCTTTCCCTCACGGTACTTGTCCGCTATCGGTCATCTGGGAGTATTTAGGCTTATCAGGTGGTCCTGACAGATTCACACGGGATTTCTCGGGCCCCGTGCTACTTGGGATACACACCACGCCAGAACACGCATTTCGACTACGGGGTTGGCACCCTCTATGACCGGCCTTTCAAGACCGTTCGTCTATACGCTTCTGTCACGTCGATCCTTCGGCAGAAAAATCAGGTATGTCCCACAACCCCGAGCATGCAACGCCTGCCGGCTATCACACACACCCGGTTTAGCCTGATCCGGTTTCGCTCGCCACTACTAACGGAATCGCGGTTGCTTTCTCTTCCTGTGGGTACTGAGATGTTTCACTTCCCCACGTTCCCTCTACCCGCCCTATATATTCAGGCGGGAGTCACTAGGTCGGCACGCCGCCCAGCGGGGTTTCCCCATTCGGACATCCTCGGATCAAAACTCGCTTATCAGTTCCCCGAGGCTTATCGCAGATTGCTACGTCCTTCTTCGGCTCCAGATGCCAAGGCATCCACCGTTTGCTCTTAAAGACTTGAAATCACATGAGTTCATCAAGAATCGAAAAATTCGAAATTGACTAATGATCTTTAAGATCATCAAAACGACACAACCCCAAAGGGCCATGTCGAAGATGCTCGCGTCCACTGTGTAGTTCTCAAAGTACGGGCGGCACCCCTCCCCACCTCCCACAAAGGAAGACAGCAAGAGGCCCAGAGGAACGGACTCACATCCGGTCCCTCAGGACCCAACAGCGTGCAGACACCCCGCTCACCCATCCCCCCTTTCCCACCGCGAACGGCGTACTCAGAGAAACAAACTGCGCTGATGCCATGTCAAACGTTCCACCCATGAGCCCCAGCGAACCACATTCGGATTCGACCTGGGTTCTGGACACCCGAAAGTGTCAGATGCTCCTTAGAAAGGAGGTGATCCAGCCGCACCTTCCGGTACGGCTACCTTGTTACGACTTAGTCCTAATTACCGATCCCACCTTCGACGGCTCCCTCCACAAGGGTTAGGCCACCGGCTTCAGGTGTTACCGACTTTCATGACTTGACGGGCGGTGTGTACAAGACCCGGGAACGTATTCACCGCAGCGTTGCTGATCTGCGATTACTAGCGACTCCGACTTCATGAGGTCGAGTTGCAGACCTCAATCCGAACTGGGACCGGCTTTTTGGGATTCGCTCCACCTCACGGTATTGCAGCCCTTTGTACCGGCCATTGTAGCATGCGTGAAGCCCAAGACATAAGGGGCATGATGATTTGACGTCATCCCCACCTTCCTCCGAGTTGACCCCGGCAGTATCCCATGAGTTCCCACCATAACGTGCTGGCAACATAGAACGAGGGTTGCGCTCGTTGCGGGACTTAACCCAACATCTCACGACACGAGCTGACGACAACCATGCACCACCTGTTCACGAGTGTCCAAAGAGTTGACCATTTCTGGCCCGTTCTCGTGTATGTCAAGCCTTGGTAAGGTTCTTCGCGTTGCATCGAATTAATCCGCATGCTCCGCCGCTTGTGCGGGTCCCCGTCAATTCCTTTGAGTTTTAGCCTTGCGGCCGTACTCCCCAGGCGGGGAACTTAATGCGTTAGCTGCGTCACGGAATCCGTGGAAAGGACCCCACAACTAGTTCCCAACGTTTACGGGGTGGACTACCAGGGTATCTAAGCCTGTTTGCTCCCCACCCTTTCGCTCCTCAGCGTCAGTTACGGCCCAGAGATCTGCCTTCGCCATCGGTGTTCCTCCTGATATCTGCGCATTCCACCGCTACACCAGGAATTCCAATCTCCCCTACCGCACTCTAGTCTGCCCGTACCCACTGCAGGCCCGAGGTTGAGCCTCGGGATTTCACAGCAGACGCGACAGACCGCCTACGAGCTCTTTACGCCCAATAATTCCGGATAACGCTTGCGCCCTACGTATTACCGCGGCTGCTGGCACGTAGTTAGCCGGCGCTTTTTCTGCAGGTACCGTCACTCACGCTTCTTCCCTGCTAAAAGAGGTTTACAACCCGAAGGCCGTCATCCCTCACGCGGCGTTGCTGCATCAGGCTTCCGCCCATTGTGCAATATTCCCCACTGCTGCCTCCCGTAGGAGTCTGGGCCGTGTCTCAGTCCCAGTGTGGCCGGTCACCCTCTCAGGCCGGCTACCCGTCGACGCCTTGGTGAGCCATTACCTCACCAACAAGCTGATAGGCCGCGAGCCCATCCTCCACCAAAAAATCTTTCCAAACACTAACCATGCGGTTGCGTCTCATATCCAGTATTAGACGCCGTTTCCAGCGCTTATCCCAGAGTGAAGGGCAGGTTGCTCACGTGTTACTCACCCGTTCGCCACTAATCCCCCAAAGCAAGCTAAGGGTTCATCGTTCGACTTGCATGTGTTAAGCACGCCGCCAGCGTTCATCCTGAGCCAGGATCAAACTCTCCGTAAAGAAAAAATGCATACAACCCCGGGAAAACGAGGCCGCAGCGAGTTCGAAACTGACCAAAGAGACAAAATCAACTGACTTCATCCAATGCCACCCAAAAAGAGTGGTCTTCGATCCAAAGGAATCTCCCCCAGCCGAAGCCGAGGCGAGGTTACTTGGCATTTGACAAGTGCACGCTGTTGAGTTCTCAAGGAACGGATGCTCC